>DILV01000026.1:110130-180473 GCA_002425225.1 Thiothrix sp. UBA5583
TTGAACCAACAGCAACGTCTGGTGCTGACTGGCACACCGGGCAGCGGCAAAAGTGCGTTCGTCAGTTACCTTGCCTTGTGTCTGGCGGGGGAAAACTTAGGCAATAAACGCGCCAATCTGCAAGCCTTGACTGCACCTCTGCCGGATCAAGAGGGTAATCCGCAAACGGTCGAGGTAGACGTTGAGGGCAAAGAGGACAAGGAAGCGCGTGAAGTGCGCCAGCCGTGGGATCACAATGCGCTGATTCCAATACGCATCATCTTGCGGGACTTTTCCGCCTCCCGTTATTTCCCCGCCAGCGATAAAGCAGCGAATGCTCGTTGTGTGCTGGACTTCCTGCACAACCACCTGCAAGACAATTGCCTTGAGGGGTATGCCAAGATACTCGAAGGGCGTTTGCGCACAGGCGAAGCCTTGGTCATGTTCGACGGGTTGGACGAAGTGCCCCACGCGGGCGAACGCCGAAAACGGCTGATTAGCTGCATCGACGCTTTCGTGAAATCGTTCCACAAAGCGCGTTTCTTGGTGACGTGCCGCCCTTATGCCTACGAAAAAGCAGAATGGAAGCTGGCAGGTTTTGCTGAAAGCCATCTGGCCAATTTCGACCAAGGGCAAATTATCCGCTTTATCCAGCAGTGGTACAGCCATTCGCCGGAGTTTACGGCTGACAGTGCCACGCAACGGGCGGGTAGGTTGCAACGGGCGGTGTTAGGGCGTGATTCCTTGCGCAAACTGGGCGAACGCCCGTTGTTGTTGAGCTTGATTGCGTATCTGGATGCTAACCGCTACGAATTGCCGGAACGCCGTGCTGATTTGTACGAAAAGTTGCTGGATTTGCTGATTGACGAGTGGGAAAAGGCACGGTTCAAGGCCAATGACAGTGAGGATGCGTTGAAATGTGAGCAGCACAGTCTGGCGGAATACCTGCAAATCGGGCAGGAAAGCATCCGGCTGGTACTGAAACGCTTGGCTTTTCAGGCACACCAAAAGCAAGACGCAGGGCAAAAAGAAACTGCTGATATTGCTGCCAATGATCTGGTCACACAGTTGGTGGCAGTGGCAGCGGCAGTTGGTAGAAACGATGTTAAGCCGTTGCGTCTATGTGAATACTTGCGTGACCGGGTGGGCATCCTTTACCAACGCGGCGGGGCAACGGAAATGGATGCGGTTTACACTTTCCCGCACCGCAGTTTTCAGGAATATCTGGCAGCATCCTATTTTCGTTTGGAAGAGGATGCCTTGTTTCCCACCGATGCCGATTTCAGCACATGGCAGGAAATGGCAGCGCATTTGGGCAAGACCGACCCTGACCGTTGGCGCGAAGTGATTGTGTTGGCGGGCGGTATTAATGCGCAAACTAACCCACGCCCGGTTTGGGACTTGCTGGCGGCATTGTATCCGGTTGCGGTGGCAGAACTAAACAAAGAGGATGCTTGGGGTTTACGCTTGGCAAGTGAGATTTTGGCGGAAAACCTCAAGCCGGATCAGGTAGGGCGTATCCATAAGCCTATTTTTGAGCGCATCCGCGCTGCGTTGCCTCAGACGTTAAGCACGCCACATCTGCCAGCCGTGGAACGCGCCGCCATCGGTCGTTACCTCGCCACCATCGGCGACCCGCGCCCTGAAATCATGACGGTTGAAAGCATGGAATTTGTGCCAATCCCCGCAGGCAAGTTCTGGCTGGACAAGAGCAAATACGACGTAAGTTACCGTTATCTGATGGCGAAATATCCGGTCACGGTGGCACAGTTCCGACAGTTTGTGACAGCGACAGGATTCAAAGCGGGTAATGAAAACGCTTTGCGTGGGGTTGCCAATTCGCCTGTTGTTTACGTTTCCCAAATTGAGGTCATGCAGTTTTGCCAATGGTTGACC
Organism: Thiothrix sp. UBA5583; assembly: GCA_002425225.1. GTDB lineage: Bacteria > Pseudomonadota > Gammaproteobacteria > Thiotrichales > Thiotrichaceae > Thiothrix > Thiothrix moscowensis. Next base: position 112,006 of record DILV01000026.1, read on the forward strand.
CAACACCTGCACGACCAAAACCTGTTAGCCCCAGATTTATGCGTCACCTTACCGGATGAAGCTGAGTGGGAGAAAGCAGCGCGTGGTGGTCTGGAAAACAACCCTGAACCACAACGGGAATACCCGTGGGGCAACGAAATCACGGATGAACACCTGAACTACAACATGGCTATCGGACAAGTAACGACACCGGGAGTCTATCCGCAAGGAAAAAGTCCGTGTGGCTGTGAGGATATGGCAGGCAATGTTTGGGAATGGACACGCAGTGAATATGGCGAATACCCATACCCTGCCGTTGGCACGGAAGAGTGGCGGAAACGCTCTTTTGCAAACGGCGACCGAGCCGTTTGCGTGTTGCGCGGCGGGGCGTTCTACTACGGTCAGAGGAACGTCCGCGCGGCTGTGCGCAACGACCTCTCGCGCGACCTCCGTTTCAACAGCGTTGGTTTTCGGTGTTGTGTTGTCCCCATTACTCTGGCCTCTGAAACCTCTGGACGATGAAACTCTGACATGAACAAAACGAAGGTATTTGTCTCCTATTCATGGCGTGTCGAGCAAGCGACGGGCATTGTCGACGAACTCGAAAAACACTGCCCATCCCATCTCCGCTTGCTGCGCGATAACAACGAAATCAAACACGGCGAGCTTATCCAGCAGTTCATGGATCAACTGACCGGCGGCGAGCATGTCATCACCATCTTCAGCAAGTCTTATTTCCAGTCGCCGTGGTGCATGTATGAGTTGCTACGGACATGGCAGAAAGGCGGTTTTCAGGAGCGCACCCACCCCATCATCGCCGATGACTGCGATTTGCAGGATATGGCCTACCGGATTGGCGTAGTCCGGTATTGGCTGGCTGAGTATGAAAACGCCAACTCCTTGCTGGTTGGCATCAACCCTGCCCTGATTGGCAAAGAGTATGAAAGGCTCAATATCATCCGCGACATCAGCCAGAATGCCAGTGATTTGATGAACTTCGCGGCGGGCAGGTTCACCACGCCATTGGCGGAACTGCGGGCGCGGGGTTATGCGCCGTTGCTGGATGGTATTCATTCCAGTCCGCAGGCGTCAGCTACTGCACTGGGGCAGGGTAGTATCAAGGCGGACAATGGCAGCATTGCGCTGGGTGTTGCCCAAGGTTCCACCATTACCATCAACAATACGTTCAACAAGTAAGGGTAAGCCATGCCACATGCGGAAAATGGTTCGGTAGCCGCAGAGTCCATTACCGATAGCAATGTTACCGTCAATAACATCACGGTGAATGGCACGGTGTTGAGTGCCGAGAACGTGCTCCAGCGCGAACAGCACTACCTCAAGCGCGTGATGAAGGATTGCGCCGGGCTGGAATGGCTCAGCCTGATGGATTTGCGCGACGAAAACAGCCAGCGTTTGGAACTGGATGCGGTGTATACCGCGCTGCTGACCACTACCCCGGCAGCCCAACGCGACATGCAGCCGGAGGAACGCCAGCAAAAACTGCTTTCTGCGCTGGAGGTGTTGAACCGGGAACAATGTCTGGTACTGACCGGCGACCCCGGCAGTGGCAAGAGCGCTTTCGTCAATTACCTGACCTTGTGTATGGCGGGGGAGAACTTGCAGAGTGCCCACGTCAACCTGCAAACGCTGACGGCTCCCTTGCCTGACGAGCAAGGCAATCCGCAAACCGAAAAAATCAAGGTTGAGGGCAAAGACGAACCCGAACAGCGGGAAATCCGGCAGGCGTGGGAACATGACGGGTTGATACCCGTGCGCATCATCCTGCGGGACTTTTCCGCTTCTGCCCACTTCCCGGCGGAACAGGAAAAAGGCGATGTCTGCCACCTGATGACATTCCTGCTTACCCAATTGGAACGCACCGACTGCCAGAATTATGCTGAAATCCTGCAACAGCGTTTACGTGACGGTAAAGTTCTGGTGATGTTCGATGGGCTGGATGAAGTGCCACAAGCGGGGGATCGGCGTAAACGTCTGGTTGAGTGTGTTGAAGGTTTCGCCAGAAGCTATGCGGATTGCCGCTTGCTGGTCACTTGCCGACCCTATGCCTACCGTGACCCGCAGTGGCACATACGCGGGTTTGCGGTTTCCCACCTTGCACCGTTTACGGATGGGCAAATTATCCGCTTTATCCAGCGTTGGTATGCCAGCCTTGGCACGTTGGATCAGGAGGCGGCAGCAGCGCGGGGTGCAAAACTGCAAGCCGCAGTGTTAAGGCGGTCGTCGTTGCACGATCTGGCAAAACGCCCGTTGTTGCTGAGCCTGATTGCTTACCTGCACGCCTACCGTCATGAATTGCCGGAACGCCGTGCTGACCTGTATGAAAAGCTGTTGGAATTGCTGGTAAACAAGTGGGAAAAAGCCCGTTTCGACGCCAAGGATTGCGACGATGCCCGCAGATTGGCGCAGCACAGCCTCGCCGAATTCCTGCAAATCGGGCAGGAGGCCATCCGCCGGATTCTGGAGCGCCTGGCTTTCCGCGCCCATGCCTTGCAGGATGCGCAGCAGCAGGAAACAGCGGATATTTCTGCTGACGACCTGATTCTGGCACTGACCAAAGCCGCCCGTAGTGGTGGCAAGAATGTTGACGCATGGGAAGTGTGCGACTACCTGCGTGACCGGGTAGGCATCCTCTACCAGCGGGGCGGCACGAATGAAATGGATGCTGTCTACACCTTCCCGCACCGTAGTTTTCAGGAATACCTTGCCGCTGCCTACTTCCAACTCGAAGCCGATGATCTGTTCAAGGAGCACGAAGATTGCCAGTCATGGCAGGAAGTCGCCGCGCAACTGGGAACCTCTGACCCTGACCGCTGGCGTGAAGTGGTGTTGCTGGCGGGCGGGATTGATGCGCAAGCCAAACCCCGGCCTGTCTGGGATTTGGTCGATGCGCTCTACCCGGAGGCATTGGATAGCTTGACCCAAGATGCCGCATGGGGCTTGCGTCTGGCGGCGGAAATCATGGCAGACAACCTGAATGTTACTCAGGTTGGGCGCATCCACAAGCCGATTTTTGAGCGCATCCGTACAGCACTTCCGCAAGCGCTGATCACCCCACATCTGCCAGCCGTGGAACGCGCCGCCATCGGTCGCTACCTTGTCGTGATCGGCGACCCTCGCACTGAAATCATGACGGTTGAAGCCATGGCGTTTGTGCCAATCCCCGCAGGCAAGTTCTGGATGGGCAAGGGTAAATACGACGAGGACGATGAAGCAATCTTGTCAGAAAATCCAGCAGGTGAATATGACTTAAACTACGCTTACCAGATGGCGAAATACCCGGTTACGGTGGCGCAGTTCCGGCAATTTGTTGATGCAACAGGCTTCAAAGTGGGTGATGAAGATGCTTTACGTGGTGTTGCGAATACCCCGGTTGTCTGGGTATCACAAGCTGAAGCTATGCAGTTCTGCCAGTGGTTGACAGGGTATCTGCATGACAAAAACCTGTTGGGGCGGGATTTATGTATCACTTTGCCAGATGACGCTGAGTGGGAAAAGGCAGCGCGTGGCGGTCTGGAAAATAACCCCGAACCGCAACGGCGTTACCCGTGGGGTAATGAGATCAGTGACGAACACTTGAATTACCAATGGAGTATTGGGCAAGTGACGATGCCGGGTATCTATCCGCAAGGGGCAAGCCCCTATGGTTGTGAGGACATGGTGGGCAATGTGTGGGAATGGACGCGCAGTGAAAGTGGTAAATATCCATACCCAACCGTTGGCACGGAAGAATGGAAAAAACGCTCTTTTGTAAACGGCGAAGCCGTTTGCGTGTTGCGCGGCGGGGCGTTCTACGACGGTCAGGGGTACGTCCGCGCGGCTGTGCGCAACGACGGCGTGCGGGACGCCCGGTACGACACTGTTGGATTTCGGTGTTGTGTTGTCCCCATTACTCTGACCTCTGAAGCCTCTGGACGCTGAATCTCTGACATGAGCTGATGGCTTCCGTCACGGTTTGTCCACACGCTGTTGCCCAAACCCGCTATCATTACCCCATGCAATGGCAACGGCAGGACTTCCATGAAAATCCCCTACGGCATCAGCAACTTCAAAACCCTGATTACGGGTGGTTACGTCTACATAGACAAGACGGATTACATCGCCAGGCTGGAGGACGCAGGCAATTACCAAATCCTGCTGCGCCCGCGCCGCTTCGGCAAAAGCCTGTTCCTGTCGACACTGGAACATTATTACGACATCGCCCACCAAAGCGACTTTGACGCGCTGTTTGCAACGCTTTATATCGGCAAGCATCCCACCCCGCTTAAAAACAGCTACCCCGTGTTGTTCATGGAATTCAGCGGGATTGCCACCGAAACCCCGGAGGATGTTTACCGGGCATTCAACACCAAGGTGGAGCTGGCATTGCAACGCTATCTGGGGCGCTATCAATACCCCGTAACGGACATTGCAGCGATTGCCCAGCGTGCTTCGCCGTATGAAAAAATGGAAGCCTTTTTCAGCATCGTGGAAGGGCAGAAAATCCTGCTGCTGATCGACGAATACGACCACTTTGCCAATGCCCTGTTGTCGCAAGATTTTGACGTGTTCCAAAGCATCGTTGGCAAAGGGGGTTTTGTGCGCAGTTTTTACGAAACCATCAAAACCGCCACCCAGCGCGGCACGGTTGACCGCCTGTTTATCACGGGTGTTACCCCGTTGATGCTCGACAGCATGACCAGTGGGTTCAATATTGGTGAAAACCTGTCCCTGCACGAAGATTTCAACAGCGTGGCAGGTTTCACCGAAGCAGAAGTGGCAAGCCTGTTACAGCCGTTGGTGCAAACTTGCCAGCTTGATGCGGATGCGCTGATGGCGGATGTGAGGCGTTGGTACAACGGCTACCGTTTCTGTGCGCAAGCGCAGGAGACAGTGTATAACGCTAATATGCTGCTGTATTTCCTGAAAAATTTCCGTTTCCAGAATTGCAGTTATCCTAAACAGATGCTGGATGAAAATATTGCATCAGATTATGGCAAAATCATGGGTATGTTCAGCATTGGCGACCGCGATACCAATTTTGCCGTTTTGGATGAAATCATCAACATCGGTGAGGTGAGTGCGAACCAGCGGCGCAAATTTGATTTCGACAAAGGCTTTGACCGTGACGACTTTATTAGCCTGCTCGCTTACATGGGGTTCGTGTCACTACGGGCTGAAACCTTGTCTGGTGAAGTGTTCAGTATTCCCAACCACGCCATCCATGAGTTGTACTTTCACTATTTCAAAGTGGAGCTGGAACGCCGCAACCAGATCAGCATTCCCAATAGGGCACTGATGTTGGCGGTGGAATCGCTGGCACTGCATGATGACATCCAGCCACTGGCTGACGAGATGCAACGGGTGCTGCAAATGCTGTCCAATCGTGATTTCATGCAGATGGATGAAAAGCACATCAAAACCCTGTTGCTGACCCTGTTGTATCAATCGTCGGTGTATTTCATCCAGAGTGAGAGGGAAATGAACCACAAATACCCCGACATCCTGCTGCTGGAACGCAGTCCGTTTGCAGTCAAACACCAACACCTGATCGAATTGAAATATGCCAAAAAAGGTGACGGGGAAAAGGGTTGGGAGGCCAAACGGGAAGAGGGCATAGCGCAAGTGCAAGGCTATTTGCAGTTAGCGGAAATTGCTGCGTTGCCCAAACTCAGTGCGTGGATGTTGCTGACCGACAGTGAACGGGTAACGGTCATGAAAATGCAGTAGGGGCTTGATGATTAGCCCCTCAACTCACCACCACGCCGCCAAATAATGATCCGCCAACAACGCAATGAACAGCGCACTCAGGTAGAAAATCGAATACCCAAAAGTTTTCATCGCGTGCTGGTCGCCTTCGCTGCGGTACAGGAGGATGGCGTGATACAAAAAGCCCGCCCCTAACCCGCACGCCGCCAGCAGATACAACACCCCGCTCATGTGCGTCAGGAACGGCATGAGCGTGACCGCAATCAGCATCAGCGTGTAGATCACGATATTCAGCTTGGTAAACGCAATCCCGTGCGTCACCGGCAGCATCGGGATGCCCGCCTTGCGGTAGTCTTCCACCCGCTTGATCGCTAGCGGCCAGAAATGCGGCGGTGTCCAGATGAAAATGATCAGGAACAGCAACAGTGCATCGGTGTGCAATTCGCCCGTTACTGCTGTCCAGCCCAGCACAGGCGGCGCTGCCCCGGCTGCCCCGCCCAACACGATATTGTGCGGGGTGGAACGCTTCAGGTACAGGGTATACACCACCGCATAACCCACCATCGACGCCAATGTCAGCCACGCAGTCAGTGGATTGACCATCACCGCCAGAATGAACATCGACAATACCCCCAAACCACCCGCAAACACCAAGGCTTGCGCGGTGCTGAGTTGGTGTTGTGGCAGGGGGCGGTGTTCGGTGCGCTTCATCACCGCATCAATTTTCTGGTCAACGATATGATTGATTGCCGCCCCGCAGGAAGCCCCCAAACCAATGCCCAGCAAACCCCAGAACAGGGTCGAAAGTGGTACGGCATCCGGGGTGGCGAGTAGCATTCCAACCAAAGCGGTGAACACAATCAGGCTCACCACTTTAAGTTTGCACAGGCCGAAATACGCTCTCCAGTTGATTCCTGCATCCAGGGCGGCGACATTGATCATGGGCGATACTCCACAGGGGTTAGGGCTTATTCTTCTGCAACCAAGTCACGGTAAGCGTGCCAGCTTGCATGACCGGCAATCGGTAGTGCAATCGCCAAGCCGACAAAGAAGAAAATGAAGCCCAAGAACGTTAGGGTTGCCAAGATGAATGCCCAACTGAGCATCACACCGGGGTTTTTCATTACGGCTTTAACGCTGGTGATCATCGCAGTCATGAAATCCACGCGCTTGTCGGTAATCAATGGCACGGATACCGCACTAATCGCAAACGCCACCGCTGCCACTGCACCCCCTGTCAACGCCCAAACCAACGCGAAGGACATGAAGTTGGGATGCCCCAGCAAGGTATCCAAAAGATTACCGCTAAAGGTGATATTGTTAAAAAACAGTGCGACGGAGAGAGAGGAAAGTACCGCCCAAATACTCATCAGCACACCCAGCACCAAGGCGAAACTTGCCAGACCGAGTGCGTTGAAACGCAGCCCGTCAATACCTTGCATGAAATGCGGTGTGCCGCCCTGTTCCAAAGTACGGCTGATGCAGTAAAAACCCACTGCCACAACCGGGCCAATCAGCAGGAAGCCGGTTGCCAGTGAACTGATGAAAAGGGGCTGTTCCCACGTCATCCAAGCTAGGATTAACCCTATGACAACGTAGACCATCCCATAGGCCATGCTTGCGCCCATCGCAGCTTTGAAATCCTTGATCCCGGCATTCAGCCAGCGCATGGAGGCTTCGGAATCAACCTTGCGCACAACCAGACGTGGTGGAGCGTCGGCAATGTGGTCTGTACTCATAATTGTGGCCATAACACTTTCTCCTGCTAACGTTATTAAAATAAAAGCCGTGTGGCTTTGGCTCACCCCACCTGCGACACTTTCAGCAGGCGGCGTAAATCTTTGATAATCAACTCTCCATTAAAATCAGGTGGATACGACATCATTACATTGCCCAGCGGGTCGAGGATGTAAAGACCATCCTCCGCCACCGGATTCGGGTTTGGCAATACTGCCTGCCATTGCTGTACAGAGGTGGTAGGCCCCTTGGCAACTTTCATGCCTTCATGTTCGTGCAATTGCGCTTGCAGGGCAGGCAAGCTGTCGGTGTTGGTCAAGACCAGCAAGCGCTCCACCCGGCGGCGTTCATTGCCCATTGCTTTCCTGACCTGACGCAGGTTGTAGAGGTTCTTTTGGCAGGCAGCCGCACAAGCCGAATCCGCCACCGTCATCAACACCCATTTGCCGCGCAAGTCCGCTGTATTGAAGGTAGCACCATCCAGCCCTACCAGGGGTAAATCCCCCACTGCCCGCACGGGAGATAGGAGTGTGCCGAAATTAGTGGTCGCAGGCACCGGCAATTCCGCCCGAAACTGGAAATACAACCAGCCCGCCAGATACGGAAATGCGCATACCGCGATCAAAATCCACAAGGTGCGGTTACTGCGTTTCGGTGGCTGGGCAACGCCCTCAACGGCACTCATCATGCTTTATCCTTTTTGTGAGTATTCAGGTACAGGTAGGCAATCAGCACCATCAGTGCGAACGCCGCCCATTGGATGCTGTAACCGATGTGCATTCCAGCCTTGTTGGCATAGACCGGCCAGTCGCGGCTCAAACCGTCATCCGCCGCCGAAGTTTGCAATAGCAGGTAAGGCGGTAGGTTTACCCCCAGTTTTTGCCCGAAACGAGCCACATCCAGATACAACCAGCGCTGGTTGCCTTCGACATCGGCGGCAATATCACCAAACAGGAATAGCGGCTTGGAACGCGGCATATCCAGTGTGCCTTCCACTTGCACTGCCTCTGTCGGCGCACTGATGGCGGGTAATTGCTGACGGTCTGCACCCACTGCCACCCAGCCACGGTTCACCAGCACCCATTGTCCGCTGGCAAGCCGCAACGGGGTAATTACGTGATAGCCTGCCTTGCCATGCTGCACGATATTGTCCAGCAACACCGTTTGGCTGTTGTCCCATGTCCCGCTGACACGGGCAGCGCGGAAACGCTGTGCAGGCCAGTCCACATCTGTTTGTTCAAGCTGAAGAGCAGGCAAGCCTCTTTGTTGCTCCACGGCTTGTGATACCTGTTCCTTGTAAACTGCCCGCTGGTATTGCCACACTGCCAATGACGAAAACACCCCTACTGCCACCACCGTCAGCAGCGTGGTAAAAACCGACGCACGAAACTGGTAACTTGCGGTTATACTGATGTTTTCACTGTGCTGTAACAAACGGGAGACTCCTGCATGTGGTTTAAAGTGCTGATCGTTATCAATCTGCTGCTGATCCTGATCAGCCTGGTTTCCGGTGTGTTCTTCCTTGCTAAGGACAACGGTAACTCCAACCGGGTTGTCACTTCGCTGACCACGCGGGTAGCGTTATCAGTGTTCCTCATTTGCCTGTTAATCGTCGGCTACCTGACCGGACAAATTGCACCGCACGGTGTTGCGGGGTGATTTACCCCTCACCCCCTAACCCCCTCTCCCTCAAGGGGCGAGGGGGAACAAGAAAGGTGATCTCTTAGCCCCTCTCCCCTTGAGGGACGACCCCGCAGGGGGCTGGGTGCGGGGTTGGGGTGAGGGGTTCACAGCCAATACACGAAAATAAACAAGGCAATCCACACCACATCCACGAAGTGCCAGTACCACGCAACCGCTTCAAATGCGAAGTGGTTGTGTTCGGTGAAATGGTGGCGGGCGCTGCGCACAGCGATCACAATCAGCATGATCGTACCAATGGTGACATGCAGCCCGTGGAAGCCAGTCAGCATGTAAAAGGTTGAGCCGTAGACCCCAGCATTCAGGGTTAAGCCCAGATCCTGATAAGCGTGCCAGTATTCATAGCTTTGCACGCAAAAGAACAGCACCCCCAACGCGATGGTCATAATCAACCCCCGCACCAGTTGCTTGTTATTGTTCTTTTTCAAGCCCCAATGCGCCCAGGTCAGGGTGACACCGCTGGTCAGCAAAATGATGGTATTCAGAAACGGCAAGCCCCACGCGCCCATCGCTTCCTTGGCAGCCACGTACTTGGTGGTATCCGCATCCGGCAGGTTCAGCAAAGGCCAACTGTACTGGAAGCCTTCCCAGAGGATATTCGAGCTTGCCAGTTGCCCCTCACCGCCCAGCCAGGGCAGGGTAATATTGCGCAGGTAATACAGGCAGCCGAAAAAGGTAATGAAAAACGCCGCTTCGGAAGTGATGAACCAAAACATCCCTTGTCGGAACGAACGGTCAACCTTGCCGTTGTATTTCCCCGTCAGGCTCTCGTCGATCACCGCTCCAAACCAGCCTTGAAACAGGTAGGCCAAGATGGCAAAGCCCGTCACCATAATCAGGCTGCCCGCCAGCCCCATGTCATTGATCAGGAAAACGAGTCCTAAAAACGTCAGAAAGACGCTGGCAACCGCTACAATCGGCCAAGGGCTGGGTTCGGGAATAAAATAAGCGTCTTGATCCGAGTGGGTTGCATGGCTCATGGGATTCTCCTCGTCATCGCCGCGTGTTGTTCAGGTTTGGGGGCTGCGTCACGGTCTGTATTCATAAAGGTGTATGACAGCGTGACGGTTTCGTATTGCTTGTCGACTGCCGGGTCAATCATGAAATACACCGGCATTTCCCGCGCTTCCCCCGGTTGCAGGGTTTGCTGGGTGAAACAGAAACATTCGAGCTTTTTGAGATGTTGGGTGACTTGCCAAGGGGTTACGCCCGGCACGGCTTGTGCAACAATGGGCTGATCTGACAGGTTTTTGACGTAATATTTCACCGCGACCTGTTGCCCCGGATGCACTTGCTTTTGCCGCTCCAACGGGTGAAATTCCCACGGCAAGCCGCTATTGATGGTGGAATCAAATTGCACGGTAATCAGGCGACTGGTGTCAACCGGCATGACGCTGGCTGCTGCTATCCTTCCGGCAGGTGTCCCCGCCACACCGTTAATGCCACCGACTTCACACGCCAGCCGATACAACGGCACCATCGCAAAACCGAAGCCAAACATACCCAGCACCACCAGCCACAAACGACGTATCGTCTTGCGATTTTTGGCTGCCAGTTGCCCGGCTGACGATGGTGTGTCGCTATTCATGGCACAAGCCCGCCGCTCAGCACTTTGGGCAGAAACACGAACGAATACGCCATCGCCAGCAGTGCAATTGCCCCCAGAATAATCGCCACCCGCAGATTGGCTTTACGCAGTTTGTCATCATCAGGTTGTTTCATCATTTCACCACCGGTGCTTGGGTGAAACTATGGAACGGTGGTGGGGAAGGAAGTGTCCATTCCAGCCCCGGCGTGCCGATCTGGGAGCCTTCCCACGGTTTGTCAGGTGCTTTTTTCCCACCACGAATCGTCTGAATAATGATGTACAGGAACAGCAAGTGCGACAACCCAAAGAGGAAGCCACCGATACTGGAAATCATGTTGAACTCGGTGTACTGGATGCTGTAATCCACAATCCGCCGGGGCATTCCCGCCAAGCCGGAAAAATGTTGCGGGAAGAAGGTGATGTTGAAGGAAATGGTTGTCCACCAGAAGAAAATTTTGCCGAGGCGTTCGTCATACATATGCCCCGTCCATTTCGGCAGCCAGTAGAACACGCCCGCGTACAAGCCAAACACTGCCCCCGGTATCAGCGCGTAATGGAAATGCGCCACCACAAACATGGTATCGTGGTACTGCATGTCCGCCGGAACCACCGCCAGCATGACCCCGGTTACACCTGCAAACGAGAACATCAGGATGATCGCAATCCCAAACAGCATCGGCGTTTCAAACGTCATCGAGCCGCGCCACATGGTGAAAATGAAGTTCATCAACATCAGCCCCACCGGAATCGAAATCAGGATCGTGCCAATCATGAAGTAATTGGTGGCAAACAACGACATGCCAATGGTGTACTGATGATGCGCCCACACCACCATCCCCAACACTGCTAACACGCCCATGCCATACACCAGCGCTTTGTAACCAAACAACGGCTTGCGGGCAAAGGTCGGAATCACCAGACCTAACACCCCGATGGACGGCAACAGCAACACATACACTTCAGGATGCCCAAAGAACCAGAACAGATGCTGGAACAAAATCGGGTCGCCACCGCCAGCCGCATCAAAGAATGACGTACCAAAATGGCGGTCAAACAGCAGCATGGTCACAGCACCCGCCAACACCGGCATAACCGCAATCAGCAGCAAGGCGGTAAAGAACCATGCCCATACAAACAGCGGCATTTTCATCATGGTCATACCGGGCGCACGCATGTTCAGGATGGTGGTCACGATATTGATGGATGCCAGAATCGAGGAAATCCCCAGCATGTGAATCGCAAAAATGGTGAAATCCATGCCAATCCCGTTCTGGATCGACAGCGGTGGTAACAATGTCCAGCCCGTATTCACAGGGCCGCCGCTGCCCGGAAACAGGTATGGCGCGAGGATGGACAAAATCAGCATGAGCGCAGCCGCAGGCAATAACCAGAAGCTCAGGTTGTTCAAGCGTGGCAATGCCATATCCGGCGCACCAATCATCAAGGGAATCATCCAGTTTGCCATCCCTGCCGCCGCAGGCATGACCATCCCGAACACCATCACCAGCGCATGGTCAGTCACCATATTGTTATAGAAATCCGGGTTGGCAAGCTGCACCCCCGGCATGAACAATTCCGCGCGGATGTACATTGCCATTGCCCCGCCGAAAAACAGCATGAACAAGGCAAAAAACAGGTACATCGTGCCAATGTCTTTATGGTTGGTGCTGTATACCCAACGTTGCCAGCCTTTAGGTGGCCCGTGATCATGAGAATCGTGATGGTCGTCGTGTGCTGTGGCTACACTCATGGTCAAACTCCTCCGTTAGCGTGCTGCTTTTATGTCTTTGGGCTGCACGACATCACCCGCCGTATTGCCCCATGAATTGCGCTCGAATGTCACGACTGCCGCAATGTCCAGATCATTCAGTTGTGGTCCCCAGGCTGCCATTGCCGTGCCCGTTTTGCCTTTCACCACGATATTGATGTGGTCAGCCGCCGCCCCGTTGGCAATCTTGCTGCCTGCCAATGCCGGGAATACACCGGGGATGCCTTGACCCTGTGCCTGATGGCAGGCCATGCAGTTTTTGGTGTAAATCTCTTGGCCTTTCGCCATCAGCTCCTCTTTTGCCCATGCCTTGTCGGAAGAGGCTTCGGCAGCGGCTTGTGCTTGCTGGGCTTTGCGTTCGGTTTTCCATTGCTGGTATTCCGCTGGGCTGACTGCCCGCACGACGGCTGGCATGAACGCATGACCTGCCCCGCAGTTTTCATAGCATTGCCCACGGTAAGTGCCTTCCTTGGTGATGTGCGCCCAAGTTTCGTTGATATAGCCGGGAATGTTGATCTTTTTCGGTACAATTTCAGCCACACCCCAGTTGTGCAGTACATCGGTGGAGGTCAGCAGGAAACGTACCCGCTGTCCGGTAGGCAATACCAATGGGTCATCCACATCACGCAGGTACAAGGGGTCGGTTGGTTCGAGCTTTTTCAGGTTGCTGACGACCTTGATGTCGTCATCCATGTATTCGTATGTCCATTTCCACTGCGAACCGATTACTTTCACCGTGACATCGGCCTTGCTGCGGTCTTCGACAGAGCTGAGGGTGGAAGAAGCGGAACTGGCAATGCTGAGGTCGATGCCCAGCACAATCACGGGCACGAGTACCCACGCCCAACGCCCAAACCAGCTAGTATGAAAATTTTGATCCGGCACTGCGCCTTTGTCGTGGCGATAGGCATACAGCGCGTACACAATCATTGCCGTGACAATCACCATGATGACAGTGCCAACGACGGTGGTCAGCATGTGCAGGTCAAAGATCTCCTGCGTCAGGGTGGCAGCGGGTTCTGGCAGGTTATAGCCATAGTCGGCACGGGCAATACTCGTCAGTAACCCCAAGGGCAACAACAGCAGGGCGGCGGGTAGTCCCGTCTTGTTTTTGCTCACCATGTCTCCTCCTAACAGGCGTCTTTCTCAATATGGGGCTTAATCAGCTCATCCGGCGGCACTCCTCCAGCGTCGCTTGAATGGTTTCTGCAAAAGCCTTACGGTCTTCGTCGGTCAGGCACGCCCCGATTTCGATACTCTTGCCGTGTGACTGCAAGAGCAAACGGCTGGGATACCAACTGTGCTGATCCAACTGAAGTACGATAGAAACCCAGTGCGTTTGAAAACGACATTCTTGCAATATTTTTACGCCGCGCCGTGCGATGAACAGGATGTCATCCGGGCAGATTCGCAGGGTTTCAGAATAACGGGAGTGACGCTCGAACAGGTACAGGCTAACACCCAACACCAGCAATTCCAGCAGCGTGAAAGGCAACACCAGCCATACGCCCAGCAGCAGGAAGCGCAACGCCACTACCAGGGATAAAACCGTTACCACCAGGAAGAACACCAGCATCCCCGCTGGGGACAAAGAGCGGTTTGGCCGCACCTCAAAGGTTCGGCAAGCATGGGAAGATGTACTGTCTGTCATTGTCATGACTACAACCCCGCTCTTTTGGTTTGGAAGTGTGTGATTTCACACAGTGTGGAAGTAATATATCCTAGTTTTTGATATTTATCATTGAAACTTGCAGGGAATTTCTCATGTTAGTATCTGATAATAAACTGAAATGGCTGGTTTTATCCGGCGTGCTGCTGCTGGGCGGAATACTGCTGCTGTTCTCCATGCGGACACAGGAAAAGCAACGGGTTGCCCTTGATCTGCCCACCTTGGGTGGTGAACGGGTACAGATACCTGACCCGCAAGGGCGTCTGACGTGGGTTAACCTGTGGTCTGCCAGTTGTGCCGCTTGCCTGCAAGAAATGCCTGATTTGGAAACGTTACACCGCGAGCAGCGTAGCCGTTTGCAAGTCATTGCGGTGGCCATGCCTGACGACCCGCCCAATATGCTGGTGGAAACCCAGGCTCGTTTGCAACTGGGTTTGCCCATCGTGCTGGATCTGCAAGGGCAGGCTGCCCGGCAATTGGCTCCCGAGCGGATTGTGCCAGTGCATCATCTGCTGGATGCACAAGGGCGTATCTTGTACAGCGTGCGGGGCGGTTTGAACCATACAGAAATGCTCGCCATACTGACCAGACACAAACCGCTTGACAATGCATTAAATTAGTGATTGACAAGCGGAATTTGATTACCTATATTCTTGCGCTTTCTTGCAAAGGCAGCCTGTCTGGGCTGCCTTTCGCATTTCTGGCTGTTATGGCGGATTTTTGGGAGGTTTAAGCCGTGACTCATGCAGTAATGCCGACGTATGCACGTTTGCCGGTTACTTTCACCAAAGGTGAAGACGCACTCCTGTGGGATACCACAGGCAAACAGTATCTGGATGCCCTCAGCGGTATTTCCGTGTGCAACGTAGGCCATGCGCGACGTGAAGTGGCAGATGCCATCTGTGCGCAAGCCCATGAATTGCTGCACACCTCCAACCTGTACCAGATTGCCCATCAGGAAGCCCTGGCGGAAAAACTGTGTGCGCTCTCCGGGCTGGACAAAGTGTTTTTCAGCAACTCTGGTGCGGAAGCTAATGAAGCTGCCCTCAAGATTGCCCGCCTGTACGGTCACAACAAGGGCATTGCTGTGCCAACTGTGGTGGTCATGACCAATTCGTTCCACGGGCGCACCATGGCAACCCTGACCGCGACCGGCAATACCAAGGTGCAGACCGGGTTTGCCCCGCTGGTGGAAGGTTTCGTGCGGGTGGAATACGGCGATGCGGCGGCGGTGGAAGCCTTGGCAGCGACCAACCCGAATATCGTGGCAGTGCTGGTAGAGCCGGTGCAGGGCGAAGGTGGTATCCGCATTCCAGCGGACGACTATCTGCCGCGCTTGCGAGCGATCTGCGACCAGCACGACTGGCTGCTGATGCTGGATGAAATCCAGTCAGGCATGTGCCGCACCGGCAAGTGGTTTGCTTTCCAGCATACCGCCATCCAGCCGGATGTGATGACGCTGGCGAAAGCCTTGGGCAATGGTGTGCCGATTGGTGCATGTCTGGCAGGTGGCAAGGCTGCTTCCGTATTTGGCCCCGGCAACCACGGCTCCACCTTTGGTGGCAATCCGCTGGCCTGCCGTGCGGCATTGGCAGTCATTGAGGTGATGGAACAAGCAAACCTGGCAGCCCGTGCGGCTGAACTGGGTGATTATTTCCTGTCGCAATTCCGCACCAAACTGGCGGGTGTGGCAGGTGTGCGAGAGATTCGCGTCAAGGGATTGATGCTGGGTATTGAGCTGGAGCGTGACTGTGGTGAGCTGGTCAAACAAGCCCTGGAAAAAGGCATTCTGATCAATGTGACAGCGGGTAATGTTATCCGTTTGTTGCCGCCACTGGTCATCAGCTATGAGCAAGCTGAACAAATTATAACTATGGTAACAGAATTGGTGCAGGCATTCCTGTCACCGGCTGCTGGAGAGAAGCCATCCTGAGCGGTGGTTGCTGATTGAGGATAGAGAGATGAATAACAACGCTGTCAGGCACTTTTTAACCCTGAGCGATTTTACCCCGGTTGAATTGCTCGCCGTTATCGGTCGCGCCATCGAGCTGAAAGCGCTGCAAAAGCGGGGCGAAATTTTTGAACCCCTGAAAAACCGCACCCTAGCGATGATTTTCGAGAAATCATCCACCCGCACCCGCGTATCATTTGAAGCGGGCATGACGCAACTGGGCGGGCATTCCATGTTCCTGTCCCCCAACGACACCCAGCTTGGGCGCGGTGAACCGATTGAGGATTCCGCCAGGGTCATTTCACGCATGGTGGATGTGGTGATGATCCGCACCTTTGAACAGGAAAAGGTGGAAACCTTTGCCGCCCATTCGCGCGTGCCGGTGATCAATGCCCTGACCGACAAGTTCCACCCCTGCCAATTGCTGGCGGACATGATGACCTGGATGGAACAGCGCGGTCTGCCCAATGGCAAGACCGTGGCATGGGTCGGCGACGGTAACAACATGTGCCATTCGTGGATGGAAGCCGCCCAATTGTTTGGTTTCCACCTCAATGTTGCCTGCCCGGAAGGTTATGACCCGGATGCCGACATGGTGAAAGCCACTGCTGGTTCCGTGACCTATTTCCGCGACCCGAACGCAGCAGTCAAGGGCGCTGAAGTGGTAGTCACTGACACCTGGGCGAGCATGGGGCAGGAAGCTGAAAAGAAAATCCGCGAAAAAGCCTTCGCCGGTTATCAGGTTGATACCAATATGATGCAACTGGCGGCTAAGGATGCGATTTTCATGCACTGCCTGCCAGCTTATCGTGGTCTGGAAGTGTCTGCGGAAGTGATGGATGGCTCACAAAGCGTGGTGTGGGATGAGGCCGAAAACCGCCTGCACGCGCAGAAAGCCTTGCTGGAAGTGCTGGTATGCGGCTTCCCGGCAGGAATGCCAGAGTGACCCCTCGCCCCTTGAGGGAGAGGGGGATGGGGGGTGAGGGGTTCTTATGCGCATAATCTCTGCCAACACCAACGGCATCCGCTCCGCTGCCAAAAAAGGTTTCTTCGACTGGATGAAACAACAGGCGGCGGATGTGGTGTGCATCCAGGAAACCAAGGCACAAATCCATCAACTGGAAGAAGACCGCGCCTTGTTTTTCCCCGATGGCTACCATTGCCATTACCACGATGCCGAAAAGAAAGGTTACAGCGGGGTAGCCATCTATGCCCGCCAGCAACCAGATGAGGTCATCATGGGGATGGGTAATGCCGAGTTTGATGCCGAAGGGCGTTATATCGAGGCGCGTTTCGGCGAGCTGAGTGTGGTTTCCCTGTACCTGCCGTCGGGTTCCTCCAGTGAGGAACGCCAGCAAGCGAAATACCGTTGCATGGAGCATTTTCTGCCGCTGATGGAACAGATGAAAACCAGTGGACGTGATTACGTCATTTGCGGTGACTGGAACATTGCCCACAAAAATATCGACATCAAAAACTGGAAGGGCAACCTGAAGAATTCCGGTTTCTTGCCGGAAGAGCGGGCGTGGCTGGACAAGCTGTTCGGTGAAGTCGGCTTTGTCGATGGTTTTCGCGAAGTGAATCAGGATGCCGAGCAATACACGTGGTGGTCAAACCGTGGGCAGGCGTGGGCGAAAAACGTCGGCTGGCGGATTGATTACCAAATTCTTACTCCCTCGCTGAAAGGTGCGGTGAAAGCGGCTTCGATCTACAAAGATGAGCGGTTTTCGGATCACGCACCGTTGATTCTGGATTACGAGTATCCTTTACAACCCTGAACGATTCACTGATCATGCAGTCCTAATGCCAATAACACCGTCAAAGGAACTGCCACATGAATGAAGCTGCTGCGCAGCCACAGGGCTGGGGTGAATCCATCCGTGCCTTTTTGCATCCCCGTGTCATTACCATGTTGTTTTTGGGCTTTGCTGCCGGGATTCCGCTTCTGCTGATTTTCTCGTCGCTGTCATTATGGCTGGGCGAAGCAGGGGTTGAGCGCAAGGCTGTTACTTTTTTCAGTTGGGCAGCCTTGGGGTATTCGTTCAAGTTTGTGTGGGCGCCGCTGATTGATAAGCTGCCAGTGCCTGTTTTGACACAAGTGCTGGGCAGACGCAGGGCATGGTTGCTGGTATCGCAACTGTTCATCATGCTGGCGATTGTGTTGATGGGCAGCATCGACCCGGCAATTGGCAAAGAAAACCTGACCCTGATGGCGCTGGCTGCGGTGTTGTTGGGGTTTGCTTCGGCAACACAGGACATCGTGATTGATGCCTACCGGATTGAGGCGGCAGAAACCCGCTTGCAAGCGATGATGTCGTCCACCTACATTGCAGGTTATCGGGTGGGCATGATTGTGGCGGGGGCAGGGGCGTTGTACCTGGCGTCGTGGTTCGGCTCCGACAAGGGGAATTACGTTTACACAGCATGGCAATGGACGTATTTCATCATGGCTGCCACCATGCTGGTCGGGGTGATTACTACGCTGGTGATTCCTGAGCCGGAACGCAAACAGACAGACAAGCACCATTATGCCGCCCTAGATTATGCCCGTTTGTTGCTGGTGTTTGCGGTTGCTGTGTCTGGTTTTGTGCTGACCTTTTTCTACAGCAGCAGCCTGTTTGACAGTTTCAATGCGCTGGTTGGTGGGGATGCTTTCATCGGTTTCGGGTTGGAAGCGCTGCATTTCGCGCTGGCTATTGCCGTGGCAGTACTGGTTGGCTGGGTGCTGGTGCAAGTGGGGCTGGTCAACCGTGACATGGCGCAGGATACCTGGGTTGCACCGATTGCCGATTTTTTTGCACGCTACGGTCTGAAAACAGCCTTACTATTGTTGGCACTGATTGGCCTTTACCGTATTACGGATATTGTGCCGGGGGTGATTTCCAATGTGTTTTACCAAGATTTGGGCTTCAGCAAGCCGGAAATTGCCACAGCGGTGAAAACCTTTGGGGTGATTGTCAGCATCGTGGGTGGTTTCGCGGGCGGTTTGATTGCGACCCGTTTTGGGGTGATGCGTACTTTAATGTGGGGCGCAATCCTGACGGCGTTTACCAATCTGGTGTTTGTATGGCTTGCTGTTGCTGGTTATAACGTGCCGGTGATGTATCTGGCAGTCACGGCAGACAATTTGGCAGCAGGTTTTGCCAGTGCGGCGTTTGTGGCCTTTTTGTCGAGTTTGACCAGTGTGTCATTCACTGCGGTGCAATACGCGATTTTCAGCTCCCTGATGACCTTGTTCCCGAAAACCATTGGTGGCTATTCGGGCACAATCGTGGATGCAATCGGTTATCCCGGTTTCTTTACGTTTACAACTCTGATCGGGATTCCGGTGCTGTGGCTGGTGTGGCTGGTTGGGCAGCATTTGCAGGTTTCATCTGGTGATGCTGATAGTTGAGGTGCAACGTTTTTCGCCAGGGTCTGGGGTCGCATCAGGGTAAAAGGTGCGGATGCCATTGCTCCGGCGCACAAATACCGTGCTGAAATCAACGTTGTCATCCGTGAGCGGGAGCAGGCAGGCACTGCTTTCGTTGCTGGTGGTGGGGTTTTCCACGAAAGCACGAGTGACAGCTTTGAGAAGGTCTTCCGCGCTCAGGGTCAGGCCATAACCCTTGATGGAAGATTGCGCATAACCACCGTTGGCAGCTTTCATTTTTACCCCCATTGAATACAGCACGCCGGGCACAACTTCGTTCTGGCGGTAGTTGTTCATGCGGCAGGCTTCGCCACTGGCTTGCAGTTGCAGGTAGCGCCCGTGGAAATGCAAGCCGCCGATGGCGCGGTTGGCTTCCGGTTCACCGCAAAAGATATGGTCAAACGCCTTGAGGTTGAACCAGGCATCGGTCAGGTCTTGCAAGTAGGTTTCCGTGGATGCCGCAGCCGGGCGGTCAGCAAAGACCCTGTTGCCGGTAAAAGCCTGGATGCGTTGCAACACTTCAGGATGATTGCGCAACAGGCTTTTGAATTCGTCGGGGGCAACCACCTTGCCCGCCGCCCCGCACGTGGCATTGACTGCCAGATCGAATGCGTCAAGGGTCGGTGCAGGAGGGGTAATATCGACCAGACCACCGACACTGACTTTGACCGGGTTGTTTTCGTTGTCGAAAAACGGCAGGCACTGGCTGGCAGTATTGCCCGCTGTCGTGGGTGGTGCGGGTTGCGGGCTGGGCAAACCATCAGCGTAATGCCCGCAGCTCAGGGCTACCCATTTGTTGTCCGTATCCACACGGATGAAAGTGTGCGTCGCGCCGGGTTGCTTGTTTTCACCCAGTGCGCTGTAAGTATTGCCGGTGGTCAGGGGTGTGGGGTTGGTTTGTTTTTTCAGGGAGGTGTAAGCATCGCATGGCTGGTCGATGACAAATTCACGCGGCTGCTCAAACAGCGTTTGTGCCAGTGCAGGCTGGATGATGCACAGCGCTGTGCAGGTAAATGTGAGGTTCCATAGCCCTTGTTTCATGTTGATCCCCTTGTCTGGAATAGGTGCGTCCTTATATCACGCCTGTATGACAGTTGCTGCCTTATGCTGGTTTCTTCAAGGGTATTTGTCCGCCATAATGTTGCCCAATTCAAGATGAATGGAGATAAACAATGACGCTTGGGCCGGTGATGTTGGATGTGGCAGGAATAGAACTGACTGCTGAAGACCGCGAGTTGTTGCTGCATCCCGCTGTGGGGGGCGTGATCCTGTTTGCCCGCAATTACCGCGATCCGCAGCAACTTGCTGCATTGACCGCAGACATTCGTGGTTTGCGTGCACCACACTTGCTGGTGGCAGTGGATCAGGAAGGTGGGCGGGTACAGCGTTTCCGGGCAGGTTTCCAGCGTTTGCCACCGGCGGGTGTGTTTGGGCAACTGTACCGGCAATCTCCGTCTGTTGCACAGCAGGCGGCGCGGCTGACTGGCTGGCTGATGGCGTCTGAGTTGCAGGCGGTGGGGGTGGATTACAGTTTCGCACCCGTGCTGGATATTGACCGGGGCATGTGTCGTGCCATTGGCGACCGGGCTTTCAGCCAGGATACACAGGCGGTGACAGCACTGGCGGGAGCCTGGATGCAAGGGGCAAGGCTGGCGGGGATGGCTTCGGTTGGCAAGCATTTCCCCGGTCATGGCGGGGTGGAAGCGGATTCCCATCTGGCGTTACCTTGTGATGAACGCAGTTTTGACACGTTGTGGCAGGAAGAACTGGTTCCGTTTCGCCATCTGGTGGCTCAGGGGTTGGAGACGGTAATGCCTGCGCATGTGGTGTATCCGGCTGTGGATACACAACCTGCCGGATTTTCAGAACGCTGGTTGCAGGGTATTTTGCGCGGGCAAATGGGTTTTCAGGGCGTCATCATCAGTGATGCGCTGGATATGGCAGCGGCAGAAGTGGCAGGTGGTTTTGTGGAACGTTCCAAAGCGGCATTGGCGGCAGGTTGTGACCAGTTGCTGGTGTGTAATAACCGGGTAGCAGCCATTCAGGTGGTGGAAGCATTGGCAGATTATCGTGATGCAGCGGCACAGGCACGGCTGGCGCGTCTTTACAGCCGTCATTTCAGCAGTCGGGAAAACTGTCAGGCCAACCCCTTGTGGCAAGAGGCACAGGCATGGCTGGCACGGCTGGAAAATGTGGATGAGCTGGTACTGGCTTATGATCCGACGACACGGGGTGGAATGGTGTTGTGATTGGATTGGGTAGTCTCCCGCTCAGGTTTATTTTTCCAAGGAGAAGCCCAACGCCCTCCACATCCCATCAACGCGGGCTTTGACCGCCGCATCCATCACAATCGGCGTACCCCATTCTCGCGTGGTTTCCCCCGGCCACTTGTTGGTCGCATCCAGCCCCATCTTCGACCCCAGCCCCGATACGGGCGAGGCGAAATCGAGGTAATCAATCGGTGTATGCTCTACCAGCGTGGTATCCCGTGCCGGATCCATGCGCGTGGTCATTGCCCAGATTACATCTTCCCATTTGCGCGTATCCACATCATCATCCACCACGATAATAAACTTGGTGTACATGAACTGGCGCAGGAACGACCACACCCCCATCATCACCCGCTTGGCATGACCGGGGTACTGCTTCTTGATGCTCACCACCGCCATGCGGTAGGAACAACCCTCCGGCGGCAAATAGAAATCCACAATCTCCGGGAACTGCTTCTGCAAAATCGGCACGAACACCTCGTTCAACGCCAGCCCCAGAATCGCTGGCTCATCCGGCGGACGCCCGGTGTAAGTGCTGTGGTAAATCGGCTCCTTGCGGTGGGTAATACGCTCGATGGTGAACACCGGGAAATTGTCTACCTCGTTGTAATAGCCGGTATGGTCGCCGTAAGGCCCTTCGGGGGCGAAATCGTCGGGGTAAATGTGGCCTTCCAGCACAAACTCTGCCGACGCCGGAACCTGCAAATCCACCCCGATGGCTTGCACCAGTTCCGTCCGCGAACCACGCAGCAACCCCGCAAACGCATACTCGGAGAGCGAATCAGGCACAGGAGTGACCGCCCCTAGAATCGTTGCCGGGTCAGTACCAATCGCCACCGCCACCGGAAACGGCTTGCCCGGATGCGCCTGCTGGAACTCGCGGAAATCCAGCGCCCCGCCGCGATGCGACAGCCAACGCATGATCACGCGGTTTTTACCCAGTACCTGCTGACGGTAAATACCCAGATTCTGCCGTTTCTGGTTGGGGCCTTTGGTAATCACCAGCCCCCAGGTAATCAACGGTGCTGCGTCTCCTGGCCAGCAATGCTGGATCGGTAAGCGGCTTAAATCCACTTGGTCGCCTTCCACCACCACTTGCTGGCAGGCGGCTTTGCTCACGATTTTGGGAGCCATGTCCAACACCTTGCGGAAAATCGGCAGGGCATTCAACGCATCTTTGAAACCTTTCGGCGGGTCGGGCTGTTTCAGTAAAGCCAGCAGCTTGCCGACTTCACGCAAGGCATCGGTGGATTCTTCGCCCATTCCCAAGGCGACGCGGCGCGGTGTACCAAACAGGTTTGCCAGCACAGGTATGTTGTGGCCTTTGGGCTTTTCAAATAACAGGGCAGGGCCACCGGCACGCAACACACGGTCGGCGATTTCGGTCATTTCCAGATAAGGGTCAACTTCGATGCTGATGCGTTTCAGCTCGCCCATTGTTTCCAGTTGCTGGATAAAGTCGCGCAGGTCATGGTATTTCATGGCCTGCATGATAACGGAAAATATGCGCTGCCCGCAGCCCCTTTGCCGTTTACTTCTTTTCCTTGTTGATAGCGTCAATGACTGCCTGGAATTCTTTGCTGTACTTGGGGGAAGCCTTCATTTCAAGGTAAGCGTCCTTCATTCCTTTTTGATATGCTTCTTTGCTTTTATCCGGGCAGGATTTGAGGATCAAGCCAAGAATAAAGCCAATGGCAATACCAAAAAAATAGCAGGATGACATGGGGTAAACTCCTTGCTGTCGTTGTCATGGGGTGGGGTTGTGCAACTTGCGGGCATATATTTTGCTTATAGTTTAGGTTAGTCAACATGATCTGTAGCAAAAAATCTGTGTAAAAAACTTAAACATAGTGGAAAAAATATGAGCAAAGAGCCTGATCATTCTCTGCTTGCTTCGCCAGTGCTGCGTTACTGGTTGGCTACCCGCCCTGGTTTCCTGGCAGCCAGTCTGGTTCCGGTACTGATTGGTGTGGCAGCCGTCAGTCAGCAGGGGGGCAAGGTTAGCCTGTGGTTGTTGTTGCTTGCCTTGCTGGCAACGGCATTGGTTCATGCAGGGGTTAACGTGCTGAACGATTATTACGACGATGCCAATGGTACGGATCGTTGTAATACCCAGCGGATTTTTCCGTTTACGGGGGGCAGCCGCTTTATCCAGAACGGTGTGTTGTCGGCGGGGGATGCACTGGTATTCGGTGCAGGGCTGTTATCTGCTGCCATGTTGCTGGGAATTTGTATGGCTTGGGTGAGCGGATCATCACTGTTATGGGTGGGCGTGGCAGGTTTGCTGCTGGGCTGGGGGTATTCTGCACCGCCGTTGCGTTTGAATAGCAGGGGGCTGGGGGAACTAGCGGTTGCTGCCGGGTTTGGTATTCTGACCCCGTTGGGAAGCTGGTTTGTGCAAACCGGCGAGATGGCGCTTTACCCGGTGCTGGTCAGTGTGCCGGTTGCCTTGCTGGTGATGAATATTCTGTTTATCAACCAGTTTCCTGACTATCAGGCTGATACTGCCTGCGGCAAGCATCACTGGGTTGTGCGCTTGGGGCCGCAACGGGCTGCCCCAATCTATTTGCTGACCGTGTTGTTGGCTGCTTTCCTGCTGGTGGCAATGGTCATGGTTGGTGGCTTGCCTCCGTTGGCATTACTGAGCCTTTTGCCGCTGAAACTGGCCTGGCAGGCTGGTTTGCAGTTGCAGCAATACGCCACCCAACCGGCGCGACTGGAGCCAGCCATCAAGATGACGATTGGCAGCATGATCCTGCACGGCTTGTTGTTAAGCCTCGGTTTGTGGTTGGGTTGAGTCGGCTGGGGTAGACGACTGGACGGATGGCTCCGCCGGTTTGCCTTCCAACGCGGCAAGGCGTTTTTCCAGCGCTTCCAGTTTTTCGCGGGTACGCAGCAACACGGCTGACTGAATGTCGAATTCTTCCCGCGTGACCAGATTCATTTTTTGCAGGCTACTTTCCATCACGCCGCGCAGGTTTTTTTCCATGTCTTCCTGTAAGTGGCGCATTGGCTCGGGCAGAGCTGCTGAAAAGCGTTTTACGAGGTCTTCCAGGTTTGTTGGCCCAACCATGCCGTTTTCCTTTGTTGAGTGTTGAATTGCACTGGATTGTAGCAAATCGTGTGTGTATCCGGTGGGTTTCCGTAAAGTAGTGCATTAACGTCTGCTTATGCACTTTTAAGGTGCAACTCTTTTGCTTTCCTGTGGATATTTTGATCGGTTTGGGCGGCTTTTTTACAACAGTGTGTCCATTTCACCGGTTTTGCGGCTTTTGGCGTAGTTGGCACACCAATTGCAAAAGTCCAAACGTGATTTAAAAATTTTCTTACAGGAGATATTGAGATGAAAAAAGGCATTCTGTTGACTGCAACTGTCTTGGGGACTTTGATCAGTGTACCTGCAATGGCTGAAGTAAGCGGGAACCTTGGTGTCACCAGTAATTACATCTGGCGTGGTGTTGAACAAGCCAATGGTTCTGGCGCACTTTCTGGTGGTATTGATTATAGCGCTGACAACGGGGCATACGCTGGTGTATGGGGTAGCAGCCTTGAGTCTAATGGTGAAGAAGTGGATTTGTATGCTGGTTACAAAAAAGAACTAGCAAATGGTGTGAGCTATGATGTTGGTGCTATCAAGTACGTTTACCCGACACAAGACGGTGCGTGGGACTTCTCTGAAGCCTATGGCAAAGTTGCTTATAAAGGCGTAGGTGCGGAAATTGATTATACTCTTGAAGACAATGATATTGGCAGTCAAAAAGGTGATCTTTACTACGCGCTGGGTTATACCGGTGAGCTGAATGGTGGCTGGGGTTATGGCTTGAAAGCCGGTAAATACAACTTTAAAGACGACACACTTGATTACAATCATCAACAGGTTTCTTTGACTAAAAGTTTTGAAAAAGCAGGTGACTTTACGCTTGCTGTAGACGATACCGATAAAGCAGGCAGTGATCCGCTGGTTTCTGTTTCCTGGAAAAAATCTTTCGACTTCTAAGCCTGTCCTGTCCAACTCCGCCCGCAAGGGGCGGAGTATCCAAATGAAAGGAGCAAACACGTTATGAAAATGGTTACGGCTATTATCAAGCCATTCAAGCTCGATGATGTGCGCGACGCTTTGGGCGACATCGGCATCAAGGGTATCACGGTAACGGAAGTCAAAGGTTTTGGTCGGCAGAAAGGCCATACCGAGTTGTACCGTGGGGCGGAGTATGTGGTGGATTTTCTGCCCAAGATCAAACTGGAGGCTGCGGTAGCTGAATCACAGGTTGATCAGGTGATCGAGGCCATCAGCAAATCAGCCAATACCGGCAAGATCGGTGACGGCAAGATTTTTGTAAGTTCGGTTGAGCAAGTCATCCGCATCCGCACTGGCGAAAGCGGCGAAGAAGCTCTGTAAAGGGGGATTTATCATGAATTTACGTTTGGGTTTGATGTTGACGGGGCTGCTGCTCAGCCTGTCAGGTGTGGCATTCGCGGACGAACCGGCTCCTGTACCTGACAAAGGTGATACTACCTGGATGCTGGTTTCCACCCTGTTGGTCATTCTGATGACCATTCCTGGTCTGGCACTGTTTTACGGTGGTTTGGTGCGGGCGAAAAACATGCTGTCCGTATTGGCACAGGTTTTCACCATTTTCTGTGTCATTGCCATCCTGTGGGTGGTCTACGGTTACAGTCTGGCCTTTACTGACGGTGGTAGCTTGAACAGCATTATCGGCGGTTTCAGCAAAATGTTCCTCGCAGGGGTGGATAGTAGCGTAACGGTTGAAACGTTTAGCAAGGGTGTGGTGATCCATGAAATGGTGTTCATGGTGTTCCAGTTGACCTTTGCTGCTATCACTACCGCGCTGATCGTAGGTGGTTTTGCTGAGCGCATCAAGTTTTCTGCGCTGCTGATTTTCTGTGTTCTGTGGTTCACCTTCTCTTACCTGCCTATGGCTCACATGGTCTGGTTCTGGGGCGGCCCGTCTGCGTATGACGCTCCGGCTGGCTTCCTGTTTGCCAAAGGTGCGCTGGACTTTGCCGGTGGTACGGTCGTACACATCAACGCGGCAATGGCTGCTCTGGTAGGTTCCATCGTGGTTGGCAAACGTGTCGGTTATGGTCGTGACCCGATGCCTCCACATTCACTGGTAATGACCATGATTGGCGCATCCCTGCTGTGGGTTGGCTGGTTTGGTTTCAATGCTGGTTCCAATCTGGAAGCAACCGGTACTGCGGTACTGGCAATGGTTAACACCATCGTGGCTACCGCTGCGGCTGCCTTGTCGTGGATGTTTGCCGAGTGGCTGCTGCGTGGTAAACCTTCCTTGTTGGGTGTGGTTTCCGGTGCGGTTGCTGGTCTGGTTGCGGTAACGCCTGCGGCTGGTTTTGCAGGCCCGATGGGAGCCATCGTGCTGGGTCTGATCACCGGTGCAGCGTGCTTGTGGGGTGTGACTGGTCTGAAACACATGCTGGGCTATGATGACTCCCTCGACGTATTCGGTGTTCATGGTATCGGCGGTATCATCGGCGCAATCGGTACAGGTATTTTGGTCAACCCTGCACTGGGCGGTTCTGGTGTATTCGACTACGCAACCGGTGCAGTTGCTGAATACAGCAGTGCGCAAATCATCAACCAGTTGTGGGGTGTAGGTACTGTGGTTGTGTGGTCTGGTCTGGTCAGTCTGGTACTGTTCCTGCTGCTGAAACACACCATTGGCCTGCGTGTCAGCCATGACGAAGAACGCGAAGGTCTGGATACAGTTTCCCACGGTGAGCGTGCTTACTCCATGTAATAGCCATGCGGTAAATAATAATAGGTTTTTCAGGTCGATATTAAGGCGGGATTTCCCGCCTTTTTCTTTTTTATGGCAGGCAAGCCATCTACATTATTCAAGTAGATAGTGGCCGGTAGGGCGAGACTTGCCGGAATCCAATTATACCTTTTGTCGGGAAACTGGGGTTTGTTCGGTTTTTTGATGTCTTCCGTCGTCTGCTTTGTGTCAAAATCGCGCCAGCGAAATAAAAATTTCTAATGATTCTTGCTGATAGAACGATAAGAACAGGGGTTTCCAATGTCTCATCCTCCCTCCCTCCTTGGGCTGCGCATACTGTGGTTGTGTGTGTTCCTGCTATTTCCTGCCTTGGCAAGTGCTACGCCTGCCCTCAACTTGGGACCATTTGGGCCGAATAACGGTACGGTTGACGGTACTGCGCCTTTCAATGTCTTAAACGGTTGTGGGGGCGATGCGGGTAATCGTCAAACAGCAGGTGAGGACTGTGGTGAGGCAAACCTAGTGGTGCGCAATCAGGACGTGGTGGCTCATTCCTGGTCGGTGACGGCTAACAATTACGCGCCCGGTGCGGAAAACCTCAAGAATGTCATTCTGGAACAGACCATTACCCCGGCGGATGGCGCGGTGATTGCGTTTGAACGCATTCCCGTGGTGTGCACTACGGCTGGTGGTGGTGGCAGTTCACCGGTTTCCAATATCGTTACCAACCCCGATGGTTCCAGTAAACTGGTTTGTAACTTGGGTGAGTTCACCGAGGGTCAGCAGAAGTCGTTTTCGGTCTATGTGAAGGTTTCCGGTAAATCCCCTAACGATTCCAGCTATACCTCAGAACAGCGGATTTACTCGCTGGACTCAGCAGGTGTGGAAAACGCCACCCCGGATGATAGCCCGAAAGTCGGGCCAATCCTGATTTCGGCAGCACCGGCTTACGATTTGATTCACTCCATTTCTTCTACCCAAGGTCTGTATAACCGTGACCCCGGCAAACGCGATGTGGGTAACGGTCTGGAAATGGGGTATTACACTTACATGATGATCCGGGTAGCGGCTACCCGTAAAACCGGGGTGGAGGCTATCACCCAGCCGTTCTCATTCGATAATGTCATCACTGCAACGCATACGGACGGCGTAACACCTTACCCGGAATTTGAATATCACATTACCCAATGTATTCCTCAGCCATCCGGTTGGGGTGGTGAGGTTTGGGGTAATGAAACCATGTATGCTGACCAGCCACAGAATACCAAGGTGATTGATTCGGGTACTTGCGAATACACCCGTAGTAATCCGGCTGACCCGACCTCTGACTACAGTTTCACCATTAAGGATGCTGACCTTTCCGGCAATCGTTATCCGACTAAAACCGTTTACGGCGGGTCTGATTTGACGGCTGGCCCTTATTATGTGGTGAATCACCGCGTGCAAATCTGGATTCCGTTCCGCACCATTGATGGTGAAGACGGGGTGATGGGGAATAACAACGGTCAGGTTAAAGTGTCGAGTGCACTGGAAGGCTTTGATCCCAATGGTGTATCCGGTACATCCAACTTCGGTGCTTTGAAAGAACCGGGTTTTGGTGGTGCGTTGATGGATGATGGTACGCGCAGTAACAACTTGTTGGGGCCAACGGATTACCCCATTTTCCCGGCGGGCAGTTTCTGTGATTACTATTTTGATCGTGATACCGATTCGGGCGCGAATTATACCTATCTACCGACCCAAAGCGGCTGGCACTCTGGCGATGGTGAAGTCGAACCGGGGCAAACCTTCCATAACAAAATCAATTACGGCAATGCGGGGTCAGTGAATCTGACCAATCCGGTGGCATGTATGGCATTTGACAATTCCACCATGAAGCCTGTTACCCGTGACAAGATTGGGGCAAGTGCCGATGGGGTATATGCTTATGTAGGTACGTATGCCGGTGAAGGTTTTGACCATACCAAATACATGGTCGAATACGCCCATGCTGACGTAACCGGCGATGATGTGCTGGATGGCGATCACAACGGCACCAACGATTATGACCTGGCGAGTGGGCGTTACATCGGTGACTGGACGAAATCTGCCGCATTGCGCTGTGATGATGCTGTACCACCGGGTGGCTGGTTTACTGATATTAATGCTGTGCCGGGTGGTCTTGATAAAGTCAACATGGTGCGTGTCCGCCTGAAAAATCCGGCTGCCGATGCATTGGAGCCGGGTCAATGGATTCGTTTCAATTTGCCGCTGGAAGCCCGTAATACCTTCAATGGCGGGCCACAAAACGGTCAGCAAATTCCTATCGGTACGGTATTGGCCAGCTTTGGTGCAGTAAAGTCTGACCAATGGGCAAATACCTGGTATCCGGGGACAGGCGGAGCGCGTCCTTATATACCCATGCCGGAAACAGGGGCTTGTGACGGCGACCGCGTGACCCTGAATCGGGTTTCCTTACGGATTGATTCGGAATCCCTGACACCGGTTGCGGCTTCAGGCAAAACGGCATCTACGCTGGCGGGTAAGCAAATCGTGTGGAAGCTGAATACATCCGCACAATCACGCCAAAGTACGGCAGTGGCCAACAACGTCAAAATCATTGATGTATTGCCGCCACTGGCGAGTTACAGCGCCAGTTGTACATTGGAACAGGCAGACAATACCCCGCCAAGCCTGATCGAATACAACACGGATAAGGATGGCAATGCAGCTCCCGGTTATACCCGCTTGACGTGGAATCTGGGTGATGTGACGGCCAATAGCGTTATTGCCCCGCGCATTTTCTGTACCGATACCGACTCGCTCGCGCCCAACAACAGCAACGTGGTGAACTGGGCAAGCATTCGTGCGGATAACGTGTCGTTTTCAGCATCCCGCCAGCAAGATGACCACACGATTACGTTGGAGCAGTCTGGATCCATCCAGTTGTCGAAAAAAGTCGATATGCCACTGGATGCTTTGAATGATGATCAGGTGCATACCATTTCCTGGTCAAACTTTGCGGCATCGTTCTCGATCAATCCGCCGACAGTGATTGACGTATTGCCGTTCATGTCCGGTGGTGGTGATGGTTCAAGTTCGAAATCACCGCGTACCCCTGCCTCCGATTTCCACGGCAAACTGGTGTTGACCAGCAAACCGACCATTGCTTGGTTAGACGGTACAACGCCGGGGGGTGGAGACCCTCATGCGGAATTGGGTACTTGGTATTACACCGCTGATGCCCCTGAGACGGTGAATTACGACCCGGATAACAACACGTCCAACTGGTGTACCGAGGCGCAGTTTGGCTCGGCAGGTTGCCCGGCTGACCTTTCCAAAACCACGGCGTTAAAGTTTGTGTCCAATTATGCGCTGGAACGTGACGGCAATCCGCGTCAGGGCATGAAATCAACCTTTACCTTGCAAGCGGGTGATACGGTAGATCCCAATTCTGCCAAGGCTAACAAGCCAGGTGATTTGTACACCAACCGCTTTACGATGGATTCGACCTCATTGCCGGGAGACCAATTCCTGCGCTCCAACAACGTGTCGGTGCAAGTCGCGGCTTACTCCATTGGTGACTTTGTGTTTGCCGACAACAACCAGAACGGTATCTATGACGCGGGGACAGATGCACCTGCACCCGATGGTGTGACAGTTGATTTGTATGACAGTGCCGATAAGAAAGTGGCGACGACCACTACCGGTTTGGTGGGGATAGGGCGTTTCCTGTTCGAGCCACTGGCCTCTGGGCAATACTACGTGAAAATTCCTGCCAGCCAGTTCCAAAGCGGTGGCAAGCTGTTTGGCTGGCAAGCATCAGTCGTGCCAGACGGGGCGAAAGAAGCGGATGACAAGAATGAAACCGTCGACCAGCACGGTTATGTTTCCGGCACATTGACCGCGAATGGGGTTCGCACGGGTTTGCTGGAATTGTCTGCGAATCCACCGCCACCGGGTGGTGTGCCAACAGGTAACGAACCGATGGGCGATAATGCCGGTGGTATTACTGACCCAACCGGTGATGACTTTTCCAACCTAACCTTAGACATTGGTTTAGTGCCACCACCTGCCAGCCTTGGTGATACCGTCTGGAATGATGTGAACCAAAACGGTGTGCAAGACGTAGGTGAGCAAGGGCTTTCCAACGTGCTGGTCAAGTTGCTGGATAAAGACGGCGTAGAACTGAAAAACATGCGCACTGATGCCGCCGGTAAATACCAGTTCAGCAATCTGGCAGCAGGCAGCTATTACGTGGAAGTGGTGAAACCAGCGGGTTACACCCATTCACCGCAAGATCAGGGCGCGGATGATACCAGCGACAGTGATGTAGCCGTGGCGACAGGACGCAGTGCTTTGATTACGCTGGGTTTTGGCATGGAAAACCCCGATGTGGATGCCGGTTTGTACAAAGCCGCCAGCATTGGCGACCGCGTGTGGTTGGATGCCAATGGTGATGGCAAACAAGACCCGACCGAAACCACTAACCTTGCCAATGTCACCATTGTGCTGCAAAACAGTGTGGGTACGACGTTGGCAACCACGCAAACTGATGCCAATGGCGCGTATCTGTTCACTGGTCTGATGCCGGGTATTTACAAAGTCGATATTGATACGGCTGACGCGGATTTGATTGGTTACACCCTGACCACGAACAACGACCCGCACAGCGTGACCCTGACGGAAGGGCAAGTGTATGCGGATGCCGATTTTGGCTTCGTCAATTTCGCCAGTGTGGGTGATTTCGTTTGGGATGATCTGAATGGCAACGGCATTCAGGATGACGGTGAAGCGGGCATTGCCGGTGTTACGGTGCGCTTGCTGGATAAAACCGGCGCAACCGTGATGGGGACAACCAGCACCGATGCCACCGGCAAATACCTGTTCAGCAACCTGACACCGGGTGATTACCTGCTGGAATTTGCCAAACCGGAAGCCTACGCCGGGTTCGTCAGTGCCGACAAGGGTGCTGACAATAGCAAGGATTCCGATGTGGATGTGGCAAGCGGGCGTACTGCCGCGTTTACGTTGGCAGGCGGGGCGAACCTGCGCGATATGGATGCCGGTTTGTACAAGGCTGCCAGCCTCGGTGACACGGTGTGGTTTGATGCCAATGGCGACGGTATGCAAGATGCAGCGGAAACCGGTGTCGCGGGTGTCAATGTCACTCTGACGGGTACACGCGGCGATGGCACGGCGATTACTGCCAGCAGCAAAGCCACCGATGCACTGGGCAATTACCTGTTTGAAAACCTGTATCCGGGCAACTACAGCGTGACGTTTGCGTTGCCAGCGGGTATGAGTTTCACCAGCCAGAATCAGGGTGCGGATGATGCCAAAGACAGCGATGTGGCAAGCGATGGCATTGCCAGTGCTACTCTGAAATCCGGTGACAATAACCTGACGCTGGATGCCGGGGTACGCCCTGCTTCCGTCGCCGGGCGGGTCTGGATCGACAACAACACCCCGAATGCACAAGACGATGGTCTGGCGGCAGAAAACGGTGTGGTTGGGGTCAGCATTAACCTGATCGACACCAAAACCGGTGCGGTTTTTGCGACAACCACGACTGGCGCAGACGGTTTGTATAACTTTACTGGGGTATTGCCGGGCAATTATCAGGTACAGGTGATCGAACCGGCTGAAATGGGCTTCGTCAAGCAAGATCAGGGCGGCGACGATACCAAAGACAGCGATGTGGCAGTCGCTGACGGTAAGAGCCATGCGTTTGATGTCAAATCCGGCGATGCGATTATTGATGTGGATGCCGGTATTGAGCCGGGCGCATTGGGTGATCACGTTTGGCTGGATTTGAATGGCAACAACCTGCAAGACAGTGGTGAGCCGGGCGTTGCCAATGTGACGGTGAACTTGCTGGATGGAAGTGGCACGGTTGTGGCTACCCAAACCACCGATGCCACCGGCTTCTACAATTTTGCGGCAGTACTGCCGGGCAATTACAGCGTGCAATTCTTACCACCGGCTGGCATGACGCTGGTCACAGCCAATGTGGGTAGCAATGACACCATTGATTCCGACCCCGGTGTGGATGGCAAGATTGCCGTAACCGTCGTTTCCGGCGTGGGCAACCAAACCGTGGATGCGGGGATTGTGCCTGCCAAACTTGGCGATTTCGTCTGGTGGGATCAGGATGGTGATGGTACACAAGGCGCTTCTGAACCAGCGGTAGTGGGCATGACTGTCAACTTGCGGGATAAAGACGGCAAGCCAGTGCTGGATGCCGGTGGCAATGCCATGACTGCCATTACCGATGCTCAGGGCAAGTACGAATTTGTGGTATTGCCGGGCGAATACCAGGTTGGTTTTGTTTTGCCAGCCGGAGCAACCTTCAGCAAGCTGGATCAGGGCAGCAATGATGCCGCCGATTCGGATGCAGATCTGGCAACCGGTCTGACCCCGGTGGTCAAACTGTTGTCTGGCGATGTGAACACTACGCTGGATGCCGGGTTGAGCGTCTCCAGCGTGTCTGGTTATGTGTTGGAAGACCGCAATGCCAATGGCGTACACGATGCGGCTGAACCCGGTATTGTCGGTGTCAGCCTGACACTGGTGGGCAATGATGTATTCGGCAATCCGCTGACAGCGACGGCAACCACCAATGCGGATGGTTTCTACAGCTTCAGCGTCCCGGTGGGTACGTATACCGTGACCGAAACCAACCCGGCGACTTACCTCTCCAGTGGAAGCAAAGCCGGTTCGGCAGCGGGTGCTGCGGTAGTGGATGCGGATATTGTCACCACCCCTGCACCGGGCGGCAGCACTTCCGAACGCAACGACTTTTTCGACTACCGAATCGGCAGCATTGCCGGTCAGGTACGCGATGACGTGGATTACGACGGCGCATTGGCTGATGTGGAAACCGGCATTCCGGGTGTCACCATCATCCTGTTGCGTGATGATGTCGAAGTGGCAAGAACCGCTACTGACAGCGACGGCAACTACCTGTTCCCCAACCTGAAACCGGGTAACTACGTGGTGGTTGAAAACGATCTGGCACTGTGGGATTCCACCGCAGACAGCGAGGGCGCAAACGACAACCGTGTGGCGGTAGCCTTGGCTTCGGCGCAACACAGCACCGGGAATGATTTCCTTGATAGCCAACAGAAAGGTAGCCTCAGCGGGGTGGTGTGGACTGATACCGATACCGATGGCGTGCGTGATGCGGGTGAGAACGGCATTCCGGGCGTGACGGTGAAGGTGCTGGACAGCAAGGGTACAGTCGTTGCCACTTTGACCACGGACAATACCGGTGCTTATGCAGCGGCTGATTTGCCACCCGGCAACTACACCGTGCAGATTGATCCGGCAACCTTGCCCGCAGGCACACAGCAAACTGGCGATCCTGACGCTGTACTGGATCATCAAACCGTTGCCGAGGTTAAACCGGCACAAGACACCAGTGGGCTGGACTTTGGTTATGTCGGCAAAGTTTTCCTTGGCGACCGCGTATGGCATGACCTGAATGCCAACGGTATTCAGGAAGACAGCGAACCCGGTTTGGCTGGTGTCACCGTGCTGCTGTACCGTGATGCCAATGGCAACGGGGTGGCAGAGCCGGATGAGCAACTCAAATCCGTGGTGACACCAGCAAGCGGTGCTTACCTGTTCGCTGACCTGTTACCGCTGGACTATCTGGTGAAATTCACCCTGCCGAATGGCTATCTGCGCAGCCCGTCCAATCAGGGCGCGGATGATGGCAAAGATTCCGATACGGATGCTGATGGGCAAGTAGCCGTCAGTCTGAAAACCGGTGCGACTGCTACCATTGATGCTGGTTTCTACCAATTGGCAAAACTCGGTGATTACGTGTGGCTGGATGCCAATAGCAATGGCGTACAAGATGCCGCTGAGCCATTCATGGCAGGTGTGGAAGTGCAATTGCTAGATAGCACTGGCAAAATCCTGGCAACTACCACCACGGACAGCACTGGCAACTACCTGTTCAGCGACCTGACTCCGGCTGCTTACAGCGTCAAGTTTGTCGCCCCAACCGGGATGAGTTTCACTACTGCCAAGCAAGGTGCTGATACAACACTGGATTCCGATGCCGATAGCAACGGCGTGGCAGGCGTAACGCTAATTTCCGCCGAAACACAACTTGGCATTGATGCCGGGATTATGCCTGCGGCTATCAGCGGACGTGTGTGGGGCGATAATCAGACCCCGCATGTGCAGGATGATGACATTACCAGTACTGAAGACGGTGTTGTGGGTGTCGGCATCAACCTGATTGACGTGAAAACTGGCAAAGTGGTGGCGACCACTACCACCGGTGCAGATGGTATTTACCAATTCACGGGCGTATTGCCGGGCGACTATCAGGTGCAAATCATCGAACCTGCCAATATGGGCTTCGTCAAGCAAGACCAAGGTGGTGATGACAGCAAAGACAGCGATGTCAATGTGGAAGATGGCAAGAGTCATACCTTCACCGTCAAATCCGGCGACAGCATTACCGATGTGGACGCGGGTATTGAACCGGGCGCATTGGGTGATCGCGTGTGGTTGGACAGCAACGGCAATGGCTTGCAAGACAGCGGTGAACCGGGCATTGCCAACGTCACCGTCAACCTGCTGGATGGCAGCGGTGCAATCGTTGCCACCCAAACCACTGATGCGACGGGTTTCTACAACTTCGCGGCGGTATTGCCGGGTGAGTACACGGTGCAATTCGTTGTTCCAGCCGGAATGACGCTGGTAACAGCCAACCAAGGCAGTGACGACACACTCGACTCTGACCCGGCAGCCGATGGCAAAGTGGTAGTCACCATCGTTTCCGGTGTCGGCAACCAAACCGTGGACGCAGGGATTGTCCCTGCTAAACTCGGCGATTACGTCTGGCAAGACCTGAATGGCGATGGCAAGCAAGATGCGGCAGAACCAGCGGTTGCCGGTCTGATTGTCAACCTGCTCGACAAGGATGGCAAGCCAATGCTGGATGTGGGTGGTAACGCCATTACTACCACCACGGATCAAGACGGCAACTATCAGTTCATGGTATTGCCGGGTGAGTACCGTGTGGGCTTTAGCTTGCCAACCGGTGTGGCAGCGACCAAGGCAGATCAAGGCGCTGACGATGCAGCCGATTCCGACGCTGACCCTGCCACCCTGATGACACCCACCGTCACGCTGGCATCCGGTGCGGCAAATGTCACGCTGGATCTGGGCTTAGCCCCAGCGACTGTCTCCGGTTACGTGATCGAAGACGCCAATGCCAACGGCGTGCAAGACAGCGGCGAACTGGTGATCGTAGGCGTGACTGTGACTCTGACCGGCAAAGATGCCTTCGGTGTCGAAATCACCCAAAACACCACCACTGATGCCAATGGTTTGTACAGCTTCACTGTGCCAGCGGGTCAATACACCCTCAAGGAAACCAACCCAGCGGATTACTTCTCCAGCGGCAGCAAAGCCGGTTCGGTAGCGGGCGCAAGTGTGGTCGGTATGGATGAAGTCATGACCCCTGTTGCTGGTGGCAGTATCTCCGAACGCAACGACTTCTTCGATTACCGTATCGGCAGCATTGCCGGTCAGGTACGCGATGACGTGGATTACGACGGCGCATTGGCTGATGTCGAAATCGGCATTCCGGGTGTCACTATCATCCTAACGCTGAATGATATTGAGGTGGCAAGAACCGCTACTGACAGCGACGGCAACTACCTGTTCCCCAACCTGAAACCGGGTAACTACGTCGTGGTTGAAACCGATTTGGCACTGTGGGATTCCACCGCAGACATTGAGGGTGCAAACGACAACCGTGTAGCCGTCACGCTGGCTTCAGCGCAACACAGCACCGGGAATGATTTCCTCGACAGCAAGCAGAAAGGTAGCCTCAGCGGGGTGGTGTGGACTGATACCGATACCGACGGCGTGCGTGATGTTGGCGAACCTGTGCTGGCTGGCGTAAAGGTCACGGTGCTGGATAGCAGCGGCAATCCGGTGGCAACCCTGACGACCAATGAGCAAGGTGTCTACAGCGCTGCTGACCTGCCACCGGGTACGTATACGTTGAAAATTGACCCTGCCAGCCTGCCTGCGGGTTCGCAGCAAACCGGCGACCCGGATGGGGTGAAAGATCACCAGACTGTTGCCGTGGTGAAACCGGCACAAGAAACCAGTGGTCTGGACTTTGGTTATGTCACGCTGGTATCGCTGGGCGACAAGGTATGGCACGACCTGAATGCCAACGGTGTGCAAGACGCGGATGAACCGGGTCTGGCAGGGGTGATGGTGGCGCTGTACCGCGATACCAACAACAACGGTATCCCTGATGCGGATGAGCAGGTGAAAGCCGTGCTGACCGATGGCACGGGTGCGTACCTGTTCAGCAAGCTGCTGCCACTGGATTACCTCGTGACCTTTAGCCAGCCGGACGGTTATCAGCGCAGCCCTGCCAAACAAGGCAGCGATGCGGCGCTGGATTCCGACGCCAATGCGCAAGGTGTGGTGGAGATCAGCCTGACAGCAGATACCACGGCGGTGGATGCCGGTTTCTACAAGCTG
Source organism: Thiothrix sp. UBA5583 (assembly GCA_002425225.1). Lineage (GTDB taxonomy): Bacteria > Pseudomonadota > Gammaproteobacteria > Thiotrichales > Thiotrichaceae > Thiothrix > Thiothrix moscowensis. The sequence continues at coordinate 150,055 of DILV01000026.1, forward strand.
GGCACACTCGGTGACTACGTGTGGCTGGATGCCAACCAGAACGGTTTGCAGGATGCGGGTGAACCAGCCATTACTGGCATGACGGTGCAATTGCTGGATAGCGCCGGGGCAGTGGTGGCAACCACCACCACGGATGCAACCGGCATGTACCAGTTCAAGGACGTTGTGCCTGCGCCTTACAGCGTGAAGTTTGTTGCACCGGAAGGCATTGCCTTTACCCAAGCGAAGCAGGGGACGGATACGGCACTGGATTCGGATGCGGATACCAGCGGCGTTGCGCCTGTGACGCTGGCTTCCGGTCAAACCATCGACACGGTGGATGCGGGGATTCTGCCAGCCGCTGTCAGTGGTCGGGTGTGGATTGACCGTAACGCCAATGGTCTGGATGACACCGAAACCGGCGTGCCGGGTGTGAAGGTCAACCTGCTGAATGCCAAAACCGGTGAAGTGGTTGCCACCACGACCACGGGTGCTGAAGGTCAGTACAACTTCACGGGCATCTTGCCGGGTGAATACCTGATCGAAACGGTGCAGCCTGCCAATATGGTATTCGTCACGCCTGACAAGGGCAGCGATGATACCCGCGATTCCGATGTGCAAGTGGCAAACGGACGCAGCCCCAGCTTTGTGCTGAATTCGTCAGCGAGCGTGACGGATGTCGATGCCGGTATTCAACCGGGTGAACTCGGCGATCACGTTTGGTTGGATCAGAACAATAACGGTCTGCAAGATGCCGGTGAACCGGGCATTGGCAAGATTACAGTGAATTTGCTGGATGGCAGTGGCAACACGGTGGCAACGCAAGTCACCGATGCGACCGGCTTCTACAACTTCACCGGGGTATTGCCGGGGGATTACAGCGTGCAATTCGTATTGCCGGAAGGGGGGCAATTTACCGCGACCGATAAGGGCAGTGACGATGAGCTGGATTCTGATGTCGATGCTGCCGGTAAAGTGGCTGTTACTGTGGTTTCCAATGTAGGCAACCAGACGGTGGATGCGGGCATTGTGCCTGCTACCGTCAGCGGTACGGTGCTGGATGACCGTAATGCCAACGGTGTGCAAAACGACGATGACAAGCCAGTGGCGGGTGTGGTTGTAACGATTACGGGTACGGATGCGTTCGGCAACCCGGTCACACTGGAAACCACCACCGATGCAGCCGGTAATTATAGCATTGCCGTACCGCCGGGTACTTATACGATTACGGAAACCAATCCGTCGGATGCCGTGTCGACAGGCAGCGAAGCCGGAACACAAGGCAGCACGGTGGTGGACAAGGATAGCCTCAGTGTTACCGTGAGCAGCGGTCAGGTGTCTGCCAACAATGACTTCCTTGACTACATGCCAGCACGTCTGAGTGGTCAGGTGCGTGATGATAGCAATGGTAATGGTGTGCTGACCGATGCGGACAGTGGTATTGCCAGCATCAGTGTTGGTTTGTGGCTGGAAGAAACGCAAGTCGCTACCGCCATGACCGATGCCAATGGTCACTACGAGTTTGCCAACCTCAAACCGGGTACTTACAGCGTGCGTGAAACCGACCGTAATGGCTGGATTTCGACCGCTGATGTGGACGGCGCAAACGACAATAGCATCAGCGTGAGTTTGCAGTCGGGCGATGACAAACCGGGTCAGGATTTCCTTGATACCCTACCAGTCAACATTAGCGGGCAGGTACGCGAAGACACTGACCGTGATGGCGATCTGGATGATGCTGACCAAGGCATGGCGGGTGTAACTGTCACCTTGCTGCTGGATGGCAAACCAGTGCAAACCACCACGACCAATGATCAGGGCGAATACACCTTCACGGCTGTGCCACCGGGCAATTACGTGATCAGTTCCACTGACCCGAACCTGTATGCCCCCAGTGGCGATGTGGATGGCGGTCAGGATGGCGAAGTCGCGGTAACGGTTATGTCGGGTATTGCGGTGACGGATCAGGATTTCCTCTACGCCAGTGTGCTGGGTTCGTTGGGTGATCTGGTGTGGCTGGATCGGAACAACGATTCCTTGCAGGATGGTTCTGAGCCAGTACTGAGCGGTATCAATGTGCTACTGTCAGGCAAGGATAGCGCCGGTAATGCGGTCAGCCTGGCCACGACCACCGATGCTTCCGGTAACTACCTGTTTACTGCATTGCCACCGGGTGTGTACACGCTGGAATACCAGTTGCCGCTGGGTATGCGTTTGACCTTGCCAAATCAGGGTGGCAATGAAGCGCTGGATTCCGACCCGGAAATCCTCAGCCGTCAGGTGACTGTCACCTTGACTGCCGGGGAACATAACCGCGATGTCGATGCCGGGGTACGCCCAGCCATGATCAGTGGTTCACTGTGGGAAGACCACAACGGTGACGGTTTGCTGACACAAGGTGAGCCTCCGTTGGTGGAGATTCCTGTGAGCTTGTTCACGGATCCGAATGGTGACGGCGATCCGTCCGATGGCACTCAGGTTGGTACAACTACCAGCGATACCGGTGGCGATTATGGCTTTAATGGTCTGATGCCGGGTACTTACGTGGTGGTGGTGACTCCGCCTGTGAGTTACCTGCCAGTACCACCTAACCAAGGTGATGACCCCAGCATCAATAGTGGGGTTTTGGCAGACCGCCGTATGCCGGTCACTGCGGAATCCGGTGATAACGACGACAAGAACGGCGGCTTCTATGAGGTTGGCAGCTTCGGCGACCGCGTGTGGCTGGATCTGAATGGCAACGGCAAGCAGGATGCGGGCGAACCGGGTATCCGTGATGTCACGCTGGCTTTGCTGGATAATGCTGGCAAGCCGGTCATGAATCCGCTGAACCCTGAACAGCCTTACCGCGTGGTGTCGGATGTCAACGGTGAATACCGCTTTGATAACTTACTGCCGGGTCAGTATTTCGCGCAAATCGACAATCTGGATGGTTTCGTTCTGACCCAGACCGATGCGGGTACTGATGACGCAATGGATAGCGATGCCAACGCCAACGGGCGGATGCCAGCGGTGGTGCAGTCCGGCTTGCATAACCCGGCTGTGGATGCGGGTCTATTACCAGCCAGTGTCACTGGACGGGTGTGGATCGACCACAACAGCAGCAATGGTATCGACGATGGCATGTATCCTGAACCCGGTGCAGTGGGCGTCGTGGTCAATTTGCTGGATAAGGATGGCAAACTGGTCATGACCACCACCACGGGCGTGGACGGTATCTACAGCTTCGTCGGTGTCTTGCCGGGTGAGTATCAACTCGAATTCGTGACCCCGGACAATATGAAACTGGTGGCGGCGAATCAGGGTGAAGACGATACCCGCGACTCCGATGCTGACCCTGAAACCGGGCGTTCACCGCTGTTTAGTGTGACTTCCAGCAAGGTAGTGCAGGATGTGGATGCCGGTATTCAGCCAGGTGCATTGGGCGACCGCGTGTGGGTAGACCTGAATGAAAACGGTGTGCAGGATGCAGGCGAACCGGGTGTGGCAGGTGTAACCGTCAAGCTGATGGACAGCAACGGCAAGGATGTTGCGCTGACCACCACGGATGCTTCCGGTTTCTATGCCTTCCGCGATGTCATACCGGGGACTTACACCGTACAGTTCGTGCTGACCGATGACATGAAGCTGACCGTGGGCAATCAGGGTGACGACGATGCGATTGATTCCGATGCTGACCCGGCAACCGGCAAGGCAACGGCAGTGGTAGCATCAGGCGCACCGGGCAATCAAACGGTGGATGCCGGTATTTTGCCAGCCAAAATCGGTGATTACGTGTGGTTGGATGCCAATAAGAACGGCGTACAGGATGCAGGTGAAATGCCACTGGCAAACGTCGCCGTTCTGCTGCTGGACAAAGCTGATAACAAGGTGGCAAGCACTGCAACCGATGCTTCCGGTAAGTACCAGTTCAGCGTTCCGGCAGGTAGCTACAGCGTACAAATCATTGCGATGGATAGCGTCTTTACCACAGCAGGGCTGGGTGGTGATGCCGAGCGTGATTCCGATGTGAACAGCATGGGGGTAACGCCGCTGGCAGTGTTTACATCCGGCACAACCAACCTGACGCTGGACGCAGGCATTTTGCCAGCCACCATCAGTGGCAAAGTGGTGAATGACCTGTGGGCAAACGGCACGGTTGAACCTGCTGATGGCGTTATTGCCAATGTCACGCTGACACTCAGTGGTACGGATAGCTTCGGCAATCCGGTTAGCCTGAGCACTGTATCGGCAGCCGATGGTAGCTACCAGTTCCTGGTGCCGCCGGGTACTTACACGCTGACTGAAACCCAGCCGCAAGGCTATGTGTCAACCGGCAGCAGTGCAGGCACGGGCGATGGTACAGTCATCAGTCACGATCAGGTGCAGGTAACGGTTGCCAGCAATGCCACGGTGCAGGATGTCAACTTCCTTGACTATGATCCCGCATCCTACGTGGTGCTGAGTGGCAAAGTGGTGGATGACCGTAACCACAACGGTGTGGAAGATGCGCAGGAAAGCGGTTTGCCGACGGTAACTGTTGCTCTGTTCACTGACCCGAACGGCGATGGCGATCCGGCAGATGGCGTGGCAGTCGAAACCGTTACCACTGACAGCAGCGGCAGCTTCACCTTTGCAGGTGTTCCGCCGGGGCAATACGTGGTAGTGGAAACCGACCCTGCCAACTACGAGTCCACTGCTGACAGCGCAGGCGCTAACGACAACCGTGTGCCGGTCACGCTGGTTTCCGGGCAAGTGCCGACCAAACCGTTGTTCCTTGACGCCAAGCCGCAAGGCAGCCTGAGTGGTCAGGTGTTGCTGGATGCTGACAATGACGGCGATCTGGCTGACCCGGATAACGGTTTGGCAGGCATCACGGTGGAATTGTTCAGTGACCCGAATGGCGATGGCAACCCGGATGACGGTGCAAGCGTTGGCAGTGTCCTGACCGACGAAACCGGGCGTTACGTGTTTACTGATGTGCTTGCCGGTAACTGGGTGGTAATTGCCACCGACAAACCGGGGCATGTTTCCACGGCTGATCTGGCAATGCCGAATGATAACCGCATTCCGGTCGTCGTCGATGTGGTCGATGGTAGCAGCGTGTGCCGCTTGCCGGATGGCAAAACCACTTGTACCGGGCTGAACTTCCTTGATGCGCAACTGAGCAGTGCTATCCGCTTGCAGAAAACCGCCTATCAGGGGCATGACGCTGGGGCGAAGTGCGGTACGGAACAGGCAAAAACCGAGCTGACGCTGGTAGACCTCGACAAGGACAAGCGTGAAAACGTCACCTACTGTTTCGAGATCACCAATACTGGCGACAACTGGTTGGCACAAGTGGCGTTGCTGGATGAAACCCTCGGTCTGACGGCTGACAAGCTCAAACCGTTGGGTAGCGTGCCCACTCTGCTGACTCCGCTGAGCAAGGATGCTAATGCCCGTATCCGTTACTATTACGAGCATGTCATTACTGCCGGTATCGTCAATAAAGCCAGTGTCAGTGCGAAACCGGCACAGCCAGACGGTACGCTCCTGGGTGGCTCGCTGGATGCCAGTAGCCAGAGTTCGGTGAATGTCCGCTTTGTGTTTGACCCGCCAACCGCCCTCAAGACGGTCACGGCAACCGGCGAACACGTGATGTTGTGGCAAATGGTCTGGATCAACAGCAGCAGCGATACGGTTGCAGGTGTGGAAATCTTCGACGGTGTACCAGAAGGCACTCGCTATGCCGCTATGCAAGCTGGGGCGAATGTCAGTGCTGACGGGGTTTACTGTGAAGCACGTGGCACATCACATACCGATATTTGCCGCTACGAAGCACCAACAGCAGAATTCCCGCGAGGTCGGGTCTACTGGAAAGGTGCAATCGGTGCTGATCTGGGGCAGACCACCGAAAATGAGGCAGCGAATGAAGTCGTGATCCGCTTCTACAGCATGTTGAGCAAGGTCGGTGAGCAGCAAACCATCGAAAACCAAGCGACTTCCAACTGGGACTTGGATAATGATGGCAAGCCGGAATACGCCGATGTCAAAACCGACAATGGCGATACAGCACAACCGGGTGACAGCACCGGGATTTCACTGGGTTCACCGGAACAAATCCCGACCTTGAGTGAATGGGCGCTGTTGTTGTTGAGTTTCCTGATGATGCTGGTGGCCTTTGGCTACCGGCACAAACGGGGATAACCGGCGGCTGCATGGCGGTGCTATGACAGGGCAGGGGCGGTAACGTTCCTGCCCTTTTTTATGGGTAAATATTGTTCGTTATTAAGCCGGGGTATTGCTTAATGCCATTAAAATAATAAAATTAAATGAATTTTGGGGCGGAATTTTCAAATTTTATGCGCAGGATGATCTGGCTATTGCTGGGTGGTGTGGTTGCAGCGGCAGCGATGGGCGTCATGTCCGGTCGTCAGGAGCCATTACCGTCTTTTTCCAGCCATGTTCTGGAAAACAAAGCCCGTTTTGTCCCGGAAAAATGCTGGTTTGAAACCGCCAAAAACGATGATGTGCAATGTGGCTTCATGCACGTTGCCCCATCCTCTCCTGATCAGGCATCCCCGTTCCAGCTACCTGTAGTGGTCATGCGTTATACCGGCAAGGATCGTCAACCAGATCCGCTGGTTTATTTATCTGGCGGGCCGGGTTCTGCCTCATGGCTGGAGCAAAAAAGCATCGAAACCTACTGGCTGGACTGGTTCAAGCAAAAACAGGGCATGAAACGCGATCTGGTGCTGTTTGATCAGCGAGGTACGGGGTTAAGCAAACCCTCTCTCCAGTGCGATGAATACCGGGAATTGAGCGCCAGTATTCTGGCAAACCCCGGCACACCCGAGCAAAACGCCAGCCGTTACCGCAGTGTTAGTCAGCAATGCCGCGACAGTCTGTTAACTGCGGGTATGCCATTGCAAGAGCTGGGCACGGAACGCAGTGCCGGGGATGTCAACGACCTGCTGCAATTGCTGGGTTATGCCCAAGGCAATTTACTGGGCGTATCCTACGGAACCCGGTTGGCTCTGGAAGTCCAGCGGCAGTTTCCGCTACAAGTGCGCAGCTTGAGCCTGGATTCCATTTATCCACCCGGCGAACATTTGTTCCGTGATTGGCCTGACCTGTTGGCAGAGGGGCTGGAGCGTATTTTCCGCGCTTGTGATGCCAGCCCGCGTTGCCAACTGGAAAATGGTGATGTAAGGGCGCGTTACGCGGTCTTGCGTGACAAATTGCGCAAGGAGCCGCTACAGGTGGATGTTTCCCGTCTGGGTTTGGCGGGGGGTGTGCAAACCCTGCGTCTGAATGATGAAATCCTGTTGGCTATCCTGTTTGATGCCCAATATGCCAGCAACAGTTTGCAGAGCTTGCCCGCCATGATCCGTCACTTGCAGGAAGACCGCCTTGATCTGGCCATGGGGCATATTGAAAGCTATTTGCTGCACCAGTTTGATGATGCTTTCAGCGAACCGGTATTCTGGTCAGTGGAATGCCATGACAATCCCGTGATCTCGCGTGAGCGCATGGATGCACGGGTCAACGCCCACCCGGAATTACGTTATTACCTGCCGCATGATTATGATGTCTGTGATGTGTGGGTAGCAGACAAGCCGGTTGAGGGCTTGAAACTGACGGAAACACCCCGTGAGACGCCCGCGCTGATCCTGTCCGGCGAAGATGACCCAATCACTCCGAGTCACTGGGCGGTCAAAGCGGCAGAGCAACAGTTTGTGCCCGAAACGACCTACCTGTTTCGCTTCGCCAATATTGCCCACAGCGTCATGGACAACAAGGACTGTGCCAATGACCTGTTCATCAATTTCGTCAACCAGCCGAACAAGCGCCCACGTGCCGATTGTCGCTTTGATGATGCGCAAAAAGTGCTGGCAGCTCAAACCCACTGAATTTTTTACAGCGTGCCCTGTTGTTGCAACCGGTAACTGCCATCTGCTTGTGGCACACCGCCGATCATTCCCAGAAACTGTTTTACCCCGGCATCGACGTTTTTGCTCGGCTTGATGTTGATGTCACGCTGAAATTGACGGTTGGCTTGCAGGGTGATTTGCCCATCGACGCCAAAAGCTGCATCCGGTGCGGAAGTCAGGCTGATTTGCTGGTTCTTGTCAGCATCTACTGTCAGGATGGCGCTGTACTGACCGAAACTTTGCGGATTCATCTGAATGCCTGCCCCCTGCCATTCCAGCCGCCCGCTGGTTTGTGGCAGGTTTTGCCGATCCCAGACGATCGTGTCGAGCGTGGCTTGCAACTGACCACGCAAGGGTGGAACCATGAAGCGTTGCAGATAAGGCGTAAGCGCCTGAACGGGCAGGTCAGTCAGGTTCATGTCATGGCACTGGAGGTTGCCACTGAAGCCGACGCTACAAATGCCATCCAGTTTTCCCCCTTGCCAGCGACCTTGCAGATGCGCGGACAGCTCGCCCTTGAACAGGGAGGCGAATTGCCAGTCCCATTGCACGTCCTGCAATTGCAGGTTTTGCCAGCGTAAGCTACTGGCAGAACCCTGCCAGGGTGAACCGGCAACACCTTGCAGTTTGAGTGGCAGGTTGGCAGGCAGACGTTCAGTCAATAACGCTGCCGGAAGTTGGGTCAGGGATGTCAGCAGGAAACTGACAACGCCAGTGAGGATCAGGGTTCGGGTTTTCATCGTTGCAAGGTGATTTGTGCGTCAACCAGCCCGGTTGCTTCACCGGGTTTCAGGGTCATGCTGGTAGCATGGGTAGCGTGCTGGCTTTCCATTTGTGCAAGGAAACGGATCAGGTTGTCAAACGGTTTGCCATCCAGTTTCAGGGCGACAGTATCCCTGTCCTGTTCTTCGGAGCTGGTTCCGGCTCCATCCAGTTGGTGTTGTTTCAGCAGGTGGTTGACGGTGGAATCCAGTGAGCCGCCCTGTGCTGGCTGCTGCTGGTCGGGAGAGCTTTGTAGCCTTGCGATGGCAGTGCGTTGTTGTTGCATCTGGGCGCGTATGTCGCGTGCGTCCTGCAAATCCTGTTGCAGGAAAGTGTGGTAGCGGGCAAGTGGTTTCCATACCAGTGTCCAGGCAAGGGCAATGCTGGCTAGGATGGCTGCTAGCAGCACCAGGTTGCGCTCGCGTTTGTTGAGGTTTTGCCACCAGCTTTTCATGACTTACCCCCCAGTGTCAGGTTGGCCTTGATGGTATCGGCAGAGCGGGAGGTCTTCAGGTCAACACTGCCCCCAATCGAGCTTTCCAACGCGGTGCGCAGTGATTCCACAGCTTGTTCGTCCTGTGTTTGCAATTCAATCGACAAGCTGCCGGACTGGGTTGTGATGTTTTTCACGCTCAACCCATCCACTTGTGACAGGGCTTCGGCAAGGGTGGCTAGATGGGTGAGAGAACTGTCCCCACCGGATTCTCCAGCCGTGCCGCGCAGTTTGAGCAGTTCCGATTCCAGCCGGGTTTTGAGACCGCGTGGGTCAAGGTCACTGGCAGCATCCGGGAACAACTCGGCGAACAGTTGCAGGTTTTCCGCATCCAGTGCATTCAGTTGCTGTTGCAGGCGGTAAGTATTGATGCCATACAGCCCTAGCCCCAGCAGTAGGGCGGCAAGCGCCAACCCGGCAGCCATCCGCCAGCGTTGTAACTGTTGCTTCAGGCGGGCGCTGTCTTCGGCTTGCCAACCATGCAGCAGGTTGAGTTTCATGGCATTTTGCAAGCTGGCGGCGTACAGTTGTTCAGCGTGTACTTCCGGGATGAGGGTGAAATGCTCATCATTTGCCCAGCTGATGGGTTGGTCGGCGTAGAGACGCAGGCGCAACGGGGCAGGGTTGGTTTCACGCAGGCTGGTTATGATCAGAGGTAGGGTGTGACTGTTACAGGCAAGACCACCCAGTTCACTGGTGCGAATCCAGACTTGTTCGCCCTGTTGCCATAGGGTCAGCGTGTCGCTTTCCCACGGCAAGGCGAACACATCCGGCAGGATGGCGTTGACGCGAAGCTGACGGGTGCGCAGGCTGGCAAGCCATTCGCTCAGGCGGGAGCGTTCGATGATGGCAACGTCAACCTGGGTGCTGTCAGGGCGGGCTTGCCAGATAATATGCTGATCTTCCGGGTCGCCTGCCAAGGCATCTTCGAGTGCGTAGGGAATAGCCTGTTTCAACTGGCGCTGGTTGCGGGTGTTGATGTTGGTGCTGGTGAGCAAGGCATCGCGGCTGGGAATCAGCAACACCACTTGTTGCCCGCGTGCTAGTGGCAGCAGGGTTTCCCACGAGCCATGTGTCCAGTCGGCAGCAGCGCCTTCCAGCAGTGCCCAGGCGGGTTCATTGTCGTCAGGTGTTTGCAGGCGTATTACTAGCATCGTCAGTCGTTGTTGTTGGTTTTGGTTCCGGCTCTTCTGCCCGGTCGAATTGGCGCATTATGACACGAATCGGTTTGCCGGGTTCACGATAAAATACACTATTCATGAAAACGGTTGCCCTGCCGACTGTCAGTTTCCCGCTCAGATGGAAGTAGCTGGACGATACATCCAGCGTTTCCTTCAACTGCTTTTCCAGCGCAGCATCTGCTTGGTCAGCCGGGTTGAAAGCCAGTGCAGCAAACAGGTCAGCGGTGGTCTTGAACGGCTTTTCGTTGTCAGGCAAGCGCCTGTCCATGATGGTCTTGATCCGGTCACTGCTGAGGCCGATGGCTTGCAGGACGGCTGCGCTGGTAGTGTTGGCGTTGACAGTGGTTTTTTTGAACGGCAGCACGGTAACGGTTTGCAGGAATGCGCCAAGTGCCTTGTTTTTCTGTGCAGGAGGTTCGATGTCCAGTTTCAGCAGGCGCAATTCACTGCTGTCGGCAAACGGCATGTCGGCGGCGCGGTAGGGGATGGCCCCGGACAGGTAGAAATCGGTTTCGGCGCTGTCGCCAGTCTGGATGATGGCATCAGGATCCATCCAGTCAATGATGACGGCGACGAATGATTCGGGTAAGCCAGCCGCTTGCGCCAGCTTTTTCAGGTGCTGGTCTTCGCCATTGGTGCGCAGCTTGCCTTTTTCGTCCAGCAGGTTGTTGATGTTGTAACGGCCTTGCAGGTCTTCGAGTTTTAACCTGAATTCACCAACCGTGACACTATTGCCTTCTTGCAAAGGCAATGTTGGCGGGTTTTTCGACCATTTTGCCCAGTCTTCATCCAGCGCGTCGTATTTGTTGCTTTTGGCATCGCGTTGCAGCTCCATTCCGGCGAACTGTTCCAGTGCGTAGGCGTATTGCCACGCCCGTTCCAGCGATTGGAAATTGTCGGTCTGGCGCACTGCACGGCTTTGGCGGGCAAGGATGACGGTTGCCAGCGTCACGATCAGCACAGCAACTACCAGCGTCGTCAGGATGGCGATGCCGCGTTGCTGATGGGGATTATTCGCTGGTGGTTGTCGGTGCATTGGGTGTAATGGGTGGCAAACGTTCGCTCAGGCGGCTGCCTTTTCCTTCGGTTAACTTGTAATCATAGATCGTAGTATACGCCATGACGGCCTGAACATACTCACGTGTTTCGGTAAACGGTATGCTTTCCACCCACTGGTCGGCATTGATCTGCACAGCCGGAGCCCATTGCAGCGGGCGACCTGGCCCGGCGTTATAGGCCGCGCTGGCTTGCGCATAATTTCCTTTGAATGTGCCGAGCATTTCGCTCAGGTAGGCACTACCCAGTTGTACATTGGTGGCAGGTTGCAAAATGTCTTCCTTGCCCCGGATGGTTAGCCCCAGTTTGCTGCCCACGGTTTTGGCGGTCGGCGGGATCAGTTGCATCAGGCCAAGGGCTTTTGCCCCGGATTCCGCCTGTGCGTCGAAAGCGCTTTCCCGGCGCATCACGCCCAGTATCCAAGCGGGTTGGATGCCTTGCTGCCGTGCCTGCTCCTGCACCAGATCGGTATGCACCAGCGGGAAGCGCAGGTGGACTTCATCCCATTCCTTGGCGCGGGAAATCGTCCAGATTGCCAGATTCGGTTCACCGGAATGCAAGGCCAGTTCGGCGGCTGCCAACATGCCTGCCTTATCCATCAGTTTGAGGGCGCGGAACCATTCCTTGCGCCCTTGTTCGCGGTTGCCGATGCTGAACCATTCGGCAGCACGTTGCAAAGCGGCGACTTTCTGCAAACCAGTCATGCGCTGGGTACGGTCAAGCGGGGCGGTTTGCAGGCTGCTGTAACTCTGCCCCAATCGGTCGGCAGAGAGGAAGCCGTAAAAGCTGGCGGTAGCTGCCAGTTGGCTGTAGAGGGAGGTGGCTTCGGTGGTTTTGCCGGTTTGTTCAAGGGCGCGGGCTTGCCAGTATTGCCAGTTGGCAGCATCCCGCTCGTTGTCGAAACGTAGTAGCTGGCTGGCTTGCAACACATTATTCCAGTCGTTGTGACGGGCAGCCATGCGGGCTAGCCACAGGTTGCCATCCTGTGTGCGGTGTTCGGCAGGAATCGCTGCCAGTCGGGCAATGGCGGCGGGTTCGTGGCGCAATGCCTGATTCATGCCGAGGACGCTTTCCACCTTGCCAGTTTCCGCTGGGGTGAATTTGAACGTCTGGCGGGCGCTTTGCCACAGGTTTTCGGCAGTTTGTGGTTCTTTTCTGGCAATACGTGTCAGCCCGTCGGTGAATGCCTCCCGCAGCAAGGCGGAATCAGGCTGTTTAAGCAGGTTTGGCAAGTTGGCTTGTGGGTCTTGGCGGGTCTTTATCCAGCTTTCAACCGCCTCACGCAGCTCAGGGGGCAAGTCACTAGCCAGTTGGGATGCCAGCGTACTCTGGTTTTTGTCGATGGCGATGCGGATGCGTGCCAGATAATCATCCATCGAAAGGGCAGTATGGTGGCGCAACAGGTCGGCTACAGGGGCGCAAGCCTCGCTAATGCCTTTGCTGATTCCCATCCATGCCTGCTTGCCGGTTTGCAGGGCAGTATTCTTTTGCCCCATTGCTGCCAAGGCTTGGGTGCGGTAACACTGGGTATCGGTATCGTCCAGATCGGCAGGAATCCAGTCCAGCAGTTTCTGCCACGCCTGCTGGTTTGCCAGCCGTTTGCCCAGGCGGGCGTAAATATCGTCCGACATCAGTGTGCCAGGGTTACGCCGGGCAAAGTCTGCAATCTGTGTGTCAGGCACTGCATCGAAAACCTGTTTGAGGTATTCGTATTCCAGCCAGGGGTACAAGGGGTATTGGCGCATGTCTGCGGGCAGGGCGACGAAACCGTCCACTTTGCCGGTTTGCAGGTCTGCATGGGTTTGCTGGAACAGGCTACGCTGCAATGCTGTTGGCGCTGCCTGACCGATGGGAGAGGCAAGCAGAAGCAGGGCGCAAACACGAGTGAAGAATGTTTTTGTCATTAAATGTCATTGGGCTGGGGTTGACGGGCTTAAGCGTCTCATAAATGGTGTGATGGATTCAAATGTAGCACTGTATTTGGCTGGATTTCATTCAGTTTACTGTTGTTGTCAGTCTAATGCTTACCATTGAGAATTCCAATTTTAGCAATGACTGATCTTGCGTTATAAGCTAGCATGTCGACAATTCTACTTTTTTCTTTGAGGAACGTGACAGATGGGTAACAGAATCCAGGTTGGCGGCTTGCAAGTGTCAACACTCTTACATGATTTCGTAAACAATCAGGCGCTACCAGGAACGGGCGTGGCTGCTGATGCTTTCTGGACAGGGCTGGAAGCCATCGTCAATGACCTTGCGCCCCGCAACCGTGAACTGCTGGCCAAACGCGATGCGCTGCAAGCCAAAATCGATGCCTGGCATCTGGACAACAAGGGCACAAATGACTTCGCCGCTTACAAGGCTTTCCTGCAAGACATCGGCTACCTGCTGCCGGAGGGTGACGCATTCCAGGTCACAACCGCCAATGTAGACAGCGAAATCACTGCCACCGCAGGCCCGCAACTGGTGGTTCCGGTGATGAATGCACGTTTCGCCCTCAACGCTGCCAACGCCCGCTGGGGTAGTTTGTATGACGCGCTGTATGGTACTGATGCGATCCCGTCCACTGACGGTGCGGAAGCTGGTTCCACCTTCAACCCGGTGCGTGGCGCGAAAGTTATCGAATTCGCCCGCAACTTCCTCGACGAAGCAGCCCCTTTGGTCAGTGGTTCCCACAAAGACGCCACCGGCTATGCGGTTGCCAACGGTGCACTGCAAGTAAGCCTGCAAGACGGTTCCACCACCGGTCTGGCACAGGCTGACAAGCTGGCAGGTTATCAGGGCGATGCGGCGGCACCTTCCGCCGTGCTGTTGGTCAACAACGGGATGCACTTTGAAATCCAGATCAACCGTGCAGGTGCTATTGGCAAAACTGACGCTGCCGGGATCAACGACATTCTGATGGAAGCGGCGCTGACTACTATCATGGACTGTGAAGACTCCGTAGCTGCCGTGGACGATGTAGACAAAACCCTGATCTACACCAACTGGCTGGGGCTGATGAAAGGCGACCTGACCGAACAGGTTTCCAAGGGCGGCAAAACCTTTACCCGTGCCATGAACCCGGATCGTACTTACACCGCAGCCGATGGTTCCAGCCTGATATTGCCGGGTCGCAGCCTGCTGTTCGTGCGCAACGTGGGGCATCTGATGACCAACCCGGCGATTCTGGACAAAGACGGTAACGAAATCCCGGAAGGCATCATGGACGGCTACATGACTTCCATGATTGCGATCCACAACCTGAAGGGCAATGCACAATTCGCCAACTCCCGCACCGGTTCGGTTTACATCGTCAAACCGAAAATGCATGGCCCGGAAGAAGTCGCCTTCACCAACGAACTGTTCGGTCGCGTGGAAGACGCGCTGGGTCTGGCTCGCAACACCCTGAAAGTCGGCATCATGGACGAAGAGCGCCGCACCACCGTCAACCTGAAAGAGTGCATCCGCGCCGCCAAAGAGCGCGTGGTGTTCATCAACACCGGCTTCCTTGACCGTACTGGCGATGAAATGCACACTTCGATGGAAGCAGGCCCGATGATCCGCAAGCACGACATGAAGTCTTCCGCGTGGATTCAAGCCTATGAAAACTGGAACGTGGACATCGGTCTGGAATGCGGCCTGCCGGGTCATGCACAGATCGGCAAGGGTATGTGGGCGATTCCTGACCAGATGGCAAACATGCTGGCAACCAAAATCGGGCATCCGCTGGCAGGGGCAAATACTGCGTGGGTTCCTTCCCCAACTGCAGCCGCCTTGCACGCCTTGCATTACCATAAGGTCAACGTGTTTGCGCGTCAGGAAGAGCTGAAAAGCCGCCCGCGTGCCAACATTGATGACATTCTCACCATTCCGGTTGCTGCCAACCCGAACTGGAGTGCAGAGGAAATCCAGCAGGAACTGGACAATAACGCGCAAGGCATCCTTGGCTACGTGGTACGTTGGGTCAACCAGGGTGTGGGCTGTTCCAAAGTACCGGATGTTAACGATGTGGGACTGATGGAAGACCGCGCTACCCTACGCATTTCCAGCCAGCACATGTGCAACTGGCTGCACCACGGTGTTTGTACCGCCGAGCAGGTGATGGAAGCCTTCAAGCGCATGGCGCTGAAGGTGGATGCGCAGAACGAAGGCGACCCGACTTACACCAAAATGAGCGGTAACTTCGACAAGAGCGTGGCGTTCAAGGCTGCTTGTGACCTCGTGTTCAAGGGGCGTGAGCAACCGAATGGCTACACCGAGCCGTTGCTGCACAAGTACCGTCAGGAAGCGAAGGTAGCGTTGTTCTTTTAAGGCTACGCCTTACCCCCCCATCCCCGCCCTTCCCCCGCAAGGGGGGAAGGGTATGTGTAGTGGCAACCCTGCCATTATTAGGTAATCACCCCACAGTATGAAAAATACGGCATAATGTGCCGCGTTTTTCTTGAAAATAACTGGAAATACTCCATGAAAGCATCCTTTTTCCCTCTGGCACTGGCATTATCTGCCAGCTTGCTGGCAACAGCGTGCAATGACAAGGCCGCAACTACGCCACAAGATGCCAAACCCGCAACCCGATCAACCACACAAGAGGCAAAACCGATGGCAGGATTGCAAATTACAGACGTAAAAGTAGGCGAAGGCACAGAGGCTACCGCTGGCAAAATGGTTTCCGTCCATTACACCGGCTGGCTGTATGACGAAAATGCACCCGACAAGCACGGCGCGAAATTCGACAGTTCCCGTGACCGTGGGCAACCGTTCCAGTTTCCGCTGGCTGGCGGGCGCGTTATCAAGGGTTGGGATGAAGGTGTACAAGGCATGAAAATCGGCGGGCAGCGTACCTTGGTGATTCCGCCGGAAATGGGCTACGGGGCACGCGGCGCAGGCGGTGTGATTCCACCTAACGCCACACTGGTCTTTGATGTGGAACTGCTCGGCGTACAGTAATCAATTTGCGCTGAAACGGAATTCCTTGACTGCCCAGGCATCGTTGCTGGCAGTCAGTACGAGACAGGAAGGCCCGCCATGCGTGCGGGTCTGGCCTGCGGCGCCGGGGTTGATCACCCACGGCAGGGCACTTTTATCCTGTACCATCTTGTGGGTGTGTCCATAGACAATCACTCGTGCATCCGGGTGTTTCTGCCGCAATGAGTCGTGACAAGGGGTGTGATGCCCATGTTCATGCCCGTGTTCGATGCAGATTTTGCCGCCCGGCAATGATAGCTCACTGACACTGGGCAGCGAGAAATCGACCATGCAGCGCGGCTCGTTATTGCCCGCTACTGCAATCACGATGGCACTCTTGGGCTGCATGGAAGCCAGCACTTCTTCCCCGCAAATGTCTCCTGCGTGAATCGCATAGTCGCATTCGCGGATAATGTCGATGATGCGCGGGTCGAGATGCCCGTGTGTATCGGAAATAATGGCAACGGAAACGCTCATTGTTCTACCCTGAAAACATGTATTTGGGCGCGATTCTCGCTTGCACGTGCGCGGATTGCAAGTTCCCTGCGAGCGTGTCTTTGGTTTGCTTTTGTCCATATAGCAAAAACCCGGCACGAGGCCGGGTTTTTGCTTCAGGCTTGCAAGCCAGCAGTTGCTTACCAGCGACCACCGCGTGCGCCACCGAAACCACCACCGCCACTGCGGTTATCGCGTGGTGCTTGTGGTTTAGCTTCGTTGACCTTGATGTCACGACCGTCAATGTTGACGCCGTTCATGCCCTGGATTGCTTTTTGTGCTTCGCTATTGCTGGACATTTCAACAAATGCAAAACCTTTGTTTTGCCCGGTATCGCGATCAGTAATCACGTTAACGGAATTGACCTGACCAAACTGGGCAAATTTTTCTTGCAGGCTTTGTTGGGTAATGGAATATGGCAAATTGCCGACGTAAAGCTTAGCGCTCATATTGTAACCTCCTTAAGGTTATTGGAAACCGCTCAAGAGGATGTAGACAGGATGCCCGCAGACTCGATAGAAACGATATGGATGAGTTACGCAGTATACAGGTTTTCTGGCAGGTAGATAGCCCGCCAGAAACATAATGCAGGTTTTTACCGGAATTTGCCTGAATTTGCAGGATTTGCTTCCACCGGAACCTCAGGAATCGTTGCCTTTTTCAGCTTCGCTTTCCAGTGCCGCCTTACGTTCGGCTTCCGCACGTTGCAAGTGCAGCTCGACGGCAGCCTTGTGACGCAGTTCGATAATATCTTTGCGTTCCTCCCAGCGCTGTTCGAGGATATTGGCGTGGGTAGGGATGGTCTGCTCATCAAACAGCACTTGGCGCAACAGGCGAAACGCAAACTTTTGCAGAGCAATATCGTCTTTCAATTCTTCACGGGTTTCGTCGCTGAGGATATAGACTTTGGCAAACTGTGGGCTTTCCACAAAGCGGCGGAAGCGGTCAATATCGAAACTGCCCATGAAATACAACTGGAAGCTGAGCGGATCAGGCTTGCCGATGGCGGGGCCTGCTGATTTCTTTTTCAGCATCAACTGCATCCATTCGCGGTTGATGGCATCGTATTCGGGCGTACCTTGTTGCTGGCGGTAGTCGTGGATGGTCATCACCTTGTCGGTGTGCCAGCCCTGGCAATGCGCTTCCTGATTGCGGAAGTAGTATTGCACGTCTTCGGAAGAGCCTTCGGCGCGATGTGACAGCACTCCCAGCCCGTAGTAACGGCAGGCGGCTGGGCGGTCTTCGTACACGCTGCAACCTTCCTCACGCACAAACAGGCAGGCTTTGCTTTCATCGGTGCGTAGTTTTACGCCAGGTGTGCCATGCCCATCAACCTGGAATGGCACTGTATATTGATCCAGAAATTCGCTGGAAGTCAGACCTAAACGCTTTTTCAGTCGCAGGATGTCAAAGGGAGCAAGCGTGACATCCGCCGCTTTGCAACAGATATTGAAACAGGAAACGCCCGGATGGCAGTTAAACTGGATGCTGGTGTTGTCTGTCAGCAGTTCAGGAACGAGGGTGCTTTGGAATTCCGCTGGAATATCGAGTTTTTCAGCCATGATCTTGTTTACCGGGGTGTGTACTGTGGAAAACGGGCAGTATAAAAAAAACGCCCCTGTCAGGCAAACAGGGGCACAGACTGTCAGGGTGATCAGTCTTACAGCTCAAATACTGGCAGCTTTTTGCCTACCAGTTCATGCTTCAGCGTAACATACTTCGGCATACCGTTTTCGTAAGGCGGGTAGTCTTCACCTTCGATCAGCGGTTGCAGGTACTCACGGCAAGCATCGGTAATGCCGTAGCCGTCTTCACTGATGTATTCCATCGGCATCATCTTTTCGACGTTGGCGATGTCTTTCAGCTCGCCCACACCAATGTGCCACTGATACGGGTTGTTGGAGGTGCGGATAACCGCAGGCATCACCGAGTTCTTGCCTTCCAGTGCCAGTTCAACGGCGGCCTTGCCCAGTGCGTAAGCCTGTTCCACGTCAGATTTTGACGACAGGTGGCGAGCCGCACGTTGCAGGTAGTCAGCTACCGCCCAGTGGAACTTGTAGCCCAGCGCGTCCTTGATCATGTTAGCAACCACGGGGGCAGCACCACCCAGTTGCGCATGACCGAAAGAGTCACGAGTGCCCTGTTCCGCCAAGAATTTACCGTCCGGGTAATGGCAACCTTCGGACACCACCACGCTGCAATAACCGTACTGTTTCACTTTGGCGTCGACGGTCGCGAGGAATTTTTCCTGGTTGAATTCGACTTCAGGGAACAGGATCACGACTGGAATATCGTTGTTGGCATCAGATGCCAAGCCACCTGCTGCGGCAATCCAGCCTGCGTGACGACCCATGACTTCCAGCACGAAAATCTTGGTGGAAGTGGCGCACATGGAAGCTACGTCGTAGCTGGCTTCACGGGTGGAAACAGCAATGTATTTGGCAACAGAACCGAAGCCGGGGCAGTTGTCGGTTACAGGTAGGTCATTGTCAACCGTTTTGGGTACATGCACAGCAGTGATCGGGAAGCCCATCGCATCAGACAACTGGGAAACTTTCAGGCAAGTATCGGCAGAGTCACCACCACCGTTGTAGAAGAAGTAACCGATGTTGTGTGCCTTGAAGACTTCAATCAGGCGCTCGTATTCGCGCTTGTTTTTTTCCAGGCTTTTCATTTTGTAACGGCAGGAACCGAACGCGCCGGATGGGGTGTGACGCAGCGCTGCTACATCGGCATCGGAAATCTTGCTGGTATCAATCAGGTTTTCCAACAGTGCGCCGATGATGCCGTTCTGGCCAGCGTAAACCGTGCCAATCTTGTCCTTGTGCTGGCGGGCGGTTTCAAGCACGCCACAGGCGGAGGCATTGATCACGGCAGTAACACCGCCGGATTGTGCGTAAAAGGCATTCTTTACGGTCATAAACAAACTCCTCTATGCGATCTCTAACTAACGTGTGGATTCAAACAGGAAAATTCTTTTTGCGTTCACTTTCGTGGTCGGCCTGCAAGCGCAGCAGGTATAAAACGCAATCAGCCAGATCGGTATATTCTTCGATACCTGTGCCGAAACGGTCTCTGACGGAATAGAAAAACTGCGAGCGGTAACTGTTTTCCCCAGTTTTGGCGAGTACAAACTGACAATCTTCGTGTTCCCAGTACATGGCTGGGCAATCGGTCAGGTTACGGTCAGCCGGAGACAGGCGGATTTCGACTTCGACTTCTTCAGCGGTTACTGTGCCTTTGCCCCAGCGTTCGTCGATGGTTTGCTGGATGATATGTTTTTCGAGGTCGGTCAGGGCAGGGATTGTCATCATGTGTGTTGCCTCTCGTTACGCTCAGTGAATGGTTGCGGTAGGGTCAGGCCCCGGAACACCAGAAGCGATACCGTAGCGCATTTCTTCCATGCTTGCATCACGGATGCTCAAAACCTTGACATGGAAAGTCATGGTCTGGCCTGCAAACGGGTGGTTGCCATCCAAGGTCACGATTTCAGGGGTGACACTGGTAATGCGGAATGTCTTGGTATCGCCGCTGTCATTCTGGAATTGCACTTCTTGCCCCACTCGGCGATACGGTGGTGGCACATTTTCGGTAGCTTCGGTAAAAATCAGGCTGGGATCAGATTCACCCCACGCACCCACACTGGGTAGTACTTCGGCAGAAACCTGTTCACCTTCGCCGCAGCCAACCAGTGCCTGTTCCACACTGTCGTACAGGCGATTATGCATCATGAACACCATGTTGACGGGTAAATCCACCTGTTCGACCACATCACCATTTTCGTTGGTAATGAAATAGCTGAACTGGACAACCTTGCCTGCACTGACTTTTTTGGGGGAATTGCTCATTATCATGTCCATCTACCCCTCACCCCAACCCCTCTCCCTCAAGGGGAGAGGGGCTAAGAGAAGTATCGTTGCTTCTTATCTCCCCTCTCCCCTTGAGGGAGAGGGGGCTAGGGGTATTAACCCAATGCCGCGAAAATCTGGTCGCGGATAGATTCAACCGAGCCAACACCCTCGATACGGATGTAACGCGGTGCGCTGGTGTCGCCGCTCGCTGCCCAATCCGTGTAATAGCCGATCAGTGGCGCAGTTTGTGCGTGATACACTTCCAGTCGCTTCAATACAGTTTCTTCCGCATCGTCAGCACGCTGGATCAGATCTTCGCCTGTAACATCGTCCTTGCCTTCAACCTTGGGAGGGTTGAAAACCACATGATAGGTACGGCCTGAAGCGACGTGAACCCGGCGACCACTCATGCGACGCACGATTTCACTGTCATCAACAGCAATTTCTACGACAGCATCAATATCAACACCTTGGGTTTTGAGGGCATCGGCTTGTGCCAGGGTACGGGGGAAACCGTCAAACAGGAAACCATTCTTGCAATCGTCTTCCTGAATACGTTCCTTGACCAGGCCGAGAATAATGTCGTCAGACACCAGGCCACCCGCATCCATCACTTTTTTGGCTTCGATGCCCAGTGGTGTGCCTGCCTTGACGGCTGCACGGAGCATGTCACCCGTGGAAATTTGCGGAATGCTGTACTTGTCCTTGATGAAACCGGCTTGCGTACCTTTGCCCGCGCCGGGGCCTCCTAACAGGATAACTTTCATGCGGAACTCCTCTATATTTTGTAACTGTGGACAAAAATCAGGGCATCCTGGGATGCCCTGATCTTGGCCTAAACCGATATTAAGGTTTAGTGCTGTTATAAAGCAACCCGATTAGTGGGCAGCAGGTTTGAACAGCTTGGATTTATCAACCAGATCCTTGTGAGCACGCTTGAATACGGTCCAGGTCTTGGTATTTTTGTCGTAGATGGAGTTGACGAAGCATTTCCAGTTCTGCTCATCGACAAAGTTGTAGTCTGTACGATAGTAGAAACCAGGGTAACGGGACTCTTCACGGAACTGGATGTGCTTCATGTGAGCTTCCGCCGTCAGAATACGGTGGTAGTTTTCCCAGGCACGCAGCAGTTCGTGCAGGTCTTTCGCACGCATCTTCATCGCGTCTTCTTTCAGCATACCCAGCTTTTCTTCAGCAACTGCCAGCATGTGACCGTTGGTGTTGTAGTAGGTAGCAACGCCCGCAACGTATTCGTCCATGATTTTTTGCAGACGGAACTGCAACATGCGAGGGGTGATGTAGTGTGGGTTTACATCAATCGCAGTGGTGTAGTCCTTGTGCTCCAGATAGGTACGGACTGGCTGATAGATTTCAGCAACCAGTTCATCCACGGAAGTGTCCAGGGTAGGAGTCCAGTCCTTGTTGTCGATGACAAACTTGACCATGGACTGCGCAGCCATACGGCCTTCAGTGTGGGAACCGGAAGAGAACTTGTGGCCAGATGCGCCAACACCGTCACCGGCAGTGAACAGGCCGCGTACTGTGGTCATACCACGGTAGCCCCAGTTCCAGCCTTGTGGCAGGTGAGCAGGGATCTTGTCCTTGTCTGCGTGTTCTTCAGTGGTTGGAGCACCAACGTCTTCAGGACCGGAAGCCCAGATACCGCAGCAGCCTGAGTGTGAACCCAGCAGGTACGGTTCGGTAGGCATCAACTCAGAGTTTTTCTTCTCTGGTTCAACGTTTTCACCAACCCAGATACCGCACTGACCGACGCACATGTCCAGGAAGTCTTCCCACGCTTCTGCTTCCAGGTGCTTTACTTCACGAGGAGACAGCGTTTCGCGCAGTTTGGCAAGGGCAGTTACGGTATCCATGTAGATTGGGCCGCGACCTTCCTTCATTTCCTTCAGCATCAGGTGGTTACGCAAGCAGGAAGCAGGAACCGCAGCCTGACCATACGGAGGATAGTCATTCAGCATTTCCTTGTTTTTCTGCATGTAAACTTCGCCGTAAGCGTTGGTTGCCTGGGCTTTGAACAGCAGGAACCATGCACCAACCGGGCCGTAACCGTCTTTGAAACGGGCTGGAACGAAACGGTTTTCCATCATGGTCAGTTCCGCACCGGCTTCAGCAGCCATGGTGTAGGTGGAGCCAGCGTTCCATACCGGATACCATGCACGACCTTGGCCTTCACCCACAGAACGTGGACGGAAGATGTTTACGCAACCACCGGCAGCCAGCAGGCAAGCCTTGAATTTGTAAACGTATACTTTGTCTTCACGAGTGGAGAAGCCAACAGCACCGGCAACGCGGTTTTTATCGTTAGCATCATTTACCAGTTTAACGATGAACACACGTTCCTGAATGTTGTCGGAACCCAGTGCTTTCTTGGCAGCTTCAGCAACAATCCACTTGTAGGATTCGCCGTTGATCATGATCTGCCATTTACCGGAACGAACTGGGTCGCCGCCGTCTTTCAGCAGCTTGCCGCCTTCTTTCGGCCAGGTAGCACCGTCAAAACGTTCGCCGTTAACGGTTTTCCAGATGGGCAGACCCCACTCTTCAAACAGGTGAACGGAATCGTCAACGTTACGACCCAAGTCATAGGCCAAGTCGTCACGGGTGATGCCCATCAGGTCGTTGGAGACCATGCGGGCATAGTCAGCCGGATCCTGGTGTGGGCCGATGTAAGTGTTGATTGCAGACAGACCCTGTGCAACCGCACCGGAACGATCCATTGCCGCTTTGTCAACCAGCTTGACAGTGATGTCGATGCCAGTTTCTTCTTTCGCAGCCTGAATCCAAGGCATGATTTCGTATGCAGCACCGCAAGCCGCCATACCACCACCGATCAGGAGGATGTCGACTTCTTCCTGGACAACCTCTGGATTACCAAATGTACCTGCCATTTGTATTTCCTCAATAATCTAATTCGTTAAAAATGAAGCGTTTGTTTGATCAGGCAATTACTTGCAGATCAGTTCGGCTGGGTTGCCAGCGCGGTAGCCGCCCATAACATCGCGGGTCAGCAGCGCTTTACCGATGTTAGCCATAACCGCTTTAGGCTTGCCACCGTAGCAGTCAATGGAACCTTCCGGGGTAGTACGGATCGGGAATTTGAAACGCTTCATGGTGCCGTTACGGAACTTGATGGACCACATGATGGAGTCCTGACCGCGCAGAGGCTGTACGGAACCGCCGAGTGGTACAACGTCAGCGTAGTGACGGGCTTCAATCGCGTTCTGAGGGCAGATCTTGACGCAGGAATAGCATTCCCAGCATTGATCAGGCTCCTGGTTGTAAGCCTTCATGGCGTGACCAGTGGCAGAACCGTCAACGTCCAGCTTCATCAGGTCGTGTGGGCAGATGTACATGCAAGCGGTGCGGTCGCCGCCCTTGCAGCCATCACATTTGTCAGTACGTACAAACGTAGGCATTGGTGTAACTCCTTCAATTAGGTTGTATTGCTACATTACGGTTACAGAACTCAACCGGCGACAACCACAGCCCCTCCTCAGAGTTACGCAGTTGCCGCCAGAGATACTTTCAAACAGACTTAACTGTTCTCACTTTGATAATAATCAATCAGGATCTGAGCCACTTCAGGACGGGAAAACTCCTTGGGTGGTGCAATGCCCTGACCAAGCATTTCACGAACTTTAGTGCCAGACAACAGTACAAAGTCTTCCTTCTTGTGATCAGGTGCTTCACACATCATCACAACCTTGTCCAGCTTCTTGGAGTAAGCGGTGTGGTCGGCGCGGAAGATCTCGATGTCAAGAGCGCCTTCAGGTACTTCCTTGTCGAAGATTTCCTGGGCATCAAATGCACCATAATGATCGCCAACACCCGCATGGTCACGACCAATAATGAAATGCGTCGCCCCCATGTTTTGGCGGAATACAGCGTGTAATACCGCTTCTTTCGGCCCCGCATACAACATGTCAAAACCGTAACCCGTTACCATCGCGCTGTTTGGCGGGAAGTACAGTTCCACCATTTTGCGGATGGCTGCGTCACGTACCGGTGCGGGGATGTCGCCCTTCTTCAGCTTGCCCAGCAGCATGTGGATGACCAGACCATCACAGCCGAGACGATCCATTGCCATGTGGCACAGTTCCTCGTGCGCCAGGTGCATCGGATTGCGGGTCTGGAAGGCAACGACCTTTTTCCAGCCGCGCTCGGTGATTTCGTTGCGAATTTCAACCGCAGTACGGAAAGTGTCGGGGAATTCGCTTTGGAAGTAGGAGAAGTTCAGCACCTTGATCGGCCCTGACAGACAAACCTTGCCTTGAGCATTGAAAGTATCCGCGCCGATATGCGCTTCACCTTCAGCAGGGCGATAAATTTGCTGAGTCATGGTAGCCATTTCTGCGTCAGTGAATGCTTCGACAGCTTCGACATCCATCACCGCCAAAACCGGATTACCGCTAACATTGGGGTCTCTCAAGGCAATGCGGTCTCCTGCCTTGATGCTACCGGCATCTTCAACCAGGTTCAGTACCGGCGTTGGCCAGAACAGGCCGGAAGTAGTATGCATGTTATCAGCGACTGACAGCGCATCTGCCTTGTTCATATAGCCAGTCAGCGGGTTGAAGTAGCCACCGCCGAGCATCACCGCATTCGCTGCTGTTGCAGAGCTGACTACGATTGAAACGAGACCTTCCGCTTCCTTCCGCAATGCTTCGTTTTCAGCACTGTCATAGACGAATAATGGATTCAGTTCATCGGAGCCGTGTGGTTTGATCATGCTAAGTTCCTGGCTAAAAGTTTATCAAAACGTTGGCTAACTATCAGGCTTGCTATAGAAAGTTTTCATTAGCCAAATGGTCAGAATTTTGAAACACGCACACTTTATAGACTTTTAAGACGCAAACCAATGCGTTTCTTTCTCTTGTGGCATAAGTAAAATTTATTAGGTCATCTACTGATACGTCTTTGTTTTTGATATTTAATATATCAGTATATTATTGAATTTTAATATAAAACTCCCGACTTAACCACTCGGGTAATCCCAATCCCTTAGTAATCCTTAGGTTTTAGACTTTGTGCGTCGCAACAACCAGACGTGCAAACCTTGGGCATTAAGTTCAGCATCTACCTCCAGCAATTTTCGGCTATTACTTTCGGGCAGGTTGCAGCCGTGGGTTTCTATCTCTTTTAGCCAGACAGAAAAAATTTGCTCCCGAAGGGTGTCAATGCGCCCTTCCGGTGCATTTTCCTGCTCTAGGGCGAGTGCGGCGAGATTGTCGATGCTGCTGCGAAGTTTGGGCAACATTTCCATGACATTGCTGACACGCCCATAGTGGGTCAGCAACATGGCAGCAGGTTGCAACGCTGCCAGCTTGTCGAGGCTGGTGTGCCATTCCTGCGGGGAAAAAGCCACTGGGGTGGTGGGGGCAAACATCCAGATGCCTTGTGCCGTGTCGAATTCGCGGTATGAAATGCCAAAGGTGTCGCCAGTGAAGCAGGATTTGCTGGCATGGTCGAATATGCAGCCGTGGTGGTTGGCGTGCCCCGGTGTGTCATGGAAGCTCAGAGTACGCCCGTTGAGATCCATGACATAACCATCCTCCGCAGCTATCAGCCGTTCTGCGGGTACGGCAACCAGCTTACCATAATCCCTAGCAAAGCCTTCCTCGCCATACACAGCGGTTGCACCTGCCTGCAAACGGGCAGGGTCGAGCATGTGGGGCGCACCTTTGGGGTGCACGATCAGGGTAGCATTCGGGCAACGTGCCATCAGTTCGCCTGCACCACCGCCGTGGTCGAGATGCACATGGGTCGGAATCACGTAACGCACGTGGTCGGCGCTTAGCCCGAGGTCTGCCAGCACTTCCATCAGCAAAGGAATGGTGTGGTAAGTGCCGGTATCGACAAAAGCCACCGCATCACCTTCCCGTATCAGATAACAGGCAGCCAGTTGCGGGCGGTACAGGTCAGTGTCAATACAGTAAATGCCATGACCCAAATCCTCATAACGTGCTTGCATGTGACTCTCTCCACGGTGGCTGATATTGCAATGCAGCAGTATACCCGGAAACGGGAATAATTTGTCATGGGCTTGGGCAATCCGGGTATAATCACCATTCCACAGTACTACAGTCAGATATTCAGGAGGAACTCATGGCAAGAACGCCCTCTACCATGCTGGAGTTAGGTACACAGGCTCCCGATTTCATGCTGCCCGAGCCTGCTACCGGAAAGATCGTTGCCCGCAAGGATTTCATTGGCAAACCTTTGCTGGTGGCTTTCATTTGCAACCATTGCCCTTATGTGATCCACATCCGTGACATGTTTGTGGAACTGGTGAAGGAATATCAGCAGCGCGGGGTGGTGGTGGTTGCCATCAATGCCAATGACGTTGCCAATTACCCGGATGACAGCCCAGAAAAAATGGTGGAAGAGGTGAATGCCCACGGCTACACCTTCCCTTATCTGTTTGACGATGCGCAAGATGTTGCCAAGGCTTATCAGGCTGCCTGTACGCCAGACCTGTTCCTGTTCGATGACAAGCATCGCCTGTTTTACCGGGGACAATTCGATGATGCCCGACCACGCAGCGATGAGCCGGTAACAGGTGCGGATTTGCGCCATGCGCTGGATCGGCTGCTGGACAATATGTATCCACCAGCCGATCAGAAGCCCTCGCTGGGCTGCAATATCAAGTGGAAAGCAGGCAACGAGCCGGATTATTACGGCTGAATCATGATTGCTGGCGCTTGAGCAGCCAGCTTTCCTGCATGGTCAGGAAATTCAGGAACACGGCGTCAAAATCTTCCACCACGGAGGTTTTGACCGCCTCCATTCCCAGCAATGCGTCACTCCACGCTTGCAGGCGGGTGCTCAGATCCAATGCCAGCCCTGCCAGACGGCGAGCCAATGATAGGCGCATGAACAGGGGCGCGTAGACCGTATCCACCAGTTTCAATTCGCTACCGGCAAAAAACGGGCCGGTGGCATCCACCACGCTTTCCAGCCGTTGCAAGCCTTGTTGCAGGGAAGCGTAGGCTTCGTTAAACGCAGTTTCATCCTTTGCTGTCACCATGCGGAACTGCCGCCCAATCAGGTCGGAACAGAATTCGATCCATGCGCGATGCTGGGCTTTTTCCAGCGGGTCAGCCGGGTGCAGGCTGGGCGGGTAGACTTCATCCAGATATTCCAGGATCACCGCCGACTCAAACAGTGGCTTGCCATCGACCAGCAATACCGGCACTTTGCCCAGTGGGGAAATGGCTTTGAACCAGTCGGGTGCGTCGTGCGGGTTGATATGGGTGAGGCTGTATTCGACGCCTTTCAGGTTGAGGGCAATCACGGAACGCTGCACGAATGGGCAAATCTTGAAACTGACCAGTTCCAGCTTGTGCGGGGTGGACATGGGTGAACTCCTGTTTGTTGGTGACATTGCTGCCCAACATAGCGCATTGGGTGTGAGGGTGGCAATTTTCTTGAGGTTATGGCATGACCAGCAGACAGGTGCTGGTTGGGGGC
Source organism: Thiothrix sp. UBA5583 (assembly GCA_002425225.1). Lineage (GTDB taxonomy): Bacteria > Pseudomonadota > Gammaproteobacteria > Thiotrichales > Thiotrichaceae > Thiothrix > Thiothrix moscowensis. The sequence goes on from DILV01000026.1 coordinate 178,205, forward strand.
GGGTGGGCAGTTGCAACACGATCCAGCCTGTTGCTTGATAAAAAGCACGGCATTATTCCTCTGATAAGAAGAAACTATTGGTGTCAGGGTGGTTGTCGCCCTAGCGCAGGATGAATCCATAACGAGACGGAAGGTGATCGTATGCAGCCAATAACCAACAGAAAAATGCTCACTGTGGCAGTCGCGTGTACCTTGTTCAGTGTGAACGACGGGTGGGCTGCGCTTTCCGCGCGGGATCGCTGCGAACAGGCATTGACGATGATGGGGGTCAGTACGGCTGAGCGTACTGAGCGTGGCTGGGCTTCGCTGTGTGCTGGTGTCATCAACAATGAACCCATCACCCGTTACGGCAAATGGTATGGCCCCGGTTATTGGGGGGGGGCTGAAAATGCTGACAAGGCCGGGTTGGCTGCGCCGGTGGACTCCCTGGACGAAGTGGCGCAACGCCATGATTACGGTTATCTGGTGGCGGAAAAATACGGCAAGATTTATGGCAAGCAATACGAATACAAGCTCAAAGCCATGGCTGATAAAATTGCTGTGCGCGATGCGATGAAATTACCAGAAGACCCTGCCAAGTGGGAAAAAGTACCCGCCGACATTGAAGCTGCCAAACGTTATCATGACCGCATTATTACCGGCTTCATCCTGGAATCTGACATTTACAAGAATTTGGCTGATGCTACCAAGGTGGGCGATGCAATAACCAGCCCGTTTATTACGATGTTTGACCAGATTGATTATTCCCATGTGCCTGATGTGGAAAAGTTTGACCGCGAGGTCGCCAGTTATATTAATGGCTGGAAAAAAGACGTAGCCAAACAGGCTGAGGAAGACAAAAAAACCAAGGATCTGGCAGATGGGCACAAGGCTGGACAAGAAAAAGCACCCGGCGACGCTGAAGCGAAAGGGCAAACCGACAAGGAGCGTGCCGCCAGGGAAAAAGCGGAAGCTGACGCAGCCAGAAAACGTTTGGAAGACAAAATCAGGGACAGCAAGCAAGAGCCGGAAGAAAAGGTCAAACCCGAGGCTGAAAAGAAAAAAAGCTATGCAGACATGACGCCTGAAGAACGCCGTGAAGCCCTGAAAAACAATGATCCCGAAGCCTGGGATGCCTTAAAGGCTGGGCTGACAGGCGAAGACAGGCAAGCCGCTGCGGAAGAAGAGCCTGATGAGGCCAACCCACCACCACCCGCTGATACTGATGCCGACATTACTCCGGTCAAGGTCACTGCTTCCGGCTCAATGGATGACGACTACAGTGCTGGCGGTTTTACCAACATTGTAACAACCACCATTACCGTGTCATTCTGGAATGTGGGTAGCCAGGTATCCGGTTACGGTGATGCCTCATTTCACCGGCGTTCGGTCGCCTCACTGAATGGTGCAAGTGAGGAAGAGTCCTGTGGTGGTTCATTCTCTGGCGGGCCAAATGGGGTGCTCAGTTTTTCCGGCGCGTGTGCAGGTACAAAACTCGGCTTGCGGGGTGGTAGCACCATTAGTGCAGATGGGGTCACGCTAACCGTGTCCAACCCTGATGCGTTTAGTGCGTGGCAGAAATAGGGCATGGTGTCGTTTAACAACAGGCGCTACGGAATTCCCAGCAGCTTATGCGTTTGCACGCTCAGTTTCCACTGCGGATGCTGCATACAGTAAGCAATGGCTGCCTGGGTGTGCTGCGCCTGTTGCGTCCCATCCAGTGCTTGCAGGTAGAAATGCTGGAAATCCAGCCCCGCGAAACGTTCCGGCATGGCTAGTGCTTGCGGGTAAACCAGTTTCAGTTCATTGCCGTGCGTCAGTACCAGCGGCGCATCGGCCTTGGGGCTGACGCAAAGCCAGTCGATGCCGGAAGGGGCTGGCTTTGTGCCATTGGTTTCTACGGCAATTTCAAAGCCTCGGGCATGAATCGCTGCAATCAGGGCTGCATCCAGTTGCAGCAACGGTTCGCCGCCGGTAAACACCACGAAGCGGTTTACATCCTGCGCGACACCTGCCTGCCACAATTGTGTAATCCGTTCCGCCAGTGCTGCTGCCGTGCGGAATTTGCCGCCGTTGTCCCCATCCACCCCGACAAAATCGGTATCGCAAAAATCACACACGGCCTTGCGCCGATCCTGCTCCCGCCCTGACCACAGGTTGCACCCGGCAAAGCGGCAGAACAAGGCAGGGCGACCAGCGTGGAAGCCTTCGCCTTGTAATGTGTAGAACATTTCTTTGACGGAGTAAATCTTTCCCCCCCTCGCCCCTTGAGGGAGAGGGGGTTGGGGGG
>DILV01000026.1:180694-402244 GCA_002425225.1 Thiothrix sp. UBA5583
GGGGTTCTTCAACATTCACACCGGCAACCCCGGTTCATGTTCCCCCCACGACAACACCACGCCGCAACCCGGTGTTGCGTACAGGTCGATGCGGTCAAGCTGTGGCAAACCGGGTGCGGCCTGGGCGCGAATCCAGCGGGCAAGGCTGGCAGGATCAGGTTCTGCCAGCCCTGGCAGGTCGTTGAGGCAATGGTGGTCAAGCTGTTTGTAAATCGGGGTGAAAGTCTCTTTCACATCGCCATAATCCACCGTCCAGCCCATCAGCGTATCCAGTGGCGCGGTCAGGTGCAGGCGCAGCAGGTAACTGTGCCCGTGCAGGCGGCGCACGCTGTCAGCAGGAGCGGCACTTTCCAGCCGTAGCGCACTTTCAAAACGCTGGTCTTTCCAGATGCGGTAATGTTGCCCGTCGTAATGGCAACCGGCAGTGACGGTTTCGTACACGCTCACCCATGACAAGGCGTCGAGTTCAGGCTTGAGTCGATCCCACAGCCACGCAGCCAGCATTTCGCTGGTGGGGTTTTCCAGACCGGGAATGTCATTCAGGCAGTGGTGGTGTAATTGTGCGTGCAAGGGTTGCCACACTGCTTCCAGCCGGTCGAAATCCACCCCCATGTCCTGCGCTTGCAGGTTCTGGTTGGCGTGCAGGATCACCTCGAAACCATGCCCATGCATCCGCCCGCACTGATGCCCGGCGTGAACATTGGGCAAACGGTGGGCAGCCTCGAAGCGGAAACGCCGCCAGATGTGGGCATTGTCCGCCAGATCGAGATCAGCGCCCTGATGCAGGGTGCTTTGCACACCCACCGATGCCACCCCCGGCAAGGCAAGGCGGGCGCGTACCCAGCGGGCAAGGTTTTCATCGGTGGGGATGGGAAGGAACTGGTTGAGGTCGTTGTAATCAAGGGGCGCAACGCAGTCCACCAGTTGCTGTTGCAGGCTGGCTACCGACGCAGCGTCTTGCATCCGCACTTTGGCAAGGAAACTGTGCCCATGCAGGCGGCGGGCGCGGTGGCCTTGCGGTAATGGGGAACCTTGCCCATTTTCCACTCGGCAGGCAGCTTCAAACGGGGCGGCGGCGACGTAAAACAGGGTTTCGTTCATGCTGGCATCCCGAATCTGGTCAGTAGCGGGTCAACCGTGCCAGCTTCCAAAAAACCTTTCGCCCGCAACAGGCAGGAGTCACATTGTCCACAAGGTTTGCCGTGTTCGTCCGGGTCATAGCAACTGCTGGTGAGGCTGTAATCCACCCCCAGTTCCAGCCCCTTGCGGATAATATCGGCCTTGCTCATTTGGATCAGCGGGGCGTGGATGTGCAGTTTGTGGCCTTCCACTCCGGCTTTGGTGGCAAGGTTAGCCATGTTTTCAAAGGCAGTAATGAATTCAGGGCGGCAGTCGGGGTAGCCGGAGTAGTCCAGCGCATTCACACCGAGGAAGATGTGTTGCGCCTCCAACACCTCCGCCCAACCGAGTGCGAAGGAGAGGAAAATGGTGTTGCGGGCAGGTACATACGTTACCGGGATGCTGGTTTCCATCGCGGCAGTATCACGGCCTTTGGGCACGTCGATGTCAGCGGTGAGGGCAGAGCCGCCAAACGCCCGCAGGTTGATGTCGGCAATGACGTGTTGTTTCACCTGCATGGCCTGTGCAATCCGTTGGGCTGATGCCAGTTCCACGCTATGACGTTGCCCGTAGCGGAACGACAGCGCATAGGCTGCAAAGCCTCGCTGTTGGGCAAGGGCAAGGACGGTGGTGGAATCCAGCCCGCCACTGAGCAGGACAACGGCTTTGGGGGGCAATGATGGGCTTGCGGGCATCAGTGTTTCTCGTCAATAGACAGGGATGCCAGTTTATCACGCCCGCTGCGGGGTTCGGCATGGGCTTCGAGGAATTTGCCGGGTGTATCACCAAACATGCGTGCCAGTACAGCGCGGGTGGTGGCTGCGACCGACTCGCGGCTGAGGCTGCGCGGCGCAAACAGCACGTTTTGCACAAACTCGCGGTTGATGAATAGCAGATCATCGCTACTTGGTGCATACGCACTGTTGCAGGAAATGCGGGCAATACGCCCCAGATTGATGCCGCGCCCATCATCCAGCACCAGCAGGTGCGGGCAAAGCTGGCGGTAGGGGTCAGGTTCCGGGAAATCCACCACTGCCAGCAGGCGCAGCGGGGCATGGGGAAAGTGTACGCCCGCGTTGATGTCGGTCGAGTTGATTTCCACAATATACAGGGGTTGCCCCAACATCGTGCGCAGTTTTTCTACCTGCCGGTAATAATCGTGGTCAGGCCACAGGTGTTCCGTCTGTTCCATACGCAAGATGATAGTTTATCGTTCAATTGCCAGTAAGCTAGCCGTGCTAGGATTAAGTTTTCCATCTAAGGTACGCGACACGCATGTCCGCATTGGATGAGGTTATGACACAGGATGTACGCTTTGAGCAATTAACCCAGTGGGTCAACAGCCTTCCCGGCTGGGAACATGCCCTGCTGGAACCGGCATCGGCTGATGCCAGTTTTCGCCGCTATTTTCGTGCACGCGGCACGGAAGGCACGGCAATCTGCATGGATGCCCCGCCTGACAAGGAAGACATCCGCCCCTTCGTTGATATTACCCGACGCTTGGCTGAAACCGGCGTGCATGTGCCGCAACTGCTGGCGCAAAACCTGCTGGATGGTTTTCTGCTGCTGGAAGACTTGGGCAGTACCCCGTTCCTCAACCAGCTAGGCCCTGCCAACGTCAAGGATTTGTATGCGGATGCACTGCACGCCCTATTGCAGTTTCAAACGGCTGATTGCGACCATTTGCCTGCCTACAACGAGCGTACCTTACGCAGCGAAATGGGGCTGATGCCGGAATGGTTCCTCAAGACCCATCTTGGTTTCAGTGATGACGACATTCCGCACGAGCTGATCAGCCACACGTTTGAAAGCCTGATCGAGTCAGCCATCGGGCAGCCGGTGGCATTCGTGCACCGCGATTACCATTCCCGCAACCTGATGATTACCAAGGAAAACAGTCCGGGCATTATCGACTATCAAGATGCGGTCATCGGCCCGGCTACTTACGATCTGGTGTCGTTGCTGCGCGATTGCTACATTGTGTGGCCGCAGTTACAGGTGGAATGGTGGGTCAACTGTTTCCGCAAGGAAGCGATTGCCCAGGGCGTGTTGCCCCCGGTGGATGAGAACACTTACCGGCAGTGGTTTGACCTGATGGGCTTGCAGCGTCATATCAAGGTGCTGGGCATTTTCGCCCGCTTGTATCACCGCGATGGCAAGGCAGGTTATTTACAGGATTTGCCGCTGGTGCTGAGTTATGTGCTGGAAATCGGCTCGCGTTACCCTGAAACCAGCGAGCTGGTGGAATGGATGCGGCGGGCAGGCATCCCCGAGCGTATCGGTACGGTACAAATTCCGGCATGAAGGCCATGATCCTCGCCGCCGGGCACGGAACCCGGATGCGCCCGCTGACTGACCGTACCCCCAAACCCTTGCTGCCAGCCGGTGGCAAGCCCTTGATTGTCTGGCATATCGAAAAGCTCGCCCGTGCCGGTTTTCGCGACATTGTGATCAATCTCGCCTGGCTGGGCTGGCAAATCCCGGCAGCGTTGGGGGATGGCTCGCGCTGGCAAGTGCGTTTGCATTATTCCGATGAACAGGGCGAAGGTGCGCTGGAAACAGCCGGTGGCATTATCAAGGCACTACCGTTGTTAGGTGATGAGCCGTTTCTGGTGGTGAATGGCGATGTCTGGTGCGATTACCCCTGTGAAACCAAAACGCTGGCTGCTGGCGATCTGGCGCATCTGGTACTGGTCAACAACCCGGCTCATCATTTGAAAGGTGATTTCGCTTTGCAGGCTGGGCGCGTTTTTAGTGAAGGGGCGGAACGCTACACATTCAGCGGGATCGGCTATTACCACCCACAACTGTTTGCCGGTCTGACATACGGCAAACGCCCACTGGCTCCCCTGTTGCGGGAAGCCATGCAGCGCGGGCTGGTCAGCGGGGAATGGTTTGGTGGCGACTGGCGCGACATCGGTACGCCAGAGCGGCTGGCAGAGCTGGATCGGGATTTGCAAAATCAGCTCAGGTCGGGTGCACGTATTCACGCGGATCATCCCGATAACCGTCTTCCACCCCTTTGACCACTACAGAAACCGCATCATGCGCGTGCAGGCTCTCCATGTGATTGACCCGTAGCCAGAAATCGCGCACGGAAATGTCATCGTTCAACGCAGTTTTCAGGCGGCGGGCGGCATCTTCACAGAACATCAGGTTGGCAGCATTCAGGCGGGCAAATTCCTGCTCGTCTTCACGTTTGACGGTGGCTTGTACCGGCGTTTGCAATGCGCCTTCCACCCGGTCGATCAGGCTGGTAATAGGCAGGGTGCGTACTTTTTCTGCCAGTTTGACCTTGACCTGAGCAATGCTGCGCTGGCTGTGCGGGGTGGCGCGGATACCGCTGGTGGTTCCCAGCCAGTCATAAACTGCTTGGGCATCAACCGCTGTGACATCCTGCCCAAATGTTTCGCGGAAACCTTCCTGAATCAACTGGCGAGCCAGTGCCGCAGAGCAAGGGCAGGTGGAGGAGTAAGGTACTTCCACGCTCAGTTCTGTTTCGATCTGTCCGTTGCGCAGGGTGGCGGCAATTTTGATTGGGTAGTTTTTCCAACCACTGTTGTCGCTCAGCAGGGAGTTGCGCCGTTCAAAATAATCGAAGCGGCATTCCAGATAGGCGGCATCACTCAGCCCCTGATGGGTATCAACAAACTGGGTAATGGTCGCCCGCAGGACTTCGGGAGTGAGGTCTTGCATTCCCAGCAGGTTATCCATCGCCACGTACAAGCGCGACATGTGGATGCCCTTGCTGTTGGGGTCAACAAGGTTGACATAAGCCTGCACCCGCGCCAGCGTTTGTACCCGGTCGCCATTAGGGCTACGCAGGAAAACCGGCAACTCGATCTGGCTCATTCCCACCCAGTTGAGTGTACCTTTGGGGCCTGCGTGAGGCTGCTTGGCAATATCAGGCATGACCGCACATGGCAGTTCCTGGCAGGCATTGGTAGACATTATCTATAACTCCTCTAGATCAAGGCTGGGTGCATATGTGGGGTCACAGTAGCAAAACTGCAAGGCTTGCGGCAATTTTCCCGCCCTTCAATAACGTTTCTCAGTGAGCTTGGAGGTTATATGGCTTTTCGCTGGACATGAAAATATCCCAACAGGGCGTGATAAAGAGGCCAGACGATAACACTGCTGAGCAGACTGGCCCAATAGAGCAGACCGCCGCTGGCGCTGCTGGTTACACCCTGCACCCACAGGTTGATCAGCATATAAAGTGTTAGTACGGCTCCCAGCAAAGCAGTTTGTTGCAGGAAAGATTCCGGGGTCATGCGCAAGCCCAGCCGTACCGATAAATAGGCGATGAGCACATAACCCAGTGCATGTTGCCCAAGAATAGAGCCAAACAGGGTATCAATGACCAGCCCAACCACGAATGCCATCAGCAAGCTGAGGCGGTCATGGATGACAAGCGCCCAATGTACCAGCGTCAGAGCAATCCATTCCGGTCGCCAGAAAGACAGGGGTTCACCCAGTGGAATGATGGTCAGGATAATGGCAATCAGCAGGGTGACGAATACTGCACCGGGGAAACGGGTTTCTTTGGTTGGCATTAGCGTGCTTCCCCTTCTGCATTGGCTGGTTTTTTCTCAGTTTTTTCTTTGGGTTTTTCCTGTTGAGTGGGGACAGATGCCTTCTCGGCTTTTTCCTTGTCGCCCTTGTCCTGCTTGGCGTTATCTGTTGGGGCAGGTTTTTCTTGCCCGATCTTGACCTCAGGGGCGGGTATCCCGGCTTTGCGCCAGATCAGCAGGACATCACGGGTTGTTTCATAGTTGACCAAGGGTACAGCCTTGACAGTGGCAAATGGTGCGCCTTGCTTGAATTCCACGCCCTGGGCGGGAACCTTGGCAACAGGGAAATTGGGTGGGAACAAGCCACCGATCCCGGAGGAAACGAAAATATCGCCTTCCTTGATGTCGCTATTGCTGGGCAGGTTGCGGATTTCCAGTGGCAAGCCGCGCCCCATGCCGTTTGCCAGTGCGCGTTCGCCCGTGCGCTGGTTGCGTACCGGGATGGTGTGGTTGCGGTCAACCAGTTGCATGACCTTGGAACTGAAAGGCGTCACTTCGATGACCTGACCGTAAATGTTTTCGCCGGACAGGACAACCTGACTTTCTTTTACATTGTCGTGGGAGCCTTTGTTCAGGACAACCAGCCCTCGCACCCGGTCGTTGGAGGTTTCCAGAGTTTCTGCCAGTGTAAACTCATAGGAGTCACGCGGTGCCGAATTCAGCATGGAGCGCAGGTGGGTATTTTCCTGTTGCACCGCTGACAAAACCCGTTGCTGGGCAGAAAGGCCATCAAGTTGTTGCTTGAGAGCCGCATTTTCCATTGCCAGGGTGGCTTGCGAGGCAAAAAAACCAGAAGTGCGCTTGAAGAAACGCTGGGGCGAGTCCACACCGACCAGCAGGGGGTAAGCCAGCATCAGGGCTGCGGTACGCACAGGCCGCACGGCATCAGGGTTGCGGTAATCTACCGCCATCAGGCTCATGGCGCTTAGCACAAGCGCCATAAACCGGAAGGAAAACCCCGGCGTGGAATGGTAGTTAGCGTCGTTGATAACCGCCTCCGCTGGTTTGCCGCAGCTTCGCTGTTGTTGTTAGTCGGTGGCGAGGAAATTGACGCCTTCTTCTTCCATGATCTCCAGAATCTTGCCGCCACCACGGGCAACGCAAGTCAAAGGATCATCCGCAATTACCACCGGGATGCCGGTTTCTTCCATCAGCAAGCGGTCAAGGTCACGCAGCAACGCACCACCACCGGTGAGGACGATACCCCGGTCAGCCACGTCGGCTGCCAGTTCCGGCGGGGTCTGTTCCAGCGCGGTTTTGACAGCACTGACGATGCCGAACAGTGGCTCTTGCAGGGCTTCGAGAATTTCGTTGCTGGTGAGGGTGAAACTGCGTGGCACACCTTCGGAAAGGTTGCGACCCTTGACTTCAATTTCCAGCAGTTCCTTGCCAGGGTAGGCAGAGCCGACTTCGCACTTGATGCGTTCAGCGGTCGCTTCACCGATCAACATGCCGTAATTGCGGCGTACATAGCTGATGATGGCATCATCCAGTCGGTCGCCACCGATACGCACGGAAGCGGAATACACGATACCGCGCAGGGACATGATGGCAACTTCGGAGGTGCCACCACCGATGTCCAGTACCATCGAGCCAATGGCTTCATCGACAGGGATGCCTGCGCCGATGGCGGCTGCCATGGGTTCTTCAATCAGGTATACCTTGCGTGCACCTGCACCGAGGGCGGAGTCCTTGATGGCGCGGCGTTCCACCTGGGTTGCACCGCACGGCACGCAAATCACCACCCGTGGGCTAGGGCGCAGGATACGTCCTGCATCTACCTTGCGGATGAAGTGTTGCAGCATTTTTTCGGTGTAGGTGAAATCGGCAATCACGCCGTCTTTCATCGGGCGGATGGCAGTGATATTTTCAGGGGTGCGTCCCAACATCTTTTTGGCTTCAGTACCGACAGCCTCAATGGATTTGGGGCCACCGGGACCACGATCCTGACGGATGGCGACAACAGAAGGCTCGTCCAGCACGATGCCTTTGCCGCGCATATAAATCAGGGTATTCGCAGTGCCCAGGTCGATGGAAATATCATTGGAGAACAAACCTGAGAGTGCTCTGAACATAATTTAGTAAATCCGGCTAATGCTTAAAAACATGGAATGCACTTGGAACACGTCCTGTGTGGTGATTATTTTTCCCACGTACAGGCTACCCCTTGGCAGCCCCAAAACAATTTGCTAAATGTAGCAATCACGATCCCTTTGGGCAAGCCGACTTGTGTGATAAGTTCACGTTCCTGCTAAACGGGAGACTTTTTAGCAGATTAATCGGCTTTTAGAAAGCAATTATCGCCCATTGGGCTGAATGAGTCATATGTCAGCAGATTTATTAAGACGTTTTATGTTGGAACGCGCCCATGTGCGTGGTGGGTGGTTGCATCTTGATCAGTCCTGGCAGGAAGTGCTGGCACGGGCTGAGTACCCTGCATTTGTCAAAAATGTGCTGGGGGAGGCGTTGACGGCTGCGGTGCTGCTGTCTGCCACCATCAAGCATGAGGGGGCGCTGATCCTGCAAATCCGGGGTAACGGGCCTATTCACCTGCTGGTGGTGCAAGCCACTGCGCAGGGTACGGTGCGGGGGTTGGCACACTGGAACCGGGATGCAACCGATACCAGCCTGCCGGGTTTGTTTGGTGAGGGGCATATTGCGATTACGTTGGAAACCCACCGTAACAACGAGCGCTACCAAAGCCTGATCCCGCTTGAGGGTGAATCCCTGACAGCGGCACTGGAAGCCTACTTCAGCCGCTCGGAACAATTGCCTACCCGCTTGTGGCTGGTGTCGGATGGTACGGCTGCGGCAGGCATTCTGCTACAACGCTTGCCGAGGGAACTGGCGAGTGATGAAGACTGGCAGCGTGCTTCCCTGCTGCTGGATACCCTGACTGCCCCGGAATTGCTGGGGATGAAACCGGAAGACTTGTTGTACCGCCTGTTTCACGAGGAAGAGCCACGCTTGTTTGACCCCAAGCCGATCCGTTTCCATTGTGGTTGCGGGCATGACAAGGTGGAAAACATGCTGCGTTCGCTGGGTCAGACCGATGCGGAAGCCTTGCTGGAAGAGCAGGGAAAAATCGTGATTACTTGCGAATTCTGCAATGCCAGTTATACGCTGGATGCTGTGGATGTAGGGCGGTTGTTCAAACCCGCCATGCCAGCTAGCGATACCCTGCATTGATACCAACCAAATTACTGGAAAAATGGAAACCCCATGCGAGTTCTGATTGTTTACGCCCACCCCAATCCCAACAGTTTCAACCATGCCATGCTGGACTATTGTCGCCAGGGTTTACAGGATGGAGGACATGAAGTGCGGGTCAAGGATCTGTACGCCGAAAACTTTGACCCGGTATTGCGGGCAGAAGACCTCGCGGTGCTGCAAACAGGTACGATTCCGGTCAAGATTGCCCGCGAACAGGAAGATTTGCTGTGGGCCGATGGTCTGGTTTTCATTTACCCGCTATGGTGGTTTGACCGCCCGGCAATCCTGAAAGGCTGGTTTGACCACGTGCTCACCAATGGCACAGCATTCGAGTATTCGCAGGAAGGTGTCAAAGGTTTGCTGCAACACCAGCGGGCGCTGGTGCTGATTACGGCGGGTGGTTCGGAAGACTATTTCCGCAAGACCGATGCGGAACACCTGATTTATCGCCCGGTCACGGATGGCACACTGGCTTTCTGCGGCATCAGCGATGTGCGCCACAGCATTTACTACAACGTGCCAGCGCTTAGCCCGGAAGCCCGTACCGGCATTCTGGAGGAAATTGCCGCGATGGGGCGCAATTTTGCATGTTGAACTACCGCCTGTACGGTGAACTGACCGAAACGCCTCCGCTGGTGGTGCTGCATGGTTTGCTGGGGTCGCTGGAAAACTGGTACACCTTTGCACGCGGGCAGGCTGACAAGCGCTGTGTGCTGGCAATCGACTTGCGCAACCACGGTGCTTCCCCACATTTGCCAGGCATGGCTTACCGCGACATGGCAGCCGATGTGGTGGAAGTGCTGGATGCGCTGGGCATCTACACCTGTGACCTGATGGGGCATTCGATGGGAGGGAAGGTTGCCATGATATTGGCACTGCATTATCCCGCCCTGATCCGCCACCTGCTGGTGGTGGATATTGCCCCGAAAGCGTATCCGCCCCGCCATCAGGCGTTGTTGCAGGCTATGGCAACCATGCCGCTGGCAAACATTAGCAGCCGCAAGCAGGCAGACGAATGGCTGGCTGCCACCGTCAAGCAGCCGTTTGAGCGGGGTTTCCTGTTGAAAAATCTGGGCAGGGCGACGGATGGCACGTTTTTCTGGCAATGCAATCTGGCGGAAATTGCCCGCCATTACCTGAAAATTTCCAGCTTTCCGGCGTTTGACATCGCTACTCATATGCCTGCCCTGTTTATTGATGGGGGGCAGTCGGATTATGTGCAGGATGAGGATATGCCGTTAATCCGTCAGTATTTTCCGCTGGCTGAGCGGGTAACGGTGGAAGCTGCCGGGCATCTGCCGCATGTACAGACGCCCGTAGAGTTTACGGCATTGGTGGAGTCTTTTCTGGATCAGCCCAGCATCCGGCGGTAAGTGTTGACCCGGTTTGACCAGCCCGCCAGCCAGCGTTGTTCGTTTTGTCCGTTAGGGGCGTTCCTGACCCGGCGTTCCAGTACCCGCATGGCAGCACCGGCAAATTCGTGCAGGGCTTCCTGACCGGGACGTGCCGGGCGCATTTCTTCCAGCACCTGCAACAACCCCCAGTTTTGGCCATTGTAGCCGCCGCTGCGGTTCAGACCTTCCCCTTTGAAGTTGGTGTAATCAATCAGGGCATACCAGCCACCGGGGGTATTGGCGACGGCATTCAGGTTGTTGGCAACGTGAGGGCGCAAATGTACTGGAGTGGTTCCGACCAGTTTCGGCATGGCGCGGCGGGTGCGGTCGACAATGAATTGTGCCTGCAACAAGCGTGTCTGGAACAGGAAGTTTTGCAGTTCCTGCACTTGCGGTGTGTGCTTGGCTTGCATCATTTCTGCCTTGTTGCGCCAGGGAGCGCCGCCACCATGTTGCAACCAGCCGGGAACCTGCACGCCACGTGTCTGCATGTAGCTGATCAGTTCCGGGAAGGTACTGCCAAAACGCCCGGTGCGGCCTGCGGGATACCAGGTGAAATGCCCGATGCCCATTGAGGCAAAGTCTTCCCCGTCATTCCAGTGCACCAGATTGCTGGGGTTGCCACCGCCTTCGTTCTTGAAAATCTGTTCACTGATGGTGCGCAATTCTGCCGGAGACAGGTCAGGCATTCCGCTGGCATGACGGACATTCTGCGAGGTATAAGCGCTTTGTCCCGCCGGGTTGGGCATGGCAAATCCGGCAGGAAAGGTCTGTCCTGGGTAGGGGTTGGCTGCTGGGGTAGTATTACTGGCGTGACGGACATTCTGGGAAGCTGGACTACACGCGGATAGACCAAAGCCTGCCAATGCGGCAAGAGCTATTACAGCGCTTGTTTTCATGGATGATCGCCCTCTTGTTTTTATTATTCGCCAACCATGCTTGCTGGCGGTATGAGTTTGTTTTTGCTGTATGAAACTATAAAGAAAATTCGCCCGTCGTATACTGTTACCCGACGAGCGACATGGGAAATCCCGTGTTTGCGAAAAGATTCTGCATGGCTGCTAAATTATACACCAGGGTAACGGTAGGTGTTGATGCGGTTTGACCAACCTGCCAGCCAGCGGGCTTCATTGCGTGCAGGTGGGGAATTGCGTATCCGGCGTTCCAGTACCTGTGTGGCGGCATCAGCAAAGGCGTGCAAGGCTTGTGCGCCCGGCTGGCTGGGCTGCATTTCTTCCAGCACCTGCAACAATCCCCAGTTCTGGCCTTTGTAGCCACCGTAAGGGTTCAAGCCTTCTCCTTTGAAGTTGACGTAATCCACCAGTACATACCAGCCACCTGGCGTGTTGGCGACCGCATTCAGGTTTTGGGCGACCCGTTGGCGGGAATGGGGCAGGGCGGCATTGACCAGTTGGGGCATGGCGCGACGGGCGCGATCCACAATATAGGCGGCCTGTAACATGCGGGTCTGGTAGAGCAGGTTTTGCAGCTCTTGCATTTGTCCGCTCTGTTTGGCATACATCAGTTCTGCCTTGCTATTCCAGGGAGCGCCTTGGTAACGGGCTTGCATGAGCCAGGGTGGAAGTTGCACGCCATTGCTGTGCATGTAGGTTAACAGGTCAGGGAATGTATTGCCGAACCGCGCATGTCTGCCTGCCGGATACCAAGTGAAGTGCCCAACCCCCATCGACGCGAAATCCTCGCCATCGTTCCAGTGCACCAGATTGTAGGGGTTGCCGCCGCTTTCATTGCGGAAAATCTTGTCGGCAATCAAGGTCAACTCGGCTTGTGAAAGCCCCGGCATATTGCCCGCGTCTTTGGGAATGACAAATGTGGTCTTGTTGTTGGTGTTTTGCGGCTTTTTATTATTTTGGGGCTTGGTTTTGCTGACAGAGGATTTGGCGGGGGAATCCTCTTCATCCGGTTTGGTCGTTTGCTGGCTGCAAGCGGACAAACTGACACACACGAAAATACTGAACAACAGTCCCCAAAACTTTTTACGCGCCATACAAGCCCTCTTGCTTCCCGGAAGCCCACAAAATACTCACCACGTGGACGATAGGAATACCGTAGCTTTGCCTAACGTATCCTTAATAAAATAAATACAGATTAAAAAAATTATATGACAAAAAATACCCGCAAAAAGCGGGCATGTTCTGTTTTGAGCGTATCTCTATGAGTTACTGGAGAAAAATCTGTTTATAGGCAACATACATGCTGCTGAACATCCACGGTACAACAATCAGTAGACCGAGCAACAGCGGGATTATGCCAGCAATCAGGATGGCTCCCATGGCAATACTGTAAAGGATCAAGGGCAGGGGATTACGTAGGCAGGCATTAAAACTCAGGGTAATTGCTCTGAAAACCGGCACATCATTCAATGCTACCAGCGGGGTGGCAAACCAGAACAGCAGCAAGACCAGCAGGTACAAAATAACCCCCAAAATCATTTGTTCAGGGGCTACCGCCGTGAAAAAACCTTCGGTAGCGATTGTGCCTGTTTCCAGTGCGTGCAGGTTTAGACCCACCATTGAGGTCAGTATGTATTCGGAAACCTGTGATGCGCCGAAACTCAATGCGCCCAGGCCTGCCAGTGGTGCCAGTTTTTGCCGGAAACCTTCAAACAGGCAGTCCAGTTGCAGGGGTTGCCCGCTGTCTGCGTTCCTGATGCCCAGCAAAATACCGCCACTGATGAAGGTGGAGAGCAGCGTTACCAGCAACAGCAGTATGGGTTGCAGGCTTTGGTCTTGCATACCACCTTGTGCAATCACCATGCTGACCAGCATCTGGATGGCAAATAACGACACGGTTAGTAATACCCATGTGCCCAGATTGTTTTTGACCAGACTCCAGCTTGCTGACAGCCAGTTAATACCCGCATTGGCAGGCAAGGCACGCGGCTGTGGCAGCAAGACCTGCGGCTGACTGACGGAATGGGGAGGGGTTACGTCTGCCTTGGGCGGTTCGTAGGGGTTCTGGTTATCATCCATGTCGGAAACTCATTCAATCACTTTGGGTACAAGGTATAGACCATCTTCCACTTCTGGTGCAACCCGTTGGTATTTGTCACGGTTATTGGTTTCCGTCACCACATCCTCACGCAAGCGCTGGGTCATATCCAGCGGGTGCGCCATCGGTTCTACCCCGCTGGTGTCCACCGCACTCAACTGGTCAACCAGATTGAGGATGTTGGAAAGGTTGCGTACATACCCTTCCAGTTGCTCTTCCGGCACTGCCAGACGAGCCAGATGGGCGACTTTTTTCACTTGTTCGGCAGAAATGGACATGGTTCAGCCCTCCAGCTTTTTCTTCAGGATGTCGTTCAGGGTGGCAGGGTTGGCCTTGCCTTTGGAAGCTTTCATCGCCTGCCCAACGAAGAAGCCGAACAGCTTGTCCTTGCCGCTACGGTATTCAGCCACCTGACCGGGATTGTTGGCAATGATTGCATCAATTACCGCCTCAATCGCGCCAGTATCAGTGATCTGCTTCAAGCCTTGCTTGTCGATCACTTCATCCGCAGAACCTTCACCCGCCCACATCGCCGCAAACACATCGCGGGCAATCTTGTTGGAGACGGTGTTGTCCTGAATACGCTTGAGCAAGGCTACCAGTGCGTCACTGCTGACCGGGGAGGCGGTAATCTCCATGTCATTGTCCGCCAGCGTTTTGCTGACTTCACCGATCACCCAGTTGGCGGCGAGTTTGGCATCACCGCAACCTTGCGCCACTGCCTCGAAATATTCCGATACTTCCCGCCCTTGCGTCAGCAAACCGGCGTCATAAGCACTGAGTTTATACTCACCCATGAACCGCTGTTTCTTCGCATCCGGCAGTTCCGGCAGGGTGGCGCGTACTGCGTCGATGTCGGCAGGCGTAATCGCTACGGGCAGCAAATCCGGGTCAGGGAAATAGCGGTAATCGTTGGCATCTTCCTTGCCACGCATGGAACGGGTTTCGTCACGGTCAGGGTCATACAGGCGGGTTTCCTGCACCACCTTGCCGCCGGATTCGATCAGGTCGATCTGGCGTTCGACTTCATGGTTGATGGCGCGTTCGATGAACTTGAACGAGTTCAGGTTCTTGATTTCCGCGCGGGTGCCGAATGGCTGACCGGGGCGACGTACCGACACGTTGGCATCACAGCGGAACGAACCTTCCTGCATATTGCCGTCACACACGCCGAGGTAGCGCACCAGTGCGTGCAGTTTTTTCATGTAGGCGACAGCTTCCTTGGCGGAACGCATGTCGGGTTCGGAAACGATTTCCAGCAGCGGTGTGCCTGCACGGTTGAGGTCGATGCCGGTCTTGCCGTGGAAATCTTCGTGCAGCGATTTGCCTGCATCCTCTTCCAGATGCGCACGGGTAATGCCGATGCGCTTGGTTGAGCCGTCTTCCAGCTCGATGTCCATTTGACCGTTGGCGACGACCGGCAGCTCGTACTGGCTGATCTGGTAGCCTTTCGGCAGGTCAGGGTAGAAGTAGTTTTTACGGGCGAACACCGATTTCGGCGCAATCTCGGCATCAATCGCCAAACCCAGACGGATCGCCATTTCCACCGCTTTCTTGTTCAGTACCGGCAAGACACCGGGCATCCCCAGATCCACCAGATTGGCTTGTGTGTTCGGCTCCGCGCCGTAGGCAATCGACGAGCCGGAAAAAATTTTTGAATTGGTGGAAAGCTGGGCGTGAATTTCCAGACCAATGACGGTTTCCCATTCCATTATGCTTTCCTCCTTACGCGAATTTGGCTGGCAAACAGGTGTGCCAGTCAGTCCATTGTTGGTACTGATGCGCGATATTCAACATACGCGCTTCCTCGAAATAGTTGCCGACCAACTGGATACCGACCGGCAAGCCATCCGCCGCGAAACCAACCGGGAAGGTCATCCCCGGCAGGCCAGCTAGGCTGACCGGGATGGTATAGAGGTCTTCGAGGTACATGGCAATCGGGTCATCCTTTTTCGCGCCGATGCCGAACGCAGTGGTCGGGCAGGACGGCCCCATGATCACATCCACATCCTTGAAAGCGGTGTCGAAATCCTGCTTGATCAGGCGGCGTACCTGCTGGGCTTTCAGGTAATAGGCGTCGTAATAGCCCGCCGACAGCGCGTAAGTGCCGATCATGATGCGGCGTTTGACTTCTGCGCCGAAACCTTCCCAGCGGCTGCGTTCGTACAAGTCACGCAAGTCTTTGGGGTCGTCACAACGATGACCGAAACGCACCCCGTCGAAGCGTGACAGGTTGGAGGAGCATTCCGCCGGGGCGACCACGTAGTAAACCGGCACTGCCAAGTGGCTGTTGGGCAGGGACACTTCCTTGATGATCGCGCCTTTGGCCTGGAACTGCTGAATGGCGCGGTCAATCACCTCTGCCACCTGCGCATCCAGCCCTTCGGCAAAGAATTGTTTCGGCAAACCAATCCGCAAGCCTTCGATGGAATCGTTCAGGGTGGCAGTGTAGTCCGGCACGGCCAAATCCACGCTGGTGGAATCGCGGCTATCCAGCCCGGCAATCACGTTGAGGGTAATCGCGCAATCTTCTGCAGACGGAGCCATTGGCCCGCACTGGTCAAGACTGGAAGCAAACGCAATCATGCCGTAGCGCGAAATGCGCCCGTAAGTCGGCTTGATGCCGGTGATATTACAGAACGAAGCCGGTTGGCGGATCGAGCCACCGGTATCCGTCCCCAGCGTCATGGGCGCGAGCCGTGCCGCAATGGTTGCTGCACCACCGCCGGAACTGCCGCCCGGCACTTTACTGGTATCCCACGGATTGCAGACATTGCCGAACGCGGAGGTTTCATTGGAAGACCCCATCGCAAACTCATCCATATTGTTCTTGCCTAGCAATACCCCACCTGCGACTTTGAGCTTTTCCGCCACATGCGCGTCGTAAGGCGAAATGAAATTCGACAGCATGTTGGAGGCGCAAGTGGTGCGCACACCTTCCGAGCAGAACAAATCTTTCAGCGCATACGGCACACCTGCCATCGGCCCGCTGAGTTCGCCCTTGCGGATGCGGTTGTCGATTGCCACCGCCTGCGCTTTGGCAGCATCGCGGGTGACGGTGATGTAGGCGTTCAGTTCAGGGTTGAAGCGTTCGATACGGTCAAGATACGCATCGGTCGCTTCCATGACTGAAAAATCGCCCGATTGCACCCCGTCGCGGATGCCCTTGAGCGACAGGGTATGGATGGAATCAGCCTGGGACATGGTTTCTCCGTTATATGCCTCTTTCCCCTCTCCCTTTGAGGGGCAGGGGTGAGGGGTAATCTATGAACGGCTAACTATAGTCAAGCCGTCTGCCAGTGGCAACCAGCGCAATGCAGGATCAGCGCGGAAGTGTTCCGCTGACAATGAAATTGGCATTGCTCAACACGTTGTCCGGGTGTAGCAGGACACTACCAACCAGCAGGTTAATTTCATTGTCGGGGCCGGTGAAAATGACGGAGCCATCCATGTTCAGGTCAGTAGCATAATAACCTGATAAGCGGTAATTGGTATTTACCAGAGTGTTTTCCGGGGCGACCAGCACGGAACCCAGAATGACGCTACTGTCACTGCCAGGGCCACTGAGGATGATCGTATTACTGTTGTTGGTATCACCTGCCCATAACAGCGCGATGCCACTGCTTTCCATTCGGGCTTTGGATCCGCCATAAACCTTGACCCCTGGGTGGGTAAAGTCAAGCAGGATCGACTGGGTGGTCAATCTGCGTGGGGCGGCGGTCATCACGCCAAGGTGATTGCGGTGACGCACAGCAACGTAGTAATCACCATCGCTGGTGTTCAACAGTGTCAGGTTGGGCGAGCCGCTTGCTGCGTCCACAATGTCGCCGTCGCGTTGCAGGATGGCAGCGGTGACTGCCCTGCGGATGGTGGGATCAAGCATGTCGCGTAGTTCAACCAATACCCAGTCAACCGGGGCATCACCGCCCGTGGCTGACATGACCGCTGCCGAGGCGGTTTCTGTCCCCTTGTAATCAAACGGCGAAACTGTACTGGCGGAATTGCCATAGCCGAATGCCGTTTTGAGTTCGCCATACGGTTGCAGGGTTGGCATCAGTTTCTTGCGGTTAAGGTCGTCAGTCATCAGGCCGGTCGCACTGTTATACGCACCATTCAGCAGGGCGCGAACCTGTACAGAAACGATCATGTCTTCCCCTGCATCCAGGTATGAAGGGTAGCCATTGTTGTCGTGGTCAATGGCATCGGCAGGGTTGCCATCGCCATTGGGGTCGGGCTGCTCATCCTTGGTCAATGCACCATCATTGTCGTCATCCTTGTCCAGATAATCGGGTTTGCCGTCACCATCACTGTCACGTGCATCAGGGCTGGGTTTGCCGTCACCGTTACGGTCAGGTGCTTCATACTTTGTCAGGACAGTATCGTTGTCATCATCAGTATCCAGATAGTCAGGAATGCCATCACTATCAGTATCGCGGGCATCCGTATGATTATTATCACCATTTGGGTCAGGTGCTTCGTATTTGGTGAGAATGGTGTCGTTGTCATCATCCGCGTCTAGCGCATCAATGAGGCCATCCTTGTCATGATCCAGTGGTTCGGCTGGATCATCGACTTCGTACAGGTCGCCCAAACCATCACCATCCGTATCAGGGTTGAACGGGTCAGTTCCGATCACCTTTTCCACCGAATCCATCAACCCGTCCTTGTCGTTATCTTCGTCCCGGTCTTGTACGGAAACAATTAGGATGCGGATGGCACAAGCATTCTGTGAATCACAAACCTTGACACCCGTGATGTAGGTGTTGTCCTTGTTGGCATCCTGGGGTTTTTCGTAATCGGGTGGAACTTTGAAGGTCAGCACGCCAGTTACACTGTCAAGGTTAAACCAGTTGTCATCAACCTGCCCGCTAAATGCATATGTTAGGCCGTCACCTTCCGTATCCTGATTGTCGGTGGTTTCAAAATCTTCCACGATCACGGTGTCATTTTCCTGATAGAGCATGGAACTGGGGTTGGTAATAGTTGGTGGCTGGTTGTTGTCTTCCAGATCGCGGATGGTGATCGTCAGGGTTTGGGTATCCGTGCTAGCACCATCGGCGGCAGCAACCACGACTTCGTAGACATTATCCTTGTTGCTGTCTTGGGGGGCTTCAAAGTCAGGTTTGGCAATGAATGCCAGTTTGCCTGTTGCCGCATCAATCTGGAATTTGCCAGCATCTGCACCACCGCTGATGCTGTAGGTGAGCGTGTCGTTGTCAGCATCGGTTGCTGCCACTGTTGTTACATCCCTCAGGTTTTCATCGAGGCTGATACTGGCACTGTCACCGCCGCCGTTGCTGGTAATGGCGGGTGGGTTGTTTTCCTTGATGTCCAGCACTTGGACTGACAGGGTGATTGAGTCGCTCTGACCGCCTGCGGTTGCGGTAACAGTGACCCGATAGATATTGTCCTTGTTGGTATCAAGGGGCGTTTCGTAATCCGGTGCAGCAATGAAAGTCAGTCGCCCGGTGGATGGGTCAATCTGGAATTTTGCGGCGTCTGCCCCACCGGTGATGCTGTACGTAATGCTTTCTCCATCTGGATCAGTTGCGGCGATGGTTGTGACATCAGTCTGCTCTTCATAGACCTTCAGGGAGGTTTCGGTATTGCTGATGTCAGGTGGTGTATTGGTGGTTGTATTCAAAACCAGTATGGCGGTGTCATCTTCATCTGGTTTGGATGTATGGTTGAGCGGGGTGGAATCCGGGTCTTCGTTAAAAGCAAAGCTGATTTCGCCGGTAATTTTGTAGCTGGCATCCGAGCCCACCCGCGCCCGCAGTTTCAGGGTTTTGTTGCCGTTTGCAGGTATCAGACCAGTATTCCACTCATGATTGGCAGGATTGAATGTGCCTGCGGAATCGTCGCTTACCCAGGTCAGCCCCGCAGGCCACTCCAGATTCACCAGCACCAGATCGGTGGCAAGGTTGGTGCTGTTGGTCACGGTGTAAGTTATTTCCACTTCCGTGTTTTGGGCAGGGTTGGGTTTGTTGACTGATGCGGATAATGATAAATCCACCGGTTCGGATTTGGTGCTGGTCAGCCATTTGAACGCCGCCCCCGAGTCATAACCGGGGTCGCCCGCATCAGCCAGTGCCAGTTTGACATGGTATTTTTGCCCAGGAACCAGTTTGTCAACGGATGCCGTCATCGTTTTGGTAAAACCATCAAGCTGGGCAACTGTACTGCCTGCACCATTGCCATTATCAAAGAAATAAGTGGCATTACCCAGGTTGCAGCTTGTGCCATCAGCCGCACTGCCCGGTTTACCAGCATTGATGGTATTTACCGCGATGGCGTCCATAGAGTCGGGGACTCGTGCCGCGTTATAGGTTCCAGTAATACCAGGACCGGAAATGAACAGGCCGAATGCGTCATTGAACTTGCTGCACACGTATTCCGGGTATTCTTCGGAGCCGAATGCGAACACGAAATTGGCACGGTCGCCCTGCGGGACAATATCAAATTCAATGATGGATGGGTCGAAACGCGCCTGGGAACTGATGGCTATCAGATCAGGGTCGGAATGGGTGATACCTGTGGAGTGTGAATAAGCCCCGGTATTGTTGGGTGCTTGCAGACTGCCGACGTTACCCGTGTTGAGGAATACACCTGCCTCAAAACCCAGTGCACTCATCCCGCCGGTAACAATGCCATATTGCCCGCTGGCTCCTCTGCTCACCTGCAAGTTGCTGACTGCCAGGCCGGGGCCATTCAGTACGGCACTCATTTGCGCTGACGTGGCGCTGGCATTGAAGGCCATTGCAGCTTGAGAAGTGGTTGGTAACAGGTTGCCCAGCAGGAAAGCAGATACACCCAGAAAGGAAGAAATTCCCTTTGTCATTGTTTTTTGCATAGCCCTGACATCATTTTTTTATTGTTTTGCCACACGCCCCATCGGGTGACTTGTAACCAGATGTTACTGCATTTGTCGGGTGTGTTCCAGAGCAGAAAGACCGCTTGTCTGATTGTACCGTTCGTGGGTTTTTTGTATTACACCCTGACCGCATAATGTTTGTAAACCCAAACCAATAACAACAACAAGGGTGTCAGAACATGTTGCGACCTTATCTCAAGGGGGCTGCGCTGCTGTGTGCAGTCATGGTTTTCCCGCCAGCACAAGCCAATGCACCCGTATGGGCGGCATGGGGGGCAGTCGTTCCACCACAGCCTTATCAGCAACCTTACCAGCAGGAACGGAGGCAATTTATTCCTGCTAGGTCAGGTAATATTCAGCAAGTTGCTTATGCCGCACCTCGTCAGCAGCGTGGAGCACTGGATTGTGCGTTTGCCTATGTACTGGATTTGCCGGACGATTGTATCAGCCGTAACGAGCATACCCGGCGTGGTTTGCTGACACAGGCGGAATACCTGCGCAAACTGCCCGGAGGGACAAAGTCAGCGCCATTATGGGGCAATGTTTCCAATGCAGCCTTGCTGGAAACCGTGCAGGAATTGTTGCGTTGGCATGACGGCATTTCGCCCGGCAGTTTGCAGGAACGCTTTAGCCTGCGTGAAATGGGGTCTGCCCAGCGTGGCGATCTGGCGCAGTTTACGGGATATTTTACCCCGTTGCTTGAGGTTAAAAGTTATCCTGATAGTGAATTCCGCATCCCGATTTACCGTGAGCCGCCTGGTTCGCTGGCGCGTTTGAGCCATGCCCAGATAGCTCGTAACGCTTTGGGAGGCAAGGGCTTGGAAGTTGCCTGGACAAACGATCCCGTCAACCTGTTTTTTGCGCAGGTGCAAGGTTCCGGGGTTGCCCGTTTCCCGGATGGCAAGGAGTTGTTGCTAGATTATGCCGGTGATAATGGGCAAAAATTCACTAGCATTGCCGATTACATGCGTATGAAGGGGTACAAGCCGCGCAATTTTGGCAATGAGGGTAT
This sequence comes from Thiothrix sp. UBA5583, assembly GCA_002425225.1. Lineage (GTDB taxonomy): Bacteria > Pseudomonadota > Gammaproteobacteria > Thiotrichales > Thiotrichaceae > Thiothrix > Thiothrix moscowensis. Next base: position 201,893 of record DILV01000026.1, read on the forward strand.
CCGCGAGTGGTTGCGGCAGCATCCCGGCAAGATAGGGGAGGTTTTAACCTCCAATCCCCGTTATGTGTTTTTCAAGTTGACAGATGATTTACCTACCACAGCGTCGGGAACCCGTGTCATTCCGGGGCATACGGTCGCGGTGGATCACAAGTACATTCCGCTGGGGTCGGTGTTGCTGGCTGAAGTACCGCGCGTTGATAGCTGGGGTAACAAGGTTGGGCACGACTGGCGCTTGCTGTTTGCGCAGGATAAGGGAGCCGACATCAAGGGAGCAGGGCGGCTTGATTTGTATACCGGTTTCGGGCGCAGGGCGGAGGAACTGGCACATGACATCACCGGGTTCAGCAAAACCTGGTTGCTGGTACGCAAACCGGGTTACGGGCGTGGTTCCAGTGTGGCTGGATTGTAGTTTCCGCTGGCAAGTGTCACAGGATTGATGTAATTGGCTAATGCAATGTAAGTGCATTATGCATAAACTTTGCTAATCATGATGGCAAGGTAAGTGGAAATGCGTTTACGAAGGATGGTACGGGGCGGTATGTGCCTGTTGGTTGCCGGGTACATGCTGACGCAACCGGTGAGGGCGGCAACACCACCACTGGCGAGTGGCTGTGACGTGCGGATTCAGGGGGAAAGCCTGTCGCTGGATGAGTCATGCATTCGCCGTACCCCGGCATTACGGCAGGCGTTGGTGGATATGGCAGTTTATCTGCGTACTACTGATGCTTCCCGGCTGGCATCGCCTAGTTATCATGGCCCGCTGGACAAGACCAAAATGATCCGCACTGTTGAGCAATTGATCACTTGGCTGGACAGGCCTGCTGAGTCTGCTTCCCCTATCGGCAAGCAGTTTGATTTTTATGCCTTGGGTGATCCGCAGGAAAAACGCCCGGTACAATACGGTGGCTATTTCACCCCGGTATTGAATGTCAGTAATACCCGTACCGCCGAATACCGTTTCCCGGTGTATGCCAGACCCAAAGGTGATGCGCCGCTACCCTCACGGCGGGACATCATGAGCGGTGCATTGCAGGGCAAGGGGCTGGAAATTGCCTGGGCTGACAATCTGGTGGATTACTATTTCATGCAGGTGCAGGGTTCCGGCCTGATCCGTTACCCTGACGGGCGTACCCAGTTACTGGGGTTCGCAGGCAAGAACAGCCAGCCTTACACCAGTATCGGGCGCTACATGCAGGAAAAAGGCTATCTGCGCACCGATAACCTGTCCAACAATGCCATCCGCCAGTGGCTGCGTCTGAATCCAGACAAGCTGGATGAAGTCATAAATGCCAACCAGTCATTCGTGTTTTTCCGCCCGATCAAGGATGGCTTGCGCAGTGCTTCCAGCTTGCCGGTGGTGGCAGGGCATACTGCGTCGGTGGATACCACCATGATTCCGTTTGGATCTGTCCTGTTGGCTGAACTGCCGATACGTGACAAGGATGGCAAAATCGTGCAACATGAATGGCGTTTGTTGCTGGCAACCGATCGGCGTACCGATGACCGTGGGGCTGTCCGTATCGGGATCTATACGGGCGAAGGTGAAGAAGGTTGGGCACAAGCGCAACGTTTTTATCCTGCCGGGCGTGCATTCCTGTTGCAAAGTGGTTCCTGAACTTTCCGGTTTGCATGGGCACTAATGCCTTGGGGGCTAGACGTTGACTCACATAATAACGATATTGATTCATGAACAGGGGTTTCATTTATGTTGGGGTACATCGACTGGATCATTATCCTGATCGCCTTGATGGCAGCCGTTGGTGCGCTGTTGCTGCTTTATCCGCAAGCTGGAAATCGTGATACACAACACTTGCGTGACCTGCGTTCCCAAGCAGAACGCGATCAGAAACGTATCGCTAATGTGCTGGAAATCACCCAGCATGGTGCGCAAGATGCAGAAGAACTTGTCAAGCAACTCAAGGAACAGGTAGCCGATGTCAGCCGCAACCATCAGGCGGCTCAGGCACGTGCCGAGCAGGTGGAGCGCATGATTGAGCGTGTTGCCACTGCCGAACATGAAATGCGCGATATTTCCAGCCAGTTGGGCGAACGCCTGCAACACCTGCAATCTTACTGGGATGAACAGTTGGGCGATTCGGTGGAAAGCGTCAAACGCATCCGTGGCAAGCTGCGTGAAGGGCTGGAAAGTGTGGATGCCAGCCTGATCCGCTTGCATGATCAGGAAAAAATGGCGCAAGGTTTCACCCGCAAGCTGATTGAACACCATCAGGAACAAATTCAGAACCAGCAGGAAAATTCGCGCCTGTCAGCCGAAGTTCATCGTCGTCTTGAAGACATGTTGAGTGAATCCAGCCATTTGCTGGAGCAAATGAAACGTTACCAGCATGAGGCTGATGCCGTGTTCCAGCACTTCCACACAGAAATGCAGGGGATGGAAGGGCAAGCCAATGAACAGTTCGCCACCTTGTTCCAAACCACTGATCAGGCACGTGTTGAGCTGGAAGCTGGTCTGGAAGAAAGCCGTCGACATGTGGGTGAAATGCGTATCCGTGAAGCACAAAGCGACGAACTCAGCCGCCGTATTCTGGAACAGTTCAAAATGGTGGATCAAATCCGGGTGGAACGTATCAGCCAGACCCTTGATTTGACCGACCAAATTTCTACCGATCTGCACCGTGGGGTGGAAAATGCTCGCACGATGCTCTCCACCCTGCAACGTGCTGTCTTCGATGTTTCCAACACCCTGATTGCCGAACCTGAGGCAGTCAATGCCGATCCGGTCACTCCGGTCACTGACCCGCTTGTCACTGCACAGGGAAATGATTTCGCTGACAAGGATTTGCTGGACTTTCTGGCGGAACCGGATAGCGTAAAAGATAGCACTCGCAAAGCAAGCGATTCCCTTGATCTCGGCACACTGAAACCGTCGAACGAACTGGCATCAGCAGATGTCGACGCCCACGCACAGCAGGGGAATCTGGTGTCATTGCGGGCTTACCGCTAACGGTAAGTCCGCCCTGTGATAATGCTACCCTGTGTGGCTTACATTGAATCTGGCAATGGCGGAACATACGAAGGTTTCAGGCTTGGTTCCGGTGGGTCGTACTGCTTAAGGTCATTCGGGTCAACCACGCACGGGTCGCAATTCAGGTAAACAGGCGGCGGGCTACCTTCGGTCGCTGTATCAAAGCCTGCGCCTGCGTTGGTTGCGGCTGATTCATAATCATCAGAATTGGCGTAACCTGCCGCATCTACACTGGTTCCCTCAACAGCCGTTGCGGTGTTATAGGCATCGCCATCTTCCTCGTCTTCAGCCCAGCAAGGGTTGATAACTGCGGAGAACATTAACAGCGAGCTGAATAGCAGGGCAGATAGACGTGTTTTCATGGGATTTGCCTCCTTTTTGTTGTGTCCCGACAGTTTCATCCTACGCTGCTTTGTGGTTATCACCCTGATTTATATCAAGCTAATCCTGTACAGCTAGTCTGTATAACCCGCCGTCTTCCTCGTCTGTCAGCACATACAAATACCCGTCCGGGGCTTGTTGGATGTCGCGGATACGCCCGATCTTCCCTTCCAGCAACCGCTCTTCATTGAGGTAACGGTTGCCATCCAGGGTAATGACGGCGAGCAGTTTGAACTTGAGTGCCGCTACCAGCAGTTTGCCTTGCCAGTCGGGGTATTTGTCGCCGCTGTAGAAGGTCATGCCTGCCGGGGCAATGGAGGGTGTCCAGTACAACACGGGTTGTTCCATGCCCGCTTGTTGGGTGACGCCTGCGCCAATGATGCCACCACCGTATTCCTCGCCGTAAGTGATTACAGGCCAGCCATAGTTTGCCCCTTTGCGCAGGATGTTGATTTCATCACCGCCTTGCGGGCCGTGTTCACCTGCCCAAATGTCGCCGGTTTGCGGGTGCATGGCAATGCCCTGCACGTTACGATGACCGTAAGTCCAGATTTCCGCACGGGCATTGGCCGTCTTGACGAAGGGGTTGTCGGCAGGGATACGCCCGTCATCGTGCAGGCGGATGATGCTGCCTGCATGGTTGGCAAGATTCTGTGCGTTGTCGGCGTTGCCCCGGTCGCCAAGCGTGAGGTAAACGTAACCGGCACGGTCGAAGGCAATTCGCCCGCCAAAATGCTGGGCGGCGCGTGTTTGCGGGCTGACAGCAAACAGTGTCTGCACATTGCTGAGTACACCCTCCTGATACTGCCCGCGTGCCAAATGGGTGCTGTAGCCATCCTCCCCGTTACCCGCATAAGCGAAATACAGCCAGCGGTTGTCAGCAAAACGGGGGTGTAGTGCCAGCCCCAGCAACCCTCCTTGCCCGTATTCCTCAATTTCGGGCAGACCTGCCACGGGAGCCGCCAGCAGCTTGTCGTGCTGGATACGGCGCAAACGACCGGAACGTTCGCTGATTAGTATTTCACCGTCTGGCAAAAATACCATGCCCCAAGGGTGTTGCAGCCCTGTCACCACGGGTACGGCTTGAACATCTGCCAACAGTGAGGTGGGCAAGGCAAACAGCAATCCCCACAGGCTTAGCAGCAACCAACGGTGAAACGGAAGGTAACGGTGTGACATGGGTAGCATCCTGTCAGCAGGTGGTATCTTTCCAGTATAGCCCGACTGCGGGCAGAGTGTTGGCGGGGCAAGACGGGGTGGTGGCTGGAATTGCTGCATAAGGTGATGAGTGGGTAGAATGAATCGTGACCCAACCATTTATCAAGGAGCCGTTATGGGCGTAGTCGCCGTCAGTTTGCCAGAAGATGCCCCGACGGGTGATGTGCCCCACCCACGCGGAACCCTGATCCTGCGCACTCTCGCCATGCCCAAGGACACCAACCCCAACGGCGACATCTTCGGCGGCTGGATTCTGGCGCAGATGGACATGGCAGGCGGCATCCTCGCCAAGGAAATTGCCAAAGGCCGGATCGTGACGGTGGCGGTCAACAGCATGAAATTCATCCGCCCGGTCAATGTCGGTGACGTGGTGTGCTGTTACGGCGATGTGGTGAAAACCGGCAAGACTTCCATCACCCTGCATCTGCAAGTGTGGGTCAAACCGCTGTGGCACGGCAGCGATGTGGAACTGCGCTGGCAGGTGACGGAAGCCGATTTCACCTACGTTGCCATCGACGCAGACGGCAACAAGCGCCCGTTGTAAGCCTCAACCTATTTTTGTCCAGTCTGGCAGGTGTTGCATCGCGCCTTTCATCTGCGCGTGGATCGTCTTGTACTCCGGCACAAACTTCGCCACTAGCGCCCAAAACTGCTTGGAATGATTCATTTCCACGGTATGGCACAACTCGTGGATCAGGGTGTAACGCACCCACGCCACCGGTAGCAGCACCAGCTTGTAGTTGAGGTTGATATTGCCACGGCTGGAACAGCTTCCCCAACGCGTCGCCTGCCCCTTCACGCTGTAACTGACGTAACCCAGCCCGGTTTGCACCGCCAGTTGTTGCAGCATCTGCCCCAGATGGTGGCGGGCGTAGTTTTTCGTCCACTCACGCAGCACGTAGCGGCAATGCTCCGGGTTGCCAACCGCACCGGAAAGGGTCAGCGTGCCGTCATCTGCCAGATCGGTGGCAATGTTATGGTGGGCAGTTGGCACATAGGCCAGCCGGAAACGCGCACCCGTCGCCGGAAATTCCAAGCGGTCGGGTAAGGTGGTGGCGGTGGGTGGTTGGGTTTGCTGTTCTACCTTGGGCAGGTGGGTGGTAATCCAGCCCATCTGGCTGTTGATCCAGTGCAGCAACTGCTGTGCCGTCACCCCCGGCGGTTGGGTGACAACCAGCCCCTTGTCGACGGACAGGTGCATCCGCAGGTATTTTGCGCGGGGGTTAGGGCGGATGGTGAAGGGCAGGCTGCGACCATCCGGCAGTTTCAGGTGCGTGTTGTTCATGGGTGGATTCTAGCGTGCAACCCGCCTAAAATCCCCGTTTTGACCAAACCCGAAGCACAAAATGAATATCCGCCAACTGCTTGATGACCGCCTTACCGCCGCCCTGCATTCGTTGGGTGCGCCTGACACCGTTTCCGCCATTGTCAAACCTTCCGCCCGCCCCGAATTCGGCGACTACCAGGCCAATGGCGTGATGGCGGCTGCCAAACAGTTGAAAACCAACCCGCGCGAACTCGCTACCCGCTTGCTGGAAAGTGTGGATTTGTCCGACATGGCGGCGAAGCTGGAAGTGGCAGGGCCAGGTTTCATCAATATCTATTTAAAGCATGAGTGGCTGGCGGAAAGGTTGGAAGAAACCCCTCCCGACCTCCCCTTGTCAGGGGAGGAGGCGAAGACCATCGTTGTCGATTACTCGGGGCCGAATCTTGCCAAGGAAATGCACGTCGGGCATCTACGTTCCACCATCATCGGCGACGCGGTGGCACGGGTGCTGGCATTCCAGGGCAACAAGGTGATCCGCCAGAACCACGTCGGTGACTGGGGAACCCAGTTCGGGATGCTGATTGCGCACATGGTCAGCCTGCAAGCACAGGGTGGCGAGCTTTCCATGCAGTTGTCTGACCTTGAAACCTTCTACCGCGCTGCCAAGCAACGTTTCGATGCTGAGCCTGAGTTTGCCAATGCAGCCCGCGATTACGTGGTGAAGCTGCAATCCGGCGACCCGGAATGCCTCGCGCTGTGGCAGCAATTCATCGACATTTCGTTGCACCATTGCGAAGAGGTCTACGAACGTTTGGGTGTCTCCCTGACCCGTGCCGATGTGCAACCGGAAAGCGCCTACAACGCCGATCTTGCCAACATTGTCAGCGAGTTGCAGGCACAAGGCTTGTTGGTGGAAGACCAGGGCGCGCAGTGTGCATTCCTTGAAGAATTCAAGAACAAGGATGGCAGCATTACGCCAATCATTGTGCAGAAAACCGGCGGTGGCTACCTGTACGCCACCACCGACCTTGCCGCCTTGCGCTACCGCAGCGCGGTATTACATGCCGACCGCGCCCTGTATTTCACCGATGCCCGCCAGTCACTGCATTTCCAGCAGGTGTTCACGCTGGCACGTAAAGCGGGCTTTGTGCGTGCGGGCGTATCCCTCGAACACATGCCGTTCGGTAACATGCTGGGCGAAGACGGCAAGCCCTTCAAGACCCGCAGCGGCGGCACGGTCAAGCTGGTGGAAGTGCTGGCAGAAGCCGAAGAACGCGCTTTCGCCCTGGTGACGCAGAAAAACCCGGAGCTGCCAGAAACGGAACGTCAGTCGATTGCGCAGACGGTGGGGATTGGTGCGGTCAAATACGCCGACTTGTCGAAAAACCGCAACTCGGATTACATCTTCAACTGGGACGCAATGCTCAGTTTCGAGGGCAACACCGCCCCGTATTTGCAATACGCCTATGCGCGGATCAAAAGCATTTTCCGCAAGGCAGGTGCGGAATCTTTTACTTCCCCCATTTCTCTTCAGGAACCTGCCGAACGCACCTTGGCGATGAAGCTGCTGCAATTCACCGAAGCCACCGACAGCGTGGCGAAAGAAGGCTTGCCCAACCACCTTTGCACCTATCTGTATGAATTGGCGGGCAACTTCATGAGCTTCTACGAAGCCTGCCCGATCCTGAAAGAGGGTGTGGCGGAAGAGGTGCGCAACAGCCGCCTGCAACTGGCGGATTTGACAGCGCAAACCCTGCAAACCGGCCTGGGCTTGTTGGGGATTGGGGTGATGGAGCGGATGTAAGATTATCACGCTACCTTGTGCTGCGTGACATACTCACGCAGCACCGCATCCATACGGGTTTGCCAGCCATCACCCGACGCTTTGAAAAACTCCACCACTTCTGCACTGTAACGAATAGTTACCGATATTTTGGGTGAGGCCGCCTTGGGTCGCCCCAGCGGACGCATCCGTGCCCAATCCTCCGCACTGGTCACTTCATAAGTATCCGGGTCAGCCGCAATCCCTGCCCTGATCTGCGCATCTTCCGCATCGGTTGGGATAACAGTCCCCACTTTAAGCTTTGGCATAATCGTTAATCTCCCGCTTTGTTGCTGTCCGTAAGCTAATAGCTCGCCAGTTTTCATCATCAATTTCCACATAGACCAGACAATACAGCGTCAGCCCGATATAACCGAAGCCGACCATCCGCATTTCGCCGTAAGCAAACCGTGCGTCCTCACTTGCTACAAAGGTATCCCACTCCAGTCGTTTAGCCTCATTCAGTGAAATATGGTGGTTACGGATATTCAGCGCATCTTTCTTCGGGTCACAGGTCACATTCATGGATGTTATCCTTGTTTTTGATTTAGTGTAACTACAAAAATAAAACCTGTAAACGCCATCCTGCATAATCCCCGTGTCTATTTTTTGTAGTTACATCAATTCTGCTTCCGGTTTTGGTTGAATCGACAGTTTCGCCATGAAATCAGCATCTGCCGCTTTGGGCTTGGCCTCTGGTGCAGGTGCTGGAGACGCCGGACGGGGTTTGTTCAAATTCCCCGACAGGTTGATCTTGAGCTTGAGGTTGCTGGGTGAGTCGGCATTGCGCAAGGTTTCCGCCAGCGAGATTTGCCCCGCCAGATACAGCTTGTAGAGGTGGCTGTCGAAGGTTTGCATCCCCTGTTCTTCGGATTTTTCCATGATTTCCTTGATGGCGTGGACTTCGCCTTTCATGATCAGGTCGCGCACCATCGGTGTACCGAGCAGGATTTCGATGGCAGCCACACGCTTGCCGTCGACGGTGGGGATCAGGCGTTGCGAGACGAAGGCTTTCAGGTTGAGGGAAAGATCCATCAACAACTGGTGGCGGCGTTCTTCGGGGAAAAAGTTGATGATGCGGTCGAGTGCTTGGTTGGCGTTGTTGGCGTGCAGGGTGGAAAGGCACAAATGGCCTGTTTCGGCGAAGGCAAGGGCGTGTTCCATGGTTTCCTGGGCGCGGATTTCGCCGATCAGGATGACATCGGGGGCTTGGCGCAGGGTGTTTTTGAGCGCGTCTTCGTAGCTGTCGGTGTCTACGCCGACTTCGCGCTGGTTGATGATGGATTTTTTGTGCGGGTGCACGTATTCCACCGGGTCTTCGATGGTGATGATGTGCCCGTCGTGGTTGGCGTTACGGTGGTCGATCAGGGCAGCGAGCGAGGTGGATTTGCCCGAGCCTGTGCCGCCGACGAACAGGATCAGGCCGCGTTTTTCCATGATCACGTCTTTCAGCACTTGCGGCAGGCCGAGTTTGTCGGCGTTGGGGATGTCGGTCTTGATGTTGCGGATCACCATCGCAATTTTGTGGCGCTGCTTGAAAATGTTGACGCGGAAACGACCAATGCCTTCTTCGCTGATAGCTAGGTTCATTTCCGGTTTTTTTTCAAACTGTTGCTGTTGTTCGACATTCATCAACCCATACGCCATGTCGTGCAGCATTTCCGGGGTCATAATGACTTTATCGACGGCTTTCAAACGCCCCTGGAATTTGGCTTTGGGTTCTAGATCAGCGGTCAGGTACAGGTCGGAACCGTCATAATGGGCGAGGATGCGCAGGTATTCCTTGAGTTTCATCGAAATTATGCCTTTGTTGTTATTCATTGCTTGTCAGCATTGTAGCAATAAAAACCGGGGATGCTATGCTAATCAGACAGACAAAATGAGGGAGTAAGAGCGATGCAAAAGACAGTGATGTTTGCCAGCCTGTGTTTGGCAAGTAGTTTAGTGTGGGCGGAAGGCGAGTTGCAGGAACAAGCCTCTTTTCCTTTCACGGTGGTGGTAGCGCCATCCTACAAGGTGACGTTGGAGCTGGATAAAAACAATACAGTTATTGCCACCCTACCGGGCTGGAAAGAGCAGAAACTGTTTGAGCTGGAGCCACTGGAGGGTGAGGAGGCAGAACGTTTCCCAGTGGCGCAAGTCGGTGACTTCAATTTCGATGAAACGCAGGACATCGCCATCCGCGACGGGATCGGTTACGGCGGGGTCAACGTGTTTTACCGGGTCTTTTTCGGTGACGCGAATGGCGGCAAACTCAAGGAATTCAGCGAGCCTGTCAGCAACCCGGTGCTGGATGCAGCAAAGCAAACCCTTACCTCTGCCCAGCGTAGTGGTCCGGCGTGGTACAGCACGGTATTCCGCAGTGTGAAGGGTAAACTTTACCCTGCAATGGAAACGCAAATGCTGCCTGTAGGTGACAGCGTGGTGGAATACGTCATCATGAAGGATGCCAAGGGCAAAGTGACCGGTAGCAAAGTGGTGGGTGAACAGCAAGGCGACACGGCAACCGATTATGCAAGCGCACCCGCTGCCACCGCGACCATTCAAGCAGAAAAAGCCTACCTACATGACAAACCCAATAGCACATCTAAAACCAAAATGTACGTCATCAAGGGCGATACAGTGACCCTGCTGGACTGGAAAGCCAAACAGGATGGTGGCTTGGGTGACGGCTGGTTCCTGATCCGTTATCAGGGGAAAAAGGTGATTGAAAAGTGGATTGACAGCAGCAGTCTGCAATAAGGTTAAACATGCGTCTCGATCAGTTTGTCAGCCAGTCCACTGGCATTCCCCGTTCGGAAGCGTCCGGTCTTATTCGTGGCGGCAGGGTGTTGGTTAATGGCGTGCGTATTACCAAGGCTTCCACCCATATCGACCCAGCGGCGGAGGTGTTGCTGCACGGGGAGCGCATCGTGTTACCGGGCAATATTTACCTGATGTTGCATAAACCGGCAGGCGTGATCAGTGCCACAGAAGACCCCGCGCACCGTACCGTACTGGATTTGGTCGACCACCCGCACAGGTATACGTTACATGTGGTCGGCAGGTTGGACAAGGATACAACCGGCCTGTTGTTGCTAACCAATGATGGAGACTGGTCGCACCGGCTAATGTCACCCAGACACCATGTGCCGAAAACCTATCTGGCAACGTTGGCAGAATCTTTGACGGAGGCAGCGGCACAACAATTGCGTGCGGGTGTGCAATTACACGGTGAGAAAGGGCTGACCAAACCGGCAGAAGTGGAAATCCTGCCTACCCAGCAAGCCCGCATCACGATTGCTGAGGGCAAGTACCATCAGGTGAAGCGCATGTTGGCGGCGGTGGGCAACCGGGTGGAAGCGTTGCACCGGGAGCGAATTGGCGGGCTGGTGCTGGATACGGAACTCCCGCCGGGTGAGTGGCGGGTGTTACAGGGAGCAGAGCTGGGGTTGCTTTAACCCAGAAAACGCTGATAAGCCGGGTTTTCCGTTTCATCCCAATAGTCGTAACCCAGTTTGTCGAGGAATCCGCAAAACTCGCCACGTTCCTGTAGCGGAACCTGTATCCCTACCAGCACCCGCCCGAAATCCGAGCCATGATTGCGGTAATGGAACAAACTGATGTTCCACCCAGCGCTCATGCTGGTCAGAAAGTGCAACAGTGCACCAGGCCGTTCCGGGAACATGAAACGGTACAGTACCTCGTTTTGCGCTCCGTTGGAATGCCCGCCTACCATGTAGCGCAGGTGGATTTTCGCCACTTCGTTGTCGGTCAGGTCGGTGACGGAATAGCCCTTGGTTCGCAAATCCTTGAGTAGTGCTTCACGTTCCTGTTTGCCTCCCGCAATTTTTACCCCGGCGAATACCTGTGCATCGCGGGCGTCGGCGTAGCGGTAGTTGAATTCGGTAATCGGGCGGTTGCTGATGGCATGACAGAACTCACGGAAGCTACCGGGGCGTTCCGGGATAGTGACTGCCAGTAGCATTTCGCGGCCTTCGCCCAGTTCGGCACGTTCGGCGACGTGGCGCAGGCGGTCGAAATTGATGTTCGCGCCGCTGGCGATGGCAATCAGATGTTTGCCTTGCAACTGGTGTTCGGCGACGTATTTTTTCATCCCCGCCACTGACAATGCACCTGCCGGTTCCAGCAGGGTGCGGGTGTCTTCAAACACATCCTTGATGGCTGCGCAGGTTTCATCGGTGCTGACCTGGATCATTTCATCGACTACGTGGCGGGCAATCTCGAAGGTTTGTTCGCCGATCAGCTTGACCGCAGCACCATCGGCAAACGTGCCAACCTGCGCCAGTTGCACCCGTTCGCCCGCCTGCATCGAGGTGTACAGGGTCGGGGCTTCCTCGTGTTCCACACCGATGATCTTGATTTCGGGGTAGAGGTATTTGAGGTAACTGCCGACCCCGGCAATCAGCCCGCCGCCGCCGACGCACAGGAACACGGCTTCAATCGGCCCGGAATGCTGGCGCAGGATTTCCATGCCAATCGTGCCTTGCCCGGCGATCACATCCAGATCGTCGAAGGGGTGGACGAAGGTCATGTGTTGTTCGCGTTCCAGCTCACGAGCGTAGGCGTAAGCCTCGTCGTAGGAATTGCCGTGCAACACCGCATTGCCGCCAAACGCTTTCACAGCATTCACCTTGATCTCTGGCGTGGTCTTGGGCATGACGATGGTGGTTTTGATGCCGAGTTTGGAACCGGATAGCGCCACCCCTTGCGCATGGTTGCCTGCCGAGGCTGCTACCACGCCGTGCGCCCGCTCTTCCGGCGTCAGCGAAAACATCTTGTTGAAAGCACCGCGCAGCTTGAAGGAAAACACCGGCTGCAAGTCCTCACGTTTGAGGTAAACCTCGTTGCCTAGGCGAGTACTGAGGCTGCGGGCTCGTTCCAGCGGGGTTTCAATCGCCACGTCATAGACGCGGGCGGTGAGGATGCGTTTGATCAGTGATTTGCTCATGGGGGTATCTTGGGTAGCCGTGCTTTACGTGCGGGCTAGTATATTGCAAACTCAGCCCCGATCACCATTTTTACAACATCACAGGATAGCATCATGACCCAGGATGAAATGAAAAAAGCGGCAGCAGAAGCCGCACTCGCTTATGTTGAACCCGGCATGATCGTCGGTATCGGCACGGGTTCCACTGCCAATCACTTTATCGACCTGTTGGCGGGGATGAAAGGCAAGATTGAGGCGACGGTAGCCAGTTCCATTGCCAGTGCCAAGCGGCTGGAAGGCCACGGTATCCGTGTGCTGGATCTGAACGAAGCCGGGCAATTGTCGTTGTACGTCGATGGCGCGGATGAATCCAACGCACACCTGCATCTGGTCAAGGGCGGCGGCGGTGCACTGACCCGTGAAAAGATCGTGGCGGGGGCGAGTGAAAAATTCGTCTGTATTGCTGACGATACCAAGCTGGTGAACGTGCTGGGCAAATTCCCGTTACCGATTGAAGTCATTCCGATGGCGCAAGCTCTGGTAGCGCGGGAAATGGTCAAACTGGGCGGTAATCCGGTGCTGCGTGCCGGTTTCACTACCGATAATGGCAATATCATCCTCGATATTCACGGCATGGAAATCACCGACCCGGTGGCGATGGAAAACCGCATCAACCAGATTCCGGGGGTCGTTACCAATGGCTTGTTTGCGATCCGCCCGGCGGATGTCTTAATCCTGGGGGGCGCGGCAGGGGTAAAAACGCTGACGGCGTAACCACCAGCCAAGTACCACGAGCCACAGCAACTCTGGTGGCAAGGCGGCAGCTCCGCCGCCTCCACCGTTAAGCTCGCCACTTTCACTGGGTATTTCGCCAGTCTGTTGGGTAGCATCCTGTGGACGTGCCGCCGCTACCACCGGGCTGGTGGCAGACAGGGCAAAAAAGATATTGTCGTGGCATTTCACCCGTAAGTGGTTTCTGTAAATCCCCGGAAACTGTGCTGGCAATTGTGCGGGTAGGGTAACACTGGCGGCGCCGTCATTGGCGGTGGCGTGCAATAGCGGTATATAAGTTTCCCCATCGGCAGTCAGGTCAATATCCACCTGCTGACAATTGATCGGTTCCTGGTCGGTTGCGGCGACATCCCATACAACTTCCACGTCACTGGCAGCAGTCAGGTAAGGGCTGGCAGGGCTGGTGACAGCAAAGCGTGTGCCGGTATCAACCACGTTGACCCGCATGATGTCATGCGACACTGCACCCTTGCCATCGCGTGCAACCAGCGCAAAGTGCATGGTTCGGGTGGTGGCAGGCAGGATCTGCCCGCGCTGGTTGCCAACCCGCAGAAACAATGGAATGTCCGGTACGGTACGGCTGGGGGATGTGCTGGCAGCCAGCACTTTAACCAGTGGGTTATTAGTGGTGTCTTCGTTAATGGAGGATGCCGCACCTGCATCCACCTGCTCCCAGGTATAGGTCAGCGTATCCAGATCGCGGTCACTGCCCGTACCGCTCAGTAGGAACGGTGTTCCTGCCGGAATGATGCGGTCTTCACCTGCATCAACGCTCGGAGGGCTGTTGGTGCGGCTTGTCACTTGCGCACACAGATTGCCAAGCCGACCCGGTGTATGTGCAAATGAGCGTATCTGGCTAATGGAGGCAATATGAAAGGCTTCATGGCTATTGGTCTGTACGTTGTCGGTGCCACATAAGCCGCTATACGACATGACAGTTGTGCCACTGCCGGTTTCGTAAGCGGTATTGGCTACCCGGTTGCCAAGACAGCTTGCCTGCTCGCTGTTGAATGTATGGCTAGCAGTAAACTGATGCCCAATTTCATGCGCCACAATGTCGATGTAAAATGCGCTGCTGGTGGCAATCGGGGCGGCAATGCCACTGGCTGCCATGCCTTTGGTGGCGTTGTTACAAACACTACCCAATTGGGCAACACCACTCAACCCGCCGCCTGCGGTAGAAAATACATGCCCCAGATCGTAGTGGCTGTTGCCGATACGGCTATCCAGCACGGTTTGGTTGGCATTCATGCTTTGCATGGTATCCGCATCATCGTAAGGATCAGACGTGGGGTCGGTGTAAACTAGCGAGCTGTCACTAACCAGGGTGAAACTGATGGCAAGATCACGTTCAAACACCACATTCAGGCGGTTGACAGTGGTGACAATGGCGGCAAAGGCGGCTGCCTGTCCACCGTGAAATTGCGCGTATTCAGCAGTGGCGGCAGTCGCCAAGCGGTACTGGTTGAGACTCATGTCGGTACGGGCTGCTGCTTTGCTAGCGTGGGCCAGCGGGTTGGGAACGGCTGGTGAGGTGGAATGCGTACCACATGACCATTGTTTGGCAAAGGCATCGTCATTGGCCTGTTTGCTGAAGCTGGCATAGTGCCGTTCATCGTTCCGGGTTTGTGGGTCGATAAACAGGGTATTGCCGTCCGGCATGTCCAGCATGGCATGGAAGCCTGCTGAAGTGAAACCGATACGCCCCTGATAGGGCTTGCCATCGCTGGCAGTCACCCGCCAGGCACGAATTTCCGGGTATTGTGATGCAAGATGCGGGGCAAGCAATTCGACAGGCTCGGCGTTTACTGTAATGAAGTTACCATCCGGCAACGGTAGGGTAATGTTTGCCGGGGCAGCGCGTGCTTGTAGCGTATCAGTGGGAGTAGCAGACAATGTTGCCAGCAGGGATGCCTCATCCAGTTTCAGCCAGCGGGCGTGCTGTAACGGGGGCAGGCGGTTGGCGGCACGGCTGCCTTGCCAGGACACCGATGATGTGGCGGGTGCTGGTAGATCTTGCCACAGAGGCGTATCCGCATGTGCAGCAGAAAACGCCAAACTTACCATTAGCAAGAGCAAACGCAGCATACCGAGCACCCCTATGACACCATTATTTTTATGACACCATAGGGGGGTTAATTAATCAATAATTTATTGGGATATTACAAAAAATTTTTTTATTATTTGGTGCGGCAAGCAGGCAGCATGGTCTGGTTCCAGCGGGCAGAATAGGCTAGTGCAGCTTGCAGGTAACGCTGATGGTTGGGACCATAGAGGGCATCGGTGACGCCATCCAGACACTGGATTGGGCAGTTGGCTCGTACCTGGGCAAATACTTCAGGCTCAATGCCGGGAACCGTAACGCTGCGGCCTGCATTGCACAGGAAATAACGTTCCCCGCGAGCAATGGCTGCCTGGGCATCCGCGAGCGGATTTTTTTCCAATAAAACAGGAAGCTGGCGAGCATAATACTGTTCCTTGCCTGCACTGATTTCAGCCGCTGAGGGCACGTGTATGTTGCCGTTGTTGGCGGGTGGTTGAGCAACCTGTTCCTTGCAAGCGACCAGACTGCTCATGCAACAGAATAGCAGGGGTAATAAGGCTTTCATGCTTTGACTCCTTTGCGACGGCGTACCAACCAGTATGCGCCACCAGCCAGCAATCCTGCCAGTGGTATTGAGCCGCCGCCACCGCCGCCGCTGCTTCCATCACCACCTCCGCTACTTCCACCACCACCGCTTGATGTTCCACTGACAGTGACACGCACATCATCGAAACCAACGCCGCCTTGCTGGTCGCGGGCTACTAGGCGGAAATTCAGCGTCCGGTTTGTAGTGGGCAGTGACGTGGTGATGGTGCGGGTCGGATCATTCGTTGGCAGATGAGCACGTATCAGGGCGTTGTTGCCCGTATCCACTCCAGGGGCGGAAGCGCTGCCCGCATCCATTTGTTCCCACGAATAGCTCAGGGTATCGCCGTCCGCGTCTGTTGCTGATCCGTTCAGGGTGATGGCTTGTCCAATGGTAACTGTAAAGTCAGCACCTGCGTTTACCACCGGGTTACTGTTGGTCAATGCAGAAGCCGCTGCACAGCTTGCCCCTGTGCCGCTATGCGCAAAAGTAGTAATCTGGGCAATGGAAGCAGCATGGAACATGGCATCGCTGTTGGCTTGCAGGTCATCGCTACCACAAATGCCAGCATACGCCATGATGGTACTGCCACTGCCTGGTTCGTAGGCCGTGGCAGCTTCTCGATTGGTTGTACAACTGCCGCTGATTCCGTTGAATGTATGTGTTGCGCCAAACTGGTGTCCCAGTTCATGCGCTACATAATCAATGTCAAACGCATCACCACTTGTATTAAATCCAGAAACGCCTCCTCCCTTGAGGGTGTCGTTACAGACTTTTCCTACATACGCCCGTCCATCACCAAAGTCACTCTTGTCAAACACATGCCCAACATCGTAAGTGGCATTGCCCAAAATACTGTCAAGCCTGATTGTATTTTGATCAATCAGGCTGGAAGCATCACCGTGTGTGTAGCCGTCTGTATTGGTATCGGTAAACAATGTATTTGTGCCGCTGACCAATCTCAGCGCGATAGACAAGTCGCGGCTGTAAATCACATTCAGGCGTGCCACGGTAGCAGTAACAGAAGCCAGTGCATTGGCTTGACTACCTTTCCATGCGGTAAATTCTGCCGTGGTAGCAATCGCAAGATCATAGGTATGCAAGGTTTCTCCTGCACGGGCGGCAGTGCGGGTCGCGTTGGTCAGATCAGGGCGGAAGTTCAATGCATCGTGCGTTTGGCACGACCAATTGCGACGGAAAGCGGCAGCATTGTCACGTTTGCTGAAGCTGGCATATTCGCGTTTGCTTTGCTGGTTTTGCGGGTCAATGAAAACCGTATCGCCATTCGCCATGTCCAGCATGGCATGAAATCCAAGCGGTGTCAGGCTGACCGCCCCACCTAAAATGCTGCCATTGGTACTGCTCACTTCCCAGGTTTGTATCTCAGGATGAGCAGTGGCTACTGCTGGGGCAAGCGTTGCCGAAGAGGTCAGGACAACATCGGCAAAACCACCGTCTGGCAAGGGGAGCTGGATACTGGCCTGCATACCCTGGCTACTACGTGCTTGTGTCGATGCATTCAGGTTGGTGCGTAACGCAGCTTCATCCAGCGTCAACCGGCGGTATTGTTGCAGGGGGGATACGTCTGCCCCGCTACTGCGTGCCGATACGGCACTGTCGTTCTGGATCATGCCCTGGTCTTGCCAGATGAAAGTATTTGCACCTGCGGTTGTATTAGCCAGTAACAGCAAGACGATGGTTGCAATGCGCATAATGTTATCCTGATTGTGTTGTATGAGCTGGAAACGCTTATATGACGCTTTTTTTCATGAAAAGGTTTTATCGTCTTAATAAAACATACACCGCACCTGTCCCGCCATCAATCGGTCTTGCCGAATGGAACGCCAAAACCCGGTCATGTTGCCGCAGCCAGTTGTTAAGTTTGGTCTTGATGACGGGGCCTGTGTGGGCAGAGCGGTTGCCCTTACCGTGAATGATGCGCACACATTCACCAATGCCCGGATGGGCGTCATGCAGGAAAACCAGCAACCTCTGTTTAGCCTGACGTGCATTCAACCCGTGCAGATCAAGCTCGCTGGCAGTGCGGTACTGCCCCGCCCGCAGCTTGCGGAATACCTTGTGCTGGATGCCGGGGCGTTGGTAAAACAGCATGTCACCCGGTTGCACTTCCACTGGGTCGTAAGCATCCGACAACAGGTCACGGATGACTTGCTGTTCATCCTCAATTGTCTTGACCGGAATGGCAGGTGGTTTTAGGTTATCATGCACGACCAGATTGGTCGGGCGCAGCGGCGTTACGTCCTGCATGGATTCGCGGAATAATGAACGGTCATCAATACTCATGAACATACTGCTCAGCAACGACGATGGTTTTCTTGCCCCCGGTATCAACCAGTTACGGGAAGCCCTGATGAAAGTGGCAGATGTTACCACAGTTGCCCCCAGCCAGGATTGCAGTGGGGCAAGCAACTCCCTGACCTTGCGTAATCCGCTGCGCTTGACGCAACACGCCGAGAAATTCTACAGCGTTAATGGTACGCCCACAGATTGTGTACATCTTGGGCTGGGATTGTACGCGAAAGAGCCTGACATGGTGATTTCCGGCATCAATGCAGGGGCCAATATGGGGGATGACCTGCTGTATTCGGGCACGGCAGCAGCAGCGATGGAAGGGCGGTTCCTGGGGTTCCCGGCACTGGCCGTTTCGCTGGCTTTTCCCCGGCATAAACTCCCGGAACATTATGCGACCGCTGTGCAGGCGGTACTGCATTTGTTACCTCATGTGCAAGATTATCCTGACAAGGGCAGTATGATTCTCAATGTCAACGTGCCGGATATTCCGTGGGAACAGGTGCGTGGTTTCAAGGTGACACGCCTGGGCAACCGGCATCGTTTTTCGCCTGTGGTACGGGGGGAAGACCCGCGCGGCAACGAGATTTTCTGGATAGGCCGTGCCGGTGAAGCCGCTGATGCTGGAGAAGGGACTGATTTCCACGCAGTGAGTGCCGGTTATGTGTCGGTGACACCTGTCCATGCCGACCTGACCCGTTACCGGGCGCTGGAGGAAACCCGGCAGTGGCTGGAGCATTGCCAATGACGCGGCGGGTACTGGATGTGCAGGGGATAGGCATGACTTCCCAGCGTACCCGCAACCGGCTGGTTGAATACTTGCGGGATCAGGGTATCTGCCATACCGATGTGCTGGCAGTCATCAGCAAGGTTCCGCGCCACTTGTTTGTGGATGAAGCGCTGGCTAGCCGTTCGTATGAAAATACCGCCTTGCCGATCGGGCACGGGCAGACTATTTCTCAACCCTACATCGTGGCGCGAATGACGGAACTGTTGCTGGAAGGGGAAAACCCGCTCGCCAAAGTGTTGGAAGTGGGTACAGGTTCCGGTTATCAGGCGGCAGTGCTTGCGTCACTGGTGAAAGAAGTGTTTACGGTGGAACGCATTGAACCGTTATACAAGGCAACCCGTGCTTTGTTGCACGATTTGGGCTACCGCAATATTCGCACTTTCCTGAGTGACGGGAGTTGGGGGCTGATAAAGGAAGCGCCATTTGACGCGATCATTGCCACCGCTGCACCTGAAACTGTGCCACCGGCCTTGCTGGAGCAACTGGCGATAGGTGGGCGCTTGGTGATTCCGACCGGCAGACAGGGGCAACATCAGGTTTTGCAGGTCATTACCCGGCAGAACGAGACTGAATATTCAACAGTTAACCATGAATCTGTGCAATTTGTGCCTTTTGTGACAGCCCAGTAGTAGAATTAAAAGAATGATATTTGCTAATTGAGCCACTTTTTCTTACATTTACTAACAACCTTCCCAAATAATTGCATTTGAGTGTTTTCCTCCCCTGGGATTTACGATTAACAAGGTGAAATCATGGAAAGAAAAATCAAACTGGTCGCAGCCATTTCCCTGGTCGGTCTGAGTGCCGCTGCGTGTGCCCCCAACCCTTACTGGCAAGCCCCTGGCTATACCAACCGTAGCACTACCACAACGGCAGGTACGGTCAATAAAGCTGCTGTTTCCCATAGCCATTGTGGTCGGGTACATAGCCACGCATTACCGCCACAAGGACTGGCGCATCACCACGGTGATGGGTGTGTCGGCGGGTCAGCAGGGGGGCAGCCACAGGGAACAGTTCGCTACAACAATCCTCAGCCTGTGAATCCTGGCAGCTACTATGTGCCGCCTGCGGCTACAACGACAGGTGGGACGACCACTTATGGTTACACGGGTGGTGATGCAGGCTACTACGGTTCTGGTGGTGACTATTCAACCGGAGGGAGCAGTGGCAGCTACTACGATTACAGCAAGCCCAAGGATAGTGCAGGTTCAACATCCAGCAGCAGCTCTGAACCGTATTACTATAATTACAGCAGTGGCGCTTCATCCTCTGGTTCCAGTAGCAGCTCATCCACCAGTTCATCCGGCAGTACTTACAGCGGGGGGGATACCTACGTGGTACAGAAAGGGGATACCGTTTTCCAAGCCATGCGCAATACTGGCGTATACTGGAAAGACATCATCCGTTTGAACAATTTGCAAGCACCTGACTACACCATTACACCGGGGCAACGCTTGCGTCTGAAATAAGCAATCTTACCCGGCAGAAACAAAAAACCCGCCTGAGTCAGTGCGGGTTTTTTGTTGGTAGTTTCAACAAACGCCAGTTTTGCAGGTTTCCTCTTCCTTCTCTTTGGCAACAGAAGACTGTTTGTCAGAGCGGATGTAGTTCTGCAACTGGGAGACGGTAACAACACCCATATGGGTATCAACAATCTTCCCTTCTGGGTTGATGATAAAGGTGGTGGGCACACCATAAATCAGCCCCAAGGCAAACATGGTGCTATCCTGGGTAGGGGCGACCGTGTAGGAAATGCGGCGTTGCTCAGCAAACTGTTTGAGTTCAGCGGCTGATGTTTCGCCAGCTTCCATTCCCAGTACGACCACTTCATCCTTGTAGCGACGGGCAATGCTGTTCAGGGCTGGCAGTTCAGCCACGCAAGGCCCGCAGTAGGTTGCCCAGTAATTGACAATAACCCACTTGCCACGGTATTCAGAAAACTGGTGCTGCTGCCCATCAATATCCTTGAAAGAGAAATTGGGCGCTTGAGCAGCAGATGCTACGGATGTAACAGAAGCAAGAAACAGTACAGAAAGAGCAATCGCCCGCTTAAGTAATTTCATATTAACCCTCAACTATATATGACCCGATGGTTCCGGTTACTTACACAAATGTCGGCAATCGTTTTGAAAGGGTTCTTTTATTGTAGATGTCTTATTGAGAGAACGTTGGCGTTTACGGTATTTGCCGGAATGAAATCACCGACAAGCTGACCATGATACTAACACACCTTCCGCATTCGATCGTTATTTAAGCCACACAACACATAACGGGGAAAAAGGTTATGCTCATGTGCTAATCAATGCAAGTTGTATTTTAACGACACTGCCTCGGGGATTTTTTGATCAAAATCAATTAATCTTCACTGAGGCAGTGTAATTAATGAGCGGTAGGTTAGTCTTTGTGCAGTTTGTTGTACCGCACAAGCGCGACAGCACCCAATAGTAGTGAAAGCAGAATCTGCGCCCACTCTGTCAGGGTTGGCACCGCGACGCTACCAGTAGGCGGAACTACCGTGCTGGGGTCGAGATAGTCAGGAATGCTATCCCCATCAGTATCGCGTGCATCGTCAGGCTTGCCGTCAGCGTTTTTGTCTGCACCTTCATCCTTGGTTGGAATGCCATCGCCGTCGTCATCCTTGTCAAGATAGTCCGGTGTGCCATCACTATCGCTGTCCGTGGATACGACCGGCTTTCCATAGCTTTCCCAGTAACTCAGGATGCCATCCGCATCATCATCCCCATCCAGCGCATCAATCGTGCCATCGCCATCGGTATCTAGCGGCTTGCTCAGGTTGTTGCCAACCTCCACTCCGTCAGGAACGCTGTCGCCATCGCTGTCCGGGTTGTTGGGATCTGTGCCGAGTTTGGTTTCATCATCATCCAGCAGCCCATCGCCGTCGGTATCTTTGGGTGTCGGGTCTATTTCGCACACTGCCGGGCAACCATAGTTGCCTGCGTAGTTGTTAGCATCAGTTGAACCCCAGCCAAGGTTGGTGTGGCTGTTGCCAGGGTTGGTTCCTGCCGAGTTGTTCGGGTTGTCCGGTGGCTGGTTGAATGGGTCGGTCTGGTTCTCCAGTAGTTTCACTGCCCCTTGGCAAGTGCCTGTATTGCTGAAACTGAAAACCTCGATTTCCTTGCCCGCTTGCCACTGCATGGCTTGGGCATTGCTGATGTCCACAGAGAATGACAGGTAGTCGGAAGAAGCATCTTCCGATGGTGCTGCAACCGATGAACTGCTACTCCAGCTCAGTCCCGTGATGCTTGACTGTATGTCTGAAGGCTGGAACTTGTCAGTGCCACTGGCATGAGGTGCTTTCAGTGTGACTTGGGCAGTGGTGAACATATTGGGTGAGGGTTCATCACCAGGGTACATGTACACATGGTAACGTTTGTCGGTCTTGCTCCAGTCTACGCGGTAATAGACGCTGTCTGCCTGAGGGTTGGCAGGTGGCTGGGTGCAGGCATTGCTTGGGTCGCTAATGGTGAAGGTGATTTTGGCTTCACTCTGGTAGCCGCGTCCGTCAGTGATCCGGTACGTCAGTGTGTCTGTACCACTATAGCCACTTGTTGGTGTATAGGTGATCTTGCCGTCTTTGACCGAAGCTGTCCCGTGTTGCGGTTGCCCGGTGATTTCGATGGTAATATTTTGCCCGGCAGGCAACAGGTCATTGCCTAAAACGTCAAAGGTATTGGTGCTGCTGTTGGGGTCAAGGGTGAACGTATCATCCTTGGCATCCAAGTCAGGTTCTTTGGCGTTGACGGTGACGTTGACTGTGCCAGTGGCGGTGTCTGCGCCGTCGGATACAGTGTAAGTAAAGCTGTCAGTGCCGCTGAATCCTTCGGCGGGTGTATAAATGATTTTGCCAGCCTGCACGACAGCCGTGCCGCCTGTGCCATTGGTGACACTCAGGATGCCAAGGGTATCATCATCAGCATCGGTATCATTTGCCAGCACATCAACGGTGACAGCAACCCCAGCATCAGTGGTGGCAGTATCATTGGCAGCAACAGGGGCGTGGTTGGTCGGAGAGCCGGGGCAAATGACTGCACCGCCATAGTTGCCGAGGTAATCATTCTCTTCAGTCCAGCCAAGGTTGGCAAACTGGTTTCCAGGGTTGGTTCCGACCGAGTTGTTGGGGTTGTTGGGTGGCTGGTTGAAGGGGTCAGTGGCATTGTTCATCAGCTCAACGCCGTCGGCGCAACCGTTTATGGTACTAAAACTGAATGCTTCTACCTCTGTGCCACCAGCGAAAGCAAACGCTTTGGGGCCGCCGCTAGGGTTGTAAGTGAATGAGAGGTAATCGACGGTTTTGTCTTCAGCGGGTGCGGGCACGTCTGAACTGAGTGTCCAGGTTGTACCGCTTTTGGGCGTGAGATCCTTGATGGTGAATTTGTCTGTGCCAGTGCCATGAGGAACACGCAGCGTTACCTGACCAGTCGTGCTTAAATCCGGCGAAGGTGTGCTGGTAGGGCGAAAGTATACATGATAGCGGCTGTCAGCCGCGTCCCATGCAACCCGGAATTCAACACCGCCATCGGCAGCAAATGCAGTTTGCCCAACCTGCATCATCGCCAGTGCGATTAGTCCTTGTGAAACAGCTTGACTGATCGATTTTTTCATTTTCTTTTACCGATTCTCGTTATGGTCAATTATTGTAAGCCCGTGCAAGTACAGGGTACGGAGTATAACTGCTCCGTACCCTGTGTCATCATTAAGGCGACTGCCGGTTAATGATGTAGTTGGCACTGAAGGTGTTGTTGGTTGGATGCAACAAAACGTTACCCAGCAACAGGTTCACATCGTTGGATGGCCCAGCGAAGATGGAAACACCATCCAGGTTGATGTCTGTCAAGTTGTAACCATTCAGGCGGTAGTTGGTGCTGACTGACAGGTTGTCTTTTGCCAGCAATACATCGCCCAGAATGACGCCAGTATCGTTGGATGGGCCGTTGGCAATGACGCGGACATCCACGTTGGCATTGCCTGCCCACAACATCGCTGTTGTGCCAGAAGTGATGCGACCATTGCTACCCCAGGCGGTGGTGGTTGTTTTGGTGAAATCAACTAGGGTTGCCGTGGATGGGTTCAGGCTGAGCGCGTTGGCTGTTGTCACACCCAAGTGGTTGCGGTGATGGACTGATACGTAGTAATTGCCTGCTGTAACACCTGTAAACATCAGGGATGTACTGCCAGTAGCGGCATCCATGACATCGCCATCGCGTTGTACCAGAGCTGCCATCTGTGCCTTGACCATTGTTGGTGATGCGGCATCACGTACTTCCAGCAATACCCAGTCAACAGGTGCATCGTTCCCCGTTGTTGCAAACAGGGACGCGAGTGCGGTTTCCTTGCCTGCATATTTGAATATGCCGACATTGTATGGCTGGTTCAGCGGAATCAAGCCTTTGCTGCGCAGGTCGTCCTGCATGAGCTTACTGGTGGTGTTGTACGCACCTTGCAGCATGACTTTGGCCTGCAACTTGACGCCGTTGGTGGTGGCGTCAAGATAGTCAGGTACTTTGTCACCATCCGTATCAATAGCGTCGGCGGGGCTGCCGTCCTTGTTCGGGTCATTGCCTTCGTCTTTGGATAGTTTGCCGTCACCGTCGTCGTCGGTATCCAGATAGTCTGGCGTTTTGTCACCGTCAGTATCATCATCGGTTGGTGTACCGCCGTTGTAGTTCTCGTGTTTGCTCAGAACGCCATCGTTGTCGTCGTCGGTATCCAACGCATTGACAGTACCATCGCCATCGGTATCAGTCGGTTTGGCTGGATCGGAACCTACCTCGGTTTTGTCATCAACACCATCGCCATCCGTATCTGCTTTTAACGGGTCGGTTTTGGTGGTTTTGACCTCAGTGCCATCCGGTAAGCCGTCTCCATCGGTGTCTGCTTTGTTGGGGTCAGTACCCAATTTGCCTTCTTCTTCGTTGGTCAGGCCATCACCATCCGGGTCGGCCTTGGGGCCGTCGGTATCATTCTTGTCCAGATAGTCAGGCTTGGTGTCGCCGTCAGTATCAATGGCATCAGCCGGACTGCCATCCTTGTTCGGATCGTTGCCTTCATCCTTGGACAGTTTGCCGTCACCATCATCGTCGGTGTCTAGGTAGTCTGGTTTACCATCCGTATCGGAATCATCATCGGTTGGTGTGCCACCGTTGTAGTTCTCGTTTTTGCTTAGAACACCGTCATTGTCGTCGTCGGTATCCAATGCATTGGGTTTGCCATCCGCATCGGTATCCGTCGGTGTGGCAGGATTTGCGCCGACCTCGGTTTTATCATCAATGCCGTCACCGTCTGTGTCGGTTTTGAATGGGTCGGTTTTGCTCTTGTTGACTTCATCACCATCCGTCAGGCCATCACCATCGGTATCCGGTTTGAGTGGATCGGTTTTGCTGCTGTTGACTTCTGTGCCATCCGTCAGGCCATCACCATCGGTATCCGGCTTGAGCGGATCAGTTTTGGTGGTTTTGACTTCCGTACCATCAGACAGGCCATCACCGTCGGTGTCTGCCTTGTTCGGGTCCGTGCCGAGTTTGGTTTCTTCCTCGTTGGTCAGGCCGTCACCATCCGGGTCGGCCTTGGGGCCGTCGGTATCGTTCTTGTCCAGATAGTCAGGCTTGGTGTCGCCATCCGTATCAATGGCATCGGCTGGGCCGCCATCGTTGTTCGGGTCGTTGCCCTCGTCCTGGGACAGTTTGCCGTCACCATCGTCATCGGTATCCAGATAGTCTGGTACTTTGTCACCGTCAGTGTCGTCGTCAGCCGGAGTGCCACCGTTGTAGTTTTCGTTCTTGGTCAGAACGCCATCATTGTCATCATCGGTATCTTTTGCGTCTGGTGTGCCGTCTTTGTCAGTATCTTTGGGCGCACTAGGGTCAGTTCCTACTTCATCTTTGTCACTGATACCATCATCATCGGTATCCGGGTCGTTAGGGTCTGTACCTGCTTTGGTTTCATCTTCGTTGCTTAAACCGTCACCGTCCTTGTCGCCTTTGGGGCCATCCTTGTCGTTGGCATCCAGATAGTCAGGGATTTTGTCGCCGTCACTGTCGGTGGCATCTGCGGGTGATTCGTCCTTGTTTGGGTCGTTGCCTTCAGCAGAGGATAGTTTGCCATCACCATCATCATCACTATCCAGATAGTTGGGAATACCGTCCTTATCTGTGTCGGTCAGGATGGTGGAAGGGTTGGTATCACCGTCAGTATTGGCATCTTCCGCAGTCGTTGGCAGGCCATCATTATCGTCATCACGATCCTGATAGTCGGGTTTGCCGTCTTTATCCATATCAGGCAGGGAGGCTGCTTTGCCACCATTATCCGGGTCGAAGGCATCGTCCAGACCGTCTTTGTCGGTATCTTTACCGGTAGGTAGCACGTCAGCTTTGCCATCATGGTTGGCATCATGGCCTTCGATGCTGTCGAGAACGCCGTCATTGTCACTATCCGGGTCGGTACTGTCAGGCGTGCCGTCCTTGTCAGTGTCAGTAACACCGTTGCCTTCTACTGTGTCGAGAATACCATCATTGTCATCATCCGTATCGTCAGCGTCTTTTACGCCGTCTTTGTCTGTGTCAGGGCGGTCATCCGTTGCATCCAGATAATCCGGTACTTTGTCGCCGTCGGTGTCTTTGGCATCAACCGGTGAGCCATCCGCGTTCGAGTCGTTGCTTTCATCTTTGGATAGCTTGCCGTCTCCATCGTCATCGGTATCTAGATAGTCGGGTGTGCCATCTTTGTCGGTGTCATCGTCTGCGGGTGTGCCGCCGTTGTAGTTTTCGTTTTTGGTCAGGACTCCATCACCATCATCATCAGTATCCAGTGGGTTGATCTTGCCATCACCGTCTGTGTCAGGTGCTACACCGCCCGGTGCTTCAACGCCATCATTGACGCCGTCACCATCGGTATCCATTTTGGTTGGATCTGTGCCAATTTCTTTTTCCAGCCCATCTTTCAGGCCATCACCATCAGTGTCCAGGCTGTCGCGGCAATCAGCACTATTGGTTCCGTAGTTGTCTTTATAGTTGTTTTCACCTGCTCCACCCCAGCCCAGATTGGTGAACTGGTTGCCAGGGTTGGTGTTTGCCGAGTTTTGTCCACCGGCAAGAATGGGGGCATTGAATGGGTCGGTTTCGTTATCAATCAGACTGACTGCGCCAATACAAGTACCGCTGTTGCGGAAGGTGAGAACTTCTTTTTCTTCACCGGCTTTCCAGGCAAAAGCATCAGATTTGATAACAGACAAACTGAAGGATACGTAGTCTACGGAAGAGTCTTCCGGTGGGGCATTTACACGAGAGTCGTTCGCCCAATTGGTGTTGATTACCGCTGTTTTCGGGTCATCCACCACAAATGCGTCTGCCCCGGTTGCATGAGGTACACGGATTGTTACCTGCCCAGTCATGCTTCTGTCATAAGGGGTAGGTGTGGTGATCGGTTTCATGAAGACATGGTAGCGATCATCCTTGGTATCCCAGCGGATGGAGTATTCCAGTGTCTGGGCTGCCCAGGCGCTGTTGCCTGCAAGCAGTAGTACCGAGGCACTCAGGCCGAGGTATTTGCGGAGTGTTCTGGACTGCATGTTGGACTCTCTGTGTATCGTTTTTATGATTGGTTACGAGCGTCTGGGCGGGTATGTGGGATACCCGCCACCTAGCTTGTCTTATTTACAGGCGATTGCTTCGCCGTAATTGCCTTTGTAATGGTTTTCACTGACAGCACCCCAGCCCAGATTGGTGAACTGGTTGCCGGGGTTGGTGTTGGCGGAATTGGGTGATGCATTGAACGGATCATCATTAGCCATCAGGCTGACACCATCCACGCAACCATTTTTGTTTTCAAAGCTGAATACCATCAGTTCTTTGCCTGCTTCCCATGCGTAGTTACGGGCGCTGGTACCTTGCAAGCCAACAAAAGAGAAGGAAATGTAATCGCTGCTGGCGTCTTCTTTGGGTGCATCAACACGGGATGCTTCTACCCAATTGCTGCCTTCGACGGCACTTTTGATATTGGTTGCGGTGAAACCAGCCTTGTTGGGAACCTTGACGGTGACTTGTCCGGTCAGGCTGATGTCCGGTTTTGGCGTGGCGGCAGGTTTCATCCACACCTGATAGGTTTTGCCGTCTTCTGCCAGTGCCAGTTTGTATTCCAGAGCAGCGTCAGCCATGACCGATGTTGCTGACATGAATAATGCGATGCCTCCGATGATGATGCTTGGCAAGCGGAAGGATTTGTTGGTTTTCATTCGTTGTCTCCTGTGTATAGCCCGATTTTATGGTTCATTAATGATAAAAACGTTCTTGATCAAATGGAATTTTTTACAGACAAAAGGCAAGACCTGGGGTGAGCAGGTCTTGCTGAATCATGAGCGGTTAATCGTCTACATCCTCATCTTCACTCTTGTCCATTTGTCCGCGAGCGACGTAGTTTGCTGCCATGCCTGTATTGTCTGGATGTAACAACACATTGCCCATCAACAGGTTGATGTCATTGTCGGGGCCGGTAAAGATGGTTTGCCCATCCAGATCCAGATCGGAAATGTAGTAGCCAGACAGGCGGAAATTGCTGTTGACCTTGAGATTGCTGGGGTGCATTAGTACCTTGCCCATGATCACATTGGTGTCATTGGCAGGACCATTCGCAATCAGGCTGTTGTTGTTGTTGGCTTCACCTGCCCACAACAGTGCAACATCGCCTACTTCCAGCCGCGCATTATTGCCCGTGACAGCGAATCCCGGCAGGGTGAAGTCAGTTGCCGTCAGGGTGGGTGACAGCAGAATCGGATCTTTGGTCATTACGCCTAGGTGATTACGGTGGCGCAGTGCAACGTAGTAATTGCCTTCCGGTACATTGGGAATACGCAAGTGTGCCTCATTGTTCAGCGGATCAGCAACATCGCCATCACGTTGCAGCAAGGCGGCCTTGGCAATGGTGCGGGCACGCGGGTTGCTGGCAGAGCGCAATTCCACCAACACCCAGTCGACACTGGCATTCTCACCCGTAATGGCAAGAATATCTGGCGTAGTTTTATCCGCATTCCGGTACTTGAAGGCCGTCATGCGGTCACTGTAAGGCTGTTCGAGCGGAATCAGCCCGGCTACCCGCAAATCGTCACGCATCAGTCCTGTTTTGCCGTCATAAGCACCTTGCAGGAAGCCGCGCACGTGCAGCACTACAGTTGGTACTTCATTATTATCCAGATAGTCAGGAATACCGTCTGCATCCATGTCGTAAGCATCCAGCGGATTGCCATCCTTGTTCTTGTCGGCTTTTTCGTCTTTGGTCAGCTTCTTGTCGCCGTCATCGTCGGTATCCAGATAGTTGGGTTTGCCGTCACCGTCAGTATCCAGTGCATCATCGGGCGTCTTGTTGCCGTTACTATCCGGTTTTTCGTATTTGGTCATGATGCCGTCACCGTCATCATCGGTATCCAGCCAGTCGGGTTTGCCGTCACCATCGGTATCTTTCGGTACACCCGCATTCTTTTCGTAGGAGTCAAGCAGCCCGTCACCGTCGTTGTCTTCATCCACATCAATCACATTGATGATGACATCCTGAAGGGTGCAGGCAGCTTCGGAATCACATACCTGGATTTGCAGCACATAGGCATTGTCCTTGTTGGCATCCGCCGGTTTTTCGTAGTCCGGGCTGACTTTGAAAGTGATGACACCGGTTTTGCTGTCAAGGTTGAACAAGGCCATGTCTGCCCCGCCGCTGAAGCTGTAGGTCAGGCCGCTGGCTTCGTTGTCCTTGTCGTCAGTGGTTTGCACATCCAGTGCAGTACCCGTACCGTTTTCGCTGAAGGTGACGGCTGCCGGGGACGAGAATACCGGCGGCATGTTGGGGATGCGCCAGTTCACTTCTGCACCCAGTTTCGGGTAAGCCGCCAGTGTGCTGGCAATGCCCGCATTGACGGGGCCAAACTGACTGTTGTTGGCATCCACCGCGTCATCCAGTCCGTCTTTGTCGGTATCTGTGTCCGCCAAGGTGAGGCCAGCTTCCCTGGTGTCGTTTTCGCCTGTACCGTCGCTGTTGGTGTCGAGGTAATCGGGGTTATCCGTACTTTCTGTATTGACCGGAACCAGTCCTGTGCCGTAGGCATCATCCATGCCGTTTTTGTCAGCATCCACGCCGGAGGGGGCGGTGAAACCGGCAGTGGTTTGCGCTTCGATATTGTCAGGAATGCCATCGCCGTCAGCATCAAGGTCAAGTTGGTTCGGAATGCTGTCGCCATCCGCATCAGCATTGCCTTCAGTGGCATTGGGGATGCCATCGTTATCCATATCTGCGTCGTTTTTATTACCAATACCATCCAGATCGGTATCCTGTAACACCGTAATGGTCAGCAGTTTTTTGGTAATGACGTTTTCTGCATCCGTGACGGCAACCTCTACCAGATAGGCATTATTGGCATCTGCGTCGGTAGGTGTGGCAAAGACTGGCGGTGTTTTGAAAGTCAACTGGCCATCGCTGGCAGCAATATTGAATTGGCTGGCATCTGCCCCACCTGTCAGGCTATAGGTCAGGCCATTACCTTCACTGTTGGTGTCGTCAGTTGCTGCCAGATCAGTGACCGGGGAAGTGGTTTTTTCCACATAGTCGATGCTGCCAGCATTAGGGATGACCGGCGCGGCATTAACCAAACGCCAGAACACCTCCGTGCCGTTGTCGGGGTAGGCTGCCAGCAGAGAAGTGATGCCTGCATTGCTTGGGCCAAAGGCAGCATTGTTGCTGTCAGTGCCATCATCCAGCCCATCTTTGTCAGTATCTTGCACCAGCAGGGTGACACCTGCTTCCAGTGTGTCATTGGAACCGTTATTGTCCGAATCAGTATCCAGATAGTCAGGGTTGTCACTGCCATCTGTGTTGACCGGTGTCAGTCCGGCTCCATAGGCATCGTCCAGACCGTTATTGTCGGCATCTGTACCCGAAGGGGGCTTATACCCTGCGGTAGATTGTGCTTCGATATTGTCAGGGAGGCCGTCATTATCAGAATCGAGATCAAACTTGTCGCTGATTCCGTCGGCATCCGTATCGGTATTGCCTTCTGTACTGTCAGGAATACCATCGTTGTCAGCATCTACGTCCGTTCCATCCAGTACGCCATCAGCATCCGTGTCCTTGACAACTGTTATAGCGATGGTCTGTTTGGTGGTTGCGCCCAGTTGGTCAGCAACAGAAATTTCAACGCTGTAAATGTTGTTATGGTCAGCATCCAACGGATGGTTTATATCAGGTACTGCCTTGAAAGCCAGTTCTCCGGTGGCACTGATGGTAAACACATCCTTGTCAGCCCCACCGGACAGGGTATATAGCAGCCCTGTACCGTCAGCCTTTTCTGTATCCACATCATCCGTGCTTTGTACATCAACCACGGCAGTGGTTGTATTGCTAAATACATTGAATGTGTTGCCTGTTGAAATGATGGGGGCAGGGTTACAAGCAGAGACTTCTTCAACAATACTCAAACCAGGGGTAATGTTGGTGCGTACCGTGTTTTGCATTTTTGGGGTATCGACGGCGCAAGCCACGCTCGACTTATAGCAAAACTGTGGTGGTGCGGATGATTTGAAGGTCATCGCCACTTTGGGGGCAATGCCATCATTCCAGGCGGTTTTCCCCACGGGCTTGCCCACTGAGCGCAGTTCCAGTTCCTTGATGGAAGAGGCTGATATGTCAGAAATGTCCAGGGAGCCTGTTCCACCAATCATTTCAACCGGGCCTTTCAGCACTTCACCGGTAGCCGCATTGACCACTTTGACTTTTAGTGAGGTGAAATCTTCCCCGGATGCCATGCTCGTATCAAAAAACTGCACTTTTTCCCACGCCAGCGTTGGGTCTGCTTTCCCATCACAGCGGTATTCTTCCAGGGGTACAGACAGTTTGCCGGTGGAGCGGACACAGGGGGTTGCACCGGTTTCTGGATCCCATGAAATCAATTGTCCGGCGTCACCAAACGAATAGACACAAGCCCCATCAGTATTCAAACCATAAGGGTAAGCTGCGGCACCTGCCCCAAAGACCCCGCCAGACATGCTGCTGCCGGTACAAACCGAGTTAGTCGCCCAATCCCAGCAACCGACACTGTTTTCAGGGTAGAACTGCGGGAAGAAAACACGGGTATCAACATAAGTCTCTGCGACAGCGTTCAGGCCGGGCTGGCTGGCATGAACCGGGCTGACGGGTACACTCACCGGGTTGGAGCCATCCAGATCGTAGCAGATTGCATTGGTGTTATAACCGGCAATACAGACACCTGTCATTTTTTCATTGGCATCCATGCGACGGAAAACGTCGGTTTGTCCAGTGGTAATGCTGATGGGGTTGACCGCCCAGTCAGCACATTTGGCATTGGTAGCCGTATCAAAACAAGCCATCGCCCCGGCAGTATTGGCAACATAAATACGTTTGCCAATCGTCTGTATATCGGAACCATTAGTGCCCCACGTATTGGTATCAAGGGCATTGACGCCTACAGCGACAGGTGTGAATCCCTGGCAGCGTTGCAGGGAGTTGGCAGGATCATAGCAGTCGATGTGACCGCCTTTGGTTAACACATAAATCTTGTTGTCGATAACGACGGGGCCTGCATAACCGCTATCCTGTACAACAGGGCTGGCACCACAGGATGAATCTGTTTCGCCATCCCAGCAGTAAATTTGCCCAAGTTGACCATAGGCCGCATTGCCAGAATCGTCACCGATGTACAACTTGTTGCCAATGTTGACGACCAGAGGGGACATGCCGGTTGGAATACCCGGTGCTTTGGGGTAGCCAGTGCAAACAGCTTCCGTGCTAGTATCATAACACCAGATGTTCGGGTTACTCTGGTGATGGTTGATCCCCATGATTTTGCCATTGTCCAGAATGCCAGGAGCAAAACCATCACCACCACCACTCAGGTTGACCGGGCCGGAAAGGGGCAGCGTCATGGTGCGGCCTTTACCCAAACCCGTGGGTACTACAAACGGGTTGCTGAAGATCATGGCGTTGACGCCGGAAGCGGGTTGGGAGCTGCTGAAGCTGACTCCGGCATTGGTTGAGTATTGTGCTGTCCAGCCAGAGGGAAGTTTCAGGCTACCAGGAACCATGGTATGCCCACCTTCCAGCTTGTCTGTCAGGATGACGTTTTCCATGATGCCAGCGCGGTTGTTACTGTGGGTCACAATCCAGTCCATTGTGCTGGAACTGCCATCCGGGGCTTTGCTGGAGACTATGCCTGTTTTGTTTAAATCTTCATCGGCTGCATGGGAATATGCAGGTACTAATGATAAGGCAGTTGAGAAAATCATTGACACGATGAATATGCTACGGTTTTGTAACAACCATCGTCCGGTTGAACCCGTCATTGTGACCCCCTGTGTCCAGTATATTTGTTATCAGTGGTTTTAAAATTATGATTAATTGCGTGACATAGGCCAGCAGAAATGATCCATAAAAATAGGCTAAGCGGCAATTAAAGCTGACGAATGGGATTGCCTGGCGTGAATGCAGCAACGGCTTGTACCTTGCGATACAAGCCGTCAGTGCTTTCGCAACCGTGTGGTTTATTTGGGAACAGAACCATTAACAATGTAGTTGGCTGCCATCAGGCTGTTAGCCGGATGCAGCAACACATTGCCCAGTAACAGGTTGATGTCGTTACCGGGGCCTGCGTAGAGGGTAGTGCCATCCAGATTCAGGTCGGTAGCAAAGTACCCGCTCAGGCGGAAGTTGCTGTTGACCAGCAGGTTGGTTGGGTGCATGAGCACTGTGCCCAATACCACATTGGTATCGTTGCCGGGGCCATTGGCAATAACGCTGTCACTGTTGTTGGCTTCGCCAGCCCACATGAGAGATACCGTGCCATTGCCCAACCTGGCGTTGGAACCCATGACCGTTTGGCTGGGCAAGGTAAAGTCAGCCACAGTGAGTGTGGGTGACAGCAGCATGGCATCTTTGGTGGTGACACCCAGATGGTTGCGATGGCGCAGGCTGAGGTAGTATTGACCTTCTGTCACGTTGGGGATGCGCAGCTTGGCTTCGTTGGTCAATGGATCCGCTACATCACCGTCACGTTGCAACAGGGCCGCAGCACGTGCTACCACCGTTTTGGGGGTGGTTTTGTCGCGTATTTCAACCACTACCCAATCTACCGGGGCATCTGAGCCAGTGACTGCCAGCACGGAAGGAGCAAGTACTTCCGTCCCTGTATAACCCAGGGATGTATTGACATCGGTATACGGCTGGGCAGATGGAATCAGGTTCAGTTTGCGCAGGTCGTCACGCATCAGTTGGTCTGAGGTGCTGTAAGCTCCTTGCAGGAAGCCACGGATATGCAGAACAACAGTGGGCACTTCGCTGGGGTCAAGGTAGCTGGGGATGCCATCAGCATCTGCGTCATATGCATCCACCGGGTTGCCATCAGCATTCTTGTCGGCTTTTTCATCCTTGGTTAGCTTGCTGTCACCATCGTCATCGGTATCAAGATAATCCGGTTTGCTGTCGATGTCGGTATCCTGCGCATCTGCCGGGTTGCCGTCACTATTGGCATCAGGCTTCTCATACTTGGTGAGGATGCCGTCATTGTCGTCATCCACATCCAGCCAGTTGAACTTGCCGTCACCATCGGTATCGGTGGCATCGGTCGGGTTGCCGTTACCGTCCTTGTCCGCCATTTCATGTTTTGTCAGTACGCCGTCACCGTCATCGTCGGTGTCCAGCCAGTCGGCAACGCCATCCTTGTCGGTGTCACGCTGGTCAGCCGGGTTGCCGTCCTTGTTCGGGTCAGCCTGCTCATACTCAGTCAGCAAGCCGTCGTTATCGTCATCGTCATCCAGATAATCCAGGATGCCATCCTTGTCGGTATCACGCTTGCCTGCTGGGTCTTCGTACTTCGTCAATACACCGTCACCGTCGTCTTCGTTGTCGAGGTAATCGGGCAATAGGTCGCCGTCGGTGTTACGGGCATCATCCGGGTTCAAATCACCATTAGCATCTGGTGCTTCATCCTTGGTCAGGATGCCGTCGTTGTCATCGTCGGTGTCGAACGCATCCGCTGTACCGTCAGCATCGCTGTCAACCGGGGTGGCAGGGTCTGCGCCCACTTCCGCGCCATCGTTCACGCCGTCGCCATCGGTGTCAGCCTTGAGCGGGTCGGTTTTGGATTTCAACACTTCATCACCGTCACTCAGGCCATCGCCATCGGTGTCAGCTTTGAGTGGGTCAGTTTTCAGGGTATTCACTTCCTCACCGTCCTTGAGGCCGTCACCATCCGTGTCTGGGTTCCAGCGGTCAGTGCCGAGTTCGGCTTCCTTGGAATCCATCAGGCCGTCGTTGTCATTGTCTTCATCCACATCAATCAGGTTGATGGTGATGGTCTGTTGGCTACAGCCGCCTTCCATGTCACACGCTTTCACGGTCAGGATGTAGGCGTTGTCCTTGTTCTTGTCGGCGGGGTTTTCGTAGTCTGGTGTCAGCTTGAACTTGATGTCGCCGGTTTTGGCGTCAATGGTAAAGCGGGCATCGTCATCAGAGCCGACAATACTGTAACCGATGCCAGAGGCAGCTTCGCTGTTCTTGTCGTCAGTCACTTCCACGTTTTGCACAACGGCAGTGCTGTTTTCATTGAAAGTGGCAGCGGTGGGTGAAGTAAACACGGGCGGGGTATTGGGTACACGCCAGTTCACCTCCGTGCCGGTTTTCGGATAAGTCGCCAATGGGTCAGTAATGCCTGCATTGGCCGGGCCGAAGCCGGTGTCATCGGTGTCAATGGTGTCATCCAGGCCATCCTTGTCTGCATCCACGCCAGATAGCACGGGTACATCGGATTCGGTATTGTCATCGCCACCGGTATTTTCAGAATCGGTGTCGAGGTAGTCTTTCTTGCCGTCATTTTCTGTATCCACTGGAACCAGCCCTGTTCCATAGGCGTCATCAATACCATCCTTGTTGGCATCCACACCGGAAGGCGCTTTGAAGCCAGTGGTGGTTTGCGCTTCGATATTGTCAGGGATGCCATCACCGTCAGAGTCCAAATCCCACTGGTTCTGGATGCCGTCACCATCCGTGTCGGTAGTCCCCTCGGTCGTGTTGGGGATACCATCACCGTCAAGGTCAGCATCATTAATATCTGCTACGCCGTCAAGGTCAGTATCTTTCAATACCTCAACAGTCAGTGTCTGGGTATCACTGCCACCATTACCGTCATCTACCTTGACGGTGATTTCATAGGTGTTGTCCCCTCCGTTGACGTATACAGGAGCCGCTTTGAATACAAGAACGCCAGTGGTACTGTCAATCTGGAAAAGGGCTGCATCTGCGCCGCCTGTGATGCTGTAAGCAAGTTGATCGCCAGCATCTGCATCACTGGCGTCAACATCCGTTACACGGGTGGTTTTTTCCGGCATTTGCAGGGTGGCTGTTGCGCCCCCTCCATTGCTGCTGATAACAGGCAAGGCATTGATGGCAACAGTGAAATCATCACTGCCTGTATTTCCGGCACTATCATTTGTGCGCACGGTCAGTATGTGGCTACCGGCAGCCAGATTGCTTCCGGGTGTACAAGCCCATGTACCGTTATTGGCTGTGGTAGCGCAGATAGTACCGCCACCCGCATCAAGTACCGTGATGGCTGTACCATTGGGAACATCAGTTGTACCACTCAGGTCAGGTGTGGTATCGCTGGTTTTGGCGACATCATTTCCTGTAATGGCAGGGACAATGGTATCTACGCTGATATTGCGCGTTGCTTGGGTGGCTGCATTACCCGCAGCGTCTTGGACATCGGCGGTTATTTGCAGAGCGCCTTCGGGGAGGGCATCTGCATCAGCGGCTGGAACGGTCACTGTCCACGAACCATTATTGACCGTGCCAGTATAGGTTTTGCCGTTGAGTTTGACGGTGACTGTTTGACCGTTTTCAGCATCTGTTGTGCCATTGATAGCCAGATTTGCCTGGGATTCGCTGGCATTCACTATGTCATCTGTTGCGACCGTGCTGATGGCAAGAACTGGCGGAGTATCATCCACGTTGGTGACATTGACAGTAATGATCTGTGTCGTGCAGGCGGAGAGGCTGTCGCAAGCCTTGATTTCTACCTTGTAGGCATTGTCGGTATTGGCATCGCCGGGTAATTCATAGTCGGGGGCGGCTTTGAAGGTAATTTCACCGGTTGCTGTATTCAGGTTGAACTTGCCTTCATCCGGGCTGTTGCTGGCACTGGCAGTGAAAGCATAGGTCAGACCACTACCTTCACTGCTGTTATCGTCACTACTTTCAACATTGAGGACTGCCGTGGTGTTTTCAGGAATATTGACACTATTGGCTGAGCTGATGGTCGGAGCACTGTTGGGGACGATTGTAACGCTCAGGATTTGTGTATCAATTTCACCGGTTGCATCCTTGACCTGTATGATTACGTCATATTGATTGTTTGCCCCATTGTCTTGTGGGCTGCTGATATTGGGGGGGGAAAGGAATTTCAGTTCCCCGGTACTGCTGTTGATAGTGAACAGTGCGGCATCTGCCCCGCCTGTAATGCTCCAGGTCAGACCACCTCCATTTTCAGTTTCACCATCAGGGTCGGTGGCATTGTAATCCTGTACAGATGAGGTGCTGGTGCTGGTGAAGTTGACGGCATGGGTGTTGCCCCCGTTGCCGTTACTGATGGTTGGTGCGTGGTT
The DNA here is from genome assembly GCA_002425225.1 of Thiothrix sp. UBA5583. Taxonomy (GTDB): domain Bacteria; phylum Pseudomonadota; class Gammaproteobacteria; order Thiotrichales; family Thiotrichaceae; genus Thiothrix; species Thiothrix moscowensis. The sequence continues at coordinate 239,684 of DILV01000026.1, forward strand.
GCCGAGAATACGCCAGAAAACTTCTGCGCCACTATTGGGGTAGGTTGCCAGCAGGTCGGTAATACCCGCATTGGCAGGCCCCATTGCCAAATCATTGGTGTCGATGGCATCGTCCAGGCCGTCCCGGTCGGCATCTGTACCGTTTAAGGTAATGCCTGCTTCAATCAGGTCACTGGTTCCACCATTGTCGGAGTCTTGATCCAAATAGTCTGCGATGGTGTCGCTGTCCGTATCTACCGGGATGATGCCGGTATCGACGTTATAGGCTTTATCCAGACCGTTTGAATAGAACTGGAGTAATGGCGGAACATAGCCAGCGGTCGTTTGCGCTTCGATATTGGTGGGAATGCCGTCACCATCATTATCCAGATCCAGCTCATCGACCAGCCCGTCACCATCGGAGTCGCCGTTAGTGCCGGACAGGGCTTTGGATACTTCTACCGAGTTGTAAATACCATCCCCGTCGGCGTCACAGTCCTGAATATTACGGATACCATCTCCATCCAGGTCGCCCAGGCTCATGTTGCCAGGTAGCAAATAGGATTCATCTACTTTTCCGCCAAAAACTGTCAAGCCAATAGGGGTCGTATTTTCAACGGTATAGACTTGCCCTGCGGCCAAAGTGATTTGTGTCCAGGATAAATCGGTTCCTGCAATGGCAGACCAGGTTGGGGGACTGGATGGTGCTGCGCCATTGATAGTGAGGTTGGCGGTATCCGTCGTGGGGGAAACGATCAGGAGATTGTTGCTGAAATTGGGTTGTGCTTTGAAAATGTGTTTTTTAAGCCACATGGCACGGGAAGGAACCATGCCAAATGACGGGTCAAAACCGGGGCCGGTAGCGCCGTTGATCTGGTTGCCTGTGGAGTATTGTGCAACCTGGATTTTTTTTCCATTGGTCGTGTAATGCTCAACCTGGGTGGGATTGGCAATTGCCGAACCCGTCCAGTATTGGCCTGCATTCAAAGTGGCAACCAGTGTCCCGTTTTTGAAAACCTGGGTATTGTCTTCCGCTGCGATTACACGGGTCATTTGCCCGTCTGCTGCCAGTGGTGGCACAACGTATTCCACATCCCAGTCGGGTGTTGCCAGCATTTGTTCGACCAGATGATCGCATGTACCTGTTCCAGTAGGTACGTTAGCGCAGTCAACACTGCCCATGACGGCCACCGGTTTGTCGCTTTGAACCCGAGTGCCTGTCAGGTCACCGCCTGAAGGATGAAAAATGGAATAAACCTGCCCTTTGTTGATGGTCACATTTTCAGGTGAACCACCTGGGCGTGTTACGGTAATGGCGGTGTTATCCTGGCTGGCAACAATAGCCGCCTGGGATGGATAGTTCCAACTGCCACTATACAAACCGTTGTAACTGATAACGTAATAGTCTTTTCCCAAACCAACGGTAGGATAAGCTAGGAATCCATCCGTTGTATATTGTTGTTCGCTGATGATATAGGTCAGCACGTCATCGTTGCTGGTAATATGCAATCCTTTATTGAGAGTGACCTGGTTGCCAGAAACCTGACTGGTAGCCGCGATGGTAGTTTCATAGAACCCACCCGCAGGAATGGTGAAGCTGATCGCAGCAAAGCTGTTGTCAGCGATGCTGATAGTCCCTGTGGTTCCTGCTTTGCCGACCAGATTGAGGTGGATGATGGGATCACCGTTACCGCTCTGTCTGGGGATGGCAACCCAGTATTCACGTCCTCCTGCCGCTACATAGCCTTCGCAATTGTTATCGGCATAAGTGGCAGGTGAGGCGAGCAACATCAAGGATAAACAAAGTAAAGGTGCTTGCAGGACTGTGCGGGATTTAAGCAGGTGCATGAGTGGAAGTCCCCTGATAATTGTTATAAGTCAGTATTTTTCGGAGATTTTTATTTTGAGATTTATTATTTACTCTTCGTCATTATAACGGGCGCGTTTGTCAGGAATGAACTTTCTTCTGACAAATGGCATTCGATAAAAAGTGAGGAATTGCTTGATGGCGGTGGCAAGATTGTGGGATGTGCTACAATGCCTGCACTCAGGCTAAACAATAATGGATTGCAATGGAATCAAATACATTGGGGAACAAAGGGCAAGCCAGAAAACGACGCTGGCTACGCTGGTTACTCGAAGCTCTTATCATCATAGCCATTATCTTCGCGGTACGTACCTGGCAGCAGCGCGGGATGCTGGATGGAGAAGCCCCCGATTTTGAACATGCTGCTCTCAGCGGCGAAACCATCCGTCTTGATAGTTACCGGGGCAAGCCAGTGCTGCTGCATTTCTGGGCGAGTTGGTGTCCCATGTGTGAAATGGAACAGGGCAGCATTTCCGCCATCAGTGAGGACTGGCCAGTCCTCACCATTGCCTTCCAATCAGGGGGTGAGGAAGAGGTGGCGCGTTACATGGAACGCAAAGGCATTGCCCACTGGGTCACGCTGGTGGACGAAAGTGGTGATTTGTCTGCCAAATATGGCATCCGTGGCGTACCAACCAGTTATGTGCTGGATGAAGAGGGGACAATCCGCTTCCGCGAAGTGGGTTTGACTTCGGGTTGGGGCTTGCGTCTGCGCTTGTGGTTGGCTGATTGGCTGGTTTAACGGGTTAAATCGCCCAGCAGGCGGTGAATGGCGCAATAGCACCGGCATTCGGCTACAATGCAGCGCAATATTGTCTTGGATGGCAGGTATCGAGATGGCTGAGGAACAAAACAAATCCGGGCAACGCTGGAAGCTGGTGTTGTCATGGTTGATCCTGATTCTGTTTGTGATTGGTGTCGAATACTGGCTTGGCTGGCAAACGGTGCTGGAGCCGTGGCTGGCATTCAGTTGGACACAAGGGCTGGTAGCGCTAGCCTTGCTGGTACTTAGCTACGCATTGCGGGCGTGGCGCATGTACGATTATTTCCCGCAATTCCTCACCGGGCAGTGGCTGCAAACCTGGCGGCTGATGCTGATCCATAATGTTCTCAACAACCTGCTGCCTGCCCGTGCGGGTGAGGTCAGTTTTCCCGTGTTGATGAAACGCTATTTCGGGGTGGGGTATGCGCATTCGGTCTCTGCGCTGGTGTGGTTCCGGGTGCTGGATTTGCATACGGTGCTGAGTTTCGCCCTTTATCCTTTGCTGGTCGTGACGCCATTGAAACGACTGGCAGTGCCGATCATGCTGGTATGGATGGTGTTGCCGGTGCTTGTGTATGTATTGCGCAACCGTATCGAAGTGGCATTTGCAGGCAAGGACGGCAAACTCAGCGAACTGGCGCAAAAAGCCATGTATGGTCTGCCTGATGGCTGGGGGGCGTTCTGGCGCAGTTGGCTCATGACCTGGGCGAACTGGCTGGTGAAACTGGTAACGCTGGCGTGGTTGCTGGGGCAATTCCTGCCGGATGTGAGCTGGAACATGCTGCTGACCAGTGTGGTGGCAGGCGAGTTGACCAGTGTGTTGCCAGTACATGCGCCAGGTGGTTTCGGTACGTATGAAGGCGGCATGGTGACTGCTCTGTTGCCAGTGGTCAATGCGCAGGCGGCAACCATCGGTGCGGTGAATGTGCATTTGTTTATTCTTGGTTCCTCGCTGCTTGGCGGGTTGATTGGCTGGCTGATTCCATTAAAAGACAACAACAATGTTTAAAATGTTAAAAGGTGAGCTGGGGCTGCTCATTCTGTTGATTCTGCTGGTGACGCTTTATCGGGCGTGGATGGTGGCGAGCAGTGGCCTGAACCTGTTTGTGGATGAGGCACAATACTGGTACTGGGCACAGCATCTGGACTGGGGCTATTACTCCAAGCCGCCTGTGATTGCCGCCATTATCGCCGCTACTACTTCGGTTTGTGGTGACAGCGAATTTTGCGTGCGTTCCGGTAGCCTGCTGTTTTACCCGCTGAGTACGCTGGTATTGTTTCTGCTGGCACGGCGGCTGTTTGGGGCTACCACGGCGCTGATGGCTGCTGTACTGTTTCTGACCCTGCCTGCGGTGAGTTTGTCTTCCACCCTGATTTCCACGGATGTTGCGCTGTTTTTCTGCTGGACACTGGCGTTGTATGCATTCGTGCGGGTGTTGGCAAGCAATGCCTGGGGCGACTGGCTGTTGCTGGGGCTGGCGATTGGGGTGGGAATGCTGAGCAAGTATACGATGGGAATCTTTTTCGTATCCGCGTTGTTGTATGCGTTGTTTGCTCAGCGGTTGGACTTGTTGCGCAATGTGCGGGCATGGGTGGCGGTGTTGCTGGCTGCGCTGATTTTTGCGCCAAACCTGTGGTGGAACTGGCAGCACGATTTCCCTACCTTCCAGCATACGGCAGAAATTGCCGAGATTGGTTCCGGTCTGCATTGGGATGGGCTGGCGGATTTTCTGGGGGGGCAGTTCGGGGTCTTTGGCTTGCTGTTGTTTCCGCTGTTTGTGTGGGCAGCCTTTGCCTGGCGTGGGCCACACAAGGTGTTGTTACTGAGTTTTGCCTTACCGTTTTTGCTGGTGATCAGCCTGCAAGCGCTGCTGGGGTATGCGAATGCCAACTGGGCAGCCCCTACCTATGTGGCGGCAACCCTGCTGGTGGTGGTTTGGTTGCAGGGGCGTGGGCGCTGGTTTGCGTTGGCATTACTGTTGAATGTGTTGCTGGGGTTGCTGGTTTATCACCCTGCGCCTTTGAACCAGTGGCTTGATACTGACCTGCACAAGCGTCTCAAGGGCTGGCAGCAGGTGGGGGAGCAGTTTCATGCCATCCAACGCCAGTACCCTGATGCCATTCTGCTGGCAAGCGACCGCAATATCCTGAGCGAATTTGCTTACTACGTGCAGCCGGAAGGCTTGCGTGGCACAAGCTGGAATCCGGGTCAGTTGTTGCGCCATCACTACGATCTGGTGACGCGGCTGGACGACAAAATCGGCAAGGATTTTCTGTTCGTTACACCGGGTGGCTTGCCTGCGGATATGGTCGTTCATTTTGCCAACACACAGTCTGTGGGCGGTTTGCACGCAACGATTCACGCCAAATACCGGCTGGATTATCAGGTGTACCTGCTGCGTGGTTTCAAGGGGGTGGGCAAATGATGCAATGGTGGAAAATGTTTTGGAAACAGCACCCGCAAGCGTGGTTGTGGCTCAATTTGGTGGCAGCATCTACGGTGGTATTCTGGTTTTCCGGCTGGGATTTGACGGTGGCAGCGGGGTTTTACGAGCCGCAGGCAGGGTGGTTGCTGGATGATTTTCCGCTGTGGAAAGCGGTGTTTTACGATGGCGTGCCGTATGTGGCAGGTGTGGTACTGATTGCTAGCCTGTTGCTGATACTGGCTAGTACATTGTTGCGACGTTGGTATCGTGGGCGTTTGTATGCGGCTTATGTGCTGTTTGTGTTTTTGCTGGGGCCGGGTTTGCTGGTCAATGCCTTGTTCAAGGATCACTGGGGCAGGGCACGCCCGGTACAGGTGGAACAACTGGGGGGCACGGCGACTTATACTCCGCCGTTGTATTACGTGGCAAACGGGGAAGGGCGTTCGTTTCCTAGCGGGCACAGTTCGGTGGGGTTTGCTTTCATTGCTTTCTGGTTTTTGTTGCGGCGGCACAAGCCGGGTTGGGCAAAACTGGCATTGACAGCAACGCTGGTATTCGGTTGCCTGATTGGGCTGACGCGCATGGCGGCAGGGGGGCATTTCCTGTCGGACGTGATGTGGTCGGGCTGGCTGGCGTTGTTTGCCGGGTGGGTGTTGTATTACCCGCTGATGCGGATTGCCGAGCGGGAGCGGCGTTGGCAACGATAACTAAATGCATTATCATCAATAATGCTTATGATTTTATTCTTGTATATGTAAAATTAATGTACTAGTCTTCCTGACTACTGAGTAGTTTTCTTGCGAGGAAGCCATAATGAAAAACCAGATTCAATCGGTTGGAAGGAGCGGGCTGTCTGCCTATCATAAATATAAGTGTTTTTTATATGTTCTGACCGGGCTTATGTTGTGGTTTTTCAGTCCCGCTTCGTGGGCAGCTAACAGTTGTAAGGTCAACTACACCGTTTCCACGCAGTGGAATAATGGTTTTACCACCAACGTCAATATCACCAATACCGGAGACCCGTGGTCAAACTGGACAGTCAAGTGGGATATGCTGAGCGGGCAAAAAATCACAGGGCTGTGGAACGGGAGCTATACCCAAAACAGTGCAGCCGTTACCGTCAAAAATGCAAGCTGGAATGGTACTGTTGCTAAAGGTGCTTCCACCCAGTTCGGTTTCAATGCTTCCCATAGTGGAATTAACAATATTCCTACCAATATATCGGTCAATGGGGTGTTGTGTGAGGGTAATGCCTTGCCACCTCAGCCCCCTGTTGTTGCTTGCGAAGTGCTGTATGCTGTGCCTACTGTTTGGGCGGTGGGGTTTACGGCTGACGTGATGGTGAAAAATACGGGCGATGCGGTCGAAAATTGGACAGTTGCGTGGAATATGCCAAATGGGCAAACCGTAACGGGTATGTGGAATGGGCAATACCAGCAGTCTGGGAGTGCTGTTTCGGTCAGGCCAGTTGACTGGAACAAGAATATCGCCAAGGGCGGGCTAATCCAGTTTGGGTTTAATGGTGCTCACCTTGGTTTGAACAATATCCCTGGTAATATTTCCCTGAACGGCGTTAAGTGTGCCGGGCAGGTGGACCCGCCACCGCCACCGCCACCATCTTGTAACGTCAAATACCAGATTCAAACCCAGTGGGATAATGGTTTCACTGGAACGGTTGACATCAAGAATACGGGTGCGCCTTGGAACGGTTGGCAGGCGACATGGACAATGCCGACTGGGCAGAAGGTTACGGGTGGCTGGAATGGGCAGTTCAGTCAGGCAGGTGACAAAGTGACAGTGGGGAACATGGAGTTCAATAAAGTCATTGGCCCCTACAACGACAGCATTTCGTTCGGTTTTAATGCTTCCCACACCGGGCTGAATCTTGCACCGATTGATGTGGCGGTAAATGGTAAACGGTGCAGTGGTCAGGCGGATAAATTGGTGTTGCCGCCCAAAGCCCCGGAGCAGTTGCAAGCAACGTTGGTGGGTAACAGTTATGCTGACCTGTCGTGGGTGGATACCAGTGCTGAGGAGGACAATATTGTCTTGGAGCGTCGGGTTGACGCAGGCAGTTGGGCGGTATTGGCAACATTGGCAGCGAATACCATTGCCTATCAAGATAAAACCCTGGCTGTTGCCAGCAGTTACGAATACCGTGTAAAAGCAGTCAATGTTTCCGGGGCGTCGGCTTATGCTTATAGTGCCACTGTCAAACGCCAGGATCGCAACGACATCCGCGCCGCCATGCTGGTCAACAACTGCGCTTCCTGCCACGGTACGGATGGCTACAGTTCTGGCCCCGGCACACCTTCCATCGCTGGCCTGAACAAGGATTACTTGCTCCGTACCATGAAGGCTTACCGCACGGGTGAGCGTGCTTCCAGCGTGATGAGCCGCATTGCCAAGGGCTATACCGATACGCAAATCGAGCGCATGGCGGATTACCTTTCCAAACTGCCTTACAAGGCCAACCAGCAGACCACGGATGCAGCGTTGGTAGCGCGTGGTAAAGCCGTGCATGAAAGCAATTGCCAGTTCTGCCATGCGGGTACGGGCAACGATGCCGGTTTTACCAAAACCCTACTGGACGGACAATGGTCAACCTACCTGCACGCCACGCTGGAAGATTACCATGCAGGTCGTAGCAGCAATGTACCTACCGAAATGGCTAACCAGCTTAAAGACATCAAAACCCTGTTTGGTGATGATGTGTTACTGGCTCTGGCGCAATACTACGCGGCAGATGCGACTGCCAAGGCAGGAGGAGACACTGGTGGAGGCGGTTCGGGCGGTGGTGATTCAGGTGGCGGATCAACCGATACCGCTCCGGTTGCGCCTAGTAACACGACCGCCACTTTGGTGGATAACAGTAAGGTTAACCTGAGCTGGAAAGATAACAGCAGTAACGAAACAGGTTTCCGTGTCGAGCGGCGTGCGACTGGGGCAAATGACACCGCGTGGGTGACGTTGGCAGAGGTGGGTAGCAACACCCAAACCCATGTCGATAGCACGGTGGCGATGGGGCTTGGTTACGATTACCGCATCAGTGCTTTCAACGCCAAAGGCAGTGCCGTGAGTACGGTGGTGAGTGTTGCATTGCAAACGGTGCTGCAATACGGGCAAACCCAGTACCAGCGTCAGGGTTGTGCAAGCTGCCATGGCGCGGATGGCAAGGGCGGTTTCACCAAGGTTGACCTGACCAAATACACGGCGGCTGACCTGACACGCCTGACTGGGATCATTCACGATACCATGCCGCCGGGTAATCCGGGGTCTTGCAGTGGTGGGTGTGCTTCGGGAGTGGCCTCCTACATTATTGACGTATTGGTTCCGAATGCCGGAAATGGTGGCGGCGGCGGTGCGCAGGCTTGTACCACTACACCACCTGCCGGAATCCGCAGCCTGCGCCTGCTAACCCGTCTGGAATACCAGAACACTGTCAATGACCTGTTCGGCCTGAGCCTGAATCTGGTAAACAGCCTGCCGGATGAAAACACGGTAGGCGGTTTCGACAACAACAGTGAACAGAATCAGGTGTCCAGCCTGCGGATGGATGCTTATCTGACCCAGGCAGAAAAGGTGGCTGCGCAAGCGGTGCAGGATAGCTGGGGCAAGATCATGCCGTGCAGCCAACAGGATCTGGCGTGTGGTCGCCAGTTTATCCAGAGTTTTGGTAAACGTGCATTCCGTCGCCCGTTGAGCACGGTAGAAGTGGACAAGTTTGCTACCAACTTCAGTGGCGTGGCGTTCCGCGATGCGGTGGAAAAAACCGTGATGATGATGCTGGTGTCACCCAACTTCCTGTACCGTTCCGAGCTGGGTGAATTGCAGGCGGATGGTACGTACAAGCTGACCCCGTATGAGGTTGCCAGCAGTTTGTCTTACCTGTTCTGGGGTTCGATGCCGGATGACACGTTATTCCAGGCTGCTGACCAGAATGCGCTGGATACTCCGGCACAGCGGATTGCTCAAGCATCACGTCTGCTGGCGGCATCACGTAGCCGTCAACAGGTCGGGAACTTCGTCGGGCAATGGTTGCTGAAAGGTAGCCCGTACACCTTGCCAGCCAAGGATGCCAGCGTGTATCCGGCGTATACCAATGAGGTGAAAGCGGCACTGTCGCAGGAGTTGATCAATTTCTTCAACTACGTGACGTTTGATTCCACCCAGACTTTCCGTGAGCTGTATACGGCGGATTACGTGATTGCCAATAAAACGCTGGCGGATTTCTATCACCTTAGCGGGCCAAGCGGCAGTGCGTTTGAGAAAACGCCGGTCACTAACGGCACTCGCACTGGCTTGCTGACACTGGGTTCAGTGCTGGCACGTTATTCCAACAGCAACGAGTCGCATCCGTTCAAGCGTGGGCGCTTCTACTTCGAGCGGGTGTTGTGCCATGAATTGCCGGAGCCTGCCAACTTCGGGCTGGTGCAGCCGCCTGACCCTGACCCGAACATGACTACGCGACAACGCTTTGATTTCCATAGTAATGCGTTCCCAAGCTGCTATAGCTGCCACCAGTATCTGGATGGCCCCGGCTTTGGCTTTGAGAACTACGACGGTGCAGGCCAGTTCCGCAGCGCGGAAAATGGCAACCCGATCAGTGCCAGTGCCATCCTGCGCGGTATGGAAACCTACTCGCCAGACGAAGCATTGACGTTCAGCGACCTCAACCACCTGAGCGCGTTGACGGCAGACAGCCCGACCGCAGCGCAATGTGTGGCACGGCAATACTACCGCTACACCACCGGGCGGCTGGAATCGGATGCCGACAAGTGTGCACTGGACAGCTACCTGCAAAGCTACAAGGACAACGGCTACAACCTGCAAACCATGTTGATCAGCATTGTCAATGCACCCAACTTTACCGTGCGTCGGGCGCAATAAGGGGAACGTGACATGAACATCAATCAGGATCGCCGCAATTTCATGAAATGGGTCGCAGCCGCTGGTCTCGGTGCTGCCACCCTGCCGTTTGCCAGTATGGCGTATGCGGGTGAGCCGCCACGCCGCGCCATTTTCGTGTTCTACCCTGACGGGATGCGCCCGGAAAACTGGCACGCCATTGGTACGGGCAACAGCTTTACCCTGCCCGCCATGACCGCACCGTTGGAACGGGTACGCCAGCACTGTGTGTTCCTCAGTGGGGTCGACATGAAAGGCTCCGGCTCCACCCACGAGGGCGGTACGCTGAAACTGCTGACCGGGGCGGCGGGGATGTCATCCGACAAAGCGGTGTCGCTGGATTACCATCTGGCTCAAGCCTTCAAAAGCCAGACCGTGCGCCCGCACCTGAATCTCACTATCGTGCCGACTTGGGGCGTGACCGCGATTACCTACGATTACAGCGGGGTGCAGGTATTGCCGGAACCCAACCCGCTGGCGGCGTTTGAATCGCTGTTCGGTACGAATGCGCAAAGCAATTTCATCGCCCAGCGCCGTTTGAGTGTGCTGGATGCCTCGCTGGCTGAACTGAATGCCTTGCGCAGCAAGTTGGGCACGATCGAAAAAACCAAGCTGGATACCCATACCGAATCCATCCGCGAACTGGAGCAGCGCCTGAATGCCAATGCTGGGGCGTGTGCAGCGTGGAATTTCAACCCGACCGGCTTTACGGTTGACCCGAAGAAAAGCTACTGGCAGGGGGCGGAATACCGTGATCCTTACAAGATGGGTGTCATCGGCGATTTGCAGCGGGACGTTGCTGTCCATGCACTCGCTTGCGACCTGACCCGCGTCGTCACTCTGAAATGGTCGCAAGGGGTAAATGAAAACTTGATCCCGGAATCAGGCAGTGGCATGACTTGCCACGGTGCATCCCATGCGGGCGGGGAAGATTTCATCAAGATCAAGGCATGGTATACCGAACATCTGGCGCGGCTGATTGCCCAGCTTGCCAGCGTGCCGGAAGGCAATGGTACCTTGCTGGACAACACCATGATCTTTGTTGGCAGCGATTTGGCACACGGTGGCTGGCACAACCACGGTGACATGCCTTTCATCCTGGCGGGTGGTCATGCCGCAGGCATTAGCGGTGGGCGTAGCCTCAAGTTCAGTGGTACGCCACACAACAAGATTCTGGTGTCCATCGCCCAGTTCATGGGGCTGAACATCAACAGTTTCGGCAATCAAGACAGCAACCCAGGGCCGCTGCCCGGTTTGATCGGTTAGGAGGGGCAGACCATGATGGAAACGCATAATAGCCAGCGCAGAACATTCCTGAAAACGCTGTTGGCGGGTACGGCAGCCAGCGCCTTTGGTTTCCCGGCAATCGTCGGAGCTGCCGGACAGCGTGTGGTAGTGATTGGCGGGGGAACCGGCGGGGCAACCGTCGCCAAATACCTGCGCCGCCTCGACAACACGCTGGACGTGACCCTGATCGAAAAGAACGCGATTTATACCACCTGCTACATGAGCAACGAGGTGCTGAGTGGGGATCGAACCCTTGAGTCGCTGCAATTCAATTACGATGGTCTGAAAGCCCACGGCGTGAAAATCGTCACCGATGAAGTCACCGGGATTGATTACGCCGGGCAACTGGTCATCACCAAAGGTGGCATCAGCTACCCGTATGATCGCTGTGTGGTGTCACCGGGGATTGATTTCCGCTACGAGCAGATTGCCGGGTATAGTGACGCGGCGACTGCAACGGTTCCCCATGCGTGGAAAGCCGGGCCGCAAACGCTGGTGTTGCGTGACCAGTTACACGCCATGCCTAACGGGGGTACAGTGGTGATTGCCGCGCCGCCCAACCCGTACCGTTGCCCGCCCGCACCGTATGAGCGTGCCAGCCAGATTGCTTACTACCTGAAACAGCACAAGCCGAATTCCAAGGTCATCATCCTTGACCCAAAACCCAGCTTTACCAAACAGGCACTGTTTGAACAGGCGTGGACGGAACTGTACGGCTACAAGAGCAGTAATGCCCTGATTGAATGGTGGTCATCTGATAAAGCCGCTGGTGTGGTGGAAGTGGATGTCGCTGCTAAAACCGCGATTACCCAGTTCGGCGACCGGGTACAAGGTGCTGTGCTGAACGTGATCCCACCGCAAAAGGCGGGCAAGCTGGCGTTTGATGCCGATCTGGTGGATAGCACCGGCTGGTGTCCGGTCAACAAGCTGACCTTTGAATCCACCCGCCATCCCAAGGTGCATGTGATCGGTGATGCGTGTATGGCGGATTCCTTGCCCAAATCCGGTTTTGCTGCCAATTCCGAGGGCAAGGTGTGTGCGGCTGCCATCCATGCACTGCTGAATGGGCTGGAGGTGGAAAGCCCGTCATTCTCCAACGGTTGTTACAGTCTGGTCGGCAAGGATTACGCGATTTCGGTGGTTGGGGTGTATCGCCTGTCGGACGATGGCAAACTGGTGGAAAATATTCCAGGCAGTGGTGGCGTGTCTTCCGCCACGGCGACTGCCCAGGATCGTCTGTTTGATGCCAGCTATGCGTATAGCTGGTACAACAATTTTACGCAGGATGTGTTCCGCTAAACGCTTGGATTATTCATTTCCCGGTGTCACGTCGATGCCGGTGATTTCGCCATCAGTATCAATGTGAATGAAAAGCTGCACAGGGTTGCAGCACACATGGCAGTCTTCGTAATAATCCTGACTGCCAGCGGTAATGTCGATTTCAGTGCTGAAATCAGAGTAGCAGTAAGGGCAGGTGATGTTGGTGTGGGTTAGAACCTGCGACATGATCAATCCTCCAGAAACAGTTGAATAACCGTATTCAGGAACTGCCAGCCGGTATCTGTCGGGCGGATAAGTTCGCCGCTGAAATCCAGCAGACCGCGCTGCACAGCCTGATCCAGCCCCGCCTTGAGATGCTGGAATGGCAGACCGGTACGTTCGGTAAACAGGCTGGGGCTAAAGCCTTCCCGCAGACGCAAGGCATTCAGCATGAATTCAAAACCCAGATCGGCAGGTGTAAGCGTTTGCTCTCCGCTGCGGGCTGAGCCTTGCATGGCTTGTTGCATGTACTCTGCGGGTTGCCGGTATTTGTGATAGCGGATAATGCGGGCTTGTGCAGGATGGGTTAGTTTGCCGTGTGCGCCAGCACCGATAGCCACGTAATCACCAAATTCCCAGTAGTTCCGGTTATGCCTGCACTCTAATCCCGGTCTGGCATAGGCGGAAACTTCGTATTGAGAATAGCATGAATTCTTGATGAATTGTTGCCCGTTTAGCTGAATATCAGCCACCAAATCTTCATCCGGCAAAGGGGGCGGGGATTTGTAAAACAGGGTATTCGGTTCCAGCGTCAGTTGATACCACGACAGGTGGGTGGGATATAAGGCCATCGCTTGCTGTAAATCCTGCATCGCCTCATCCAGCGTTTGTTGCGGCAGGCCAAACATCAGATCCAGGTTGAAATTGTCGAAACCGGCACTGCGGGCAATATCGGCGGCGCGTAAGGCTTCCTCACGGTTGTGTACCCGTCCGAGTGCCTGCAAATGCGGCGGGTTGAAACTCTGGATGCCCATCGACAGGCGGTTGATGCCTGCCTCACGAAAGCCCCGGAACTTGTCCTGCTCGAACGTGCCGGGGTTGGCTTCCAGCGTGACTTCAATGTTGGGGCGGAAGGGTAGCAGGGCGCGGATACCGCACAGCAGCTCGTCAATGCTTTCCGCACTGAACAGGCTGGGTGTGCCGCCGCCGATGAAAATGGATTCCAGTTTGCGTCCCCAGATGTGCGGCAGTTCGTTGGCAAGGTCAGCCAACAGGGCTTGTATGTACTGCTTTTCCGGCAAGCCGCTGGGGGCATGGTGCGAGTTGAAGTCGCAGTAGGGGCATTTGCGGATGCACCAGGGGATGTGGATGTAGAGGGCAAGGGGGATGTGGGTCATGTTGCTGCTTGTACTGAGCGGAAAACCGCATTAATGTACCCCTATTAATAACAACAGGAAAGCCGCCATGCACGTTACCCTAGTCCATGTCCACGTCAAACCTGAACACATCGACGCTTTCATCACTGCCTGCAAAGCCAACCACGAAAATTCCACCCAGGAACCGGGCAACCGCCGTTTCGACATCCTCCAGTCCAGCGATGACCCATGCCGCTTTGTGCTGTATGAAGCCTATGCTAGTGCGGAAGATGCCGCAGCCCACAAGCAGACCGCGCATTACGCCACATGGCGTGACACAGTAGCCGACATGATGGCGGAACCCCGGCAAGGTGTGGGCTACCACGGGCTGTTCCCGGCATAACTGATGATGCAAAGCGCCTACCACATCCTCAACAGCGTCTACGGCTACCGCCATTTTCGCCTCAACCAGCGCGACATTATCGGTTCGCTGCTGGAAGGGAAAGACGTACTCGCACTGATGCCCACCGGCGGCGGCAAATCGTTGTGCTACCAGATTCCTTCTCTGGTACGCTCCGGTGTCGGCATCGTCGTCTCCCCCCTGATCGCGCTGATGCAGGATCAGGTTGATGCCCTGCAACAACTCGGTATCCGCGCTGCCTACCTCAATTCCACCCTCAACTATGGCACGGTATTGCAGGTGGAACGCGAGCTGCTGGAGGGGCAAATCGACCTGTTGTACGTCGCGCCCGAACGCCTGCTCACCGACAAGATGCTCAACTTGCTGGACAGCGTGCGCAACAATGTCGGCATTGCCCTGTTCGCCATCGACGAAGCGCACTGCGTGTCGCAGTGGGGGCATGATTTCCGCCCGGAATACCAGCAATTGTCGGTGTTGGCGGAACGTTTCCCCGGTATTCCGCGCATTGCCCTGACCGCCACCGCCGACCTGCGTACCCGGCAGGAAATCATTCAGCAATTGCGTTTGCAAGACGCTGACATTTACATCAACAGCTTTGACCGCCCCAATATCCATTACACAATCCAGCAGGGGCAAAATGCCCGTCAGCAGTTGTGGCGTTTTTTGGAAGAAAATCACCCGCAGGATGCCGGGATCGTCTATTGCCTGTCGCGTAAAAAAGTCGAAGACACCGCTGCGTGGCTCGCCGAACAGGGGCGTAAAGCTTTGCCCTACCACGCCGGGCTGGATGCGGACACCCGCCGCATCCACCAGCAGCGTTTCCTGCGCGAAGACGGCATTATCATCGTCGCTACCATCGCCTTCGGCATGGGCATCGACAAGCCGGACGTGCGTTTCGTCGCCCATTTGAGCCTGCCCAAAAGCATCGAAGCCTATTATCAGGAAACCGGGCGTGCCGGGCGCGACGGCTTGCCCGCCAATGCGTGGATGGCGTATGGCTTGCAGGATGTCATCACCTTGCGCCAGATGATGCAGGAATCGACCGCCAGCGAGCAGCAAAAGCGCGTCGAACACCACAAGCTGCAAGCCATGCTCGGTCTGTGCGAAATGACCGCCTGCCGCCGCCAAGCCTTGCTGGATTACTTCGGCGAACCCACCCCCGAACCGTGCGGCAACTGCGACAATTGCCAGCACCCGCCGGAAGTGTGGGAAGCCGCCACCGCCGCGCAAAAGGCGCTGTCCTGCGTGTACCGCACCGGGCAGCGTTTCGGCGTCAATTACATCATCGACGTGCTGCTGGGCAAAAGTGATTTCCGCATCAGCCAGTTCCGCCACGACCAGCTTTCCACCTATGGCATCGGCAAGGAGCATTCGGAAAGCGAATGGCGCAATATTTTCCGCCAACTGATTGCGCTGGGCTACCTGAATGTGGATGTGGACGGGCACGGCGGTTTGCGCCTGACTGACAAAGCCCGCCCGTTGTTGCGTGGCGAGGAAGGATTGTCCTTGCGCAAGGAGCAGAAGCGTGAACGGGTGCGCAAGGAGCGTAACCGCGCCGAGCGAGCAGAGAAGCCCGAATTTGCGGCACTGTCGGCGGAAGCGAAAGCACTGTTCGAGGCGTTGCGTAACCTGCGGCTGCGGCTGGCGCAGGAACAGGGGGTACCGCCGTATGTGATTTTCCACGATGCTACCTTGTTGCACATGGCGAACGAGCGTCCGCAGACCTTGACCGAGATGCGCGGGATTACGGGCGTTGGGGAACGCAAGCTGGCGCAGTATGGGCAGGCGTTTCTGGAGGTGGTGTTGGGGGCATGAAGAAAAGCCCCCCTTTTGCAACAGGCAGGTTTTATAAATTCGCCAGATTCACGAAATCCGCCACCGTCAGCGTTTCTGCTCGGCGTTGCGGGTCAATCCCCACGCTTTCCATCTGTTCGGCTGTCACCATACCTTTCAGCGTATTGCGCAGGGTTTTGCGTCGTTGCGAAAATGCTTGCGCTACCAGATCGGCGAAATGCTCCGGGTCATTGGCGACATGCGGGGGTGTTGCCCACGGTTGCAGGTACACCACCGCTGAATCCACCTTGGGTGGTGGGCTAAAAGCACCGGGGCCGATTTTCAGCAGGTAATGGGTGTCACAGTAATATTGCACCATCACCGACAGGCGGCTGTAATCGCTGCTGTCAGGTTCGGCGGTGATGCGGTCGACCACTTCCTTTTGCAGCATGAACAGCATGTCACGAATGTGCTGGCGATGGCGCAGGAAATGGAAAATCAGCGGGGTGGATATGTTGTAAGGCAGGTTGCCAACGATGCGTAGCCTGTCACCTTCGCCACGCAAGCCGGGGATGTCGAGCTTGAGCGCATCCTGGGCGTGGATGTGTAGCTTGCCTTGAGCTTGCGGTTGTTGTTGCCACCAGGCAATCACGTCGCGGTCGATTTCGACCACATCCAGCCGTGGCAGGATTTCCAGCAAAGGAAAGGTAAGTGCGCCGGGGCCGGGGCCAATTTCCACCACCCGATCGGTGGTTTGTAGGTTGATGGCTCGCAACATCTTGTCGATGACATTGCGGTCATGCAGGAAATGTTGTCCGAAGCGTTTTTTTGCTTGGTGTTCGTAACGGGGCATGGGTATCCAAGGTAGTAGTTCCCTCCCCTGATAAGGGGAGGGTTAGGGAGGGGGTTCTTTCTCTTACGGCAGTATTTTCAGCTCAACCCGGCGATTTTGGGCTTTGCCTTCGGGCGTGGTGTTGTCCGCCAGTGGAGCACTGGGGCCATAGCCTTTGGCACTGAGCAACTCGGCTTTCGCCCCTTTTTCTGCCAGATATTTCATCACGGCTTCAGCACGGGACTGGGAGAGCTTTTCATTGGCTGTTTTGTCGCCGCTGCTATCGGTGTGACCACCTACCTCGATTTTCAGGTCGGGGTATTTTTTCAGGGTGGCGGCGGCTTCATCCAGAATCGGCAGGGAAGCAGCCGTCAGTACGGCAGAGCCTGTCTCGAAATTGACACCCTTGAGGTTGATGTTTTCGGTTTTGGCGCAGCCGACCTGGTTGACTTCAGTGGCAGCAGCCGTGTCAGGGCAAAGATCAGCGTCGTCGGCTACGCCATCCTTGTCGGCATCAGCGATGGCGTCACAGCCTTTGTCGTCGACTTTAGTGCCTTCCTTGGTGGTGGGGCATTTGTCAGCCTCATCTGGTACGCCGTCTTTGTCGGCATCGGGAGGAGGCAAGTCACAGCCTTTGTCGTCGACTTTGGCGCCTTCCTTGGTGGTAGGGCATTTGTCGGCATCGTCGGGCACGCCGTCTTTGTCAGCATCGGGAGGAGGCAAGTCACAGCCTTTGTCATCGACTTTGGCGCCTTCCTTGGTGGTGGGGCATTTGTCAGTATCGTCGGGCACGCCGTCTTTGTCAGCATCGGGAGGAGGCAGGTCACAGCCTTTGTCGTCGACTTTAGTGCCTTCCTTAGTGGTAGGGCATTTGTCAGCCTCATCTGGTACGCCGTCCTTGTCACCATCGGGAGGAGGCAGGTCACAGCCTTTGCCATCGACTTTGGCGCCTTCCTTGGTGGTAGGGCATTTGTCAGCCTCATCTGGTACGCCGTCTTTGTCACCATCGGGAGGAGGCAGGTCACAGCCGTTTTCGTCAACCTTGACGCCAGCAGCCGTGACAGGGCAACGATCCTTATCGTCGGTTACGCCATCTTTGTCACCGTCTTTGGGCGGCTCACAACCTGTAGCGTCAACTTGCGCACCAGCCGGGGTTGTGGGGCATTTGTCGGCTTTGTCGGCAACACCATCCCCGTCGCTATCCTTGGTTTCGTTTTCCAGTGTGGCTGCCAGTTGCTGTTTTTCATCTGCCAGCCGTTGCTTTTCACTTTCAAGGGCTGCGAAGTTTTGACGTAACTGGGCGAATTGTTGGGAAACTTCTGCGATAGCCCCAACCTGATTATTCATTTCGCTAACTTTGCCGCTTAGTTCGTCCTTTTCCGCCTTGCAGCTTTCAAGTTCAGCCTTTTTGACGCTTTCCGCCAGTTCACCTTGCAAGGCTGTCAGTTTGCCTTCGAGGTCGCCTTTGCCTTTGGTGGCTTCTTCCAGTTGGCGTTTAAGGTCGGCAATGGTTTTTTCCTGTGCGCTAAGGGCTTCCTGGGTTTTGCCCATCAGGTCAGTCTGTTGCTGGCGCAAGGTCGTCAGGGTCTGGTTGAGGGAATTAAGCTGCTGGGTACTTTGGGCGGTGCTGGTGTTGCTTTGCCCCCCCATCAGGTTGTATCCGTTGTTATAACCCATGTTCGACCAGCCAAAGCTGGGTAGGGTTGGCATGATCATCGGTGGCGGCGGCGGCGGTGTCAGCATCGGTCCCGGCATAAAGTAGCTACTGGGGTTGTAGTAACGCATCCCGTTGCCGTAAGCAGAATAAGGGAAAACATTGCCCCAACCAGAGGTCATTTGTGGCTGGGCGTAGCTGTAGGTATAAGCGTAAGGTGTTACAGCCGTGGTAGTGGCATGACTGCCGGTGGTAACAGCAGTTGTGGGTACGGTTTTGCTTACCGTGTCCGCTTGCGGGTAAACGTAAGTGCCAGATGTTGTGGCTGTGGCACTGGTTCCTGCGTTGGTGGTCGTTGTTGTTGCCGGGTAGCTGTAGCTCCACTGCTGGGTTGTGGTGGTCGTGCTATTGGTGGAGCCGTCTGTACTTTTGCTGGTTGTGGTTTCCGTTGCTGTTTTGGCTTCTGCTGGAATCTGGTTAGGGTCGGGAAACTGGGGTGTTTCCGCAAACGCAGGTGCTGCCATGGCTGAGACCACGGTCAGACTGGCGACAAGTTTGTTCATGGTTGGTTGTTCCTCTCTGAAAGTGCGATACATGAAAATTTCGTTGTGGGTCAGGCTTATTTGCCACCTAGCGACAGGTCACGACGTGCGGCAGAAATGGTGATGGTAAAGCCTGCAATGACATCCAGGAAGGCCATCGCTGTCAGAATGAGGAAAACAGAATTGCCACCCCATTCATAAATTAGCCAGGCTGTCAGATAAAAAATCAGCACGAAAGTCGAAAACAGATGGTCGAAAATGGTGACTTCCGAGGTGCGGGTGGATTTGAACAGCTCAATGTAAAGGGTTATTACGCCAAGCAAGACCATGAAGTCTCCCCAGGTGGGTTTCCAGGTAATGCCGGAGGGCAGCCCCATCCTGAAGACCACATCATTCAGGTGATCAGGAAAGAAACGGATTTTGACGGCCAACCAGTAAATGATGAGCACGACGCCAAACAGCGGGATGAGCTGGATGATTTTGAACATGACTGTCAGGTTATCCTTTTCAGGCTAGTAAGCGTTTAACTGACCGGGACGGCAGAAAACCGTTTGTCTGTGTTCTGTTGGCTGCTGCTGTCACCGGGCTTAAAGTACGCATGAATTGCCAAGAGTATAAAGCAAAGGGTTGCGTTGCGTCAGGCATAACGCTAGGGATTCTGCATGATTACAGCAGTTTGGCGTGGTAATGACGGTGATTTTTAGGCAGATTGCGCGTTCGTCGGGGGAATTTGTGGTGCGGATAAGACAGCCCCTAATATTTACCTCGAAAGTGTCACCCGATAGCAATAACAAGGCACATAACAGAGAGATATAATCATGAACAATAAAAAAATCCGGTTAACCCGGTGGGCTATCCTTCCGATCCTTTGCTGTTCTGCTGCCGTACTGGCAGGGGATGGCGGCATTGATGCTCCCTACGGACAGCTTCCTCCCGCAGAACCCCAGGCAGCCATGACTGTTGAAGCTGAGCCACCAGCCCCTGCGGTTGTACATTCCTGCGATAGCGGTAATCCGGCGCGTGGCGAATGCCCGACGCTGGCAGCAGCAGACACAGTGGCAGCCGTACCTGATACCATGCAGCAGGCACGCCAGTTAGGGGCTGAAAGTGACGGTTTTGTGGATGATTCCACCCCGACTTCCGGTGTCAGCACGGGTTACGTAGGTGGTCAGACCCGACTTGGTATCGGTATCGACTCCGAACTCAAGGGCAAGGCTGACGTCAGCCATATCTTTTCCGAGAATGAAAACAGCACGCTCATCGGGCAGGGTTACATGGGTGTAAACCCGAAAGCCGACGGTGACAAGGGGCAGGAAACCATCACTGGCGCCGGAGCCAAACTGAACTACCACTGGACTTCCAACGGTGAAAACGGTCAGGTCAGCCACGTCAACAAGGTCTTTGGTGCTTACGACCAAAACGAACAAAAAGACAAGAAAATCACCGCAGGTTACGGTCAGGAAAACGAAAACCTGTTCTGGTCTGGTCATCTGAGCAAGGGTATTTCCGACAAGCGTGATACCGGCGCGAAAGATGCCAACGGCAACACTATCTATGAAAAAGCCTATGACTGGGGTGTCGGCGGTCGTGTCGGTACTTACCTGTCTGAACAGCAAATGCGTGTGCAGGGCGGTCTGGATTACGAATGGGGTAAGGAACAGGCTGACAACGAGAAAAAAGCCAAGCAGATGACTTTGACTGGTGGTGTGGAAAAGTTTTTCCCGGATTCCCCGCATAGCGTCAATGCCAATGTGGATGTTTACAAGAAATCCGGTGGCTATGTGGAAGGTGAACAGAAAGCCGAAGTCCGTGGTGGCGTTGGCTACCGCTATGACATTGCCAGCGAAGCCGGTGTGTGGCAGCCTAATCAGGTTTATCGCCGTGTCCGCACCGAAATTCCTGGTGAAACTGTCAAAACACCCGCCAAGGTTGAGCGCAAACTGGTCAAACACACGATGGAACTGGAAGCCGATACCTTTTTCAAGGTCGGCAGTGCCAAGCTGACGCCGGAAGCGCAGGAACGCTTGCAGGCAGTGGCTGGCAAAATCCGCGAGTGCGGGCATGAAGGCAATATTCGCATCAGCGGCAACACCTGTGATGTTGGCTCTACCGCGTATAACCAAAAACTGTCTGAGCGCCGTGCCAAAAGTGTAAGGGATTTCCTGGTCAAGGGCGGTTTCAATGCCAACGAACTGCTGGCACAAGGTCTGGGTGAAAGCAGCCCGAAATACCCGAATACCGATGCAGAACGGCACAAAAACCGTCGTGTTGACCTTGAATATCTCTGCTACCAGAACGAATACAAAGATCAGGTGGTAGAACAGGGCGGTAGCAGCAAGTCTGACCCGAAAGTGGTTTGGAAACAGGAACTTGTGCCAACGCCGCCACTGTGGGTGCGTCAGGCACTGCATAACGTTGCTGACCACAAGCAACGGGTGGATACCTACAAGACCACGGCAGGCGGCGCACCGGATGCCAGTGCTTATACGCCGGTTGCTGTGAACGATACCAGAAGCACAACGGAAGGGGTTGCGCTTCCTATCAATGTGCTGGAAAACGACAGTGATCCGAATGGTGATCCATTAACTGTTATTTCGTTTACCACACCGGGCAATGGTTCGGTGACGCAAGAAGGCAATATCCTGACCTATAAACCAAACAACGGTTTTACAGGGACGGATTCCTTCAGCTACACCATCAGGGATCCTGAAGGTAACACCAGCACGGCAACGGTCACGGTGACGGTAACAGGCGGCGGTGGTTGTACGGTCAACGCAGACAATGACACCTTCAACGTACCAAAAGGTGCTACGGCTACCCCGTTGAATGTACTGGATGGTGACGAAGCCTGCGGTGGCACAATCAAGGTTACGGCGATCAGCCAACCAGCCAACGGTATTGTCGCCATTATTGATGGTGGCAACTTTGTCAGCTATCAACCGAATGCCGGTTTCGCAGGCAATGATACCTTTACCTACACCATCACCGGGCCAAACGGTACCAGTACGGCAACCGTCACCGTCACAGTGGCAGGTAGCGGCGGGGAACCTATAGCTGTAGGTGACGAGGCAACTTCCGATTTGGGAGCTTCCATCCTGATCGACGTGCTGGACAACGACACTGACCCGGATGGCGATACGCTGAGTATTGATTCCTTTACTCAGGGTGCGAACGGCGTGGTCACGGAAGAAAATGGTCAGTTGCGTTACACACCGAATGCTGGTTTCGTGGGGGTTGATACGTTCACCTATATCGTCAAGGATCCGGTGGGCAACACCTCAACCGCAACTGTCAGAGTGACAGTGACTGGTGCAGGCGGAAGCTGCCCAGCCAATCTGAACCCGGCTGACACGGTGACATTTACCTACAGCAATAGCCCTGACCCGGCTGGTATTGCTATCACTCCAAGCAAGTATCTGGGGGCAGGTGATACGGTTGAGAAGGTCTATATCTACGATGAAAATGCTAGCTCTGAAACCGTTCGCGTTGAAGATGCCAATAACGGTGGTATGACCGGCACGATCAAGCGTACTGGTAACAGCCTGACCTTCCACCCCAGTGCAGGTTACTGCCCGGATGGTGTGTTTAGCTTCTATATCAAAGTGGCTGGTTGCAACAAACTGGTGAAAGTCGACATCACGCTGGATCAGCAGTCCAAATAAGCAACTGACGCACGATACGTCAAAACAAGGCCGCCGGGGCAACCTGGCGGCTTTTTTTGTTGCTATGAGGCTAGCCCACCCCGGTAGAGCAAGGCAAACAGCACCAGTACGATACCCGCCACTAGCAAACCTTGGTTGATGCGCTGCCCACGGCGCATTTCCCTGCGCAGCTCTTCCAGTTGTTGCGATTCCCACTGCATCTTGAGCTTGTGCTGAGCAGTTTGTTGCATGATGTCGTGCAGCATGTTGGGCATGTAGGGCAGGTTTTCGAGGAATTTCGGCAGGTTGACTTTCGCTCCGTGGAACAGGGCGCGGACACCGACCTGCTCATCCATCCAGCGTTCAATGAAGGGTTTGGCGGTAGACCACAAATCCAGATCGGGGTAAAGCTGCCGCCCTAGTCCTTCAATATTCAGTAAGGTCTTTTGCAGCAGCACCAGTTGCGGTTGCACTTCCATATTGAAACGGCGGGCGGTCTGGAACAGGCGTAGCAGGAAATGTCCAAAGGAAATGTCCTTGATCGGCAGGTTCAGGATCGGCTCGCACACCGAACGGATTGCAGATTCAAATTCATCCACACGGGTAGCAGGCGGAACCCAGCCGGATTCAACGTGCAATTCTGCGACCCGTTTGTAGTCGCGGTTGAAAAAGGCGTAGAAGTTTTCTGCCAGATAGCGTTTGTCGGCAGGGGCAAGCGTGCCAACGATGCCGAAATCCACCGCCATGTATTGCGGCTCATTGGGGTTTTTCGGGTCAACGAAAATATTACCGGGGTGCATGTCCGCATGGAAAAAATTGTGGCGGAACACTTGCGTGAAAAACACTTCGACACCCAATTCGCCCAAGCGTTTGAAGTTGACGCCGAGTGCCTGCAAGCGGGGAATGTCACCGACCGGGATGCCGTAAATCCGCTCCATCACCATCACGTTGGGGTGGGTGTAATCCCAGTAGATTTCCGGCACGTACAGGGTTGGGTTGCCCTCGAAATTGCGGCGGATCTGACTGGCATTGGCGGCTTCGCGCACCAAATCCAGTTCGTCGAAAATGGTCTTTTCGTATTCGGCAACCACCTCCACCGGGCGCAGGCGGCGGGCTTCCTTCCAATAGCGTTGTACCAGACTTGCCATCAGATACATTAGCTCCACATCCTGTCGGATGGTTTTTTCGATACCGGGGCGCAGCACTTTCACCACCACATCCTTGCCATTCCACAGTTGCGCGGCGTGAACTTGGGCGATGGAGGCAGAGGCCATCGGGTCGGTTTCAAAGTGCTTGAATACTTCCGTGACCGGTTTGCCATAGGCTTTTTCGATCATGTGCCGCGCTTGCTGGCTGGAAAAAGGCGGTACGCGGTCTTGCAGGCGGGTCAGTTCGTTGGCGATGTCGTCTGGCAATAAGTCGCGGCGGGTCGACAGCATTTGCCCGAACTTGATGAAAATCGGCCCCAGATCTTCGAGGGCGCGGCGGATGCGTTCTCCGCGAGGACGGGTTTCTTGCTTGCCCCAGTTCCACGGTGACAGGTGATAGATGAAACTGAGCGGGCGCAGGAACGGGATGTGAAAGACGAGTTCGTCCAGCCCGTGGCGGATGAAGACACGGTTGATCGTCCACAGACGCAGGATATTTTTTACCACATCAAATCATCCGGGATTTGGTAATCGGCATAAGGATCGTCTTCTACCGTTGTCTGTTGGCTGCTGCCGGTATTTTGCACCAGGATGATGGCGGTATCCCGTTGGGCAATTTTTTCGGCAACCTGTTTGGGAACGAGTTCGTAGCCGTCACCGAATTTGACCAGCGCAATCACGCCATAAGCCAGTTGGTCTTGAAGTTTGGTGGTGAGGTAGATTTTTTTGACCTTGCTGCCATCGGCAAACTGGTAGGCGATGTCGCCCCGGTTGCGGTCAATGCGGTTCATCTCGATCAGTTGTTTGATCTGCGCCTGAATGGCTTTCTTTTCGGCTTGTTCGCGCTGCTGGCGGTTGAGTTCGCGTGAGCGATCGGCCTGTTCCTGACGGGCTTTTTCTGCCAGCAATTTGGCTTCATCCACGATCACTTCGCCGCTTTTTTTCGCCTGTTTCTGTGCCTTGGCCGTTTTTTGGTGGGCTTGCTTGCGCTGATCCTGTTCGGCTTTTTGCGCCTTGGACTGGTCGATCAGGCCAGCCTTGAGGAGTTGGTCTTTGAGTGACATGGGAGAAGTCCGTCCGGTTGCTGTTACGCGGGGGAGTATATCACCACTTGTTTCATGCCCCCATAGCAGGCTTTAGCTCGGCTGCCTTCAAGTGAACAGATGCGCAACTGTGGGTGACTACACGGCTGCCCACAGTGCAAATTGCTGCTCGCTCAGGTACAGCAACTCACACAGTGTCTGTAATCGTGCCAAATCCTTGGGTTTGCGTTGCAAGTCCAGCGGAATATCCGGTACTTCACAATGGATGCCGGTCAGTTGCCGTGCCAATCGCACGCTGGTCTGATGTTCATTGACCAGTTCCTGTAAGCGTTTCGCCCCACGGGTTTTCATCTGCCCGATTTCGGGAATGCGTGACAACAAAATTTCGGTTGTACTGAATTTTTGCAATAGCCGCGCTGCTGTTGCCATGCCGATACCGGGGATGCCGGGAATGTTGTCCGCTACATCGCCTGCCAATGCCAACTGGTCGGGAATCTGTTCAGGCCATACCCCGAATTCCTTTTTCACCCCGCCGGGCGGTAGCGGTTTGCGCTTGCCGTAATCCCACCAAATGTCGTGTTCGCCTACCAGTTGCGCCAGATCCTTGTCGCCGCTGATGATCATGCAAGTGTTACCGTTTGCCCGCTGCTGTTTTGCCCATGTGCCGATGATGTCGTCAGCTTCAAAGTGGTGGCTGGCGGCTTGCACAATGCCAAGGGCATCCAGAAAGTCGCGGCAAAGCTGAAACTGGTATTTCAGCTCCTCAGGGGCGGGGCTGCGGTTGGCTTTGTAGGCGGGGTAAATGTCTTTACGTTGTGAAGTATGCAAACTGGTGTCAAAAGCAAAGCCAATCTGCTGCGGTTGCTCGGTTTGCAGCAAATTGTAAAGGAAGCGCAGGAAGCCGATGACGGCATTGACCGGATGCTCTTCCCTATCCAGCGGTATCTGACCGCGCACAAACCAAGGGCGAAACACGTAAATACTGGCATCAATCAGCCAAACGGTGTGGACAGGCATGGACATTTTCAAGCGCCGATAAAATTATGAACTATAAACAGGGGAGTCTGAAAATGCACGGACAAGTATTTTGTGGAAAAATGGGCTGGAGCTTTTTGATGGAAGGAGTGGCTATGCTGAATTTACGTGCGGCTGGAAATTGGCTATTGGCGGTATCCTGTGTATTCCTGCTGGTGGCTTGCGATGACAAGCAGACTGCGACCTCAAAACCGGCAGGCAAGCCGCTGGAAATATTGTCAGTTGCAGGTATTGGCCCGATTAATGCGCAAACTCCGTTCAATCTGCATGAGCTAACTACTGCGTTTCAGGGTTTTAATGTCGACCAGCGACTGAATTATTCCGAAGGTGAAAAATACCCCGTCATCAGGGTCAGCAAAGACTTGAAACCTCTGCTTACCATCAACCCGGATGTCAAACACGAAAAAATTTATTCGGTCATGGTGCATGACAACCGTATCGGCAATGGCCTCGGGCATAGTATTGGTGTGAAATTCGTGGATATTTATGCCTACGGTCAAACCGAAGCATGTGCCGCTGGTGCAGAAGAGCTTTCTGGTAAAGTGCTGTGTTACGCCCCCCAGACCGGCAATATCCTGTATCTGTTCGGCGGAGCCTGGAATGGGCCTAGCGGTTCAGTCCCCCCCAAGGATGTGCTGGCAGACTGGCAACTGGAAGCGATTATCTGGAAACCGTTGGCGAAATGATTGCCTGACTGATTGCACCCTTCGCCCTTGCGGGAGAAGGGTGAGGATAAAATATTAAACTGGCTTGAAGTTTTCGATCGTGCTGGCACCTTCACCAAAGAAAAACTTGTTCATTTCCTCTTCCAGAAATTTGCGGTGCTGCGGATTAATCGGGCTGAGGCGGTATTCGTTGATCAGCATGGTCTGCTGGCGTAGCCATTTGCCCCAGGCTTCCTTGGAAACATTTTCATAAATACGTACACCCAGTGTACCGGGGTAGGTTGGGCGTTCCAGCCCTTCTGCTTCGCGCCCCAGATGGACGCAGTTAACCATGCGAGTCATGTCATCTCCTCAAATTGCTTGCGGTGTCCGCTGGAAAAACTGGCGAATCGCGGCTGACAACCCACCAGTCAATACTGTGTCTGCTTTATACCAGAGCCAGCCGTCACCTTCCATTATCCACGCAGGGGACGTGTCGAAATCAACCAACAAGGGCTGCAAGTACAGGCGGTAATGGGAAAACGTGTGGGTCAGTACCGGCAAGCGGGTGGCAATGACCTGCGCCTGCCCGCGCTCAAGCAGCCAGTTAGCCATGCCATTTTCATCGGCAAACTCGGGAAAGCTCCACAGTCCACCCCAGATACCGGTTGGGGGGCGTTTCTGGAGCAGAATTTCACCTGCCGTATTGCGCAATAGCAGGGCAATGGCAGTTTTTTCCGGCAAGTCCTTGCTGGGACGCTTGCCGGGATAGTCCTGTGGGTTGCCTTGGCGGAATGCGGCACAGCCCTGCTGTAACGGGCACAGCAAACAGGCTGGTTTGCTGCGGGTACAGAGGGTTGCTCCCATATCCATCATCGCTTGGGTGTAAGCGGCATTGCGGTTGCTGGGTAAATGCTGTTCAGCGTACTGCCACAATTGTTGCAGGGTATGCGCTGTACCTGCCCAGCCTGCTACTGCATGGAAGCGTGCCAGTACGCGCTTGACGTTACCATCCAGGATGGCGTGCGCTTGCCCGTGGCTGAGGGAGAGGATGGCAGCCGCAGTGGAGCGCCCAATGCCGGGCAGGGTTTGCATACGCTCGATGTCGGTGGGGAATGTGCCTGCATACTGGTCGCACACGGTTTGTGCGGTTTTGTGCAGGTTGCGGGCGCGACTGTAATAGCCAAGACCTTCCCAGTGTTGCAAAACTTCGTCCAGCGGGGCGTTTGCCAGTGTCAGCACATCCGGGAAACGTTGCATGAAACGCTGGTAATAGGGAATGACGGTAGCAACTTGGGTCTGTTGCAGCATGATTTCCGACACCCATACACGGTAGGATGAAGGCTCGTGTTGCCAGGGCAAATCCTTGCGTCCATGCTGGTCATGCCATTTCAACACTTGGTCAGCGAAATTGTCTTCTACCATTGTTATCTTGCTGCAAACGCTTTACCATTGCGGGCTTGTAGCCTATCCCAGTACGCGGGTGTAGTTCAATGGTAGAACGGTAGCTTCCCAAGCTGCATACGTGGGTTCGATTCCCATCACCCGCTCCACGTCATAATTTCCAGCCTTATATATACCGCCACACTGTCACTAAGTGGCTGATAAATATCAGGCATTCACTCCACTATCGTCTACCGTGCAACACCCAAAGCGCACAGCTTACCGGGTATGAAAGCGGGTAGAATTTTTGTTGCAGCCATTCCGGGCGGCTTTTTGCGGGTATGGAAAGCGGGTATAGTGACCTGAATCCATTGATAGCAAAAGGAGTTCGATAGCGAAATGGCAGGCAAAACCGTTATATTGCTGACCGACTTGGAAGCCAAAAACGCAGAGGTGAAAGCAGCCGTTTACCGCATCAAGGACATGCCGGGGCTGTATCTGGAAATCAACCCAAACGGCTCGAAAATCTGGCGGCTACGTTACCGCAACCCGCAGACCAAAAAAGAGACCATGTTCACCATTGGCAGCTTCCCGGATGTGAAGTGCGCAGAAGCCCGCCACGCAGCCGAAGAAGCCAAGGCACTGGTGAGGCAGGGCATAGACCCCAACACCAAAAAGCAACGCGACCGGCTGAGAGGCAGCGGCAAAACCTTTCAGGAAGTGGCGCTCGAATGGCACGAAAACCAGTTAGGCCGCTGGAAAAAAAGCAACGCTGCACAGGTGCTGCGCTCACTGGAGCAGGACGTTTTCCCCCACATTGGCAACCACTCCATTGATGATCTGGAAGCACCCGACATCCTAGCGGTGCTGCGCAGGGTAGAAGGACGCGGAACCCTGCCACAAGCCGAAAAGGTGCGCCAGCGTGTCAATGCCGTGTTTCGGTTCGCCGTGATAGCCGGTTACATCAAGGGAAACCCGTTACCCGAAAACATGCGCGGCGTTCTCAAAGCGTACAAAAAACAGCATTTCAACGCACTGACCGTCCAAGAGTTGCCCGCCTTCCTGCACGATCTGGCTGCATACCGCTCGGAAGTGCTGCGCAGGGCGGTACAGTTCACCCTGTTGACCTTTGCCCGCACGGGTTCGGTAAGGCTGGCAGAATGGCAGGAGATCGACTGGGAAAGTGCCGTGTGGAACATTCCGGCAGAACACATGAAAATGGAACAGCCGCACATCATCCCGCTATCGCGGCAAGCACTGAAACTGCTGGAAGAACTGCGACCTTTCACCGGGGATTCCCGCCTGATTTTCTACACCTCCCGGCGTGACAAGCCCATTAGTGAAAACGCCATGCTGCAAGTTATCCGGCGTATCGGCTGGAGTGATGACACCACCATTCACGGCTTCCGTGCCATCGCATCCAGCACCCTGAAAGACAACGGCTTCCGACATGAAGTTGTGGAAAAACAGCTTGCCCATACCGGGCGCGACAAGATAGCCAACGCCTATGACTACATGGCGCGGTATATGGACGAACGCAAAAACCTGATGCAATGGTGGGCTGATTTTCTCGATGAGCAACAACATGGGCGCTGCAAAGTCATCATCGGCAACTTTGCGCAGAGCAGGGCATGAACCTGCTACACTGACCAGATACAACACCGGGCAACCGGGAAACCTTGCATGAATGAGCGAGTCCGACACATGAGCGACACACCCAAGAAAACCCTGACACTGACCCGCAAGCCAGCCAGCACCAGCACTGCACCCGCTGGCGGTCTCACCCAACGCGGCGGCAAGCGCATCATCAGGCGCGAAGACCTGCCCAACGTCCAGCGACCGGGGCAGGGCAAACCCAAACCACCCGCCAACAAGACCAAACCCAAGAAACCACCACGCAAGCCGCAGCCAAAAAAGCAGGTAACACCACCCTCTGAACTCAAAAAGCGCGAACTAAACGACCGTCTCAACGGCTTCAAGGTCTGGCGCGAATACCTGCCCCTTTCCATCGGTATCGACAAGGAACTGTTCAAGCTGGTGAATGACGAGCATTTCCCCGGCGCATCAAAGAAGGTTGTCCAACGTCTGCTGAAAATGCACACCCTGCACGGTCTCTACCTGCAAGCCATCGCGCGGGGTGGCGACCGCTACCACCTCAACGGCGAACCCGATGGAACCATAACCAACTACCAGCAGCAACTTGCCGCCGAAACCCTCACCAAACGCCAGCAGGTGAAGACTTGAAAGCCGTCTGTTATGGCATATAATGCCATGATGAAAGCAGTTAAATTACTCGACAGCAAACACGCCTTTGATGATGGCGCTATTCAGCAACTGGTTATATGGGAACTACCGGAACCAGTGCTAGGCAGTCAGCACCGTTACAAATACCGGCTTTACTACGGCAAGGGTGGGGAACGTATCGTCGGGTATGACAATGAACGCGGCAAAGGCGACCACAAGCATATTCGTGGTGAGCAGTACGCCTACACCTTCACCGGCATTGATGATCTGGTAAGGGATTTCTTACAGGACTTGAAAGAGGCGCGGCAATGAACGACAAAACACTAATGGTCTACATCGGCAGTGCAGAAGATGCACTAAAAGATTTTCTGGAAGTATGGAAAAGCGGTAAACCTGCAAACCCCGTAAACCGTCTGAGCTTTGAAAGCATGGCCGGATTCATGCGGGCATTCACCCCCAAACGCTGGGAACTACTGGAAGTCCTGAAACGTAACAGTGGTCAAAGTATCAACCAGCTCGCCCAACTGCTGGGGCGTGATTACAAAAACGTACACACCGACATTCAAACACTGGTGGAACTGGGCATCGTTGAAAAAGACAAGTCCGGGCTGGTTTCTGTGCCTTGGGATGAAATCGAAACCCATGTAAAGCTGGGTATCGGCATGGCGGCATAATGGAGAAAAGCGTTTTTTTTGATCTGTTTGAACCTGAAAAAGCCGCAAACATGCTGATCAGGGCAGAGTTGATGCACAAACTAACCAAGGTACTGCAAGCCCGTTTCAGCACACAGGGCGAAGCGGCGGAACTGTTGGGCGTTAGTCAGGCACGCATCAGCGATTTGTACCGGGGTAAGATCGGGCAGTTCACTATTGATATGCTTATCAATCTGCTATCCCGTGTCGGGCAGCGCGTAGAAGTCACCACCCATACCACCAGAGCCGGGACAATCCCGGCTTTTTTGTTTCCACCCATAAAAAAATATTCACAAAAAACGGGTGCAATGATTTGCACGAAAATGCACGAATCATTGCACTAGCAAAAACACTAAGCCAAAGCAGGGCGCGGCCTTGATGCAGTTTTCGTGCATTGCATTTGTGCAAGGTATTTTTAAGCGAGTCCCCCCGCCCCGACACGGGAAGGCTTGCGGCAACGTGTAGGGCGAAAAGCCAAGAGAATAAAGCACTTGAAAAGATTTATAAGCATGATTTAATGGAGGCGTGGTCATACACAAGGCGCGTCGTGAAGACGCTGTTATCCTAAAACTGGAACAAGCATATGCAAAGCAATACACGCATCTGCTTTAACCGTTACCTCGGCGAAGTGGCAACAGCCAACAAGCTGGACAAGGCAACGGGCGAAGCATTCAATTATTCCCCGGCTGCACAGCAATCATTTTATGAACTGGTTGGCGAAAATGCCGACTTTCTGAAACGTATCAATCAGATTTCTGTTACCGCTCAACTGGGGCAGAAGATCGGGTTGGGCGTAAGCCGACCGATTGCCAGCCGTACCAACACCGACGAAACCGAACGGCAGACCCGCTACGTGGGCGAACTGGAAGGCGACACCTACCACTGTCACCAGACAAACTACGACACTCATCAGAAATACAGCCTCATGGATTCATGGGCGCATCTGGAAGACTTCGGCACGATCTACGCCAGCCAGATTGCCAGACAGGTTGCGCGTGACCGTCTCATGATCGGCTGGCACGGTGAAACCGCAGCGGCTGAAACCGACTTCACCGTCAACCCGCTACTGCAAGATGTAAATGAAGGCTGGATTGCCAAGGTACGCAAGAAACAGCCTCACCGCTTCATGGGGTACGGCTCGGACGGCAATCCGACCGCAGACACCTACAAAGTAGGAGAGGGCGGCAAGTATGGTTCATTGGATGCGCTGGTGTTCGATATGACCAGCAGTCTGCTGGATGTATGGCATCAGGAAGCTGATGATCTGGTTGTTATGGTCGGGCGCGAAATTTGGGTGGCGCACGGGCTGGCACTGCTGGCAAACAGCACACTACCAACAGAGCGTAATGCACTGCAAACATGGTTTGCTTCCAAGACCGTGGCGGGCTTGCCTTGTATTATGCCGCCATACCTGCCAGCCCGTGCCGTGATCGTCACCAGTTACGACAATCTGAGCATTTATCATCAGGTCGGCACACTCCGGCGCACCATCATTGACAATCCGAAGCGCGACCGCGTGGAAGAGTACCTCTCTGAAAATGAAGCGTATGTGGTGGAAGATTTCGGCAAGTTCGCTGGTGTGCGTAATGGTGCAATCCTGCTACCAGACGGCGCGGGCGGCTGGGAATAAGGCCATGCCATCACCGGCAGCGCAGCACCGGGTAAAGGTGGAATCAGGGGTGAATGCACGCCATGATTCTGCCTCTGTTGACCGCAGAGCAAGTAACCAGTACCGGGCGCACCTGCACAAGCTGAAAGCCGACCTGAAACGGCTGTCCAGCATCCGCAGCCAAACCCGCAGGCTGGACGTGAAGCGCGAAATACTAACCGAATACAGCAACTATCTGGACGGTGTGTTATCCGCACCAGTCGCCAACCACAGCAGACAGGATGCCGTGATGGTTTGGTGTGCTGTGTGGTCGGCAGATGTGGGCGATGTCAGTAGGGCGCTTCAATTGGCTGCTTATGCGATTCAACACAACATGCAAGCACCGGAAGGATTCAATCGTTCGCTGGTAGAAGCCATCACGGAAGAGGTCAGCCGCAACGTGCTGTCAGCCAATCCAGCCGACCACCTGCCAGACATGCAAGCCTTGTGGGCGCTCGTGGATGGGTTGGATATGTCCGATACCATCACAGCCAAACTGTGCAAGGCGTATGGGCTGGCACTTGTACCAACTGACCCGCAGCGGGCAGCGCAACTGCTGGAACAGGCGCAAGCCATGCAGCCAAATATCGGCGTAAAAGGACACCTGAAAAAACTGCAAGGAGGTAAACCCGTGGCAATCACCACCGCAACCGCCAAAAGCTACGACCTGCCAACCAATAGGGCGGCAAAGCTGGCGGGGGTATCAGTCCCCACCTTCCTGAAACTGGCATCACTCAACCCGGCTGAATTGCCCTATGTCTGCTTTGAATCAGGCAAGCATAAGGCGTTCAGGTTCTGCCAGCGTGATGTTGAAACATTCATGCAAAAGCGCACACATGGCGGCGCGGCTGCATAACCCAAAGGACACATGACATGAAACTGACAACCGACTTTATCCGTGCAGCCGTTGAAGGCATCACCGCAGACGGGCGCGAAATCACCGCCAGCCAAATAGAGCAGATGGCGGCAAGCTACAGCCAGGACACCTATAACGCCAGAATCTGGCCTGAACACATCCGTGGCATCATGCCGGACGGCCTGTTCAAGGCATTGGGCGACGTGGTGGCAGCCAAAGCCGAACGCATCAAGGAAGGGGAGCTAGCCGGAAAAATGGCGCTGTATGTGCAATTGGAGCCACACCCCGACCTGATTACCATGGTACGCAGCGGGCAGAAAGTGCACCTCTCCATCGAAATGCACCCGCAATTCCCCAACACCAACGGTGCGTACCTGATGGGGCTGGGGGTGACTGACTCACCGGCATCACTCGGCACGGGCGTCATGAAATTCAGCACCAGCAGCCGGGGTGAGTCTGTTTTCACTGAGCCGCAGGAACTTGCTACAACAGTGGAACCATTCGACACCGCAGGCCAACCGGAACATTTCAGCAAGATGGTGAACTACTTCACCACTGAGATAAACCGATTACGTGCAGAACGTGACGAGATCAAGGCCGCTTATGCCAAGCTCAAGGCAGACACGGATGCAGAGATTGACGATCTGAAAGGCCAGATTCCAGCAGCGGGTTATAAGTTCCGCCCATTGACGACCGGAACGGAACTGGAAGGGGAATTGAAGGGCTGGCGCTAAGCCTCCCGTCACGATCAATACACCATCGTCGTGATGACGAAGGGGAATATATGAGCAGACTGGAACAATTCAGGCAGGAAGTGAAAACCGTCAAGGATGAGGCCAAGCTATCATGCCACCAATCGGCGCGGCTGGTGCGGCTGGTAAGAAATGTGGAAGAACGCATCAGGAAGCCGACAGACCAACGGGGTGCAAACCTGCATTACAACCTTGTCGCATTATCGGAACTGCTACAGCAGACACACCCGACAACCTGAGCAACACTTGCCAAACCAGACGGTTTGTCCGAAAGTCGGGTAAACCGCAGGCAATAAAAAAGGGGAAGTTAGCGGCTTCCCCTTTTTGCGTGTCCCTGCGGATGATCTGACTATCTGACAGGAGCTTGAAGTATGGAACCAAAAAGTGATGTTGGCAATCTTTGGGGAATGACCGACGATGAAGTGGAGTATTACGGGAAACTAAGCATCCAGCATCAGGAGTATTTGCCGTGGTTATTTGTCAATTATGCTGAAGAAGCAGAAAGTAATGTGGGTAATATAAAAAAATCAATCAGCATTCTAAGAAACAGAAAGGAGAATGTTAAAGTATGGCAAGATTATTATAAGTGGAATATGGAGCACGAACGGGCAAAGCATTTTCTAGGTGCTTCAATGTCAATTTATCATTTGGCCATGCTGATTTTTCCGTTTTTGTCACAAAAGCAAGAATATAAGGTTTTTTGTGATGCAGTGGTTCTGATGATATGCAACCAATCCATGCAAGCTAGTTCATTTCCGTGGCAGGGTGAATATTATCAATTGATTGAGCCGTATATTGACAGCAAAATGCTAAACGCCTTAACTGATGAAAGGTCAAGTATTCAGCTATATTCTAATCTTGTTGATAGTGGATTGAAAAACTTGGCAAAAATAACACATGCTGAATTTATAAGGGCGACCGTAAAGAATTGGCACTTGTCAAAATGTGCTGATATATGGACAAGTTACCTTGAATATATGGCTGTCCATGGGGCGCTTCCATCAAGGCTGCATTTCGGTGTTGAGTATAGAGGTGAAAAATATGAGGAGAAGGGAAAGATAAAATTAGCAAAGAACTTTAACGCTCAAAAAACGCAAATACTAAAAGAAATAGAAGATCAAAAATTAGATGTTATGAATATTAACTTAAAACAGTTTAAGGCTAAATTCTTGAGCGACTATAAAGATATGACTGATCGTATGTTTATGAAAGCATGGTGGGAACTAAGCGGTGAAGGAAGAGTAAGATCAGACAAAACAACGATCAAGAGAAAACCAAAGAAAACAAGCTGACATCACTTTCAATGTCTCACTTTTTTTGATGTGTGAGTCATTGAAAGTGAGACATGACACACCGGCAGAATGAAAAAAGGCCAGCAATGGGGCTGGCCTGAAAAAGAGTTCAGCCGACATGATAACACAAACCAGAAACAAACCGTCAATATCATTCGATTTTTCCGAATTGCAAACCAGCGCACAAGCTGCGCAGAATATAGACGTTCGTGGAATCCACGAACAAACAGCAAAATTCTGGGACTACTATCCTCACTTGCGGCGGCAATACCGCCTCAACGACAACGGCGGTTTTTTTGTGCCTGTTGACGTACCATCTAGCGGTTATATGCCGGGGGTGCGTGGACTGAAATACGGTGCAAACCGAAACAAGCGCGTCGTTTCCGTAAGGACGATAGTAGCCCCCGGCAATTTTTGCCAACTACTAAAACCTTATGGAGTAACAGCGATGAACGCTATATCTCACCCAATGGGCAACCCTGCCCGCCGTGCGTCTGCACACCTCACAGTCGGAGGTGTAGCATGAAAACAATCCAAGAAATTCATACCGCTACTGACAAGATCGGCAGACAAAGCACTGCTATTTTGTCGCTTGCCAAAACCCTGAATGCAGCAATGATCAGGCTTGCAGAGCAGCCAGATGATTATGAGTTCAATGTCGGCCTTTGCGACCTTAGCGAACTGGCTGAGCACCTGATAAATGTTTGCAGTCAGCATTCTAACGACGTTTCACAGGTCAATATCGACACATACCGCCTTGTCGCAAAGCAGAGCATAGGCGGTGTAGAATGATCAGCTACAAATCCCCCATTACGCATATCAATCTGCACTCATTCGATGACCTTTCCCTGAAAGTCGCAGAGCTGGAAACACTCCTGTCTGTTGTCAACTTGGGCAACATAGACCAGACAGCAAGTTACCTGATCAGTGCAGCCGAACGCCTCGCCAACTGGCTGCAAGCCGACGTGGAAGCCCTGCACAAAGCCTACGGTGAACAGCACGGATGGTATCCAACAGACACCACCACGTCACAATCCAATGCAGACAAAGTGGAGGAATCAGCATGAGCCTGTTACCACCACGCAAGCGCAAAAGCCAGCAGCCGACCACCACCAGCGGCGGCAATGGCGGCAACCTGCCACCCTCAGTAATCATGCCAGTGATTGATGACTGCATCATCCGTAACGTTGCCCCCGACTATGAGTTGACCAAGCTCACCGGCCTGAAGGTCTCAACCGTCTACAAACACGCAGCACTCGGCACATTCCCGCCCCAAGTCAAAATCACTGGGCGTGCATCTGGCTGGCGCTGGTCGCAGGTCAAGCAGTGGATTGACGGAAAACGCGACTGGAGGGCGGCGCAATGAGTAACCCAACCCTGAATATGGATGTATCAGACATGAGCATCCCCGCTCACATGGTCGGGCTGGTTGGTGCTGACTGGCTGGCACGTCTGCCGCTGGTCAGTGCCGAAGTGAAAAGCCGCCTGACCACCACGCCATCAGCAGAGGCATGGGGACGGCGTGCCACCCTCTGGAATCGCTGGCTGACCCGCAACGTGCTGGACGTGCCAGCAGGCCGGGAGGTGGCAGTATGAACCACCTTGAACAACCTCAATATGCCGGGCTGCTGGAAATCATCACGGGTGAATGGGGCTATGCGCTGCACAAGTCGGCAAACCCAGTCCGCGCATGGACAGAAATTCAGTACCGGATTGTCGGCATGGCTGACTGCGCCCTGCTTCTGAATCACGACGATGCAGCCTTTGATGAATTGCGGGCGCTGTCCAGTCTGGCGCTGGAACACCGCTTTAATAGTGAGGTGAAGCCATGATGCACGCCCCCACCCACCACCACCCGCATGATGCTGGCTGGATTGCCCAACAGTTCCAGCAATTGCCAGCCGTTCACCATGCCGTGATTGCCCGCGAATATGCCCAACGGTTCCGCACTGCTGGCGCTCATGACGGCGAAAAGCGGCGCAATGCCAACCTGTACCTGCTGAACCTGACCGAACAGACAGGCGTTCGCGGCTTCACCCTCTCCGATGATGACATCAAGCGCAAAGCAGAACGCCTTGCCCTGCAATGCCGCAAGACTGCCCGCCTTGCCACCGCTCCCGCCCAAGCCCATGCCGCCCTACTGGCAATGTACGAAAGTCAGGGTTTTGACCCGGCAGCACTGGGCGCTTACGACAGCACCGGGCTGATAGCCCGCCTGTCTGATGCTGACTTCTGGCGGCGGCAACTGACCCGCCAGCAAGACCGGCAGCAAGAAGCCTTTGCCATCCGGCTGGGCATTGTCCGGCGTGGTCGTGGCCTGTATGTCTCTGATGCAGCCTTCCAGACCCTTCAGGCGCGGATTGCTTCCAGCCTCAAGGCGATGGCAGCACTGGAAGCCATCAACGAAGAAACCGGCGAAACCGTGGACATGCTGACCGTGCTGAAAGGCAGCGTGGCAAACCCGGAAGTCCGGCGCGTGGAACTCATGGTCAGGATGCGCGGCTTTGAAAATGCCGCCACCCAAGCCGGACACATCGGCACGTTCTACACCCTTACCTGTCCCTCAAAGTATCACCGCTTCACCGTGGACAAGGACACCGGCAAACCAGCCGACAACCCCAACTACGCAGGCAGCACCCCACGGCAGGCGCAAGCCTACCTCACCGCACTATGGGCGCGTATCCGCTCCAAGCTCAAACGCGATGGCCTGACCGCCTACGGCTTCCGCGTGGCAGAGCCACACCATGACGGCTGTCCCCATTGGCACATGCTGCTGTTTGCGCCCCCAGCACAACAGGC
The DNA here is from genome assembly GCA_002425225.1 of Thiothrix sp. UBA5583. Classification (GTDB taxonomy): domain Bacteria; phylum Pseudomonadota; class Gammaproteobacteria; order Thiotrichales; family Thiotrichaceae; genus Thiothrix; species Thiothrix moscowensis. The sequence continues at coordinate 277,928 of DILV01000026.1, forward strand.
AGGCGTTACCGCCATCATCCAGCACTATGCCCTGCTGGAAGACGGGAACGAACCCGGCGCAGCACAGTACCGTTTCAAGGCGGTAGCCATCGACAGCAGCAAGGGCAGTGCCACCGGCTACATTGCCAAATACGTTTCAAAGAACATCAACGGCTATGGCGTGGATGAAGACTTTGAAGGCGGCACTGATGCGGCTGACAGTGCGCAGCGAGTGCGGGCATGGGCAAGCCATTGGGGTATCCGCCAGTTCCAGCAGATTGGCGGCGCACCCGTGGGCGTATGGCGCGAACTGCGCAGGCTGGACACCGCCCCTGATGGCCTGCTGGAACAAGCACGGCAAGCAGCGGATGCAGGCGACTGGGGCGCATATCTGGCGCTGCAAGGCGGCGTGTGTGCGCTCAGAAAGGATATGCCCCTCAAGGTCTACACCGTGGAACGCATCAACACCGACACGGGCGAAGTCATCAGCAACAAATACGGGGAGATTGTCGGCAAGGTGGACGGCGTGGCACTGGCAGACATCCAGCAAGTGCAAACCCGCCTGCACGTCTGGCGCATCCAGCCCAAGGCAAAGCAGCCCGAACAGGAAACCCCAGTGCATTACGTGGCAGGGTTCGACCTGCTGCAAAGCGTGCTGTCTTCCTCTTCCAGCGGCGCAGCCGCGCCCCCTTGGAGTCCTGTCAATAACTGTACGGCAACAGCCGGGGAGGTGCTGCCATGAACCACCACCCTGATGAACTCTGGATGCTGCACCAGTACCGGCAGCAAACACAGCACCCCGCCCCAACCGCAGGCAACCGCCTTGCCGACCTGCTGGCAAGTATCGACTGGCACAAAGTATTCATCGTCACGGCGGCAATGGTCGCCCTGTCCTGCATCCTGTTTGCCAGTTACAAGCTGGTTGCCATCTGGAACCAGTACCGCGACTGGCTGCTGTTCCTGTCGTTCGTTGACCAGCACTACCCGCTGACCGTGTTCAGCGCACTGTTTGCCTTCAATTACCTGCAACACCGGGACAGCGAAAGCATGGGCATGTTCGCCCTGTTTTCAGCCGTCCTGAATGCCCTATTGGTTTAAGGGGAAGAATCATGGAAAACAACCAACTTGATGCAAAAAAACTGGAAATCCTGCAAGAGCAACTCAAGGTACACACCGAACAGGACAAACGCGCCACGATGCTGCTGAAGCTGGCAATGGTGCTAACCGGGCTGCTGTACTTCATGTTTGAAAAGCACCTGTTCCTTGGGGACGCCATCACATGGGCAGCCTACTTTCAGGAATGGCATTCCGCACTCGACTTCCTGCTGATGTTCGTCATTGTCGTGATGAGTGCCGTCTTTCTGGCATGGGTCAAACATCATGCTTACCTGCACTTCGGGCTGTATGGCTCCATCGGCCTGATCGTGTTCACCGTTATCGGCTTTGCCCTGTTTGCCGAGTTCTTCAGTTCATCCGCCAGTCAGGACACCAAAAGCCGCGTACTGCTGGCAAACGATGCAGCCTATCAAGCCACCCTTGCCCCAATAGCCACGGTTCCAGCCGCACCGCTGTTAGGTGGCAGTAGTGAAGCCATCGCACGAGCGGAACAGAATCATGCCCGCTGCATGGCAAATCTGGGCAAGCCAGGGTATCCGCACTGCAACGGTGACAAAGCCAAACTCGACAGCCTCAAAGCCGAAGAAGCAGCCAACCGGCAAGCCGCCAAAGACATAGCCATTCAGTCCAACATCGCCACGGAGCAACTGAGGAACGAGCGGCAAGACAAGCTCAAAGCCGACAGTTACAACGCGGTGATTGTCTCAATGGCAAGATTCCTTGGTAGCCTGACCGGAACCAGCTACACCGACCACATCAAGGCGGCAACCGTCTTGACCATGCTCTTGGTTGCCGTGGCGTTTGAAATCCTGCACCACTTCCTGAGCCACGCCAAAGAACGCGCACAGAATGCCCGCTATGCCCTTGAACTGGAGCTGGCGAAATACAGCGGTCTTGCCCTACCCGAGAAACCCGACAGCGTACTGCCGCCCACTGACGGCGGCTTCAAGCAATCCGGTATCGGCTTCACCGCCCCTATCGGCAACACCGCCAAACTGGGCAACGCTGAGGCAGTCCCGCAGCACACCGGGCAGGCTGATACGGTAACAAGCGCCCCACTGTTCAAGTACCAGCAACCGCACCCGGCAGCAGCACCTGAGGTGAAAAAGCAGCCGTTCGGCTTCATCCCTACCCGTGCCAAATTGCAACCAGAACCGGCAGCAGATGACACCGGCAGCACCTACCGGCAAGCCATCCGGGACGGTTCCGCAGGCTGGCAGGATACCCCGCTTGATGCACCTCTGCACCCTCAAGCCAGAACCTCAAGCGAACCTCAGGCCGGAGGGGGTAATAACCTCAGGCCGGAGGGTAGCAAGATCAACCCTCAGGAGAAGGTTATACAGGTTCCTGATGGGCTGTATGAGCAATGGGTGAAGGCCGTCTATGCTGGTGATTGCCTGCCATCCCTCAAGGGTTCGTGGTCATGGGTACAGAAGCGCATAGCAGGTACTCAGAAAGTGAAGGCATCAGCAACAAACCGAGAAATCAGACTGGTAGCAGAAAGTTTTTTCCTCCGGGCGGTGAAGGACGGACACGCCAGCATTAACCCGAAATACACAGATCCTAAATGCGGTCTGTCTAAATACTTGTGGAGCAAATGAACATGGAGCAGCAAAAACAAAATCAGCGTATTGCCTATTGGGCAGATGGTTTTCACCTCTCCGAAGAATCAGCAAGGCTATGTGTCGATGTAGGGGCATTCTCTGCTGATTACCAAATAGCAGAATTCCCGGCTGATGCTGACCCGGCATTGATCGACAGTGAAATAGCTGCGCTACTGGTGCAACAGGCAGGGCAGGCCAGCACCTGACCGCTATCAACCAGCTATCAACTAACCATCAACGAAGCCGGGACAAGTACCCGGCTTTTTTATGCCAGAATACCACCGTCAAAATGACAACCCGATGGAGGAATCATGTACCAAGACTGGAGACAATGGGCGCGGCTATGTTATGCACTGTTACTGCTGGCGCTGGTCTGGATGCTCATCAAGCCAGAGCAGTTAGAACAGTTTGCCAACTGGCAAGAAGCGCGGAACCTTCCCAAAGGCTTCCCCCTGTTGCAAGTCTCGCTCTTTGCCGTCTCAGCCGGTTTGATCTTCCCGAAGTCCAAACGGCTCGACAGCGACAACGCCAGCGATTCCTTGCAGTTCGCGGCTGGTCTGGCGCTTTCGGGGGTGGCGTGGCTTATCGCGCTACTGTAGCCATATTTCCCTGATGGGAACCATACGTGTGTATAGGGTAGGGGAATCTGGCTGCTTACAAGGATAGTTATTGAGTTAGTGCGTGCTGGGGGCTATTCTTGTGCATGATTCTGAACAATAGAGAAATGAACATGCAAGCAATGACTAGATAACTTATTGAAAAACCGTCACATAACAACAATGACCGGGTATAAAAGCGGGTATGGAATCAATTTAAGAAATAAAAAATACTTAAAAGTCAGTGTGTTATGGTTGCAGTTAAATTCACATCACCCTCCAGGCATGTGATTTTCAACGCTCCCTCCCACTAGCATCACCTCATGAAGATGCACGCACAAGTTTCCTGCATCACGCTTCATTTTGCTGCATTGCAATGCACTATAATGGTGCTTTGTGAGTGATCGCCGCTTTGTCGATGATTAAACTATTGCCTATATGATTGATTTACAAGAGATGGTTTGCATGGCACTAAATTTGCATTACATCCGCCATGAATGAAGCAAGTGCAATAAAAAATGATCTACTGGACATGCTGACCTGCGCTATTTTGGTGCTGGACGATGCGCTGCACGTGGTTTACATGAACCAGTCAGGAGAAATGCTGTTTGGGCAAAGCAAACAACGGGTGATGGGCGAGTCCATCGGTCAACTGTTGCGCAGTGAAGATTTCATGGGGTATTTGCGGCTGGGTTTGAAAGACCATGAGCCGCAATCCATCCGCGAATGTGTGGTGGATGTGTTGTACGGTGAAACAATAACCATTGATTGCATGGTGACGCCTATTTCCACTACAGGCTGGCCTCACCACCTGTTACTGGAAATACACCGCATTGACCGCAAGCTGCGCATTGTGCGCGAACAGCAGGTCATCCACCAGCAACAGGCTGCACGTGAACTGGTACGGGGCATTGCTCACGAAATCAAGAACCCGCTAGGGGGCTTGCGCGGTGCTGCCCAGTTGCTGGAAAGTGAGCTGGATGAGCCGGAACTCAAGGAATACACCCAGATCATCATTTCCGAAGCCGACCGTCTGAAAAATCTGGTCAACGGCATGTTGGGACCAAGCCGCTTGCCTCATGCCGAGCGGGTCAACATTCATGAAGTGCTGGAACACGTGCGCCAACTGGTCAGCACCGATTTGCCGCCGGAAGTGCAGATTGTACGTGACTATGATCCCAGTATCCCCGAATTCATGGGCGACCGCGACCAGATGGTGCAAGTGGTGTTGAACATTGTCAGCAATGCGGTGCAGGCACTCGCAGGGCAGGGCACAATCGAGCTGCATACCCGTATCCAGCGGCAATTTACCATCCAGCAAGTGCGTTACCGGCATGTTCTCAAGGTTGAAATATGTGATAACGGGCCGGGTGTACCCGAGCATTTGCGCGACAAGATTTTCCTGCCGATGGTCAGCGGTACGGCGGAAGGCAGCGGCTTGGGGCTAGCTATTGCCCAGTCGCTGGTACGCCGCCACAAAGGGCTGGTGCATTGTGAATCCTTGCCCGGTCGTACCTGCTTTTCCATCCTGATTCCACTGGAGTGAACATGACCCACAGCGAAAACATCTGGGTTGCCGATGATGACCGTTCCATCCGTTGGGTACTGGAACGGGCTCTGCAAAAAGCCGACATTGGTGTACGCAGTTTCGAGACAGCCGATCAGGTCATCGCCGCCTTACGCAGTCAGCAGCCGGATGCACTCATGACCGACATCCGAATGCCGGGAACCGATGGCTTGTTGCTACTGGAACGGATGCAGCGCGAATACCCGGAAATTCCGGTCATCATCATGACGGCACACTCCGACCTGGAAAGTGCGGTATCGGCTTATCAGGGGGGAGCTTTCGAGTATTTGCCCAAACCATTCGACGTGAACGAAGCAGTCGATCTGGTACGACGTGCCTGCAAGATGCGTCACGAACGTGAAGCCAACCGCAGCAAGGAAACCACCCCCGAGCTACTGGGAGGGCGCGACATTATCGGTCATGCCCCGGCGATGCAGGAAGTGTTCCGTGCCATCGGGCGACTGTCCAAATCCAGCATTACGGTGCTGATCACCGGTGAATCCGGCACGGGCAAGGAGTTGGTCGCCAAAGCCTTGCATACCCACAGCCCACGCGCCAACAAGCCGTTCATTGCCCTCAACACGGCAGCGATTCCGCGCGAGTTGCTGGAGTCGGAACTGTTCGGGCACGAAAAAGGTGCATTCACGGGGGCGTATGCCCAACGCAAGGGACGTTTTGAGCAAGCCGATGGTGGTACGCTGTTTCTGGATGAAATCGGCGACATGCCCGCCGAGTTGCAAACCCGTTTGCTACGGGTACTGGCGGAAGGCACATTCTATCGTGTTGGTGGGCATACACCGGTCAAAGTGGATGTACGTATCATCGCTGCTACCCACCAAAATCTGGAGGAATTGGTACACAAGGGCACATTCCGCGAAGACCTGTTCCACCGTCTCAACGTGATTCGTATCCACAACCCGCCGTTGCGCGAGCGGCGCGAAGACATCCCACTGTTGCTCAACCATTTCCTACGGCGGGCGGCGGAAGAGTTGCAGGTGGAAGTCAAAACCCTGTCACCGCTGGTCACTGAGCACCTGCAAAGTCTGTCATGGGCTGGCAACGTACGCCAATTGGAAAACACCTGCCGCTGGCTGACGGTGATGGCATCCGGGCGCGAGATCGTGATGGATGATTTGCCAAACGAACTGGTGGACAGCGCTCACGACCACAAACAGGAAATGCCGGGAAGCTGGGAAAAAGCGCTGGCGCAGTTTGCCGATTTCCGCCTCAACAAGGGCGTGCATAACCTGCTGGATGAACTCAGCCCGGTGTTTGAACGTATCCTGCTTCAGGCGGCACTGAAAAAAACTGGTGGGCGCAAGATCGAAGCAGCGGAGCTGCTGGGCTGGGGGCGGAATACGCTGACCCGCAAGCTCAAGGAGCTGGGGGTGGAGGAGGGGTGAGAACTGGGTCATAGCCCAGTGTCCATGAGGTTTTGGTATCAAAAGTGGTATCAAAAGCCTATGGTGTCGGCGGCTGTTGATTCTTTAGCATCGCCTGATTACTCGGGATGCTTTCCTCAAACCCGCAGAACTTGCCGGAACATGCTTGCATGTGTACCAGCTTATCGTTCAGGTAACGGCTTTCAAACCCGGCGTAACGCAGGGTCAGGGCATCCAGCATGGCTACGTCAATGGTTTCAAACTCCATGCCGTCCAGCACCTTGCGGGTGACAAAGCCTTTGGCGGAATCCCACACATTGAAAAAGGTGCGGAAACGATCCTGCTTGATGAAATCACTTTCCTCGAAATGCGCCGCCACGTCACCGGGGATATGGTCGCCGAATGCTACTACGATGGTACGCTCTGGCAGCTTTTTCAGTTGCAGCAGGAAGTCTTCATACGCCTTGACGGAAAGTTTCAGACGCTCGTTGTAATCCAACATGATGGAACACTGTTTGTCGGACATGCCCGCCTTGCAAAAGCGCGGATCGGGTTTCATGTCTTTTTCATGCGGTGAATGCTGGCGCATGGTCGCAATGAAGGTGAACAGCGGCTGCTCGTTGAGCTTGACCTGACGGAGTGCTTCGTCGAAAAAAATTTCATCCGGCATTTTGTTCCACTTGCGTTTATCGCATTCCGGCAAAGCCTTGCAGTCGATAAAGTCCTGAATGCCTAGCTGCTCGTGGAAGCGCCGCCCGCCATAAAATCGCCCTGCAATCGGGTAGATGGTCTTGGTTTTGTAGCCCTGTTCCGCCAGTTGACGGGCAATACGCCCATCCAGTCGTCCTGGGGTAAACAAGTTGATGGATTTCCAGCCGTTGCCATACAGGGGTGGCGCTACCCCGTGCAGAAAGGCGATTTCCTGCACCCAGGTGGAGCCACCGGCAGTATGTACCTTGAGCGGATAAGCATCCTTGAAGAACGTACCTTGCGGCTTGAAGTTGGCAACCTGTTCGGGGCGGAAGGTGGATTCTTCCAGAATCACAATGATATTGGGCTTTTTTTCCGGCGTTTCAGTAAAGGCTTCTGCTTGCTGGTCAGCCTTGAAACAGCAATAGCTGCTGGGGTGGGGTTGGGTTGGCTCGGTCAGTTGGGTGCGCCAGATGCTTTGCACAAAAATGGGGAACGTGTGCTTGTGCTGGTTAGTCCATTGCAGGTCAATGTAGGAAGCGGGTGTATTCATGGCACCAAACAGGAACAGGACGCTGAGCAAGCCGATACCGATGGGGGCTCGTTGCCACTGACGGGCAGGTTCCAGCACGGCTGCCACTCCCAGTAGCAGGAGATAGATGATTGCGCCGACAGTAGGAGCCAGCCCCATCGCAAACAGGGTTTCGGCACTCAATGCCGCCACAATCAGGTCAGGGGCAACCAGTTGCGATCCCAGATACCCGTATTTGATGGAAGCCCCCAGCCACAAGCTGCTGATGACAGTAGAAGCCAGACCAGCAGCAAACCACGGGCGGCGCGACAGCAACAACATGCCGCTGAACAGAATGCCCCACACCATCAGGATATAGGCTTTGTGGTACACGATGCCCCATGTCCCCTCATCCCCTTGGTCTGCCCACAATACATAAAAAACTGCCAGTGTGACGGGCAGGGCAAGCAGACGCGGAACGTAGCGCAACCAACTGGATGACATGGATTTCCCCCGATAAAGTGACGTTATCCAAAACGCCGGACTAGGATAATCGCTTTGTCATCTTTTTGTAATATTAGTTTCATAAAAAGAAAACGCCCCACAATGGGGGCGTCTTCTGTAACGGCATCTCTGTCTAAAAAAGATCAGAGTGAGTAGTACATATCGTACTCAACCGGGTGAGTGGTCATGCGGAAGCGGGTAACTTCCTGCATTTTCAGCTCGATATAAGCGTCGATCATGTCGTTGGAGAATACCCCACCGGCAGTCAGGAACTCACGGTCTTTGTCCAGTGCTTCCAGTGCCATATCCAGAGAGTGGCAAACTTTTGGAATCAGTTTGTCTTCTTCCGGTGGCAGGTCGTACAGGTCTTTGTCCATTGCTTCACCTGGGTGGATCTTGTTCTTGATACCATCCAGACCTGCCATCATCAGAGCAGCGAATGCCAGATATGGGTTGGCAGACGGGTCAGGGAAGCGCACTTCGATGCGGCGACCTTTCGGGCTGGCAACGAATGGGATACGGATGGAAGCGGAACGGTTACGCGCAGAGTAAGCCAGCATGACCGGTGCTTCAAAGCCAGGAACCAGACGCTTGTAAGAGTTGGTGCCTGGGTTGGTGATCGCATTCAGCGCCTTGGCGTGCTTGATGACACCGCCGATGTAGTACAGCGCGGTTTCAGACAGACCTGCATAGCCGTCACCTGCGAAGGTGTTCACGCCATCTTTCGCCAATGACATGTGGACGTGCATACCAGAACCGTTGTCACCCACGATAGGCTTGGGCATGAAGGTCACGGTTTTGCCGTATTGGTGAGCAACGTTGTGGATGACGTATTTTTGGCGTTGTGTCCAGTCAGCACGCTCGGTCAGGGTAGAGAAGCGTGTACCGATTTCGTTCTGACCAGCAGTTGCCACTTCGTGGTGGTGAACTTCGACCGGAACGCCCACTTCTTCCAGAATGTTACACATGGTGGAACGGATGTCCTGGAAAGAGTCGACTGGTGGAACAGGGAAGTAACCACCTTTAGTGCCTGGGCGATGACCCATGTTGCCATCAGGGTAAACTTTCTCAGAGTTCCAGCCCGCTTCCTGGGAGTCGATCTTGACGAAGCAGCCGCTCATGTCTGCACCCCAACGCACATCGTCGAAGATGAAGAATTCAGGTTCTGGCCCAAAGAACGCTACGTCAGCAATGCCAGTGGATTTCAGGTAAGCTTCTGCACGCATCGCAATGGAGCGTGGGTCACGGTCATAGCCTTCCATGGTGGCAGGGTCAACGATGCCGCAAGTGATGTTGACAGTCACGTCTTGGAAGAACGGGTCAACGAATGCAGTGCTTGGGTCTGGCATCAGGATCATGTCGGATTCGTTGATGCCTTTCCAGCCAGCGATGGATGAACCGTCAAACATCTTGCCTTCGGTGAAGGTATCTTCTTCCACAGTGTAGGCAGGCACGGTGACGTGCTGCTCTTTACCACGGGTGTCAGTGAAGCGGAAATCAACGTACTTGGCGTCGTTGTCTTTGATCATGTTGAGAACGTCTTGTGCAGACTTGGACATTGCTGTCGCCTCCTGATGAATTGGGTCTATGAAAATCAGCTAAAAAACTAACGGGAACATTATGCAATAGTTATGCCAGATAATGATATGCCTGTTTTCAAGGCATTGTGTCGACAATCTGGCGTAGATAGCACCAAAATTGTGCATCTCATTCTGCATTTTGCACTATTTTGATGCGATCCGGGTCAAAAATACTACCCGCTCAATGCAGCCGACAGTCTTGCAGGCATGTTCAAAATCTGCAAGCGTTTCTTGTGTCGGAATGCCATTCAGAATCAAATCAATGCTTATTTTTCCATCTATGTAATGCAGGGTCAGGTCATTCACGTATGACCAGAAAGGGGCTGTCGATGGGATGGCTTGCAGTTTCTCACGCAGTTCGGCACGGGAAGGCAGGTTTTTGCACGGATGCGCCGTTTCATCGTCTTCTGGATCAATATGCACGACCACATCGCTGATGCTGGGAAACTGTTTGCGCAGGCGGTACATCACGGTTTCACCGATGTGATGCCCTTCGGAGACACTGATGCGCCCATCCACTTGCAGATGCACGTCTGCCAGCACGCGCCCGCCCATACGCCGGGTACGTAGCAAATGGACATTTTCTACGCCGTTGATGGCGCAGATGAAATCGTGGATGTCCTGCACTTCCTGCGGTTCCAGCCCGGTATCGACCAGCTCGCTGGTGCTTTCCAGGATCAACTGGATAGCCATGTAGAAAATCATCGCAGCTACAATCATGGCAGCGGCAGCATCCAGCCAGGCAAAGCCCAGTTGCGCCCCAGCAATTGCCAGCAATACCAGTACTGAGGAAATGGCATCGGAACGGTGATGCCAGGCACTGGCTTTGAGCATGGGCGAATGGATGCGTTTGGCAACATGCACGGTGTAATGGTACAGCCCCTCCTTGCCGATGATAGCGAGCAAGGCGAATGCCATTGCCCACGCATCCGGTGTTACCAAGGGTTCACCACCAAACAGCCGTTCCCATGCCTGCATCAGGATGACCACGGCAACGCCGCTCAGCAACAGCCCGAGGATCACGGTTGCCAGGGTTTCGATGCGCCCGTGTCCGTAAGGGTGGTTGGCATCGGCGGCTTTCCCGGCATGATGGGCAGCTACTAGTACCACAATGTCCCCCACTAGATCCGACAGGGTATGCATGGCGTCGGCAATCAGGGCTTGCGAGGCGGTGATGATGCCGCCGATGACTTGCGCAATGACCAGAAAGATATTGACGCTCATCCCCACCAAGGCGACCCGGCGGGTGACGCTTTGACGGCTCTCACCGGAATCTGGTGCGTCGTGCAGGTGATGTTGGTGTCCGCTCATGGGACGCCGCCAGTTTGCAGGGTGATGATGTGCTCGCGCCCTTCACTGTGGGTTTCCAGCACGCGATGCCCGTGGATGCGTGCCCAGGCGGGAATGTCATGCAACGCGCCGGGGTCTGTGCAGATAGCGGTGACAGTCACGCCAGCAGGCAGGTTTTCTAGCGCTTGTTGCACGCGGATGACAGGGAGTGGACACAGCAAGCGGCGGGCATCCACCGTAACGGTTTGCATGATATTAATCCTCAGCAATGCGCTGTAACAGTTTGTCGCGGAATTCTGTTGGGTCTTTTTGCAAAATCATGTCTCCCGCACGCGGGTTGAGCTGGGCATCAAGGCGAGACAGCCAGAAACGCAGGGCAGCGGCTCGCAAGGTTGCTTGCCAGTAGTCGTGTTCAAGGGCTTGCCAGGGGCGCAACGCCTGATAGGCGTTTAGACATGCTTGCACGAGGGATTGATCCAGCTTGCCATCCGGCTGGCAACACCAGTCATTCACCACGATGGCGAGATCGTACAGCCAACTGTCGGTACATGCAAAATACAGGTCAATAATGCCACTGAGCTGCCCTTGGCGGAACATGGCATTATCACGGAACAGGTCAGCGTGGATTACGCCCGCAGGCAGTTGCGTAAATGGGATGGTTTGTTGGATAGCAAGTTCGCTGCGCAGCAAGGCTGTTTCCGGGAATCCACCTTGAGCGAGCAGCCTTGCACCCGTTTGCAATCGCCATTCATGCCCGCGATCCGGTGCGCGGTAGTGCGGAAAATCACGCCCGCTGCGATGCATTCGCGCCAGCATTGCGCCTAGTTGCGCACATTGCTCCGCATCAGGCTGTACAGGATGCGCACCAGGCAGGCGGGCAACCAGTGCAGCAGGTTTACCGTTGAGGGTGCTAAGCATCCGTCCGTTATGCAAGTGTTGTGGGCAGGCGACCGGAATTCCGGCATCTGTCCAGTGTTGCATCAGGGCAAGGAAATAATCCAGCTCAGTCGGGGAATGGTGCTCAAACAGGGTGAGAACATATTCCCCACCCGTGGTGGTAACGAAGTAATTGGTGTTTTCCACACCCGCCTGAATGCCGGTGAAATCCAGCAGTTCCCCGGCAGGGTACTGGTGCAGGAAGTTGGCAAGCTCGCTGACACTGACAGGGGTATAGACTGACATCGTTTACCAGGTGAACAGTTTCCAGCTCGGGATCAGCATATCATCTTCGCGGTGGGCATTACGGATCTTGCCTTCGGAACCTTCTGAACTGATCAGGTGATAGCCGTCTGTGCTACCTGCCGGGACATAGCGGATTTCACTGCGCATGGCTTGCACACGCTCTTCTTCGACCGTGCCGTAATTGTCTTCGACACGAATGCTTTCCACTTTCAGCTTGCCTGCGGTGTCAGCTTCTACCGCCACTTCTTCCGGGGCTGCGGCGGCAGGTGCAGTATCGTCTGCCAGCAGGATTGAGGATGCCATGCCGGATAACAGCAACACCAGCCCCAGTAATGTAGGTTTTGTCATTTTTATAACTCCATGAATTTCGCGCGTTCTTCACTGGTTGGCCCCGATACGGCGCGTTCGTAATATTGGAAAATGTGAGCAACGATGGCATCAGGATCGTCCAGCAAGACAAACAGATCCATATCGTCAGCGGCAATTGTACCCTGTTTTACCAGCGTGTTCCTGAACCATTCCACCAGCCCAGCCCAAAAAGGCGTATGCACCAGCACAATCGGAATTTTCCGGGTTTTGCCGGTTTGTACCAAGGTGAGAATTTCTGCCAGCTCATCCAGTGTGCCAAAACCGCCCGGCATTACTACGTAAGCCGAGGCGTGTTTCACAAACATCACCTTGCGTGAGAAAAAATGGCGGAAATACAGGGAAATATCCTGATACGGGTTGGAATGTTGTTCGTGGGGAAGCTGGATGTTCAGGCCAATGCTGGGTGATTTGCCTTGTTGTGCGCCTTTGTTGGCAGCTTCCATCAAGCCAGGGCCGCCACCACTGACCACGGCAAAACCGGCATTGGAAAGTTTGTGGGCAATCGTTTCTGTCAGGTGATACATCGGGTCATCCGGCAAGGTGCGGGCTGAACCGAAAATGCTGACCGAAGGGCGCAAATGGGCAAGGCGCTCGAAACCGTCGACGAATTCACCCATGATCTGGAAAATTTTCCAGCTTTCACGTGCCAGCTCCTTGTCGCTGATGGGTTGCAAGACGGGGTGGTGGGCGCGGGTTTTGTCATCCATAGGTGGTATCCTGTGTTTATTATTATGGCAGGTTGGAAATCAGGCGCTGGCTTCGGCGGGTGTTTTGGTACGCAAGGTGATGGCGTGCAACTGCCCGGAAGTAATGGCGGCATTCAGCGCTGCATACACCAGTTGGTGGCGTTTGACTGTCATCAAGCCTTCAAAGGCACTGCTGATGATGTCGGCTTCGTATTTGTAACCGTCACCGGATACACGTATTTGTGCATCCGGCAGGCTGGTACGGATGATTTGCTCAACTGCTTCATTACTGATGCTCATGTTGTACTCCATTTACCTGATAAATGGCGCAATTATACTACGTAGTCGCCGACAGCGTTTATTTCTGTGCGTATAATAAGGCATTCAACCGGCTTTTGGGGGTAAATCATGAGCGACGTGATACAGATAAAGGATACGTGTCAGGAGTTTTGCGCAGCCTTGACGGATGATGAAGTCAGCAAATTTGTGCGTTATACCCGTATCCGTGAACTGGCTGCTGAAGAAATCGTGGCAGATATTGGTGAACTCAGCGACCGTTTTTATCTGGTGATTGGTGGGGCAGTCAAACTGTTGCAGGTGGATGGTGAGCGGGAATTTGAAGTCGGTCATTTGGAACCGGGTAGTCTGGTTGGGGAAATGTCTTTCTTTGACCGCCATCCGCGCACGGTACGCATCCGCGCCCGCCATAACGGAGTGCGTCTGCTGGAAATCAACCGGCAAATGTATAACCGCATCCGTATTGAAGAGCCTTATATTGCGACCAATCTGCTGGAATTCGTGATCCGCAGCCTGGATTCGCTGGTGCGCTATCTGAGTGATGAAAATGCCAAGCTGCACAAGCGTTTGGGCGGGGAAGACGACGCTACCTGACGGGGGGCGCAACACACAAAGAAAAGACCAGTCGATGCTGGCCTTTTCCCTTTTATCCTGTGGCAACAGGCTTATTTTTTGTCGCCTTCGGCTGGTTTGGCATCCGCAGCAGGCTTTGCATCAGCGGCTGGTTTGGCATCCGCAGCAGGCTTTGCGTCAGCGGCTGGTTTGGCCTCTGCCGCAGGTGCAGCACCGCCTGCCGGTTTGGCGGTAGTCAGGCCAAGAATAGCCCAATCCTGCATACCACCGCGATACCACTTGATCTTGTCAGCAGGGTAGCCGAATTTCAGCAGTTGCTTGATGTTGGTAGGGGATTGACCGCACCACATGCCGTTACAGAACATGACCAGTGTTTTTGCACCGGAATAGTCAAACACCTTGCTGACTGCATCGCCACCAGCAGCAACGGCTTCGTCAACAGCCATGGAATCCTTGCCTGCGGCCAGTTTCACGCCGAATTTGTCCTGCATGATCGCGATGATGCCATCCGTGGTTGCACCTTTGTCAGGTGCCAGACCCTCCCATGGGATGTTGACAGAACCTGGAATGGTGCCTTTCTCAACCCAGTCAGGAGTACGGGAATCCACAACCAACACGTTTTTGTCGCCGCCACTGACTTTTTCCAGATAGCCCAACATGCCCAGTTCTGCGATGGTTTCGACCCCATCGGCAATCTTGTCAGGCTGGATGCAGAAAGGTGGGCAAGGGCGTGATGTTTTGGCGAAATCGGCAACAACGGTAGCGCTGTTGTCCTGATTACGCTTGATTTCGACGGTTTCACTGCCGTGTTTAACGCTAACGCTCATTTTGTCGGCAGTGATGCCAACTGGCTTGGCTTCGCCTTCAGCCAACGCTGCGCCAGACAAGCTCAGGCCAGCAGCCAGTGCGGCAATACCCATCATTTGAGTAAATTTCATGTATATCCTCCAGTTTTCAGGTTTCGGCTATGATTAGGCTGGTTCCAGACTCTCTCCTCCCGAAATGCCAGCCAAAAGGGTGTAAGATTCCTGCTTTATTTGCAATCCGGTTCGTCATCACCTTTCTTTTCGCCAGTTTCAGCCTTTTTCTCACCGCCTTCGGCAGGTTTGGCGTCAGTGGCAGGAGCGGCAGCTTGTGTGCCATCTGCCGGTTTAGCGTCAGTGGCAGGGGCGGCAGCTTGTGTGCCATCTGCCGGTTTGGCATCAGTGGCAGGTGCAGCAGCTTGTGTTCCATCCGCAGGTTTGGCATCAGTGGCAGGCGTAGCAGCTTGTGTTCCATTCGTGCCGCTCACCTGTGTCTGGTCAGCAGGTTTGGTGTCGGTTGTGGTGTTTTGGGCAGCTTTGTCTTCCGCAACAGCAGTGATGCTGATGGCAGATAATGCAGCCAGTAAAATAATGAAGGGAAGTTTTTTCATGGTCTTGATCCTGCTTGCATAAAAAGCACTATTTCTAATGCGCCCATAGGTTTATCAGAAATCCTTAGTGGCGACAAGTGTTAATGTTCGCAGTTTGAGAGACAGTAATGACGGTAGAAAGTTCCTGTTAAACAATGATTTAGTATTTAATTAAATGCTTATGTCTTTTAGGTCTGTAGCCAGAATGTAACAGGCCCGTCATTTACCAGTAATACCTGCATGTCAGCAGAGAAAATACCCTTCTGGATGTGAGTTAATTGCTGCAATGCACTATGACAAAAGGTGTCAAATAATATTTTCCCTTTATCCGGCGACGCGGCTGGTGTAAAACTCGGGCGCATCCCTTTGCGTGTATCCGCAGGTAATGTGAATTGGGGAACAACCAACAATTCTCCCTGGATGTCGAGCAGTGACAGGTTCATGCGCCCGTTTTCATCCGGGAAAATGCGGTAGTTCAGCACCCGGTGTAGCAACTTGTCGGCATGAGCCGGGGTGTCTTCTTTTTCCACCCCCAGCAGCAGCAGAATGCCTTTCCCGATCTGCCCGACCGTGACACCTTCCACATCCACTTGGGCATGGGTAACACGCTGGATCAGGCCAATCATTCCAGATGCTCCAGCAGTTTTTCGGTGGCTTCCACCAGCGCTTGCTGGATCAAGGGTTCGCTGGCAGCATGACCACAACCGGGGACAAGTTTGAAATCGGCGTTAGGCCATGCCTGATGCAGGGCGAAAGCCTGTTCTGGCGGGCAGATCATGTCGTAACGCCCATGAATGATACTGCCCGGCAAATGTGCAATACGGTGGGCGTCACGCAATAATTGATCGGGTTCCAGAAAGCCCTGATGGATGAAGTAATGTGCTTCGATACGTGCAACGCTCATGGCGGTGTAAGGGTCAGAAAAATGTGCCAGCACGCTGTCTTTGGTTTGCAGGTTGGCAGTGCGGCCTTCCCATATTGCCCAGGTTTTGGCAACCTGCATCCGCGCAATCTCGTTTTCCCCGGTCAGGCGTTTGTAATAGGCATCGACCAGATTGCCGCGTTCAGCTTCAGGAATGGGGGCAAGGTAATCCTGCCAGTAGTCGGGGTAAATACGCTCTACCCCGTGCCCCTGTTCGTAGAACCAGTCAATGTCCCGCTGGCGGCACAGGAAAATGCCACGCAGGATCATGCCACTGACCCGTGCCGGATACTGCTGGGCATAAGCCAGTGCCAGTGTCGAACCCCACGAGCCACCGAATACCGCCCAGCGTTCAATGCCCAATTCTTCGCGGATCAGCTCCATGTCGGCTACCAGATCCCATGTGGTATTGCGTTCCAGTGAAGCATGGGGACGCGAACGCCCGCAACCACGCTGATCAAACAGGATAATGCGGTAACGGGTTGGGTCGAAAAACTGGCGATGCCACGGTTCGCAGCCCGAGCCAGGCCCGCCATGCAGGAACACAATCGGCACACCGTAAGGATTGCCGCATTCCTCAACATAGAGTTCGTGCAACTCATCTGCCCGCAAGTAGAAGTGCCGGTTTTCATGAATGGGCGGGTAAAGTGGGCTCAATGTTTGGCTCCTGTGTTTTTCAGTTATGGGTAGTATTTTACCACCGCGTCGGCAGTTTCCGCTCAATATAAATCTGTTTGTTTTCCACCCTGATGTATCCACCCTTGCGCAAATCTCCTAGGATGCGGCTGACCATTTCCCGTGAAGAGCCAACCATTTCGGCAATTTCCTGATGGGTCAGGCGCGGGGTTATCTGGTTTTTTTCCCGTTCTTCTGCTTCACGAAGCAATACCCGTGCCACTCGTCCGTACACATCCAGCGTGGACAAGGAGCGAATGGTGTCATCCAGCGCCCGCAAACGGCTGGCGAGGATACGCAACATTGGCAGCAAGGTATCCGGGTGTGTTTCCACAAAGTGGTGGAAAGCATCCTGGGTCAGGCGTAGCAGGCGGGTTTTGGCGACCGTCATCACCGAGGCGGAACGTGGCTCATTATCCAGCAGGCTGAGCTCACCGAAAAAGTCCCCTTTGTTGAGGAAAGACAGGATAGTTTGTCGCCCCTCTTCATCCGTTACGTACACTTTCAGGCGCCCCTCCAGCACGATGTACAGCGAATTGCTGTATTCGCCTTGGTTGATGATGACGCTGTTGCGTTCATGGCGTATTTCCAGGGTGAGTTTGAGTAAATGTTCAAACTGTTCTGCAGGCAGGTTTTGAAATAGTGGAATGTCGGCAAACACGGTGTTCCCCCCTCGGCGAATCATGTGCCAAGTATGGCACAGATACCATTCGGCGGTGATGTTGATACGTTCAAACCGCATAAGAAAAGGGAATTGCCAAAGAGGGGCAAAGCTGGACTATGCTTAGAAGATGGGTTTTGCATGGTAAATTTGAAATCTACACGGAGTTGATTTATGCCAGCGACAACAACAGGACGTGAGCAGGCAGGTGTTGTTCTTTCCAAACGTGGCAAGGTGACTGCCAAAGGGGCGGGACAGGAGCCGCGAATTCTCAAGCGTGGTGATGCGGTCTACGGGGATGACGTGGTGCACACCGTGCGGGGGGCGAATGTGCAATTGAAAATGCGTGACCGTAACATCGTGATGTTGCGGGGTGGCAGTACTTTCCGGGTCAGTATCTACCATCCGCGAGCCTCCAGTGAAGATGGCCTGCGTTATGAATACGTGGGCGGCATCCTGCGCGAAAGCCAGCGTGATGCCGTCAGTGCCGGGTTGGGAATCGGAGGCTAACGCAAGCAGTCAGCAAAGCTGTTAGCCGCGTTTTGCAATAAAACCGTGTAGGTTTTGTCGTCCAGTGGTAGCCCCACCCCTAGCGGGTCGACTTGCCCAAGGTGAATGCTGCTGTTTTCCACCAGCGTCTTGATCAGGGCAGGCGAGAACTGTGGTTCTTCAAACAGGCATACCGCTTGCTTGTCGGCAATGATTTGGCGGATGTGGCTGACATGGCGAGCACCCGGTGAACGTGCCACATCTAGCGTGACGGCTCCGGCAAAGTTTAGGTCGTAATGCGTGTCGAAATGCTGCCATGCATCGTGGAAACTGAGGTAAGGTCGCCCACGCAAAGGTTCCAGTTGTTGGCGGATTTGCGTGTCAGTAGTCTGGATACGTTGCACCAGTTGTGCAGCGTTGTTTGCGTAGTCTTCCCGGTGGGCGGGGTCGGCTTGCGCCAGTACGCGGGCAATTTCATGAGTCATGGCAATGGCATTCTGCGGATTTAGCCACAGGTGTAAGTCTTTGCTGCTATTCGTGGGGGGAGTTTCATCATGTTGGTGGGTATCTGCGCGGTTTGCAGCGTGATAATGCGGCAGGCGGTTAGGTAAGTGTTGCAAGCCGGGTGTATCTGCTAGCGTAACGATGTGCGTGTGGCTGCCCAGACCTGTCAATGGTTTGTCGAGAAAGGTTTCTAGCCCGCTATCAATGCGAAAAATGACACGGGCGTTTTCCAGTGTGCGCATATCGGAAGGCTTGAGCGCATAATGGTGAGGTGATGTCCCATCTGGCAGCAACTGCTGTAACTCCAGCGCTTGATTGGCATCACCAGCCACCGCATACACCAGTGCTTGGACTGGCTTGATGGTACTGACAATCAACAGCCTGGATTCAGTTTCCTGCTGGCAGGACTGTAAAAGCGGTACGCACAGCAGCAGGAAAATCGTTAGAATACGCAGCATTTTTTACTCTCAAACATTGACAGGTCATGCCCAACACCTTTTTGGCAAAACTGGAACATATCAGCCTGGGCTTTGGGCAGCGTGTGATTTTGCACGATGTTGGCTTCGAAGTGTACCCGCAAAGCATTCTCACCCTGATTGGCCCTAACGGTGCAGGCAAGTCGACCTTGCTCAAGGTATTGCTGGGTTTGCAGCAGGCAGACACGGGCAAGATCTGGCGTATGCCTGGTTTGCGGGTAGGTTACATGCCGCAAAAATTTCACCTTGACCGGCTGTTGCCCCTGACCGTAGAGCGTTTCATCGGTTTGCGTCTGCCTCGGCATGACCGGGAAGCTGTCAGGCAGAGTGCAGAAGAAACAGGGGTTATCGGCTTGCTGGGGCAGCCTGTGCAATCCTTGTCTGGCGGGGAGTGGCAGCGGGTGCTGCTGGCGCGTGCCTTGCTGGGCAAGCCGCATTTGCTAGTGCTAGATGAGCCGGGGCAAGGGGTAGATGTCACCGGGCTGAGCGACTTGTACCAGTTGATCAACCGCCTGAAACAGCAACATGGCTATGGGGTGCTGATGGTGTCGCATGACCTGCATCTGGTAATGGCTGCGACTGACCAGGTACTGTGCCTGAATGGGCATATCTGCTGTTCCGGGCAGCCGGAAGCGGTATCGCGCCACCCGGAATATTTGCGCCTGTTTGGTGACTGGCGTACCGCTGGGCTGGGAGTTTACACCCACCACCATGACCACCAACATGATATGCACGGTTGCGTCATTCCCCACAAGGATAATTCGCATGGATGATTTTGTCTGGCGTGCTTTGCTGGCAGGTGCGGCTGTGGTGCTGATGAGTGGTGTGCTGGGGGTATTTCTGCTGTGGCGGCGTATGGCTTATTTCGGCGACACCCTATCGCATTCGGCTTTGCTGGGGGTGGCAATCGGTCTGATGAGCGGTACGAGCCTGAATGTATGGATCATGTTGGTGTGTGTGCTGGTGGCGTTGCTGATGCTGTATGTACAGCATAATCCCGTACTGGGCAGCGATACCTTACTGGGGATTATCGGGCACAGTGCGCTGGCAGTGGGTACGGTGGCACTCACATTCCTTCCAGAAGTCAGGGTTGATCTGATGGCTTACCTGTTTGGTGATATTCTCGCGGTCAGCATGACGGATATTGTGTTGACCTGGGTGTTGGCAGGCGTGGTAGTTGGTGTCATGGCATGGATTTGGCGACCGCTGCTATCCCTGTCAGTCCATGCGGAGCTGGCACAGGTGGAAGGGGTAAATACCTGGCGCATCAGTGCTGTTTACATGCTGCTGGTGGCATTGATGGTGGCGGTGGCAATGAAAGTGATTGGCGTGTTGTTGCTGACCTCCCTGTTGATTATCCCGGCAGCAACTGCACGGCGCTTTGCTTCCACCCCGGAAATGATGGCGCTACTGGCAATTCTGGCGGGGGTGTTGGCGCTGCTGGGCGGCATGTTGCTTTCCCTGCAACTGGATACCCCGACAGGCCCTAGTATTGTGGTGGTTGCCAGTGCCCTGTTCATTCTGGTGCAACTGGTGCGACCATCCGGCACTTGAATGGTGCGTAACAGCAAAAAATCCATTGTGCGATGCACAATAACATGCTACAAGATCATGACACAGGGTTAGCCCTAATGTTTCTTGCCACTAACCAGAGCGTCTTGTTTTCATGGAAATTACTGCTGTTTACCCCGGAACGTTTGACCCTGTTACCAAAGGTCATCTTGACCTGATGCGGCGTGCCAGCAAATTGTGCGCTCATGTGGTGGTGGGGGTGGCTTCCAACCCGAAAAAAAAGCCCTTGTTCTCGCTGGAGGAACGGGTTGCCATGATCCGGCAGGAGTTGGCAGCAGAAGGGCTGGCGGAGCGGGTGGTGGTCAAGGGCTTTGAAGGTTTGCTGGTGGATTTTGCCAGGGAACAGAACGCCAAAGTCCTGATCCGGGGGATGCGGGCGGTATCCGATTTTGAATTCGAGTTCCAGTTGGCCAGCATGAACCGCAGCCTTGACCCGGAGGTGGAATCGGTTTTTTTGATGCCAGGTGAAAGTTTTTCTTTCATCTCATCCACGCTGGTGAAGGAAGTTGCCATCCTGAAAGGGGATGTCAGTCGTTTCATTGCCCCGCATGTGCTGGCTGCATTGCAGGGTAAAATCAGTGAAATCCGCCAGGAGCGCGGGCTGGATTAGGGTCATCCCGATTATCATAATTTTGATACAGGTTAATGTTATCTTGCTGGGCTGGCTGCTAAGATTGGCGCAAATCAGGAATAGAAGAGGATTTTACTATGGCATTGATGATTACCGACGAATGCATTAACTGCGATGTTTGCGAGCCGGAGTGCCCCAACAACGCCATTTCTGCCGGTGACGAAATTTATGTGATTGATCCCAACCGTTGCACTGAATGCGTTGGTCACTACGATGAGCCGCAATGCGTGGCAGTGTGTCCGGTGGATTGCATTCCGCATGACCCGACCCATGTCGAGAACAAGGAACAGTTACAGTTAAAATACGAAAAACTGATGGCGCAAGGCTGATTTTCCTGCCGGTTTTGCCTGCACTGACGCCCGCTGTTGCGGGCGTTGCCGTTTTCAGAGGATGCGCAAAAAACTGAGCAACTGGTGCTTCTCGGTGACATCCAGCTCAATGGCTGGCAACTCATTGTCACGTCGCTGCCCGGTTTGACGGGATGCTTCCACATAATAATCCACCACTTCTTCCAGCGTTGCCATGCGCCCGTCATGAAAATAGGGGGCGGTTTGCGCCACATTGCGCAAGCCGGGAACCTTGAAAGCCCCTGCAAGCGCATGACGGCTGCGTGACAGGAATTTCAGTTCGCCACAATCGTCGGCGCTTGCATCACTGTATTCACCCAGACAGTTGAAACGGTCGGTCAGGATGGCATCCAGCACGGCGGCTCGTCCGCTGTCTTGCCCGAGGCTGCCAGTACCGATGTTCTGGAAAGTCTGGTTGCTGAGCAAAGGGCCGGAATGGCACAGGATGCATTGCGCCTTGCCGATAAACAGGCGTGCCCCGGCAGCAGCTTCCGGGGAAAGTGCTGTTTGCGGCAGGTTGTCAAGGGCATTGGCAGGTGGCGGTAGGCTGCTGACATAGGCGGCAATGGCCTTGCCCAGATGAGCGAAAGTACGGTCAACCTGCTGGCGTTGCTGGCTATCCATCTGTTTCCATGCCTGTAACTGCGTCAGCGTACCGTTGGGGCTGGCATCTTCTGGCAGGTGTTGCCACCACTCACTGTCAGTCGGGGTGGCAAACAGTTGGGTAAATTGCTGGCGGTAGTGTGGGTCTTGCAGCAACAGGCGGATAATGCGGGTACGGGTCAGGCCGTGTTCTGCCGGGTTTTCCAGGGGGGCAAGGGCTTGTGACCACAGACTGTCCTTGCGCCCATCCCAGAAAAACCAGTCGTTGTAGGCAACACCTGGCAGGGCAGGGGTATTGCGTGTGCCGCGTGCCAGTGCTTCCGCCACGGTTTTGCCATCGCTGAAAGCCTTGTCTGGCTGGTGACAGGTAGCACAGGCAACCTTGCCATTGCGGCTGAGACGTTGGTCAAAGAATAGTTGCCTGCCGAGATCAGCCGCTGCCGGATGGTGCTGGACGGCGTTGGAAGCATCCTGTAGCGCAGGCAGGTTTTGCAGGCGCAGGGTTTGCAGGATGGCAAGTTCCTGTTCATTCCACGTGCTGCTGTCTTTTTCCGTCTGCCATGCCCAGCCTGCCAGCAAGGTACTGGCGAGCATGACAGCCGCCAGCCAGCCTGTTTTCATCACAGCGAAAACCGGAAGACAACCTTTTCTGGTTGTGTACCGTTATCCAGCAGGAATCCCAGTACCCATTCACCCGGCATACTGAATTTCAGGCCATCAATGCGGTATGTGCCGTGTGTGTCGGTGGGAATGGCTTGCGGTGCGGTTGGCAGGCCGTGCCCGTGGGCTGGCATTCCGCCATCAACCGCCACCAGCAGGTTGGCAGGTACGGCTTGTGAACTTTGCAGGATCAGCTTGCATTCCTGAAATGCACCCGGTATCGGTGCAGAGGCACACGACAGGGTAGCCTGATACGTGCCTTTGTCGCTGGGTTGTTGCAGATGCCAGGCATGATTGGGGTCTGCGCCACAGCCTGCCAGCAGCAGGCCAAGGGTCAGGGTGAGCAATGTTTTTGGCATGGTTGTTTGCTCCTGTCAGGTTTTCAGAAACGGTACTCGAAATAGGCCGGGTTTGCCGTAACATTCGGATAAGCGTCCTCCGCATCCCCTCCCAACGCACGGTTGTTACCATGGAACACGACCCGCAAGCGGGCAGGGTTGCCCAGCCAACTGCGCGGCAGGCTGAATTCGGCAGTTTGCCCGTTAATGGCGTAAGTGCTTGTACCTTGCTGTGTCCAGCTCCAGCTTGTGCCATCGCCGCTGTAACGCCACAGGGTGCTGCCTTCCAGCAGGTATTCCGCTCCGACTGTACCACGCTGGTAGCCGCTGGCGGGGTTGCTGTCTGTATCCAGATAGACCTGATAGCCCCAGAAACCACTGGTGTTGACGTTGTTGCGGGTACGGTAGGCCAGCCACAGATTGCTACTATTGTGCGCCATCCAGCCTTCCAGCCAGTCCAGCGGGTTACTGGTTCCGCTGACATCGGCAGGGTCTGTACCGAATGAAGTCAGGCTGCTCCAGTCGGCAAGATTACCGTCTGTTGTTAGACTGCTGACCGGATTGCTGATACCGCTAGTACTACTGCCACTGGCTGTATACATCTTGTAAGTGAAGTAACGGGTAGTAGCGCTATTGCTGAAAGCTCCATCCGGGTAGATGTCCTTGGCATCGCCACCAAACGCGATGTTGTTGCCCCAGAAAAACAGGCGCAATTCGGTACTGTTGCCCAGCCAGCTACGCGGGAAACTGAATTCCGCCACGTTGCCGCTGACCTGATGGGTCAGGCTGCCTTGGTGTGTCCAGTTCCAGCTTGTACCGTCGCCGCTATAGCGCCACAGGTTGCTGCCTTCCAACAGGTAGTCGGCTCCCAGTGCGCCGGTACGGTAGCCGGTGGTGCTGCTGGCATCCGTATCCAGATAAGCCTGATAGCCCCAGAAGCCGCTGGTATCAATCGTGCCCTTGGTCTTGTAGGCCAGATAGACGCGGGAGGTGTCATTGGCCATCCAGCCTTCCAGCCAGTTGAGTTTGTTGCTGGTTCCACTGACATCATCCGGGTCAGCACCAAACGAACTCAAGCTACTCCAGTCGGTGAGGCTGCCGTTGACACTGATGCCGCTGCCATTGTTGGAAACCGTGCCGCCAGCAGGAGGTGGTGGCGGTGGTGGGGTGGTTGCGCCGGTTTCATTGCTGTCACTGAGTGGATTCCGGTTGTGCCAGTCACGCGGGGTGATGCGGAAATGTGTCCAGTGCGTATCCATGCGCGGGGCGTCTTCGGCACGCGGCATGTGGTAGAAGGTGACGGAAGGCCACACCACCAGGTCTTGCCCGACCAGGCTTTCACCATTCACAAAGGTGCTCAGGTCAGCAGCGCAGCCATTGGTGGTCGGGTTGTGCGAGGCAAACAGCTCGCAATTTTTTTGCCGGGTGACGTAAAAGTCGTAATGGGTGAAAGGCTCACTGCTGGGGCCTTCGTCCTTTTGCCCGGATTCGTTCAACTGGATGTCATAGGAGGTGGGCAGGTTCTTGCTGTTACGCAAGCTGGTATCCAGTACCCGCCAGAACCGTAATTTGGCAGGATCCACATTGCGGGCGGCTTCCGTGCTGAGGCGGGTATGGGTGCGGGAAGTCTTGCCAGCAGTTTGGGTATGGTCGATTTCCTCCACCGCATCATCGTTGCTGGTTGCACCCAGATCGAAATCCAGTTTCCAGAAAAAGTTGTGCAGGTGGGCAATGCCAACCTTGTTGCTTTCCAGCAACCAGCCATGTTGGGCGATACTAGCAGTGCCGAAGCGTTGCAAGGCTCCAGTTGCGCCCACACCCGGTTCGATAGCGCCATCATCCAGAAAACGCCATTCGGGAATGTAGTTGTATGCGCCAATGGCTGACACGCTGAACAGGCTGAGGGCGTCACCCTGCAAGCGGTCAGCGTCGACGCTGAAGGCATCATCGCGGCTTGTCACCTGTTTGCAGATGATGTTTTTGCCGAGGTAGGCGAGCCGTTCACCACCGGGGCATTCCTCGGCAGCCAGATCCTTGATGTAACCGCCACCCAGCCCATAGTCGGAAACATCATGGTAGCGTGCGCCGTTGTCATCGTAAGGTACGTGGATTTGCGCCATGGCTGCCTCGTGCAACACCATCTGGCGCGTGCCGTTGCGCGGGGTGTAATGAATGTGGTGCAACACCACGCCTTCCCGGTTGCGATGTTCCCAGCACATGTCCCAGCGTGCCTGATTGGGCAGGGTGGTTTCGATGTAATACGTATCCGCACAGAATTCAGCCGCCTGGGCGGGGATGCTGCCCAGCCCGGCAAGTGTCAGCAAGGCAGCCAGTGGATAACGGAAATGGTGCAGTTTCATGTGGGTTTCCTCCCTGCCTCAAAACGGGTTTTGCGAATGCCAGTCACGCGGCAGAAGCTGGAAGCTGCTCCAGACCGTGCCGATGCGGTTGCTGTCTTCGCTGCGGGGCAGGTGGTGGTAACTCTGCTTGTACCAGACCACCACGTCTTGCTGGTTGAGGCTTTCGCCGTTCACAAACTGGCTGACATTGCCGGTGCAGCCGCTGGTCGGGTTGTTGGCAGCGTATTTTTCGCAGGCGTTGTAGCGGGTGAAGAAGACGTCTTGTGCCAGCCATGCTTCGTTGGCGCTGTTGGCGCGGCTCTGGTCGTAACGGGTAGGCACTAGTTCGTAGGACAGGTTGCCAACCGCTCCGTTGTTGAGGATGCCATCACGCACCCGCCAGAAGCGCTTGGTTTCCGGGTCGAAGGTGCGCCCGGTTTCCGTACCGACTGTGGTGATGGCTTTGGTTTTGCGCAGGCGGTCGCTGCTGGGTGTGCTGGTGATTTCTTCCACCATGTCGTTGGCATGGGTGGTGTCAAGGTCAAAATCCAGCCGCCACAAGGCATGGTCGGTGAAACCGGTGGCAATGTTGCCGCTTGCCATAGCAGGCCAACCGTACTGGCTGTTGCTGGCATTGACGATGGGCAACTCGCCGCTAAGACCCAGGGAGGGTTCAATGGTACCGTTTTCGTAAAAGCGCCAGCGTAGCGTGTAATTGCGTGCGCCGATTTGTGACTGGCTGGCAAGTTCCCACAACTGCCCTTGTCGTTGGCTGGTGTACTTGTAGTGGTAGCCGTGGTCGCGGGTAGTGGCACACAGCACGTTGCGCCCGCCACTGGCGTGGAGTGTTCCACCGGGGCAAGCACTGGCAGGCAGGGTTTGCAGGTTGGTTCCACCCAACCCGGCTTCCGTGGTCAGGAACAACGGGGTGACGGAACCATCATCCAGCGCCGTTTCCAGTTGGGAAAGGCTGGCTTCCCCCAGTACCCGGCGCTGGGCATGGGCAGGTGCTTTGTAGCTGATTTGGGAAAGCACTACACCTTCGGCCTGACGGGTAGTCCAGCACAGGTTCCAGCTTGCCCCGGAAGCGAAGGTTTTGCTGAGGGTTTGCCCGCTACAGGTGCTGGTGGGGGCGGCGTTGACGGGCGCTTGCCACCAGGCCAGCAGGCAGAGTGTCAGCAGGGTATGACGGTATCGCATGAGTGTTTCCCCCTAAAAACCGATGTTCTGGGTGATCACACCCGCAGACAGGTTGACGATCGGGCTGATTTCAAACACCACCGAGTCAGCGGTGTACAGCAATACCTGGGCGCAGCGGTGCAAACCGCATTGCCGGGATGCGGCATTAAGCTGTTCCGGCAGGCTGGAGGCATGGAACACAAATGCCTTGACCTGAAGCTGCTGGTAGAGATCGGTGAGCGGTTGCCCGGTGATGCGGCGGAATTCGCGTTCCAGCAGGCTGCGTTGCTCGTCATCGGCAAAAATCAGGGCGGCAGCACGACGCAGCTCGTTGTCAGTCAGGGGCAATTGCAGGTTTTGCTGACGCTGGGTGGCAAGCACCTGATTGGTATCCAGATTGATGAGCGTGAGGATGGTTTCGTTGCTGCTGTAATCGTAGGTGTAAACGTCAGCCAGTCGTGCTGTTTGCCCCTTTTTGTTGGGGTGGCGCTCGACCAGTAGCAGCTCGGGAGCAGGCGTGGTGTTGACAGACAGAGAACGTTGGGTGTTGGCAGGGGAGGCAGCCGTTGCCATGCTGGTGGCGCGGCTGAGTTCCGCCGGGTTGAGGGGATCCATTGTGCCTGCCTGGGCAGACTGCAAGGCGGCAACCAGCAGGACAGATGCCAGTGGTAGCCAAGGTTTGAGGCAAAACAGTTTGTTCATGACGAAAACCGTACAATCGTTATTTGGTTATTGGTACGGCGTTCAGTCTAGGGGGGGAGTAGGTGAGCCACCATCGCAGGCTTGCCCACCCGTTTGATTTTTATGATGGACGGTAAAATAAATTTATTTGTTGTTGCCGGTTTCCGTTTTGGCAACATTGAACACCATCAGGACATTGCGCTTGGCATCCATCAGGTGCAACTGGTTGAGGATAATGCCGTACTGGTTGGCTTTGCCCAGTTCCTCGAAATAACGCTGTTCCAGTTGACCGCCTTCACCCATGCAGGCCATTTTGGTTGCACCGATCGGGCCTACACCAAACACGCCATCCCCACTGGCAGTGTAGCTGGCAAAGTAACGGTTGCAGCCGGAATAGCCCGCTACCCGGTCACTGTCAAAATTGATGGAGATGGGTGGGGCAAGCGTGAGCGTATCCTTGCCCAGTTTGTGCAGTTCCCACTGGGTTCCTGCCACGCTCATGGCGGGTTTGGGGTTGGCTTGGGTATCCAGATTGCTACACGCAGACACAATTGCCAGACCCAGCAAAACGATCAGGATTTGACCTGTCACGGATGACAGGAGTTTTTTTAGCATGGACATACACCGCTCCTCGTGGTTTTCTTGTTATGGTTATGGAGTTGCAAATAGCCGAAAAGTTGCAATTTAACCAGCAATCATGCGCCGCTTGCCTGTTTGACGCAAAACAGGCTGACAAACTGCATGGTAAACGAATTCAGGAGGTCGTCGTGAGCAAGAATCCACAGGAAGCCCTGGGGCAACTACTGGCAAATACCCAAACCCTGCAACTGGCGACACTGCTCGCCCCGCTACTGGATGCGCTGGAACAGTGTTGCGGCAATGTGGTCAAGCTGTTGCGCGGGCTGGGCGAGTTGCAGCATATCGGGGCGGGGCAAGCCTGATGTTCCTGTTCAAAAAGCTGTTTTCCTCTTCCATCATGCCGTTGTCGCTGAGCTTTTTGTTGTTGCTGGGCGGTCTGCTGCTGTTATGGCTGTCGCGCAGGCAGAAAACCGGCAAGGTGCTGGCGACGCTGGGTTTCCTGCTGTTGCTGGCACAGGGCTATGGCTGGGGCTTTGAGTCTGCCTTGCGTTCACTGGAACGGGAATATCCGCCGGTCGTTGGCTTGCCTGCGGATGTACGTTGGGTGGTGGTGCTGGGCGGTGGTACGTCGTCGGATATGGCTTTGCCGTTGCATTCGCGTTTGAGTGAGGCTTCGCTGGCGCGGCTGGTGGAAGGTGTGCGCCTGTATCGGCAGCAAGCGGGGGCGAAACTGCTGGTGTCGGGTGGGCGCGTGTTTGGTTCTGGGGCTGATGCGGATGCAATGCAGGCGTTGGCGGTGCAGTTGGGGGTGAATCCGGCTGATATTGTGCTGGACATGGATTCGCAGGATACCGAAACCCAGGCGCAGGTTATCCGCCAGCAGGTGGGGGCGGAACGGGTGGCACTGGTGACATCGGCTTCGCACATGCCGCGAGCCGTGGGGTTGTTCCGGCAGGCCGGGGTGGAGGTATTGCCTGCACCGACCCATTACCTGGAGCAAAGCAACGCCGCTTTCAGCCCGACGGATGTGTTTCCTGATAGCGACAATTTTACCGAAGCGCGACGGGCGGTGTATGAATACATGGGGGTGATGTGGGCGAAGTTGCGCGAGCGCTGGTGACATTTTCTGCGTAGGGTGGTGCAGAGTTCCTAAGTTTACTGCACGCCAGACGCTTCCAGATCACGGATACGGATGTACATCGCTTGTTGCGGGTCTGGCTCTAAAGTGCTGAACCCCCATCGCTGATAGAAGGCGCGGGCATTGTCATCCAAAGGGTGCGTTACCAGTGCAAAGCTGCCGATGGTTTTGGAAACGTGTACTGCGAACGTAAACGTGGCTGCCAACAATACTTTGGAAACGCCTGTGCCTTGGTGAGCAATATCCACCGCCAATTGCCCCAGTAATACGATAGGCAGAGGGTCGGGCATATTGCGCTGCTGACTTTTTGGCAAAAAATCGCGGCGGATTTCCCCGGCAGCCAAGGTCACATAGCCTTTGATTTGTTGTGGCTGCGTTGGATCAGGCAATACATACGTCCGGGATACACCCGTCATCTGGTTACGCCAGGCATTACGTTGAAACCAGCCGTTCAGTGATGCCCTGCCGCAATCAAAACTGGAGCGGTCATCATTTTCCGCCAAGGGGCGGATGGTATTCAGGGTTTCCATGTCGGAGCGTAGCTGGCAAGTTCTTTCACCACTGGAAGGACTCGTGCTGGCGCATTGACAAGTGCTTCAATTTCTTCCCAACGGCTGGACGGAATGACAATGGTATTGCGCTCCAACAATTCGGCTTCGGCGGCTTCCAACGCTCTACGGCGGATAAAATCGCCCAGTTTGAGGCGGGCATGACCAGCGGCAACCTCTAGGAGGCTGCGCTCAGCATCACTTAATCGGACACTCAACACGGAAGACAACATGACCATCACCCTTAATGTATGACAATAGACTACAAATATAGTGTGTTCAGAGGGATTTGGGAAGTGGGCTTTGCAGGCTAGCCCCCATCCACTGTAATCCTGCCCTGACGCCAACCCGCGCTTTTTCCGCCACGCTCCGCTACAATCAGCACAACTTATCATCGCGGGTGTCCCCATGTTTGAAGCCCTGAATGAATTCATTGCCATTGTTGCGGGTGAAAAACCGTGGCTGTTGTTGCTGGTTGTGCCGCTGGTGTGGTGGGGTTATACCAATTGGCAGGTATTGAATACACCTGAAAAAAAGGAATCATTTGACTGGGCAATCAAACAGCTCAAGGAAAACAACTGGGGCAGGCTGTATCTCAACGCGCTTGGCAGGCTGCTGGATAAGGTCAGCGACTGGATCGGCGATCGTGACAACCTTAACCAAATCTACGTCACGCCCGCCAACCCTAGGGGCATCATCCACAAAACTTTCGGCTTCAACCCTTTCACGCCTGAGTCCTACGACAAGTGCCTGCGTTTAGCCTTCCTCTACCCCATCTTTTCGTTTTTCATTGCGTGGGCAATCGGTGGCAATGGGTTAGTTGGTGATTTCAACTTTATGGGACAAGATGCAGCGACGCTGGATGTTTGGCAGCGTTGGTTCTTCTTGGTGGGTATTGCTCTGGGGTTGTGGCTGAGTCTATGGCTGTTGTTCCGCTGGCAAGGATGGCGACAGTGGGTAGTGTTGGGACTGATGTCGTTACTATGGAGTGGCGTTGTAGGCTTGTTAGACGGTGACGTTGGTAAACTCTTGAGAGATTTTTATGCCATTTTTGGCTTTTTTCTGTTCATGTATGGTGGGGGCTGGTTGACAGGCGTATTGCTCTACCGCTCTATTCGACGTTCACATGACGCAGTTTATCGCACCGCTGTCGCTGTCGCTGGCGCTGTCGCTGGCGCTGTCGCTGGCGCTGTCGCTGGCGCTGTCGCTGGCACTGTCGCTGGCACTGTCGCTGGCACTGTCGCTGGCGCTTTCGCTGGCACTGTCGCTGTCGTTGTCGCTTTCGCTTTCGCTTTCGCTGTCGCTGTCGCTGTCGCTGTCGCTGTCGCTGTCGCTGTCGCTGTCGCTGTCGCTGGCGCTGGCGCTGGCGCTGGCGCTGGCGCTGGCGCTGTCGCTGGCGCTGGCGCTGGCGCTGGTGCAATTATAGTTTTATTGGCGGCGATGCAGCAATGGGCTGCGGGTAAAGGTAAGGTGGGCTGGTTCTGGTTGTTTTATAGTGTGGTATTTCTGGTCTTGGGCTATGTCAGTTTACGCTATTCGCCGCCAGCTCCCGGGTACATGGCTTTATTGTTGTTTTGGTTGGTGTTGCCGTTGGTGAATGCGCCGTTGGATTGGTTGTCGCTGGGGGTGACGCGGGGGTTGTTACAGGCAGCGCGGGCGGGGCATCATGGCGGCTGGTCAGCTCTGGGGTTTGGGTTGCTGGATTTGGTGTTTGCGTTGGTGTTTTTGTTTTTGATCGCGGCGGTACTGGTGGTGGCGACGGCATTGGGGAATGTGGCGGCTGGCAAGACGCTGGTGGATTTGGGCGTGATTTTTGCGGGGTTACGGGCTGCCCTCTGGAGTGTGAACCACTGGTGGGTGTATTTCATGATGCTCTCTACGCTGGTTCCGACGCTGGTGCATTTTGCGTTGGCAGGTGGGGCTGCGACCTTGTGGTTGCCGCAACGCTGGCGGGAGCAGATTGCGCATAATCTGGAGCAGAATCACTACAAAACCAGTGCAGCCTGGGTTTTTCTGACGTTTACCCCTGCGATTGGCTTTGTGCTTGCACCAGCCTTGCTCATGTGGGGGTTGTATGCGGTGGTGGCAGCACATGGTGGCTGGCTGGGCGGGCATTTGCTGGAGTGGGCGGAGTGGCTGGCGCTAGTTGTGAATCCGCATACATCAGCAGGAGTGCAGCCGTGAATCGGGATAATAAAAGCAAATCGGAGGCATCCTCTTCCTCCCCTGACAAGGGGAGGGCGGGAGGGGTTTCTTCTACGCCTGAAGGGATTCCCCTCTCCCCCATCGGTATCATCACTTCCCCCTACAAGGAAAAATTCGGTATCCCCCGTCAGCCCGGTCTGGTCACTGCGGCACAAGCCACCCTGAGCTTGTTGCCCCCTTACAACCAGCCCGAAACCGTGCGCGGCCTCGAAGGTTTTTCCCATGTCTGGCTCATTTTCGTGTTCCATGCCACCCAACAGCAGGGCTGGAAACCGACCGTGCGCCCGCCGCGTCTGGGTGGCAATGCCCGCATGGGCGTATTCGCCACCCGTTCCACTTTCCGCCCCAATCCCATTGGTCTGACGGTTGCCGGGTTAAGCAGCATTCAGGTGCAGGGGAGTAACATCACCCTGACGCTGCAAGGGGCTGATCTGCTGGATGGCACGCCCGTGCTGGATATTAAACCGTATCTTCCGTATGCTGATGCGCTCCCGCAGGCAAGCGCAGGCTTTGCGCCGCAAGCACCCGAAATACCCTTGCCGGTGCGGTTTGCGCCCCTCGCCAGCCAGCAATGTGCTGCACAAGGGGGGGAGCGAAACCTGCATTTGCGTTGCCTGATCGAACAGATTCTGGGGCAAGACCCGCGCCCGTCTTACCAGCACGGGCAACAGGACGGGCGGGTATACGCCATGCGTCTGTATGAGTTTGACCTGCGCTGGCACTACACCGCTGACGGTATCGAAGTGCTGGAACTGGCAGGCATTTAAAACCACAACGAAGCCGATATGTTGAAGAAACTTGCACTTCTGGCAGGACTGTGCGCCTGCGTTGGTCATGCTGTCGCGGCTGACCTGTTGCCGGGGCGCAGTGCTCCGCAGCCAGCCGAGCTTGCTTTGATCCGCCACCAGCAAACGCTGGAATTGCCAGCGGACATCACCACCCTGATGCAGCGTTACAACCTGCCTGCCGACAGCCTGAGCGTGTATATCCGCGACCTTAATGCTGATATGCCGATGGTGGTGCATAACGACAAGGTTCCGCGCAACCCGGCATCAGTGATGAAACTGCTGACGACCTGGACGGCACTCAAGCTGCTCAGCCCTTCCTACACCTGGAAAACCGAAGCCTGGACACGCGGTGAACTCAAGGATGGTGTCCTCAACGGCGATTTGATCCTCAAGGGGTATGGCGACCCGTTCCTGACGGATGAGGCGTTCCGCCAGTTGTTGCATGACCTGCAACTCAAGGGGCTAAAAGCGATCCGGGGCAATTTGCTGGTGGATAACAGCTATTTCAGTATCCCGCACCATGATCCCGGTGCTTTCGATAATGAGCCGACCCGCGTGTACAACGCACCACCCTCAGCGCTGATGTTTAACTTTCAGGCGAACCGTTTCCTGTTTGAAGCCGACGAAAGCAAAGGCGTGGTGAATGTGACCCCATTCCCGCAGATTCCCGGTTTGCAACTGGATAACCGCATGGTGCTGTCCAAAGGCGAGTGCCGCAAGGAGCATTACCAGCCGGATTTCAAGCAGGAAGGTGCGGTGATGAAAGTGTCAGGCACGTATGCAGCGATGTGTGGCAAAAACTTTATCCTGCGTGTCATGTCTACCCCGGAAGAACATGTGTTTAATGCCTTCCGCGACATCTGGCATTCACTGGGTGGCGAGTTCGCAGGCAAGTTGCAAAGCGGGCAGGTGGGGCGGGCTGATGTGTTACTGCATACTCATGAGTCGCGCACGCTGGGTGAGCAAATCCGCTTCATCAACAAGTGGAGCAACAATGTCATGACCCGCAACCTGTTCCTGACGCTGGGGGCGAAGGTGCAGGGTGAGCCTGCCACGCTGGAAAAAAGCCGGATGGCGATGGCTGACCTGCTGCAACAGGCGGGGATTGATTACACCGGCATGGTAGTGGAAAACGGTTCCGGCCTGTCGCGGGTGGAGCGTATCACCGCCCGCCAGTTGGGGCAGTTGCTGGAAACGGCTTGGCGTGACCCGTACATGCCGGAGTTCATGGCCTCCATGCCGCTGCTGGGGGAAGATGGTACACTGGCAAAACGTTTCCGGGAGGAAGACTTGCGCGGTCGTAGCCACATGAAAACCGGCACGCTGAACGATGCCAGTGCGATTGCCGGTTACATGCTGACCCGCACCGGCAAGCGGCTGGTGGTAGTGCTGGTGCAAAACGGCAAAGGCGGGCATGGTGTGCAGGATGCCATTCTGAAATGGGTATTTGAGCAATAGTGACAACAAGAGGTAAGGCCGCATCATGAAAAGAATCGTTTGGGGCTTGTGCCTGCTGGGGGCAAGCGCACCGACAACAGCGGCTTTTTTCCAGCAAACCGAAAAAGAGGCGGCTGCCAAGGCCGAGTCGCCCGTCAAGGTGACGGTGCAAGGTGCTGGGGAATCCCTAGCGGAAAACCTCAAGGCATTCATGCCGTCCTTGCGTAACCTGCAATGCGATTCCCCTGCCGAGCGGGTCGGGCGTTTCATCGAGTCTGCCGAAGAAAAGATGCTGGAAGGGGCGGAAGCGATGGGTTATTACGCCGCCCGTGTCCACATTACTCCGGTGCAACAGGCCAACTGTCTGGCACTGAATGTGGCAGTGCAACCCGGCGAACCGGTCAAAGTCACTCAGGTGGATGTGCAGGTGACAGGTGAAGGGGTTGACTTGCCCGCTTTCCGCGAGATTGCCGCCAAGCCGCCTTACCAGCCGGGTGAGGTGCTGGTGCACCAGCCGTATGAAGATTTCAAGACCAGCCTCAGCCGTACCGCCAACAATCTGGGCTTTTTCGATGCGCAATACCTGGCACGCGAAATCCGCGTCAACCCGGATACACGCCAGGCGCAAGTGCAAGTGCATTTCGATACTGGCAAGCGTTACCGCATTGGGCAGGTCACGGTGGCGCAGGACATCCTCGACCAGAAACGCCTGAAGCGCTATATCCGCCTACGTGAGGGTGACACCTTTGATGTGGAAGTGATCCTCAAGCAGCAGCGCATTTTGGAAGGCAGCAGTTTCTACAGTGATGTGCAGGTCAACAGCCGTTTCCGTGATGCCAAAGACGGCAAGGTTCCGGTCGAAATCACTGCTGAACGCCGCAAGCGTTACAGCTATACCGGCAAGCTGGGTTACGGCACGGATACCGGGGTGCGGGTGGAAGCAGGCATGGACATCCACTGGGTCAATAGCAAAGGACACAAGATTGCCGCCAAGGGAAAGGCAGGCGTGCGTGAGCAATCGGCTGAAATGACTTACAAGGTTCCGCTGTGGGAACCGGAGCACGAATACACCAGTGCTTCGATTGGCTGGCGGAAAAGCGATAACGATGACATCAAGAGCAATGCTTTCAAACTCGGTGTCGACTATAACCGGCGCAATGACAGCGGTTGGCAGCAAACGGTTTTCATCAATTACCTCGATGAAACCACGCAAGTAGTGGGGGAGGAGGCTACCGAATCACGCCTGACCCTGCTGGGGGCAAGGGCGAAAAAGACCCAAAGTGATGATCCGTTATTTCCGCGTGATGGCTGGTTGCTGGCGGCGGAAGTGCAGGGGGCGCACAAAAGCCTGTTGAGTGATCAAAGCGTGTTGCAGGGCAAGGTACAGGGCAAATACCTGCGCACCCTGTCCAACCAAGGCAAGTTGATTGTACAGGGTTCTGCCGGTTCCACCCTGACCAATGATCTGGATGAAATGCCCAAGTCACTACGATTTTTTGCGGGTGGGCAGAATTCGGTGCGCGGTTACGATTTTGAATCCATCGGTGAAACCAATGACGATGACGAAGTTGTCGGCGGCAAGCATTCGCTGACGGCCAGTCTCGAATACGAACACCCGCTGGTTGACAAATGGAGTGCTGCAGCTTTTGTCGATGCCGGGGATGCTTTTGACCAGCCCGCCGATGCCGCTCTCAAGGTCGGGGTCGGGGTCGGAGTGCGCTGGAAATCACCGCTTGGCCCGGTGCGAGCAGATATTGCCGTGCCGACGGATGATGCCCGTGACCCGCATTTCTATTTCAGCCTAGGGCCTGATTTGTGAGAAAACTGCTGCATTACCTGCTGATCCATCCGCTAGCTGCCCTGTTGCTGGTGGTATTGCTGTTGCTGGTAACACTGGCCTTGCTGGCAAGTTCCAGCAGTGGTACGCGCATTCTTGCCAGCAATCTCCAGCATGTTGTGCCGGAGCTGGAGCTGGCAGGGGTAGACGGGGCATTGCTGCAAGGCATTCGTTTGCAACGTTTGCACTGGCACGATGATACGACACAGGTGGAGGCTGAAGGGGTGCGTATCAGCAACCGGTTGGAAATCGGTACACCTGCAACCTTGCGGGTGGATGAGCTGCATGTGGACAAGCTGACGCTGCATTTGCAGGATAGTGGGGCGGAGGACGATACAAAACCGTTTGTATTGCCAACCATCCTGCTGCCGTTCAATGTTGATATGCAGCAGGCTCGGATTGGTTCCATCGAAATCTGGCGGGATGGCAAACTGTTGCCGGTCTTGCGCAACGTGACGGCACACGGGCATACCCGTGACGGACGCTTGCAGCTTGACAGCTTGCAGGCGCAGGTAGATGACGGGCAAGGGCAGGCAACGCTTATAGTGGATGGCAATATGGGGCTTGCCCGCCCGCATCCGCTGGATGTCAATCTTGCGGTGGATTCCACCAATCCGGTCTGGGGACTTGGCAAGGGAAAAGCGCATCTGGGCGGGGAGCTGCAACAATACGAGTTGTCGATCGACGCTGACTGGCAATATGCCGCTTACCCACGTTATCAGGGGCATCTGCAAGGCAAGGGTACACTGGCAAACCTGGTGGTCAACAGCCTGCAACTGGAGGGGGCGGCTGGCAAGGTGACAGGCAAAGGCACACTCGGCTGGCAGGATGGTTTTTCCTGGCAGGCTGACCTGAACGGAACTACCCTCAACCCGGCTCCTTTCGTCAAGGATATGCCCGCCCAACTGGATGCCAGTCTGGTTTCCAGCGGTACATGGCGTGACGGTAAACCCAACCTCACCTTGGAAGTCAGCAAGTTGCAGGGCAAGCTGCGTGATTACCCGGTGGATGTGAAAGGTAAAGGGGCGTGGGATGGCAAATTGTTGGCATTGCAATCACTGGATGCCTGGGTCGGTGGCAATCATGCCGAACTCAGCGGGCAAGCCAGTGAACCTTTCGATCTGCGTTGGAAAGTGGATGCCCGCAAT
Source organism: Thiothrix sp. UBA5583 (assembly GCA_002425225.1). Classification (GTDB taxonomy): domain Bacteria; phylum Pseudomonadota; class Gammaproteobacteria; order Thiotrichales; family Thiotrichaceae; genus Thiothrix; species Thiothrix moscowensis. Next base: position 315,004 of record DILV01000026.1, read on the forward strand.
TTGGCTGAAGTCTGGCGTGGGCTGGAGGGTGGCGTAAAAGGTGAGGGAATCCTCAAGGGGACGCTTGCCAAACCGGTTATTCAGGCTGACCTGCAAGGCAGCAAGTTGCGCTATCAGGATTTCCGTCTCGGCACGCTGGAACTGAAAGCCACCCAGGAAGGTGAGCGTTACAACCTCAAATGGGTGCTGCAAGCCTTTAAAAATGGTAACAACGAACTCAAGTCAGCCACGCTCGACGGGCAGGGCAGTATCGACAACCACCGGCTTGTTGCCCAATTGGTTCATGCTGATGGCAAGGCCGATTTCACCGCCAATGGTGGCTGGAAAGACGGTGCATGGAAAGGGGGTGTGCAAAACCTGTCATTGCGTGATACGCCCGCTGGTAACTGGAACATGGCGGGGGCTGTCAATCTGGCTGCTTCCGCTAGCGCCTTCAGCAGTTCAGACATTTGCCTGAGCAATCCGGCAGGGGCAAAAGTGTGTGGTAAACCGGCATGGGCGCAGCGTGAGGGTTTTAGCATCAATGGTACGTTGCAACAGTTTCCGCTGGTCATGTTGAAAGCGTGGCTACCGGACACCATCAGCTTGCCGGGTTCTGCCAATGCCGAGTACCGTTTTGCCCAGTCCGGCGGGAATCCTGTAGCGAAACTCAGCTTGCGCTTGCCAGATAGTAGCTTGGGGCTGCATGACGGCAAGGGTAAAACTGAAACCTTGCAGTATGCCAATGCCAAAGCCGAGCTGGATTTACATGATCGTCAGGCTGATGTGCAAGCCAGCCTGGATTTGTTGAAGCGGGGAACCTTGCGAGCCAACGGTCAGGTAACTCTGTCACCACAGGACGGGCGGCATCGGTTGAATGCCAACATCAAGGTTGATGTACCGGACATCGGTTGGCTGGAACAGTTTTCCACGCAAATTGACCAGTTGAAAGGACAAGTTGTCGGCGATGTGCAGGTTTCCGGCTTGCTTGCCAGCCCGAACATTACCGGCAGTGCTCGCTTAAGCAACGGTCAGGTGCATTTGCCGGAAGCAGGCGTGACCCTGGATGCCATTACCCTCACCATGCAGGCGGATGGAGCAGATCGTGCCAACCTTGTCGGTACATTGCGGGCAGGGCAGGGAGCCCTGAATGCCACTGGTGTGTTGTCGCTGGCAAATCTTCCCAATTGGCAGGCTGATGTCAAGCTGACAGGCAATAACCTGCGGCTGATGGATACCCACGAGATACAGGCACTGGTTTCACCCAATCTGCATATCCAGGCCAGCCCGGTAGATGTGAACATCACGGGTGTGGTGCAAGTGCCCGAAACCACGGTTAGCTTGCGTGAGTTTCCGGCAAGTGCCAAGGTGCGTTCAGGGGATGTGGTCATCGTCGGGCGCAATACCACCCGCCAAGCCACAGCCGTGTTGGTCAAGGAAGCACCGCTGAATATCAATCCCGATGTTAGTATCGAACTGGGCGACAAGGTGCAATTCACAGGGTTCGGGCTGGATGCTCGCTTGACCGGCAAACTGCGGGTACTGCGTACCCGTCAGGACATCGTGGCGCAGGGTGTGCTGAACGTGGAGGGTGGCACGTACAAGGCTTACGGGCAAAATTTACAAATCGAACGCGGCAGGTTGCTGTTCAATGGTCCAGTGGATAATCCGGGGCTGGACGTGCGGGCGGTGCGGGAAGTCGAGGATGGTGATATTCAGGTTGGTATGGAACTCGCGGGTACAGTCAAGCGCCCTGAATCCACCCTGTTTTCCAGCCCGCAACAAAGCCAGAGCGATACGCTTAGCTATCTGTTGACGGGCAGGGCAATGTCGACTGTTAGCGGCGACCAATCATCCTTGCTGATGGATGCCATTACCGGGCTTGGTATTGCCGGTGGTGAAGGTTTGGCACGGCAAATTGGCGGTAATCTCGGGCTGGATGAGGTGGGGTTGAAAGCCAAAAACGGCAGTTTTGAGCAAAGCGAGCTGTCACTGGGCAAGCGTCTGGGGCCGCGCTTGTATGTGCGCTATATCGTCAGCTTGTTTGATTCCTTACAGCGGGTAGCGGTTACTTACCAAATCAACAAACGTTTGCAGATCCAGGCGGAAACTGGCATCCAGCAGGGCGTTGACCTCATTTACAAGATTGATACCAACAAGGGGCCATTAGGGCCGTGAGGCATAATTTGCTTGCGGGAGAATGGCTTGGAATCCATGATGAAAATAATGCAGGATTGTGTTGTTTTAAGTGTTGACAAGGACAAGGGTTTCACTCAAAATCTGCGCCTTTCCAGTCGGAGGGGTTCCCGAGCGGTCAAAGGGGACAGACTGTAAATCTGTTGGCTCTGCCTTCGAAGGTTCGAATCCTTCCCCCTCCACCATATTTTATTGGTTTACACGTTCAGCTTGATTCATATCGTCATGCGGTGTGGGCAAAAAAGGCTTCAGGCGGGTGTAGTTCAATGGTAGAACCTCAGCCTTCCAAGCTGATGGTGTGGGTTCGATTCCCATCACCCGCTCCAAATTCTGGCTGAGTCGTTAGATAGTTTTTGCTCTTGTAGCTCAGGTGGTAGAGCGCGTCCTTGGTAAGGACGAGGTCGGCAGTTCGAGTCTGCCCAAGAGCACCAGTTATTGAAAAGAATTTAACGGGAAGTTATCGAAAATGGCAAAAGGTAAATTTGAACGCACGAAGCCGCACGTAAACGTAGGGACAATCGGTCACGTTGACCACGGCAAAACCACTCTGACCGCAGCGCTGACTGTCGTACAGTCCCGCAAGTTCGGTGGTGAAGCCAAAGCATACGACCAGATCGACGCAGCACCAGAAGAAAAGGCACGTGGTATCACTATCTCCACTGCTCACGTTGAATACGAATCTGACAACCGCCACTACGCACACGTAGACTGCCCAGGGCACGCTGACTATGTAAAAAACATGATCACTGGTGCAGCGCAAATGGACGGCGCCATTCTGGTATGTTCCGCTGCTGACGGCCCAATGCCGCAGACCCGGGAGCACATCCTGTTGTCTCGTCAGGTAGGCGTACCTTACATCGTTGTTTACATGAACAAGTGTGACCTGGTTGATGACGAAGAGCTGCTGGAGCTGGTTGAAATGGAACTGCGTGAGCTGCTCTCCAGCTACGACTTCCCTGGTGACGACACCCCAATCATCAAGGGTTCTGCCCGTGCAGCCTTGGAAGGTGATCAATCCGAGATCGGCGAGCCATCCATCGCCCGCCTGATTGATGCGCTGGACAGCTACATCCCTGAGCCAGAACGCGCGGTTGACGGCACTTTCCTGATGCCGGTAGAAGACGTATTCTCCATCTCCGGTCGTGGTACTGTCGTAACAGGCCGTATCGAGCGTGGTGTTATTAAAGTTGGTGAGTCCATCGAAATCGTTGGTATCCGTGCCAGCCAAACCACCACCGTTACCGGCGTGGAAATGTTCCGCAAGCTGCTTGATCAAGGTATGGCAGGTGACAACGTAGGTCTGTTGCTGCGCGGCACCAAACGTGACGACGTAGAACGTGGTCAAGTACTGTGCAAGCCGGGCTCCATCAAGCCGCACACCAAATTTGAAGCAGAAATTTACGTTCTGTCCAAGGAAGAAGGTGGTCGTCACACCCCGTTCTTCAAAGGCTACCGTCCACAATTCTACTTCCGTACCACCGACGTAACAGGCGCTTGCGACCTGCCGGAAGGTGTGGAAATGGTAATGCCGGGCGATAACGTCAAGCTGGTTGTCAGTCTGATCAACCCGATCGCGATGGAAGAAGGTCTGCGCTTCGCTATTCGTGAAGGTGGTCGTACTGTTGGTGCCGGTGTTGTTGCCAAGATTATCGAGTAAGTAATTGCTTGTGTTTTGAAGGGGTGGGGAGTATGCTCCCTGCTCTTTCTGCTTTTACAGGTCAATAGCTCAATTGGCAGAGCAGCGGTTTCCAAAACCGCAGGTTGGGGGTTCGATTCCCTCTTGGCCTGCCATCTTTTCAGATGGCTTTGGATAACAAATTGTTTTGTACAAAGCAGTCTCTTGTCCAAAGTCATTCGACTGTCAGGTTTGGTGAAAATAAAATGTCAGATCATACCGAAGAACAGGGCTCATCGCTTGATACGGTAAAGCTCGTCATTGCACTCGCGCTGCTACTGGCAGGGATCGTGGGTTTTTACTATTTTGAGACTTGGCAAGGTGAGCAGGTTTCCTTGCTGCTGCGCGTGGTTGGTCTGTTGGTTGTGGCAGGGGCGGGAGCTGCGGTTGCGCTGACCACTCAAGCGGGTCGTTCGTTGGTGGGTTTCATGAAGGATTCCCGCCTTGAAGTGCGCAAGATGGTATGGCCTACACGTGATGAAACCCTGAAGACGACGCTCATGGTGATGGTTATCGTTCTGATCCTTTCCATTTTTCTTTGGATTGTTGACTCACTGCTTGGCTGGGGTATCCAAAGCTTGTTGGGAGGGGTTTCCTGATGGCTAAGCGATGGTTTGTAGTTCAGGCTTATTCCGGCTTTGAGAATCAGGTAAAGCGTTCTTTGGAAGAGCGCATCGTGCGTTTTGGCTTGCAGGATGCTTTTGGTCATGTGCTGGTGCCGACCGAAGAGGTCGTTGAAATGCGTGATGGGCAAAAGCGGCGCAGTGAGCGCAAGTTTTTCCCCGGCTATGTGCTGGTCGAAATGGAAATGAATGATGATACTTGGCATATGGTGAAAGAAACACCGAAAGTGCTGGGTTTCATCGGGGGCAAGGCTGATAAGCCTGCACCCATTACACAGAAAGAAGTCGACAATATCATGCGCCGTGTTGAAGAAGGTGCAGAAAAGCCACGTCCCAAAGTCTTGTTTGATGCGGGTGAAGTGGTGCGTGTTACTGATGGGCCATTTAAGGACTTCAACGGCGTTGTCGAAGAAGCTAACTATGAAAAAAACCGCCTGTTGGTCGCAGTGCAGATTTTTGGTCGCTCAACGCCCGTTGAGCTTGAGTTCTACCAGGTCGAAAAAACCTGACTTGGTAGCTAGGGGAGCCGTAAGGCGTTATCACCCGTTTATATAGGAAACTATCATGGCAAAGAAAGTCATTGGCTATATCAAGCTGCAAGTTCCGGCTGGTAAAGCAAATCCAAGTCCACCTATCGGTCCTGCGCTGGGTCAGCGTGGTCTGAATATCATGGAATTCTGCAAGGCATTCAACGCTGCTACGCAGGGTATGGAAGTTGGTTTGCCAACTCCAGTGGTAATTACAGCGTATAGCGACAAAAGCTTTACGTTTGTTATGAAAACCACGCCAGCCTCTGTTTTGCTCAAAAAGGCAGTAGGCATCAAGTCTGGCAGCGCCCGCCCTAACAGTAACAAGGTTGGCAAGGTTAACCGTGCCCAACTGGAAGAAATCGCCAAGACCAAGACGCCAGACCTGACGGCTGCTTCTATGGATGCGGCGGTACGTACCATTGCAGGCACCGCCCGCAGCATGGGTCTTGAAGTGGAGGGGGTGTAAGATGGCAAAGCTGACCAAACGTCAAAAAGCAATCGCTGAGAAAGTTAATACCAATAAGTCTTATGCGCTGGCTGAGGCTCTGGACACACTGAAATCCCTGCCGCGTGCCAAGTTTGTTGAAAGCGTTGATGTAAGTATCAATTTGGGTGTTGACCCGCGTAAATCCGATCAGGTTGTACGTGGTTCCACCGTGTTGCCAAATGGTAATGGCAAAACTGTCCGTGTTGCAGTTTTTGCTCAGGGTGCGAACGTTGAAGCTGCCAAGGCAGCAGGCGCAGACATCGTGGGTTTTGATGATCTGGCTGCCGAAATCAAGGCGGGCAAAATGGACTTCGATGTGGTCATTGCCAGTCCTGACGCGATGCGTGTCGTCGGTCAACTGGGTCAAATCCTTGGTCCGCGCGGCTTGATGCCAAACCCGAAAGTCGGCACTGTGACCCCTGATGTGGCAGGTGCTGTGCGTAATGCTAAGGCTGGTCAGGTGCGGTACCGTACTGACAAGGCCGGTATCATCCATTGTTCCGTAGGTAATGTGGAATTCGATACCGACAAACTGGCCGGTAACATCAATGCGCTGGTGGCGGATCTGGTAAAACTGAAGCCGTCTACCTCCAAGGGTGTTTATCTGAAGAAAGTTGCTGTGTCCACCACAATGGGGACAGGTTTGACAGTTGATGGTGCATCACTGTCTTACTAACTGATTTGGAGCCGTGAAGGCTCCATCTCCCTGCTTTCATGGATGAAAGCTGCCGCAAGGCAATCAAGATATACATGGATGTATGTCGTCAAAGACCGCAGGTGTTTTCCGAAAACTTAATGGTTCTGCCTTTCGCTGAAGTGGTAGAGAACCTGCGCAGATGGCGTTACCCGAGTCAGTAAGATGGTTTGGGACGCTGTTTCCTTCACAAGCCGGAAAGCGGCAAGTGATCGATAAATGGCGGAATGTCCGCCAAACCAGGAGTAGATAACGTGGCATTAACACTGCAAGAGAAAAAAGAGATTGTCTCTGAAGTGGCCGCAGTTGCTGCAAGTGCTCATTCCATGGTGGCTGCCGAGTACCGTGGATTGACCGTAGGGCAACTCACCACGCTGCGCCAAAACGCACGCAAGGGTGGGGTGTATCTGCGGGTCGTAAAGAACAATCTGGCGCGTATCGCCGTCAAGGACACTGCATTTGAATGTGTTCAGGATGGTCTGGTAGGTCCGCTGGTACTGGCGTTTTCCCAGGAAGATCCAGGTTCTGCGGCGCGTCTGATCAAGGAGTTCAAGAAAGACAAAGCCAACGACAAGATGGAAGTCAAGTTCGTCGCTATCGACGGCAAAATGCTTCCTGCTTCTGAGTTGGAACGTCTGGCGAAACTGCCGACACGCGATCAGGCACTGGCCACCTTGGCCGCTGTCCTGCGTGCTCCGCTCGACAAGTTCGCACGTACCCTTGCTGCATTGCGTGACCAAAAAGCTGAAGCCGCTGGCATCAGTTTGGATTGATCTGATTACTGATTTAGGTTTTGGAGAATCAAAATGGCTTGTACTAAAGAAGATATGTTGGAAACCTTTGCCAACATGACTGTAACTGAAATCGTTGACCTGATTTCAGCGATTGAAGAAAAATTCGGTGTTACTGCTGCGGTTGCAGTAGCTGCTGGTCCTGCTGCTGGCGGTGAAGCTGCTCCTGCGGTTGAAGAGCAAACCGAATTCAACGTTGTTATGACCAGCTTCGGCGCGAATAAGATCAACGTTATCAAGGTTGTTCGTGGCGCGACCGGTCTGGGTCTGAAAGAAGCGAAAGACATGGTTGAAGGCGTTCCTTCCGTTGTTAAGGAAGCCGCTAGCAAGGACGAAGCAGAAAAGCTCAAGAAAGAACTGGAAGAAGCAGGCGCAACTGTCGAACTCAAGTAATACTGAGGGTTGGCATGTTGAACTGCAATTAGTTCTTACATACCTTGCAGGCTGGCAGCGTATCTTGCGCTGTCAGCCTTTTGTCGCTTGTTAAGTTGACAAAACCGGCAATGTCTGGAAGCCGGGATTCTGACTCCGAAATTGAGGAAAGAAGATGGGACTGAGTTATACAGAAAAGAAACGGATCCGCAAAGATTTTGGCAAGCGCCCACAGATTCTGGAAGTGCCTGACCTGCTCACGATTCAGTTGGAGTCCTATCGGCAGTTTTTGCAGTTGGAGAAACCGGTTCTGCAACGTGGTGAAACCGGCTTGCACGCGGCATTTTCCTCCGTATTCCCGATTGTCAGCTACAACAATTATGTTGCGCTGGAATATGTAGATTATCGCTTGGCTGAGCCTGTCTTCGATGTGCAGGAGTGTCAGTTACGTGGGCTGACATTTGCTGCATCCTTGCGTGTCAAATTGCGTCTGGTTATTTACGACCGGGATACACCGCTGGATGCCAAAGTGGTCAAGTCCATCAAGGAGCAGGATGTTTATCTGGGTGAACTGCCCCTAATGACCGACAAGGGTACGTTTATCATCAATGGTACCGAACGTGTTATCGTTTCGCAGTTACACCGTTCGCCTGGTGTGTTCTTTGAGCACGACAAGGGCAAATCCAACTCGGCTGGCAAACTGTTGCACAGCGCCCGCGTGATCCCATACCGTGGTTCCTGGCTTGATTTTGAATTTGATCCCAAAGATTCCATTTATGTGCGTATCGATCGTCGCCGCAAACTGCCTGCGACCATCTTGTTGCGTGCATTGGGCATGGAAAATGAACAGATTCTCGATTATTTCTTCGATAAAACCTTGGTTCACCTGAGTGGCAAAAGTGTGGAAATGGAGATGGAGCCTGCCCGTTTGCGCGGTGAGCTGGCTTCATTTGACATCATGCTGGATGGTCGTGTATTGGTGGAGACCGGACGTCGCATTACCGCCAAGCATGTAAAGCAACTGGAAAAAGCGGGTTTGAACAAGCTGGTTGTGCCACCTGAGTATATGAATGGCAAAATTCTAGCGCACAATCTGATTGATTCCCTGACAGGCGAGTTGTTGGCGAGTGCCAATGACGAAGTGAATGCCGATATGCTGGAAAAACTGCGTGATGCCGATGTTACCAGCTTCCGGGTGTTGTATACCAACGATCTGGATCGTGGTCCATTCATGTCCAATACTGTGCGTATTGACACCACCACCAGCCAGTTGGAAGCCCAGATTGAAATTTACCGGATGATGCGTCCGGGTGAGCCGCCTACCAAGGAAGCGGCTGAAAACCTGTTTGCCAACCTATTCTTCTCTGATGACCGCTATGATTTATCTGCGGTAGGTCGAATGAAATTCAATCGCCGTTTGGGACGCGAAGAAGCGAAGGGTTCCGAGGTGTTGGATCAGGCTGACATTCTGGCGGTGTTGGGCAAACTGATCGACATCCGCGATGGTCGTGATGATGTGGATGACATCGACCACCTCGGCAACCGCCGTGTGCGTAGTGTCGGTGAGATGGCTGAAAATGCTTTCCGTGTTGGCTTAGTGCGAGTTGAGCGTGCGGTGAAAGAGCGTCTGACCATGGCAGAAAGCGAAGGTCTGATGCCGCAAGAGCTGGTCAACTCCAAGCCGGTGTCTGCTGCTATCAAGGAGTTCTTTGGTTCTAGCCAGTTGTCTCAGTTCATGGATCAAAACAACCCGCTGTCGGAAGTCACCCACAAGCGTCGTATTTCTGCGCTGGGGCCGGGCGGTCTGACCCGTGAACGTGCAGGTTTTGAGGTGCGTGACGTGCATCCGACCCACTACGGTCGTGTATGCCCGATTGAAACGCCGGAAGGTCCAAATATCGGTCTGATCAACTCGTTGGCGGTATATGCTCGTACCAACGATTATGGCTTCCTCGAAACCCCTTATCGCAAGGTCATTGACGGTCAGCCGACCATGCAGATTGATTACCTGTCTGCAATTGAAGAATCCAATTACGTGATCGCACAGGCGAGTGCGGAACTGGATGATGACGGTCGTTTGTCAGACGAATTTGTTTCCTGCCGTTACAAAAACGAATTTACCCTGATGCCTGCGGAAAAAGTTCAGTACATGGATGTTTCCCCCAAGCAGATTGTGTCGGTGGCGGCATCCCTGATCCCGTTCTTGGAACATGATGATGCCAACCGCGCCTTGATGGGTTCCAACATGCAACGTCAGGCGGTTCCTTGCTTGCGTGCCGACAAGCCACTGTCAGGTACAGGCATGGAACGTGCGGTTGCACAGGATTCCGGCTCTGCTGTAACAGCCCGTCGTGGTGGTGTGATTGATTCCGTGGATGCAGGTCGTGTGGTGGTGCGCGTCAATGACGATGAAGCCAACGAGCAGCAGGGTGGCGTCGACATCTACAACCTGATCAAGTATACCCGTTCCAACCAGAATACCTGCATCAACCAGCGTCCGATTGTGAAAGTGGGCGATGTGGTAGCGCGTGGCGACGTACTGGCGGATGGTTCTTCCACCGATTTAGGCGAACTGGCGTTGGGGCAGAACATGTTCATCGCTTTCATGCCGTGGAACGGTTACAACTTTGAGGACTCCATCCTGCTGTCCGAGCGTGTGGTCGATGAGGATCGTTACACCTCCATCCACATTGAGGAAATGTCTTGTTTGGCACGTGACACCAAGCTGGGACCGGAAGAAATTACGGCGGACATCCCCAACGTCAGCGAGAGCCTGCTGGCCAAGCTGGACGAATGCGGCATCATCCATGTCGGTGCGGAAGTCAAACCCAACGACATCTTGGTCGGCAAGGTGACGCCGAAAGGTGAAAGCCAGTTGACCCCGGAAGAAAAGCTGCTGCGGGCGATTTTTGGCGAGAAGGCTTCCGACGTGAAGGATACCTCGCTGCGTGTGCCTACCGGCATGGCGGGTACGGTCATTGACGTGCGTGTGTTCACCCGTGACGGTGTGGAGCGTGATGCACGTGCCTTGGCAATTCAGGAGGAAGACCTGAAAAAAGTCCGCAAAGACCTACGTGACGAACTGCGTATTTATGAATCTGACATCCTTGACCGTTTTTCCAAGCTGGTGCTGGGCAAGGAAGCTGTCGGTGGGCCAAATCGCCTGACCAATGGTACGGTTGTGACCCAGGCTTATCTGGATAATCTGGACAAGAAAGACTGGTTTGCCATCCGTATGCAGGATGAGGAGGTCAATACCCAGCTTGAATCACTGGCTGCGCAGATCGAAGAGAAGAAAAAGCTCTACGAGACTCGTCTGCACAAGCAACGCGACAAGCTGATGGCTGGTGATGACCTTGCCCCCGGTGTACTGAAGATGGTCAAGGTTTACATCGCGGTCAAACGCCGGATGCAGCCCGGTGACAAGATGGCTGGTCGTCATGGTAACAAAGGTGTGGTTTCCCGCATCGTACCTGTCGAAGACATGCCGTATTTGGAAAACGGTCAAACTGTTGACATCGTACTGAACCCGCTGGGCGTACCATCACGTATGAACGTTGGTCAGGTTCTGGAAACCCACCTGGGTTGGGCGGCAAAAGGTTTGGGTGAAAAGATTGGGCGCATGATCGACACCAAAGCCAAGATTGACGAGATGCGCCAGTTTATCAGCGACGTGTATGCTACTGGCGGCAACCCCAATCAGGATCGGGTTGTTGATGAGTTGGACGACGATGAAGTCGTTGCCCTTGCCAACAACCTGCGCAAAGGCGTACCGATGGCGACACAGGTATTCGATGGTGCGGACGAAGCCGAAATCAAGGCGATGCTGCGCTTGGCAGATCTGCCGGAAAGTGGTCAGACCAGTCTGTTCGATGGGCGCACAGGTGACAAGTTTGAGCGAAAAGTAACCGTTGGTTACATGCATATGCTCAAGCTCAACCATTTGGTTGACGACAAGATGCACGCCCGTTCGACTGGCCCATACAGCCTCGTTACCCAGCAGCCATTGGGTGGTAAGGCACAGTTCGGTGGTCAGCGCTTTGGTGAGATGGAAGTGTGGGCACTGGAAGCCTATGGTGCTGCTTACACCTTGCAGGAAATGCTGACCGTCAAGTCGGATGATGTGAACGGTCGTAACCGCATGTACAAGAACATTGTGGATGGCGACCACTACATGGAAGCCAGTATGCCTGAGTCCTTCAACGTCTTGATGAAGGAAATCCGTTCTCTCGCTTTGAATATCGAACTGGAACGCGACTAAACACGGGATTGGATAGCGATGAAAGATTTATTGAATTTCCACAAGAAAGAACAGGAATCCCACGACTTTGACGCAATCAAGGTCGGCTTGGCGTCGCCTGAAGTGATCCGTTCATGGTCTTACGGCGAAGTCAAAAAACCGGAAACCATCAACTACCGTACTTTCAAGCCAGAGCGTGACGGTCTGTTCTGCGCCAAAATTTTTGGCCCGGTCAAGGACTATGAGTGCTTGTGCGGAAAATACAAGCGCCTCAAGCATCGTGGCGTGGTTTGCGAAAAATGCGGCGTTGAAGTAACCCAGACCAAAGTGCGTCGTGAACGCATGGGGCATATCGACCTCGCCAGCCCGGTCGCACACATTTGGTTCCTCAAGTCTTTGCCATCCCGCATTGGTTTGATGCTGGACATGACCCTGCGTGACATCGAACGCATTCTCTATTTTGAGACTTTTGTTGTTACTGAACCTGGCATGACCACGCTGGAACGTTGCCAGTTGCTGAGCGATGAAGCCTATCTGGAAGCGGTCGAAGAGTTTGGTGACGAGTTTGATGCCAGCATGGGTGCGGAAGCTATCCTGAATCTGCTGAAAACCATCGACCTCAAGGACGAAGTGTCCCGGATGCGTGAGGAAATCAGCGAGACAGGTTCCGAAACCAAGCTCAAGCGTTTGGGCAAGCGCCTGAAACTGATGGAATCCTTCATCAATTCCGGCAACAAGCCTGAGTGGATGATCCTGACGGTGCTACCGGTATTGCCACCTGACTTGCGTCCACTGGTTCCGTTGGATGGTGGTCGTTTTGCGACTTCCGACCTGAATGACCTGTACCGCCGCGTCATCAACCGTAACAACCGTTTGAAGCGCCTGCTGGAACTGAATGCCCCGGACATCATCGTGCGCAATGAAAAGCGCATGTTGCAGGAATCCGTTGACGCGCTGCTAGACAACGGTCGTCGTGGTCGCGCCATTACCGGTTCCAACAAGCGTCCGTTGAAATCCCTGTCTGACATGATCAAGGGTAAGCAAGGCCGCTTCCGTCAGAACCTGTTGGGCAAGCGCGTTGACTACTCCGGTCGTTCCGTTATCGTGGTCGGGCCTACTCTGCGCCTGCACCAATGCGGTCTGCCCAAGAAAATGGCGTTGGAATTGTTCAAGCCGTTCATTTTCGGCAAGCTGCAACGCCGTGGTTTGGCGACCACCATCAAGGCAGCCAAGAAACTGGTGGAACGCGAAACGGCAGAAGTGTGGGACATCCTCGCTGAAGTCATCCGTGAACACCCGGTCATGCTCAACCGTGCGCCAACCCTGCACCGTTTGGGTATCCAGGCGTTTGAGCCGACCCTGATTGAGGGAAAGGCCATCCAGTTGCACCCGCTGGTGTGTTCCGCATTCAACGCTGACTTCGACGGCGACCAGATGGCGGTTCACGTACCGCTGTCACTGGAAGCACAGCTCGAAGCGCGTACCCTGATGATGGCAACCAACAACGTGCTGTCTCCAGCGAACGGCGAACCAATCATTGTGCCATCGCAAGACATCGTTCTTGGCCTGTATTACATGACCCGCGAAGCGGTCAACGCCAAAGGCGAGGGTATGGTGTTTGCCGATCCGCAGGAAGTGCAGCGTGCGTATGACACTGGCAATGCTTCCCTGCACGCTAAGGTCAAGGTGCGTATCACCGATAGCATCAAGGATGAAGATGGCGAATTCATCAAACGTACCCGTCTGCTTGACACGACCGTTGGACGTGCACTGCTGACCAGCATCATGCCGGAAGGTCTGCCATTTGAACTGTTCAATACAGCGCTGAAGAAAAAGGCCATTTCCCGGCTGATCAACGAGTCATACCGTCGGGTTGGTTTGAAGTCGGCAGTCATTTTTGCTGACCAGTTGATGTATACCGGCTACCGTTATGCGACCCGTGCGGGCGTTTCTTTTTGTGCGGATGACATGATGATCCCGGAAAAGAAAGCAGACTTGCTGGCAGAAGCAGAAGAGGCTGTGCTGGAGATTGAACACCAGTTTGCCAGCGGCTTGGTAACACAGGGCGAACGCTACAACAAGGTCGTTGACATCTGGGCTAGTACCAACGAGAAAGTCGCCAAAGCGATGATGGAAAAGATCGGCAAGGAAGAAGTGGTCGATGCTGATGGTAATACCGTTATGCAGGAATCCTTCAATTCCATCTATATGATGGCCGATTCCGGGGCGCGGGGTTCCGCTGCCCAGATTCGTCAGCTTGCCGGGATGCGTGGTCTGATGGCCAAGCCGGATGGCTCCATCATTGAAACACCGATCACTTCCAATTTCCGCGAAGGTCTGAACGTACTTCAGTACTTCATCTCCACCCACGGTGCACGGAAAGGTCTGGCAGATACCGCACTCAAAACCGCGAACTCCGGTTATCTGACCCGTCGTCTGGTTGACGTGGCGCAAGACATGGTTGTTACCATTGATGACTGCGGAACCAAACAGGGTATCCGTATGCGCCCGATCATCGAGGGTGGTGATGTGGTAGAGGCGCTGGCTGAACGTGTACTCGGTCGTGTGGTGGCACAAGATGTTACCCGTGGCGATGAAGTGCTGATTCCTGCCGGAACCTTCCTGGATGAGGCATGGGTCAAGCAGATTGATGCGCTGGCGGTTGACGAAATCGTGGTGCGTTCTGCGATTACCTGCGAAACCCGTTATGGTGTATGCGCCCACTGCTATGGACGTGATCTGGCACGTGGTCATGTGGTCAACAAGGGTGAAGCCGTCGGCGTTATTGCAGCACAGTCCATCGGTGAACCGGGAACCCAGTTGACCATGCGTACCTTCCACATCGGTGGTGCCGCTAGCCGGTCTGCGGCAGAAAGCAGTATCTCGGTCAAATCTGCGGGTCAGATTCACCTGCTCAACGTCAAGACTGTTCGCAACAAGGATGGCAAGCTGGTGGCGGTGTCCCGTTCCGGTGAAGTCGGGGTTGTAGACGAAAACGGTCGTGACAAGGAACGCTACAAGCTGCCATACGGTGCAATCCTGTCGGTAGAACAGTATGCGCAAGTGCACGCAGGTCAGGAAGTAGCGACGTGGGATCCACATACCCATCCGATCATTTCCGAGGTATCCGGTCGTGTTGACTTCAGTGATTTCACCGACGGTGTAACGGTTCAAACCAAGGTGGACGATGTAACAGGTCTTTCCTCCATTGAGGTAATGGATCCGAAGAACCGTCCGGCTGCTGGTCGTGAGTTGCGTCCTACTGTGCGCCTGCTGGATGAACGCGGTGAAAACGTATTCTTTGAAGGCACCAAAATTCCGGTGCAATACCCTTTGCCTGCTGGTGCAATTGTCAGCTCGACCAACGGAGCGACTGTGCAGGTTGGTGAGGTTATCGCCCGTTTGCCACAGGCGTCTTCCAAGACCCGTGACATTACCGGTGGTTTGCCTAGGGTTGCCGACCTGTTTGAAGCCCGCAAACCAAAAGATGGTGCAATTCTGGCGGAAAAGACCGGTACCATTTCCTTCGGCAAGGAAACCAAGGGTAAGCAGCGCGTGGTTATCACCAACGAAGATGGTGAGCAGTATGAAGAGCTGATCCCCAAGTGGCGTAATCTGGATGTGTTTGAGGGTGAAAAGATCAACCGTGGCGAGGTTATCGCTGATGGTGAGCCTAACCCACACGACATCCTGCGCCTGCTGGGGGCTACCGCACTGGCTGAATACCAGGTCAAGGAGATCCAGGATGTTTACCGTCTGCAAGGTGTAAAGATCAACGACAAACACATTGAAGTCATCGTCCGCCAGATGATGCGCAAGGTTGAAGTGGTTGATCCGGGTGACAGCAAGTTCCTGCGCGGTGAGCAGACAGACTACTGGCGAGTGGTGGAAGAGAATCGCCGTCTTGATACTGAAGGCAAGCTCAAAATCGTTTACGAGCGCTTGCTGATGGGTATTACCAAGGCTTCTCTTGTTACCGACTCCTTCGTGTCGGCAGCATCCTTCCAGGAGACCACCCGTGTCCTGACAGAGGCTGCGGTACGTGGTGCACGCGACGAGCTGCGTGGTCTTAAAGAAAACGTCATCGTAGGCCGTCTGATCCCGGCTGGTACGGGTCTGGCGTACCACGATGATCGTCGCAGCCAGCGTAATGAGTTTACTTATGAACGTCCTGTGTCCAGCGAAACCATCAGTTTTGGTGAGCCGTTAGACATGGATCTGGGTGATTAATCCAGTGAGGGTTCAGGTTTAAGTTATTGACAGGGAAAACCTCCTTGACAGGAGGTTTTCCGATCCATACAATCTTGCGTCCTTAGATAGACCGATTTTCGGTCTGTTGTTTTTATGGGGACTAGGCAAGCCAGGCAGGTTCCTCGTGATTCCAGGAGACAATTTCAGAATATGGCAACAGTAAACCAGTTGGTGCGCAAACCGCGCCAGAGCAAAGTAGAGAAGAGTAAGGTGCCAGCGCTGGAGGCTTGTCCGCAGCGTCGTGGTGTTTGTACCCGTGTTTATACGACCACCCCAAAGAAACCGAACTCCGCTATGCGTAAGGTTGCTCGTGTGCGTTTGACCAATGGTTTTGAAGTCACCAGCTATATCGGTGGTGAAGGCCATAACCTCCAGGAGCACTCGGTAGTGCTGATCCGTGGTGGTCGTGTCAAGGACCTGCCAGGTGTGCGTTACCATACAGTGCGCGGCAGTCTTGATACGCAAGGTGTCAAAAATCGCAAGCAGGCTCGTTCCAAGTACGGCGCCAAGCGTCCCAAGAAGTAATTCACAGGTGATATGAATCATGCCTAGAAGAAGAGAAGTCCCCAAGCGCATTGTGCTTCCAGATCCAAAATTCGGGAGCCAGTTGCTGACCAAATTCATGAATGCCATCATGCAAGATGGCAAGAAGTCTGCGGCTGAGAAGATTATTTACGGCGCATTGACCGAGATCGCTGGCAAGAAAGGCGGTGATGGTCTGGATGTGCTGGAATATGCGCTGGACAATGTTCGCCCTGCGGTGGAGGTTAAATCCCGTCGTGTTGGTGGTGCAACTTATCAGGTGCCGGTTGAAGTACGTCCATCTCGTCAGAATGCGCTGGCAATGCGTTGGTTGATTGATGCTGCTCGCAAGCGTGGGGAAAAATCCATGGCTCGCAAGCTCGCTGGCGAACTGATGGATGCTTCTGAAAAACGTGGTACTGCGGTGAAGAAGCGTGAAGACGTGCATCGTATGGCTGAAGCCAACAAGGCATTCGCTCACTTCCGCTGGTAATTGACGGATTAAAAATTCAGTGGCACGTAGCACCCCTATTGAGCACTATCGCAATATCGGCATCATGGCGCACATTGATGCGGGTAAAACGACTGCTACCGAGCGCATCCTGTTTTATACGGGTGTGTCTCACAAAATAGGCGAGGTGCACGATGGTGCTGCTACCATGGACTGGATGGAGCAGGAGCGGGAACGGGGTATTACCATTACCTCGGCAGCCACCACTTGTTTCTGGTCAGGCATGGATAAGCAGTTTCCACAGCATCGCGTCAATATCATTGATACGCCGGGGCACGTTGATTTCACGATTGAGGTGGAGCGTTCTTTGCGGGTGCTGGATGGTGCGGTATTTGTACTCTGCGCTGTTGGTGGTGTGCAGCCGCAATCCGAGACGGTCTGGCGGCAGGCGAACAAGTACCATGTTCCGCGCATGGCGTTCGTCAACAAGATGGATCGTTCGGGAGCAAACTTCCTGCGCGTTTACGAGCAGTTGAAAGCCAAACTGAAGGCTAATCCAGTGCTGCTGCAATTGCCCATCGGTGCGGAAGAGCATTTTGCTGGTGTTGTCGATCTAATTCGCATGAAAGCCATCATGTGGAATGATGCTGATAAGGGCGTAACCTACGAAGCTGTTGATATTCCGGCGGACATGGTTGCTGACTGTCAGCAATGGCGTGAAAAAATGGTTGAGGCGGCTGCTGAAGCTGATGAAGCCTTGATGGATAAGTACCTTGAAGAAGGTAATTTATCTTCGGAAGAGATTATTGCTGGTTTGCGCAAGCGCACGATTAATCTTGAAATCGTACCAATGACCTGTGGTTCTGCTTTCAAGAATAAGGGCATTCAGGCGGTTCTTGACAAGGTAGTGGAGCTGATGCCATCACCGGTGGATGTGCCTTCCATTAAAGGCCATCTGGATGACAAGGACGGCTCTGAAGCCGAGCGTCATCCATCCGATGATGAACCGTTTGCTGCGTTGGCATTCAAGATTGCCACTGACCCGTTTGTGGGGACATTGACTTTCTTCCGGGTCTATTCTGGGGTGTTGACTTCGCAGAGTGCGGTGTATAACCCAGTAAAAGGCAAGCGTGAGCGTATCGGGCGTTTGGTGCAGATGCACTCCAATTCGCGCGAAGATATTGATGAAGTTCGGGCGGGAGATATTGCCGCTGCTGTCGGACTGAAGGATGTGACCACAGGTGATACGTTGTGTGACATGCACAAGGTTATCACATTGGAGAAAATGGATTTTCCTGAACCGGTGATTGCGGTCGCTGTCGAGCCGAAATCCAAAGCCGATCAGGAACGTATGGGGATTGCACTGAGCAAACTTGCACAGGAAGATCCGTCGTTCCGGGTGCGTACTGACGAAGAGACCGGGCAGACCATCATCGCCGGGATGGGTGAGCTGCACCTTGAAATCATTGTTGACCGCATGTTGCGCGAGTTCAAGGTGAGCTGCAATGTTGGTGCGCCACAAGTGGCTTACCGTGAAACCATCCGCAAGTCTGTTGAGGTTGAGGGCAAGTTTATCCGGCAGTCCGGTGGGCGTGGTCAGTATGGTCATGTCTGGTTGCGTCTGGAGCCATTGGGCGAAGCGGAAGGCTACAGGTTTGAAAATGCTTTGGTGGGTGGTGTGGTGCCGAAAGAATTCGTGCCTGCCGTCGACAAAGGTGTACAAGAGCAGATGGGTAACGGCGTTTTGGTTGGTTTCCCTCTGGTTGATATGAAAGTTACCATATTTGATGGTTCCTTCCATGATGTGGATTCCAGTGAGCTGGCATTTAAGATCGCGGGTTCCATGGCATTGCGTGACGGCGTGATGAAAGCATCGCCAGTTTTACTGGAGCCGGTCATGAAGGTTGAGGTGATAACGCCGGAAGAGTACATGGGCGATGTCATTGGTGATTTGAACCGTCGGCGCGGCATCATCCACGGTACAGATGAAGAAAGCGGTAGTCTGGTGGTACAGGCAGAAGTGCCGTTGGGTTCAATGTTCGGGTATGCCACTGACTTGCGTTCAGCGACGCAGGGTCGGGCATCCTACAGTATGGAATTTTTAAAATATTCGGAAGCGCCTGCGGCTATTACTCAGGCGGTCATTAAAAAAGTGAAAGGCGAGTAACAACGATGGCAAAAGGTAAATTTGAGCGCACGAAGCCGCACGTAAACGTAGGGACAATCGGTCACGTTGACCACGGCAAAACCACTCTGACCGCAGCGCTGACTGTTGTGCAGTCCCGCAAGTTCGGTGGTGAAGCCAAAGCATACGACCAGATCGACGCAGCACCAGAAGAAAAGGCACGTGGTATCACTATCTCCACTGCTCACGTTGAATACGAATCTGACAATCGCCACTACGCACACGTAGACTGCCCAGGGCACGCTGACTATGTAAAAAACATGATCACTGGTGCAGCGCAAATGGACGGCGCCATTCTGGTATGTTCCGCTGCTGACGGCCCAATGCCGCAGACCCGTGAACACATCCTGTTGTCTCGTCAGGTAGGTGTACCTTACATCGTTGTTTACATGAACAAGTGTGATCTGGTTGATGACGAAGAGCTGCTGGAACTGGTTGAAATGGAACTGCGTGAGCTGCTCTCCAGCTATGACTTCCCTGGTGACGACACCCCAATCATCAAGGGTTCTGCCCGTGCAGCCTTGGAGGGTGATCAATCCGAGATCGGCGAGCCATCCATCGCCCGCCTGATTGATGCGCTGGACAGCTACATCCCTGAGCCAGAACGCGCGGTTGACGGCACTTTCCTGATGCCGGTAGAAGACGTATTCTCCATCTCCGGTCGTGGTACTGTCGTAACAGGTCGTATCGAGCGTGGTGTTATTAAAGTTGGTGAGTCCATCGAAATCGTTGGTATCCGTGCCAGCCAAACCACCACTGTTACCGGCGTGGAAATGTTCCGCAAGCTGCTTGATCAAGGTATGGCAGGTGACAACGTAGGTCTGTTGCTGCGCGGTACCAAACGTGACGACGTAGAACGTGGTCAAGTACTGTGCAAGCCAGGCTCCATCAAGCCGCACACCAAATTTGAAGCAGAAATTTACGTTCTGTCCAAGGAAGAAGGTGGTCGTCACACCCCGTTCTTCAAAGGCTACCGTCCACAATTCTACTTCCGTACCACCGACGTAACAGGCGCTTGCGACCTGCCGGAAGGTGTGGAAATGGTAATGCCGGGCGATAACGTCAAGCTGGTTGTCAGTCTGATTAACCCGATCGCGATGGAAGAAGGTCTGCGCTTCGCCATCCGTGAAGGTGGTCGTACTGTTGGTGCCGGTGTTGTTGCTAAAATCATTGAGTAATAGTTATGTCTGATCAAAGAATCCGTATTCGCCTGAAAGCCTTCGATCATCGCCTGATCGACCGCTCTGCGACTGAAATCGTCGAGACAGCCAAACGCACTGGTGCTCGTGTCAAGGGGCCAATTCCCCTGCCTACACGCACTGAGCGCTACACAGTGCTGATTTCCCCGCATGTCAACAAGGATGCGCGTGACCAGTACGAAATCCGTACCTACAAGCGTCTGATGGACATCATTGACCCAACAGACAAAACGGTCGACGCCCTGATGAAGCTGGATTTGGCGGCAGGTGTAGACGTACAGATCAAACTTAACTGATTTGTAAAAAAGTTCATAGACGGCGGAAAAAATTCTGCTATAATGCGCGGCTTTCCACGGCTCGACCTATGTCGAGCCGAGTTTTTCTAGAAGTACAGAATGAAAGTTGCTCGGTGTGAGTAATTCGAAGAGGTATGCAAATGGCAATCGGTCTGCTGGGTCGCAAAATCGGAATGACCCGGATATACGGTGAAGATGGTGGCTCCACTCCGGTCACTGTGCTTGAGATTGCGGCAAATCGTGTATCACAAGTCAAGACGCTAGAAACCGATGGTTATAACGCCATCCAGTTGTCTACAGGTGAGAAAAAATCTTCCCGCGTTTCCAAATCGGAAGCAGGTCATTTTGCTAAGGCGGGTGTGCCAGCAGGTACTGCTGTGCGTGAATCACGTGTGGGTGATGTGGCTGGTTACGAACCCGGTTCCGAGTTGACTGTAAGCATGTTTGAGGCGGGTCAGAAGGTTGATGTGACAGGCGTAAGCAAGGGTAAAGGCTTTGCAGGTGTCCTGAAGCGTTATCATTTTGCTGGTCAAGATCGCACGCATGGTAACTCTTTGTCGCACCGTGCGCCGGGTTCCATCGGTCAGAACCAGACTCCAGGTCGTGTATTCCCTGGTAAGAAAATGTCTGGTCATCTGGGGGCTGCTACCCGCACTTCCCAAAATCTGGAAGTGGTGCGTGTAGACACTGAACGCAATCTGTTGCTGGTTAAGGGCGCTGTTCCGGGCGCTACTAACGGCGATGTGGTTGTCAAGCTGTCAGTCAAGGCATAAGGATAACTGCAATGGAATTACAGATTGCAAATGGTGGGTCAGTCGCGGTAAGCGATGATGTATTTGCGCGTGACTTCAATGAAGGTCTGGTGCATCAGGCAGTGGTTGCTTATATGGCGGCTGGTCGTGCTGGAACCAAGGCGCAGAAAACACGTTCCGACGTTAGTGGTGGTGGCTCCAAGCCGTTCCGTCAAAAAGGTACCGGTCGCGCACGTGCTGGTAGTATCCGTAGCCCGCTGTGGCGCACGGGTGGTAAGTCTTTTGCTGCACGCCCACGCAGCTTCGAGCAGAAGCTGAACAAGAAAATGTACCGTGCAGCCATGCGCTCAATTTTCTCAGAGTTGGCACGTCAGGATCGTTTAGTGGTGGTGAATGACTTTGATGTCATGGAGCCAAAAACCAAAGCGATGGTGGCAAGATTGAAAGAATACGGTTCAAATGATGTGCTGCTGGTTTCCGATGTTGATGATGTCAATGTCCTGCTGGCATCGCGTAATATTCCGTATTGTGAGGTTGCAACAGTGGCTGGTTTGAACCCTGTTAGTCTGGTTGGGCATGAAAAAGTTGTCGTGACTGTGGCTGCGGTTGCAAAAATTCAGGAGTGGTTGGCATGAGTCAGGAACGTCTTTATCACGTTCTGGTTGCGCCTCGCGTAACAGAGAAAACAGTTGCGGCAGCAGAAAAAGGCAATCAGTACGTGTTCAAGGTTGTCAAGAATGCAACCAAACAAGAAATCAAGGATGCTGTCGAGGCTTTGTTTGAAGTCAAGGTTGACAAGGTTCGTACCATCAACATGAAAGGCAAGCAGAAAAACTTCGGTCGTCGTAGCGGTCAACGCAATGACTGGAAAAAGGCTTATGTAAGCCTGGCGGAAGGTTTCTCTCTGGATGCGGCAGCGGAATAAGGTAAGGGTGAATCATGGCAGTCGTTAAGGCAAAACCAACCTCTCCCGGTCGTCGTTTCCAGGTCAAGGTTGTCAACAAAGAGTTGCACAAAGGCGCACCTTGGAAAGGTCTGGTAGAGAGCCAGCGCAAGAGCGGTGGTCGTAACAATACTGGTCGCATTACTACCCGTCATGTGGGTGGTGGTCATCGCCAGCATTATCGTATCGTTGACTTCAAACGTCGCAAGGATGATGTTCCAGCTCGTGTTGAGCGTTTGGAGTATGATCCAAATCGTAGCGCAAACATTGCTCTGTTGCTGTATGCGGATGGTGAGCGTCGTTATATCATTGCGCCAAAAGGTTTGAGCGCAGGTATGGAAGTGATTTCCGGAATTCATGCGCCCATCGCTGTTGGCAATAGCTTGCCAATGCGTAATATCCCGGTCGGTACAGTGATTCACTGCATTGAAATGCGACCTGGTAAAGGTGCGCAGTTGGCGCGTAGTGCTGGTGCTTCCGTGCAATTGGTTGCTCGTGAGGGTGCTCATGCAACTATTCGTCTGCGTTCTGGGGAAATGCGTAAAGTGCCGATCGACTGTCGCGCAACCATCGGTGAGGTGGGTAACTCAGAGCATGGCTTAATCAAGCTGGGTAAGGCTGGTGCAAAACGCTGGCGTGGTGTTCGCCCAACGGTGCGTGGTGTGGTCATGAACCCGGTCGATCACCCGCACGGTGGTGGTGAAGGTCGTACCTCTGGTGGTCGTCATCCAGTAACACCTTGGGGTGTTCCAACCAAGGGTTACAAGACTCGTAGTAACAAGCGTACTGACAAGATGATTGTCCGTCGCCGGAACAAAAAGTAAGAGGATTAGACAGTGCCGCGTTCACTAAAAAAAGGTCCTTTCGTCGACCATCACCTGATTAAGAAGGTCGAAACTGCCAAGGCGAGTAATGACCGTCGTCCTATCAAAACATGGTCGCGACGTTCTGTGGTTCTGCCAGAAATGATTGGTTTGACACTCGCAGTTCATAATGGCAAGCAGCATGTTCCGGTGCTGGTTAATGAAAATATGGTAGGCCACAAGCTGGGTGAGTTTGCACTGACCCGTTCTTACCGTGGTCACGTTGCTGACAAGAAGTCAAAGTAAGAGGTAGAGATGGAAGTTGCAGCTAAATTGCGCTTTGCGCGTATTTCTCCTCAGAAATGTCGCTTGGTTGCTGATCAGGTTCGTGGTTTGCCAGTTGATAAGGCTTTGAATATCTTGGCGTTCAGCCCTAAGAAGGGGGCAGCTATGGTCAAGAAAGTTCTGGAATCTGCCATTGCCAATGCAGAACATAACGAAGGCGCGGATGTTGATGAATTGTGTGTCAAGACAATCTTTGTTGATCAAGGGCCTACGATGAAGCGTATCATGCCGCGTGCTAAGGGACGTGCTAACCGCATCCTGAAGCGTACCAGTCACATTACCGTCGCTGTTGGCGAGAAATAAGGTTTTAGTATGGGTCAGAAAGTACATCCAACCGGTATCCGTCTTGGTATCGCCGCTGATTGGCGCTCCAAGTGGTACGCTGAAGGCAAGGACTATGCCGATTTCCTGTATAAAGATCTGGAAGTGCGGTCATTCCTGAAGAAGAAGCTGAAAGAGGCTTCCGTCAGTCGCATCCAGATTGAGCGCCCTGCCAAGTCCGCTTTCATTACCATTCACACTGCTCGTCCAGGTGTGGTGATTGGCAAAAAAGGCGAAGATATTGAGAAACTGCGTGCAGAAACGGCTGCCAAGCTGGGATTGCATGTCAACAATGTAAAGCTCAATATTGAAGAAATCCGCAAGCCGGAACTGGATTCACAATTGGTGGCGGAAAGTATCGCCAGCCAGCTTGAGCGTCGCATCATGTTCCGTCGTGCCATGAAGCGTGCGGTCAGTAATGCAATGCGTCTGGGTGCGTTGGGTGTAAAAGTAAGTGTCGCAGGTCGTCTGAACGGTGCTGAGATTGCCCGTACAGAATGGTATCGCGAAGGTCGTGTTCCGCTTCATACGCTGCGTGCCGACATCGACTACGCAACTGCTGAAGCGTTGACTACTTACGGCATCATTGGCGTAAAAGTCTGGATCTACAAAGGCGAAGTCTTCGATCTGGAGCAAAAACAGCAAGCTGGCCAGAATCAGGGTCAGGCCAGAAAGAAGAAGTGATAGAGGTTTGAGATGTTACAACCCAAGAGAACCAAATTCCGCAAGCAGTTTAAAGGCCGCAACCGTGGTCTGGCGCTGGCAGGAAGCAAAGTCAGTTTCGGCGATTTTGGCCTGAAAACGACTGAACGTGGTCGTCTGACTGCGCGTCAGATTGAGTCTGCACGTCGTGCGATTAACCGTTATGTCCGTCGTGGCGGTAAAATCTGGATTCGCGTATTCCCTGACAAGCCAATTAGCAAAAAGCCGTTGGAAGTCCGTCAAGGTAAAGGTAAAGGGAACGTTGAATACTGGGTGGCGCTGGTTCAGCCTGGCAAGGTTCTCTACGAAATTGAAGGTGTGGCAGAAGAGATTGCACGTGAGGCGTTCCGTCTTGCTGCTGCCAAGCTGCCGGTGAAGACTACATTTGTTTCCCGTCAGGTGATGTGATGAAAGCAGCAGAACTCAAGCAAAAGTCAGCTACCGAACTCAAGGCCGAGTTGGTTGAAAACCTGAAAGAGCAGTTTAAACTGCGTATGCAAAAGGCTGCTGGTCAGTTGTCACGTCCTTCTGAAGTGAAGCGTGTACGCCGTCAGATTGCCAGAATCAAGACAGTGCTTGCGGAAAAGCAGGCGGCAGGTGAATAACGATGAGCATGAATGAAGAAGGCAAAGTTGAACGCAGTCTGATGGGGCGTGTTGTCAGCAACAAGATGGACAAGTCCATTGTTGTGCTGATGGAGCGTCAGGTTAAGCATCCAATGTATGGTAAGTTTATCAAGCGTTCCAAAAAATATCATGTTCACGATGAAAACAATGAATGCCGTGAAGGTGATACCGTATTGTTCAAGGAATGCCGTCCTTTGTCCAAGACAAAGCACTGGACTTTGATCAAAATTGTTGAACGTGCTCCAGAGCAGGCATAAAGGGACGGAAACATACAATGATCCAGATGCAATCCATTCTGCAAGTTGCAGATAACAGTGGTGCCAAGAAAGTTATGTGCATCAAGGTTCTGGGTGGCTCTCACCGTCGTTATGCCAACATTGGCGACGTTATCAAGGTGAGCATCAAGGACGCCATCCCACGTGGTAAAGTCAAGAAAGGCGATGTTTACAACGCTGTTATCGTGCGTACTGCTCATGGCATCCGTCGTAATGATGGTTCCAAAATCCGTTTTGACAACAATGCTGCTGTGTTGTTGAACAATAAACTGGATCCTATTGGAACTCGTATTTTTGGACCTGTCACCCGTGAGCTGCGTGGTGAGAAGTTCATGAAGATTATTTCTCTGGCACCTGAAGTGCTGTAAGACTGCAACGACAGGAATAGGTGACAAAATGCGCAAGATTCGCAGTAATGACGAAGTAGTCGTCATCACCGGCAAAGATAAAGGCCGTCGTGGCAAGATCATGCAGGTGTTGGCAGAAGGTAAAGTTTTGGTGCAAGGCGTTAACCGTGTTAAAAAACACGTTAAGCCAAACCCAAATGCAGGTGTTCAGGGTGGCATTGTCGAAAAGGAAATGCCGATGGATGCCTCTAATGTGATGCTGGTCAACCCTGCTACTGGTAAGGGCGACCGCGTTGGATTCAAGCTCCTGGAAGATGGCAAGAAAATCCGTGTCTTCAAATCCAATGGTGAGCGCGTAGACGCTTAAGGTGTAAAATGGCAAGACTGCAACAGTACTACCGAGATACTGTCGTCAAGGAATTGACTGACAAGTTTCAGTACAAAAACGTAATGGAAGTCCCGAAGCTAGTGAAAATCAGCCTGAACATGGGTTTGGGTGAGGCTGTCGGTGACAAGAAAATCATTGAACATGCCACAGGCGATATGGCGAAAATTGCAGGTCAAAAACCTGTTGTTACCCTGAGCCGCAAATCTGTTGCAGGTTTCAAAATCCGTGATGGTTGGCCGATCGGTTGCATGGTCACTTTGCGCGGCGAAAAGATGTATGAATTTCTGGATCGTTTGGTCAATATCTCCATTCCACGTATCCGTGACTTCCGTGGTCTGAATGCGCGTGCATTCGATGGTCGTGGTAACTACAACATGGGGATCAAGGAACAGATCATCTTCCCGGAAATCGAGTACGACAAAATTGATGCGTTGCGTGGCATGAATATTACGATTGCTACCACTGCACGCACTGACGCAGAAGGGCGGGCGCTGCTGGAAGCGTTCAAGTTCCCTTTCAGACAGCAGTAAGAGGAAAAAGATCTAATGGCAAAGAAATCCATGATCGCCCGTGAAGCACGCCGCACTGCTGCTGTTGCCAAATATGCAGCCAAGCGTGATGCACTGAAAGCTACGATTAGCAATCCTGAGAGCTCCTATGAAGCTGTGCTGGATGCTGTAGAGAAGCTGCAAAAAATGCCACGCGACAGCAGCCCGGTTCGCCAAATGACCCGTTGTAACTTGACTGGTCGTCCGCACGCCGTTTACCGCAAGTTCGGTCTGTGCCGTAATAAGCTGCGTGAAGCAGCCATGCGTGGTGATGTTCCTGGTTTAACCAAGGCTAGCTGGTAAGGGAGAGAAACAAAATGAGCATGAGTGATCCTATCGCTGATATGCTGACACGCATCCGCAATGGTCAGTTGGCAAGCAAGGCGAGTGTGACTTTCCCTGCCTCCAAGCAGAAAAAAGCCATTCTGGAAGTGCTGCAAGGTGAAGGCTATATCGCTGGTTTTGATGCTGGTGATGCTGAAGGCAAACCTGTCTTGACTGTAAAGCTGAAATATTTCCAGGGTAAGCCTGTTATCAGTAAAGTCAAACGTGTTAGCCGTCCTGGTTTGCGTATTTTCCGTGGCAAAGATGAGCTGCCAACCGTCATGGGCGGTTACGGTATTGCCATCGTGTCTACTTCCAAAGGCGTCATGAGTGACCGCGCAGCCCGAGCAGAAGGTCAGGGTGGCGAAGTCATTTGCACGGTTGAATAAGGGCAGGCTTCAAGATGTCAAGAATTGCAAAGAAAGCGCTGGCTCTGCCGAAAGGTGTGGAAGTCAGCATTAATGGGCAAAGCCTGAAAGTCAAAGGCAGTAAAGGCAATTTTGAATTTACTGTACATGACGCTGTGGAAGTTGCTCAGGAAGACAATGTGCTAAAGTTCCGTTCACGGAATGAGTCTGACAGCAGCGGCTGGGCATTAGCAGGTACAACCCGCGCACTTGCCAGTAATATGGTAAAAGGCGTCAGTGAAGGTTTTGAAAAAAAGCTGCAATTGGTCGGTGTTGGTTATCGTGCTCAAGCACAAGGTGGCAAGCTGAATCTGAGTTTGGGTTATTCCCATCCAGTAGTATATGAGATGCCAGAGGGTGTGACTGTCGAAACCCCAAGCCAGACAGAAATCATCATTCGTGGTATTGACAAGCAAAAGATTGGTCAGGTTGCCGCAGAGGTTCGCGCTTACCGCCCACCAGAGCCTTACAAAGGCAAGGGTGTGAAGTATGCCGACGAAACTATCTTGCGCAAAGAGACCAAGAAGAAGAAGTAAGGTGGCATAGTATGGACAAACAAGTATCCCGTATCCGCCGTGGCAAACGCGCTCGTATGAAAATGCGTGAGTTGCGTGTAAACCGTTTGAGCGTCCACCGTACTTCCCTGCATATCTATGCACAGGTAGTGACTGCTGATGGTTCTCAGGTTCTGGCTTCAGCTTCCTCGCTGGATAAGGATCTGCGTGCCAGTCTGGATTACACAGGCAATGTTGAGGCTGCAGCCGCAGTCGGCAAACTGGTTGCAGAGCGTGCGCTGGCAAAAGGTA
The DNA here is from genome assembly GCA_002425225.1 of Thiothrix sp. UBA5583. GTDB lineage: Bacteria > Pseudomonadota > Gammaproteobacteria > Thiotrichales > Thiotrichaceae > Thiothrix > Thiothrix moscowensis. The sequence continues at coordinate 343,082 of DILV01000026.1, forward strand.
TTGATTCCGTTGCTTTTGATCGCTCCGGTTTTAAATATCATGGTCGTATCAAGGCGCTGGCAGATGGCGCTCGTGAAGCCGGTCTGAAATTCTAAGGATTAATCCAATGGCAAAGGCAGAAAATACAGCAGCACCATCTGACGGTTTGCAGGAAAAGTTGGTTCAAGTGAACCGCGTTGCCAAAACTGTGAAAGGTGGTCGTATCATGAGCTTCACCGCGTTAACTGTGGTGGGTGATGGTAATGGTCGTGTTGGTTTCGGTTACGGCAAAGCCCGTGAAGTACCAGCAGCCATCCAGAAAGCAATGGATCAGGCGCGTCGCAGCATGGTCAATGTTTCTCTGGTGGATGGCACACTGCAATATCCAATCAAGTATGAACAGGGCGCTGCCCGTGTCTATCTGCAACCGGCCTCTGAAGGTACCGGTGTTATCGCAGGTGGCGCAATGCGTGCTGTTTTGGAGGTTGCTGGTGTGCGTAACGTACTTTCCAAGTGCATGGGAACTCGCAACGCAGGTAATGTCGTGCGTGCAACCATTGCAGCCCTCGGATCCATGCAGGCTCCTGAAATGATCGCTGCCAAGCGTGGCAAAACTGTTGACCAAATCAAAGGGTAAGATATGACTTCCGCGAAACAGCTCAAACTGACGTTGGTGCGCAGTCTGAATGGCCGCCTGAAGAGTCATCAGCAGTGTGCACGTGGTCTTGGTATCCGCAAGATCAACAATCCGGTGACTGTGGTTGATACCCCGGAAAACCGTGGCATGATCAACAAGATTTCCTACATGCTGAAGGTTGAGGAAGCTTAAGATGAAATTGAACACGCTACAACCTGATATTGGTAGCCGCCCTTCCCGTACCCGTGTAGGTCGTGGTATTGGTTCCGGTCTGGGTAAGACCGCTGGTCGTGGTCATAAAGGCCAGAAAGCTCGTAAAGGTGGTTTTCATCAGCGTAAAGGTTTTGAAGGCGGTCAGATGCCAATGCATCGCCGTTTGCCAAAATTCGGTTTTACTTCGCGTATCGGTCGCCGTACTGAAGAAGTTCGCCTGAGTGAACTGGCTAAAGTTGCAGGTGACATCGTCGATATGCTGAGCCTGAAAGCTGCCAATGTAATCGACGCGCAAGCTTTGCAAGCCAAAATCATTCTGTCAGGCACAGTCGATAAAGCTGTTACTGTCAAGGGTGTCGGCGTGACCAAAGGTGCACGTGCGGCTATCGAAGCAGCGGGCGGCAAGGTCGAAGAATAACGGACAATAAATATGCGCAAGAACCCGACAGGTTCCCTTGGGGGCTTTGGAAATATGGTTGAGATTCGCCAGCGGTTGGTTTTCGTACTGCTGGCGTTAATCGTTTACCGGATAGGTACTTACATTCCCGTGCCTGGTGTTAATCCTGCGGCAATGGCGCAGTTCTTTGACCAGAACAACGGTACTATCCTTGGCGTTTTCAACATGTTTTCGGGTGGTGCGCTGGAACGTCTAAGCGTGTTTGCGTTAGGCATCATGCCGTATATTTCTGCTTCCATCATTATTCAGTTGATGGCTACCGTTCTGCCTTCGCTTGAGCAGCTAAAGAAGGAAGGGGAATCTGGGCGTCGTAAGATTACACAATATACCCGTTACGGAACTGTGGTATTGGCACTCTTTCAGAGTGTTGGTGTGGCCATTGCGTTAGGTGGTCAGGATATTGGTGGTGGTCAAACGATTGCCCTGAATCCGGGAGTCAGCTTCATCATCACTACGGTTGTGACGTTGGTGACGGGTACGTTGTTCCTGATGTGGCTGGGTGAGCAAATTACTGAGCGTGGTATTGGTAATGGCATTTCCCTGATCATTTTTGCTGGTATCGTGGCGGGATTGCCAGCGGCTGTCGGTGGAACGCTGGAGTTAGCAAATACGGGCGAACTGTCTCCTTTCCTCGTCATTGTTTTGATATTGCTGGTTCTGTTGGTGACTGCGTTTGTTATTTTTGTTGAGCGTGGTCAGCGTCGCATTACAGTCAACTATGCCAATCGCCAGCAAGGTCGCAAGATGATGATGGGACAGTCCAGTCATTTGCCGCTGAAATTGAATATGGCTGGTGTTATTCCGCCTATCTTCGCCTCTAGCATTATTCTGTTTCCGGCAACACTGGGGCAGTGGTTTGGTCAGGCAGACGGTATGGGCTGGTTGCAGGATTTCTTCAACATGTTGCAGCCTGGGCAGCCGCTGTATGTGTTGTTGTATGCCATTGCTATTGTATTTTTCTGTTTCTTCTATACGGCTCTGGTGTTTAACTCGCGTGAAACAGCCGATAATCTGAAAAAAGCGGGGGCGTTTATTCCAGGTATCCGTCCAGGTGAACAGACATCTCGGTACATTGATGGCGTAATGACCCGTCTGACTGGTGTTGGTGCTGTTTATATTACGCTGGTTTGCTTGCTGCCAGAGTTTTTGATCCTGTGGTTCAATGTGCCGTTTTATTTTGGTGGCACTTCGTTGTTGATCATCGTGGTCGTTGTCATGGATTTCCTGTCACAGTTACAGGCTCACATGATGTCGCACCAGTATGAGGGCTTGATGAAAAAAGCCAACTTCAAAGCGCAGACACGCCCAGGCACAGTGCGCTGATTTGATTACTTCCAAGAGGTTTTTATCATGAAGGTTCGTGCTTCAGTTAAAAAATTGTGCCGCAACTGCCGTGTTGTTCGCAGAAATGGCGTTGTACGCATCATCTGCTCTGATCCGCGCCACAAGCAACGTCAGGGTTGATTTTCTTGTGCTGCCTCGGGCAGTAGGCAAGAGACCAGAAAACCTCTGCTCAGGCAGGGGTTATTTGTTGATAATTGAAAGAGGTTCCGGCATAATCGCCGGTTTTCCCGGTAGTCTGGAGAGATTTTAATGGCTCGTATTGCGGGTATCAATCTTCCTGTCAACAAGCACGTGATTATTGGTCTGACAGCCATCTATGGTATTGGTCCTTCCCGTGCTGCGGATATTTGCAAGGCTGCGGACATCGTACCTAGCACCAAGATTCGTGAGCTGACAGAAGAGCAAGTTGAGCGCGTCCGTCTTGAAGTAGGCAAGTTCCTGGTTGAAGGCGATCTGCGTCGTGAAATTTCCATGAGCATCAAGCGCTTGATGGATATGGGTTGCTATCGTGGCATCCGCCACAGACGTGGTTTGCCTCTGCGTGGTCAGCGTACTAAAACCAACGCACGCACCCGTAAAGGTCCTCGTCGTCCTATTCGTAAATAAGAGATTGCAGGTAGAGTAAGTAATGGCAAGACAGCCTAGAAAAGGTGCAACTGTTAACCTTCGCAAGAAGGTCAAGAAAACTGTCACTGACGGTGTTGCACACATCCATGCATCATTCAACAACACTATCGTAACCATTACCGACCGCCAAGGTAATGCCCTTGCTTGGGCTACTTCTGGTGGTTCCGGTTTCCGTGGTTCGCGTAAAAGTACCCCGTTTGCAGCACAGGTTGCTGCCGAGCGTGCGGGTAACGCAGCTAAAGATTATGGCTTGAAAAACCTTGATGTCGAAGTCAAGGGTCCTGGTCCTGGTCGTGAGTCTGCCGTCCGTGCGCTGAATAGCGTCGGTTTCAAGATCAATACTATTGTGGATGTGACGCCTATCCCGCATAACGGCTGCCGTCCACCCAAGAAACGTCGTGTGTAACGGGAGATAGGATAGTCATGGCACGTTATATTGGCCCTACCTGTAAATTAAGTAGACGTGAAGGTACTGACCTTTACCTCAAAAGCCGTGGTGTTTCTCTGGAAAAGAAATGCAAACTGGACAAAGCTCCAGGGCAGCACGGTGAAAACAAGGCACGCTTGTCCGACTACGGCGTGCAGTTGCGTGAAAAACAGAAAGTTCGCCGTATTTATGGCATTCTGGAACGTCAATTCCGTAACTATTTTAAAGAAGCAGCACGTCGTAAGGGTTCCACTGGTGAAAACCTGCTGCAATTGCTGGAATGCCGTTTGGACAACGTTGTTTACCGCATGGGTTACGGTTCTACCCGTGCTGAAGCCCGCCAGTTGGTAAGCCACAAAGCTATCACGGTTAACGGTCAGAGCGTTAATATCCCGTCTTATCAGGTTAAGGCTGGTGATGTGGTTGCTGTCCGTGAAAAATCCAAAAAGCAAACCCGGATTCAGGATTCCGTCACTGTTGCTGAGCAACTGGGATTCCCTGCTTGGGTTGAAGTGGATGCCAAAGCATTGCAAGGTACTTTCAAGTCTGTACCAGACCGTAGTGATCTGCCGTCCGAAATCAATGAATCACTGATTGTGGAATTGTATTCCAAGTAATCACTGATCAGCTTCGAGAGAACAATATGACCTCGAAAACAACAGAATTGCTGAAGCCCCGCAATGTCCATGTGCAAGAGGCAGGTCTAAACACCTACCGTATCACACTGGAGCCATTGGAACGCGGTTTCGGTCATACATTGGGCAATGCCTTGCGCCGTATTCTGCTGTCTTCCATTCCGGGAAGTGCAGTGACAGAGGTGCAGATTGCCGGTGTTGTGCATGAATACACCAGTATCGAAGGTGTACAGGAAGATGTGGTTGAGATTCTGCTGAATCTCAAAAACCTTGCTATCCGTTTGAATGCGCGTGACGAAGCGACCCTGACCCTGAAAAAGAAAGGCAAAGGTGTTGTAACGGCTGCTGACATTGAGCTGGATCATGATGTTGACATCATCAATCCAGAGCATGTCATTGCGCATGTCACCAAGGATGACACCGAGCTGGAGATGAGCCTGACCATTACTCGTGGTCGTGGGTATCAACCAGCTTCTGTGCGCCGTGGGCCGGATTCACCTGAGCTGCCGTTAGGTACTCTGGTGCTGGATGCCAGTTATAGCCCAATTACCCGTGTTGCCTACAATGTAGACAGTGCGCGTGTAGAGCAACGCACTGACATGGACAAGCTGGTGCTGGAAGTCCAGACCAATGGTTCTATCAATGCGGAAGAAGCTATCGGCATGGCTGCGCAGATTCTGCAACAGCAGTTGGCGGTCTTTTTCGATCTGCGTATCGAAGAGCCTGTGCGCCGTGAAGAAGAACAGCCGGAAATCGACCCGATCCTGTTGCGTCCGGTCGACGATCTGGAGTTGACTGTACGTTCAGCCAACTGCCTGAAAGCCGAGAACCTGTTCTATATCGGTGATTTGGTGCAACGGACAGAAACCGAACTGCTCAAAACACCGAATCTGGGCAAAAAGTCCCTGACTGAAATCAAAGATGTGCTGGCACAACATGGTCTGACTTTGGGCACAAAGCTGGACAACTGGCCGCCTGCGGGTTTGGATCATCGTGATAGCAAAGTGGGTTAACCACGGGTTTTGAAGGATATAGAAGATGCGTCATCGTAATACTGGTCGTCAATTGAGCCGTAACAGCAGTCACCGCAAAGCCCTGCTGCAAAGTCTGACCAACTCACTGATCCGCTATGAAGCGATCAAGACAACCCTGCCAAAGGCGAAAGAACTGCGCCGTGTTGCAGAGCCGCTCATCACTCGTGCGAAAGAGGATTCTGTCCACAATCGCCGTATTGCGTTCTCCCGTCTGCGTGACCGTGAGATTGTGACCAAGCTGTTTACAGAAATTGGTCCACGTTTCAAGGGACGCCCAGGTGGCTATCTGCGTATCATCAAGTGCGGTTTCCGTGCTGGTGACAATGCGCCAATGGCGTATGTTGCCTTGGTTGATGACGCAGAAGGTGCTCAGGCTGCTGCTGAATAAACAGCGTGATTCCGTATCAGCAGGAAGGTCGACAAATGTCGGCCTTTTTGCGTTTGGTCAAGTTGCTTTATATCATTGCAATATCGGCTGGGTAGCGTAGGCTGCACGCTTTTTTGATGGAGCATTCCTGATGCAGGATAATCAACAAGTTGTCTCCGCTGATAGCGCCCGTAAAATGGCGAAGATATTCTATTACGGCAATATCCTGTCCGTGCTGATTCCATTTCCGGTGTTTATCCTCTGGTTTGGGGCTGGCATACTGGTCTATGCGATGTTCCGCCATCATCCCAATCCACGAGTGGGCTATTTTACGCAGATAGCTGCTTACCAGTATTATGGTCTGGCTGGTGGTCTGGTTCCCATACTCACCTTTGCACCGGGTGACTTTTTTGTAAACTGGTGGTGGGCACTGTGGATACTCTGTGCTGCCATTTTGCTGCCGCTTTCCGTTCGCCAGATCATGCGAGTCAATCGTGAAGTCTGGCAAGATACCGCCAAATCCCATTGAGGAGTGGACAATGTCCGAATTACGTCATGACTGGCGCATCGAAGAAGTCAATGCGCTGTTGGCGATGCCATTCAGTGACCTGATGTTTCAGGCTCATCAGATTCACCGCGAAAATTTTCCAGCCAATCAGGTGCAGATTAGTACCCTGCTGAGTATCAAGACCGGTGCTTGTCCTGAGGATTGTGGTTATTGTTCACAAAGTGCCAAACACGACACTTCGCTGGAGCGGGAAACCCTGTTGCCTTTGCAGGAAGTGGTAGATGCTGCCAAAGAAGCGCAGACCAATGGTGCAACCCGTTTTTGCATGGGGGCAGCCTGGCGTAACCCGACTGACAAGAACCTTGAGCGGGTCGTGGAAATGGTGCAGGCGGTCAAGGGTATGGGGATGGAAACCTGTGTCACGCTAGGTATGCTGACTGACCGGCAAGCCATTCGCCTGAAACAGGCAGGGCTGGATTACTACAACCATAATCTGGATACCTCGCCCGAATTCTACGGCAATGTCATTACCACCCGAACCTATCAGGATCGTTTGGATACACTGGACAATGTGCGTAATGCCGGGATCAATGTTTGCTGTGGGGGCATTCTGGGCATGGGCGAAACCCGTCTGGATCGTGCCCGCCTGTTGCAGCAATTGGCGAATATGAAGTTTCACCCCGAATCCGTGCCGATCAACGATCTGGTCAAGGTTGAAGGTACGCCCTTGTCAGGTGCTGCGAAACTTGATCCGTTCGAGTTTATTCGCACAGTAGCTGTGGCGCGAATCATGATGCCAAAATCTTACGTGCGCCTCTCCGCAGGTCGTACCGAGATGAGTGATGAAATGCAGGCATGGTGTTTCTTTGCGGGAGCCAATTCCATTTTCTACGGTGACAAACTGCTGACCACAGAAAACCCGGAAGAAAGCCACGACCAGCAACTGTTTGCGCGGTTGGGGCTGGAAGCAGAAGCAAGCCGTCCTGGCAGTACATTTTTGTGAGGTTAACGGATGCACTACCCACAACCCTTTGATGTCATCGTCATCGGCGGTGGACACGCCGGAACCGAAGCTGCGCTGGCCGCAGCGCGGATGGGTAGCCGCACCCTGTTACTGACCCACAATATCGAAACGGTCGGTGCAATGAGCTGTAATCCGGCGATTGGCGGCATCGGCAAAGGCCATCTGGTCAAGGAAGTGGATGCCCTCGGCGGGGCAATGGCACATGCCACTGACCGTGGCGGTATCCAGTTTCGTATACTCAATTCCAGCAAGGGTGCGGCAGTCCGCGCCACCCGTGCACAGGCTGATCGGGCACGCTACAAGGCCGCCATCCGTTCCATCGTCGAAAATCAGCCCAACCTGCAAGTTTTCCAGCAGGCGGTTGATGACCTGATGGTGGAAGGCGAGCGGGTCGTTGGGGTTGTTACCCAAATGGGGCTGCACTTTTCCGCCCGTGCGGTGGTACTGACCAGCGGAACCTTCTTGGGTGGCAAAATCCATATCGGCCTAAGCAACCATGCCGGGGGCAGGGCAGGCGACCCGCCGTCGATTGCGCTGGCGGAACGTTTGCGTGAACTGCCGTTCCGGGTCGACCGTCTCAAAACCGGCACGCCACCGCGCATTGATGCCCGTAGCATTGATTTCAGCAAGCTGGAAGCGCAACCGGGCGATACGCCCATGCCAGTGTTCTCGTTCCTCGGCAGCGTGGAAGAGCACCCGCAGCAAGTCGCTTGCCACATTACCTACACCAACCCGCAGACGCATGACATCATCCGTGGAGGGATGGATCGTTCGCCGATGTATACCGGTGTGATTGAGGGTATTGGTCCGCGTTACTGCCCATCAATTGAAGACAAGGTAGTGCGCTTTGCCGATCGCGAACGCCACCAGATTTTTCTCGAACCGGAAGGGTTGGATACGCACGAAGTTTACCCCAACGGCATTTCCACCAGTCTGCCGTTTGATGTGCAATACCATCTGGTGCGTTCGATGGCAGGGCTGGAAAACGCCCACATTACCCGCCCCGGTTACGCCATCGAATACGATTTCTTCGACCCACGTGACTTGAAACCGACCCTGGAAACCAAGGTGCTGCGTGGCTTGTTCTTCGCCGGGCAAATCAATGGCACGACTGGTTACGAGGAAGCCGCTGCCCAAGGCTTGCTGGCTGGCCTGAATGCCGGTTTGTATGTGCAGGAAAAAGAGGGCTGGTATCCGCTGCGTGACCAGGCTTATATCGGCGTGTTGGTTGATGACCTGATTACGCTGGGAACCAAAGAACCTTACCGCATGTTCACCAGCCGCGCTGAACACCGCCTGTTGTTGCGTGAAGACAATGCGGATTTGCGTCTGACCGAGCAAGGGCGTGAACTGGGTCTGGTGGATGATGCGCGTTGGGCGGCTTTCTGTGCAAAACGTGAAGCGATTGAGCTTGAGCAGCAGCGCCTGCGTTCCACTGTGCTGCATCCACACATGCTCAGCGCAGAAGACAGCCAGCGCGTATTTGGTGACGTGCTGACCCGTGAATACAAACTGCATGACTTGCTGCGTCGCCCCGGTGTGACTTACGCCGGTTTGACCAGCCTGCCTGTGGTAGGCAATCCGGTAGCAGATGAAAAAGTTGCCGAGCAGGTCGAAATCCAGTGTAAATACGCTGGTTACATAGGTCGTCAGCAGGAAGAAATCGACAAGCAGCGCCGCAACGAAGCAACCCGCCTGCCGGACTGGTTGGATTACGTGCAAGTACGAGGTTTATCCAACGAAGTGCGACAGAAACTGCAAACCCAGCGTCCTGCCACCATCGGGCAGGCACAGCGGATTCCGGGTGTGACCCCTGCTGCCATTTCCCTGCTGTTGGTGCATTTGAAAAAGAGGTTGGGATGAGGGGTATGGAACAGCAACTCCAGCACTACCTGCAACTGCTGCAACGCTGGAACAAGGTTTACAACCTGACGGCTGTGCGTGATCCTGCGCAGATGCAACTTCTGCATATCGACGATAGTCTCAGTGTTGCCTCTTTCATCCGGGGTGAAACCTGTCTGGACGTGGGGAGTGGGGCGGGCTTGCCGGGCATTCCGCTGGCGATCATTCAGCCGGAACGCCAGTTCACCCTGCTCGATACCAACGGCAAGAAAACCCGTTTCATGCAGCAGGCCGTGCTGGAACTGGGCTTGAAGAATGTGCAAGTGGTACAAACCCGCGTAGAAAGCTGGCAACCTGAGCATTGTTTCGACGCCATCATCAGCCGTGCTTTTGCTTCGCTGTATGATTTTGTGACCTTTACGGGCAAACATGCCTGTGAAAATGGTATCCTCTACGCCATGAAGGGGCGCTACCCTGAAACAGAGCTGGCAGAATTGCCCCAAGGCTGGAAACTGGTGGCGAAACATTCCCTGCACGTCGCCGGGCTGGAGGCAGAACGGCATCTGTTGGAATTACAGCAAGAATAGCGAGAATAAACCCCATGACGCGAGTTATCGCCATCGCCAATCAGAAAGGTGGTGTGGGCAAAACAACGACCACGGTCAATCTGGCAGCTTCACTGGCAGCGATGAAGCGTCGTGTCCTGCTGATAGATATTGATCCGCAAGCCAATGCAACTACCGGGATAGGTCTGGAAAAGCATGGGCAACAAACCAGCTTGACCGATGTTTTGCTGGGGGATGCGCACGTCACCGAGCTATTGCAGAAATTGCCTGACAGTTCCCTGCATGTCTTGCCTGGTTCGCCGGAAGTGACGGTGGCAGAAGTCAGCCTGATGAACAAGGAACGACGAGAGTACCATCTGCGGGACGCGCTGGCTCCTATCCGTGATGCTTACGATTACATCCTGATTGATTGCCCGCCATCCCTCAACATGCTGACGGTGAATGCACTGGTAGCAGCCGATGGTGTGATTATTCCCATGCAGTGTGAATATTATGCGCTGGAAGGTTTGAGTGCACTGGTTGGGACGATTGAGCGCATTACCCAAACGGCTAATCCCAATTTGCAGGTGATGGGGCTGGTACGCACCATGTATGACCCGCGTAGTAATTTGTCGCGTGATGTTTCAGAACAGATCAACGCTTTCTTCAAAAACAAGGTCTACAACACTGCCATCCCGCGCAATATCCGGCTGGCAGAAGCGCCCAGTCATGGTTTGTCAGTACTGGAATATGACAAGGGTTCACGTGGTGCGCTTGCGTATCTGGCCTTGGCAGCCGAAATGTTGCGCAAGGATACCAGCAAGATTGCTGCCAATGGAGAACGGGTATGGTAAAAAAACCGGCTCTTGGGCGTGGCCTTGACATCCTGCTCAGTTCGGCACGTGGGCAGGCAGAATCGGCGGACGATATTGTTCTGAAAACTCTGCCAGTTGAGCGTATCCGCCCCGGTCAGTATCAGCCGCGTACCCGCATGGATCCTGACGCTTTGCAGGAATTGGCAGATTCCATCAAGGCTCAAGGGCTGGTGCAACCGATTGTGGTGCGCAAACTGGGCGGTGGTGAATACGAGCTGATCGCCGGGGAACGTCGCTGGCGGGCTTCCCAACTGGCGGGATTGCATGAAATACCAGCGGTGGTGCGCGAAATCCCTGATCAGGCTGCGGCTGCCATGTCGTTGATCGAAAACATTCAGCGCGAAGACCTGAATGCCCTAGAAGAGGCCAATGCCCTGCGTCGCCTGATTGATGAATTTGGCCTTACCCATCAGCAAACCGCCGAAGCAGTAGGCCGTTCACGGGTCGCCGTTACCAACCTGTTGCGCCTACTGGAATTGCAGGACGAAACCAAACAGATGGTGGATGCTGGTCAGCTTGAAATGGGGCACGCCCGCGCGTTACTGGCGTTGCAGGGTGCGCAACAGATTGAATTGGCGCAAAAGGTTGCCCAGCGTCAGCTTTCCGTGCGTGAAACCGAACGTTTGGTCAAACTGGTGCTGGAAGGGGGTAAAAAAGCCCAACAGGAATTCAAGCCAGCATCTGATGTCGTGCGTCTTGAACAGCAACTGGCTGATACCTTGGGGGCAACAGTTGCCATCCGTTACAACCGTACCGGCAAGGGTAAACTGGTTATTGAGTACAACAGCCTGGATGAGTTGGATGGTATCCTTGCCCATATCCAGTAAATTTTGTCGTTGAGGGTGTTGAAGCAGGCGTAGAATCCCTGCATAATACGCGCCTTGTTTTTCGGATTGGTTTTTCGGGAGAATACCCTTGCCTAACATAGCTTCAGCTAAAAAGCGCGTCCGCCAAAGTGAAGAGCGCCGTATGCACAACCGTCATATGCGCTCACGCCTGCGCACTCAAATCAAGAACGTTCTGAAGGCTATCGCTGCCGGTGATCGTGAAGCAGCCGTCGCTGCTTATAATGCTGCTGTTCCGGTAATTGATTCCATTGCGGACAAAGGCATTGTCCACAAGAACAAGGCGGCACGCCACAAGAGCCGTCTGAATGCGCACATCAAAGCCTTGCAAGCCGCCTAAGCTGCCGGGCAACGTTGCCTCGTTTTCTAGGCCGGTTTTTTTAACCGGCCTTTCGCGTTTGTGCGTGATGCCATGCTGAAGGTTGGGCTAACTGGAGGTATTGGTTGTGGCAAGTCTACGGCGGTCAAGCGCTTCCGCGAGCTGGGTGTTCCTGTCATTGATGCTGATATTGTTGCCCGTGAAGTCGTTGCGCCGGGTCAGTCTGCCTTGCGGGAAATAGTGACCTGCTTTGGCGAGCAGGCTTTGCTGGCAGATGGTTCATTGAACCGCTCTTGGTTACGTCAAACCATTTTTGCCGACAGGCAGGCGTTGCAGCAACTGGAATCCATCCTGCATCCGCGTATCCGTACTGAAATTGTACAACGCATGGCAGAATGTGGCGATGTCGCCTACGCTATTGTTGACGTGCCGTTATTGTTTGAGAAAAGTTACCGTCAGTTATTCGACCGCGTGTTGGTGATTGACTGTTTGCCGCAGCAACAGCGGGAAAGGGTTGTGTTACGTGATGGCAGTGATGTGGAGTTGGTTGATTCTATCATGCAGTCACAGGTTTCACGTGAGCAGCGCTTGCAACAGGCGGACGAAATTCTAGAAAATAGCTCATCTATTCTTGATTTTTATAATAAAATTGACAGCCTTCACAAAGAATACACAAAATTCATTGATACCTAGTTGATTGAATTAGGGAATTTTTGGTATAAACACGAAACAACCCCGCTTCTAGGGTATCTTATGGTTATCTATAATCAATTGGTGGGCGAGCAGATTCGCCAACTTTCAAGGCAGCACATGATCAGTTATGAGCAACCGCTGAATGAAAAGATTCGCCTTTTGCTGCGTCTTGAGCTGCTGATGGGGCGTTTTGAGTACCATGTGTCCGGTGAACCCATGCCGGAAGATACCGTAGCGGCATTACACCTATTGCTGGATTTGTATAATCTGTCGGCTCGTCTTGATATTAAAAGTGAAATCCTCAAGGAAATTGACCGGATCGGTCAGTCCACCCGCATGTTGATGCGTGAAGAAACTGCTGATACTGCCCGCCTAGATCGGGTGCTGGAAAAACTCAACCACCACAGTGATGTGCTCTACCAGCAACGTGGACAGTTGGGGCAGCATCTAAAGAATCACATGTTTTTCAATAGTCTGCGTCAGCGTTCCACCTTGCCTGGCGGTATCAACGGATTTGATATTCCCTTGTTTAATTATTGGCAGGCGCAGATATTGTCTGTGCGTCTGGAAGATTTGCAGGAATGGGTGGCTCCTTATGTCACAGCCAAGGCTGCCGCTACCGACATTCTTAACCTGATGCGTGAGTTTTGTGAGCGGCGCGAGGAAGTGGGCAAGGAGGGTTTCTACCAGTCAACCTTGGAAGGACGCAAACCTTATCAAATGATGCGGGTAGAATTGCCTGACACGGTGGATTATTACCCTGAAATCAGTGCAGGCAAACAGCGCTTTACCCTGCGTTTCGTCAATGCCGACATGCTGGCGGATCGTGGCAAGCAGATCAGCAAGGATATTCCTTTCACCTTGGCTTTGTGCAGTTTCTGACGTAAACCCCTTCTGCCCGCAGACGGAAGGGGTTTCACCCTTAGCGTAATGTTTCCCAAATCGGTTTATCGGTTTTGGCAGGTGATTCCCACGAGGGTGTACCTGTTACGGGCGGCTTTGTGTCTGGATTGGGTGTTTCTGGTGCGGGCGCCGGGTTGACAGGCGGTTTCTGCAATGCTGGCGGAATCGGTGTCAACGGTTGTGCAGGCGCAGGAATGGTTGGTGGTTCGGCGCTAGGCATGACTGGCTCAACCTGCAAGGATTCCTGCTTAAGAATGCTGCCGTCATCATTTTGTACGGTCACTGTCCATGTTCCTGGCAGGTTGGGAGCAATGCTTTTGCTGGAATGTACCCGCCAAGGGCTACCTTCCACCGGGAATTGCAGACCAAGCTGGAATGCGCCATTGCGTTCCCATTTGTGGGTAATGACGTGCCCCTGCAAGCCGGTCAGCTCGGTAAAATAGTACATCTGCTGCCCCGCACTGATGCGGCTGAGTTGGTCAACCGGCTCACGCCCGCTAATGGCGCTGGTGAATGCAGAACGGGTGACGGCTGGCTGACTGAGAATACCTGGCGTTGGTGTTACCGGGGCAGGCGTGGTCGGAGCCGGGTTGGTACTCGCCGGAGGAGGGGTGATGATGGAGCCGTGTTCAAAAGTTTCGGCGTGGAGGGTTGTTGTTAGCACGGTCAGCAGCAAACCGGCGCTGATGCTCATCTGGATGTTTGGCATGTATTCAAGTCTCCCTTCATAATCAGATTGTTGGCTATTAGTGTAATCCAAAGCCATTAGGCAGGTTTATTTCCTTCAGGTTCCCTGAAGATTGCCCGCAATGCTTGCCCCTGAGGTCAAGTTACGCTTTACTAACTCTTTTGCCGTGTAGCAAGACAGGTTTAATAATGCCTAGAAAACAATCAGGTGATGCGGTAGCGCCACTGCCGGATTTCGAGACAGCGATGGCTGAGCTGGAAGCTCTGGTACAACGCATGGAAAGCGGTGATTTGTCGCTGGAGGATTCCTTGCGTGAATTCGAGCGCGGCGTGCAATTGACCCGTATCTGTCAGGATGTACTCAAGGTTGCAGAGCAACGTGTGAAACTGTTGAGTACTGATGGTCAGGAGCGTGATTTCCCGCCACAGAGGGAAGCCTGATGCTAAATGTACATACCCGCCTGCAAGCCTGGCAAGACCGGATTGAAGCGGTACTGGATGATGTATTACCTCCGGCAAGTACCCATCCTGTGCGTTTGCATGAGGCTATGCGCTATTCGGTACTGAATGGTGGCAAACGGATGCGTCCCTTGCTGGTCTATGCTACCGGGGATGCGTTGGGAATTCCGTTGGAGCATCTGGATATTCCCGCCGCCGCCATTGAGCTGATTCACGTGTACTCACTGGTACATGATGATTTGCCAGCCATGGACGATGATGACCTGCGGCGTGGTAAACCCACTTGTCACAAGGCGTTTGACGAAGCGACCGCCATTCTGGTCGGGGATGGCTTGCAAGCGCTGGCTTTCCAGATTCTAGCGCTGCATCCGCGCCTGAAAGCTTCTCCTGCTCAACGGTTGCGAATGATTGAGCACCTAGGGCAGGCTGCCGGTTCACGCGGGATGGTGGGTGGTCAGGCCATCGACCTTGCTGCTGTCGGCAAGCCACTGAGCGAACTGGAGCTGGAAAACATGCATATCCACAAGACGGGTGCCTTGATCCGCGCTAGTGTCATGTTGGCAGCTTACAGCGTGGAGGCGATGGATGCCCTGCGCTTGCAGCAACTGGATCACTTTGCCAAATGCATTGGCTTGGCCTTCCAGGTGCAGGACGACATTCTGGATGTGGAAAGCGATACCCAAACGCTGGGCAAAACCCGTGGGGCAGATGAGGCGGCAGGCAAGCCGACTTATCCTTCCATCATCGGCATGGCTGCATCCAAAGCCAAATTGCAGGATTTGTATGACGAAGCCCTGAATGCTTTGGCATCCTTGGGGGATTCCGCGAAATTGCTACGCGAAATTGCTGAATTCACGGTTAAACGCATACGATAAATAAAAAACAGACACCCAGCCACAGTACCCATATTGACGGTTTGATGATTAGGGGTTAGCCAACGTGCTTGATACAATCCATTCCCCCGCCGATTTGCGTCGGCTGGAACTTGAAGCGCTACCGGCGCTGTGCGCTGAACTGCGCGAATTTTTGCTGAATTCCGTTTCCACTGGCGGAGGCCATTTCTCGTCCAATCTGGGGACAGTCGAGCTGACGGTGGCGTTGCATTACGCTTTCGACACTCCACGAGACAAGTTGGTGTGGGATGTTGGGCATCAGGCATACCCTCACAAGGTTCTGACCGGACGGCGTGGGCAGATGAGTGGCATTCGCCAGAAAGCGGGGCTGTCGGGCTTCCCCAAGCGTTGTGAAAGTGAATATGACACCTTCGGGGTGGGGCATTCCAGTACCTCTATCAGTGCTGCATTGGGCATGGCTTTGGCTGCCCAGCAAAAGGGTGAGGATTTCCATTCCATCGCCATTATTGGTGATGGTGCGATGACCGCCGGGATGGCTTATGAAGCCCTCAATCACGCAGGTGATCTGGATGCCAACCTGATTGTGGTGTTGAACGATAATGAAATGTCGATTTCACCCAATGTGGGAGCCTTGCGCAAATACCTGACCCGCTTGCTGTCCGGGCGTATGTATTCAACCATGCGCGAAAGCGGCAAGAAAGCCCTGTCACACAGCAAATCGCTGTCCAAACTGGTGAAACTGACCGAAGAACACATGAAAGGCATGGTGTTGCCCGGTACGCTGTTCGAGGAAATGGGCTTCAAGTATTACGGGCCAATTGATGGGCATGATGTGGAGGAGTTGGTGCATGTATTGCACAACCTCAAACAGATCAAAGGGCCGCGTTTGCTGCACGTGCTGACGCAAAAAGGCAAAGGTTATGAGCCAGCCGAGGAAGATCCCTGTACCTATCATGGGGTAACACCTTTTAACCTGCAAACCGGGCTGGTTGCCAGCGGCAAGAAATCCACCCCCAGCTATACCCAGGTATTTGGGCAATGGTTGTGTGACATGGCTGCGCAAGATGAACGTTTGGTGGGTATTACGCCTGCCATGCGTGAAGGTTCCGGTCTGGTGGAATTTTCCGAGCGTTTCCCGCAACGCTATTTTGATGTGGGTATTGCCGAGCAGCACGCCGTAACGCTGGCCGCAGGGCTGGCTTGTGAGGGTCTGAAGCCGGTAGTGGCGATTTATTCTACTTTCCTGCAACGGGCTTATGACCAGTTGCTACACGATGTTGCCATCCAGAACCTGCCGGTGGTGTTTGCCATTGACCGTGCCGGGCTGGTGGGGGCGGATGGGCCGACCCATTCCGGCAATTACGATTTGTCTTATCTGCGCTGTGTGCCCAACATGGTGATCATGGCACCGGCTGATGAGGATGAATGCCGCCAGATGTTGTATACCGCATTCCGGCTGGATTGCCCAACGGCAGTCCGTTATCCGCGTGGCAAGGGCATCGGGATAGAGCCACAAGCCGTCATGCAGGAAATTCCGCTGGGCAAGGCGGTGAAACTGCGCACTGGGCATTCCGTTGCCATTCTGCTGTTTGGCTCCCTGTTGCTGGAAGCGCAGGCTGCGGCAGAAGAGCTGGATGCAACCTTGGTCAACATGCGTTTCGTCAAGCCGCTGGATCAGGCCATGATTCGGGAGCTGGTGCAAACCCATGATTTGCTGGTGACACTGGAAGACAATGCAGTGATGGGCGGGGCTGGTAGTGCGGTCAGTGAATACCTTAATGAAACAGGGCTGGATGTGGCGGTGTTGAATCTGGGGTTGCCCGACCGTTATATTGACCATGCCCAGCGCGAAGAGCAGCTCGCCGCCTGTGGACTGGATGCTGCCGGTATTGTCCGGCGTGTCCGGGCAAGCAATGTAGCCAAAACCCAGATGTATGCCGTACCAGCGTTGTCATCTGTCAGGGTGGGATGATGGATTTAACCCCGTATCCTGTGCCACAATACGCCCAAACACGGCAATGTTGCAGGGATCGGCTATACTTGCGCGGTTCCAGTAGTATTTTAAATTCCAAGGAGTTTTTCCATGAAGTTTCTGGTCGGCTTTTTCAGCCTTGAATGGATGCGTATTTTCGATTTTCTGGCACCATTGGCTATCCGCCTGTTTCTGGCTCCAATGTTCTGGATTTCGGGAGTGAAACGTCTGGGTTTGTTTTCCAGCTCCGATTTCGTCATTTATAACCCGTTGACCTGGGTCAATACGGAAGCCTTCCAGCAAAGCGTTGCTTCCATGAGCAATACTCTGTTTTCCGGGATGGGAGCTGAAACCTTGGTAATCCTGCTAGGTTCCATCGAGATTGCTGCTGCCATTCTGCTGGTGCTGGGTTTCGCAGTACGCTGGGTGGTTCTGGCGCTGATGTTTGTAGTGGTGGTACTGGGGCTGTTGTCGATGGGCGAGGCCGGTTTCCTCAATACCATGCAGCAACTGGTGATGAGCCATGGTTATACCAACATGACCAACAACCTGACCGAAGTGTATCTGGTTTACTTCATCATGCTGCTGGCGTTGTTTTTCATGGGAGCGGGTCGCTGGTTCAGTCTGGACTGGTATATCTACCGCAGTTTCATGCAACGTATCGACAACAAGGCAGCAGTCAAACAGGATCCTTTCGAGATTGATGCAACCGATGAACCTGGCATCAAATAAGCAGTCAGGCTGCTAATCCATCAGTAAAAAGGCTGCCTTGGCAGCCTTTTTTGTTTAGCGAATTTCACCACGTTCGCGTCGTTCTCTGACTTTTTCATCGTTGCGTTTCATCAGTTGCAAGGTCAGGTAGATTTTGGCGGGAATGGACAGAAACAGCCCTCCAGCAATCAGCCCTGCGACAGTGGCAATGCCGTTGACACCTTGTCCGGTCACAATATCCGTGAAAATCACCAGACCGACACCAAATGCGCTGATGCTCAAGCCGACGATAATGAGTGCGTACATGAAGCGCGTGACAGTTTTTTCAGTCATATTTACCTGCCTTGCGGCTTGTTGAGGGAATCCGTCATTATCAACCGTCAGTAATTGCAAGGTAATTGACGTTTATCAATGGTATATTGGTTTTCTCTAATATTCCTGTGGTGGTCGCCTAGCCAGTGGCACTGTAAACCCGTAATTGTTGCCCCAGTTTTTGTAGCATGGCATCACGGGTTTGCAGGGCTTTTTCCTTGTGCAGCAATTGCTGGTTGAGCTGGGCAATGATGGTGTCTTTCAGACCGATCACCTTGTCGCGCTGTTGCAGTTTTTGCTCGATACTTTCTCGTTCATTGTCCTGGTGCTGCTGTGTGCTAGTCAATTTGGTCAGTTTTTCCAGGTGCTGCTGGAGGTGGGTTTCTTTGCTGGTGTAATCGCGTTCACGGGCAGCGAGGGTGGATTCCCGTTCTGTCAGACGTGTTTCGCGTTCTGCCAAGGCCGTTTCAAAGGCTTTGCGGTTGCTTTCCTGAGCCTGATATTCATTGGCTAACCGGGTCAGGGTTTCGATATAGGTTTGCAGGCGTTGTTCCTGCTCAACGTGTTGGCGTTCGCGTGTTGCCAGATGGGTTTCGCGCTGCTGGATGCCCTGTTCACGCTGGTTGAGGGTTTGGTTGAGAGCGTTGCGTTCCGCTTCCTGCGCCTGCTGGGTCTGGGTAAAGCTGGTTAATGATTCGATGTGCTGCAACAGCAGGTTATCACGGTTCTGATGCTGGCGTTCGCGTTCTGCCAGTTGGGCTTCACGTATCTGGATTTCGTCTTCACGCTCCAGCAGGCGCTGTTCGCGTTCTGCCAGCAGTTTGTCCTGTTCCTGCAATTGCTGGTCACGGTTTTGCAGCAGGCTGTCACGTTCCAGCAGTTGCTGGGTGGAATCTTGCAGGTTTTGTGCCTGTTGCTGGATCAGTTGGTCTTTTTCCAGCAAGAGCGTGTCTTTGTCAGCCAACAGGCGTAGTTGCCCGGCAAGGTGTTGTTCCTTGGCTTGTAGCAGGGTTTCGAGATCGGCAACCTGCTGGTGGTGGGTTGCAATCTGTTGTTGCTGGGTTTGCAGGGAGGCATCCTGCTTGAGGATATGTTCCTGCAAGGTGGTGATGAGCTGGTCGCGGCTCTGGATTTCCTGGTCGCGTTCCTGAAGTTGCAGGAACTGGGCAGCAATCTGGTCATCACGGCGTTGCAGATGGTGTTCACGTTCGGCAAGGCTCTGGTCACGCAAGCTGAGCTGTTGATCTTTGCTTGCCAACTGGCGGGTTTGTTCCAGCAGTGCTTGTTCACGTTCTTGGGCAATGTGTTCCTTTTCGTGTAACAAGCGGGTTTGTTCAGCAAGCTGTTCGTTGCGCAGGCTGATCTGGTCGATTTTACGACGTACCAGTGAGTCACGCAGGCGTAGTTGCTGGTCTTTTTCCAGAATGGCTTCATCGCGGCGTTGCAGCATTTTGTCAATATCACGCAAGCGCTGGTCGCGGTGGTGGATTTGCTGGTCGCGTTCCTTGATCTGGCGGTCACGTTCTGTCAGTTGGCGGTTACGTTCTGCCAACGACTGTTCTTGTGTGTGAATGCGTTGTTGTTGTTCTCGAATCCAGCGGTTGAGTTCGTCCAGTTGTTGGCTGAGTTCCTGGATACTGGTATCACGCTTGCTGATTTGTTTGTCGCGGTTATCGATTTCGCGGTCACGTTTGCCGATGTGGTTGTCTTTTTCTTCCAGACGGCGGTTGCGCATGTTGATCTGGTCTTCACGCTCCAGAATGAATTTTTCTTTCTGGTGGATGAAGTTTTCGATTTCGCGTGAACGTTTTTCCAGCTCGCGAATAAGCTGGTCGCGTTCACGCAGGGAGGTTTCCTTTTCCTGAAGTGCTTGTTCCAGTAGCTGGATGTGCTGGTCACGGGACAGGGTGTTCTGCTGGCTGTTTTGCAGCATTTGTTCTTTTTCGTGCAGCAGGCGTTCTTTCCGTTCCAGATGCTGGTCACGGTCGAGCAGGGATTTTTCTAGGGTTTGAACCAATTGTTCCTTGGTCAGGATGCTCTGGTTGAGTTCGCGCAAGGCTGTTTCTGCTGTTTGCTGGCGCTCATGAGCGTCTTTCCAGCGATCAATCAACAGTTGCCGGTCTGCGGCAGTCAGGAAGCGGTTGCCTTCTATCTTTTCGACGAGAGTCTGTTCTTCGCGATTCATTATTATTATCTGTTTATCGGGTTACACGCTACTCGCCAATATAATATGCTAAAAATAACCTAGCGTGAACCGACAGAATAACTGAAACCAAACAGGTTATTAGCACTCTAAAGTAATGAGTGCTAACATAACACCATAGCGAATCGAGGAGACTACCCATGACCAACGCATTGATGCTCAGAGGACAGACGCTGCCAGTTCCGGTCGGCAATCTGGAGAGTTACATCCATGCGATTCATGCCATTCCCGTACTGGAAGCCGAGGAAGAGCGTGAACTGGCTGAGCGTTTGAAATATGAAGGCGACTTGGAAGCTGCCCGCCGCCTGATTCTGCATAACCTGCGCTTTGTGGTGAAAGTCGCACGGGGTTACAGTGGTTATGGTTTGCCGCTGGGTGATTTAGTGCAGGAAGGTAATGTTGGGCTGATGAAAGCCGTCAAGCGTTTTGAGCCGGACATGAATGTACGTCTGATTTCTTTTGCTGTGCACTGGATTAAGGCTGAAATCCACGAATTCATCCTGCGTAACTGGAAAATCGTCAAGGTGGCAACGACCAAAGCGCAGCGCAAACTGTTTTTCAACCTGCGTAGCAACAAGCAACGCCACGGTTGGCTGAATCAGGAAGAGGCGCAGGCCATGGCGGACGATCTGGGTGTTAGTACCGCCGAAGTGCTGGAAATGGAAAAGCGCATGAGCGCACATGATGTGGCTTTCGATCTGGATTCTGAGCAGGATGATGAGGACTCCAGTAGTTTTGCGCCTAGCCAGTACCTGATGGCAGAAGCGGCTGACCCGGCAGAAACGCTGGAAATGGAAGAGTGGGATACCTTTACCCGCAAACGTTTCCACGCTGCGCTGGCAAGTCTGGATAGCCGCAGCCGTGATATTCTCGCCAGCCGCTGGTTGGTGGAAGAGAAGGCAACGCTGCATGAACTGGCAGAAAAATACAGTGTATCTGCTGAGCGTATCCGCCAACTGGAAAATGCCGCTGTCAACAAGCTGCGTCTGGCAGTGCTTGATCCGGCCTGAGGCTGACGAGATAGTAAATATCCCTATAAAAAAGGCCGCTAATGCGGCCTTTTTAGTGAGACTTGCTGCTGTTTAGCCGAAAAATGCGACTGACAGAAAGCTAAACCAAGCAAAAACAATCATGCCAATTACCAACAGCATCGGAATGCCAAAATCCCAGCTCAACATACGCTATATACCTCTTGATCTTGTGAATATGGCGAGAGCATAAAAGAATATACCCTCCCTGACAAGATCAGGCAGTGCTAATGAACGTTAGAGACAAAACCACCCCGCCAGTATCTGGTAGGGGTGGCCTTGCATCGCCAGCGGTTAGGAGCAGAGGAGGAGAGTCTGACCGCTTAGCCGGAGAAAACAACAGAGAAGAAACTGAACCAAGCAAACACGATCATGGCAATGATAATTGCAAAAGGCAAACCGTAATCAAAGCTCAACATATCCTATTCCTCATTCAGTTCTTGATAATCAGTAGACGCAGTTTGCCCGAACTCCTGCTAAAGAAACTTGATCTGGCTCAATAATTTGTAGTGATTCATGACAGTCTGGTGAAAGATTTCCTGAATACTTGATTTATGTCAGGAATCTGCAATCATGACTGTATGATCAGCTTGAACCAACTGATCCTGCGTACTGATGTAAGCGGGATGCCGTTGGAATGGATTCATTTCCAGACGGCAGTCAAACTTTACTATTCGGAACAGGTGGCTTACACTTGCGGGACTCCCATTCTCGCCATTCATGGCGGATTCAATGCCAAAACGGGCGCACGCAGCGCCATTCTCCTCAATTCCATTATTGCCACCTATGGCAGCAAGCAGCAGTTGCACGCAGCTTATGTACCGCCCTTGAACAATTCCCTGCTGTTCCGGCGGGATAACCATATCTGTCTGTATTGCGGTGAGCATTTTATGGAACGGAATTTGTCCCGTGACCACGTACACCCGCTGGTACAGGGCGGGCGCGATGTGTGGACGAACGTGGTGACTGCCTGTAAACATTGCAACAGCCGCAAGGGTGGGCGTACCCCGGAGCAGGCGCACATGCCTTTGTTGGCAGTGCCGTTCCAGCCCACGTATGCGGAATACATTTTCCTGCAAGGACGCAATATTCTGGCTGATCAGATGGAATTCCTCAGTGCGCATTTTCCACGCACCAGCAAATTGCGTGATCGTTGCTCGTAAGGTGCTTTTTTCAGGCCAGTCTGGGTGTTTTTGCCTATAGTCCTAGGCAACTTCAGCAAGGAGAATGACATGCCTGCCTCAAATTCATTCTGGAGCCGGTTCTGGTCGAGGTTCAGAAGACCAGCATCACCACCAGCCCCGCTACCCCCGGTAACACCCGTTCCGCCAACGGAATTGCCACCTGTTATACCTGTTCCTCCACCTGTTGCCGGATCAGTGCCATCCCCCAGTATGCCACCACAAGGCGGAGCATTGCCTATGGAAGGCCCTACTCTGGGTTTTCGCCGCTTGTGGCAGAATCATCCTACCGCTAGTGAGGGGGAAACGTTTCCCTGCCGCAGTCACGATGGTCTTCCGCATTTCGAGAACCAGTGCGCGATTCTGATGGGGACCTGTTTGCTGCGCAGTGATTTGCTGCACGGTTATGACCGGGCAACCTGCTGGTATCGGGGGCACAAGGGGCATACCTTGCGGGCGAGGGAGTTGTCAGAGTGGATGCGTAGCCATCCAGAACGTTTCGGTCGGGTGGAAATCCGCAGCAATGTCAGTTGGGGGGCATTCAAGGGGCGTACCGGTTTCGTCTGTTTCCACAATTTCTGGGGAGCAGGCAATCAGGGCGATCACATAGATTTGTGGGACGGAACCGGCATCATTCGCCGCGAACTTGACCCCCTGCTGGAAGGGCCGGGTTTGGCTGATGGCTCACTGGATTATTTTGAGCGTGCCGAGGAGGTCTGGTTTTGGCCGGTTCATTGAAAAAAATGCCACAGGTCTGGCTGGTGTTGGTGTTGTCACTGTCGGCTTGTGGTGAGAAAACGCCGGAGCAGCAGTCTTTGCCATTGCCGGAACGCCCGGTTGCGTCAAAGTACATTACCGATCAGGCAAGCGTTGCCGGAATTTC
The DNA here is from genome assembly GCA_002425225.1 of Thiothrix sp. UBA5583. GTDB lineage: Bacteria > Pseudomonadota > Gammaproteobacteria > Thiotrichales > Thiotrichaceae > Thiothrix > Thiothrix moscowensis. The sequence goes on from DILV01000026.1 coordinate 366,646, forward strand.
GCTGGTGTTGTGGGATGAACAAGGCGGGTGCAGGCTTCAGGTTGGCAAGGCTGCACCGGAAGCATGGCTCAAACCAACAGCACCTTGCCATTTCGTCAAAGCACCGGGTCGGCAGGATGTGCAGGTGTTTCAGCAAAGCAAGGCATCGCGGATTGTGGCGGTAGTTGGCACGCCCACCAGCAAGCCGCGTTGTGGTCAGGAAGTGCAGGGGCTGATTGTGGAAGGCAGCGCTGTCAGGCTTTCTACTTATATCATGCAGGGTAGCGTGTATTGTGCTGATCAGGGTTTGCAGAATTTTCAGTATGGCCTGTTCGACAAGCGCTGATGTCAGTCGCCATGCACAACGAAACTGTCGCCGAAATTGGTGGGAAAGCGCCTGCTGAGGCGGTCGCGCATGGCTTCAGCATCCATCCTGTCAGTGTATGCCCCCACCCGCAGCTTGAACATCATCCCACGTGAGGTGTTGAGACTGATCAGGTAGGCATCATATCCGGCGCGTGCCAAATCATCCCGCCACATGTACAACTGGCGGGAGTCATACCCGGCGGCAACCTGCACGGCATAACGCCCGCTTTCGGTGTACTGGTTGTCCTCATTAGGGCGTGTGACTGGCGCGTATTCTTCCTGACGGCTGACCTGTGTGTAATTGCCCCCTTTGCCTGCGGATGGCTGCACACCATTGCTGATCACTGTTCGCGCTTTTTGAACAAATTCAGACAGCTTGCCGGTCTTGTACAGTACGACCAGCATCACCACGCCTGCTACAATCAGCAGGGAATGGATAAGTTTGAACACGAAACCACGTTGCCGACGCAAGGATGATGTTGCAGCTTGACCCGATCTGTTCACTCCAACCTCTTTGGTGTTTTGTTGTTCCATGACTATAGACAAAAAGCCTGCTGGACGAAAACATGAATTTTTCAGCATGAAAGGCTTTTTTGCACTAAAGGTTAGTGAACCATAATAAACGGGAAAATTGCCATGAAAAAACTGTTAATGATTATCTGCTGGTTCTGCCTGTCCACAGCGGTCGTTTGGGCGAGCACGCCAGGAACTTACTGGGTGGATGTTGAGACCAGCCTGACGGTACGCAGTGCGCCAGCCGCTAATGGCGCTTCGCTGGGTAGCTTGGGGCGCAATGCAGAAGTGCAGGTAGCCCGATTCGTCGGTGCAGTGCAAACCATTGGTGGGCGTAGTGGGCAGTGGGCAGAAATCAGTTATGCAGGGGGGCGGGGTTATGTATTCGGTGGCTTCCTTAAATCCTCAGCGGGTTCAGCTAGTCATTTGCCTGACCATACAGCAGTACTGACAAATTTGCAGGTCAAATACCCTGCGTATTATGCCAACGGCGTTTTTCTGGTGGACGACAGCGAGCAGCGCATGTACTGGTACGACAGCGGGGAACTGGTGCGCAGCTATGTCATTTCTACCGCTGCCAAAGGGCTGGGGGCGCAGGCCGAAAGCGAAAAAACCCCGCCGGGGGCGCATCGTATCAGTACCAAAATTGGCAAGAATGCCAAACGCGGTGCGATTTTCGAGAAATTGACTGATACCGGGCGGGTGGCAAAGATTTACACCCGACCGGAATACAGCGTCAAGGCACTGGTATTGTCACGCATCTTGCGGCTAGATGGGCTGGAACCGGGCAAAAACAAAGGCGGCAATGTGGATACCTTCAACCGCATGATTTACTTCCACGGAACTAACAAGGAAGGCAATCTGGGCAAGCGGGCGTCACACGGCTGTATTCGGATGGCGAATGACGAAATCATGGATCTGTTTGGGCGGGTGTCGGTGGATACGTTGGTTTATATTCAGCCATAATCCAGATACCTAGCCTTCATCCAGCCCATATTTCTGAATCCGGTAACGCAATTGGCGGAAGGTCATGCCCAGCACTTCTGCCGCTTTGGTGCGGTTCCAACGGGTCTGGTCAAGCGCACGCAGGATCAGGTCGCGTTCGGCGTCTTCATCCACCGGGTTCCATGCAGGTAGTTTTTCCGGCTCAGGTACGTGGGCGACAGGTGAAGTTACGGCCTGAATGACAGGCGCAGGTTTCACCAACAATTCAGGAGCTGATTCGCCGCTCATGCCCGGCAACTGCAAGTCATCCGGCTGGATGGTGTTGTTATCGCACAGGGTGCTGGCGCGTTCCAGGATATTTTCCAGTTCACGCACATTGCCAGGAAAAGCGTAAGCTGCCAGTTCTGCCCGTGCTACCGGAGAAAGGCGGATGGGGGGCATTTGCCAGCGTTCAGCAATCTTGTGCAGAAAGAAATCAGCCAGCAACAGGATGTCGTCTTGCCGTTCACGCAACGGCGGCACTTTCAGCTTGATCACATTCAGGCGGTAATACAAATCCTGGCGGAAGCGCCCAGCCGCTACCTCGTGCTCCAGGCTTTTGTGGGTGGCGCTGAGGATACGCACATCCACCGGAATTTCTTCCAGCCCACCCACGGGTTTGATTGCACCTTCCTGAATGGCTCGCAGTAGTTTGACTTGCATGGTCAGTGGCAGGTCAGCCACTTCGTCCAGAAACAGGGTTCCCCGGTGAGCTGCCTGAAACAAGCCCTGCTTGTCAGCGACAGCACCGGTAAAGCTGCCTTTCTTGTGCCCAAAAAATTCGCTTTCCATCAGGTTTTCAGGAATGGCGCCACAGTTGACTGGCACGAATGGCGCTTTGAGGCGGGAGCCTTGCAGATGGATCTGGTGGGCGACCAATTCCTTGCCGCTGCCGGATTCTCCGTGGATATACACAGGAGCCTGGCTGCGGGCGAGTTTGTTAATGGTAGACTTGAGCTGCTGCATGGCTGGGGAATGACCAAGAATGCCGCTACTGTGATCAGGTTCAGCCTCATCCGCGTGGTCATTGGTTTGGCGGCCTTTGCCTGCTGACAGTTTCAGCGCAGTCTGGATCAGTTCACGCAGTTTGGGCAGGTCGACAGGTTTGGAGACGAAATCGTAAGCTCCCGCCTTGAGGGCTGCCACAGCGGTATCCATGCTGCCAAACGCAGTGATGACGGCAACTGGAATGTGCGGGTAGTTCTTTTGCAGGTAACGCACAATGTCAATGCCATTGCCATCCGGCAGTTTCATGTCGGTCAGGCACAGGTTGGGCTGGTATTTTTCGATTTTTTCCAGAGCGCCTTGCACATCACCTGCCGTGACGGTATCCAGCCCCATGCGCAACAGGGTGATTTCCAGTAATTCGCGGATGTCAGGTTCGTCGTCGATGATGAGTACAGTTTGTTCGGTCATGATATTGGTTGTTCTTGTTCTTTATTGATGATGGGCAAACACGATACGAAAGCAGCTACCGCCAGTCGGTAATGCCAGATATTCCAGACTGGCTCCGTTGGTTAGGCAGAGTTCACGCGACATGAACAGACCCAGCCCGGTTCCTTGGGTGCTGGTAGTGAAAAATGGTTCAAACAGGCGCTGGCGCTGTTCTTCGCTCATGCCTCGCCCGTTATCAATAATGTTGAGCATGATGTCGCGGGTATGGGTCGGGTTGCCGCCCTGAATATCCAGTTGCAATCTGGTAGGGTCTTCGTGGGCGTATTTGAGGGCATTGCGGCACAGGTTCCAGATGACCTGATGCAAATGCGCTGGGTCGAATTCGATCACGGTATCCGCCGGTTCGATGAACAGTGATACCTGATCTTCGCGTAACTTGTTTTGCAGGAGGAAATCCTTGCGGAATTCATGCAGCCACAGTTTCAGTGCCAGCCGTTCACGGTTGGGGTTTTTCTTGCGCGACAGATTGAGGACGCTTTCAATAGTCAGGTTCATGCGCCGCGCATTGGATTGGATGATCTGGAGCAGGCGCAAATCGGCTTTGTCCAGATTGGGGGATTCACCTAGCAATTGCGCAGCATGACTGATTGCCCCCAGCGGGTTACGGATTTCATGGGCAATGCTGGCAGTCAGTTGCCCGAGGGAAGCCAGTTTGGCGCTTTGCAACTTGGTGCGCTGTTCCGAAGTATCTTCCAGATTGATCATGGTGGCACGGCGCGACTGGGTTCCCAGTTGCGAGAACCGTGCCCGCAATTCGGTGGTGTTCTGGTGGCGGATGTCGAAACTGCCAATGCGCGGGCTGAGTTTATGCAGCCAGTGTTGCAGGTGATGGTCGAGTTCTGGGGCGAACTGTTCCAGTGGTTTGCTGCGCCAGTTGCCTGGTTGCCCCAGCATGTCCCATGCGGTCTGGTTCATGTGGCGGATGGAGCCGGAACCTTCCACCACCAGAATGCCTGCTTCCAGTTTATCGAGAATCGACTGGTTAAGCTGTGATAGGTTGGCAAGGTCTACCCCCCGGCGTTTGGCCAGAGAAGCCATCGCGCTGGCTTTGCGTATCCAGCGGTTGCTGGCCCAACCGATCAACATGATGAACAGGGCTATCAGGCCACTGTGCATGACGCCGCTTTGCCCGGAGATGCCTTTGGATTGCAGCCATACCTGCATGGCGATGGTGGCAAGCCCGGTCATGGCAGCCAGCATTAACGACACATGCCCCGGATGCCCTAGATGGGGAATCAGCACCGGAATCAGCAACAACACGCCGAACCCGGCCTCAATACCGCCGCTGGCATAGATCAGCCCCAGTAGCAGGGCGATGTCTAGCAAGACGAAGAATAGGGTTTGTACCGGCAAATCCGGCCACTGAAAGTAGGATGCCAGATTGCTGAGGACTGCCATGATCAGGTAAGTGCCGGTCAACCAGGTAAACAGGGCATGATCGTATTGCCCAAGCCGGACATTGCCATATTCCAGTACTAATGCCACCAACAGTGCTCCTGCCAATGTCAGGCGGTACACGTGGTACAGGCGCAGTAGGTTCCACGGGTCTTCGTGCAGGAAGACTGGGACTAATTTTTCGTCAAATGAAGTTTCGCGTGCTCCAGACTGCAAAAGTGTTTCCCCCCCTGAGAAACGGCTTCAACTTCCGGGACATGCAGGTCGCAGTACAGGCAGCGAACCATGCGGGTATTTTTTTCGATTTGCCCGGACGATTGTTTATGTTGTTTTGACAGATTTTGCCTGCGTTGCCAAGATTTTAACAGTAGAAACCCGACTACCAGCAAAACGAAGATAAAAAGAATACGGGACATGATGCACGCCACCCTTTTCAGGTATAGTCTTTGACTGGTAACAATACAGTTTTATGACACCGTGCAAAAGAAAAATCAGACATTACGCATTGCATTGGCTCAATTGAATGTGTGCGTTGGGGATGTGGGCAACAACCTGAGCCAGGTCAAGGCCGCCATCCGGCAAGCCCAGGAGCAACAGGCTGACCTAATCGTGTTTCCCGAACTGGTGCTGGCAGGCTACCCGCCGGAAGACTTGCTGTTCCGCCCCGATTTTCTCGCCCAGATGCAGGCAGATGTGGCAGAAGCCGCCACTGTTACCCACGGTATTACCGCTATCCTCGGAGCACCGCTGCGGCGCGACGGGGTATTGCGTAATATGGCCTGTGTGCTGCGTGACGGGCAGGTGGTGGCGGAATACGCCAAGCAATGCCTGCCCAATTATCGGGTTTTCGACGAAAAGCGCTATTTCACACAAGGAAATCAGTCGCTAGTGGTTGAGGTGGCGGGTGTCAAACTCGGCATCCTGATTTGTGAAGACATCTGGGAAGACGCCCCGGCACGGGCAGCAGTAAGTGCGGGCGCAGAAGTCTTGTGTGTGTTGAATGCCTCCCCGTTCAGTACCGAAAAACAGGCGCAACGCACACAATTGTTGCAACGCCAGGCTGCCAGTAATGCTGTACCGCTGGCCTACATCAATCTGGTCGGTGGGCAGGATGAACTGGTGTTCGACGGTGATTCCATGCTGGTGGACGCAGCAGGGCATATCGTGTTTCGGGCGGAAGCATTTGCGGAAGGGGTGTTTGTAAGGGATTGGGAAATTACCCCTCACCCCCTAACCCCCGCACCCAGCCCCTTGCAGGGTCGTCCCTCAAGGGGCGAGGGGGAACAAGACACATCACTCTCTTCGCTCCCCTCTCCCCTTGAGGGAGAGGGGCTGGGGGTGAGGGATTCTCCCCTCATCTACCGTGCCCTGACCACTGGCATCCGTGACTATGTGCGTAAAAACGGCTTTTCGCGCGTGCTGTTGGGGCTTTCCGGTGGTATAGACTCCGCGCTGGTGTTGGCATTGGCGGTGGATGCGCTGGGGGCGGAAAATGTGGAAGCAGTGATGATGCCATTCCATTACACCTCCGGCATGAGTGTGGAAGATGCCAAACAGCAGGCGGAATGGCTGGGTGTGCGTTATCGGCAGTTGCCGATAGTCGATATTTATGACAATTTTATGCACCTGTTGACGCCAGAATTTGCAGGCAAGCCGGTAGATGTGACCGAGCAGAACTTGCAGGCGCGGATTCGTGGTGTGTTGCTGATGTCGCTTTCCAACAAGTTGGGCAGTTTGCTGCTGTCCACCAGCAACAAGAGCGAAAGTGCGGTTGGGTATGCGACCTTGTATGGCGATATGGCGGGCGCATTTTCCCCGCTGAAAGATGTGTACAAGATGCGGGTGTATGCCTTGGCGGAATACCGCAATACCTTGGGGCAGGCAATTCCACAACGGGTCATTGAACGTCCGCCCTCGGCAGAGCTTGCGCCGGGGCAGGTGGATCAGGATTCCTTGCCGCCTTACCCGGTGCTGGATGCGATTTTGCACCGTTTCATTGAAGAAGATTCGGCGCTGGAAGACATTGTGGCAGCCGGATTTGAGGAAGCTACGGTTCGCCGCGTGGTGAATCTGGTATTATTGAGCGAATACAAACGGCGGCAGGCAGCACCCGGTGTACGCATTAGTGGGCGCGGTTTTGGCAAGGACTGGCGTTACCCGATTACTTCTGCCTGGCGCAAACATTTACCCTTGAAACCCCATTAAAGGAGCGAGTATGAAACTGATTCAGGCCATCATCAAACCGTTTAAACTGGATGACGTGCGTGAGGCATTGACCGAAATTGGTGTTACCGGCATGACGGCTACCGAAGTCAAAGGTTTCGGGCGGCAGAAAGGGCATACCGAGCTGTACCGTGGTGCAGAATATGTGGTGGATTTCCTGCCCAAAGTGAAACTGGAAATCGTGGTCAAGGAAGAAGACCTGGATCGTGCCATCGAAGTTATCCAGAAAGCCGCGCATACGGGCAAGATCGGTGATGGTAAGATTTTCGTGCTGCCGGTTGAACAGGTTATCCGTATCCGTACCGGCGAAAACGGGCGCGACGCCGTTTAAGTTTTGAACCCCTTGCCACGCAGGCTGGAACTGGTGTGCGGGGCGCAAGGCGAATGCCTGCAACGGTCTGCCGCGTTGTTGCCTGCTGATGTTCCGGCTGTCTGGATCACAACGGCTCCCGGTATCGCGGGGGCGTTGCCTGCCAACAAAGCCCATACCCTACTGGGGCAGGAAACGGGCGCACTGGTGTTTGATGCCCACAGCGGCTTTGATGTGAATGCCTTTGCGGCGGTCAGCGGAACCTTGCGGGGTGGTGGAACGCTGTATTTGCTGACTCCACCGCTGGACGCATGGGCACAGTATCCAGACCCGGATTACCGACGGTTTTTGCCATACCCGTATCAGGCGGGAGATGTGGAAGGGCTGTTTTTGCAGAGGTTGGTGGGGATGCTGGAAGAGAAATCCCCCCTAGCCCCCCTTTTGCAAAGGGGGGGATTTCTCCAGCAAGACGCCGTTATTACCATCATCCAATCCGAAGTGCCGGTTGTGCTAACGGCTGACCGGGGACGTGGCAAATCGGCGGCGCTGGGTATGGCTGCCAGTCAGTTGATTGGGCAAGGCAAACGGGTGATGCTGACCGCACCTTCTCGCGCCACGGTTGAGTCCGTGTTCAAACACGCGGCAAACCCACCCGCATTTTTCGCCCCCGATGATTTACTGCAAACCTTGCCCAAAGCAGACGTGCTGATGGTCGATGAGGCGGCTGCCATCCCGGTTCCCTTGCTGCTGCAAATGCTGCAACACTATCCCCGCTGCGTGTTTTCCACGACTTTACATGGCTACGAAGGCAGCGGACGCGGCTTCGTCCTGCGCTTCCAGAAACAACTCGACACGCTGGCTCCCGGCTGGCAATCCATCCGCCTGCACCAGCCCATCCGCTGGCCTGAAAACGATCCTCTCGAACACTTCATCAACCAAGCACTGCTGCTGGATGTCGATCTTGCCCCCTGCCCCCCTTGCGGGGGAAGGGCTGGGGATGGGGGGGAGCGTGCGGAGTACCGCCAGTTAAACCGTGACAACCTCGCCCAAAACGAACCCCTACTGCGCCAACTGTTCGGCCTGCTCGTCACTGCCCACTACCAGACCCGCCCATCTGACTTGCGGCAGATGCTGGATGCCCCCAACATTTCCATCCATATCCTCGAACAGCAAGGCATCATCGTGGCGGTTGCCCTGCTGTCCCGCGAAGGCGGCATTGATGCCGACCTGACCGCTGCCATCCATGCTGGAACACGCCGCCCCCACGGACATCCCATTCCGCAAACACTGACGTTCCATGCCAAAATTCCGCAGGCAGCACAACTGGTGTGCGAAAGGGTGATGCGCATTGCCGTGCATCCCGACCGGCAAAACCACGGATTAGGTGCGCAATTATTGAAACATCTGTTAGGATTTGCCACCCAAGGTGGGGCTGATTACATGGGTGTCAGTTATGCCATGACCCCGGAACTGGTGCGTTTCTGGGAACGTGCCGGTTTTGTAGTCGCCCGGGTCGGGCATCGCAAGGATACCGCCAGTGGTAGCCGTTCCGTGGTACAGATCAAAGCGCTAACTGCCAGGGCAACAGCATTATTCAACAGGTGATGAGTTTGGAACAGGTTTCAGCGGGCAGCCAGCGGTTTCTGGCACTGGATGCCTTGCGCGGTTTGGCCGCGTTATGGGTGTTGTATTTCCATGTTTACGGTGGCATGGCTTATCTGGCAGTGGATTTTTTTCTCGTCCTCAGTGGTTTCATCCTTTCGCACCGCTATTTGTACAGCGACAAACCTTCTACTCCGCTGGCATTCATCAACCACCGTATTGCGCGGCTGTATCCGTTGCATTTGTACACCTTGCTGATGTTTACGATGGTACATTGGCTGATGTACTGGACAATGCCGGATTTTCCCGATGGAACCCTGTTTACCTTCATCCAGAACCTGACGATGACCCACAATATCGGCCTTAACCCGCACGGGCTGACCTGGAATTACCCCAGTTGGTCGGTATCGGTGGAATTCTGGGTCAATATCGCCTTCATTTTCCTGATTACCCGCCAGACCCGCAGCGGCATCCTGTTTTTGCTGGGGACGCTGGGCATACTGGTGTTGTTCATCCAGCACGGGCATCTGAATACCCAGGCGGACAATTATTTCGGTTTCCTCAATTCCGGGTTGCTGCGCGGGATGGCTTCGTTCCTGCTGGGAATTTTGTCCTATCGGGTATACCTGTTTTACCGGGATGACTGGCGGGTGGAGCGTTATGCCGGTTGGCTGGAAACGCTGTGTGTACTGGTATTGGCAGGCATCCTGTCGAGTAGAACGGGTGCGTCTATGGGCATGGATGTGTTCGTGCCGTATTTCGCCTTGTTGATGGTGGCACTGTTTGCGTTTGAACAAGGTTGGTTGTCACGCGCTCTGCGCAAATTGTCCTGGCTGGGGGAAATTTCCTACTCGGTTTATCTGAATCATTTGCTGGTACTGATGCTGGTGCGCCATTTTTCTCTGACCTACCACTGGAACTGGGAAAAGCCGCTCATTTTGGGCATGACCCTAGCTGTCACGGTGGTGTATTCGCACTTTACCTACCGTTATCTGGAAATTCCGCTGGGCAAGGTAATGCGGCGGGGGCTGGAATGGCTGACTTCCAAGCCCCCGCAGCCGCTCAATGCACCGTCCAGTTGACCAGCCCGGTGTAGGCCGTAATCAGCACAATGACACCAAACGCAATCCGGTACCAGGCGAAAATGGTGAAGTCGTGATTGCTCACGTAGCGGATCAAGGCTCGTACCGCCACCATCGCGCTGATGAAGGAAAAGATGAAACCGACAATCCATGCTCCCAGATCGTCCATGCTCAGCAGGTCACGCGCCTTGTACATCGAGTAGACGGAAGCAATCCCCAGCGTCGGTACGGCAAGGAAAAACGAAAATTCCGCCGCCGCCTTGCGTGATAGGCCAAAGAACAGCCCGCCGATAATGGTTGCCCCGGAACGCGAAGTGCCCGGAATCAGTGCTACCGCTTGCGCCAGCCCCAGTTTCAGCGCATCCAGCGGCTTGATGTCGTCCACCGTTGCGATGGTCACGGTATGCTGGCGGCGTTCTGCCCACAGGATGATGAATCCACCAACGATAAAGGCAATCGCTACCGGCACAGGCTTGAATAGGTATTCCTTGATCACATCGCCGAAAATCAGCCCCAGAATCGCCAGCGGCAGGAACGCAATCGCCAGATTGATGATCAGGCGGTTGGCTATCGGGTCACGCCCGATGCCAGTAAAGGTGCTGACGAAACGGGTACGGTATTCCCATACCACAGCAAGAATCGCACCTAACTGGATGGCAACTTCAAATACACCACGTTTGTCGTGATCCATGAAATTCATCAGGTCGCCAGCCAGAATCAGGTGTCCGGTACTGGAAACAGGCAAAAACTCGGTTGCGCCCTCGACGAGACCCATGACGGCGGCTTTGAGAAGCAAAAGAAAATCCATAGCAGTCCTTTGATGTGTATTTTGGTGGATGGATTATAGGCGATGTCGCTGATCAGCAAGTCTAAAGCCCACGAGATCGGGCGTAAATCCCTTGCTGAGGGCTATTACCTTGAAACGGTCGCCCATTTCCGACGGAAGGCTAAGAGTGCGCACCTGTTGAGCCAGTTTGTACTGATTGGCAGGGTAGGTGTTCAACGCGGTCATGAACAGTTCCTCCAGCCCGCTGCTGGCGAGAAATGCGGCTTGTGTTGTGTATCCCGCCAGTTCCAAACCGTTATCTGCGCCTGCCTCGGCAACGGCAGTGAAATCCACACTGGCAGTAATGTCCTGAAGGCCGGGATACCACAGCGGGTTGTTGTGGACACGGTGCTGGTAATGGCAAATCAGTGTGCCTTGACTGCGGTCGGGGTGGTAGTAATCAGCTTGTTCGTAACCGTAGTCGATCAGCAGCAGGATTCCAGCTTTCAGTACATCTGCCATGCTGCCTAGCCAGCCGGGGAGATTGGGGTTGAATTCAGAGGTGTAATCACCTGCCACCTCGACCAATCCAAACCCATCGCCCTGGATTTCCACCTGTCGGATAATCCGTTCCCCATTCACCAGTGTAAACAATTCCACCGGCATTGCATCCAGTACCTCATTCCCCACTATCACCCCGCGCATCGGTTCGGCAGGCAAGGCATCCAGCCATACCACCCGTTCCAGTAAATGCGGTACGTTTGTCTGCAAGGTTTGCCGCTGGCGATCCCGCAATTCCGGGCTGAGATCGAGGATGTAGTAATGTTCCGGCAGGCAAGCGAGACTTTCCAGTCGCGCAAGTATATCCGCTGCCATCACACCGCTGCCCGCGCCCAGTTCGAGGATGTCGCCACCACCCAATTCCGTCAACACCTGCGCACACTGGTTGGCAAGGCATTGCGAAAACAGCGAGGAAATTTCCGGGGCAGTGATGAAATCACCTTCCTTGCCGATCTTGCGCAGCCCCGCCACGTAGTAGCCCAAACCCGGCTCGTACAGTGCCATTTGCATGAATTCGCGAAAGGGGATGTTGCCGCCATTGCGTTCAATCGCGTTGCGGATGCGCTCTGCGAGTTGTGCGCTATGTGCCAATGCCTCGGCTGGCGGTGTGGGTAATGTGTCAGTAAAGCGCATGGGGTATCATCGGCAAAAACACAAAGCTTAACAGAAGGTATGAAATGGCGACATTGGAAGGTAAGGTAGCACTGCTCACAGGCGCTGCCCGACGCATTGGTGCAGAAACTGCCCGCATCCTGCACGCAGCCGGGGCAACCGTAGTAATCCACTACCGCAATTCCTCACAGGATGCAGAGGCGCTCCAGACAGAACTGAATACCATCAGGGCAGATTCCTGTTTTTTGGTGCGTGGTGACTTGCTGGATGTGGCAAGCATTCCCGGCATCATCCAGCAAACACTGGCGCAAACCGGGCGGCTGGATATATTGGTTAATAATGCCTCCTCCTTCTATCCCACCCCGCTGGACACCCTGAGCGAACAGCAATTCGATGACCTGATTGGTACTAACCTCAAAGCCCCGTTGTTCATGGCGCAAGCCGCCGCAACACATTTGCGCAGCAGCCATGGCTGTATCATCAATATCGTCGACATCCACGGCTTCCGCCCGTTAAAAAACTATACGGCATATTGCGTGGCGAAAGCTGGTTTGCTGATGCTCACCCAATCGCTGGCCCGCGAACTGGGGCCGCAGGTGCGGGTGAACGGCGTTGCTCCCGGTGCGATCCTGTGGCCAGAAATGAGTGAAAACCACGCCATGCACGCCGACATCCTCGCCAAAACCGCCCTGCACCGCGAAGGCAACCCAGCGGATATTGCCAAGGCCGTGCTGTTTCTGGCGCGGGATGCCGATTATATTACCGGACAGGTGATTCCGGTGGATGGGGGGCGCTTGCTAAACCATTAGGCTGCCAAGAGCTGGGCGGGGGAAATGCCCAGTTTGCTGGGGCGTTGGGTTTGCAGGATTTTTAGCAGGACTATGGCACGATTTTCACCGTCATAATGCTGAAACACAGCCTCCAACCCGCGAAATGCGCCCTCTGTTATGATGACTTTTTCACCCGTGTGGAAACGGTCAAGGTCGATGGCGCGTTCGCTCAGTCCATCTTCCTCTGCTTTCAAGTCCGTAATCAGCTTGTCGGGAACAGGGGTGGGCAAGTTGGTTATGCCAAAGCGCACGATGCCACTGACGCCAAGCGTGGAGCGGATGGGTGCCCAGTTGTCTTCCAGCCCGTCATCCAAATGAATAAACATGTAACGTGGGAACAGGGATTCCACCACCTGCACCATTTTGCCACGCTGTTTCCGCAGCCGTTTGGCAAGCGGGCGGTAGACTTCATACTCCTGTTTTACTAGGTTTTCTTGCGCCAGCTCATCTTTATGGGGCTTACTAGTAAGCAAGTACCAGTGTCTTTGGTTAACAATTTCAGTCATATATTTTCTACATACCTTTTTTATTGCCATTGAGTAACGATCCGCCAATTGACCGTTTTCTCATCCCTTGACCCTGTTCGACTCCTTCCTCAATAGCCTAGAGCTATAAAGAAAGCTAGTCAATATTGAAAATCGCTTGATCGTTCCTATTTTAGACATGTAGTCGTATACTCGCGTTGCAAAAGTCATTTTCCATAAAATCATATTTTTGAAAATAAATTTCATAAATTACCGAATAAGTAACAGGCTCGATAATGATGATGGATAATCAGAATGTGCTGGTCGCGGCAACAGGGCTGTCGCGCTACTACAGCAATCATTGTGCGGTTGACCGCATTGACGTGCATTTACATAAAGGTGAGGTTTTGGGTTTGTTGGGGCCAAATGGTGCAGGCAAATCCACCACCATGCAGATGCTCACCGGTAATCTTGCCCCCTCTGTGGGAGAGATTCAAATCAATGGTATTGATTTGCTGGATGAACCGCACAAAGCCAAACAGCAAATTGGCTACTTGCCAGAACAGCCACCAGTTTACCGCGACCTGACAGTCGACGAATACCTGTATTACTGCGCTCGCTTGCGCAATGTAGCTGCAAGCCAGCGCAAGGAAGCCGTGGAACGTGCCAGTGAACGTTGTGGCTTGCAAGAGGTGGGCAAACGCCTGATCGGCAACCTTTCCAAAGGCTTCCGGCAGCGGGTCGGGATTGCGCAAGCTATCCTGCACAACCCGGCGGTGGTGATTCTGGATGAGCCAACGGTTGGCCTTGATCCTATCCAGATTCGGGAAATTCGCCGTTTGATCCGTGAGCTGGGGCAAGAACACGGCATTATCCTTTCCACCCACATTCTGCCGGAAGTTCAAGCCGTGTGTGACCGGGTGCAAATCCTCAATCGTGGCAAAACCGTGTTCAATGATAGTCTGCAAGGTGTTGAATCGCTGGAACAGGTGTTTTTTGACCTGATATTCCGTGAAGCAGATCATGTTCCAGCAGGGGAGGAGGTAGCATGAGTGCCATGTGGGCCATTGCCATCACCGAATTCCGTCGCATGTTTTTGTCACCGCTGGCGTGGAGCATTCTGGCGGTGGTGCAATTCATCCTCGCCTGGATATTCCTGCTGGGTTTGCAGGAATACATGACCCAAATCCAGCCGCTGACCACCACCATGGAAGACCCACCGGGCATCAGTGATCTGGTAGTTTCCGCCCTGTACCTGTGGGCAGGGATCATCATGCTGGCCGTAATGCCGTTGATGACCATGCGCCAGTTTGCAGAAGAGCGCATGAACCAGACCTTGCCATTGCTGACTTCCTCGCCGCTATCCAGTACCCAGATTGTGCTGGGAAAATATGTCGGTTTGCTGTTGTTTGTGCTGGTGATGGTGGGTTTGTTGAGCTTGATGCCTTTGTCACTGGCACTGGGGACGCAACTGGATTGGGGCATGTTGGCATCGGCAGCGTTGGGGCTGGTGTTGTTGCTGGCATCGTTTGCGGCTGCGGGTTTGTTCCTGTCGTCACTGGCGCGGCAGCCGGTGATTGCAGCGGTCACAACCTTTGGTTTGCTGCTGTTTCTGGTGGTGCTGTACATTTCCGGCAAGTCACAGGTGACAGGTAGTGAGGTGTTTGTGTACCTGTCGCATTTCGGTCATTTTCTGTCATTTCTGGAAGGCATGTTCGACAGCAGCGATTTGTTGTATTACCTGTTGTTTATCGGTGGTTTCCTGATCCTTACCATCCGCAAACTCGATAATGACCGGCTTCAGGGGTGAGACAGCATGAAAATGAATAAAACAGCCCATCGCTGGATCGGCTTGCAAAACGGCATTTTTTATCTGCTATTCGCAGCGGTGGTTGGTTTGCTGGGCTTTTTCGGGCATCAGTTTAAACTGCAAGCCGACTGGACGTACAACAATCGCAACAGTTTGTCCCAACCTACCCAGGCGTTATTGCAAACCCTGGACAAGCCATTGAAATTCATTGCCTACATTCCTGACAATCCTGGGCTGAAAAACCAGTTGGAAGGAGTTGTCAGCAAATATCAGCGGGTTAAAGCCGATACTAGCTTGGAATTCGTCAATCCCGATCTTGAGCCGCTACGCGCCAAACAGGACAAGATTGATTCCGCCGGGCAGCTCGCTATCCATCTGGGTGAACGCAGCGAAGTGGTCGAAGAAACCAGCGAGCAAGTCATTGCCAATGCCATCCAGCGCATGAGCCGGGGTGGGGAGCGGCTGGTGGTATTTCTGGAAGGCCACGGCGAACGCAATCCGCTGGCTACAGAATCCAGTGGCATGTCCAAACTGGCTGAATCCTTGCAACGCAATGGTTTCACGGTACAGCCCCATAATCTGGTGCGTACCCAGTCGTTACCCCAGAATGCCAGTGCCGTGGTCATTGCCGCGCCACAACAGGATTTGCTGCCAGGTGAAGTAGACATCCTGAAAAAATACGTGGAACAGGGTGGCAACCTGCTGTGGTTGCAAGACCCCGGCGGTTTGCACGGCTTGCAAGGGCTGGAAGAACAGCTTGGCCTGCAAATCCATGATGGAACCATTATTGATGCCAACGAAGCCCTGCAAATGCTGTTGGGTATCAACCACCCGGCAGTTGTGCCGGTAGTGGATTACGGAAAATCAGCCATCGTGCAAAAGCTGGCAGGTGTACAAACCCTGTTTCCGTTTGCCACTCTGGTTGAACCTGACCCAGCGGCTGCCAGTAAGGAGGGTGGGCCTGCCTGGAAAACGGATGCATTCCTCAATTCCTTGCCGACCAGTTGGCTGGAAAGCAGTGGAGTGCTGGAAGGTGCAGTAACGTTTGACGAAGGCAGTAATGACTTGCAGGGGCCGTTATCCATTGGCATAAGCCTGACCCGTACCTTGGAGGCTGCTACCGACAAACCGGACGCACCACCTCGCCAGCAACGGGTAGTCGTGGTCGGGGACAGCGATTTCATGCTCAACAGTTTTGTCGGGCATGGTGCGAATCTGGAACTTGCTACCAACATTTTCAACTGGCTCAGTGAGGATGACAATCTGCTGCAAGTGCCGCTGATCCGTGCGCCGGATACACAGATGGAAATGGGCGAAACCCTGGGTTTTGTGTTGGGTAGCCTGTTCCTGTTTGGGTTGCCGCTGGGTTTGTTAATGGCAGGCTTGCTGATCTGGTGGCGCAGGAGGAAACGTTGATGAGTGTTCAGGTCAGACGTTTACTGTTGAACTTGCTCCTGTTGCTGCTGGTGGTGGGCTTGGGTGGGGTGGCATGGTGGCAAACCAGCCAGCCCAAGACATTGCCAACAACCTTGTTGCCACTGACGCGGGCTGACATTACCCGTGTCACTATCAATCCCCAGCCGGGCAGTGACAAGCCTGTACTGGTACGTCTGGAACGCAGCGGTGATCAGTGGCAAATGCTAGAGCCGGAATCAATGCCCGCCAACCCTGCCCGCATCAGCCAGCTATTCACCCTGCTGGATGAAACGGTTGAAGCCTCTTACGCTGCTACCGGCAAAGACCTTAAACAGTATGGGTTGGAACCGGGCAATGCCAGCCTGACCCTGAACGAGGAAATCCTGCTGTTTGGTGCCGAAAACCCGGTTTCCCACAAGCGTTACGTTTTGCATCAAGGCCAGATCAAACTGGTGTCGGAAGCCGTGTTTGGCTTGCTGACAGGCGAGGCACTGGAGCTGGTTTCCCGCAAGCTGGTTCCTGAAGGGCGTCAGGTGAAAAGCCTGCAATTACCGCAAGGCCATGCCAGTAAGCCGGAAACTTTGCAAAACTGGCAGATGGCAGATGCTGTCCGGTTGGAAAAGCTGTCTGGCAAGGTGGCAGGAACGGGCAATATCACCCTGACGCTGGATGATGGCAGTAGTCTGGTTTTCAGCGTGTTGCCGCAAGCAGGTGATTTGGTACTGGTGAATGAGGCTGCCGGTTTGCGCTATACCTTGCCGGAACCACAACGGGCTAACTTGTTGCCGCCCGCTGAGTCATCGCCATAACCTGACTGATCATCGCCAACAATTCTGCCGGTTTGAACGGTTTGCCTATGAATTCGTCCATTCCGGCAGCGAAACAGGCTTCACGATCACGATCCAGGGTATTGGCGGTCAGGGCAATGATGGGAGTGTGATGACGCGAACCGTGTTCATGTTGACGAATGCGGCGGGTGGCTTCCAGCCCATCCATGATGGGCATTTGTACATCCATCAGGATTAGGTCGGGCTGGTGATCTGCCCAGGCAATGATGCCAGCCTTGCCATGTTCCGCGATTATGACTTCATAACCGGCCTGTTCCAGCACCTTTATTGCCAACAGGCGGTTGACCACATTGTCTTCCACCAGCAGGATTTGCAGGTTATCGTTCATTTGAGTGCGGGGCGTGATAGCAGCGGGTATGGCTGGCGTTACGGCTGCCTGTTTGAACGGCAAGCTGAAATGGAACAGGCTGCCTTGTCCGGGAGTGCTGGTCAGTTGCAGCTCACCCCCCATCAGGTGTACCAGACGTGCGGCAATGGTCAGTCCGAGGCCGGTTCCACCGTAACGGCGGGTGACGGTATTGTCGGCTTGCTGGAACGCTTTGAAAATGCTGGCCTGTTTATCGACTGAAATGCCAATGCCGGTATCACGCACGGCAAAATGCAGGCGTATTTGCCCGGCGGGTGCGGCGGGTTCGCGCTGGAGCGTGAGGTTGATGACACCTTCTTCGGTAAATTTCACTGCATTATCCAGCAATGCGCTCAATACCTGTTTGAGGTGTTTGGCATCGCCTTCCAGGTAGTCGGAAATGCTGCCATCAATGCCGTGGGTGACTGCCAGACGTTTGTGACTGGCGTGTTTGCGGCATACTTCAATGCATTCCTGTAGCAGTGGGCGTAACGCAAACGGGGCGTTTTCCAGTTCCAGTTCGCCCTGTTCCATGCGGGAGAAATCCAGAATGTGGTTGATGATTTCCAGCAGGTTATTGGCTGAGCTTTGTACCACATCCAGGTACTGGCGTTGGGTGGGGGTCAATTCGGTGTGCAGGGTCAAATCCGTCATGCCGATGATGCCATTCATGGGGGTGCGGATTTCATGGCTGATCATGGCGAGGAATTCGCTTTTGGCCTTGCTGGCCTGTTCGGCTGCATCACGGGCTTGCAGGGCTTCCTGCCGGGTGGTTTGCAATGCCGTGTAATTGAGGCAAGCCGTGCAGGCGCTATCCAGCCGTTTCATGATCGGGCCGAGTGCCAGCAGCCACATGGGTGAAAACGGTTTGTCCCGCAGGATAACCAACAACCCACTGCTGCCGATGGGCAGGAAATGGTAATGGATACCCGCTGCTTCGATGATTTCCCCCGGCTTGCTGATTTGCCATTGTCCGCTGGCAATACGTGCGATGTACTGATCCAGCAGGGGCAGTTTGTTGGCAAGCGTGCCATGCAGGCGCGGGTAACTGTGACAGGGCTGGTAGCTGTTGGTGGTGAACGGTGCATGATCGTACAGCCACACATGCGCACTCCGCCCGTTCAGTAAGCGCAGGGCGGGATACAGGAATTTGCGCAACATGGCGTGCAGTTCCTGATCCTGTCCGACCAGCAGCGCCAGTGCATACTGGATGGAAACGAGCTGGTTGGTGGCTTTCATGCCGCATCCCCCCGCTTGGGGACAACACCCACCGCAATGGTTTTATTGTCCATTTCCAGACAGGTTTCGCCGTTGTTGGCAATTTGCCCGTGGCTCAGGACGCCGAGCAGTGGAATGTCTGGTGGCAGTGCCGCACGGACGATGGCCAGTTCTGTGGCAAATTGTTCTCCCAACAATACCGGGCGACTGATGCTGTCGAATAGCAATGCCGGGTGTTTGCCAACACCCATAGCCGTGGCGGCTTGCACACAAGCGCGTGCCGTTGCCAGTATGTTCGCCTGCCTGCCTTTCAGAATGTATAACATGTGGTTGAGCGGAACCTCACCCACACATACCAGATCGTTACCCGACTGGAGCAACGGTGAACGCACGCTCAGTTCACCGTCCAGCTTTTCCAAGCCTAGCGGATAGGTATGTACCAGTTCGGCGAAACGCTTGGACTGGTGGCTGATACCACTGTCCGTTTCCACCACCTTGCGGTAAACCTCGAATGCCGGGCAGTAATCCAGGGTAGTAATGACGTTGTGATAAGCACCTGTCACCAGAAATGGTCCGGCGAATTTTTGCCAGCCATGCCCGCTGCTGATGTTGAGTGTGTAGCCCAGCGCAGCAATTTGCACACAGTCCTGTAACAAACCAGCATTGCTGAACAAGCAAGGCGTAATCCCTGTCAGCGGTGAACCTGCACCACCACCCAGATAACGGCAGTTATCGCCCAGCACTTCATACAAACTTGCCAGACAGCTAGACATCCGTTTGCCTGCGCTGTCGAACAGGGCAAGCAGGGTGGAACCGGGGGCTATGGCGGCGGCGAAGGCATCCACTGCTTCGGTAAAATCCCTGTCTTCCGCAGAAATATCCGGTATGTGTCTGATGGTCGTGACTGTGGGCAAGCCATATACAATGCTGCCGCGAGTCATCAAGAGCCGGTTTGCGATCAGTTGGGGGAAGATGCCACCAAATACTGGCACGGGTAGTGAGCGCAGTCTGGCATTGAGTGCAGCGGGCGTAAAACCGTTGGCAGCACAAGCCAGTAGCAACAGGCTTTTGGCTCCGCCTGCTAGCGCTGCATCAATATGCCGGAACAGGGCATCAGCAGAACCGCTGGTGTCGCTAAACAGCAGGTAAGACGAAGTGTGGTCGTGCATGGTGGTTCACTGTTTTTATTGTCGTCAATTATGCTGGCATTGTAAGGAATGCCAGCAGCCGACAGAAGCACGGCACGATAATCGTTAGGTTTACGCCGGTTTTGAGCACAGATTCAATTGGATTTGTGCAAGAGTTGTGCAATGTTCCACAATTTGGGCACGTATTCCACGGCTGCTTTCAAGGAGATGTCTGCCGGATTGCGCAAATGGGCGGCGTAAAGGTTGTGGTAAAAATTGGCGTAACTGATTTCCTGCCCCTGGTTTTGCATGTCTGCCAACAAGCGTTTGACATTGCCTGCACCCCAGTTGAAGGCAGTGAATGTCAGCAGCCATGCATCTGCTTCCGGGAAACGCGCAACCTTGGCAAAGTAGAAATGGTAGCGGTGCAAATGTACCTGCGCGGCTTGGGTACTGAGTTCGGCATCTGCTCGCAGTTTGTCAATGTTGGTGGTTTTGAGGGCATCCGTAACGTAGTCCAGCGTCTGGATTTCCGTGATCACTTCGGGTATCAGTTGCCAGTAACCGTAATCCCCATCTTTTTCCCCCTTGTGCCCATGCCATTGGGATTCCATGTAGGGAATCAGCATGATGGTGTCGGGCATCCCTTGCAGGTCATGCTTTTTGACAAAGGCGAAAGAGCGACGGAATGCCTCGTTGTAAATATTGATGCCCTTGTCGTTGCGCCAGGTAATATTGTTGCGCACAGCCGCAGATACGCGCAGGAAATCTTCTTTGCCACGTCCGTGCAGGGCGTTGTCCAGAAAAAACCGGAACAAGTCATGATGCTTTTGTGCAAGGTTATCCAGTGAAGGTTTGGCAGGTGTTTGGTAAGCCACTTTGACCCACGCAGCTTCATTGGCATGGCTGATGGCAGGAGTCAGTAAACTGTTCAGGGCAAGTAACAGGATGCTACGGGTAATAGTGCTTGTTACAGGTAACATTTTGCGGTCTTTTTCTTGTTTAAACAGCCGCTTATTTTAGCGGATCATATTGCATTAAGATACCTTTCTGCCATTATCCAGGTTTTACACTGTAGCGTAAGCCGGTCATGAGTGTGCCCATTATCGAAGTGCGCAACTTGCGCAAGCATTACCCCAAAGTCAAAGCCGTGGACGGGGTGGATTTTGCCGTGCGGCAAGGCATCTGTTTCGGTTTGCTGGGGCCGAATGGCGCAGGCAAAACCACCACGATTGAGATGATGGAAGGCATCACCCGGCCTTCTTCCGGCGAGATCCTCTACAAAGGTGAACCGCAAGGGGAACGCTTCCGGCAAGAAGCAGGCATCCAGTTCCAGTCCACCGCCTTGCAGGATTTCCTGACCGTGCGCGAAAACCTGAAATTTTTCAGCAGCCTTTATCCCAAGAGTTTGCCGCTGGAAGAGCTGATCGACATTTGCCGCCTGCGTGATTACCTCGACCGAGATGCCAGCAAGCTGTCCGGTGGGCAACGCCAGCGCATGTTGCTGGCATTGGCGCTGGTGAATGACCCGGATGTGGTGTTCCTCGACGAACCCACCACCGGCCTTGACCCGCAGGCGCGGCTGAATTTCTGGGAACTGGTCAACAGCATCAAGGCACGCAACAAGACCGTGCTGCTGACCACTCATTACATGGAAGAGGCTTATAACCTGTGTGATGAAATCGCCATCATGGATCACGGCAAGATCATTGCCCACGGCTCCCCCGACGAATTGCTGGCGGAGCATTTTCAGGATGTGATCATTGAACTGCCGGAACGTGATTTCCCGGACAGTGCTAAAACCATTCCGCACCGTTATCTGGACAAGGTGAACGGCACGGTGGAAATCATTACCCAGGATGTGAACGCCACCTTGGCGCAACTGATGCAGCACGGAGCATCACTGGCGGGTTTACAGGTACGCCCACGCACCCTCGAAGACCTGTTCCTGCAACTGACCGGCAAGGAGTTACGCGCATGATCAAACACATCTGGGCAGCCTTTTATGCCCGCAGTCTGGAGTATGTGCGTGACCGTTCGGCTCTGGGTTGGAATTTTATTCTGCCGGTGGCGCTGGTGTTCGGGCTGGCATTCATCTTTTCCGGTGATGGGCAACCGTTGTTCAAGGTCGGGGTGGTGACGGAAAACGCCACGGCGGAAGTGAAACCAGCCCCAACCCTGCACCCATTCCTGCATACCTTGCATGTGGATTTTTACAGCGTCCCACCACAAACGCTGGATAGTGCCATCCGCAAGGTCGGGCGGCACCAGGTAGACATGCTGCTTGATTTACGGGCAGGGCAGCAGCATTACTGGATCAACAGTGATTCGCAGAACGGTTACGTGCTGGAAAAGCTGTTGCAGGGTAGCGGTGGTGCGCCACTGGTCAAGCAGAGTGTGCAGGGTGCAGAAATCCGCTACGTGGACTGGGTGGTTCCCGGCATTCTGGGCATGAACATCATGTTCAGTTGCCTGTTCGGGGTGGGGTTCGTGATTGTGCGCTACCGCAAGAGCGGCTATCTGAAACGCCTGAATGCCACCCCGCTGAGTGCCACCGAATTCCTGCTGGCCCAGGTGTTGTCACGGCTGGTGCTGATCACGCTGGCCACCATCATTGTCTTTACGGGAACCAACCTGTTCATGCACTTTACCGTGGAAGGCAGTTATCTGGATTTGCTGGTGGTACTGGTGCTGGGTTCTTTCAGCCTGATTGCCTTGAGCCTGCTGGTGGCAGCACGGGTTAGCAGTGAGGAACTGGCAGGCGGGCTGCTCAACCTGTTGACTTGGCCGATGATGGTATTGTCCGGGGTGTGGTTTTCGATGGAAGGGACAAACTCGGTGATGCAGTGGCTGAGCCAGTTGTCTCCCCTGACCCACATGCTGGCGGCAGCACGGGCGATCATGCTGGATGGCGCAGGTCTGACTGACATCAGTGAACATTTGCTGGTGCTGGCGGTGATGTCGGTGGTGTTTCTGGCGGTGGGGGCTTACACGTTCAAGTGGACGGCGGAATAAGGGCTGCCAGATGTTGAGCCGGTAGCCCTTGCGTGCATCAGGCGGCGCGGGCTTCCATCTGGATACAGCCTTGTTCCAGCAGGGTGGGGTAAAGATGGACGGTTTCATCGTCGATGCGGCGGATAACCAGACCAAACAGTTCGCGTGTATCGGCTACAAACGCTTCATGGTCACGGATACGCAGTTCCTTGCCCTTGCACCAGCGCTTGCGGTACTGGTCGAAAATTCGCTTGATCTCGCCGGAACCGGACAGGAATTTGCGCCCGGTATTGCGTACATCATTGTCTTCGTGTACCAGCAATTCCTGATAAAGTTCGCGTTCTTCCACTTCCAGATGCTCGCGTACCATATTCAGGTATCTGAAAAACAACTCGCAGGACACGGCGGTGTCACACATGGCGCGTTCATTGATCAGATAACTGAGTACGTTGGAGAGTTCGGTAATCTTGTGGTTTTGCTCGTGTAATTCCATGTATGAAATCATGGTGCTGTCTCCTGTGGTTCTCTCTTCCTAGCGCGAAAAGCCCCGTTTTTGTAAGGGCTTTATGTCACCGTGAATGATAACACCCACTGACCGGCATGTTTAGGGGCAATTCAGGAAAATACAGGGGCATGTCTTGGGGTTTATACGGGTAACAACCTGCTGATAGAATGCCTTTTCTTGCGATGGATCAATAAAAGGATTTGGTATGCGTTTAGTTCAACGGGTGTTGGGTTTTTGCCTGTTATGGGTGTTGGCAGCAGGTAGTGTGCAAGCAGAAGAGACGCTCACGGTGGGTGTCAGGCCATCAGAGCCGTGGGTCATGTACGATGCCAGCCTGCCACCAGAACAGCGGCAACCGCGTGGTTTCAGCATTGATTTGTGGAATGCGCTTGCCAAGGAAATGGGCGTCAAAACCGAGTGGGTGTATTTTGATACGGTTCCCGACCTGATCAAGGCAGCACAGGAAAGCCGTGTGGATGCTGGCATTTCTGCCATTACCGTGACTAGTGAGCGCGAGGAGAAGGTAGATTTTTCCAACTCCATGTACGAACTTGGCTTGCAGATCATGGTTCCGGCGGATGCCAGCCCCAACCCGTGGCTGGTGGCTTTGGGCGAAATTGGCAAATTGTTTACTTGGCAAGTGGGGCTGGTACTGCTGGTGCTGGTAGGCATTTTTGCGCATGTGCGCTGGTGGGTGGATCGTCGTTCCAGTGACGGTGATGCCAGTTTCCCGGCAGAGTACCGGCAAGGGATGGGTGAAGCAGCCTGGTGGGCGCTGACCATGTTCATTACTTGGGATACACCGCCACGGCGTGGGTTGGCGCGGGTGGTGGATTTGTTCTGGTTCCTGATGGGGTTTCTGTGTCTGGGTATCCTGAGTTCCGTGATTACCGCTGCCCTGACCGAGCAAAACCTGAATAGCAATATCAAGGGTGTGCGTGATCTGCTCGACAAGCGGGTGGCGGCAGTGGCAACGGATGCCCCTAAGGATTACCTGACCAAACTGGGCATTACGGTTGTGCCTGTCAAGGATCTGGCAGAGGGTGTGCAAAAAGTGGCAAGCAAGCAAGTCGATGCACTGGTACACGATGGCCCTCGTCTGGTGTATCTGGCGGGTCAGCACAACAAGAATGAAAAAGCGGCTAAAGTTAACGTATTGCCTGCGAGTTTCAATCCGCAGATTTACGGGATTGCTTTTCCTACCAACAGCCCGTGGGTAGAGCCGGTCAACCATGCCCTGATGAAACTGCGCGAGGCACAAGGCATGAATGACAGCGTGCATGAAAGCCTGCGCAAACAGTGGATACCCAACTGATACATGTTGAACACAACCCACAACTGCCCGCAATGCGGTAGCCTGTTACCGCTCAACTTCCGTTATAGCAAGCTGGCGGTGTGCGGGCATTGTAGCAGTACCCTGTTTCTGGAAGATGCAGCAGTACGTTTGGCAGGCAAGGCATCGGTGCTGGCGGAGATGCCCAGCCTGTTGCAGTTGCAGGTTCCTTTCAGTTATCAGGGTAAAACTTACACGCCGGTAGGGCATGTGCGTTATCGCTATCAGGATGGCTTTTGGGACGAATGGTGGGTGCTGGATGGGGCTGATGGCTGTTGGGTCAGCGTGGACGAGGGTGATTTTGCGTTTGAAATTCCCCGCCCGGACTGGATACATCCGTTCCCTGACATCCGTACCGCGCAAGTGGGACAAACCGTCAAACGCCTCACGCAAAGCTGGGAGATTACCGAAAAAGACCTGTGCACCTGCGAAGGTGTGCAGGGGGAATTGCCGGAACACATCCTGCCCGGTGAACGCATGGGCTATTTGCATTTGTCCGGCCCGGAGAGCGCGTTGGTGACGCTGGAGTACCCCTTTCAGGGCGAGCCAATGGCTTACGAAGGACGCTGGGTTGATCCGTTTGAAATCCGGGTAACGACATGAGCAGTACGGCGAAACTGCGCAGTATCCGTTGTACCGCTTGTGGTGCACCACTTGCCCTGCATGGTGGCGGACACAAAATCCTCACCCTCAACTGCCAGCATTGTGGGGCAGTGCTGGATGCCCGCAAGGAATACGCCGTGCTGGCCCAGTTCAAGGAGCAGCAAAAACCGGACTGCCCGCTGGACATCGGGATGCAGGGCAAGCTCAAGGGGGTGGATTTCACCATTATCGGCATGGTAGGGCGGTTTGCTGAAGGTGAATGGGTCGACTTGCTGTTGTTCTCGCCGACCCACGGTTATGCGTGGCTGTCGTATGAAAACGGACATTTCACGTTCGCCCGGCGTATCCGTGATGTGCCTACCGGTGACATCTGGTTACTGGCTGTCAAAAAGCCACTGTATGTTGGCAACCGCACCTTCAAAATGTACGAACGCTATCAGGCTGACATCACCTACGTGGCAGGCGAGCTGACCTGGCTGGCGAAAGTGGGCGATTCGGCAGAAATGGCAGAAGCTATTGCGCCACCGTGGTTGCTGTCTGTGGAACGTACTGCTCGGGAAACCGAATTGTATCTGTGTGAATATTTGCAACCAGCGGATGTGGCGGCGGCTTTTCAGCTCACTGAGGCTTTGCCGGACAGAAAGGGTATCAACCCGGCACAACCGTTTGTTTCCCCCCGGCTGGAAGCTGTCAGCCGTGCGGCTCGCCCGTTTGTGCTGGTGGTGGCAGTGGTCATGCTGTTTATCTGGCTGTTCATGGGGGGCGAGGAAGTCCACCGTGAATACATTGCCCAGCCTGATCTGGTCAATGGCAAGGTAACAAAAAACTTCACCATCCATGACCATCACCGTCTGGTGGAAATGCAGATGGAGACCCGCCTGAACAATGCCTGGGCGTATCTGGATGTGACTGTCCAGCACAACAAGGCGGAAATCTATTCCTTTGGCAAGGAAATGGGTTTTTATTCGGGTTATGACGACGAAGGGTATTGGGAAGAAGGCAGCAACACGGCTTATGCCCATTTCAAGGTTCCCGAACCCGGTGAATACACCCTGCATGTGCAGGAATCCGAAGGCGGGGAAGGTGATCTGGCTGAGCAGAACAAGCCGCCAACGGCGCTGACTATTGCTATCCGCGAAAGTTACACCAGCCCGTATTATTTCGTGCTGTTGTCCATCCTGCTGGCGGTCGTAGCCATAGCCCATGCGGTGGCACGTGGCTGGTATGAATCACGCCGCTGGGCAGCCGTAACGGAGGATGACGACTGATGGCTCGCTGGATGATGTTGCTGTTTGCTGCACTGACCGTTGGGGCTGCGCTACTGACCTATTACAACGTGGGTCTGGAAGAAACCTATCTGGAGGACGCCAGCAGTGTGCGCCAGGGTAGCCACGGCGGCGGTTTCAGTTCCGGCGGTTACAGCCCCGGCAAATGAATGTTTTTACCACAAGGACAATTTTATGGCAGATTTGACGCTTGAACATATCATCTCCAGTCTGGTTTACGGCCTGATCGGGATGGGGCTGTTTGTTTTCACGATCTTTGTGCTGGAATGGATACGCCCGTTCCCACTGGAAAAGAAGATTGTTGATGAAAACAACACGGCGGTGGCGATTGTGGTGGCGGCGGTGATCATTGCGTTGGGGATGATTTATTCGTCGGCAATCCGATGACGGAAGCTGGTAAATTCCACCAGCAATTGGCGCTGCTGGCGGCGGCGTTCGTGATTGCCATTTGCGGGCTGATTTACGAACTGCTGGCGGGTACGCTTTCCAGCTATTTGCTGGGTGATTCGGTCTACCAGTTTTCGCTGGTCATCGGCTTGTTCATGAGCTCGATGGGGGTGGGGGCGTGGTGGTCACGTTTCCTTGAACAGGAATTACCGCGTCAGTTTATCCGCCTGCAACTGCTGATCGGGGTGTTGGGCGGTTTGTCTGCACCATTACTATTTTTTGCCTTTGCTATTCTCGACAATTACACGCCGTTGCTGCTGGTGCTGGTGTTCCTGCAAGGGGCGATGCTGGGCATCGAAATTCCCCTGATTATTCGCATCCTGCAAGAACATTTTTCGCTCAGGGTCAATGTCTCTAATGTTTTTACGGCAGATTATATCGGTGCATTGCTGGCAGCCTTGCTGTTTCCGCTGGTGTTGGTTCCACAACTGGGATTGTTGCAAACCGGCTTTCTGACCGGCTTGCTGAATGTCGTTGTGGGGGTGCTGGCGCTGTATGTGTTCCGGGCGGAAATACCACGCCTGCGCCCGTTGCTGCTTGCCTCGGTGGTTGCGGTGGTGATGTTGCTGGTCGGTTTTGCTTGGTCGGAACGGTTTACGTCCGCGATGGAAAACCGTTTGTATCAGGATGAAATCATTTTCACCCAGGATAGCCAGTTCCAGCAGCGTCTGATCCTGACTCGGCGTGGGGAGCGCATCCGTTTTTACCTCAACGGTGCTTTGCAGTTCGACAGTTTCGACGAATACCGCTACCACGAATCGCTGGTACATCCGGTGATGGGGCTGGTACGTGACCCTGCCAATGTGTTGATCCTAGGGGGCGGGGATGGTCTGGCAGCACGGGAATTGTTGCGTTACCCGACAGTGAAACAGATTACCCTGGTTGATCTTGATCCGGCAGTGACGCAATTGTTCAAGGCCAACCCGTTGTTGCGCCCGCTGAATCAGGATTCTCTCAACAATCCGCGTGTGCAGGTGGTGAATCAGGATGCGTGGAAATTTCTGGAAGCCAGCCCGCAGCTTTACGATGCCATTTTCATTGACCTGCCTGACCCCA
Organism: Thiothrix sp. UBA5583; assembly: GCA_002425225.1. Lineage (GTDB taxonomy): Bacteria > Pseudomonadota > Gammaproteobacteria > Thiotrichales > Thiotrichaceae > Thiothrix > Thiothrix moscowensis. The sequence goes on from DILV01000026.1 coordinate 394,777, forward strand.
ACAATACCAGCCTGTCGCGGCTGTACAGCACGGCTTTTTATACGCTGGTGAAACAGCATCTGGCTCAAACCGGGGTGATGGTGACGCAGGCAACCTCGCCGTTGTATTCACGGCAGGCATTCTGGTGCATTGATGCGACCATGCAGCAGGCTGGCGGGGAAGTGGTGAAACAAGAACGCTGGTTTACCCTGCCTTACCATGTGCATGTACCCAGTTTTGGCGAATGGGGATTTGTGATGGCCTCGCGCCAGCCGTTGCGCCCGCAGCAAGTTCAGTTGGCAGGGCTGGAATACCGTTTCCTCAATACGGTAATCTTGTCACAACTGTTTGAGTTTCCATCTGATATGGGCAGGGTGGCTGTTGAACCCAACCAGTTGTCAACTCACCCCTTACTGCGTTATTACGAAGCAGGCTGGGCGCAGTGGTATCAGTGAGGCAATGAAAAACGCCGCTACAGGAGCGGCGTTGAGGTTTGTGCAACGGAAAGATCAGGTCAGGCGCGTTTAAACAGACCAATGATAAATAGCAGGATGACTGCGCCAATTACTGCCCAGATCAGGGTTCCCAGCAGCGGGCCGACTCCTAGGTTGAAAGACAGCATCCCGCCGACGAATGTGCCGATGACAGAGCCGACAATGCCCACGATGATGTTGCCAATCAGACCGAAACCGGCTCCCTGCATGATAATGCCCGCCAGCCACCCGGCAACGGCACCAATGCCCAGCATGATCAGAATTTGTGTAATTTCAGCACCCATAAACTGACTCCTTTTTACTGTGGTAAATCCATGTTTTTGGCAAGCGCCAGAAAAAGTATAGTTAATTCTTGGGTGGTTGCTCATCCAATTGCACTTATTGGGTCAGTGAGCGGATGTATGTGTGGTTAACCCGGATAACCGGGCTGGACTAAAGCCTATTTTGTTTGCCGGATATAGGCTTGGGCGAAACGCTTGCCCAGTTCCAGTTGCCCGGCAGCATCCAGATGAATGCCATCCCCCAGTTTGCCCAGACCGTCAGTCAACACCATGCGGGCATTGACCAGCGAGTTAGGCAGGGTTTGCTGTTGCTGGCGGACGGCTTCAATGGATGCTTGAAAAGCCGGGTGTTGCAGGTTGGTTTGCCCGAACAGGAACAGGCTGTGAGGGGAGTCCAGATCGTTGCGCAGATTTTCAATCATCTGTTTGAGTTGGTTGCCATATTGTTTGGCAATGGGCAGGCTGCTTTGGGCATCACTTTCGCCCTGCATCCACACAATCGCGTCAACCTGCGGGCTGGTTTGCCCTTCGGTGGCGAAACCGATTTGCCGCAGCAAGCCTTTGTATAAGGCCTGACCGGGTTGCCATTGGCGGATCATACTGCCGGAAGCAGCTTGTTTGACCAGAATGATGCGGTCTTGCGGGAAAGCCTGGGCGAGGGTGTGGGCAAAGCTGACTTCCGGGCCGAAATACGCGAATTGCGCCAGTTTGCGTTCGCGCCCCTGATAAAAGTAATGCACATTGGTCGGCGTTGTTTTGTAAGCATGTGGCAAGTCATGGGTTTTGCCGCGTCCCATCATGTTGGACTGGCCTGCCAGAATGATCAGGCGGTCTTTGGCCCACAGGCTGGTGGGTTGCAGGCACAAGGCCAGGAGCAGCAGAGAGTGTGTCATGCGCATGAATCGGGAATCCTTTCCAGATAAGAACTGCCCGACTCTAGCACACCCGGAGGAAAGTCGCAGGCAATAGCCTGAATTTGCTGGTGATTTATCCTTATGACGGCCTATTATCGTGCAATACATGAGTTTTGCGTGACTTTTTCCAGCAGCGTATTAGACTTGCGCAGTTTTTCCAATGAGAGCTTTAACGGTATGGAATGGTTGTGGGACGTTAACATCTGGAGTGCCCTGATTACCCTGACGGTGCTGGAGATTATCCTAGGCATCGACAATATCATTTTCCTGACCTTGCTGGTCGGCAAGCTGCCCAAGGAGAAGCAGGCATTTGCCCGCCGCTTCGGTTTGCTGGCAGCGATGGGAACCCGGATTTTACTGTTGTTGTCAGTAGCATGGTTGGCAAAGCTGGTAGAACCGCTGTTTGAAGTAATGGGGCATACGGTTTCCGGGCGGGATTTGGTGTTGCTGTTGGGGGGGCTGTTCCTGATCTACAAGGCGGTTACGGAAATTCATGGCAGTCTGGAAGGTGGTGAGGAACTGCACGGCCCCAAACATGTCCCCAACCTGTTGCCACTGGTGATTATCCAGATTGCCATCATCGACATTGTGTTCTCGCTGGATTCCGTCATCACGGCGGTCGGTATGGCGGATCATGTAGGGGTGATGGTGGCTGCCATTGTGATTGCGATTGGTGTCATGATGTTTGCTGCCAAACCGATTGGCGATTTCGTGGAAGCCAACCCGACGTTCAAGATGCTGGCTCTGGCCTTCCTGGTACTGGTCGGTGTGGCACTGGTTGCGGAAGGTATGCACGAAGAAATCCCCAAGGGTTATCTGTATTTTGCGATGGCTTTCTCGTTTGGGGTGGAAATGCTCAACATGCGTCTGCGTAAACGCAAGGGTGAAACCGTGCATTTGCACCAGATTTATGATGACGTTGAAAAGGAATCGGCAGGACGTTAATCGCTGTTAGCCCAGTGATTGTTTCCACTGGGCGAATGCAGCTTGTTGCTGGCGCAAGCTGGCAACCTGCTCAGGCAGGGCTGGTGCGAACATGGGCAGCATGTGTTCCGGGTCAGGTGGCAAGCCAGCCCGCAATACGTAGAAATGGTTGCCGAAATCACGGTTGCGTGCATCGGCAGCGGGGTAGCAATCCCGCCGTGCACCAGTCAGCAAAGGGATCAGCCCTGCTTGATCCAGTTGCCCGCGCACCGCGAAAAAGGCTTCCACCAGATCCGTGCCGTTGGCATCAAATGACTGATCTCGTTCCGGCAGGCTGATCATGATCTGGTTGATACGGCCTTCACAATAACCCAGCAGCGCCTGATGCTGCTGGCCTTGCGTATCCAATAATTCAAGATTCATGTAACTGTGAGCGGATTGTGCTTCCCTGACCAGTGGTGCTTCCGGGTCATACGGCGAAGCCTCCTGAATGCCGAACAAGCGTTGCAGCAAGCGTAACAACATGTGTGTTTCTCATGATAATGCCCAAGTTAGAGTGTAAATTAAGCAGGCTTGCGCATGGATGAATTGGTTTTACAGTATTAGACTTGCGCGAACTCTATTGAATGGATGCATGATGAAAAAACTTTTACCAAGGTTTGGGGCAGCGCTCATTGGAATGCTCTGTGTGGGCGTGGCGTTGGCAGTTCCTCCTGACCTGACTATCCATAGCAGCCTGACGATTTCGCCTGCCGAGGTTAATGGGATCAAGTTGACCGAATTATCAGCACTAGCTTGGGATGCTGATGAACAGGTGTTGTATGCCCTTTCCGACAAGGGGCGGGTATTCCATCTGCGTTTGCAATTATCCGGTAATACCCTGGAATCGGCAGAGCCTGTATTTGCCGCCCAGTTGCTGGATAGCAAGGGCGTGCCATTGAAGCGGGGGCGTGCTGATGCGGAAGGTTTGACCGTTCTCAATGCAAACAACCGCAAGCGCGGGGATAGCGTGCTGGTGGTTGCACTGGAAGGCGAGCCGCGCCTGGTGCGTTTCACCCCGCAAGGGCAAGCCATCAGCAACATCGACCCGCCTGAACCCCTGCGGACTCGTGCGCGATTCCAGCATGGCAATGATGCACTGGAATCGGTTACTTTCCATCCCCGCTATGGTTTTCTCAGTGCCCCGGAACAGCCTTTGAAAGGTGAGCCGCCTGACCTGCATTCCGTCTATTCCACTAGGGGACAGAAGTGGTCTTTCATGGCTTACCCGGCAGAAAACAGTGGCATCAGTGCGCTGGAAGTGTTGCCCGATGGTAATTTGCTGGTGCTGGAGCGTGCCTGGTCTGGGTTTTTAAATCCGTTGGTGATCAGTTTGCGCTACTTGGATTTTGGGCAGTGTTCACGGGATGGGGCTTGTACCGCGCAGGATTTGCAGGTGCTTTCCAGTCGTCTGGTAGTTGATAATTTTGAAGGGCTTACCCATATTCAGGGCAACCAATACCTGATGGTCAGCGATGATGGTGACAGCGACTGGCTGCGTACCAACCTGACCCTGTTTACCCTTGATCCGGCAGGAAACTGACATGAGTAGCAACCGATCTTTCAACCTGTTTTTGTGGGCTTTGCTGGGCGTATTCCTGCTGTGGGTGGCGCAGCCGGTGTGGAGCCCCTGGTTTCAGTCGGGCAGCCGGACAGCAGAGCCGCGTCCGGTAGTGGCGCGTGGCGATTTGGCAACCGATGAGCAGGCAACCATCGACATTTTCGAACAAAACAGTGCGTCGGTGGTGTATATCACCACGGTTGAACGGGTGCTGGATTTTTGGACGCGCAATGTGAGTGAAGTGCCCAGTGGTACGGGAACAGGATTCGTTTGGGATGGCAACGGACACATTGTTACCAACAATCATGTGGTGGAAGGCCACAAGACTGCCAAGGTGCGTCTGTCTGACCAGCGAGTGTTTGATGCAGTCGTGGTGGGAGCCAGTGCTGAGCACGATCTGGCGGTATTGCGCCTGCAAAAAACAGCCGATGTGCCGCCGCCCGTGCAAATTGGTACGAGTGGCGATCTGAAAGTCGGGCAAAAAGTGTTTGCCATCGGTAATCCCTTCGGGCTGGATCATACCCTGACCTCGGGCATCATTTCGGCACTGGGGCGCAGCATTGGTGATGAAGAGGAAGGCGGCGACATGAAAGGCTTGATCCAGACAGATGCTGCCATCAATCCGGGCAACTCGGGTGGCCCGCTGCTGGATAGTGCCGGGCGTGTCATCGGGGTTAACGTGGCAATTTACAGCCCCTCGGGGGCTTCCGCCGGTATCGGCTTTGCCATTCCGGTGGATGTGGTCAACCGGGTTGTACCGCGTCTGGTGAAAGACGGGCGCTATACCCGCCCGGTGCTGGGGATTGAAGCGGATGATTCCGTCAGTCGCCGTATTACCCAGCGTCTGGATACGGAGGGTGTGCTGGTACTGCGGGTGGCAGAGGGTTCCCCAGCAGCACAGACCGGTATTCGGGGAACTAGCCTGACCAGTAATGACGATGTTTTGCTGGGCGACATCATTCAGTCCATCGACGGCAAACCGACCCTGACGGTCGATGAACTGACTTCCGTGCTGGATGATTATGCACCTAATAGCAAGGTGCGTCTCAAGCTGCTGCGTGATGGCAAGGACACGCTTGAGGTGGAGGTTGTCCTGAGCATGACGCGGTAGTGGGATTCTGATTTTTTACCTGGCATGGTGTCTGTGAACTCATGGGTATGATATGTTGGTGAGAGGTTATGCCCGGCTATAAAAGGAGGCAGTATGTCGTTTGTTGCATCGCTAGCAAAACCACACAGTTGGACACGTAGCGAGTACGAGCGCATGGTTGACGCAGGTGTGTTTCATCCTGATGCCCGTTTTGAACTGATTGATGGCGAGATTATTGACATGGCGCCACAGGGTAGTTACCACGCAACCTCCATTCAGGTAATGGCGGATTATATTCGCAACCTGTTTGGAACAGGCTACCATGTGCGTATCCAGATGCCATTGGCGCTGGGAGAGGCTTCCGAGCCTGAGCCTGATGTCGCAGTGGTAACAGGTAACTTCCTTGACTACCGCCACGTCCATCCACAAGCAGCCGCACTTGTCGTCGAAGTGGCTAACAGCACATTAGCCTATGACCGACTGAAAGCAACTACCTATGCCAATCATGGTATTTCGGAATATTGGCTGGTAAACCTGGAAGAAAATTGCCTTGAGGTCTTCCAGCAGCCGGAAAATGGGCGATATACCAGTTATCGTAGTTTGAAGACGGGGAGTGCGTTTGTGTGTGGCAACGGCAAGCAGGTGATGGTTGGTAGTGTGCTGGTGTAGTCATTCACATCGCATTCGAGAGCCACTTTTGCTAATATTTTAAGGGAATCAAATTGAGTGCAGCCCGACTATGCCAACCAGAGACATCTACCATAATACCGTTAAACACGCTTTAGAAAAAGGCGGGTGGGATGTCACGGCTGACCCATTCCTGTTACGTGCTGGCGCAATCTCCATGTATGTCGATTTAGGGGCAGAACGTTTGCTGGCAGCCAATAGAAATGAAGAGAAAATTGCGGTAGAAATTAAATGCTTTTTACAAGCTTCTGATATCTCTGAGTTCCATGCGGCATTGGGGCAATTCATGAACTATCGCCTTGCCTTGAGTAAGCAAGAACCTGACCGCGTTCTGTATCTTGCTGTACCTGCCGATACTTACGACTCATTTTTCATCCAACCCTTCATTCAAGATGTATTGCATCAGTATGAGGTTAAGCTGATTGTATTCAAGCCTGATCAAGAGGTTATCACGCAATGGATAAGTTAATGCTGTACCGTCAAGCCATCAAAAGTCTGCTTAAAGAATATGCTGATCTTTCCGCTGCGGATAAAGAGGTGGATACCCAATTGCTGTTTGATGAAGCACATGATCACTACCAACTCATGCACGTTGGCTGGATAAATGGGCAACGCATCTACGGTTCAGTCATTCACCTAGATTTGATCAATGGCAAAGTCTGGCTACAACACAATGGTACAGAAGGCGATATTGCCCAAGAGTTGATGGCTGGCGGTGTGGTACGGGAAGATATTGTGCTGGGTTTCCGTTCGCCTGCGGTACGTGTGCATACAGGTTATGCGGTTGCTTGAGCGCATAAACGCATCACAAGATGCTCAATTTGTTGCAGGCTTGCACATTGACCTCGACAAACGCCTCCCAAGTCATGAATGGTTGGTAATTGATCTCATATTGCTCATCCACACGGCAAATACTGGGGCGGTTAGCATAAATACTACACTGCCTGTTGCTGTCGTCGTAATGCTGGCAACAACCATCACCACGATCCAGAAACTGGGTTTCGGTGGCTAAGTGGACGTTGCGGCAACAGGTAACTGATTGCAAAGCCTTTGCTGGTATCGACAATCACTTGTGCTGCCACGTCTCCCTTGGTGGTTTTGCCTTGTGACAGTTGATAAAGCCCGCTGACTCCTGATGCTACACCGCTAAAGGTTGCTCCCATTTTTCCGGCTTGCATACCGGATTGGTGCATGTCGGAGAGGGCAGCTTTGGCTTCAAACCCGTTAGCAACCCGATTCGCGTGTTTACTATCGGTGGCTTTTAAGGCTTCGTCATAGGTGGTGTCGCCGGATGCAACATTGTCGGCTTCCACGCATTTGTGTAGCCTTTCGGAGGCACTTGTATAGTTGTTGGGTTCTTTGTGAGGTTCCCTTGTCGTGTTTATTATACTGAGCAATGTCACCAATTGATTTTGGCTCATTGTGTGTTTCGTGGTCTTGCAGGGTGAACCTTGAAACTGGTGGCACCCAGCCCAACTGATAGCCATCCGATAAGTCAG
>DILV01000002.1 GCA_002425225.1 Thiothrix sp. UBA5583
GGGGGGCGGCTGCGGAGGCGCACGCTCGGCCCGCCGGGCGGGGGGGGGGGGGGGGGTGTCGCCGAGCAAAACACTCCGGCCGCCCGGAACGGGGGGGGGGGGGGGTCTCCCCCAGGGCAACACTTCAGCCGACCCCGAAAAGTAAATATTCAAGTTATCAGCAGAGGTAATGATGGAAGTTAAGAACAGACAAGCAGGAATACCAGCCGTCAGTGGGCGGTTTATGAACCAATTCAACCGGGGTGGTGGGTTTATGGCTGGTGCAGCGGACAACCAAGGGTTGGGGCGGCTGCGTGGAGATGTCACTGTCACGATCCAGACCCGACAAGCGCAGACCCTGCTGACGGGGCGTGATGCGACTCCTGAACGCAAGGGTGTGATGGGATTGATGCGTTTCAGCCGGAATCTGTCACAGATTACAGCCGCTGCCAAGGCGGATGACCCGTGGGCGGATTGGTATCTGGTGCAGGTTGAAGAACGGTTGGAAGCCGCAGAGAAAACCCTAGTTGCCATGAAGGCGGATATGCAGGCGGTTTTACAAGCAAACCCACTGATGGATGTCAGGGTTTCTGAATCTGTTAAACCGCTGCAAGTAACCGTTGGTTTTTCCTCACCCCATGCGTACTGGATAGCGAGGGTGATTACCGAACTCGATACGTTGGTACGCATGATCCTCACCGCCCAGCACGTTGCATTGATGGTGACTACGGAGGCGCACCGCAGGATGGATGCAGCTTCGGTGCTGATACGCCGGGTGTTTGAATCCACTGACCGTTACCGGGCAACAGGCTTGACCAGGGACGATGTGGCAAGCGACCTGGCGCAGGTGCAGGAAGCCATGCAGAAAATGGGGGCTGTGCCAGAAGATGTACTGAATGGCAGCAGACGGGCGAAGTTTGCCCCAGCCTTACCGCCGAAGGCGGAGAGGGAACTGGAAGCTGTGGCAGCGGTTGGCAGTGCTGAGAGTGCAAGTTAGCACGGGTGCAGGTTAGCACTGCCTAAAGGGCTTTTAAGGGTAAGGGAGAGATGCGGAGGTTGTGATGGGAATTTATGGGCTGCCCTATGACGGGATCAAGGCGATACGTGCTGAGCGGAATCGGTTGGCTCAGCAGGAAAAGGAGCTTGCAGCAGAGATAGGGAGGTTGAAGCAGGCGTTTCTGGATACCTTTGGGTTGGGTGCGCCAGTGGTCTTTCTACACGAGCGTAACCGGGCATTCATGCCGTTGGTATGGCGGGACATGACCCAGGGAAGGAACAGGCGGATTAGGGTTGCCGTAGGTGATAAAGACTGGTTGCGGGCAATATCGAGGCTGGAAAAGGATGTGCAGCGCAAGCTACTGGGGTTTGAAGAGAGCCGGATGTTCTTGAACCATGCCTTGGGGATGGTGCGGTATGACCTTGAACGGGTCAGCCGGTTGGAAAGAGAGTTTGATGCCTGGCGCAGGCTGATGCGCGAAATGAATCAGGGCGAAGGTAACTAACCACTGCCCGGCGATGGTGGATAGATTAATTGCAACAACAAAGAGGGTTTGAATATGCCAAACAGGTTTGAAGGCCGTGGGAATCTGGGTGCCGATCCAGTGCTGAAGTATGTGGATGTGGCAGAGGGTGAAAAGCGGGCTGTTTGTGGATTGTGGGTGTACTTTGATCGGCCTGTCAGGGATGGGGAGGAATGGAAAGATCAAGGCGGGTTCTGGATGAATGTTGCCTACTGGGGAAAGCGTGGGGAGCTGGCAGGCAAACTGCTTGCCAAGGGTTGCCGGGTTTTTGTGGTTGGTACTTTGGTGCAGGATACCTGGGCGGACAAGGACACAGGGGAAGAGAAAAGCCGTCTGGTGCTGGAAGCTGAAAGTGTTGATCTCGACATGATGCGGATTGGGTCAGTGAAGTTTGTTGAGAAGCGGGGGGAGTGATGGGTAAGACTGCTTGGTGAGTAACATTGCTGACTTGTTGCTGCTTTCAGATTATGGTCTGCTCTTTTATTCGACGGAGCAGATACTGAGATGGCAAATATTAACAAACGGTTTGCAGATTTTTTGGAGAAGGTTGGTGCAGGTGTAACAGTCCTTGGATTCGGTGGTGGCTGGATTTCATCGCAAGTATCTGCATCTGAAGCTGTTTTGGTGGTTGGATTTGGAATAGCGTTGATATTTTTTGCAATTATTCTTGATCAAGGAAATGGAGGGTAGTGATTTGATACAGGTGGTAATGCAGTGCGAACCCGTGGGTGGTGGCGCTTTTGAAGGCTTGTCGCAAGCCAACAGTAATAACATGTTGGTGTACATGGGATTGTTCGTACTTGCAAATGGCTTGCTTGTTATCTGGATGCGTTACCGTGATAGGCGAAAGGCCAAGCATGAGGTAGATAAGCGTGGTGAAGGTAGTAATGATGGATAAACAAGGGGGGAGTGATGGCGGGGAAAGAGTTGAAGGTTTTCATGGGTACTGCGTTGCGGGGAAAAGACCGGGCGCGACTCGCTGTGAAGGCAGGGCTGCCGCTACGTGAGTTCAACCGTGTGGTTGATGGGGGAAGCCTGGAAGGCGAAACAATTTCAGTAGTCAGGAAAGTGGCGCGGGCGTTGGGGTTGCCGCTAGTTGATGTGTTTCGGGAGTATCTCAGGGAAGATGATCCTGTGACAGTCAGTGTGCCTGTGCAGTGGTTAAGGAAAGCTGGTTAAGCAAGGGAGGTTAAGATGGCGGCAGCAGAGGTAAAGCAGTATTTGATGCAGGTGGTGGCAAGGGCTGGGAATAATAAGTCAAGGATTGCCAGGGATGCGGGTATTTCCAGGAATACCCTTTACCGGATACTCCGGGGTGATCTGGAGGAAGTAAAAATCGCCACTATTTCCAAGTTGACACGGGTGCTAAAGGTGAGACCGCAGGTATTGATGTCGATGTATTTCCAGAGGGATGCAGGAAATACAGTGGTAGGGCTTTAAATCATGGGTATGGCAAAAATTCTGGATGCAATGGGGATTGGTGGTGCTGCTGTCACCTCGGCAGATAGTGGCTTTTTCTTTATGGGTTTAATGCTGATTTAAAGGGGGAACTTGTGTTTAAACGTTGTGATGGATGTGGGTCATCAATAATTGTTGGAGGTGTGTGTTCTCACTGTGGTGGTTCTGTTTTTAAAGATACTGGTGCAGTTAACCAATCTGTTGGTGTTGGTAAAGAAAGTGCGGCAGGGGTGAAAAATGGGGATGAAACCAGAAGTGCGGGGGATTCCCGTGAAGGTATTGATCCTGATGCAGTGGTTATTGGGCTATTATTTTTGGCGTTGTTTATAGCTATCTTGGTTGGCATATTGTTTTTTTCAGGTGATGCCCAGGAAGTTAGTGAAATTAACCCTAAGCGGGTCGGTGATTATCCAGCCGATGTTGGGACGTTAATTGAAGGTCTGGCAAATACGGTTAGTCGCCTTTCTGGGGTGGTTGGATTTCTGACGTTTATTGTTGGTACGGGAGTGGCGCTAATTCGCGGGAACCCTTTAATGGCTATTCCGGGGGCTTTACTGGCAGTCGGGATGATGGTTTTACCAAAAATGGTGGCGGCGCTATGGGTGGTGCAATGATGGAAGATAAAATGAAAAAGAACTATGGTTTTATTTTTGGCTTGGTGATGATGTTGGTTGGAATGACGGGGTGTTTATGGTTGTTTACGGTTGCTGAAATAGTGGGGGTTCGCCTTTCTTCTGCTGTAGTCATCCCTTTTTTTGGGGCGTTTCCTTTGGTTTTGTTTGCTTTGGGTTGTTTGTCCTTGGTGTATATCGGAGGTGCGTTTATCAATGGCACTGACAAAAATAGATTAAACAGTTCGGTGACAAGGATAAAAACATGACACGCTGGTGGGCGTTTTTCTGTTTGGCTGCATCCATAATTATTCCCTTTGGGGTTCTGTTTATTTATCCGGCTGGGCTGTTCGGTGAGGTTTTTCTCCCATCTGGGTGGCAATACTGGGTCGTTACTAGTGGATACTGGTTTGGGATGTCGCTACTGATGATTTTGGTGGTTGGGATTTTCTACGAACCATTAGGTGAATGGTTACAGGAGAAATAGTGATGGGTCTGGTTGAATGGGGAAAGTGGGGGCTGGTAGCGGTGATGGGCGGAATCGTTTTCTATCAGGTACTGGCGGACAGCCGGGAGATCAGCAGAACAGGCATTCAGGTGTCCAGAAAGTATTACCTGTACAAGTATGGGGCATTTTCAGCGCTGGCGGCACTATTCATCCGATTCTTGGAGCAGTTGACCGGGATGCAAAGTAATCTCGATTGGGTATTTGTCGGTTTGTGGGTAATCATGGGTATCTTGGCTGGAATAAGGAACTAGATAGTGATGCTTTACGTGTGTGAGAAGCCGAGCCAGGCACGGGATATTGCCCGAGTGCTGGGGGCTGCCAGCAAGGGGGATGGCTACCTGCATGGCAATGGTGTGCAGGTGACGTGGTGCTTTGGGCATTTGCTGGAGCAGGCTGAACCTGAAGCGTATGGCGAACAGTTCAAACGCTGGAGTCTGGAAGCCCTGCCGATTTTGCCGCAGCAGTGGAGGCTGGAAGTGAAGAAGTCCGGGGCAAAGCAGTTCAAGGTGGTCAAGGGCTTGCTGGGGCAGGCAAAGCATGTGGTGATTGCCACAGATGCTGACCGGGAAGGGGAAATGATTGCCCGCGAAGTCATGGAACTGTGCCGTTACCGGGGGCAGGTGTCACGCTTGTGGCTGTCAGCGCTGGATGATGCCAGTATTCGCAAGGCACTGGGGCAGCTCAAGCCAGGGCAGGCGACGGAAATGCTGTATCAGGCCGGGCTGGCACGCAGCCGGGCTGACTGGCTGGTGGGCATGAACCTGAGCCGAGCTTATACGCTGGTAGCCCAGTACAGCGGGCAGTTGGGCAGCAAGGGTGGTGCGCTCAGTGTGGGGCGGGTGCAAACCCCAACCTTGCGGCTGGTAGTTGACCGGGACGAGCAGATACAGCACTTTGTCCCCGTCGATTACTGGGATGTGACCGCCAGTTGTTTGCCAGACAAGGATGCCAAACAGTTCAAAGCCAACTGGGTTCCGGGCAAGGGAACGCCCGGCATTGATGAAGAAGGGCGTTGTGTCGACAGGGCATTGGCCCAGCAGGTGTTGGTTGCCTGCAAGGGGCAGGATGCGGAGGTGGTACGTTGCACCACGGAGCGCAAGCGCCAGATGGCTCCTTTGCCTTACGACCTGTCCGGTTTGCAGGTGGAAGCCTCCCGCCGCTGGGGGCTGGGTGCGCAGCAGGTACTGGATATTGCCCAGTCCCTGTACGAAAAGCACAAGCTGACCACCTACCCGCGTACTGATTGTGGCTACCTGCCGATGTCGCAACATGCCGAGGCCGGGGCGGTGTTCAAGGCATTGGTGTTGACCGACCGGAACATGGCTGGGTTGGTATCCCAGGCAGATGCCAGCATCAAGGGCAAGGTGTGGGATGACAGCAAAATCACTGCCCACCACGGGATTATCCCCACCGCAGCAGGCGGGCGGCTGGATAGCCTTTCAGAGCATGAGTTATTCGTGTATGACCTGATCCGCCGCCGTTATTTGGCTCAGTTTTTTCCCGCACATGAATATGACCAGACGATCATTGAGCTGGATTGCCAGAGCTACCTGTTCCGGGTGTCGGGACGGGTTGACCGGGTGCGGGGCTGGAAAGCTGCTTATCAGGAACCTGCCGATGAGGCAGACGGCAAACCCATGGGTGCGGATGGTGATGGGCAGGCACTGCCCGTCCTCAACAAGGGGGATAAGGTACTGGTTCTGGATACCAGTGAGATCCAGCGGCAGACCAAACCACCTCCACCTTATACGGAGGGTACGCTGATCCAGGCGATGAAGGGTATCGCCAAACTGGTGGAAAACCCCAAGCTGAAGGCAATCCTCAAGGACAATGCCGGGATCGGTACAGAAGCGACCCGCGCAGCCATTATCGAAACCCTGTTGCAGCGTGGCCTGCTGGTGCGGGAAGGCAAGAAAAAGCAGTTGCGTGCCAGCCCTAAAGGGGTTGCTCTGATCAGGATGTTACCGGATACGGTCAAAGACCCGGCGCTGACCGCCGCTTGGGAACAGGCACTGGAGTCCATTGCCAGCGGTGAAATGACCCTGATGCAGTTCATGGACAAACAGCAAGGATGGCTGGTCAAGGTGCTGGAACGTGCCAAGGCGGGGGTGGGTTCGGCAAGGCAACAGCCGGAATCTGTAGCAGTAACGGGAAAGGCTGGTGCAGCTAATACAGCGGTTGGTGTCGGCAGGGGGCAGGAGGCTGGTGCAGTGGATCAGGCAGGGAAGGTATGCCCGAGTTGCGGCAAGCCCATGCACAGGCGTAATGGCAGGTTCGGGAATTTTTGGGGATGTAGCGGGTATCCGGGGTGCAAGACGATTGTGAATGTTGGAGGAAATGGAAAATGAAGCGGTATGACTATCTACCAGATTGATTACATAGGTTGTTGCGGGCAGGAGGTCAGCAGCCGGTTTGTTGGGGATATGGCGGGCTTACAACATGAAATCACCTGGATTGAGGAGCGGGGTGGGTGGGGCATTTCAATCGAGGAAGAAGGCAGTGGGGTGATGGTGTATGAGGATGGAGAGTTCGTGGAAACCACTCCGATAAAAACTTGACTGCCATTTGCGGGTGGTTTTAGGATTAGCGCATCCCATGTGTGTTGTTGCACTATCAACAAGTCCCTGGCTGCTACGGCAGCGATCCCTTCAAGCCCTATCATGCTACTGCATGGGGCGGCATCCGCAAGATGCTGGTAGCCTATTTTACTTACCTTTACTTTTTACCTGCCCTATCGGGAGAACAACTCCCTTTGGGTGTGTGCTTCTCCTGACGTTTTTCTGCGTCCATTTCTAGGAGAAATACCATGTCTGCATCAGTGAACAAAGTAACCCTCATCGGCACATTGGGCCGCGATCCTGAAGTCAAGTACATGCCCTCTGGTGGGTAGGGTAATCGCATTAAACCGCT
>DILV01000009.1:0-102481 GCA_002425225.1 Thiothrix sp. UBA5583
CAGAAACTACTGCCCGTATCGCGGGTGACGCTGCACTGCAAGCGGGTGTTGCCACTGCTCAATCGGCAGCAAACACGGCTCAAGGCGCAGCACAAGCCGCTCAAAGTACAGCGAATGAGGCGTTAGGGGTTGCTACAGCGGTAACTGACTTGGCGGTAGGTGCGAATGTCGCGGCTCAAGAAGCTAAGGGTATGGCAGGTGCTGCGTTGGATATGGGTGTTCAGAATTCAATGGACATCGCTGATATTCAAGGCGGGTTGCGGCAAGGCATGATGCGTATTGCCTCTGTTGAAGAGGGCTTGAGCAATTCTGTACCGTTTGATACAGATGGTGGTATTTCACTGCGTACAGATGTGGATGGCAACCCCACTGGTGGTATCCACAATGTTGCTGACGGTACTGAGCGTTATGACGCAGTTAATCTGGGGCAAATGCAGGCTGGCGATGCTGCCACCCTGGCCAGTGCCAACAGCTATACCGATAAAGCTGTGGCAGAAGGTGTTGCGGCTTCTTTAGCTATGCCATTCGTGGGTTTTGAATCGGGTAAAACCAGAGCGGCTGGCATCGCTGTAGGTCACTACGGTGGTAAAACAGCGGCTGGCGTAGGTTTTGCCACAAAACTGAATGTAGGTCGTTTGGATTTAGGTTTGTCTGGAGTTGAAGGCGGCAAGGCTGCGACTAAGGTCGGTTATAGCCTTAGCTGGTAATCCGCCTAGGTAGTCGGTTCCTTTGGCGTGGGTATGGGCATCCTGGTGGTGTCCATACTTTTTTCTGCTTTAACCTTCAAAACAACAAGAAATACATGATGCGGGCTTACCTCATTTTCTTTGGCCTTTTCGGGTTGTTTGTACTGGCTCCTGTTGTCAATGCTGAGCCTGCCCGTTGGCGTATGCCGGTATCCTATATCGACGCTATTGCCCACAAACTAGCCTCCAATGAAACGGGCTGCAAATCTGAAAATCTGCTGGCTTGGCATAACGGGGAAGGTTTTGCTTCCGTCGGGATTGGGCATTTCTCCTGGTATCCCGCAGGTACACACAACCGGCAAGGGTTTGACCAATTACTGGATTACATGCGCCGCCAACAGGTACAGATTCCGTTATGGATCGCCCAGGGCAACCCTTGGCGTGACCGCGATCACTATCTGACTGAATTGGCACAAGGCTCTTTACGCATCAATCGCTTGCGGCACTGGCTATACGCCACGGGCGAGGTACAGATCCGCTACATCATTGAGCGTGCCATCGACAATTTGCATGACATTACGCAGCGCCGCCCTGACCTGATACCCGCCTTGCAACGGCTGACCCAATCGGCGGATGGCTGGTTTGCCATCATTGATTATCTGAATTTCAAGGGCGCTGGCCTAGGTTCACGACCTTGGGGCTTGCTGCATGTTCTTGAGGGCGTGATGCTGTTGCAGCAAGACTATTCACCCCTGCAAGCGTTTGCCATCTCTGCACGCATTGTGCTGGAGAATCGTGTGCGTATCCGTCCACATGAGAGCCGTTGGCTACCTGGCTGGGTTGCCCGCACGACACGTTATTGGGAGGGCCAACCCGAATGTTTGCCCGCTACGATCATGACAATCAATACAAGGGGGAATTATGGGTGAATGGGTACTTTTACTGCTGTTTGCGGCAACGCCACAGCAGGTGTCCATGAGTACGGTGGATGGGTTTGAGTCACAAGCCTTGTGCATGTCAGCAGGGGGGATATGAATGCAGCCACCATGAAGCTGGGTAGAGATAACACTGACACAGGCACGCCGACTGCTGCTTTCATGTGCGTAGAGGTTAAAAAGCATGGTGATAAACCACAATAACTGCGTTTGGGTGTGGCTGTGCTATGCATGGCAATCACCTTATCTCCCGGTTGTGCTGACATTAGCTTTTTATGCTGGAACCCGTCAACTGGATGGGATCTTTGCTCTGATTGCAGGCGGTTTTTGGGGGCAGGTGTTCTGGGTCGTTATCTGCGGTTACATGTCGCTGGCATTGCAGGCCATTTTGCGGGATTCCATGCAGCACGTTGGAAAGCAGGCAGAATGATATTGCCAGACCAAAGACAACCTATAAATTACAACAAGAGTCTTTAAAGCGTGAAAATAAAAAAGCTGTTTTTTTCGGTCGTCGTGAGTGTTGCCATTGGTGGATGCACTGTACTGGATACTGCCATTGGGGGAGATTCGCTGTCCACTTATATCGGGATCAGTTCCAACCCTAACATTGTTGAGGCAAACCCGGTGTTAAAAGCGTTATCCGGCAATGATGCTGTTTCTGTCGCGGTTGTGTCCGCAGCGTTAAGTTATGGGGCTGTATATGGTGTGCGGTACTACGCACCAGGGCAATGCAAACCTTTTTACCATGCACTGTCTGCCATCAAGCTAGGGGCGGCGGTTAATAACCTTGCTGTATTAGCGGGCGCTACTGCCAATGTGCCATTAGTGGCTGCATTGGCAGTAGGAACACTAGGTTATCAACTGGATGTTACCCGCCGTGGCGCTGATAAATTCTGTAGCCATGCGCGGTGAATGATTCCACGTTTTGTCAAGTTTTTGCCGTTCGGCATGTTTGGCCTCTCCGGGAAAAAATGGCGCAGGATTTCTATCCTAAATATAGTTAATTTACTAATCACTAACAATTAAAGGATGGTTATTATGGGTACTAACCTGAGTTTTCCCCTGTTTGTTTTACCTGCCCTGGCTTTCCGCCCTAACAAGCGTATGGCCATCATGTTTGTGTTGACTGTAGTGCTGCTGTTGCTGCTGCCAGTGCTTGCATCTGCTTCCACCAGCGGTGCGGCGTTCAAAGATTTCTACGACTTTGTGTATGACGCAGCTACCGGTTATCTGGGGCGTGGCATCGCCATTGTCGGTGGATTGATCATGCTGGGGGTGGCAGCCGGTTCCGGCAAAGCGACCATTGCGATTCTGGGGGTGGTACTGGCGATCTTCGGGGCTTTGGGGCCTGGCATCATCAACTCCATTTTCAATTCAGCCATCATCTGAGCAGGGGTTGCGATGACGGATAGGAGCCATTTCATGCCGCGCAGGCTGGATGATATGCCCCAGTTGTTTTTCTGGGATGCAGACGTTGCCGTGATTGTGATTGTCTTCACCTTGCTGGGAGCACTGTTCAATGCGCCCATTCCGGGGATACTGGTTGGTTTGTTGTTGGCGCGGGGGTTTTCCAAAATCAAGCATGGTGGTGGCAAGGGCATGGTGATCCGTTGCCTGTACTGGTACACGCCATCGGATTGGTGGATTAAAACCCGTGTGCCGTCCTGGCAGCGGGAGTTCGTAGGATGAGGCGCAGCCACTACCTGTCACAACTAGCCAATAGCGGCTACCAGCAAGCAGCCCTGAGAGTGGTGGCAGGCGTGCTGCTGCTAACCAACCTGATCCTCGTGGCGATAGTGTGGCGTTCCACGGGGCAAGCCGAAAAAACCATTGTCGTACCGCCGGATTTCCACCGTTCTTTCTGGGTGTCCGGGGGGGAACTGTCCCCGGAATACCTGGAACAGATGGCCATGTACTACAGCGGCCTGCTGCTGAATTACAACCCTGCCAACTTGGGCTATCAGGCCAGCCAGTTCCTGCGCTTTGTGGAGCCTGGTGTTTACGGTGAGTTGTCCAGCCGCTTCGAGGAAGATAAAGGCCGTGTGACCCGTAACCAACTGTCCTCGGCTTGGTTCCCGCAGCAAGTGGATATACAAGGAATGACCGTGAAGATTACCGGTATTCAGACTGTCTTTGTGGGCAAGAACGTCACCGAACAAAAACAACGCAGCTACCGTTTGGAATTGTCGCAGGGCCAGCAACAACCGTTGATCCGCGATTTCCTGGAAGTGCCTGACCGGAGTGGGCAGAACAAACCGCAGGGGGATTTATCACCGTGAAACTGAAACTTTACCTGTTGCTGGCCTTGTTGTTGTCAGCACCCGCCATGGCACTCCAAAACCTCCCGGTCAGTGATGGCGATAGCGTGACCGTTGGGGTGTCAGCAGACGAACTGACCCGTTTCTCGGTTGAGGGTGGGCGGATTGCGCGGATTTGGGGGCCGGATGACCGCTTTGCGGTGGAACCTGACAAGGATTCAGGCCAGTTGTTCATGCGCTTGTTGGACAAGCGTACCGAGCCGTTCAGTGTTTTTGTCAAGGACGAACGGGGCGGGACGTATACCATACAGGTCAGACCCGAAAACATGCCCGCTGGCTCCGTGGTGCTGCAACCCCAGGGTGACGCCAATGCACGGTTGGGCGTAGGGGGAGGGTCTTATCTCGGCTCAACGCAGGGACGGCCTTACAACTGGGTCAAAACCTTGAAGGAGATGGTGCGTAACATGGCACTGGGAACCTTGCCCGGTGCAGAAGCTATCAACCAGACAGTTGATGCTGGCCTGCCTGGCAAATTGGTTTTGCTGGAGCGTTATTCCGGGGCACTGGCGGGTGAAGTGTACGAATTTACAGCGGATGCCGAGTTGATACTGGATGAGCGCCAGTTTGAAGCACTGACCGGGGGGGATGGGCTGGATGTGAAGGCAGTTGCCATGGACGAGTTGCAACTGACCGTAGGCCAGACAACCCGTGTGTATGTCATCAAGTCCGAGGATGGCCTGTAATGGATGGTCAACAAAACATCAAACGGCGGCAAATGCTGCTGACCGTTGGTGTGGCAGGGGTGCTGGTTGCCATGGTGATTTTTGGACTGTGGTGGTCTGATCCGGGGCGTAAGCTGGATGCAGCACAGCAACAGCAGGCCAATACCCCGATGGTGAGCAAGCAGTTCACGACACCTGCACAGGTGCTTGATCCGGCAGATGTCTGGATCACTCGTTCGGAGGCCACTCTGGAGGAAATGCGCAAGCAAAACCTCGCCATGCAGCAACAAGTGGATGCCCTGACCAAACTGGTCAAGGATGGCAAGGAGGGTGGTGCTGGTGCGTCTGCCAGCTTGGACAAGGAGGACAGCAAGGACACCAGATCGAACAAGGAAGACAGCAAGAATGAGGGTAGGGATGCAGGCTCCGAAGCAGCAGGTGGCAGCATGGTGTTGCCACCTGTGCCAGGTGCATTACCCGCATCATCCTTGCCACTTACTCCTCCAACACCGGTTCCAGCAGCCAGAACCCCGGTTCCCCCTGCGAACCCGGCAGGCTTGCCAGAGCCGTCCCCAGCAGAAGGGGACGGGAAAAAGCCCGGCATCCTGAACATCAACCTTGATGCCAATGCGGGAGCAAAAGAGGTGGAGCAATTCAAGGACAAGCCACATACGGTGGGTGATTACCTGCCTGCCGGAAGTTTTGTTTCTGCTACATTGTTGTCGGGGTTGGATGCGCCTACAGGGGGGCAAGCCCAAAACAACCCGCAGCCGGTGCTGTTGCGGTTGGTGGATGATGGTACTTTGCCAAATCGTGTTGCCTCCAACATACGATCCTGCCACATGACCGCCGCTGGTTACGGTGACATATCCGCAGAGCGTGCTTACTTGCGACTGGAACGCATGTCCTGCGTTCTGGTTAATGGGCAAGTGGTGGACAAAGCCATCAAGGGCTATGTCGCGGGAGAGGATGGCAAGGCCGGTATCCGGGGATTATTGGTCAGCAAGCAGGGGCAAATGATTGCTCGCGCCCTAGTGTCGGGTGTGGCCGGAGGCATTGGCAGTGGCATTTCTGATGCTTACAGCAGTGTATCAACTTCTGCAACGACCGGGACGGTGACAACCGTTGACCCCAGCAAGATAGGCCAGTTCGGTGTTGCCAACGGCTTTGGCAAAACTCTGGAGAAAGTTGCTGACTGGTATTTGCAACGTGCTAATGAAACCTACCCCATTATCGAAGTTGCCAGTGGGCGTAGCGTGGACATTGTGCTGACTGAGGGGTTTGCCTTTGAAACCAATATCCTTGCCAATGGCATGGGCGATGGGGAGGCGGACGAATGATGAGGTTGACCAGCCAGCGCATGGGCTTGTCGCTATTGGCAGTAGTTCTGCCGCTCCTAGTTGTGTTTGCCTTGCTGCCTGCCCCGCAGTGGTGGGCAAAGCATCATAACCAGCGTGCTGAGGCCAACATCAGGTCAGCATTTCCAGCAACCACCATTAGTCGGGTATGGGAATCCGGGATTCCAGGGTTGTACGCCTTTAGTGCAGGCGACAACAACACCTTCTATGCCGACCCATCCGGGCGCTATCTGGTGGTAGGGCATATTTTTGACATGCAAACCATCAACGATAAAACAGTACAAGACCGGGCAGGCCAACAGGATAACCTGCCTGGCAACGGCTCCTAGCGGCTCAGGGTTGCCGGGGTATTCCCCCGGTGGCCCTGCTTTTTACAAAAAGGGGAAGGCAATGCCAAACAATAAAAAAACACTCGCTATCTTCCTGTTACTGGGGCTGTTGTCTACCCAGGCAGGCTGTTCCGTACTCAGTGACTTCAAAACGCCACGCTTTACCTGTGGGTTGCCCAATGGGGTCGGCTGTAAGCCCGTCAGCAAGGTTTACCAGCTCTCAGCCGATGGTACGCTGGGCAATAAACCTGCTAGTGCGGCAGGTGGTACTGCTATGGTGCAGGCATCTGCCGCTGAGCCAGTGGCAACGGTAGCACCCGGCAATCCGATCCTGACCCGTCCACGCCATATCCGGGTTTGGGTTGACCGTTGGGAAGACCCACAGGGGGATCTGCATGATGAAACTTACCTGTACCTGCGGCTCGATAGCGGGCAGTGGTTACTGCGATGATCCCACAAATATGGAAGGATAGGCTGACGGGTATGGTTGCTTACTGGCTACGTGAAACCAGTCCAGCCACTGCCTATGCTGAAGGGGCAATGCCTGCATCCTTGGCAGATGCTCAGGCATTGATGCAGCGTTATCGTGTGGCAGACCTGCTGCCTTATGAAGCCTACGATGATGCTACCGGGTTGTTCTACGGCGAGGATGCCGTTGGTTTCATGCTGGAACTGCTTCCGGCAGCCGGTGGGTTGTCCGAAAACCAGGCTAGGGTCATGAATGGCCTGTTTACCCAAGGGTTGCCGGAGGGGACAGTCATCCAGTTTCTGCTGTATGCGTCACCCGATATAGACCCCATGCTGAAAGCATGGGTGGATGCACGTACCGAAGGGGGCATCTACCGCCATCTAGCAGAGCGGCGAGCGGCTTATTTCCGTCCTGCAAACTGGCAGTCCTTGTTGTCAGGGCAATCCTTGCTGTTGCGCCATTTCCGCTTGTTCATGACGGTCAGCAGGCCGCTCCCTACCAACGCAGGCGAAGAGGTCGGTAGGTTAGTCATAGAGTGGTTACAGCGGACGCGGGCCTCTGCTCTTGGCACCTTGCAATCGGCAGAGATGGTGGCGTGGACGGCTGATGCCGGGGCGTTCATCAACTTTCTGGATACAATCCTGAATCCTGCCCTGCATCATCCACGCCAACTTTTATGGCAGTGTAACAAGCCCCTGCGTGAACAGGTTGTTGCCCCTGATTCCCTCTTGCAGGTGGGGCGTGACAGTTTTGCACTAATACATGAAGGTGTGCCAGTGGAGGTGATCCCGTTTTCGGTGCGCCAGTATCCGCGAGAGTGGCCTGCGCACAGGATGGCAGAGCTGATTGGGGATTTTTATGCTAATACCCAACGGTTTGGCGGGCCATTCCTGATGACTACCACGATCCACGTCCCGGATGCGGTGGATGCCGAAAGCAAGGCTCGCATGAAAGCGGTGAGGGCTACCCAGATGGCTGGTTCCCCCATGGGGCGGTTTATCCCGGCCTGGCGTGAGCGTCAAGAGGAATGGGCTACGACGGGTAAGCTACTGGATGCAGGCCACCGCATCCTCAATAGCCATTTCCAGCTTGTCCTGTTCGCTCGTGCGGGTGAAGCCGAACAGGTGTGCCAGCAGGCACAGGGGCTGTTCAGTGCCAAGGGTTGGTCGCTCAGCCGCGACCGCTTCATGCCTTTGCCCGCGTTCCTGTCTGCCTTACCGCTGATGTGTGGGCCTGCTTTTGTGTCTGAAATGTCACGGATGGGGCGGTTCTCAACTTTCCTGACCAATTCAGTCACCAACACCTTGCCGCTGGTCGCGGAATGGCAAGGCAATCGGCAACCCTTGTTGTTGCTAGTCGGAAGGCGCGGGCAAGTGATGCACTTTGACCCATTTGCAAACGAGAAGGGCAATTTCAATATTGCGGTAGCGGCTACCTCCGGGGCAGGCAAGTCATTTCTGACCCAGGAACTGGTGACATCCCTGCTGGGTACGGGTGGGCGCTGCTGGGTGATTGATTCCGGCCGCTCCTACGAGCAGTTATGCCATTTGGTGGGTGGAGAGTTCATTGCCTTTTCCGACCAGCGCAGCATACGGCTGAACCCATTTACCTGGGTGCAGCGCATGGATATGGAAATGCCGCAACTGAAAGACCTGCTGGCGTTGATGGCATCCCCGTCCATGCCATTGGATGCCCTCCAGAAAGCCTATCTAGAAGAAGCGATCCAGCATGAATGGGGGCAGCAGGGAAATGATGGGGAAATTGCCGGAGTAGCTCAGTGGCTGGAGCAGCACACGGACAGGGCTGCAAATGAAGTGGGGCAAATGCTGTACCCTTACGCTAAGGGAACCTATGCCCGCATTTTCCGTGGCAAGGCCAATATCAACCTGGATAACCCGTTTGTGGTGCTGGAGCTGGGGGAGCTGGACAGCAAGCCCGACCTGCAACAGGTGGTATTGCTGTTGTTAATCATGCAGATCACCGAAGCCATGTACCTAGGCAACCGCAGCCAGCGCAAGCTGTGCATCATTGATGAGGCGTGGCGTTTGATGGGCAGTGGCAATGCCGGTGAGTTTGTGGAACGTGGCTACCGTACCGCTCGCAAGTTCGGCGGGGCGTTCATGACCATAACCCAAGCACTGGGGGATTACCATGCGTCATCCACCGCCCAAGCAGCTTTGCAGAACTCTGACTGGGTGTTGCTGTTGCGCCAGAAGCCTGAAACCATCGCTGCTGCCGAAAAACATGGACACATGTTGATGGATGGAGGATTGAAACGCCTGCTGTTATCGCTTGACACCCAAGCGGGAAAGTATTCCGAGGTGGCGATCCGTGGCCCTAATGGCACAGCAGTGGGACGCCTGATCGTAGACCCGTTTACAGAAAAACTTTACTCCACCAAAGCCCAAGAAGTGCAGGCCATCCGGGACATGCAGACTGCTGGTCTGTCGCTCGCGGATGCTCTGGAACGGCTGGTGGCCAGCGCCCAGCGACACTAAACAAGGGGGGGATATGCAACGGTTGGCAAAGTTTTCTGAGTCCATCAGGCCGTGGGTTACGCTTATCGGAGCGGGCTTTACGGGCGCATTGGTTGCGTTACTCTTGGTGCGTATCTGGTTTCCGCCACCTGTCTTTATCCGGCTGGATTTGGCTGCCCTGGTGGCGGAACAGGTGCAGGTGCTGGCCTCCCGGCAGGATGATGGTGGCGCTACCAGGACACAGTTGGCGGCTGCCTTTGCCCAGCAACTGGATGTGCAATCCAGGGCAATGGCGGAGGAATACCATGCCGTGGTGCTGGTGGCACCCGCTGTTGTGGCGGGGGTTCCCGACCTGACTGGTGAACTGCGCCAGCGGATGGTGGCTGCCATGGGCAGCCCAGGGGTTCAATCTGATGCGCCAGCGGTGGCACTGCCCGTACAGCCCCCGCTGGCACAGCAGCCTGTTTTTAGTACAGGTGGACAACCATGACCCGCTGGGATCAGCCCGCTTTTCGTGCCTTCCTTGGGCGGTTCGCCTGCTTGGCTATGTTGATGGTATGCCTTGCGGGTGTGTTGGCTAGCCTGCCTTGGTTCGTCTCTCCGTATGCCCGTTTCGGCCTTAATTTGAGTACCAGCCTGCCAGGGTGGGTTTATGTGGTATCTCTAGGGCAAACTGCCAACCTCAAGCCTGGCGACCTCATCGGTTTTTACCCCCCCAAAAACTCGTTCTACCCAACTGCTTTCTTGTTCATCAAACAGGTGGCAGGCGTGCCTGGGGATGTGGTGGTTTTTGGGGAAGATTACCCCATGGGCACGGATTTCAGCATCAATGGCCAACCTATGGGTACTGCTAAAGCCTTCTCCAGTGGTGGTATTGCATTGCCCCACAGCGCGGGTGGGGTGATCCCGCCTGGGTCGGTGTTTGTGTGGACGCCGAACCCGGATTCGTTTGACTCCCGGTATGCCGAGATTGACCTGATAACCGAGGACAAGGTGGTGGGGCGTGCTTTCCGTATTTTCTAAACCTATGATCTGGGTCATCCCCGGATTGTTGCTGTTATGGCTGGCACCAAGTTGGGCAACACCTGCCCCGGAATCCCATGACCTTGGGGTGATGGGCAAAGTGTATCCGGTACAGGAGCGCAGCCTGCTGGATGTGCTGATGGCCCGCTTGCGGCAGGCACAGCAGGCGGGGGAACTGGACAAGGTTGAGGAGGATGCCCGGCAACGTTGGCAAGCGTATGCCCAGGAGCCACCCGGAAAGCATTACCCGCGTGCGCCCCAAGCCCGTACCCGCACGCTTGACATGACCCTGACCTTGGAAAACGACTTATCTGATGCCGATGGTGCTGTGTTTGCCAAAGCGGGTACAAAAGTCAACCCGTTGGCGATGATGCAGTTATCCAAAGACATCGTATTGTTTGATGGCACGGATACCGCGCAATTAGCTTGGGCAAAACAGTACATCACTTCCAGCCAGCGCCCAGTAAAGCCAATCCTGACTGCCGGAAAAGTGCTGCAACTGATGCAGGACTGGAAAACCCCGCTGTGGTTTGATCAGGGCGGGTATCTGGCTAAACGTTTCCGTATTGAGTCCCTGCCGGTGGTGTTGCGTCAGCAAGGCCAGGTGCTGGTGTTGGAAGAGGTGGTGGTACATGACTAGGCGCCTCATCATGTTGCTGCTTATCCTGGTGGTTACACTGCCTGCATTGGTACAAGCCAATACCTGCCAGGGCAAGTTCCCCAACCCGCTCACGGACATTTACTGGAAGGGGATTTTCCCGCTGCGTATCGGCCCGTTGTCCGCCAGTTTTGGGCAGGAAGATTATGGTGACACGCCACCGCTGATTTGCACCTGTCCGGCACCAGCGCCAATTTTCGTGCGAATCGGGATCGGCATCAGTTTCTGGGAGCCTGCCAGGGTTGCCGAAGTGGTGAAAAAGCCGTTTTGTTCCCCCCTGCTGGGCGGGGCTACGCTGGGGGATTACGGCATTGCCCAAGGCACAAATGATGCCAGCGATGAACGCAAGGCCATGTACCATGCCCACTATTACATCTATCCGGTCTTGGCGTGGCTGAACCTGCTGACCAGTGTCACCTGTGTGCAGGCTGAGAGCTTCGACATGCTGTACCTGACCGAGCTTGACCCGTTATGGCAGGACGATGAACTCAATACCCTGTTAAGCCCGGAAGCTGCCCTGTTCGCTAACCCTGTGGCACAGGCAGCCTGCGGAGCCGATTGTGTGGCAGCTACGGCTGGATTTTCCCGGCAGGAGCTGTTCTGGTGTGCAGGTTGTCAGGGGTCGAATTACCCAATGACAGGCAGCAGCCATCATCACACGGGCGGGGTGGAATCTTCTACCCTGATGACGGAAAGGATGCTCACGAAGATGCACAAGCAACTGCTGGCACTCAACACCAGCACCAATGCTGCCATGTGCCAAAGCAAGCCTGCCCCGGTCGTCATGAAAAACCAGTACAAGATGCAGATGCTGTACCCCATCCCGGCGACCCAACAAAAGCCCCAAACCTTTGGGCGTACCACGATGGTCAGCGGTGCGGGCAAGGAGTTTCCGGGACGGGAGGATTTTGCTTACCTGATATTCAGGAGACGCCTATGCTGCGCTTTTTAATCCTGCCATTATGGGTTGCCCTGCTGCCGGGTATTGCCACCGGACAACCTATCCCAGTGGATACGCCAGCACCCGGCTGGCAGGAAGCTCTCCAAGCACTGGACAGTGGCGGCGTGCCTGTCCCGGCCTTGCCTGATTGGGCAGAAGTCAGGCAAGTGGGTGTTGTCCAGCAACAGCAGGCCCAGTCTGTGATCGACAGGCTGATGGCTGATGCCATCACGTTCCCTTCCACACCGCAGCAACCACTTGTACCGTTGGTATTCGTGTCAATGTCGATGCCTAATGCCAGCTTACGCCTGTTGTTGGCAGATGCTGCCAAAATCGGTGCGCAACTGGTGCTGAACGGGTTGGTGGATGATGATGTCCAAGCCACGGCTGGGCGCTTGCTGGAAATCCAGGGGATTGACCCCAAGGCAACCAGCCTGCCAGACGGGATGCAGGCCGTGGCAGGTATGGTTATTGACCCGACTCTGTTCTCGCGCCTGGGTATCCGGCAAGTGCCCACCTTTGTACTGCCTGCCGTGCCACCAGCCGCTTGCGTGGAAGGTCAGGGTTGCCCGGTTTTTCGGCATGTCCGTCTCAGCGGTGATGTCCGTCTGGCGTATGCCCTGGAACAGTTTGCAGGCTACCTCAAGGATGTACCGGACTGGCAGACCCCTGTCCAGCAGTGGTTAAAGGTATTGCAGGGGGGGACGCCATGAATATGGGCGGCATCCATCCCAGGCTTTTGGCAGCCATCATCACCTTGTCCAGGGTATTAGTGCTGGCGATGCTGTTATGGTTAGTGCTGATCCTGCAAGCCTTGGCTGACCCTGCCCAGACGGCTGCGCTGGAAGCTGGCAAACAATTCGGTAGTACTGGCGTGTCCAGTTTTACCTTGCCAGGCGTAACATCTGACTCCCTGCCGGGGTTTGTCACAGGCAATCCCGAAGAAGTACAGCATCAAAGTGCCGGAATGGGGCTGGAAGACAAAGCTCGGTCAGTGTTGTTCTCTGCCTCCCCGGACAATGCCAGTGGGCAGACCCTCCACAGCATCCTCAACCGTCCAGTTTTCAAACTGGGCAGGGATGATCCACTGGTGGGAAAAACTGACCAGTTACTGGCAGATGCAGGGAAGATAGGGGCAGATAGCGGGTGCAGGCAGGTGGTGGTCACTGATCCGATACGGATGGGAGTCGATACCTGCATGGAATATCTGAAACCGGAGATGGTTCAGTGTAAACGTACCTTGGAAACAGTCTGTAAAGTACGCGATGACTGCTTAAATAGCGTTCAAATATCTCCGTTAATGACAGATATTGGCATTATCCCTGTTTTGTCAGGGGATACCCTGACTATCACATATACGCCAGCGACCACGTACTGGTGGCATTGGTGGTGGCAAGCACGCTGGGAATTTTCCAAGTTGGACAATATCAGGGCAATTCGCCTAGAAACAGATGGACGGGCGGTATGGATAGATACAAATAGCAACTCTACGGTTATAGGTAGTTACGGTGCCTATTATGGGCATGGGTCTGACCTGACAGGGTTATTCAAGGCCAGTCCGTATTTTTCTATCTGGAAACTGGATGAAGCCATACCTATCCGGTTTGTGGTGAGTATGGATTGTCAATGTAGCCAGTGGGAAGATGTTTGGGGCAATGATTGTATCCCATATACAAGCAACCCCGCTTGTGAGGTGCAGTCCAGTGCCTGCACGGATACTGTCAATCCCCACCAGGTGGATGGGGAGGATGTCAGCCGTGACTGTTGGCAATACACAGATACCTACCAGTGTTACAACAGTCAGGATCAGCGGGGAGAGGATGATTATTGTGCGGAGCTGCGCAAGGCGGGCTGCACCCAAACCGGCTCGCACTGTGACGAAACCTTGTACGGGCGTTGTGTGGCTTGGGAACAAACCTACCAATGTACGGCTTCCGGCAATCAGCGCACCATTGAGGACTGTTCAGGGCAAGCGTTCTGCATGGATGGGGATAAATGTTTTGACAGCAGCTATGCGCCTAACGGTGATTTTGGTCAGGCAGCCAGCTACCTAAGTTCAGCGGAAAGTGCGGCCAAAGATTTTGATACCAGCAACATGCTTATTTTTTCGGGGCAGAATTATAAATGCAAAAAGACAGCCTTGGGGTTTAAGAACTGTTGCAGGGATTCTGGCTGGGGAATCGGCTGGAACCTGACCCAGTGTTCCGAAAGTGAAATTATTCTGGGTGAAAAACAGGCGGCGGGTTTGTGCCATTTCGTGGGGACGTACAAGGATAAATCCCTGTTCCCCAACCGTTATAACGTTTCATGTTGTTTCAACTCTAAGCTGGCACGCATCATCCATGAACAGGGACGGTCTTATGTGCCACTGGACTGGGGTAGCGCTCGGAATCCAGTCTGCCGTGGATTTACCCCGGATGAACTGGCACGGGTTGATTTTGGGAAACTGGATTTCAGTGAGTTCTTCGCAGATGCACTGACCAATGCGGACAAGGCGATCAAGCCGGGGATGGATAACCTCAGTGACCTGATCAAGGACAAGATTCTCCAGCAGTTGCCCGGCAAGCGGTGAATACTATGATGAAGTACCCCGCCATTGCCCTGTTGATGCTGTTCAATCTGCCATCCCTGATCCATGCTAGTCCGGTGGTGGGGGAGGGAGATGCCCTTGCCCCAATACCGTACTACCAGTCGGGTGAGCAGGGGTGGTTCTGGTATGCACAGCCACCTGCCAATCCTGACAAACCGGAGCCACCCGAGGAACAACCAGCAGCGGTGATGTCAGTATCGCCTGCCAAACCAGCGGAAGACACCAATGATCCGTTGGTACAGATGAAGCAGGTGCAAGAGGCGATTGAACGGGCGCAGGCACGGGCAGTGCTAGACCCGACCCCAGCCAACGTGCAGGCGTTCATGGTGGTGAATGCCCAGGCGCAAGCCCAGGCAGCGCGGTTCGCCGAAACATGGCAGCAAGTGTTGTGGCAGACCCCGCAACTGGATTACCGGCTGGTTAAACCAACCGATGACCAGGCTATCCATGCCTACAATGACGCCAAGCTGGCAATTAATGAGGATTTCTTGCGCTCAGCCAGCCAGCAATACGGGTTATTCTTTTTCTTCCGCAGCACCTGCCCGTACTGCCACAAGCTGGCTCCGATCCTCAAGCAGTTTGCCACACAATACGGTTTTAATATCGTAGCGGTATCCCTGGATGGACAGGGTTTGCCGGAATTCCCGGATTTCAAGACCAGCCAGCAAGTGGCGGTTGAGTTGAAGGTGGAGGCAGTACCAGCCCTGTTCCTGGTGGAACCCAGAAAGCGTGACATCCAACCCATCAGTTACGGCTTCATCACCTGGGATGAGCTGCGTACCCGTATCTACACGGTACTCAACAAGCACAGTGCTAACCCACAGCAAGCCCAGCAGGATAGCCGTGAGGCGTGGTTAAAAACCCAACCCAACCCGATCCAGCCATGACAGGAGGCCAAACATGAAAACTCTCAGGTTGCTGACACACACACTGCGGGTATGGGTAATCGCCGTATTCTTGGCAGGCACTGCCCAGGCTGATCTCGCCAGCGACATGGGCAGTTTTTTTGATGACCTGAACTATGCCAATGTCACCCCTGGTGGGGCTTACAAGGGACAGAGTGCCACTTACTACACGGGTGGCTCGGCTTTTGTACGGGTGCCTGCTCGTACCTATACCCTAGGTAGTATCCAGTTTCCCTCCTTCCGTGCCGGGTGTGGCGGGATCGACCTGTTTGCCGGTGGTTTTTCCTTCATCAACAAGGAACAACTGGTGGCTATGTTACGTAACATAGGCTCAGCCGCTGTCAGTTATGGCTTTATGGTTGGGATGCGATCCTTGTCACCGCAATTGACTGCTACCCTGGAAAAACTCCAGGACTGGTCACAGCAGTTCAACAATTTCCAGATTAATTCCTGTGAGGAGGGTGCCAGATTGGTTGGTGGGGCATTGAGCCAATTCAGCCGTGAAAAGTCAGCCTGCCTTGCCCAGAAAACAGCCCCGGCTGCCCAAGGCGGGCAGGGCATGAGCCATGCCGAGGCACTGATGGCCTGTACCACGGGCGGTGAGCGCAACAGCACCAATAATAATGGTGATCCCAACTCGCCTGCCAGCATCATCAATGCCACCGAGGGCAATGTGGCATGGCGGGCGCTGATGAAGAATGCCTTCTTCAGTAGCAATACGGCTGTGGCAGAGGTGATGATGAACCTCTCCGGGACAGTTGTTACCTACAAGAATGGTGTCGGTGATGATGCCCTGACTATCTCCCATACCGTTCCTTCCATTTTGATGGAGGGTAAGGGGATACAGTTGCTGAATACCCTGTTGCAGGGTGGAAGTGTCCCTATCGTCGGTTGTGCGGATGGTTTCGGTGAAATGCAGTGCCGTGATGTAACAGCGGGGCGCACAGTGAACATTCCTGCCCCGCAGGCACTGGTGACGCGGGTACAGAACATCTTGCAAGCTATCGACAAAAACATCACTACGGATGACAAGCTCAGCGCGGAACAACAAGGCTTGTTGGCTTCAACTTCCTTGCCTGTTTACAAGTATCTGACGGTACAAGCTGTCTATTTGCCGGGTACGGCTTCCAACACGGTGGATACCTATGCTCTGTTGATTGCCAAGGACATCCTTGCCACCTATCTCAATGACCTGTTGGGTAAAGTGACCGCATCATCAGCCCTGATCAAATCCAATGAGAAAGATGATGCAAAATTCCAGGCATTCAAGGACGGTATCTTTCAGGCGCGAAGCGAGATCCGCAAATACAAGGATGATGTGGGTAAGGCATTTGATGATGCCCTGACATTTTCTGCCAGTGTGCAGAACCAGGAGAAAGCCATCCTAGGCAATTTGACGCCCGGCTTGTTCCAGTCGGTCATGTTTGGTGTCAACTGATAATAACAAGCTGGGGGGAGTGCAGTGAACTGGGAAATTTATACCTATGGCGGTGGTGAATACCTGTATACGGTGTTCAATGCTGTAGCCTCCATCACCCAAAACAGCAACTACACCAGCTTGCTGGCCGTAGTTGCCATGATCGGTTTGATATGGGTGATTATTGAAGGGGCGTTTGGCAAGGAGCTGAACTACAAATGGCTGTTCATCATGATCTTTGTCTACATGGGGTTTATGGTTCCCAAGGCCAATGTGGTCGTGACTGACCGGATCAATCCGGCCTTTACCCGTGTGGTTGCCAACGTGCCCCTAGCACTGGCAGTGACAGCCGGATCGTTCAGCCAAGTGGGTGACTACCTGACCCGTACCTTTGATACGGTGTTTGCCTTGCCGGATGACCTGAGCTATTCCAAAACCGGGATGCTGTTCGGGCAGCACCTGATGATGGAGTCCGCACGCTTTCAGGTGACGGATGCCCGGCTTGCCCGTAACCTAAGTGAGTTCTGGCAGGCGTGTGTGTTTTATGACGTGTTACTGGGGCTGTATGAATTTGATGAGCTATTGTCTGCGCAGGATACCTGGGAGTATATCAAGGCTAATACCTCGAAGTCCCGGAGTTTTGCCTACCGTACCGGTGGTGCTGCACGGTCAGAAGTTATTGGCTGCCGGGCAGGAGCCAGCGGTACAACAGATGATAGTAATCCGGCAGGGCATAGCCTTACGGCTGACCTGACAGCAGCCATCGCCAAGGCCAAGGTTTACTACGGGCAGAAGCTGGGTAAGGGCGCTACCCCTGGCGAAGCTGCGCTGCAATTCGCATCAGCACTGCCGATCTCCTACCAGCACCTGACTGGCATGAGCATGACGGCCGAACAGACGATCCGGCAAAGCTGGATGGCCACCAACATGGCGCGTGGATTGCAGAGTTTTGCCACCCGTGTGGATGCTGGTGCTGCTGCCCAGGATTTTGCGGTGGCGCGGGCGGAAACCGAACGGCGTACCACTTATGCAGTACTGGGGGAGCTGGCAGGCCGCACCCTGCCACTGATCCGTAACATCTTTGAAGCCTTTGTGTATGGCATTTTCCCGCTGGTGTTTGCCCTGATGTTGTTGCCCGCCGCCAGCAAGGTGGTAATGACCTACCTCAAGGCGTTACTGTGGCTGCAACTGTGGGCACCCCTGTATGCCATCCTGCATTTTGGCATGACTTTATACAGTACCCGCGCAGCCAGTAGTGCCACGGCTTTGCTGGACGGTGGTTCCGCGCTGTCGATGGCAACCAATACCGGGTTGTACCAGGCGCTGGCGGATATATCGCTGATTGCGGGCTACATGGCGATGTCGATCCCCATGATCAGCTACCTGATCGTCAACCAGGGCGGGGCGATGATGGCCAGCCTGGCAGGGAAGGTCATGGGCAGCTACGAAGCCCCGGCTGCCAAGGGCGCTGAGGAAGCCACGACCGGCAACATTTCCCTCGGCAATACCTCCATGGGCAATGCAAACTGGTGGGCGCAGAACACTGCACCATCCACTAGCTTTGGTACATATACCCATACTGACGGGATGGGCACAAAACACACCTATACCCAAAATGGCGGGGAAATCACCCAGCAGCAGGTCAGCAGTTATGCGTTCTCCGCCAGTACCGGGGAGGCCGTCAAGTCCAGCATTACCACCCAGGCCGGGCAGTCGGTCACGGCTGCCCGGCAGGATGCAGTTGAATACATGGCATCAACTTCCTCATTGTTCAGCAACATGAAAAATTTCAGCCATCAGGTGAGTGCAGGCAATTCAACCCAGGATACGGCTACCCAGCAGCAATCCACCCAACTGGCGCAGTCCGTGGAAAAAATGGAATCTGTTGCTAGGGATTTTGCTGGCAGGCATGGCCTGGGATACGAAACTTCTTTGGGTATGTTGGCGGGCGCTTCTCAAGGTGTGAAGCTGGGGGCAGGTGCTAATGCAAAATCCCAGGAAGCGTATGATGAGGCCGTTAGTGTGGCTAATCAATCTGGTTTCAAGGAGGCAATGCAAACCGCCACACAGATCTCCAGCCAATTGTCCTCCACCCACCAGGATGGCGTGACGGATACCGCAGCCCAGCAAATGCAGGCAGGCTTGCAACAGAACCAGGCGTTGGCAGAAAAAGCCTCTGCCTCCCTGCAACGTGCCGAGAGCTGGTCGCGGGTACAGGCTCGCATGGAAGAACATGGTTTTAACTTCACCGGTAAAATTGACAACGCGATCCAGGCATTCTCTGGCCTGAGCCGCAGCCAATACCTGGGGTTGCAACAGGAAGCAGAGCAGGGCAACGCGGCTGCCATCCAGCAACTGGATGGGCTGGTGGACAGGTTTGTGGCAGAGCGGGGGGCATCATTGTTTGGGCTGGATGATGCCCCGGCAGCTTATCCTGTCTACAACGCTTACGCCGATTATCAAGGGGCGGTGGCATCGCAAGGTCAAACAGGTATTACCCACAATCAGGTGGCAGGGGCAGGGCAGGTGGCTGGGGCTGCCAGCAAGGCCGGGGTTGACTCGGACAGTGCCATCCCACAAGGCTATCAAGCAACCCGTGATGCTACCCAGTTTGGCATGGCCAATGATCGCGGCGTTATCCACTTAGGGCGTGACGGTATCCAAACGGAAGCACAGGCAAGGGGTGAGAATATCCAGACTATGGCGGATATGTCAGCACCAGAAGCTGCTTTACACCGTATATCTGACAACGTGATGGATGTATTGCCACAGCCCGTCAATTCGGCCCTTCAGTTTGCCAATAAAGGGGTTACAGATATGACAGCAACAGCCTCTGGCGTCATCCAGGGGGTTGCGGGTTCGATGGAGCGTCTCCGTACTGGTCGGGAGCAAGACTGGGGTACAGACTATCAGGCTGGATTTGATCGTGTTGCGGGTAGTGACCTGCTGGGTACGCCTGCGGGCACAACACAGTCGATCTACGAACAGATGTATGGGGGTGAGGAAAAAAAAAGCCCGCTGAGTGATAGTTCAGTTAATCGACAAGGCGAGGTATCTGTTCGCCATACTACTATGGGGAGGGAGATTTCATACCCAAATGGTGAAGTTCGGGTTGGTGGTTCACGTTCATGGAGGAACAACAACCCTGGCAACCTTGAATATGGGGATTTTGCCAAAAGACATGGGGCAACTGGTAGTGATGGGAGATTTGCAATTTTTCCTGATAAAGAGACTGGTGATGCAGCTCGGATAGCTTTGTTGAGGGGAAAATATGAGAATTACACTATTCATGGGATGGTGTCTAAATATGCCCCCTCTTTTGAGAATGATACCGACCGTTATGCATCAGTCATTTCTGCTGCTGCTGGCGTATCACCTGATACTAAAATTGCTAGTCTAAGTGATGAACAGTTTTCACGGATGGTTGGCAAGATGGCCGAACATGAAGGCTGGAGACCTGGACAAATCAAGAGGTCATGATCCTAGATTAATGGCACCCCATTAGTACAGGGGTGTCCAGCAACAAACTGGGGAACTGTACTTGTTGTTCGTTAGGCGTTTCCCCATCAAATACATGAAGCGTCCCTTCAAGAGTCACTTAAAGGTTGCTGCTGGAGCCATACATATTCCCTCCAATATCTACCCTGCCACCCATCATTACATACCCAGTAGCAGGATTGATGCCTCGTTCAATGTTATTAGGGAAAATTGAGTTGTTTGCAAATAAAGCAATATCATCTTCCATTAACGCTGGTCTACTTGGACATTTTTTATAAGAATTCTGCTTGGGTCGATAGCTATAATGTGCTTTGACCTTTTCATTCAGCCATGAAAAGAACAGGGCAAGCACCACAAGCCAGAAGACTATCGCCATTACCATTGCAATGGTCTGTATGGGTATATCCATCCTGAGTTCTCCTCTATTGTTTGTTTCCCTGCATCAGCCGATACAAGCTCGACCGGTGCAACCCGAACTTGTGGGCCAGTTCCACTTTGTTCACCCCAGGGATGTTGAACTCCTGCCGCAGCGCTTCAAGTTCTGCCGCAGTCAGTTTTTTCTTGGGGCCTGGCTCAATCCCTCGGGCTTTGGCTTTGGCTAGCCCGATGGTGATCCGTTCATTGGTCAGGCTCCGGTCAAAAGCTACCACCTCTGCCATGACATCATACAGTACATCACCTGACACCGTGGTATCCAGATTCTGTTCCAGCACGATCAGCCCGAGTTGCCTGTGCCGCAGTAACCTGATGGCTGTACCAAGGCTGCGCATGGAATCTGCCAACCGATCCAGCCGCGTGACCACCACAACATCACCAGGGCGGGAATAACCCATTATCCAGGGCAGGTTATCCTGGATTACTTCACAGCCCTGCTGCCGCAGCTTTTCGGTCTGCTCTTCCAAGCTCTGTCCGGCATGGCTTTCCCGCACATACCCGATTCTCCGCCCTGTGTTCATGACACCATCTCCAGCATCCTGCCCAGCACACGTTGGGCAAATTCTGGTGCAGCCTGTTTCGCCGCCGCCATCGTCATGAAGCCGGTAGCTTTGAAACCAAGATACCGCAACCCGAACCGGTCAGTTTCATCGGCTTCTTTAATGGCAATCAGTTCCTGACCGGCAAACAAAGCCCGTTGCATGACATCATCCCCAACGTTTTCCAAGTCGGAACCTTTCCATGCCTGTTGGGGGCGCTTCCAGCGTCCATTTGCCTGCCGCAGTTGCCTGTATCTTCATGGCCCCGTCCATCGTGAATAAAAAAGGCATACAACCTTGCGGAGAAACACCCGGCTGCCCCGTGAGGAGGTCTTACGCACCAAGAGTTAAAGTTGTTGCCAGTAGTGCAGTACAAGTCCGCACTTATCATGTTGTGTCTCTACTGTCCCATTTTCATTAAGAAAAAGCAAGACGTTCCCGATAAGCTATAAAACAAGTTGCAAAAACGAACGTTTATGCAATGGTTCTGCACAACACGCCAGAACAAGGCTTTGCATGTAAGCCCAGATCAGTGCCCTCCACTCGGCGGGATGTGAGCGGATTTTTCAGGAGAAGGCTTCCGGGGGCCGGTGGGACAGGCCGGAGCTGCACCGGCTGCTGGGTCAGTTACGCCAGGGGGATACCGTCGTGGTCTGGAAACTGGATCGGCTGTCCCGATCCCTGAAGGACTTGCTGCTGACCCTGGAAAAAATTGATGGGGCAGGGGCAGCGTTCCAAAGCCTGACAGAAGCCATCGACACGGGTACACCTGCTGGACGCATGATGATGCAGATTGTTGGCTCGTTTGCGGAATTTGAACGTGCCATGTTGCGCGAACGCACAAAGCATGGGTTGGACGCTGCCAGGCGGGAAGGCCGGGTAGGTGGTCGCCGACCTAAGCTGACCGACCCGCAACAGAAGGAAATTGTGAGATTGGTATCAGCAGGTGAGAAGACTGGTGCAGATGCTGCCCGGCTGTTCCGTGTCCACCCGTCAACGGTGGCACGGTTGCTGGCAAAGCACCAACAGGCTGCAACCGCAGCTACCAACAAAACCGAAAACGAAAACACATAAACCAAACATGGGGTAACAACAATGCAGCCGGACATGATCAACGGCCTGTTTGAACTGGTGGGAGCATATTTTGCCTGGATGAATGCTTACACACTTTGGAAAGAGCGCGAAGTAAAGGGCGTTTACTGGCCTACCACCGCGTTTTTCGCAGCTTGGGGCATTTGGAACTTGTATTACTATCCGGCGTTGGGGCAGATGTGGAGCTTTTATGCTGGTGTCTTGCTGGTCAGTGGCAATGCTGCCTGGGTTGTGCTGGCCCTCAGGTTTCGTGCGTGCAAACAGCTATCCCCAGTTTGAAGCAACCAAAGGGCAAAGGCGTAAAGGGCAGGTAAGGGGAATGGGAAACATAAGGGAACAGACTTACCCGCAAAGGGCTGTCAAATGGCAAAAAGGCTTTGCAGCGTTCCTGCCTAAAACCAGTCATCATACGATGGGTGTTTGGCATCATGGGTAATCCAGGCCAGGATGGCAGCGACAATGAAAGCGGCCAGTAACCAAACGCTGCGCCAGCTTATGGATGCAAGGCAAAGGGCAGCCAGTACCATGATCCAGAACGTTGGCAGGTGTGCGGCTCCTTGTAATTTCCGAATGAAGAACCTGCGCAGTTGTTGACCCATGCCTTCCCCGTTATTGTTGTTATTGGTTGGCGCAGATCATAACCCTCCCTGCCGCAGTAAGCCTGTCAATTCCGATGAATGCCGCAAATAAAACAGCCAACAGGGAGGGTTGGAACCTGTTGGCTGCTGGGCTTGCCATGACCGGAGGAAGCGTCGAGAAAGCAAGCTGCAACACAGTTTAGTATATTATTTGCCCAGGTGGGCGAATATCTCTATCGGCTGTTTGCGCATCCACCAAGGTGTAAGCCCCGCCTTGGTGGATTGTTTCCCTGCCTGCCTTGCAGCCTCCTGCGTTGTTACGTATAGTCCGCGCTTGTTACCTGAAGCATAAAATACAGACAATAATGAAGGTTTACCCATGTTTAGCCCGTCATGTTTCCGCACCTGCTTTATCACTGTATGGTTTGTAGCAGCCGTCCCAGCCATTGCTGACCAGACTGATGCAGGTACTTTCCCTGCAACCACCCAGCCTGTTAGCACCGCCGCCACAACCACCTATCAGGTCAGGCAAGGTGAAACGCTGTTTACCGTGGTGAGGAACACGGGTGTCCCGATTACCCACCTGATCCGCCTGAACCGGTTGGCAGCCCCCTACCATCTGTATGCAGGGCAAGTCCTCCAGCTTGCGGGTGGTTTGCCATCACCTGACCCAGAGCCAGCCGATGGGGATTATGGTTACATCTACAGGGTAAATGTCGGGGATACGTTGTATGGGATCATGCGCAAAACAGGTGTACCAGTCGCCCGGCTTATTGACCTGAACCAGTTGTCCACCCCGTATGCCATCCAAGCGGGGCAGGCATTGAAGCTGCGTGATGACGGCATCAGGTTATAGTGGATTGTTTCCCACTTGTTCCCATCCCAGCCGCAGGAGTCTGTCTGCTGTTACCTTCAGTTGCAGCAGTTCCACCAACAGGATTGCATCAGCCAACGCAGTTTCAGGTTCCTGTTCCCATAAATCCTGAGCTGCTGTTCGTAGCCAGTAGCTGGATTTTGGGTTTTCCATCATTGCCTGGAGTTTTGTAGATAGTTCAGCCCATACTTGTTGTAAATCAGGTGTATGACGGCTATCTTCGCTCATTCCTGTTTCTCTTGCCGCAATGTTTTCTGCTGTTTACGCCATTCCCATGGGGCAACAGCATCTTCTTGCTGCCACAGGCCAATCCCATTTTTTCGGGCTATGGCCTCGGCTTCTTGATAAGTCGGGTCAGTCATGTATTTGAGGTAGACCCATGCCATGCCTTGCTTGATCTGTTCAAGGTTTACATCCAGCCCATCTACCCATATTTGCCCCACAGTGCGACCGTAGCGGTCGGTATCCACGACATCAACAGTGACGTTTTTCCGGTAAACCAGATCAGAGAG
Organism: Thiothrix sp. UBA5583; assembly: GCA_002425225.1. Taxonomy (GTDB): domain Bacteria; phylum Pseudomonadota; class Gammaproteobacteria; order Thiotrichales; family Thiotrichaceae; genus Thiothrix; species Thiothrix moscowensis. The sequence continues at coordinate 24,296 of DILV01000009.1, forward strand.
TGATTGCTTGGAGCGTTGCCCGAAGTCTTGCTTCTTTTCCGGTGCGTCTATCTGCGCCAGCCGGATTTTGACTTGAGCTTTGTCAGTAGTCAGCAACGTGGCAGTATCCCCGTCAGTAACACCAACAATCTCACCTTGTAGTTGATCAGCCACTCCTGAGTCAGTAAATAGGGTAAGGCATAGGAAGGTGATCCAGACGAGTTTAGTCAGCATACTGCCGTGCCCTTTTATTTTTACCCATCAACCAAACCACCAAAAAGATGACCAAGGCTGCTACTTGGATCAATAACAGAGTACCGAAAATGGTTTGTACCTCGTTGGCACGATCCAACATTGCCTGATTCTTATAAGCAGTGCCAGTAAGAGGGTTTTTGTCACTACCTGCCAGTATTAGGGATGGAGACAAAAACAAGATGTTAATGATATTTATAATAATTGCGGATATTCCCAATGTAGTCCCTTTGCCTGCTGAAAGCCAAGCTAGAAAGCCAGAAAGTCCAGAAATAAATGGGCCGACGACAGGAATGAAAATACCTGTGATTGCAAATACCAGTGCAGTAATACCAAATGGTTTCATGTGGGTGTTCCTTGTTGTTGTAAGGGGTTAGTCAATTTTAGCAATCAATTTGATGGTGTGTTTTGATAACCCGACAAACGAACAAACCCTACCCCCCCAAATCCACCACCAATATCCCCCGTTTTCCTTCTGCCGCAGTTTCCGGTGATGCTGGAGTTCCAGCAGGTGCTGCCCCGTTGGATATACTGTCTGAGGCAACCGCAGGCACTGCCACAGGCTGGGCCAGCTTCATGCCATCTTTCCCGCCTGCCTTCCTTTCCACCTGTCCCAGTGCTTTCCACACCTTCCCGGCATACTTGCGCCGGGCTTCTGCCTTTTTGGGGCTAGTCCCAGCCCCGTAAGCACCGATGGCTTCCCAGCCATAGCCCATCTGACGGATGTTCTGCGCCAGTATCCATGCCCCCACATGCAGGCTGGTACAAGGGTTCAGCAGTTCTTCCACCCCGATCCGGTAAGCCTTCAGTTTGGGCAGCCACCAGTCATTGATCTGCATGAAACCGTAGTCGAGGCTGCCATTGGTATTACGGGCGATGACCCGTGCGCGGTTGCTGCTTTCCACTTGGGCCACGGCCTTGAGCAGCGGGATGGGCACACCGTAACGTGCCGAGGCATCCCCCCAACACTCTGCCCAACTGCGGGCAGGGAGCAAGGCGATGAATAGGCCGCATAGGATCAGGTAAATGCAGGGCATAATTTTTGTTCTTGTTTTCATAGGTATTTTACAGAATCGTTATAAATAGATCGGACGATAACCGTTACGCAACCGTTCCTGGCTGATCCGTTTGAACCGGCGCTGGGCTTCCTGCCAATCGGTGATGGGTTCCGTTTTACAGTTGCCCCGTGCATTATCCAGACTCCCCCAGGAACGTACCAGGCACAAGCTCCCAAACAGGTCAGGGAATACCTGTACCCGATAGTAGCGGCGTTTGCCAGGATGCCGCCAGCATTGGCTGATACCTGTTGTCATGCGGCTAGTATGCACAAACGACTTTTTAGGGCAAGTTTTTACCGGAGTACTTGTCCGCTCGCTCCGGCAAAAATTACCTTGCCAATAACCCGCCCGTTATCATGGGGACAATGATAAACCAATGGGCAAACTGTTATGAAACACGCCACTGCACGTCCCCGTACAACCGGCCTGGATGCCTCCCTGGCAGAAACCACGCAAAGGGCGCTACAAGATTACTTGGATACCCTGGGCGACCATGAGGCGAGCAATATTTATCGCTTGGTACTGGATGAAGTTGAACGCCCCATGCTGGAAATCATGATGCGCTACACACATGGCAATCAATCACGTGCAGCACAGTGCCTGGGCATTAACCGGGCAACCCTGCGCACCAAACTGAAGCGCCATCACCTGCTCTAATCCTGTTGTGACGTTGAGGTGTTATGGACAACAAACTCGACTTTCCTGCTGATACCCAACCCGCCTGGGCTGGTTGGTTGCTAGCACGTTTTGCCGGTACGGAAGCGTGGCTGGACGAAGATGCCCGTCTGCCCCTGTTGTTGTCAGGCTGGCTGGCACAGGTTGCCCGTAACCCGGACAAACGTCCCCTCCTGCGTGACTGGCTGGCCTTGCGGCACTGGCCGCTGCTGCGCTGCCACATTCGGGCAGGGGAGGATGAATGGGATTTCCGGGTATGCAGTTTTCAGGCATTCCTGGTGGGGTGTGAAACTGCCGGGGTGTGGCCTGCGTCATGGTCAGACCCGGCACACCAGCCACCGGGCATTTCACTGACAGCTTGCGTCCTGTTCCTGGTCGGACTCGCCCGCCAACTGGATAGCCAAGAGTGCGGGGCAGGGTGATGCTGCGCCGCCTGTTGTCTTCGCTTGTGCCTAGTAAAGTGGCAGCCAAGCCCGCCTTGACTGCCATTGGTATCCCTGCCATCCCGCAACTGCCCCCCGGTGTGTGGCCGGTCTTGCCTGCGCCCACCCTGTTGCAGCCGCACCAGCGCCTACTGGTGCGTATCCGTGGCCTCAGCGGGGTGTCCGCCGATTACTGGGACTCGCTCTACCAGCCATTGCTGGACAATTTCGCCGCCTTCGTGCAACAAACCCCAGCGTCAGAAGCCCATCACCACTGCGGGCAGGGCGGTATGCTTGCCCATAGTCTGCATGTGATGCAACTGGCGCTGGATGCCCGCAAGGGCAACCTGCTCCCACCCGGTGCGGCAGCAGAAGAGGTCAACCGCCAGCAGCACGCCTGGACGTATGCCATCGCCAGTGCCGCACTTTTACACGATGTTGGCAAGCCATGCAGCGACCAGAAATTGCGCCTGTTTGATACATACGGACAAGATACCTACTGTTACTGGGAGCCGCTGCACGGCTCTTTGCAGGCTGGGTGCTACCGGGTGGACTTTGTGCGTAACCGAGCCTACCGTACCCATGAGTTGCTCCCCCCCTTGCTGGCACGGCAACTTACCCCGGAGAAGGCACTATCCTGGTTGCAACAGGATTTCCCCAACGTGTTCCAGGCATGGCTGGGCTACCTGTCCGGGCAGGATGAGGTAGCTGGTGTGCTGGGGCAGATCGTCACCCAGGCTGACATGCAGTCAGTGGCAGATGACCTGTCCGGGAGCCAGCCGACCCATACCCGCCAGATCCCGACTGCCAAGGCCAAGCCCCTTTCACAGCGCCTGCTGACTGGTTTGCGCCACTTGCTGGATGAACAGCAACTGACCCTTAACCGCCCTGGTGCTGCCGGGTTCTTTGACGGTGATAGCTTGTGGCTTGTCAGCAAACGGGTGCTGGATGAACTGCGTACCCATCTGGAGAAGGGAGGGCAAACCGGCATCCCCAGCCGCAACGACCGGCTGATGGACGAGTTGCAACAGCACGCGATCCTCACCCCCACGTTGGCAGGGCAAGCCATCTGGAATGCCACCATCAAGACCGGGAGCATGGAGCAGGCATTTACCCTGCTACGCATTCCTGCCAGCCGCTTGTGGGCTGACCCAGGCCAATACCCCAGCCCGCTGGATGGCAGTATCACGCCCAATGCCAAAGACGGGGATGCTGCCACAGCCTCCCAATCCTTACCCGCAGCAGACAAACTGGCTGCCACAGTTGCCCAGGCATCTGCCACAACACCCAGCGTACCCGCAGCACAGGTAGTGGTTGATACGGATGATGACTGGTTGTTGCCAACCACGGCGGGGCAGGCCAGCACTGTGCCGGATGCCACTGGGGGAGGGGATAGTGGTTCGCCGTGGGGGGATGATGAGCTGCCCAAAGGAGCCTTGAGTTTCAAGGCTCCTTTGGGCATGGAACCGCAGCTTGCCCACACAATGGTGGGTGATCCACCTGTAACAATCACACCAGCGGCTGATGCCGATGATCCCGGCAGGCAGTTTCTGGCCTGGCTGGCGGATGGCTTGCTCACCGGCAAGCATCCGCTCAACACGCCGGAGGCATTTGTGCATGTGGTTAGGGAAGGGGTGTTACTGGTCAGCCCCCGTGCCTTCAAGGAGTATTCCCCGGATAACTGGGAATACGTGCAAAAGCGTTTCACCAAGCTGAAGCTCCACCAGCCTGCGCCGAATGACAGTAACATCTGGCAGTACAACGTGCGCGGGCAACGCAGGACAGGGGTAGTGCGGGGCATCCTGCTGGCAGACCCGTTGGCAACCCTGGGGCTGAACTACCTGCCAGCCCCCAACAAGTCATTAGCCTTGCCGGGGTAGGATCACCACGCCATCCATCACAAAACAAACACAAAAAACATCAACTGACACAACAACAATAAGGAAGGGCTAACCCTATGAACAAGGCATACCATTTACCCAACACTACCCAGGAAGCAGCCGCCATCGGCATTGTACAGTCATGTCGGCTGGTCATCGGTGAGTTGCACAAGGGGATGCTGAACCACAGCATCGAAATCAACCAGCCAACCGCATCCTGCCTGGTGATGCCGGATGGCATCTGGGTAACACCCCCCTTGTTACGCACGCTGTTTGCACAAACTCATGATGCTGACAGCTTGCCACCGGGAGCCTGGCGGCAAGTACCCAACCTGCTAACCACGCTGGCTTCAGTCGATGACCGGTTTCAGGCTACCCAGCACAATACCGAACAGCGGATTGCCATCCGCAAACCGGGTCAGTTGCGCTGGCAGTACATCACCCTCCTGCGCAGTTTTTTCTTCAACCAGGCTTTGCTGCTGGAGTTCGGGTTCCAGCCGGGGACGCTGGCGGCGTTGTTGAGGGAGCCGCAGTGAACATCTAAAACAACTTCAATGCAATGACAGGGTAAACACGATGGAAAAAATTGACGAAGCAATACAAAACGCCACCCTTTACCAAAAGGTGATGGCGCAGCCACCCCATTGGGGACATGAGAAAATCCTTGCGTGGGATGATAAGTTATTCAAGCAACTTGATGCCTTTATTACCCATCATTACTGGATAGATAGCGGATCACTGAACGTATTTAAGGTTGTTGGGACTAAGCACGTTGATTACCAAGGATTGTCTTGGATTGAGTTCCTGCAACGTGGAAAGCGGATGGCAAATAATCTCCCCAAGTATGACGAAAACCCATCCTATTACGACGCAATCGTAAAGAAAGTCCCTGAAATGTCCCTTACCAGCGTCGATGGGCTAAATTGGTATGTGGATGGAGACGGCAACCATCGCACTGCTATTGCCAAATTCTCGTTCCATTATCAAGACCGGACAGAATTATACGGTTTGGAAATGAGTGATTACCGTTTTGACCGGGAAATGCACAGCATTTACCTTAATCTGTTAGAAACCATGAGGGAACGCCGTTTACTGGGAAACATCTGTGTGACAGCCCAAAGTGTACGAACTGGGCGGCGTGATACTGGGGGATGGCGGCTGGATTTATACCAACCCACGGTAACGGTGGAACGGCATGGTAAAAATACCCAAACGGCAACAACCCCTAAAGAACTTAACCAAGTATTAAATGAGCTGACAACCCCTGCTTACCGCCGTTGGTTCAATGCTTGGTGGGGGAAGCCATGAGCCAACCTGTCTTTGACAACCGCCTGCGCCCGGCAGTGGAACTGTGGGTGGCTGGCCTGCTGCTGGGACTGGCTGCATTCCTGTTACACCAGCCCGTCTGGCTGTCCCCGCTGATGCCGGGACTGGCACAATGGGCTGCCATGGCTATCCTCCTGTTGGCGCTGTGGCGTGGCTGGCAGGGTGCGGGGATACTGCGTTACCGCGCCAACCTCAAGCGTCTGCCGACCTATGTCCTGGATGCGGATGATATTCCGCTGTCACGCCACAAACTGTTCCTTGGCAAGGGGTTCCAGTGGACACAAGTGCATAGCCAGCGGCTGGTGGAAGCCCGCTCACCGGGTGGGCGGCGCTGGATACAACCCGGTCGGCTGTACCTGTGGGCAAGGACGCTGGAGCTACGCCATGAACACCAGCCCCGGATGCAGTGGCTACTGTCCCGCACCCGTGCCAATGCCTGGTGGAACCCGTTAAAGCCCCTGCCACCCGTGGGGGGTGATCCTGCCCTGCATGGGGTTGGGGTTGAGGATGAGCGCGATACCTGGATTGACCTGTTTGACCGGGTAGCGCACACCCTGGTGCTGGGCACAACCCGCGTTGGCAAGACCCGCCTGGCCGAACTGCTCGTGACACAGGACATCCGCCGGGGGGAAATTGTGGTGGTGTTCGACCCCAAGGGTGACACTGAACTGCTGGCACGGATGTGGGCAGAATGCCTGCGGGCAGGGCGGCTCGACCAGTTCCACATCTTCCATCTGGGATTCCCGGAGATTTCCGAACGTTACAACCCGGTGGGCAGTTTCGGACGGGTCACGGAAGTGGCTTCGCGGATTGCCGGGCAGTTACCTGGCTCAGGCAACAGTGCCACCTTCAAGGAGTTTGCCTGGCGTTTCACCAATATCGTTGCTAACGCACTGGTGGCACTGGGACGGCGACCGGATTACACCGCGATTGCGCGTTACGTCACCAACATTGAACCGCTGATGATGGAGTATTACGCCTTTTGGTTTGACCGCGAAGGCATTGAGAACTGGCGTGAACAGGTCAATACCATTGCGCAGAACATCGACCCCAAGTCACTGACAATGGCACTCAAAAGCCGTGACTTTAAAGCCATTGCCTACACCCAATTTGCCAAAGCGCGGGATTTGTACGACCCGGTAGCGGATGGCCTGCGTTCCGCGTTTGAATACGACAAAACTTATTTCGACAAACTCACTGCCTCGCTGTTGCCATTACTGGAAAAACTCACCACCGGCAAATCCGGGGAACTGCTGGCTCCCCACTACGGCGACCGTAACGACAAACGCCCGATCCTCGACTGGATGACGGTGATCCGCCAGCGGGATGTGGTGTACGTGGGGCTGGATGCACTGTCTGATGCAGAAGTGGCAGGTGCAGTGGGCAACTCCATGTTCGCTGACCTGACTTCCATCGCCGGACAGCTCTACAAGCACGGTGACAACCTCGGCTTGCCGGAACTGCCAGGACACCAGCGGGCGAAGATTGCCATCCATGCGGACGAGTTCAACGAACTGGTGGGTAACGAGTTTATCCCGCTGCTGAACAAGGCCGGTGGTTCAGGGGTGCAGGTCACAGCGTATACCCAAACGGCCTCTGACATTGAGGCCGGGATTGGCGAGAAACCCAAGGCGGGACAAATCCAGGGCAACCTCAACACCCTGATTATGTTGCGGGTCAAGAATGAGGAAACCGCTGCGGTACTGACTGACCAGTTGCCCAAGGTACGTATCTACACCAAAACCGCTCAATCCGCCGTGACTGACAACAACGACCCGGATTCATCGGTGGATTTTACCTCCAGTAACTCTGACCGCATCACTGAAGCGGAGGCGGACATCCTTACCCCTGCGGATCTGGTGTCCTTGCCCAAGGGGCAGGCATTTGCCCTGCTGGATGGAGGCAAGCTCTACAAGCTGCGCCTGCCGTTGGCAGGGGCTGACCCGCTGCTGCCCAAAGACATGCACACCATTATCCGCTGGGTGCGGGAAACCCGGTTGGGGGAGGGTGGCTGATGCTGGACAAGGTGACGGGCATCCTTTGGTATGTGAAGTGGTTTGCCATCGTGTGTACGCTGGCTTTGCTGGTGGACATCGTGTACGTGTTCTGGCCTTACCCGGCGATGCGCGGGGTAGCCGTATTCCAGCATAATCTGCAAGCGGAAAGCGGGCTGGTTGCCAGCCTGGCCGGTGCCGAGGCGGCGGCCTTCATCCGCAAGGTACAGGTATGGGCGTACCAGCCCACCTTTGCCTGGTCAGGGCTGCACGAGATGATGCGTGATGTTGGCAAGCCTGCTTCCTGGCAGGGTGCGAATGCCTACATGCACGCTTTTGTGGTGGGCAACTGGCCATTCCTGCAAACCGCCCACATCGGCATCCTGCTGTTTGCCCAGCGGCTGGCGGTGCTGTTGTTGTCAGCCCCTCTGTTCTTGGTAGTGGCACTGGCTGCCGGGCTGGATGGTTCCATTGCCTGGTACAAACGCCGCACCAGTGTCGGGCGGGAATCGGGCTTTATCTACCACCGCGCCAAACACGGTTTCCGCCATACGGTACTGGGCATCTGGGTCTTGTACCTGTTGCCGCCCGTGGTGGTTGATCCGCGCTGGATACTGCTGCCTTCCCTGCTGCTGGTGGCAATGGCTACCCGGCTGGCAGTGGGTTACTTCAAGAAATACCTGTGACGTGGCACCACAACCTTGTACCCAACATGATGAAACATTACCTTGGCCTTTCGGAATACCACCTGCGCCAAAAGCAACAGGAATACCCGGTCAACTATGAGCCGGAGAAGCTGATCAATGCCCATTTGCTGGTATGCGGCATGTCCGGCACTGGCAAGTCGTACCAGTCACGCCAGTTGCTTGGCAGTGCTGTTGGGGCCGGTATCGAGGTGGACGTGTTCGACGTGCATGACGAACTGGACGGGATTGCAGGGGCGAAAGCCTGCCGCTATTCGCAGGCGACCGGCTACGGCTATAACCCGTTGGCGTTGTCGCCTGACCCGCATACCGGTGGGCCAGCCCGTCAGGCAGAATACCTGCTGGGGCTGGTCAGGGAAAGCGCCCAACTGGGCATCCGGCAGGATATGGTGTTGCGCAACCTGATCCTGGACACTTACCAGCTAGCCGGTATCTACCCGGACAACCCGGCCACCTGGCAGCGGGACAACATCACTGAAGCAGGGCGCAGGCAACTGCGGGAAGCCCGCAACTGGGTTGCTCTGAAGCAGTATTACCCTACGCTGGATGATCTCAAGGACTATGGCAGGCGCAAGCTCATCGCGCTCACCCTCGGTGGTGACAATCCCTGCATCACTGCCTTGGAACAGCTTACCCGCCACTACAAGCGCCTCAGCAACCTGCAAGGCAAATATGCCAAAGCCAGTGGTGATGGTGATCTGGATAAGCTCGGCAAGCAGATTGCTACCAGCAAGGAACACTGCACCGGCAGCTACACCACCTTCATCGAAGCCATGCAGACCGGGCGGGAGCTGGATGACCTGCTCAAGTACGACTCGGCAGATACGCTTGCCAGTGTGCTGCAACGGCTGGAACTGCTCAATTCGGCAGGGATATTCCGTGCCAATCCGCCACCGTTTGGCAGCGCCCTGGCACGGGTACACCAGATCAAGTCACTGGCCAGTGAACAGCAAACCCTGTTCGTCAAGCTGCGCTTGCAGGCCATCTTTGAGCGCCACAAGCAGGCCGGGGCAACCCGCAGTGGCACCGAACTGCGCCATGTCATCTTTCTGGATGAAGCCCACAAGTTTTTCCGCAAGGACAATGACGACATTATCAATGTGGTTGCCCGCGAAGCCCGCAAGTTCGGGATCGGTTTGTGGTGTGCCAGCCAGAACCCGACCGACTTCCCGGACAGCTTCCTGACCAATGTGGGGGCTACCATCATCCTCGGCTTGCACGAAAGCCACCGGCAAATGGCCGCCAGCAAGCTGGGGATCAGCAGGGAAACACTGAAATACATCCGCCCCAAACAGGCCATGGCCGTGCAGTTGCGGCGTGACGGGCTGGCCAGCCCGCCGTTTGGGAATGTGGTGGTTGGGTAGCCCGCTGTTGAGTTATTCCTGAATGCATTGGGGTATTTGGATGAACAACAAGTCTCGTTCATTTTTCATTAAGCATTCATTCATTTTCAGTCGACATTGTGGCAGAATGCTGCTGTCTATCTGAAGACAGCTCTTTTGCAGACAAGGAACGTCTCTCCACGAAAAAGGGAAGTTTGGCGGCAATGGTTAGCCCTGACCTTGCCGCTTTTATTTTGTCGGTGGCTTGTGGTGTGTCTAAAAAATAGATGCTGAGGAGGGCTGTCCCCAGCATCCCAACAGGCTTCAGGAAAGTGGGTTAGGGTGAACAGTCCGTCGTTCAAATCCATTACACTCTTCTGCTTGGTCGCTGAGACTAGAACAGGCTTACGACGGGCTTTCAACTCATCAAGCAAAGCCAAATAAAATCAGTTTGTTACGTTTTTGTCGTGTACAGATGATCTGCCTACTTTCGCGAGCAAATAACTCTATCTATAATAAACACAGGTGTATTAATGAAAAGCATAGCTAATGGTCTCTCAGTAGGAACTAGGTCAAATTCTCTGTATTTATGTTTATATTCAGTTAGAAGGTCATCATAATCACTGTTATCTTCTAGTCGTTTTTGCTCCGCTTCTAACAATTCTAAAATATAACCTCTCTCATAACCAACCTCGTAACCTTTGACTCTAGCAAACTCCAGAACTGAGGATTCCTTTAACCGGTTAGTTTTAAAGTGCTGTATTAATTCTGCTTGCAAATTCGGCTGAGTCTGTACGTCTTTGACAAATTTATTTATGTTACCTGTTGTTTCCTTAGATTTATGTGAAGAATTTGAAGATTCATATAAAGACATAAATTTTACCCATTAATTAATAAAATGCAATAACTGAGTCCATGAAACTCAGTTGCCACTAGTCGCCATAAAGTCATGATTTAAATATAAATTTCGTGTACATAGATTTAGCGAGAAAAGTCCTTATAGAACTTGCCTGTTTTGATAATGCCCAACTGCTTCAGCGCATCATTAAAGCGGTCAAACAGCATCAACACCAACTCCACCAATTCGGAGTGGCTTAACTGCTGGAGACTTTCTCGTGTTGGGCGGGGTAGCTGGTTCATAAGGATAGCATAGCTGATTTTTTAGGAGACCGAGTAGTCACACTTTTTCTTCAACAAACTGAAACAACTCTTCTTTCTTCATAGATTACCTTCCTGAGACTAAATTTTACCCACACTTCGCCGAGTATACAGCACTGTTTTGTTTTTAAGCAATCTTTTTAACAGGGAGGGGTGTGATTAGAAGTGATGCATGGGACATGACAGTTGAAGCCCCCCGAAATCAGATACCGAAATCAGATACCGAAAACAGAACCAATTTCGGGAGATGCCAAACTGCCATCCCAACGCTGGCAAAGATCCAATCCCCAATACAGCGGGGTCATTGCCATGACTGCACTGTTGGCTAAATGTGACTTCAACTTTTGCTAAAAAGTTGTATCTATGTCGTCTTTCCCCCAGTTTATTTTGATCACACAGGTATCCCCTTCCACTCCCTTCCCCTGTACAAACAGCCATTCGCGACCACACTGCGGCGCTGGCGGTCTTCCCCAAACGTGCCCCACTGCTTGAAGAAAAACGGCACGCTTTGTTCCTGGCACTGATGGAAAATATTATCCACCCATGCCGGTTCCATCTGACGGGCTTTCACTCCACTTTCTCCGCCTACGATCACCCAATGGATACCGGACAGGTCAAGGCTGCCTAGGTCTTCAAGCAACGGCTCAACCGACAGGAACCGTACTAGCGCGGGAACATCCCTGAGTATGGCCAACCGGCGCAGACCCTGGCGGCGGTTTTCAACGGTGACACCCAGCCACACGTTGGCATAGCCGCAGCCCCAGTCCGCAGGCAGGTACTTCCTGATATTGCTGGCACGTTTGGTCAGCAGTTGCCAATCCAGATGTGGGGTTGCCCTGACTAGGTTCCACAGGCGATCCCGTTGGTCGTCATACCCTTGCTTATCCGCCCAGTCACACATGCTGCCACAAAAAACCCTGTGACGTTTCCCCACTTGTTCTGCCTTGTGGTTCCATTTTGGCGGTTGTCGCCAGTAGTGGTCAGAGAGCCTTTTGTATGGTTCTGCATCAAAATGGTTGCCACCTGTGCGGCGATCCAAGGCGGCGGCATAGCAGTTGTCGCAGCCCTGCCCTACTTTTGTACAGCCCCACCAGAGGTTGTGGGTGCTGTCTGTCCAGGAAATGTTGGTTGTATCAGCCATTGTTAGGACTCCATGAGTGCTGCACGGTAGCCGTCCATGAACGGCCTTTGGGCGTAAGTATTCAAACCCCTGAGGTGACGGCGGAAGGGTTCACGCTTGAAGCCAGCATCCCGTCCCAGTTGCCAGGCCAGCCGTTGTAGTGGTTTTAAGCCATGAGGTGGCTGGATGAACTTATGCATCTGTAGATGTCCCCGGTGTGGATTTCGCTGGTTGGTTCAGGAGGGCTTTCAATTCTGACAACTTGCCCCGCTGTTCTGGTGTCATGCTAGCAATGAGTTTTTCCATCAGCATGTTTTGTCTCCTCATTTCCCATTCCGGCAATATTCGGGCCAGCGTTTACGCTGTCCTGCAACAGCCGCCTCAACCTCTCTTTCTGTCACCAATGCCCCATGGAAACGCTGCAATTCCGTACAGCCAGGGAACAATCCGTAGGCATCGCCCTTATCCAGCAGTTGTTCTGCCCCTTCCCGGTCAAGGATAATCTTGGAATCCCCCTTGCTCATGACGTGCAAGGCAATGCGGCTGGGGATGTTGGAGCGGATCAGGGGTGTGACCACATCTTTTTCAGGGCGCTGGGTGGTGGGCATCAGGTGGATACCTGCTGCCCGTGATTTTTGCGCCAGGCGAATAATCATGTCCTCCGCTTCGGTGGCTTCGACTTCACGTCCGTCTTCATCCATGACCTTGGTCATTTTGCCCATCATTCGGTCAAGCATGATGAAGTCGGCAAATTCCTCCCACAGGGCTACCGCATAAGGCAGGGGGGCATCCGCCCGCTTGGCATTGTACTGGGCAATATTCCGTACCCGTGCCGCCCTCATCAGTCCATAGCGGTGTTCCATTTCATCAATCAGTTCTTCCAGCATAGGGCGGACATTTTTCATGTCGGTAATGATGCTGCCTTCCACAAACGGGGAACCCTCATACAAGCCCAGTTCAAGCTGTTTGGGGTCAACCATGCGTATCCGCAGCATGTCCGGGGTACTTTTCGCCATCATGCTGACCAGGATGGTGTTCAGGAGGACGGATTTGCCCATGCCGGTCGTACCCGCAATCAGCAGGTGGATCAGGTCAGGCAGGGAAGCCATTTTAGGGTTGCCGACTGTATCCACCCCCAGCAGCAACGCCAGTGGTTCATTGAATGTCTGCCAGCTTGCTGTATCCATTAGATCAGCCAGCTTGACCACACCGCGTTCGGCATTGGGCACTTCAATCGCCCCGCAGTCTGTACCGCGCACATGCTCGGTAATCCCCACCGAACCACTGGAGCGGAAGACGGAGGCAATTTTTTGCGCCTCGCGGGTCAAGGTTTTCAGGTCTTTGTCCAGCGGCACTTTCACCATGAAGGTGGTCAGCACCGGCCCGACAGCAACCTGCTGTACGCTGATGTAATCCAGCTTGCGGGCATTCAGTACCGCCTGCATTTTGGCTTTCAGTGCAGCGTCAGGACTGCTGTCTTTGGTCACAGGTACTGGCAGCGCCTTTTCCTGCGGTGCTGCCTTGACACTGGGCAACAGTGCCGTAACACCAGCCCCGATCAGGTCAAACAAGCCAGCCAGCTTGCTCAGCGGATCACCCATGCGGATGGATGCCCCCAGGGCAATGGCAGTACCGGCTGCGGCAATCCAGGCGGGTTGCGCCCCGGAGGCCAGCAGCAAGTCAAGTGCATAGCGCCCCAGCTCCCCACCATCAAACCCACATACTTCCAGCACCGGCAGGCTGGCAACAGTAATGCCGATGGCATAGCCGATGGCAGCACTCAGGCGCTGGATATTGGTGCGTATCGCCCATTGCAGCCCATACAGACCAGCACCGATTCCAACGCCTGTGCCATCACCAGCCACCAACACCACTGGTTGCAGCCAGGTTGGCACAGGTAGCTTGACCGATGCCAGTACCGGGGCGGCTGCATCCCATGCTTCCAACACCCCCCAGGTGGCTGCTAGGCCGATACCCGTACCCAGCACCAGTTCAGGGCGGATGTGTGGCAGGCTCACATGCCTTACCCAAGCGAATTGCTGCGTCAGCCGTTGGGCTGCTGGCTTTACGGGTGCGCTGCTGGTATTGCCTGCGACAGCACGTTGTTTGCTGGCCCTGGCCTGACGGCGGCGGGCATTACTGAAAATGGGCAGGGTTAACGTAGCCATTGTTCCAGTCCTTATTGTGTGTTCAGGTAGGTATTCATGTTGTGTTGTTGCAGCAACCTGCGGATAGCTTCCACAGGTTCCCGCTGATACAGGTTGATTTCATCCTGCAACTCCTTCAGTACCGCTTTCATGCCTTCTTCCAGGATGCATTGCCGCAGGGTGTCCATATAAGCAGCGACATTCGTCAGCATTTGGGCTTCACTCAGGGTTTCCATTGCCATCTCCTTGTTTATGCAGCGGTCAGGCCATCCAGGTTAATTTCTTGCTGGCGGGCATTACGCCGCTCAGCCAGTGATACAACACCTGCCTTTTCCGGGGTGCTGGCAGGTTTTGTGTCGGGTTGGTAGTGGTATGTGCCCGCGAGGTGTTGTCGCATCACGTTGCGCAGGGTGTCTTCGTCAACCCATTCATAGGTCACACCACGGTTGCCAAATGGTTTTGACCACATGTAGCCGTTGCGGTACAGGATTAGTTTGGACTCGCTGATATAAGCCTTGCGGATGCCTTCGCCATGGGCGTTCCTGATCTTGTTGAAAAAGAAATCATTGGATACGTTCCCACCAAAGTTCTGCATCAAAAGCACTAACGCCTGCTGATGTCCTTCTTTAATTTTGAACCCATCCTCGTCACGGATGACAGATAGGTCGATCCAATCATTGAGTGTTGACAGTACGGCCTGTTTGAACTGCTCAACTTCATCAACAGGAATGCTGGCTAACGGTTTTTCTGTTTTAGCCAAACTTTCTTGTCCATGTAGCGGAAACTGACCCGCATCTAGCCCACGTTTAGCCCGCGAAAAAAGGCGGTTTTGGGCGGTTTTGAACAGCAGCAGCCCTAAACCAGTGGTGGCTGCAACCCATGAAGCCCCGGATGAATCCACATCATCGTCTTTGGCTGACGTATTTTTGAAATCCAGATTGATAGTCATCATCACCAGCAATTCCAGTGAAATTGCCAGCAATGCGCCGAAAATCAGTGAGTTGCGCTTATGGTCGCTGGCTTGTTCCTGCGTATAACCCAGCCAAACCTGGGCGGCAGCGATCATGTCATTGACGGGCAGGGCAGGGGGTGTGCCCTGTAATGTTCTGCGGGCTTCTTCAAGTTGCTGTCCTGCATTTTTGTAGGATTCTGACTGGCTAGCCATGTTTTTTGCCTGGCTAGCTAAACCGGAACTCCATTTAGCCAGGTTTAGCTGAAGCTGGCTAAGTTCCTCACAGCCATTGGCGGGCACTTTTGAGTAGCTGCTTTTGGTGCTGCACCCCTTCGTGGCAACCCATACCGTTGTGGCTGGCTTGTCTTTGCCATCCAGATAAATACGGATGCCTGATGCGTTCACAGCGGGACGGTTTTGAATGGCGTTAATTTTGTCACGCAAGGATTGCTGCAACGCAAGATCGTCTGCATCAGGTGCATTGGACTCAAGACGGGTATCTGCGGCATCGACAGATGCTTCAGCCGCTTTCACCACAAATGCAGCCTGTTGCCGTGCCAGCTCTGCATCCATGCCACTGTTGGCATTCTGGGTGGCGTAAAGACTCCCCAGCCCGATGGTCGCAAACAGGCTGAACCCGCGCAGGATGTTGACGCTGATCCGCTTGTCCCAACTCTGCCGGTACTTCCGGGTACGCGGGATCAGCACCTTGGCGATGTCCGCCACAAAGAAGATGATGGGTAACAGTACAGCGGATACTGCATCCATGCTGGAACCGAGGATGTACCAGAACAGCATGTTGGCCCCGCTAGAGGCTTCCCAAACCGCAATGTGGGAGGCCACACCAATGGCAGGCAACACAGCTTGCTGTTTACGGTAATGCCAGATACCAGCACCCACGGCGAATACCAGCATCAAGGCCGCTGCCAGCAGCACATCCTGCTGGGAAATTCCCTCCAGTACACTGTTGGCAGACTGTACGGTTTGGGATGGTTGTTCCATGGTATCCATAGCTGACTTCCTGCGCTCTGTTTGCAATGGTTGGTTGACGGGGTAGGGCGGCTGACCACCCTACCCTTTCCTGTTCATGTTTTATTCGGTGTCTTGGCTAATTTGGGGGCTATCGGCATGGATGCCCAAACCCTCATCAGCAGCAGTTCCCAGTGCCTGGGTGTACCGGTCTGGTACGGTGACACCCTTTTCCAGCCCTGCCATGCCCATTGCCAGCAGGCGTGGGGCGATGTCCAAGCCATCGGCAAAGAACATCAGCGGCTCATCCCGGCTGATGTGCCCTGCTCGCTTTTTGTCCGGCAATTCCTGGAACTGGACTGAGGTGTTTTGCAGCAGGCTTTCCAGCGCCTGGCGTGATGACTCGAAGTACCTTGATTCAGGTTCAGGGGCTGTAATGCCCCATACTTGCACCCTGATCTTGCGGTGTTTGATTTGTATAACCAGCCCATTGCCAGAATGGACAGAGACAACCTGGCACATTACCCTGCCCGCCTGCCCAAGGGTTGACAGCACGGCATACAGCACCAGCCCGGACAGCACCATCAAGCTGATGGCATAGCCCCCTGCCGGTTGCAGCAGCACCGCCAGCAAGGCCAGTGCGGTGATGGTCAACAGGTAGGCTTGTAAAGCAGGGTTAATGTGTGCGTGCATAATCCCATCCCTGACTGGTCAGGAAACCAAGTCGTTGCGCCCAAGCCCTAGCATCACTACCTGCCCGGTTCAATACGCCCATGATTTGGCTGCGTTGACGTTGCTCATGCCTTCTCTTTTTCAGGGACGCCATATCTTTTCCTGTGTTCATGACCCACCTTTATCCTTTATGGTTGTTGTCCGTCATCGGTGTCCGTGGTGACACTCCCCTTGCCATCGTTGAATTCGGCATTGAACGGGGTGTCCTGCGCATAAGCATCTGTTACCCGATCCCACCAGTCATCGGCATCGGTGGTGGTGGATGTATTTGCGTTTGCCAGTGTCATCACTTACTCCTTGCCCTTGCTATCCAGCAACATGGCTGAGCCAATCACCATAGCCGTACCCAGCCAGGCAAAGACACCACCGTAGAAACCCGTGGTCAGGCTGCGCACATAGGTAGGGCCAGCCAGGTTAAGGCTCACGCTCAGGCCAAAACCCTGGATAGCGGGATAGCCAGCCGCTGTCATTAAGGAATGGGCGCCGATCAGCAGGACTGCCAGCCCTGACAGGAACAGCGGAAAACCAAAGAATGCTTTTATGTTCATCTCAGTAACTCCTGAATAATCCAACCATCTTCCCTTGAATCTGCACCCGGCCCGGCGCGTAAAAGCTGGATGTCAAGTTGCTGTTTTCGGGGCGCAGTTCTACCAGCCCGTCCGGGAACAAGCTGGAGATGTCTGTTGTCTGAGACATGCCAGCGTCCGGGTGATGCAGCTCTACCCTCACCCCTGGTGCGTGCCGGTAGTAGCGTTTCAAGGTGGATTCTTCCCGGTCTACCAGAGCCACCACGATTTCACCGTTGCGGGCTTCTTCTTGGTGCTGGATGACGACGAAATCACCGTCCATGATGCCGATGCCAACCATCGTCTCGCCGCGTACTTCCAGCACATAACGCCCCTTGCCGGTAAACAGTTCCTGCGGGTTGATTTCCCCTGATCCGTGCGTACTCATGCTGTTATCAGTCTTGATGCCCATTGCCGATCCTCCCATTGGTTTGCCCTGCCGTTTCCTTCCATACCATCCCGGTATGGTCATTAATCAATTTTGCCCAGACTAATGACGACAAACTGGTGTCGTAGTCGTAGAGTTTCGCTCCCTCTTCTTGCGTAAGCTCGGTTAAAAATGTTGTCTGGTTCCTACCTTTGAAGTCCTTCCAACGAACAATCAGGGTGTAGGTTTTAACGTGATCGGCCATTTTTACTCCCTGTTCCTGTGTGTACAGCGGGTCGGCGTTTTCCATGCCGGTGGGTAACACATCTACAGGTGTCCTTGCTTTTTTCTTGCTCATGCCGCATACCCCTTCACTTGGGTTAACTGGTTCAGGAAACCCAGCAATTGCCCCCAGGTCAGTTTCCTTTCGATGACCTTGTAGCATCCGACTGGCTGACCGCCTTCGGTCACGTAGCCCTCCCGACTGGTGAACCTGATCACCTGGAACAAGGGTTCTGCCGGATTGGTGGACTCATCACAGATGATTTCAGCTTCACCGTTCATTGTTTGCCCCACGGTTCTTGAGCCAGTAAACCGCCATGACTACCGGCGTGATGACCAGATAGGCCACAACGCCGAGCAGCAATGCCCCCATGGGGAATGCGCCCCATGTCCAGCGGTCTGTTTCCAGCCAATAATTGCTGACAGGGACAAGGAAGAATGTGATGCCAGTGGCAACTACAATCGCTAGGGTGTAGTAGCCGAGCAGTTTGAGTGATTGTCGGTGTAACGTTTTCATGCCTCACTCCCTCTGGCCTTCCACGATTGCCCCGTAAATAGTGGTCGTGAATTCATCCAGCGCTTCATGGATAACTGCTGGATGCGGCATCATGGCGCAGTAGCCTTGTCGCTCTGGGTCAGCCTCCCGTTCCCAGTGGATTACCCAGGCAGACTCTTCACCATCGTCCCTGCCGTCGTAGAAGTAGACCGGCTCCTCTTTGGAGAGCTGCCACCCAGCACCTTGGGGCTGGCGCAGGGTTTCAACCGCTGGTTCTGTCTCAGGGCGGTCAACACCGTAACCCAGCTTGATATAACGGTTTTCCTGCACACGGGCAGGTTTCATCCACTGCCAGCCCATACACTGACTGGCGCAGCAGTTGGACTGATGGGGCGAACAGGTCAGCGGGCAGAGTTTTTGTGCTGCCGCAGCTTCGGTGTGGGTGGGGATTGGCATGGGTGACTCCTTCTTATATCTCGTTAGGGAGTGGCTTGCGGCTCAAGCCGCGCAAGTCTTCGCTGCCGTCGCTGTATAGTGCGTACAGTTCGACCTTCACACCTGCGGGTGCTACATCTGCATACGCCTTCCACGCCTTGCCAGCCTGAGCGGCAGTGCCGGATGGTTTTTCGACCTCAATCCGATCCTTGCGGATGGAGAATCCTGTTACCGTTAGTACTTTTGCCATGTCTGCTGCTCCTGTCCAAATGTGTTACGTTGTGGCTAGTATTTATCTTTAAAGATAACAAGTCAAGTAACTTAAATGATATTTCGAGGAAGAATGACAGAAACAAGCATCGGTCAGCGCCTGCGCGAAGTGCGAGTGTCAAACTTATTGTTTCGTTCATTTCGTTCACTGCTATACTTAGGAAATCAAGACTAATGACGACGGTTGAAGGAGTTTTCAGAGATGTCTGCATTGATGAGCTATCAAATCCCAACACAAGAAGATGCCGCACTGGCTGTTGAGAGCAGCCGCTTGTTGGCTGCTTGTATTGGCAAGGGGGAAAGTGCCTGCTTGCGCCTGCATGATGGGAACGACGTATTACAAGTCCCTATAAAAGCTATCCGCCTATTGGTCGACATTCTGGATGCCATGGCGCGGGGCGATGCCGTATCACTGGTTCCCATCCATAAAGAACTGACCACACAAGAGGCGGCCAACCTTTTGAATGTGTCACGCCCCTACCTGGTGAAGCTGATGGAGGGTGGTGAAATACCCTTCCACAAGAATGGGGTGCGCCGTAGGGTTCTCTTTAAGGACGTGATGGAATACAAGAGAACACGGGATCAGGCCAGTATGCTGCTACTGGATGAGTTGACCGCCGAAGCCCAAGAATTCGGGATGGGCTAATGACACTGAAAATGCAGGCATTCACCAACGTATGGGATGCACTCGAACCTGACCCTGTTATCCGTGCCAACCTCAAATTACGGTCTGCCTTGATGCGGGCAATTACCCAGTGGGTTGAAGCCAGTGGTTACACCCAAAAGGAGGCGGCAGCCGTATTAGGGACAACCCAACCCCGCCTGAACAACGTCCTCAAGGGTAAGATTGACCGCTGCACCATCGACAGGTTAGTGAACATGCTGGAAGCTGCGGGGCAGCATGTTTCCTTTAATCTGGCAAAAGTGGTAACTGCTGCATAAAAGAGAATCTGAGATGGAGGCACGGCGGCTCCGCCGGAAAAAGCGAAACTGGATGCACTGCACATTGCGGTTAAGTGCGGGGAGTAAGTAAGTGCAAAGATTAAATGCCTGCGCTATCCTTGTATGACGAACTATATTTATAGGTATGACAATATGTATGGGTTAAGGATCAATGCCCGCCTTGATGAGCAAACAGCGGTGGATTTGCGGTTTTTGCGGGAAGTTTTGGGTGATAAATCAGTTACTGACGTGCTGAAATACGCCTTGCAGCAGGTGGCGCAAGACTTGCGTGACAAAGACAGAGCCAGACGCCAAAAGCAGCTTTGGCGGGAAAGTGGCCTGATTGGCTGCATCCATAATGCGCCTGAAGACCTGTCCGCCAATTACAAGCAATACGTTACCGAATACCTGGACGGGAAGTACCCCCAACATGCCAGCGAAAAATAGTGTTATTGCTGACAGTGGTTTCTGGATAGCACTGTTCCACCAGCAAGACTCTTACCATGCTGCCGCAGTGACCGCGCTGGACAGGTTTGCTGACCAGTTGTTGATTGTCACTTGGCCTGTCATTGTGGAAGCGAGCCACTTGCTTTTACAACGTGCCGGTTTTCAGCGGCAATTGGCATTCTTGCAGACGCTTCAGCGGGGTGGGGCAGATATTTTTCAGCTTGATGGAATCCAGCACATGGGGCGGATCAATGCCCTCATGCAGAAATACCGCGACCTCCCGATGGATTTGACGGATGCCTCGTTGGTCATTTTGGCGGAGGAACTGGGGCATGGGCGCATCCTTTCCACTGACCAACGGGATTTTAACTGTTACCGATGGAAGAGCCATGAGCCGTTTGAGAATGTGCTGTTTCCCTGAAGTGGGGTAAATCCTGTTCTGAAGTGCTGAGGCCACCAGCCAGCACCTGCGGGGAGAGTAGGGAAACGGGTAGTGTTGTTCTGCTACCATGTACGGCAGATACCATCAAGAAAATGCAAGCGGCACAAATGGGAATCACTTCTGCCTGAGAAGCGAAGCGGCATCTAGGATTTGCAGAACGTGCCATTTGTTCATTAGCTTGCTGGATCAGGCTATCACCAATGGTTTCCGCCTCTCGGACAACAGGCACACTGCCCGGTCTTGCTGGATGAGAGGCGCGGGCGGGTGGTTGCCAAACGTGAACAGGTGGAAGTACTAGGTACGGTTGGCTTGCCCCGCCTTGGTGAAACAGGCAAAAGCGTTGGCAGGGGAACAACCGCCAGAAGGCAGATGAAGATGATTAACATCCACCTGAATCAAACTCCATCTGGTTGGTGAACGGGTTTATCTTCATCCGAATTGTCTTGTTGACAACCCCCATTTGCTCTGCGATCTCTGCTGAGACATTCCCCACCGCACTTCTCGCAGGCGCTGGTCGATGGTTTCAGCACCTGCGGGAAATGCGGGGCAATTGCAGGAGTGCCAACGGCTATGCTATGTTTACAGAATGTTCCTACAAAAAAGGAGAACATTATGCAAGTTGTCAACATACGCCAATTGAAAGCAAACCCTTCTGTCGCATTGCGCGAGGCCAAGCATGATTTGGTAGTCGTCACTAACCGTGATAGACCTGATGCCCTGCTGGTTAGCATGGAACAGCTTTCCGGCATCCCCAACCTTGATCAGGTCAGGCTTGCCTTGGGTGTCGGCTTGTTCCGTGACAAATTGCTATCCTTGGCAGCGGCGGCAAAGGTAGCGGGTAAGTCTCTGTCAGAAATGCTGACCTTAGTATCCGGCATGGGTATACCTGTCGTTGATTATTCCCAAGAAGAGGCTGAAGCCGAAGTAACCATGGTTGAAAAGCTGGTGCGTGAACATCAGGCGAAAACAGGGCTAAAAGCCGCATGAATCCCGTGGTTGTGATTGCAGATGCTGGCCCGCTGATTGCTTTGGCCAGAATTGGGCATATCCACCTGCTACGTGAAATTTTTGGTGGGGTGGTGGTGACGGAAATTGTCCAGCAGGAAGTATTGTCAGGTGGTGGCTTTGCTGACTCTGTTCCTGTTGGTGACGCCATCAAAGCAGGTTGGTTACAGGTCAAGCATTTGTCCATAGGGACTGCTGATGCGGGGCTTGGGTGGCTTGACCTAGGTGAACGGAGTTCAATTTTGTTGGCGCTGGAATACCAGCAGAACGGGCAAACATCCCGCTTGGTGATTGATGAGGCCAAAGGTCGGGCTGCTGCCAAAAGTCTATCACTGGAATTGATTGGGAGTGCTGGTGTCCTTGCAACCGCAAAGAGGTTGGGATTGATCCAACAAGCATACCCATTGCTGGCAGAACTGCGTGCATCAGGCTATTACCTGTCCCAAACAGTGTTTGACTCGGCGTTAAAAGCCGCTGGCGAACATGATGAATGATCAATGCAGAACCTAAACCATGACCACTCTTTGACAAGAATCGCCTGATCTTCTGGTGTAACCTTATGACTGAACACAAATTTGAACCAACCTTTGCATTCGCCAAATACTGGCGAAAATCACTTGCTGATACGGCTTTATCGAAAGGAAGATTTGCCGAAGAACAAGACTTGAAAAAAAAGGATGTCATCAACGAACAAGAATGGCGTAACGGTCAGCTAGGCTATGATAAAAAAGATCTCATAGGTAATTACTTCAAGGGGGTTCCTGCGACCGATGAGACCGTTGAAGTCATCGTTAGCCCAAACACGTACAAACGCATATCCCAACATGGCCATGATTACGGTCTTGGCATACTGCCGCAGTACCTTCTGCCTGTATCCGTGCTGCTGCTCATGGATCGGCAAGGCAAATTTTTCCCGGCTACTTCCCCTATCATTGCCAGGGACTTACTTGCACCGCTTGAAGAAGGGTATCTGACTATAGGGAGCTTGGAGGAATATGACCGCTATATCACACAGCACCCCTACCAATTAAAAGAGAATGAGGGTTGTGATGAGATAGACTCCCGCGATTCCCATAAACAATTTGACGAATGGGGCAAACTGCTCGAATACGCTGATGGGCTTGAAGCAAATGTTTGTCAAATCCCTTTGCAACATTACTTGAAACAACATGTTGTATACCTAGAGAAAGGCAACAATATTGCTGCGTGGAATGTCATTGCCCTATATGACCATTTGTTGGAGACCCGCGAGTGCGTACCACTATTTGAGAACTTGGCCTATACAGGGAATACACGGGAAAAACATTGCCAGCCAACCATTAAAAGCTTTACCAAAAGGACTGGACACGGTACTGATGGTTATGGACTTGCTCCTGCCCAGCGGGATGTTCTGGCACGCCTGTTGGGTGAGCAAGATGGCAGCATACTGGCAGTGAACGGCCCACCCGGTACAGGGAAAACCACCATGCTTCTGAGCATCATCGCCACCCAGTGGGTCAACGCTGCACTTAAAGGTGGTAGGGAAGCTCCTATAACAATGGCGGCATCAGCGAATAACCAAGCTGTCACCAACATCATCGACGCCTTCAGGAAGGTTGATATGGGGATGGGGCCTTTAGCGGGACGATGGTTGCCAAACCTTTCGAGCTACGGCATCTACCTGCCCGCCAAAGCTAAGGAAGGTGATGCTGTTGAGCGCGGGTACTTGACAGAATCACTCATGAATAATCAATACGAGCAACAAGAATACATTGATAGGGCGAAAATCCACTACATTCAATGTGCTGCTACGGCTTTTGGTAATGGTTTACTGTCCGTCAGCCAAGGAATTTCTGCTATTAGACAGAAAATGGTGGGGCTGAATGATGTATTAGAGCAAACATACAACCTATGGCAACAGGCAGAAGATGCTAAAACGGAGGTGTTAACCAAGCTTGGGAATACCCCACAATATGCGCTATCAGAAGCCCTTAAGCGGAAAGATGCAGCATCCGCCCGGTACAGAACTGCCTGCTTGCTGGATACTAGGCTACGGGCATTCCACCAAACAGAATCTTTATCGGAAGTGCTAGTGTCATCCCTGTTCGGATGGCTGCGCCCAATTCAGGAACGTCGGTTAAACAGGGCAATCAGTTTCATCATCCAAAATGGATGTGATGGTGGTGTCTTGGACGGTATACGCCAATTTACCGAAATCCACCAACGAATTTCGGCATACAAACAGTCTACATCGGGTCAGCAAGACAGGGCGGCACTGAACTACGAAAATTTACTTAACGTATGGGACAAGCATCAACAACTCCAGCAGGAATGGCAAACTCATCTTGGACAACTGGACAAGTTATATCCGGGCTGGGCAGCCGTAGATGAAATCCAATCCATCGAAGATCAGGCGGACAAAACAATCCGTTTTGATCTGTTCCGCCTAGCCACGCATTACTGGGAGGGCGTATGGTTGGAAGAAACCGAAAAATTCTTACAGGAGTTGACTGAAAAAGGGAAAACTGGTGTTCCTGTGTTGACAAGTAGTGGGGCCGGGGGAACGGGCAGCAGCAAATCCCGCAAGCATATCCAAAAAACATGGGCACTACGCATGATGCTGACCCCTTGTGCCGTCTCGACGCTCTACATGCTGCCTAAAACCATGAAGGCGTGGAGTGGCACGGATACTTATCTTTACAACACCATTGACCTGTTGATCATAGATGAGGCAGGACAGGTAACGCCTGATTTGGCGGCGGCCTCATTTGCACTAGCTAAAAGAGCCTTGGTTATTGGAGACACTCAGCAAATAGAACCTATCTGGTCACTGCCGGAATCCGTCGATATTGGCAACTTGGTTGCCTGCGGGTTGGCTGCACCGTGTGCGGAAAGGCAGGGTAAGGAAGCCTTAGACCTACAAGGAAAGACAGCGACAGCGGGTAGTGTCATGAAAATGTCCCAACACAGCACATTGCACCACGACAACAAAGCTCTTGATCGGGGTATGTGGCTATATGAACACCGCCGATGCTGGGACGAGATCATCGCCTATTGTAGCGAATTATGTTACAAGGGCACTCTCCAACCCAAGCAGGGTTCTGCTCATGCCTCCGCAAAGATTACCCCACTATTCCCGCCCATGGCTTACCTACATATTGATGGGAAATCACAAAGCCAAGGGGGAAGCCGTATTAACAGGTATGAAGCAAAGGCTATTGCGGTTTGGGTTGCAGCGAACCGTGAACAAATCCAACAGCACTACCAAGGGGAAAAAATTGGCAAGATTCTGGGGATAGTAACCCCGTTTGGTGCGCAAAAGACAGCTATCCAATCAGAACTAAAAGAAATGCTAGGAGACAAAAATGACATCACTGTTGGTACTGTCCACGCTCTTCAAGGGGCTGAACGTAACCTGATAATCTTTTCACCTGTTTACTCTAAGCACGAAACTGGCGGGCAGTTTTTCTTTGATGCTGGCCCCAACATGTTGAACGTTGCTGTTTCAAGGGCAAAACACAGTTTCATGGTCTTTGGCGACATGAAAATTTTTGATGCGAAAGGCAGGAAGCCATCATCCTTACTGGCGAGGCACATTTTCTCATCGCCAAAGAATGAAATTTCTACTAGCGTCCCCCCTTCTCCTTCTCAAGATTGGCAATAACAGAAATCATAGCTCGAACAATTTCCTTATTTGATGGGCTAATAGATTTATAATCTGTCAAAAGGGCAGCTTCTTCTGAGTTTATATGACTGTCGTTACTCAAGGCTCTACCCAAAAGCATCCATGCAGGATCGACTTGAAACAGATTTTCTAACTTTAAAAGAAAATTACCATCTGGAACAGATGCGTCACCTTCGTAACGGGTGATAGTTATTTTCGCAACCCCCATGCGTTCGGCAAACTCTGCTTGAGTTAGAGTTCCCCTCACTTCGCGCAGGCGCTGCCCGATGCTTGTTTCTGTCATTCTTCCTCGAAATATCATTTAAGTTACTTGACTTGTTATCTTTAAAGATAAATACTAGCCACAACGTAACACATTTGGACAGGAGAACCGACAGGATGGACACGTCCCCCAACCCAACTTTACTGACCCCTGAACAGGTGTTGGCTAACTTCCGGGCTACAGGCACGACTGTTGCAGGTTGGTGTCGTCTTTATAAATTCAACCGCAGTACAGTCAATGCTTTGTTGCACCGAAATGCCCCTGGCTTGCGTGGTGAATCCCACCGGGCTGCGATTGCACTGGGGCTAAAAGCCGACCCTAGCAAAGACTCCCCTGAAAAAGCCAATCCTGACAAAGGTGTTAGCCATGAATCCTAACATCTTAATCCCTTTTCAAACAGGGCAACTTGGCAATTTGGCCCAGGCATTTCACATGAGTGAAAGCGATCTGTTGGCAGTATTGCACCGTTGTATCCACTTCCTGCCTACGCATTTCCGGCAATTCCTGCAAGGTCATGCCTATGGGTAGACACTGACCAGCCGTCAGGCTGACTCCCATTTCTCATTCATCCAAAAAAACAGGGCTTTAAGCCTGACGGGCAAGTATTGCCTGTTGGGTGCGAACAAAACACGAACGAAGAACATAACAAGGACAACAACATGAAAACGAACAGAACAACAGGGGAAAAAATTGCCAATGGCCTGCTGGCTTTCGGTGTGGCGGTAGCGTTGACAGTCATCACCTTGGGGAGCCGTGAGGCGAATGCCGCCCAAACAGGTGCCCTGCATTTGGTGGCCACCATCAAGGATGGTCCTGCCATGCAGGCAGTGAGCTGGGTAGTGAAGCAGGGTGATGCGGTGGTGAAAAGCACCCACTCCCACAGCGCCACCTTCCATTTGCCAGGTGGGGACTACAGCGCCCATCTGGAGTGTAACGGAACCAACCGCAGCCGGTCGTTCACCCTGAGATCGGGCGGGGACATCGACATCGTGCTGGCGTGCGGCTAATTCCACTGACAGGAGACAGGAACCATGAACATGAATATTCAAGCACAGCATCAAGTAGTACAGACTGGCGCTGTCCAGCGGATCAAAACCTTCGGCACGTTTGTGGCAGGGGGCTGTGTCGGTGCGCTGATTGCCGGTGCGATGTACCACGTCTGGGACTATGGCAAATCCAACGGGTTCAACCCGTTTGGCGATGGTGGCAAGTCTGTCTACAAAACCTCGGATAGCCGAGCAGGAACAGCCACCCAGTCCATGCCGGGTTCCCCCCGACTGCTAACCAGCAGTGCGGGGCAGGGTGAGATCAACACGCTGGCAGCCATCCCGGTGATGCTGGTGTCGTCTGCCGAGGCAAGCGATGCAGAAACACGACCTTTTGTGATGGGCAAGCCCTCTGGTGCTGCCTCATCGTCTGCTGCCAAGCCTGTCATCCAGATGGTGCGGCAACAAGCCAGTAGTTCCACCCCCCATAAACAGCAAGGTTCCCAAACTGCCCACCCCCGCAAACAGGCGAGTCAAGGTGACACGAAGCCGCCAGCCAACAAGGTGGCTCAACGAACCGTCACACGTCCGGCACCTGTCCCTGCCACTTGGGTGGGCAGGCTGATGCCGGGGCAGGCGGTGCAGGCCGATTATTACAACTACATCCGCAACCCCAAGCCGCAAGAACGTGCCGCCCAACAAGGCACATGGGTAGCCCGCCTGATGGGGGAAGCCCCTGTCAAGGTCAACAAGGGCAAGCCTGCCCAGTTCCAAACCCCCTCAAAATCCAGCCTGCATACGGGTGCTGGCAACCAGGGTGATCGTCTGAACGGCGGTGGCAATGCCCTGATCTGGTCGGAGAAGGGGGATGCTCCGTTATCTGGCGTCACTGTCTGCATCAAAAAGGAGTGCGTGTGATGCACAAAAAAACATGGCTAGAAAAGCTGGCACTGGTGGATGTCTGGCTGGTGTTGGCGGAATGGCTGACCGGAGCGGTCATGATCGCTTATCTGGTGTTTGCCTTATTGGCGCTGGCGAGTTGGGCACAAGACCAACAGACAGCCACGCTCTCTTATGGGGCGAGCGCTATTGCCTGTCTGGTCGTGGTCTGGTTACTGGCGTTGGCCTGTGCGCCTTACCTGCGGATGCAGGATGACGGCAAACGGATACACACCAGTCAAGGGAGGCAGCGTGAACCCACTCTTTAACCTGGTTAGGACAACAGCCTTGATGGTGTGCTTCCTGTTTGCCGGGTTGGCGCTAGGCATCCTGCTGGGGGACAAACCTCTGCATCTGTCCATCACCCTAGGGCGGGAGAATTGGTTGCTGGGATGGGTCTTTGTCTGGTGTGCGTTGGCCTTGCTGCTGCTAAGCCTGCGCTGGGATTGCCCGGCAGCGACCAGTGCCAGTAAACCCGCACCTGTTAAGCCGCCAGTACCTGCCCCTGTGATCGCAGCCAAACCGTTAGCGGCAAAAGGCAGGGGCTGAGCATGTGGCGTGTTGCAACCATCATGTTCGCAGGTTCACTGCTGGCGGTACAGAACCAGTACCCTGCTGCTGCCGCGTTGATGGCAAAGCTGGTGCAAAATACTACCACCGCTGCGGTACGTGATGATGCGGCTTATTTTGAGGATGCTATTGCACAAGGAACCACTCTGGCAGCCTCACTGGTCGACGCCCTGTCTGCCGACGAATTTGAGTCCCTCGCTTCCCTGCTGGAAGGGATGGCGGTATCGGCAGCGCCGGATACGGTTGCCACCTTGCCTGATGCCAAGGCAGGGATAGCGGGCAGTGCCGCCCCGGTTGACCCCAAAGCCCGTGACTTCCTACCACGCCTGAATGCTGCCCAGCTCGTACAACTCCAGAAGGTCATCCGCTATACCGGCGGGACAGATTTCACTACCGCCATCACGGGCATGGCGGGGCCTGCCCAACATGCGTTTTATGCGATGGTGGTGGAATATCACCATAAGACCGGCAAAAAGCTCAATGTTGGTTCGGTCTACCGCAGCGCAGCCTATCAGGTCGGGGTCAAGGCCCAGTTTGGCGCTGATGCAGCCGAACCCGGCTGGTCGCAACACCAGCATGGCTACTCCGTGGACATTGACCGGCAGGGCAGGTCATCACCCCAAGTGGCAGAACTGCACCGCTTGGGGCTGCTGGTCAAGCATGGCTTTGTCAAGGACAACCCCTCCGGGGAAGCCTGGCACATTGAACACCAGGCCAGCTACTCGCGTTTTGGCAAGGACATGCTGGCCTATTGCGCCCGCCTGAGCCTTAAAGGTATGGATGGTTTTGCCATACACCGTCACATTGCCATGGCGGGCATGTTCTCGGACGCTGCCATCATCAAGCGGGTAGAAGCGGTCGGCAAACAGCATGGTCTGCCGCGTGGCTACATGGCCACCATGCTCAAGATTGAATCGGCACTGGGTCAGCACATGCTCAATGCCTCTGGTGCTTCCGGCTGGTATCAGTTGATGCCAGCCATCGCTACAGCGTATGGCGTGAAAAACACGATGGATTTATCCCAGTCCACCGCTGCCACTGCCCAATTGGCACGCGACAACAAGCGCGGGATGGTCAGCACGATGCCTGTGGAAGGTGCTTACCTGTACATGGCGCACCAACAAGGCTTGCCGGTCGTCCTAGCCATCTGGCGCTTGTCACAAGGTCAGTCAGCCGGAATGAAGGAAAGCACGGTCATCAACAGCATGGGGTACAACCTGCCAGGCAGCGTGCGTGACCACTATTTCAATACCGGCAGCATAACGGCAAAAGATGGTCGCCAGCGTCCCTATTACACCCTGAAAAGCGGTTTGTCCGCTGCTGCGGTTGCCAAGGTTTTCCTGTCGCACTGGCAGGGCAAGTACAACGGCTTTGAAACCACGATCCAGAAGGTTTTTGCCAAAGACATGGCAGAAGTCTGGGGTTGAATGCCCTAGCAATTATTGAATGTTTTTTAACACCTAAACACACAACAACGAGGTTGATATGAAAGGGAATGACATGAAAAAGATAGCAGTGCTTCTTGCGGTTGCCACCCTGGGTTTCCTGCCGGTAGCCGTATTGGCTGACACGGGAAGCAGCAGGGCTGATCCTGTTACGGAAGGTTCCGATTCTGCTGACCGTTATACCCACACCATTGCCACCTTGCTGGACGCTGCCTGCGGTACACCCAGATCCATTCAGATGGAAGCCGACAGCTTTTACCTGGCTGATCACCCCACATCTGTGTGGTCAGCCAACAGTGGGTGCGGACTGTCATGGTTTGAATGTACCGGGGATGCCTGCCACCCACTGGATGCGGCAGAAGCTGCCCGGAAGTACGGGGTAGGGGAGCCATGAGCAGTACCCCCCAACCCTGGAACCGCAACTGTTCACAGTGCTTGCATATGCCGAACTGCCATAGTTGGGTGGCACTGACCGCAGCGAGGGAGTGCCCTGCTTATGACGATGGCACGACAGCAGAAGCCGAACGGGCAAGGGAGGAGATACGGGCGTTTATTGCAGGAAGTGACCAGGTGAAACAACAACCACCCTGACACCCCATTCGTTGGAAACCCTGATTATTAATGCCGTTCAGGTCAGCAACTGGCCTGACGGGTCAGTATTGCCTATGAAAAAGGATAAATTGAACATGAACCCTGTCACCCAATGGATCAAGGCTGCTTTGGAGTCTGGCCTGACCCCCTCACAACAAACAGCGTTCTTGGCATTGCTGTTGCAGACCGTCAGTTATGGCAAAGTGGAAGATGATCTTGCCGATTCACGTCTGGAAAAACTGTCTGGCCTGCGCCGTGACCGCGCTCGTGCTGCGGTTGCCGGACTGGAGGCCAGCCAACTGGTGACGGTTGCAGGCAAAGGCAGGTACGGTACGGTTTACCGCATCCCTGAACGGTTTTTGGTGGATGGGGAATCTGGCAGTAACCGTGCGGCCTTCCCAGCCCTGAAAGACAACATGGCGGGGGAAGGGATGGGTCACACGCCAACGGTGCAGGACAACAGCGAAGCCGGTGCGCTACTGGAGACACGTTATCAGCAACTACAGGCGGCACACCAGACTTTGCTGGAGACAAACCAGCGGCTGGCGGAAAGTAACCAACTGTTGGTGAGTACCAACCAAAATCTGGTAGATGCTTACCAACAGTTGGTAAACAGCTTGCCTAAAAATGGGGGATGCTTACCGAAATCCGGTGAGGCATTGACCGAAAGTCGGGTTGAAACGCCCCGGATTTTGGTAACAGACAATATAAAACCCAGACAAGACAAAACCACTACCATCCCAAACCCTGCCAGTGAAGAAACCTCTCCAGAACGGTGGACTGCGCATTGGGATTTGGTCGGGCATGGGGATGATGATTTTCAGGTTTGGGAGCAATACGCAGCGGCAACAGCCCGTTGCCAGCATCCATCACCTGCTGCGGCAGGTGGACAACCAGCCCCTGCTAGCCAAGCCAGCGGGATCACTGCCGAAGCCCTGCAATACCCGGCAGCATTGACAGCAGAGGAACTCACCGAAGCACCGAAAAAACTGGACGGACTGCATCCCCAAATGGCACAGGAGGTACTGGACGCACTGGCATGGAAGATGGCTAATGGAGAGGTCAAGAAGTCAAACATCGGCTTGTTGGTTTGGTTGGCAAAATCCGCCCGGACGGGGACGTTTGACCGCACACCTGCGTTGGAATGGCGCAAGCGGCAGGCACAAGGGGATAGCTACAACGGCGCTTTACTGAAAACAGAACTCAGCAACCTCAGCAATGAGGTTAAAACCTTGCAGGGGTTGCAGAAAGCCCAGCAGGAAGGTTCCGACGCATGGGACAGTTTCACGGCGCAGATTGAGGTCAAGAAAGCCGAGTGGTATCGGCTGCGGGATATGTTGCAGGCACAGGCGGGGAGGGTGGCAGTATGAAACCAATGGTATTCAGCAAATATCGCCATCACCCCCAGATGGGGTTGTGGCTGGGGGATAAGGAGTTGCTGGTAGACGAGGTGGTAATCATGGTTGACATGGCGCATGGGGCATTATAAATTTACGTGCTTTGTTTATCTAGGGGACTTATTTCTATGTCCACAGTTGTGGAGTTACGTACCGTACAAGATTCGTTGATTGACGATGAGGTAAAAGCTATATATGAAGAAGTGATCCATACATGTAACAGGATCATAAATCATTCAAATATATATGGTTTTCAGTTGATGCATATTCCAGATCCTAACATTCATCAGATGTCGAGAACTTTGGATGAGATGGTCGTGCCGATTATTGATAGATTGGTGGTTTATGGGGATTTTTCTCCAGAGAGTGGTTTGAAAATAGTCAACGTTAGGCAGTATGTGTTGCACATCAGAGAACTAACATTGGCCTTGGCTAATCAAGATAAAAGTGCGTTTGATCAGGTTGTCTCTGTACTGAAGAAAGAAGCTATGATAATTTAGTATTGTCTAATCTAGTGGTTATGTCGCTTATTAGATACCCGATGAATGAAGAGGAGCTACGTCAATGACCAAACAGGAAACGCTAGAAGCAGTGCGTGCTCTGAGAAATGCTTTGAAGCAGTACAATCAGTCCTTGGACAAGTTGATTGAGCAAAGCAAACAACAAAAAGCCGCTTAGACCTTACTTATGGAAACCACTTATAAAAGCCTGCATAAGCAGGCTTTTTCTTGTGAGCCTTCCAATCCCAGCCATCCCAACATGACCTTTCCATCACCATGCGTTACACTTTTTGCATGGACAAGAAACGACCTATCTTAACCCTTAAACGTACCAGGACATCCGATACGCCTGTAACAGTACCTGTTGCGGAACCTTCGGTTGAGGCCACTACAGCCAAACAGGAGGCTTCACGGCTGTCAGATCAGGCATCCTGCCAACTTGCTGAGTGGTTGGGAGAGCATTCGGCGGTATGGCGGGATTTTTTGCCGCTGCGGATCGGGGTGATTGAGGATGTGTATGCGCTTTTGGCTGTGCATGGGGTGCAAGAGAGATGGTCAAAACGGGTCATCCATAAAACTCTGCGCTGGCATACCAGCCGAACCCGCTACTGGGAACGATTAATGCAGGGTGGGGTACGTTTTGGGCTGGATGGGCAGGTGTCAGGGATGGTGACAGCTAGGCAGCGGCATACTGCTAGGCAGGCCATGCGAGGGCGTCAACACTGGTTGTGAATAGTCGGCAAAAGGCTGAAACCTTGGCTATACTTTTTTCAGGATCAAGGGACTGATTGTAAGTTGCATAGCACACTCCATTAACATAAGTCAGTGAAAATCACTGCTTTTGTGAAGAGGAGCTTGCAAATGTTAGGTGATTTGAATGACTTGTTGGCATTGTATGTCCGGGAAAGCGACCCGGCTCCTGCGACCGTCAAACATTGTGAAAATGTCATGGCGCTGTTCCAGCGCGAAACCCAATGCACCCAGGTTGGGGAAGTGACGCACGAGTTGCTGCTCCAGTGGAAAGCGTTGCTCAAGTCGCGGGCTGCTGAGGCAACCGTCAACAGCTACCTGCGTGCGTTACGCACGTTGTTTAATCTTGCGGACAAGCGTGGTCTGCTGGAAACCAACCCGTTCCAGCATGTCAGTTATGTGCCCGAATATACCCGATTGAAG
The DNA here is from genome assembly GCA_002425225.1 of Thiothrix sp. UBA5583. Classification (GTDB taxonomy): domain Bacteria; phylum Pseudomonadota; class Gammaproteobacteria; order Thiotrichales; family Thiotrichaceae; genus Thiothrix; species Thiothrix moscowensis. Next base: position 57,765 of record DILV01000009.1, read on the forward strand.
CACACAGCCGAGCATGTGGACATTCTCAGTCTGTTGAGTATGATCCGGCAGTACCCGGATGAAAATCGCCCTTCCTGGTTCTGGGAGGCGGTGCTTAAAACCTTGTACTATACAGGAATGCGGCGGCGGCAACTGGTGGCCATGACTTGGGCTGATGTGGATTTCCGCCATGAACGTATCCTGTTACGGGCAGAGGGGAGTAAAACACGTCGGGAGTGGCATATCCCCATGACTGCGGAGGTTGTCCAAGCATTACTGGTGGTCAAGGATAAAACGCTGGGGAAACTGGAAGTGGGGCAGGTGGCAGCCATTCGTCAATTGCAGGTGTTCAACATCACCCTGTTCAACCCGGACTATGCAGGTAAACAGATGTTCCCGGAGCAGGTCACAGGGTATTTCAAACGAGCATCACTGCGTTACAAGGTCAAGATCAGTCCCCACCGGTTCCGTCACACGTTTGCGACCCAAGCAGCAAACCGGGGTGGGCAGAACCTGCGACACCTCCAGCGGATGTTGGGTCATACCAGCCTCAAGACCACGTTGGGTTATGTGGAGTCTGATACAGAAAGTATGCGCGAGATGATAAACGGTGGTATCCGTGGACTGTAAGTAGCTGATAAAGTAGCCTCTGGATTAGAGGCTACACTTGCGTGGCACGCATCTGTTCAGGTTGCAGCACGTTTGTGCGTAACACAATAGCAAAATGGGGTTGTATTAAGTAGCCGAAATGGCTGAGAATAGGGGGTGCAACTTGGCAGTTGCCCAAAAATAGAAAAGCGGGCGTGAATCCACTCACGTCCGCTTTGGATCTGATAAACCGGAGTTTTGATTACTCGGTGGTTTCGATAGGCCCGAATATCTCAATAACCGGATGTTTGCTACCAGACACACGGCCTGCATTCTAAGCGAATCGCAGACCGACTTCAAAAAATGGTGGGACATGTGCGACTCGAACGCACGACCACCTGATTAAAAGTCAGATGCTCTACCGACTGAGCTAATGTCCCGAAGAAGGCGCTATTATACGGAAGCAACTTCCGGTTTCAAGCCCTTTTGTTAAACTTTTTCCAGTTTTCGCAGACTTTCCGGCAGCAGCTTGAGATCAACCAGTCCGGTAATCAGTGCTTTGCCAAAACTGGCTTCGTCTTCGTACATCATTTGGTAGAACTGTACCTTCATGGTCAGGGCGCTGCCCAGCACGATGCCTGCAAACGCGAGGAAAGAGCCAATCGCCAGCGTGGAAACACCGGTAATGGCTTGCCCGACCGTACAGCCCATTGCCAATACCCCGCCGATCCCCATCAGTACTGCACCTAGCACGTGGTTGATGACATCGCTGGTGGATGCAAACCATTCGATACGGAACGTGCGGCTAACCAGTGCCCAGGCAAACGAACCAGCCAACACGCCGAGGAAAGCCATGACGCCAAACGTCAGCAAGGCGGCATTGAAACCACCCGCAGCATAGCCGACCGCTTGCCCCATCGGATTGATGAAGGTAAAGGATTGTGACCCCAGGGCTACGCCCATCGCCGGTTTGCCCTCTTCGGATTCCGCGAGCATGTCCCATTCACCGTAATACTGGGTCAGGGGGTAAGGCTGCCCATCTACGTCGATACTGATGTTGCTGGTAACGTACCATGCTGCCAGCACGCACAAGCCCACCACGATGCCGCCGAGGGCAAAGTCGGCGCTGCTGCGGAAGTCTTTCGACTTGAAAGCCAGCCAGACGAGGAACAGGCCAAGCACTAGGCCAATTACCAGACGTACCATTACCGCATGTTCCTCACCTGCCAGCACGCTACCCAGATCTTGCGAATTGCCCATGTTGATCGCCAGCGGGTTCAACCATGGGTAGAACAGAACGGAATACAGGGTTTTGTCGGAACCGGGGAATGGGTTGAGCATGAAATAAGCCACGACCCCGATGATCAGGAACACGAAAATGGATTTCAGGTTGCCGCCACCAATCCGTACCAGACATTTGTTGCCACAGCCACCCGCGATGGTCATGCCGATGCCGAACAGGATGCTGCCGAGCAGGTTTTCTGCCCAGATCAGTTGCCCGTTACGGTAAGGTGGGTAAGTGCTGTTAAGGTTGACCATGCCGAGCATTTCCAGCACGACCACGCCCAGCAGGGCGATACCAATCGCCAACCCCCAGGCGCGGAAACGCCCGGTGTCACCCATGTTGATCCAATCAGAAACCGCACCCATGGTGCAAAAGTGTGTTTTGTTGACGATTGCTCCCATGATGAAAGCAATCACGAAGCCCGCCGTCAGCAAGAACGACTGGGCCGATGCAAAGTCTGCAAACGCCATAACCTCTCCTCTCTCAATGTGCGCGAGGAAGATTATAAGTTGATAAATCTCAAAGGATAAAGGGCTATATCTCCAATGTCGGGCTACCTTGCGGGCAATTGATCACTTGGGTGAAACGAATACTGTCTGGCAAGGTTTGTGCGGTTAGCCAGATCTGGCTGACTGCGCCATTGCTGTTGGTTTGCAGGCTATTGAGGGTGCTGGCGGTACGTCCTGGGTCGAAAAAGGCCAGCGGCTCATCCAGAAACAGGAACTGGTTACGGGTTTGGGTGGTGTCTGCCAGCGCATTGGCTACGGCGATCCGCATGGCGAGGGCGAGCTGGCGTTGGGTTCCGGCAGAAATTTCGCTGAAATCCAGATAATCCTGTTTGCTGGGCGACATGACTTTGAGGGCGAAATCCTCATCAATTTCCAGCGCGTTGTAATGCCCATCGGTAAAGTTCTGGAGCAGTTCCGTGCAACGGTTGCGCACCAACTGGTTGAAACGACCGATGGAACTGCCACCGCTGCGTTGCAGCAGACCAATGGCGGTGTCGAATACTACCCGGTCACGGCGGATATGTTCCAGCGCGTCTTCCTGCTGGTCGATGCCTGCTTGGATGTGTTCGCGCTGGTTGAGCCTGATCTGTTCGGTTTCCACGTCGGCGTAAAGGAAGCGCAGGTATTTGCCGAATTCGCGGTTACGCTGTTCCATGCTGATATTGACGGCATCGGCAATGCTGCTGATGTTGCTGGGGTAGGTTTCGTAACGTTCCGCAGATTTCGCCCATTCGGGGATGACGGCAATGTCGGGGTGGTCACTGCTGCGTTCCGGCATGTCGGTCTGGGTTTGCAACAGGTATTGGCCTGCTTCGCCCTCCAGTTGTTCGACTGCTGGCGTGTTGCTGAGGTGGAAGGCTTCGTGTAGTGCCATCGAGAGGCTTTGTGACTGTCTGCGCAGGGGAGCCATGCGGCGGGTATCAATGTACCAGCCGTAAATCAGCAGGATGGCGCTGATCAGGGCGGCGATGGAAGCAATCCGCACGGAAACGCGCCCGATGGTTTCGCGCAGGCTGGCATCCATGCTGGCGAGCAGGGTGCTGCCAATGTTGGGGGCAAACAGGAAGGCAACACCTAACAGCAATGCCACAATGAAGATCAGCAGGCAGATGCGTGTCCAGAAACCGATGCGCTCAAATTTCTGGCGCAAGGCATGAAAACGTTCGTGGTTGGCAGGGTAAACCTCTGCTTCCTTGTCGACTTTTTGCGCCAGTTGCAGGAAGTGTTGCTGACGTTCTTCCAAAGCTGCACCGACGGTTTCCAGTTGGGGCAGGTGGGTATCGTCAATGTGCAGGTTTGCCAGGGCAGCCTCGTTGCTCTGCAACTGGAGTTCCATGTCGGCAATGGTTTGCAAGCGTTCGCGGTTTTCGCTTTGCAGTTGGTCGCGTAACTGGGCATGTTCGCGCAAGCCTGCCAATGCCCGCAGGTTGTCGCTGTCGCCCTGTTGGACGCGAGTGCTTTGTTGGCTCCAGTAAAATGCCTGCACAAACGCCTTGTAATTGTAGCCCAGTAGCGACTGGAGTTGACGTTCCACCGCTTCCGGGGTATCCGCCAGGGTCAAGCCTTCTTCAGTGGAAAACAGGGTCGCTACGGTGTCACCTGCTTGGTTGATGGAGCGGATCAGGCGGTATTCGTGTTCGCGGTGGCGCAGTTTCAGGGAAACCGTGGTCTGTTTTGTTCCCCAGCGGATCAGTTTGGTGGCTTCTTCCGGGGCTAACTGGTCGGTACGCCCGAACAAGCCAAACTGGATGGCATCACCAATGCTGCTTTTGCCGGATTCATTGCCGCCGGTTACTGCCAGCAGGCCACGTTCAGGCAGATTGCCCAGATGCAGGCGTTCGTATTTGCGGAAGTTTTCCGCTGTCAGTGCAGTAATGATCATGGGGATTACTCCATGTGGCGGGTAGCTTCGAGCCGGGCAATTACCAGACTGGCAGCGTCAGCGTAAACCTGCGGGTCAAAGCCTTCGGCCTTGGCGTGGGTGGGGAAGTCTTGCAGGCAAAAGTCTGCGAAACGGCGGGCTGCCGCTGTTTTCAGGGTTTCTGGCTGCAACTTTTGCAGGAACTCTGGGGGCTGTTTTTCAGACATGCGTATCCTCCGCCTCGATTCATCCTTATAACTATATGCAAAGAATCATGACTTTGCAGGCACGGTGGGGAGTTACTTTAACAAATGTGCGGGCGGAAGATCATGAATAATGTGTGGAGATTGATTGATTGTTTCGATGAGCTGGCAATACTTCGGTTTATACGATGTGTCACTACAAAAAATACGGTTTTTCTAATTCACATCTAACCCTTTATAGTCAACTTGTGTTTAGAAAATGTGCATTCGTCGAGGGAGAGAGGAGTCGTTTAGATGATTTGGTGTTTATTGTAATTTGATCGATTGAGTTAAGTTCAATATTGAAAAAATGTTTTTTTGAATTATTGCGCAAGCAGCCGCTTTTAAGCGGCATTGTGCTTGTTTAGATTTCATGATTATTTCATATTACCATCCTGTTTGAAGTTGTGTTGAGTATGATACATTTGTGTAAATGTAATGCCGCCAATGGCTTTTTAATTTTTTGAATTTTGTTTTAAAAATTGAAAACACTGCATCAATAGTTAATCTGGTTGCAAAAATAAGTTTTTCATTCATTGTTTTATATTTCCTTTTTAGGTTTGAATTTATTAAAAATGCATTATCTTAAGCATAAGTTGGCGTGCAACAATTTAATTGCAAAAGAAATACATAATGTGAGTTAAACTGTGTTTACAGTCGGTATATCGCTGAAGTAAACTTGGTTGTTTGCTGTTTTCGATATGTGGCAAATATTAGTTTATTGTGTGTAAAAAGTCAAGTTCATAAGTAGTGGGTTTTTCAAGAAAGTCAATATATTTTTTGCATAAAAATGAAAAATTATATTTTTGGAAAAATTGTATAAGTAACTTGATATTTAGGGCGATGGCATCAACTATAGACAGATGGAGTGTCTGTAAAAAATAACACCGCCAGTTGCTGGCGGTGTCGAACAGCTCTTTCATCGAGTTAGGGCTTAATGCCCTTCCGTCTTCATCTTCTCCAGCCGCTGGCTGGCAAGTTTGGCGGCATCGCTACTAGGGAAAAATTTAGTCACATCTTCTAGCGTTTTGCGGGCGCTATCCCACTCTTTCTGCTCATAGAAGCTGTAGCCAAGTTTCAGGGCGGCATCCGGGGCTTTGTCACTGCCCTTGTGTTCCTTCAGCACGATCAGGAATTCATCCGCAGCACCCTTGTAATCCTTTTCGGCATACAGCGCTTCACCAACCCAGTATTGGGCGCTGGCTGCCAGTGAGCTGTTGGGGTAATCCTTGAGGAAGCTGCGGAAGGCCGGAATGGCTGCCTTGGGATCTTTCAGTAAGGTCTTGAAGGCTTCGTCATAGACTGCGCGTTCTTCCTTGGCAGGCAAGGGTTGGTCGGACTGTTTGCTATCGCTGGTTTTGGCAGGGTCAGACGTTTTGCTGTCGGCTGGTTTGTCGTCAGGCTTGTTGCTGTCGCTTTTGCTACTATCTGTTGCCTTGTCGTCCGCAGGTTTGCTGTCGGTGCGGGCGATGCCAGCGTTTTTATCATCCTGTTTGCCCGTGCCATAGCTGTAGAAACCGTTGGGGTCAGACTTTTCCGGTTTGTCTTCAGGTTTACCCGTGTCGGTCTTCATATCCGTTTTGCCAACGTCACCAAGCCCCTTGTCGGTGGATGAAGGAGGTACAGTCGTCGCCGTACTTTTGCTTGCGTCTGCTTCCGATCTGGTGGACTTGAGCTTTTCCATGCGCTCATCGACTTGCAGGAAACCCTCTTTCTGGTTTTTCTGCAAATCTTTCAGGTCATTACGCAGTTGCTCGTTTTCGCCACGCAGATTGCTGAGTTCCTGTTCCATATCGTTGATACGTTGCAACAACTGGAGGGCAGCCTCATCACTCATCGGGGCGGCGTGAACAGGTGCAGCCAACGTAGCAGCAACCAGTGCTGCCAGCGCATGGCGGTTAACCTTGTTGTACATGTGCATCATTCTCCGGGATATTTGATTTCGACGCGGCGGTTCTTGCCCCACGCGGACTCATTATGCCCGAACATCGCCGGAATTTCTTCCCCGTAACCAATCACATCCGTTTGGTTGCTGCGCACACCCTTGATTTGCATGTAATCCAGCACGGAATAACCACGCCGTTCAGACAGGGCAACGTTGTACTCACGGGAACCACGTTCATCCGCGTGGCCTTCCAGTCGTACCCGCAGGTTGGGGTAAGCGGACAGCAGGGAAGCGTGGGCAGTCAGCACGTTCTGGTACTCAGGACGGATGTTGGCGCTGTCGTAATCGAAATAGATGATGCGTTGCGCCAGGATGCTGCTGGGATTTTTGAGGTCGGCAGGTGTGTACTGGCTGTAGCCGGAACCTCCATTATAGCCACCCGCACCACCGTTGTTGTAACCGCCACTGTTGTAGCCACCGGAGCCACTGTTGTAGCCGCCTGTGCTGCCACTGTTGTAACCACTGCCGCCGCCCGCGTTAACACCGCCGCTGGCTGAGCCACCCTGTTGGGCGCAACCTGTCGCCAGCAAGGCGGCTGACATCAGGATGGAGACCACTAATGCTTTCGTTTTCATGACACTCTTTCTCGCTATTCGTTGGTTTGTTTAGTCCAGATAAGGTGACCAAGCAGGGTCACGCACATCACCGGCTTCGGAATACAGGAGCTGGTGAGCCTTGCCATTGTCGCTGGCAACCGCCAGTGAGCCGCGTGCCCCGGCATCGGTGGCATAAAGTACCATTGTACCGTTGGGAGCCAGTGCGGGGGATTCGTCCAGCGTGCCGCGTGACACGGTGCGTTCCTCACGGGTGGCAGAGTCGGTCACGGTAATGCGGAATGCACCGCCATTTTGCCGTACCATCGCCATGGTATTACCGGCAACACTTGCCCCGGCATTGTAACTGCCGCCGAACGACATGCGGCTGGCATTGCCGCCACTGGCAGATGTTTGATAAAGCTGCGGTTGCCCACCCCGGTCAGAGGTGAAAATCAGGGTATTGGCATTGGCCCATTGCGGCTCGGCATCAATCCCGCGTGTGTTGGTGATCTGGCGCAAGCCACCACCGCCTGCATTGGCAACAAAAATGTCGTAATCGCCCCGGTTGGAAACACTCATGGCGATGGAGCGCCCATCCGGCGACCAACTAGGCGAAATGCTCGACTGGTTGGGGTCGGAAATCATGCGCTTGCCGCCGGATGCCAAATCCTGCACGTACACAGCCGGACGCCCGGTTTCATAGGAAACATAAGCCAGTTGGCGTCCATCCGGCGACCAGCTCGGCGACATCACCGGCTTGCGTGAAGAGGCAATGGTACGCGGGTTGAAACCGTCGGAATCCGACACGATCAACTGGTAGGTCTGGCTACCTGCCGGGCCGTTGGCAGCTACATAGGCAATGCGGGTATCGAATGCCCCACGCACGCCGGTCAGTTTCTGGAAAATCTGGTCGGCAGCCTTGTGTCCCATACGACGCTGGTTGGGGTGCGCAGGGATGCGGAAGCTGCCTTCGCGTTGTCCGTTGGCAACGTTGACGATTTCAAAATCCAGCGAACCGGCTTGCCGCCCCAGTACCACGTATTGCGCCCCACTCGCTTGCAAGGCGGCAGCATCCAACGGTTGCCCCATTTGCAGGGAGCCAACACTGGCAGGGTTGATCAGGGCAAAGCGACCACTGCGGCGCAGGTCAGCTTCAATAATTTTGGCCTGTTCGCCGAAAGGCGCGACCAGGATACGGGTTCCTTCATCAGGGCCTGGGTCTCCATCAATCTGGATGACCAGTTCGGCACGGGCGGCTGCGGAGGTGAACAGCAAGCCGGTTGCCAGCAATACAGCGGTAATCAGTTTCGTTTTCATGGCTTACTCAAAAAACTAAGGTTATCGGTTCGTCATACATATCATCGTAGCGCGGCTGTGGGAAAGGCTCGGAACGGTGGATGGCGGACACGAGCGAATCACAGAAAGGTTTGCTGCCACTACACTGGGTAACGCTCAGGCGGCTGATGTAACCGGGTGGGCGTATCTTGAGGCTGGCACGGGCGGACATGCCTGCTGTTCCGGCGGGTTGATCCCAGCGGCCTTCGACCCGTGCCTTGATCTTGCGTCCCCATTCGGTGCGGGCGGAACTGATGTCACGGGCGCTGGGGCCACCACCAGAGCCGCCATTGCCACCGGCAGCCGCCCGGCGGGCTTCTTCTTCGGCTTTGCGTTTGGCTTCAGCGGCTTTCCAGCGTTCACGATCTTCTGCCAGTTTGCGTTCGGCAGCTTCTTCCTCGGCTTTGCGCTTGGCTTCAGCGGCTTTCCAGCGTTCGCGTTCTTCCGCCAGTTTGCGCTCATCGTCTGCGGCTTTGCGTTGCTTGTCTTCTTCTGCCAGTTTGCGGGCGAGGGCTTCAGACTTCTCTTTGGCTTCTGCTTCAGCCTTGGCTTTTTCTGCGGCAGTTGCTTTGGCTGCATCAGCTTTTTCACGGGCTTTTTCGGCTGCCAGTTCTTCCGCTCTGGCTTTGGCAGCGGCGTCGGCTGCTTCGGTTTTTTTGCGTTCGGCTTCCGCCAGCTTGCGTTTTTCGGCGGCTACTGCCAACCGTTTGGCTTCTTCCTTGGCTTCGGCTGCGCGTTCTGCTGCACGGGCTTCGGCGCGGCGTTCGGCTTCTGCTTCTGCACGTTTTTCGGCAGCGGTTTGCTGGCGAGCCGTTTCACGGGCTTTTTCAGCGGCATCAGCTTTTTCGCGTGCCTGTTGTTCGACCAGTGCCTGACGCTTGGCTTCTGCCGCAGCTTGTTGACGGGCTTTTTCGGCAGCTTCGGCTTTGGCTTGTTGGGCGTCAGTTTGTTCGGTGGGGGCGGGTTTGGCTTGTTGCTGCTGCTTTGGGGCTTTTTCCGCTACTTCGGGCTGAGCTTCCGGGCGTTTGTCCGGGGTGGTTTTGGCTTTGTCTGGGGAATTAATCACGTCTTCCGATGCAATCATTTGCACCGGGTTGCCTGCTTCCGGTTCCGGGCGTTCCGTAAACTTGAAGCTGAGCAGCAGCAACAATACCGCCAAGACATGCAGTGCAATTGCCCAGAATAGCGCTCTTGGATTTTTCAGTAACTCTTTCCACATAACCGTGTTACAAGCCTTTAACGCTTAGGTTGGTCGGATGGTGAAGGGTCTGCCATCAAGCCGATTTTTTTTGCACCGGCCTGTTGTACGGCAACCATTGCATTCATCAGGTAACGGTATTCAACGGAGCCGTCAGCCCGTACATAAATGGGGCGTTCGCCTTTGGGGTCAAGCTGTCCGGCAACATATTGGGTAATACTGCCTGCGGCTACTTCCGAACCATCATCCAGGAAAAACTGCCCTTCCTTGTTGACCGAAATCGTCAGTGGTTCTTTCTGGTTGTCGGCACTGAGTGATTCGGCTTGTGCATCCGGCGCGTCCACTTCCACCCCGGTTTGCATCATCGGTGCTGTCACCATGAAAATGACCAGTAGCACCAGCATGACATCAATGTAAGGCACGACGTTCATTTGCGACATGGCGCGGCGCTTGCGGCGGCAAGTGGTGCTCATGCCGGTTTCCTCTGTGCTGCTGCGTGGCGTTCCAGCAGGGCAGTGAATTCTTCGCGGAAGTTGTCGTAGCTGACTGCCAGCCGGTCAATCTTGTCACTGAAACGGTTGTAGGCAATGACCGCCGGAATGGCAGCGAACAGGCCAATCGCGGTGGCAATCAGTGCTTCGGCAATGCCGGGAGCAACCACGCCCAATGTGGCTTGCTGCATTTGTCCCAGTGAAATGAAAGAGTTCATGATCCCCCATACTGTTCCAAACAGGCCGATATACGGGCTGGTGGAGCCAACAGTTGCCAGAAATGCTAGGTTTTGTTCCAGTTCGTCCACTTCCTTGGAGGCTGCAACCCGCATCGCCCGCTGTACTGAATCCGTCAGTGACAACCGGGAAGCAGGATCCATGCCAATCGCACGTTTGTATTCGTGGAAGCCGTCCCAGAAAATCCGTTCCAGCCCTTGCCGGTTTGTTTTCTGAGACAATTCTTCATACAGGGAGTTCAGTGAAACACCGCTCCAGAAACGGTCTTCAAAGCGTGCCACGCTGGTTTCGGTTGCACTGATCTTGCTCGATTTCGCCATGATCAGCGCCCAGGACAGCAATGAAGCCAGCACCAGCAATGCCATGACGATTTTGACGACTAGGCTTGCGTCAAGAATGAGTTTCAGAATAGAAAGGTCGGTAGTCACTGAAATAGCTTCCTTATCTCGGTTGGGATGGGGGTTGCCCGCCAGGTTGTGTTGCTGATGCACGCGACTTTGACGCTAGCTTCGGTCAACAGTTCGCGTTCGCCGCCTGTTTTTTCGCGCCAGATGCCCTGATTAAATGTAATAGTGGCTTTGCCCATCTCTTTTATAGCAGTAATGACAAAAATTTGCTCATTAAATCGTGCAGGTTTTCGGTAACGAATACTGACCTCCCCGACCACAAACAGGATATTCAGGCGTTGTGCAATAGCGTCCTGTTCCACACCGAGTGACCGGAGCCATTCGGTGCGTGCGCGTTCCATGAATTTCAGGTAATTGGCGTAATACACCACGCCACCTGCGTCTGTGTCCTCATAATAGACCCTGACGGGGAGGATAAATTCACTCGAAAAGCTCAAGATTCGTGCCTTCTGTTGGAGTGTTGTTGCCAAGGTGTTCGGGGATATTTAGCCCAAAATGTTGCCATGCCCGCCGGGTGGCAACCCGCCCGCGAGGGGTACGCATCAGGAAGCCCTGCTGGATCAGGAAGGGTTCCAGCACATCCTCAATCGTGCCACGTTCCTCGCCAATGGCTGCCGCCAAACTGTCGACCCCAACCGGGCCGCCGTCAAACTTTTCCATGACAGCCAGCAGCAAGCGCCTGTCCATGTGGTCGAAACCCTGTTCATCCACATTCAGCATATTGAGGGCTTTGTCAGCCAGCCCGGCATGGATGACACCATCCCCCTTGACCTGGGCAAAATCGCGTACCCGGCGCAGCAGGCGGTTGGCAATACGTGGCGTGCCCCGTGAACGGCGGGCAATTTCACGCGCTCCATCCGCATCAATAGTCGCACCAAGGATCCCGGCAGCGCGTTGCACGATGTAGGCAAGGTCGTCGGTATTGTAAAATTCCAGCCGTTGCACAATGCCGAAACGGTCACGCAGCGGGGAGGTCAGCAAACCGGCACGGGTGGTTGCGCCCACCAGCGTGAAGGGGGGCAAGTCCAGCTTGATGGAACGAGCCGCCGGGCCTTCGCCAATCATGATGTCGAGCTGGAAATCCTCCATTGCTGGATAGAGGATTTCTTCCACCATTGGGCTAAGGCGGTGGATTTCATCAATAAACAGCACATCGTGCGGTTCCAGATTGGTCAGCAAGGCAGCCAGATCACCTGCCTTTTCCAGTACCGGGCCTGAAGTCTGGCGCAGGTTTGCGCCCATTTCGTGGGCAATGATGTGTGACAGGGTGGTTTTGCCAAGGCCGGGCGGGCCGAAGATCAGCACATGATCAAGGGCATCACCCCGGCCACGGGCTGCTCCGATGAAGATTTCCATCTGTTCGCGCACTACCGGTTGCCCAATGTAGTCACGCAGGCGGCGTGGGCGGATATGGTCGTCTGCCCGTTGCTCTGTCTGGTTACTGTGCGGTGAAATCACGCGGGAGTGTTGTTTTTCCATGAGTTTGTTGCCCTTCCGTTGTGGTCGTTAGTTTACCGGGTTTGGGTTGGGGTGTGCCATGTTTGTGTGGAAAATTTCGCGCAGGAACCCATCTGATCAGGGGTAAAATAAAAAATTAACCTATTATGTGGATCGTTTTAAATTTAATGATTGTATTATTGGCATATATCAAAAGTGTATTTGATGAGTTAGGCATGAGCAAGTGTCAGGAAAAAAGACCGTTAATCGTTAAATAGACTATAAGAAAACGAATATCCGCTTAAAGTGATTGATTACTTATCGATCGTTTTTCGTTTGGTGATAAAGATGCAAGATGACATAAGTAATTGAAAAGCTCTTATTAGAGATATTGTTTTTTGTACAAATCAAATATTCAAATGCCAAATAAAAACATTTGACGGAAACTGCGTTGAAAACGACTATAGTCTGTGTCTGAGATATTAGGATTAGTTATTCAATAGTTAAATTTTATTTTTATAAATAGATAATGTTTATTTTTAGATGTCATGATTATACGCATCATGGTGGCATAAGTTGCCTTTGGGAGCGTAAATGTCGCCATTCGTGGGAAGAGTGAGTGTAATAAATAATGTTTCAATTACACTGAATTATGCACCCATAAGACCTTTGAGGGGCTTGTGCAGGTGAGTTTGGTGTGCGGAAGTTTGATGAAATTTGGCGCAAATGGCAAAAACCTTGTGGTATCCCTTTTTCCGTTATCTGAATCGTGACCCTGAAAGTCTATGGGTCATGCGCTTTTGTCTTTTGGGTCGCTTGTCAGTGGTGAGTTGTGCAAGGTTTTACATCTTGCGATGTGTTCGTTATTAAAGTCAGTTAATCAGCAAAAAAGTGATTAATGGCTAATTCCTCTAAGCCGTGGTCTGTTTGTTACAGAAGGGCGGTAGCGTGTCAAAAACTGGTTTTATATGTCATGATGCATATGAATGACAGGAGGTCGCAGTGAGTTTTTTAAGTGTCGCCTTATTGGTAATGTTTATGTCATCATTATCAATTTTATTTTTAACCCCATTGGCAGAAAAATTTGGTCTGGTCGATGTGCCCAATCAGCGTAAGCTTCATCAAGGTCATATTCCCTTGATCGGTGGTTTATCCATTTATATCGGGTTGGCAGTGGGCATCCTGCTGTTTGCTGCACCCGGTAATGGCTATGTCACTTATATGGTGTGCAGCAGCCTGATTGTTGTTTTGGGTGTCATGGATGATTCTTGGGATATTTCCCCGCTGGTACGTCTGGTGGTACAGGCCTTGGTTGCTTTCATCATGATTGTGGGGGCGGGCTTGCACATCAGTAACGTTGGTGATCTGTTTGGTCAGGGCAACCTGTACATTGGTTATGGTGGCGTGCTTCTGACCATCGTTGCGGTGCTGGCTGGTATCAATGCATTCAACATGATTGACGGGATTGATGGTTTGCTTGGCATCAATTCCATGATTACGTTTCTGGGGCTGGGTTTGCTGTTTTTCCTCAAGGGAGATGTGAATAGCCTGTATATGTCCTTGTTCATGGTGGTGGCGCTGATTCCTTATCTGGCTGTAAACATGGGGATTGTGAAGGTCAGGAAGATTTTCATGGGGGATACCGGTTCCATGTTGATCGGTTTTACGGTGGTCTGGTTGCTGGTCAAGGGTAGCCAGGGGGCAGAGCCTGCGTTTTCAACCTCAACGGCGTTGTGGTTGGTGGCTTTCCCGGTGATGGATATGGTGCGGGTCATGCTGTGCCGGATGCATGACGGCAAACCTGTATTCAAGGCAGATCGCACGCATTTACACCACTTGCTGTTGCTGCGTTATGCCAACCGGTATCTGGTTTTGGTAAAAATATGTAGCCTGTCGCTATTGTTTGTGTTGACCGGTGTCTTGCTGCCGATGTTTGGTTGGAGTGAGTCCGCCATTTTCCTATTGTTTCTCGCCAGTTTTTCTGTGTACGTGGTCAGTCTGGCACGTATGGGAAAAAAGTGGATTAGTCGTTCTCAGCGTGTGTAAAGGGACGTCTTGCCCTTTATCGGGTCTTTCGTAACTGTCAGTCTGTGTACAGACGCTAATAAACTGAAAGATGTCTATGCTGTTTGTGTGCTTTATCAGGATATATGCATGAAACACCCGTTAAAGGGCTGTTGAACAACGAAACTCAAATGGATATGCATAATGATTTTTGAAGAAACCTATTTGCGAGGCGCTTATGTTATTGATCCCCAGATAATCGGGGATGAGCGCGGTTTTTTTGCCAGAGCTTGGTGTCAGAAGGAATTTGGCGCTCATGGTTTGGTGACTGCTTTTGTACAAAGCAATCTTTCCTTTAATAAGTTTGAAGGTACATTGCGTGGAATGCATCGCCAGATTGCACCCGCAGAGGAAGTCAAACTGGTGCGCTGTACCAAAGGGCGCATTTACGACGTGATTGTGGATCTGCGCCCGGATTCCCCGACCCACCGGCAATGGTTTGGTGTTGAGCTGAGTGCGGAAAATCACCGGATGTTATATGTTCCGGCAGGTTTTGCTCACGGTTATCAAACACTGGAGGATAACTGTGAAGTCTTTTATCAGGTTTCCGAATTTTATACTCCCGAATGTGAGCGTGGGGCGCGTTATGATGATCCGTCTTTCGGGATTCAATGGCCGTTGGCGGTGAGTGCAGTTTCACCCAAAGATAAAAACTGGCCTGATTATGTTCCAGTTCTTTGAATCAGCCTTTTGCGGTTATTTTCTTCGTTGCGGGGAGTTAAAAAATGATTATTGTTGATACGGCTTTGGCAAAGCGCCAACAGGATAATAATCCGGTTAGAGTTGCTATTGTCGGCGCAGGTTATATGGGGCGCGGTGTGGCGCTGCAAATCCTTCAGGGTGTACCTGGCATGAAACTGGTGGCAGTTGCCAACCGCACCCTTGAGGAAGCAGAGCGGGCATACCAGCAGGCCGGGGTGGATGATGTCAATCAGGCGCACAGCCTTGCACAACTGGATACACTGCTGGCGGCAGGCAAGTATGCAGTCACCAGTGACCCCGCACTGCTGTGTCAGTCCCGTCATGTTGATGCGGTGGTGGAAGCTACGGGCGACGTGGAGTTTAGTGCCCATGTCGCCATGAGCGCGATTGAAAACCGCAAGCACATCATCCTCATGAATGCGGAACTGGATGCCACGGTTGGCCCTATCCTGAAAGTGTATGCAGACCGTGCTGGTGTGGTCATGACCAATGTGGATGGCGACCAGCCGGGCGTGGTAATGAACCTGCTGCGTTATGTCAAAAGCATCGGTTGCCGTCCGGTGCTGGCTGGCAATATCAAGGGTTTGCAAGACCCTTACCGTACCCCGGAAACCCAGCGGGCTTATGCTGAGCAATTCAAGCAAAAACCCCGCATGGTGACTTCATTTGCCGATGGCACCAAGATTTCCATGGAAATGGCGGTTGTCGCCAATGCGACGGGCTTCAAGGTCGGTCAGCGTGGCATGTATGGCCCAGCCTGTGCTGATGTCAATGATTCTGCTGGGCTGTTTCCGCTGGATGAAATGCTGGAAACCGGTCTGGTGGATTATGTGCTGGGGGCGCAGCGCACACCGGGTGTGTTTGTGCTGGGCTACAACGACAACCCTATCCAGCAGCAGTACCTCAAGTATTACAAGATGGGCGATGGTCCCTTGTACGTGTTCTACACCCCTTACCACCTGTGCCACCTGGAAGTGCCACTGACCGTAGCGCGTGCCGTGTTGTTTGGCGACGCTGCGGTTGCACCTATCGGTGGGCCGGTCGTGGATGTGATTACCCTTGCCAAGCGTGACCTCAAGGCCGGTGAAGTGCTGGACGGGATTGGCGGGTTCACCTGTTACGGTGCGGCTGAAAATTCCAGTGTTTGCCACACCGAAAATCTGTTGCCAATGGGGTTGTCGGAAGGTTGTCGCATGAAGCGTGATGTGCCAAGGGATTA
Source organism: Thiothrix sp. UBA5583 (assembly GCA_002425225.1). Lineage (GTDB taxonomy): Bacteria > Pseudomonadota > Gammaproteobacteria > Thiotrichales > Thiotrichaceae > Thiothrix > Thiothrix moscowensis. The sequence goes on from DILV01000009.1 coordinate 73,800, forward strand.
CCCCATTACTTACGACGATGTGGAGCTGCCAGCAGATCGTCTGTGCGACCGGCTGCGGGCGGAACAAAACACTTATTTCCATCAATGATTCGCGTGCGAAAACAAATTAGGGAATTAAAAACATGAAAGCAGTCATTCTTGCCGGGGGACTTGGAACCCGCCTTGCTGAAGAAACCAATGTCAAACCAAAACCAATGGTCGAAATCGGTGGAATGCCGATCCTGTGGCATATCATGAAAATCTATGCTGCACACGGCGTTAATGATTTCGTCATTTGCTGTGGCTACAAGGGTTATGTCATCAAGGAATATTTCGCCAATTATTTCCTGCACCGTTCCGATGTGACCTTTGACATGACTCACAACCAAATGGAAGTGCATCGCCGCCATGCAGAGCCGTGGCGGGTGACGCTGGTCGATACCGGCAATGAAACCTATACCGGCGGTCGCCTGAAGCGGGTGGCAGACTATGTGAAAGACGAAGAAGCCTTCTGTTTTACCTACGGTGATGGTGTGGGCAATGTTGACATTACCGCCTCCATTGAGTTTCACAAAAAGCACGGGCGCTGGGTCACGATGACAGCGGTGGAGCGCTCCGGGCGTTATGGCGTGTTACAGCTTGATGGCAGCCGCCTGATGAGTTTTGAAGAAAAGCCGCACGGTGACGGTCTGGTGAATGGCGGTTTCTTTGTGTTGTCACCCAAATGCATTGATGCCGTGGCACATGACATGGAAATGTGGGAAGCCGAGCCAATGCAGCGTCTGGTTGGAATGGAGCAGGTCATGGCTTTCCGTCATGGCGGCTTCTGGCAACCTATGGATACCCTGCGCGAAAAACAGGAGCTGGAAAAACTGTGGGTATCTGGCAAAGCGCCCTGGAAGGTGTGGCATGAAGCGTGAATTCTGGCAAGGCAAACGGGTTTTCCTGACCGGGCATACCGGCTTCAAGGGCGGCTGGCTGGCTTTGTGGCTGGCTGACATGGGGGCGGAAGTGCATGGCTATGCACTGGCTCCACCCACTTCGCCCAGTTTCTTTGATGTCTGCAATGTGTCGGCACGGATACGTGCCAGCACCATCGGTGATATCCGCGATGCTGCGGCCTTGAGTCAGGCAATGGCAGCGGCTCAGCCAGACATCGTGTTTCATCTGGCTGCTCAGCCGCTGGTGCGTTACTCCTATGTGGCGCCGGTGGATACCTACGCGGTCAATGTCATGGGGACGGTCAACGTACTGGAGGCTACCCGGCGGATAGCGGGTGTGAAAGCCATCGTGAATATTACCACTGATAAATGTTACGAAAACCGTGAATGGGTCTGGCCTTACCGCGAAAGTGAAGCCCTGGGCGGTTATGACCCTTATTCCAGTAGTAAGGCATGTGCCGAACTGGTGACTTCTGCCTACCGCCGTTCTTTCATGAATACTGCCGGTATCCAGTTGGCCAGTGCGCGAGCCGGTAACGTCATTGGCGGGGGTGACTGGGCAGATGACCGACTGATCCCGGATTTTCTGCGGGCCATTGATGCCGGAACACCCATCACCATCCGTTCACCTCATGCAGTACGCCCGTGGCAGCATGTGTTGGAACCCTTGTCCGGTTATCTGACGCTGGCAGAAAAACTGTATGCAGAGGGTAATAGCTTCGCCGAAGGCTGGAATTTTGGCCCGGATGAAGGGGATGCCCGCTCGGTAGGCTGGATTGTCGAAAACCTGTGCAATCAAGTGACAGGAGCAAGCTGGCAGTGCGACGGCAGCCCGCAGCCTCATGAGGCGGGTCTGCTGCGGCTGGATAGTTCCAAAGCCAAAGCCAGACTGGGGTGGTTGCCACGCTGGCACTTGCCTGCCGCGCTGGAAAATACCCTGTCATGGCATCAGGCATGGCGGCGTGGTGAGGATATGGCTTCGGTATCTCTGACGCAGATCAGGGATTATGAATCGGTAGACACAAGCAAGTAATTAACACGACTTGTAAAGGAAGCAACAATGACAGCAGAAAAGCAGCCTACGGTCAGTATCGGATTACCTGTATACAACCGGGAGGGCTTGGTTGCCAAAACCCTGGAATCGCTATTGGCGCAAACCTTCACGGATTTTGAAATCATCATTTCCGACAATGGTTCGACAGACGGGACAGAAGCCGTTTGCAGGGACTATGCCGCGAGGGATGCCCGTGTCCGCTACATCCGTCAGCCACGTAATCTGGGTTTGCTGGGAAATTTCAATTTTGTAATGAAAGCGGCACGTGGCAAGTATTTCATGTGGACAGCTTCGGATGACTTGTGTGAGCCGGAGTTTGTCAGCGAACTGGTGAAATGCCTTGAGCGTGATCCGCAATTGGCGCTGGTGATGGCTGATCTCAAATACATTTCCGAAAACGGGGTTGCAGTCAAGGTGAACCGGTTGGATTCCATCCGTCTGGCAGATGTTGACGCTGACTGGGAGCACAAGCGTGAGTTGTTCTTCCAGTATCCGGGGCACAAGCTGTTTGACTGCTTCTATGGCATGTACCGGACGGAGGTCGTCCAGGCTTGTTATTTGCCGAACCAGATATGGAAAAATCTGGTGTTCAGTCTGGAAGTGCCCTTTCTTGCACAAGTGGCTGTCAGAGGCAAGATTGCCTCGATTGATGCGCCGCTCAAGCTGTACCGCTATTACGCCGAATCCAGTTACATGAAGGAGGCGGCACGTATCCGCCTGCTGGACAAGGCTGTTCGTGGGGCGCAAATCTGGTGGGAACTGTTTGTCACAGCTATGAACAGTTCGTTGCCATTGCAGACACGGGGCGGGCTGGTATTCAAGGCTGCCCGTTCATCTCTGAAGTATGCCCTTGCTTCACTTGTTATGGGACACAAGACTGTTATCCCTGCATCATCCTGAATAAGGCCATACAGGGAATTAATCATGAAAAATATCAGGCGCAATGTCATTTTTAGCGGGGTTGGTTACATTTTGCCATTATTGGCTGCTTTGTTGACTATCCCGCTCATGCTGAAATATTTTGGCGTTGACCAATACGGTTTATACATTATTTGCATTTCCCTGATTGGTTTCATGAGCTTTGTCGATCTGGGGGTAGGGCAGGCAGTCATCAAATATGTGGCGGAATACGAAGCCACCGGACAGGCGCACAAGGTTAAGCCAGTGTTGGATATTGCCTTGCTGATGTATCTGGGGCTGGGGCTGCTGATGGTGACGGCCTTGTTTGTGTTTTCTCCGGCGTTGGCAGGTTTTTTGTATGAGTCGCCACAGCAGGCAGCGGATGCCAGTATCGCTCTGAGAATTACCAGTTTGGCATTGTTTTTGAGCTACATTAACCAGTTTTTCCTGAATGTTTCCCGTGCCTATCACCGTTTTGATGTCCCGGCGGTCATTCATAACGCAGGCAATATCAGTGGGGTGGTATTAACTACGCTACTGTTGTTGGCAGGTTATGCACTCCATGAAGTGTTATGGGGATATGTGTTTATCCAAGCGATTGCCTTGTGCAGTGGTTATCTTGCCGGGCGCAAGGTGCTGCCTGCTGGTGTGCAGTTTGGCATGGCTTTTGACCTGCCGATTTTTCGGGGAATGATCAGCTTCAGTGCATATACTTTCGTTAGCAACTTTGTCATTGCGCTTGTCACCAGGGCTGACAAACTGCTGATTGGTGGCATTATTGGCACAGATGCTGTGACCTATTACCAGATTCCCTACACCATCGTGCAAATGGCAAATGGTATTGTCAATACATTGGTTGTCATCCTGTTTCCGCGTTTCAGTGAACTCTCCAGCCTGAAGGTGAAAACAGAGTTGTTGAATCTGTACCGCCATGCCACCCATGTGGTGTTTTTCATCAGTGGTTTGATCGCAGTCATGCTGATTGCTGCGGGTGGTAATTTCCTGAGCTTGTGGGTGTCCCCCGAGTTTGCCGATAAAACAACTCTGACCTTGCAGATTATTGCCCTGTTTTCGTTTTTCAATGCCAACCTGTCAGTAGCTTACTGGGCTGCGCAGGGTAGCGGGCAAGCCAGGCTCATTGCATTTGTGCTGGTATTGAGTGGGTTGGCTTACGGTATTGGCTTGTTTGCGCTGGGTAATCTGTATTCCTATAACGGGGTTGCGGTTGCCTTGTTCCTCAGTTTATTGCCATTTCCTTTGCTGTTTATGTGGGTTGCCCGCGAAATCGGACATCGGCTGAATGAATACCTGTTTGGTTTGGTGCTGACAACATTGCTGGGTTTAGTGGCGGTTTATGCCTTGCTGTGGGTGAACAACCTGTTTGGGAATGCTTTGGTCAGCATTGTCGTTAATGGCGTTGTAGGTATATTGGCTGGTCTAGCGTTTTTTGCCTGGTTTTTTAAGCAAAAAAAAAGCAGGGAAACCCTGACAATCCAGACTGATACGGCTGTAACGGCTCAGGGATGATTTCCTGTAAAAACAGTTTTAACGATTAAAATAAAGGTTACTGAATATGTCTTCTGCAATGGTTGTTTTTAGGATGCCCTCTGAAAGAACGGCAGACAGTATATCAGCATCAAACTTTGACAGGTTGTTGCTTGCATCGGTAATGTTATTGCTGTCAGGACTGTTTTTTCTGAGTGATGACCATCGTTACGGCATTCCATTTTTAATGGAAGGGGTCGCAGCAGTATCCCTACTTTTCTTTGCCTACTACGCAGTTTTCCACCGTGAACGCATGGAACGGTTTGATTGGTATGTTGCATTCCTGGCGTTGATGGTATTTATTGTGCCGGTTTTGTTTTCATACCTTTATTTCAAGCAGCCGTTTGAGTTTGGCATACTGGAGGAGCGCCGTACCCTGTTGTATTTTTCCTACTTTATACCGCTGTTGATGTTGCGGAAAAAAAGTTATTCCACGGAAGACATTGAGAGCGTGCTGGGTGTTGTGTTTGTCGTCGGTCTGATATGGTCTGCTCTGAATGCTTACGAACTCATTCCGCGCAACCAGGGTTTCTGGTTTTCAACCCATACAGAGCATTTTCTGGATGGCTTCCAGTCAATGGATGACCGGTTTGCAACCCGCTTTCTTGGCGGCAATTTCATGATTTTCTTGTATGTTTATTTTTTACTGGCACAAGGAAAATTTGGCAAGGCGTTATTGCCAGTAATTTTGACGGTGTTGTACATGGTGTTTATTAACCAGACACGTTCAATTGCCGCTATTGCAATTATTTCCATGTTGGCAATTGTTGTTATTCGCTTGAAAAAAGATCATTTGAATCTGGCGGCATTGTTTTTTGTGCCCATCTTTATGATGTTGCTGTATTTCTTGTACTTCCTGTATGCTTATGTTTTTGCTGAGCCGGTTTTTTTCTACGATGTTTACCGCAACATGGAATTTAACCTGCTGTTCAGGGATGTGATTCGTGATTTTTTCATGCCACATGGACATTTGTCCTTGCAGTTCAATGGCGGATTTAAAACCTATTTTGGCATGAATGTCTATACGGCTGATATGGGGCTTGTTGGTTATCTGTACAAGTATGGCTTTTTTTATATTCCATTAATCGCCATTTATGTGGCGATAGTAGGGATGTTGTACCGTCGTTATCATAATGATTTTATTATTATCATGATGGCAATTTTTATTGCTGTGTGTCTCACCATTCCTTTCGGTGAGCATATCAGCAGGATGGCTGGGGAATTCGCAATATTGATGACCTTGATCAGGATTCAGGGAGATGTATATGGACAAAAAACAGTTAAATATATTGCTCGTGTACGGCGAGGGGGGGCATCACGACCAAGCCATACGGCTGATGGAGCTAATGCGTTCGCTTGATCCTGATTTGAATTTTATTCACATTACTGATTCGGAAACGATGAAAGAAGCAGGCGAGGTTCATACCGTTCCGCCCATGCGTCACAAGAATGCAGCATTTGATCCTGTTTTGTTTGTGAAATCCTATATCAAGGCGGCATGGCTGACAATCAAACTAGAACGTGCTTATCGCTTCGATGCCGTGATCGGTTTTGGCCCTGGTGTTTGTATTCCGGTTTTCATGGTCAGCAAATTGCTGGGTATCAAGAAACGCATATTTTTTGAAGACTGGTGCAGGTTTACCAGTAAGAGTCTGTCAGGCAAAGCCTGTTCCCCTTTCAGTACCAAAGTCTTTGTGCAAAATGAATCTTTAAAGGAGTTGTACCACAATGCAGAATTTGCAGGGCGCTTATAACAAACGCCGTATTCTGGTCATTACCGGTACTACCGGGTTTGATTCCCTGATACGGAATATTGACGAAAATCGTGAAATTGAAAACAAGTATGACATTGTGCTGCAAACAGGCGAAGGTCTTTATCAGCCAAAGTACAAGCAATGTTTTGCATTTGACCGGGAATTGAATGACAAACTGTCTGACTACGATTTTTTCATTACCCATGCCGGGGCAGGAACCATCTTCATGCTGCTGGAAAGAGGTAAACGGGTCTTGGTTGTACCTAATACCGACAGGGCTGACAAACATCAGTTGGAGCTTGCCAATTATGTGGGTTCCAGCCAGTTGTGCGCTGTTTGCATGAATGTGGGTGACGTGGTGGAACATATCGAGAATATTGAATTCTCAACTTCAGGTTTGAATACCTACAAAAAAAAGGAATTTAGCGCTGCCCGTGAAATATTAAGTTACATCTATGAATCCTAGAAACCAGCAGGACGACGAAACAGAGACAGAGGAATAGCCATGGAAAACTACTACATAACACAGCAATCAAAGGCTCTTGACATCAGGTCGGGGAATAATAGCCAGATTATTGAATATATCCCGGTTGAGGATGCCGCACCCAAGCAAAAAGTTGAAGAATTTGGCATGGGCGAGTTGTGGAAACGCATCATGCAGCGCAAGGGGCTGTTTTTTGCCATAGCAGGCGGTATTTTCCTGTTATCCATCCTGTTTACCATCCTGACTGCACCGACTTACCGTGCCAGCACGACCTTGCAGATTAGTGCGGAAGACATGCGTGACCTCAACATCAATGCTGATAACATGCGTGCGCCGATCAACGAAAAGGATTACTACCAGACCCAATATGAGTTGTTGCGTAGCCGTAATCTGGCAGCGCGGGTGATGGAAGAGCTAGGTATCCAGCAGCAGTTCAGCAATGAGGACGGCTTGCAGTTGAAGCTGTATGGCTGGTTGTCCAGCGTCAAAGAGACCTTGACAGGTGAGCCACTGCCAGCACAACAGCCCAAAACGGAAGAAGACAGGTTTTTGAAGTATTTGCTGGTGCAGCCGGTAGAAAACTCGCAGATTTTCAAGATCAGTTTTGACGATGAGAGTCCACAGGCTGCTGCTACCATTGCCAACTCACTGGCTGAAAACTACATCAAAATGAACCTAGAGCGCCGTTCCGAGGCTGCTTCTTATGCCAAGGAGTTTTTGACCGACCAGTTGAACACTGCCAAGGTCAATTTGGAAGACTCTGAAAACCGCATGGTGGCTTATGCCAAAAAGCAGGGCATCATTACCACTGACGGTCAGTACAAGGAATCACTGAACTCCCAAAGTATTACTGAAATCAACCGTGCCTTTGCTGCTGCCCAAGCTGAACGGATTGCCGCAGAAGCAGCCTACCGCCAGTCACAACACGTCGCAGGGGCTGACCGGACGCTGGAAAACCCCGCTGTCCAGGCGCTGAAAGAACAACTGGCGCGTCTGCAAAGTGACTATCAGGAAAAATCCCAGATGTTCAAACCGGGTTATCCTGAAATGCAGCAGTTGAGCCGTCAGATCAGCCAGTTGCGTAGTGACATCGCCCGTGAGTCTTCCAGCATTGACAGCACTACCCGTGGCTCTTTGCAGGCGGCTTATCAGGCTGCGAAGCAGAAAGAAGACCAGTTACGTGCCGAATTGCAAAAGCAGAAAGGAGCGTTGCTGGATCAGCGTGACAGAAGCGTTGAATACAACACGCTGGAACGTGAAGTAACCGCCAACCGTGAGAACTATGAAGGTTTGCTACAACGCATGAAAGATGTGTCCATTGCCGAAGGCAGTGGCGTGAGCAACGTCCTGGTCGTCGACAAGGCTACGGTTCCCAGCCAGCCTTACAAGCCGAATGTCCTGTTGAACTTGGGGATTGGTACGGTTGCCGGTTTGCTGCTGGGGCTGCTGGCGGCCATTCTGGCTGATATGATGGATGACCGCCTCAGAAGTGTTGAAGACATCAAACGTACCCTGTCGGATGTATCACTGATTGGTGTTATTCCCTTCATGACAGGCAAAAACAACCGCAATGTGCTGGCAACCTCCGGTGACAAGGTGAGTTCCTTCATGCTGGAGGCATTCCGTTCCTTGCGGGAAAATACCTTGTTATTCAAAGCCCCCAGCGAGCACCATGCCCTGATCATGAATGTGACCAGTCCCTCAGCCAGTGAAGGCAAAACCACCACATCGGTCAATCTGGCGACAGTTTTTGCTTATACCAGCAAACGGGTGTTGCTGGTGGATTGTGACATGCGCAACCCTGCCAGCCATGAAAAACTGAATATCAGCAACGGTATGGGTTTGGCAGAATACCTGCGTGGCAGCAATACCCTGCCAGAGATCATGCAGGAAACTACCGTAGAAAACCTGTATGCCGTGACGGCGGGGGATGCGGTTGTCAATCCGACTGAACTGTTGGCTAGTAGCCGTTTTGCCAGCCTGCTGGCAGAGGCTTCCGCCCAATTTGATGTGGTGGTGCTGGATAGCCCGCCGGTCATGGGGCTGGCGGATGCGCTGATCATTTCCAACCGTTCTGACAACACGCTGCTGGTCAGTGCGTTTGGGCAAACCAGCAAGCGCAGCCTGAAAGATGCTTATGAGCGTTTGATGCAGGCACGTACCAATGTGATTGGTACGGTGCTGACCAAAATGAAAGTACCGGAAGTTGCCAAAAAGTACTACGGCTACCCAACCCGTTACCCGCGCAATCCGGGTACGGCAATGGTTCCGCAGTGATCGCTCAGCTTTCTTTCCATAATGTTTCCAACCGCTTGGCTGATACCGGCCTTGCGGTTCCCAGTTCCTGCGCGAACAGCGAAATCCGAAACTCTTCCAGCAACCAGCGGTAATCGTGCAGGTTTTCCCTGCGGGTTGCCGTTGCGTTTCTCCACTGATCCCACCAGGGTTGTATCTGCAAGCGTAACGCCCTGTCCTTGGTCGGGTTCTCCGCCAGTTTTTGCAAACGCCTTTGTATGCCCTTGAGGTAACGCGGAAAGTGCCGCAACTCCTCGGGGCTGATTGCGTCCAGAAAACCGGGGTAGACCAGATGGTTCAACTGGTCGCTGATGTCGTTCATGGCTTCTAGCCAAGCCGGTTGAACCTTGCCTTTCAATTGCTTGCGGATGTCGTGGTACAGCGCCAGTGAGGGTGCGAGCAAACGCACAGCTTCCTGTGCCTGCGGAAATACCTGCTTGCGGCATTCAGCCAGTGCATGGCTAAAACTGTCCTGTTTGCGGATAGTCAGGTAATCCGCAAATGCCTGCCGGAACACATAACGGGCCAGGCTTTCCTTCAATTCTTCACATTTGCCGGTGGCGGCGTAATGCAGGCACAGTGTCTGCATTTGCGGCACATGTTTCGGCAAATCCCTCACTTCAGCGGGCAACGCCAACAGGAACAGGCGTAGCACGCCCTGCCAATGGGCGGCGGTCGCATCCGCCGCATTGTCAAACAGGCGGATGGCAACACCGGATACCGAAGTATCTACCAGTGCAGGCCAGGTTCGCAGTTTCATTCCGCCTGTTTCCAGCCAGTGTGTCTCTGGCAAATCCCCGAAATCCCACCCCATAATGCCGGTACGCTCGATGGACTGGACAGGTTGTGCTGCCAGTTCTTCACGGGTTTGCTCGCGCACCCTGCCGCGCAATTCGTCCAGATCCCGTCCGCTGCGGATCAGTTTGCCGCTATCGTCGGCGACTTCAAAGCGCATCAGCAGATGCTTGTCCAGCAGGACTTCTGCCCAGGCTTCGGGCGGAATACGGCTGCCGGTCATGCGCAACAATTGCTGTTCCACTGCTGCCTGTAACGGCACATCGTCACTCGGCTGGATGGATTCCATGCACGCACGCGCATAATCCGGGGCAGGCACGAACTGCTTGCGTACCTGTTTGGGCAAACCCCGGATCAGTGCGGTAATTTTTTCTTCCAGCATTCCCGGTACCAGGTACTCGAAACGGCAGGCAGCAAGCTGGTTCAGCCCCAGCAGCGGTACACGCACCGTGACACCATCATCGTCGGCCTTGGGGTCGAAGTGGTAACGCAACGGCAGGATCATGCCCTGCACCTGCAAACTGTCGGGGAACAGATGGCTGGTTTCATGTTGGGCGCTGCGCTGCATCAGGTAATCGCGACTCAGGAACAGCAGTCTGGAATCTTTTTGCTCCGCCTGTTTGCGCCAGCGTTCAAACGAATGCCCGTTGACGACTTGTGCCGGGATACGTTCGGCGTAAAAGTCATACAAACGTTGTTCATCCGCCAGAATGTCGCGGCGGCGGCCTTTGGCTTCCAGCGTTTCGATGTCGCTGATCAGCTCGGCATTGTGGCGAGCGAAAGCGGCAGAAGTGCGGTATTCGCCGTACACCAGTGCGTGGCGGATAAACAGTTCGCGGCACACCGGTGGGTCAATCTGGCTGTAACTGACCTTGCGGCGTGGGGTAATGGTCAGCCCATACAGCGCGGTACGTTCAAAGGCAGCAACCTGCGCAGCTTTCTGTTCCCAGTGCGGTTCGGTGTAATGGCGGCGCAGCAAGTGCTGGGCCAGTTGTTCCACCCATTCGGGCTGGATTTTGGCAACCACCCGTGCGTACAGACGGGAAGTTTCCACCAGTTCGGCTGCCATCAGCCATTGCGGAGCTTTTTTGCGCAGGCCGGAGGCAGGAAAAATGTGGAATTTGCGTCCGCTTGCCCCCAGGTATTCGCGTTCCTCATCCTTGAGGCCAATATTGCCCAGCAAGCCAGTCAGCAGGCTGAGGTGGATGGCATCATAGGATGCATCCGCTTCATTTTCCTTTGCCCCCATTTCCGCCAGCATCTGGTGCAACTGGTGGTGGATGTCGTGCCATTCCCGCAGGCGCAGGAACGAGAGAAACTCTTTCTGGCAGAGTTCGCGGAATTTGCGCTGCGACAGGTGTTTGCGTTGTTCGTGAAAGTAGTCCCACAGCTTGAGGAAGCCGAGGAAGTCGGAATCTTCATGCTTGAAACGGCTGTGTTTTTCATCCGCCGCCTGTTGGCGCTCCAGTGGACGTTCGCGTGGGTCTTGCAGGGTCAGGGCACTGACAATGACCAGAACTTCGCGCAACGCACCGTTGTCTTTCGCTGCCAGCAACATGCGCCCGAAACGTGGGTCGAGCGGCAGTTTGGCAAGTTGATGCCCACTGGGGGTGACGCGGTAATCGTCATCCACCGCACCCAGTTCAAACAGCAGCTTGTAACCATCGCGGATCAGGCGGGTATCCGGTGGCTCGACAAACGGAAATTCCTCAACATCGGCAATCCATAGGGCTGCCAGTTGTAAAATGACTGCTGCCAGATTGGTACGCAGGATTTCCGGTTCGGTGAACAGCGGGCGCTTGCTGAAATCTTCCTCGCTATACAGGCGGATGGCAATGCCGTTGCTGACCCGCCCGCAACGCCCGGAGCGCTGGCTGGCAGAAGCCTGCGAAATCTTTTCGATCGGCAAGCGTTGCACTCCCGCCCGCCAGGAATAGCGCGAAATACGGGCGTAACCGCTATCCACCACGTATTTGATGCCCGGTACGGTCAGGGAGGTTTCCGCCACGTTGGTGGATAGTACAATGCGCCGCCGTCCGTGTGGCTCGAAAATGCGGTGTTGTTCCTCGTTGGACAGGCGGGCATACAGCGGCAGGATTTCGGTGGCAGGTGGATGGTGTTTGCGCAGGGCTTCCGCCGTTTCGCGGATTTCACGTTCACCGGGCAGGAACACCAGAATGTCACCGGGAGCTTCGCGCCCCAGTTCATCAACCGCATCCAGAATGGCTTCGGTCTGGTCACGCTCGAATTCTTCCTCACCATCCACATCCACCAGCGGGCGGTAGCGGATTTCTACCGGGTACGTGCGTCCTGATACATTGATGATGGGCGCGTGGTTGAAATGCCGGGAAAAGCGTTCCGGGTCGATGGTGGCGGAGGTGATAATGACTTTCAGGTCACGTCGTTTCGGTAGCAGCCATTTCAGGTAGCCCAGCAAAAAGTCGATGTTGAGGCTGCGTTCGTGGGCTTCGTCAATGATCAGGGTGTCATACTGGTTGAGGAAACGGTCTTGCTGGATTTCTGCCAGCAAAATGCCGTCGGTCATCAGCTTGACGTAACTGTCCGGCGAACAGCGGTCGTGGAAACGTACCTTGTAGCCAACCTGTTGCCCCAGCGGTGTTTTCAGTTCCTCGGCAATCCGTGCCGCCACGCTGCGGGCTGCCAAACGGCGTGGCTGGGTGTGACCGATGAAACCATCCACGCCGCGCCCCAGTTCCAGACACATTTTCGGCAACTGGGTGGTTTTGCCTGAGCCGGTTTCGCCGCAAATGATCACGACCTGATGGCGGCTGATGGCAGCAATAATTTCGTCACGACGGGCAGCGACCGGCAACTCTGCCGGATACTCAGGCTGTGGCAGGTGTTGCTGGCGCAGACTGCGTTTCTGGCTGGAAGCTGCCATGCGTGCCTGCAATTCGAGGGTACGTTTGCTACAGGGTTGTTTTTCCAGTGAGAATAAAGCGCGGCGCAGGGCAAAACGCTCTGCACCGAAACAGGCTTCCAGTTGCTTGCGTAAGGCGTGGATGGCGGGAATGGTTGTATTATTGCTCAAGAGAAAAACGCTATCCGTTCAGGCTCAAAAGCGGCATTGTACCCCGATCTAGGCGGGCTTGGCAGCCAGATGCGCCCGCAGTTCTGCCAAGGTTGCCCATACTGCCGCCAGCGACTGGTGGGAAGACAGTTTGCGCTGGTCGGTACGGGTATCTTCCTTGAGTATTGCCGGGTTGCAATGCAGCATTTGTTGTAATTCGCTGATGGCTCGTTCTGTACGCCCCAGTTTGTAGAGGCTGGTCGCCCGCGCCAGTTCACCCCAGTAACCGAAATCCTGGATGCGTTCTGCCAGCAGCAGGGCTTGGTTGTAATCCTGCTGTTTAAAGGCGTGCAGGAAGGGTAGTACGTAATACCAGGATGGCTGGTTAAACGGAATCGCCAGAATTTGCTGGATCAGGCTAATCCCCTGCTCCCACTCTCCCATCAGGCACAAGCCCAGCCCATAAAGGTATTCGCAGGCCGTATCAAACGGGTTGGCCTGACGGGCGGTTTCCAGCTCTGCCAGCGACAGGGGATAGTCGTCCCGGTAATAACAGTTGTGTGCAAACACGGAATGGGCTTCTGCATTGCCGGGGTCTAGCTTCAGCGCCATGCGGGCGGAACGGGTCCATTCTGCATCCAGATTGGTGATCAGGTTGTATTGCAAAACATGGTCATAGCCGCACAAGCGAGCCAAGATCACCAGCGCCTTGCTGTCATCGGGAAAGTTTTTCAGGCGTTGGTGGCAGGATTCCAGTACGGTGGCAAAACTGTAACGGCTGGTATCCCGCAGGAATGCCACATAATGGATCAGCACCTGTTGTGAAACGGGTAGCGGTGGGTGGGCAAGCTGGTATTCGCACCAATGGCGCAGGATTGCGCCCGAATGCAGGGAAACGGCATTGGCTACCAGCCAGCGATACAGGTCATTCAGGGCTTCCTGGCTTGGCTGGACGGGCAGGACAAACTGATCAGCCCAGATAATTTCATCGCTGATGGTATGCACCAGTGTGTAATGCAGGATGAGATTGCCCTGCTTGTCAGTATTCATGTCACAGGTTAGCAGGTAGTCAGCCCGGTAGGTCTGTTGCAAGTGCAGGAGAAACTGCCGGGTCGGCATTTGTCGGGGTTCCAGGGTGGCGGATGATACCAGACGGATGTTTCTGAAACGGCTCAAAACCAGTAGCAGATCACCCCGCAGTTTGTAGAGGAGGGGCGGGTGGTGTTCGGCAAGTTCATCCGCGATCTGGAAGTGGGCAAACAGGCGCGGGCCTTCCGATACCCTGGATGGGTAGTTGTCGTCAATGATGCAAGACGGGACAGGTTCCGGTAGTGGGCTGATTTCTACCTGATAGCTACCTCGGGGTATGGAAATGCTCATCGTGCTACCCGGCGGCGGTGCTGCGTAGTAGTCTTCCAGCAGTTTGCGCAAGCGGCCTGCTTCAATACGCACCACAGGGTTGAAAACCGGGGAAAAATCCTTCGGTTTACCTAGGGCATGAATGGCAATAGTGTACTGGCTAAGCTGATCCCCTCGTCCTGCCAGTGTTTCCTGAACACTGTACTGCAAAAAGCGCTTGATCAGTTTGCGTGCGCGAAAAGAAGGGCTGGCAAGCAGCCGTCCCAGCTCTTCGCTGACCTGTTGTTTGTCTGGAACCACGTATGACAACCCCTACCCACGCTTCTGTATAGCTGATGAATAAGTAATCGTTAGGTTTTTCATCAAGTTGCCCGTCAGGAAGGCCATTTGTGTGGATGGCATTTCAGCTCCTGTTTTTTGTGTTTTTTCTTTGAAAATGTTTTTACCACGGATGTGGCGGCTATTTTATAGCAGAAAAAACCCCGTCAAGTAAACTGAATATTGATGCCGCAAGCCCTTGAATAACAATAAAATATGACGTTAGTCAACAATGATTCGGTAACATTTCCATTGTTACTATGAATTTACGAAATATTTATTTTACATCTCTGTGTGATCTGTATTAGGCAGCGTTGGAGTTGATGGCAGCGGGCAGGCTGAGTTTGATGGCAGCTTGTCCACATTTTTCACGAGCTACCTGATTACGACCGTTACGTTTGGCACGGTACAGGGCGCGATCGGCAGCGCTCAACAGCATGGCAGGGTAAACCAGTTCGGCATCCGGGGAGGTTTGCTGCTGGTCACGCGGGGAGCTGGGAGTGCAGCAGGAAACACCAATACTGACCGTGACAATGCGTGGAATCGCCCCATCAGAATGAGGGATGCGTTGCTCTTCCACATTTTTGCGCAGGCGTTCTGCCAGAATTGTTGCATCATCCAGCGAGGTATCAGGCAGCAGGATGACAAATTCCTCACCGCCATGTCTGGCAACCACATCCGAAGCGCGGCGGGCGACAGCCTTGATGGATTGGGCAATGATTTGCAGGCACTGGTCGCCTGCGTGATGCCCGTGCCGGTCGTTGTAGCGTTTGAAATGGTCTACATCAATCATCAGCAAAGCGATGTTTTTATTTTCACGTGCAGCCCGCCGCCATTCAGTCTTGAAAATTGCATCGAAATAGCGGCGATTGGCAATCTGTGTGACAGGGTCGGTATTGGCCTGTTCCTGCATTTGCAGTTGTGTTGCCTGCAATTCCTGCAAGACGTGGGTGATGGAGCGCGAAGCCATGACCAGCAAGGTTGCCAATACCAGCACGGCGGCTGCCAACGATTGGTGGGTAGCATCGCCTAGCAACAGCAGATTGAGGGTGGTGGGCAACAGGATGATGCCAATTTGCAGGTACAGGGCGAAACGCGACACTGCCAGCACTGGCATGGTGGCAATAACGGCTCCAGCCAGCAACAGTACATGCATGGCTTGCACCAGCTCCTGCTGCGAGAACAGGATAAAACCGGAAACACCCCACAAGGCGCTGATCAGCGTGGAGTACACCAGAAAGCGTTGCCCGAAATCGCCCAGCTCATCGTCCGAATAATGGCGGGCTGACAAAAAACGTTGCCCGAATGCCCAGCGCACCATGCCGATGGCAACGACAGCAGTGTACCAGATCAGCAATAGCAGCATGTCCGGCTCGCCTTCCACCCAGCGCAACAGCACAAACAGGCTGGCAGCAAACAGATTGCCCCACAACCAGATGGAGCCATGACGGAAAAGATAGGCAATCTGTCCGTGTGTGACGGCGACAGGAAGTTTGCTGGATGCATCGGTTTTGTTCTTATTCATTCTGAGCTCTGTTGTTAGCCGGTATTTGCGCCTTGGCAGGCCACCCCGTTGGCGGCCAAGACTGACTATAGTGCAAGTTGGTTTGGCATACGCATTTTTATTAAATTCTGCGTGCAATCATAGGGGTAAATTATTGGGAATGACAAGCTGAAAAATACAGCTTGTCTTGTCGGGCAGGTGCGTAACCGTGCCGAAATTCAAGGTCGGGGGGCTTGCCGGGTGGTTTTGGTGTCTGCCGGGGCATTGAAATAACGGTAATGTCCAATAATTGGCCAGAAAAACAGGGCGTCTTCGATATTGGTTCCGTAGGCAACGTTATGCCCCATTAACGGGCGTCCGTCCGGGGTTTTGTAATGGCTGACAATGCCAATATGGCCTTGCCCATTGCCCAAATCCCACGCTACTACATCCCCCGGCAGGTAATCTTCCGCATTGTAGGTGACAGGTAGCGATTTGCCTTGCCGCTCGAAAAACGTCATCAGGTTATAAACACGGCGGTGGTCGATGTTGGTATCCGGGGCTTTCATTCCCCATCTTTTCGGGTACTGCCTGAAATTTTTTCGCATGTCGTCATGCAGTGCCTGTTGCAGGTCAACACCTTGGGCGCGGAATGCCCGTACCACCACATCCGCACAGACTCCGGTGCTTTCCGGGACATCGCCACCCGGATATTTGAGGCGCACGTAGGAAGGGTCATAGCTGCGGGTTACTTCCGTTTGGCGGTAAACCGACTCCAGCAGCTTTTCAACATGCCGGGGAATGACCGGCTTGAGGACAGGTGGTGGAGGTGTCACTTGCGGCGTTGGGGGAATCAGGATGCTGCCTGGGGGAGGCGGCAGGATGAAATGCCGGTACGCCCAGATTCCCGCCACCAGCACGGCAATGACAAGCAACAGCAGCAGGATGAGGCGGCGTAACAGGCGCATGGTTAGAGTGTGATCAGGATGCGCCCGTCAAACAGGCTGACAGGATAGGTTTGCAACGGAACATCGGCAGGCTCTGCCACAGGTTCGCCAGTTTTGACGTTGAATTCGCCACCATGCAGTGAGCAATGTACCCTGTCACCTTTCAGGCAGCCAAGGTACAGCGACGAATCACCGTGGGTGCAACGGTCATCAACGGCGTAAAATTCCCCGTTTACATTGCAGACCAGAATGCGTTTGCCATTGCCAGCCTCGACCCGTTTGGTTTTGCCGGGTTTGATTTCGTTTATACTGCCTGCATCAAGTCGGGAGTTGTTCATGGATATTGTCAACCGCAATGTGTGGATTATGGGGTGTGGCGACATTGGTCGCCGGGTGGCACGGTTATACCAAAACGAGGGAACCAAGGCCATAGGCTGGGTACGCAGTGAGGAATCGCTCCAGTTGGGGTTGGCGCAAGGGTTTGCCATGCGCAAGGGCGATGTGGATCGTGGCAGTTTTTTCCCGATTTTTGCGCTGGATGAGGCACTGGTGTACTGGTTCATGCCGCCTCAGCCGAGCGGGGAGCTGGATGAACGCATTCGCCGTTTCCTCAAGGGGGTGGATGCGGCTCCCCATCGGGTAGTGCTGATCAGTACTACGGGGGTGTACGGTGATTGCGGTGGGCGCTGGATAGATGAAACCGAGCCGCTGAAACCGTTGGCAGCCCGTGCCAAACGCCGTGCGGATGCTGAAGCCGCCGTGCAGGAATGGGTGGCACGTTTTGGTGGGGAAAGCGTGATCCTGCGTGTTCCCGGCATTTATTCCCAGGATCGTTTACCGCTGGAGCGCCTGCAACGGGGTGAGCCGGTCGTGTGTGAGGCAGAAGCACCGTGGACTAACCGCATTCATGCCGACGATCTGGCGATGGTGTGCAAGCGGGCGATGGAAGTTGCTCCATCCGGCTCCATTTACAATGCTACCGATGGCAACCCGTCCAGCATGACCGCTTATTTCAATCAGGTAGCGGATTTTGCTGGTTTGCCACGTCCGCCCCAGATCAGCATGGCTGAAGCACAAGGAGCCATGAGTGCTGGTATGTTGTCGTATTTGCAGGAATCCCGGCGTATCAGCAATGACAAACTGTTACGCGAATTGAAGATGGAATTGCGTTACCCGAGTCTGGCAGCAGGGTTGGCTGTTGCTCAGGGCTGATGTTCCCCGCTGTCAGCCAGAATCAGGTTGATCCCCAGTGTTAGCAGCACGAGGATGCCAAACATTTCGAGCACATCATCCATGGGGAGATGCAGGATGGTGACAGCGTAGAAAAAAATGACAAGCAGGTAGTGCTGGGCATCGCGCAGTGCCGTCAACGTTGAATCAATAATTTCAATAATGAAATCAATCATCTGTTAGCCTTGCTCTTGGTGCTCGCTAATGGGGTATCAATCGGCTTGATCAAAAAATAGCCTAATTGATACAGGCTAGCGCGTGCAGGCTGAACGCAGGATTAGTGGCAATGAAAAGTCAGAAAACAGAAACGAAAAAAGCAAGAGAGCTACCCCGAAGGATAACTCCCTTGCTAGGGAGCTTAAGGTGTAATCGAACAGGTAGCACCTAAGCGCTACCTGCCGACGGTTTTCCCACCTTGGAAATTATTGGGCAGTAGCTGGCGCTGGTGCAGCAGCAGGTGCTTGCTGAGGAGCAACCGGCATGGCTGGAGCCATCATTGGAGCGCCGTTTTTGGCAGTGTTGCTGTAGCCGTAAGCATTGCCGTTGCCATCGCCGTAGCCATAACCGTTGCCAGCAGCGTACCAGTCACCGTTGCCTTTACCGTTGGCAGCCATGTCGGTATCCATGTCGGTTTTGCCTTTGCCTTTGAAGTTGATGCTGAATTCAACTTCGCCGTCAGCAGTGCCTTTGCCGCGACCCCAGCCATTTACGTCGCCGTTGCCTTTGCTGTAACCGTTACCGTTGGCAGCCGTTGTGCCAGTGCCGTTACCGTAGCCGTTGCCAGCGCCAGAACCGTTGTCAAAGCCGTCGAAGAATTCAGCAGAAGCAGCGCCAGAGAAAGCGATCAGGGCAGCGAAAGCGATAGTTTGCAGTTTCATGAATTTTGTCTCCTAGCGAAAATGTTTCAAGTGATGTTTGAGTATGAGATAATTCTAATATTAGAGTTTTCTAATGTAAAGAACTTTTTTGGACTTTCCCGGTACTTTTTGCAAATCGTCTGACAAACGGGCGTAATGCTGCGAAAATGCTATGCTTTGTTGCCATGAGTAACCTTATGCACGACACATTGTCACGCTTGCGCAGCGAACTGATTGCTGCCGGGCAGTTTTTTCATGCACGCGGCTGGGTTCCTGCGACCAGTAGCAATTTTTCCGCCCGTCTGGGTGATGCGGAGATCCTGATTACCAGTTCCGGGCAGCATAAGGGCAGGCTGGATGAGAACGGTTTCCTGCGGGCAGATTTGCAGGGCATTTCGCTGGAAGAGGGTAAGCGCCCGTCGGCGGAAACCGGGTTGCATACCTTGATGTACCAGCGTGATTCTGCGGTCGGTTGCGTGTTGCATACCCATTCGGTCAATGCCACGGTGTTGTCGATGCGGCTGGATGAAGTGGTATTTGCAGGGTATGAAGTACAGAAAGCGTTTCCGGGGATTGATACGCATGAAAGCCGTGTGGTGATTCCGGTTTTTCCCAACAGTCAGGATATTCCTGCGCTGGCGGAGGAGGTCGGCAGGTATCTGGATCAGTATCCGCGAACGGTGGGCTATCTGATCCGGGGACATGGTTTGTATACCTGGGGGGCGACAGTGACGGATACCCAACGCCATATCGAAGCGATGGAGTTTTTGTTTGAATGTGTTTACCGGCAGATGTTGCTGGACAGGTGAGGACGATGAGCGAATTGAAAATTTACGCGGATAGCGACCCGCAAGCAGCACAAACCTATAGCGATTACGCCACCATCAGTGAACTGTTGCAGGGTAAGGGGGTGCGTTTCGAGCGCTGGCAGGCGAATGCGCCACTGACGGATGCTTCCACACAAGATGAAATCATTGCGGCCTACCATGCAGATGTGGAGCGCTTGATGGCTGAATACGCTTTCCAAAGCGTGGATGTGATCAGCCTGACCCCGGAACACCCTGACAAGACAGCGCTGCGGCAGAAATTCCTCAATGAGCACACCCACTCGGAGTTTGAGGTACGTTTCTTTGTCGACGGGCAAGGTTTGTTTTTCCTGCATCTGGGTGATCAGGTGTATACGGTGTTGTGTGAAAAAGGCGACCTGATCAGCGTTCCGGCGGGGGCTACCCACTGGTTTGATATGGGGCCGAATCCGCGTTTCAAGTGCATCCGCCTGTTTACCAACCCGGAAGGCTGGGTGGCGAATTTTACCGGTAGTGATATTGCGGAACGTTTCCCGCGTCTGGAGAACTGATGGGCATCAAGGCGATCTTGACGGATATTGAGGGTACGACTACCAGCCTGTCGTTCGTCAAGGATGTGCTGTTCCCTTATGCCGACCAGTACATGCACGAATTTGTGGTGGCACACCGTACTGATCCAGCAGTCGCTAAACTGGTGGATGATGTGCGTATGGAGGTGGGCAAGCCCAATCTGTCGCTGCTGGAGGCCATTGCCCAGTTGCGCGAGTGGATTGCCGAGGACAAAAAAATTACCCCGCTCAAGGCGATTCAGGGGCTGATGTGGGAGGAAGGCTACCGCAAAGGGGCTTTCACCGGGCATGTCTATGAGGATGCTGTACGCAACTTGCGTCTCTGGCATCAACAGGGCTTGTCGTTATTTGTCTATTCTTCCGGTTCGGTTCATGCGCAAAAGTTGTTGTTTGGCTATTCGGATGCGGGTGATATGACACCGTTGTTCAGCGGTTATTTTGACACCCATATCGGGCACAAACGCGAGGCGCAAGCGTATCAGCGTATTGTTGTTGAGGTTGGCTTGCCTGCGGATAACATCCTGTTTTTGTCGGACATCCGTGAAGAACTGGATGCCGCACGGCAGGCGGGGTTGAAAACCTGTTGCCTTGTCCGTGAAAACCAGCCAACCGACGGCTTGCAGCACCCTTGGGTGACATCTTTTGACACAATCGACACAAGCCGGGTTTAGCGTGGCGCACGCATATTGACTATAATTCACGACACAATAAATAGCAGTCTGGTTAATTATTCATGAATATATTCCCTCTTATTCTCGCTGCGGGTCAAGGAACCCGGATGCGTTCCTCCCTGCCCAAAGTACTCCATCCCGTTGCAGGCAAGCCCATGTTACAACACGTGGTTGATGCCTGTGCCAGCTTGCCGGGTGGTCAGGCTGGTATGGCGGTTGTGTATGGGCACGGTGGCGAACTGGTGCGTGAACGTATTTCCGGCAACAACCTTCAGTGGGCTTTGCAGGCGGAGCAAAAGGGCACAGGTCATGCGGTAGCGCAGGCTATCCATTTGGCGGGTGACACAGATGTGGTGCTGATTGCTTACGGTGATGTTCCCCTGATCCTGCCTGTCACCCTGCAACGGCTGGCACAAGGCTTGCAGGATGCTTCCCTGTGTATCCTTACTACCCAACTGGCAAACCCGACCGGCTACGGGCGCATCGTGCGCAATGCTGGCGGTCAGGTGCAGGCGATTGTGGAAGAAAAGGATGCCAATGATGCGCAGCGCAACATTACTGAAGTGAATACTGGCTTTATTGCAGCACGCGGTGCTGACCTGAAACGCTGGTTGCAACAGCTTACCCCGCAGAACGCGCAGGGCGAATACTACCTGACCGATTGCGTTGGGCTGGCGGTGGCGGAAGGTGGCAACATCAATACGGTATTATGTGCTGACCCGCTGGAAGTGGAAGGTGCTAACAACCGCGTGCAGCTTGCCCGTCTGGAACGTGCTTGCCAGCAACGTCAGGTGGAAACCCTGATGTTGGCGGGGGCAACGGTGGCAGACCCGGCTCGCCTTGACATTCGTGGTACGGTCGCAACCGGGCAGGATGTCTTCATCGACGTGAACGTGGTACTGCAAGGCAAGGTGACGCTGGGTAACAACGTCATTATCGAAGCCAACTGCGTGATCCAGGATGCGGACATTGGCGATAACGTCCACATCAAGTCACATTCGGTGATTGAAGACGCAGTAATCGCAGCAGGTTGTGACATTGGCCCATTTGCCCGCTTACGCCCCGGTACGGTGCTGGCAGAAAACGCCCGCATCGGCAATTTCGTCGAAACCAAAAAAGCCCGCATCGGCAAAGGTAGCAAGGTCAATCACCTCAGCTACATTGGCGATACCGAGATGGGGGCAGGTGTCAATATCGGTGCAGGCACGATTACCTGCAACTATGATGGTGCAAACAAGCACAAGACTGTGATTGGCGACAAGGTATTCGTCGGTTCCTGTACTCAACTGGTTGCACCTGTCAGTGTAGGTGATGGAGCTACCATCGGCGCCGGTTCCACCATCACCAAGGATGCGCCTGCCGGGGAGTTAACCCTGTCCCGCGCCAAGCAAATGACAATGAAAGGCTGGCAGCGTCCGGTCAAGGAGAAAAAATAATGTGTGGTATCGTTGGAGCCATTGCGCAACGTCCGGTGGTGGAAATCCTGCTGGAAGGTCTGCGCCGCCTCGAATACCGGGGGTATGATTCAGCCGGGGTTGCGGTCGTGCGTGAAAGTGGCGATCTGGTGCGTAGTCGTGCTGTGGGCAAGGTGGCAGCATTAATGGAGCGTCTGGAAGCCGAACCCGTCGATGGCAAACTGGGTATTGCCCACACCCGCTGGGCTACCCATGGGGTTCCGGCAGAACGCAATGCCCACCCGCATTTCAGCGGTGAATGGGTTGGTCTGGTACATAACGGCATTATCGAAAACCATGCGGAATTGCGGGAACGCTTGAAAAACGATGGCTACCGCTTCGATTCCGACACCGATACCGAAGTGGTTGCGCATCTGATTGAGGTATTCCGCCGCAAAGGTTTGAATATGATGGATGCAGTGATGGCGGCTCGCTGCGAATTGCAGGGCGCTTATGCATTGGCGGTAATTTCTCCCAACGAATCTGACACCCTGATTGTGGCTCGCCAAGGCAGCCCGCTGGTCATCGGTCTGGGCATTGGTGAGAATTTCATTGGTTCCGACATCCAGGCATTATTGCCCGTCACCAGCCGTTTCATTTATCTGGAAAACGGTGATGCTGCACGGATTACCCGCCACAAGGTAGAGATTTTTGATGCCAATGGTGAGCGTGTCAGCCGTCCCGTCAAGGAATCCAACGCTTCCCTGTGTTCCGCTGAACTGGGCGAATACCGCCATTTCATGCTCAAGGAAATTTTCGAGCAGCCGCAATCAGTTGCCGCCACGTTGGAAAACCGTCTGGCTGGCGACCACGTGTTACCTTCCTTGCTGGGAACACCGGATGCACTGGCAAAACTGGCGCAGGTGGAAGAGATCCAGATCATTGCCTGTGGAACCAGTTATCACGCAGGTCTGGTTGGGCGTTACTGGATTGAGGCCAATACCGACATTCCCTGCCATGTGGAAGTGGCAAGCGAATACCGTTACCGCCGCCAGCCACCGCGCAAAAATATGCTGTTCGTGACCATTTCCCAGTCCGGTGAAACTGCCGACACGCTGGCGGCACTGGAAAAAATCAAGGAAAGTCACGGTGCTTTGGCAACCCTGACCATTTGCAATGTGGCGGAAAGTTCCCTGACTCGCGAGTCCGACATGTCATTGATGACGTTGGCGGGGCCGGAAATTGGGGTGGCTTCCACCAAGGCATTCACTACTCAACTGGTGGCTCTCCAGTTGCTGATGACCTTGCTGATGCAGGCCAAGGGTGCTGATCAGGCCAATGTTGCACAAGTGGTGGCTGATTTGCGCAAACTGCCTGCTTTGCTGGAGCGGGTGCTGGACATGAACCAGTCCATTGAAGCCATGGCAGAACGTTTCATCGAAAAACACCATGCGCTGTTTTTGGGGCGTGGTGAACTGTATCCGGTGGCGATGGAAGGGGCGCTCAAGCTCAAGGAAATTTCCTACATCCATGCGGAAGCCTATCCCGCCGGGGAACTCAAACACGGCCCGCTTGCGCTTGTCGACAGTGAAATGCCGATTGTCACGGTAGCACCCAACACAGTCTTGCTGGAAAAACTAAAGTCCAATCTGGAAGAAGTCCGTTCGCGGGGTGGTGAGCTGTATGTGTTTGCTGACAAAGCGGCACATATTGCTGCTACTGATAGCCTGCATGTGCTGGATATGCCGCATGTGCCGGAGTTGCTGGTTCCGGTGGTGTATACCATTCCCTTGCAACTGTTGTCCTACCATGTGGCAGTACTCAAGGGTACGGATGTGGACAAACCTCGTAACCTCGCGAAGTCCGTGACAGTCGAATAGTATTGAAGAATCCTATGGTAGGCAGGCTTCAGCATTGAATCTGTTTACTGTCGGTCGTGCAGGAACTTCAGTATAATCTTATATTCTAATAAACCAGCGGTTGCCCCGCTGGTTTCTTTTTAGGGTAATGCAGAAATAATGTGGAGGCAGGCAACAGATGGGCAACTGGTTGATGTCGCTGTTAAGCGACTGGAAAGACCGTTTTACACCTTATAAAGGATGGATCGGTGAACTAAAAAATCCTGAGGTATTAAAGGCAGATGCAATGGCAGGTTTGACCGTTGCGTTGGTGCTGATACCCCAGTCAATGGCGTATGCGCAACTGGCGGGTTTACCTGCTTATATCGGTTTGTATGCCTCGTTCCTGCCGGTCATGATTGCTGCCCTGTTTGGCTCTTCCCGCCAGTTGGGTACGGGGCCGGTGGCGGTGGTTTCCCTGATGTCAGCAGCCGCCATGCAGCCGTTTGCTGCGCAGGGTGTGCCTGTTGAAACCATCATTATTTATTCAGCTCTGTTGGCGCTCATGATTGGTGTGTTCCAGTTGTCGCTGGGGTTGTTGCGCATGGGGGTACTGGTTGACTTCCTGTCGCATCCGGTGGTGGTTGGTTTTACCAATGCCGGGGCTTTGATCATTGCCACTTCCCAGGTGCCGAAACTGTTTGGGTTGGGGGTCAAGGCTGACCAGTTTGAGCATTCCTATGAATTCTGGTGGGCAACCCTGATTTCCCTGCCTGATACCAAGCTGACTACCTTGTCGATCGGGGCATTTGCATTACTTACCCTGATAGTTCTGAAAAAGTATGCGCCCCGTCTGCCGGGTGTACTGATTACGGTTGCTGTTACTACCTTGTTGTCTTGGGTAGTTGATTACAAAGGGTTGGGAGGTAGTGTGATTGGCACAATCCCTGAAGGTTTGCCTTCCTTCTCCCTGCCGGTAGTGGAAATGAGTTTCCAGACCTTTAGTTCGCTGGCAATGACGGCGGCTGTCATCGGTCTGATTGGTTTCGTGGAGGCAATTTCTATCGCCAAGGCGATGGCTTCCCAGACCCGCCAGCGTTTGTCCGCCAATCAGGAACTGGTGGGGCAGGGCTTGGCAAACATTGCTTCAGGGGTATTCAGTGGTTATGCCGTGTCTGGTTCGTTCTCCCGTTCTGCGGTTAACTTTGCAGCAGGTGCAATGACGGGTTTCTCATCGGTTGTCACCGGGGCGTTGGTGGCTTTGACGCTGCTGTTCCTGACGCCATTGCTCTATCACTTGCCACAGGCTACGCTGGCGGCAGTGATCATCATGGCGGTTGTTAACCTGATCAAGATTGCGCCGATCAAGCACGCATGGAAAGTGGAACCACATGACGGGATTGTCGCAGTTGTTACTTTCGTTGCCACGCTGGCATTTGCCCCGCATCTGGACAAAGGCATCTTGTTGGGTGTGGTCTTGTCACTGGGGCTATTCCTGTACCGCACCATGAGTCCGAATCTGGTGGAGGTAGCGCGTGATGTAGATGGCACGATGCGTGATGCCAAGGCGCATAACCTCAAAACCAGTGACACGGTGGCGGTGTATCGTTTTGATGGTGATTTGTACTTTGCCAATACCGGTTATATGGAAGGCAAACTGTTGAACAATGTAGCGCAAAAACCCAGCTTGAAAGTACTGGTGCTGGATATGGAATCCATTGACCAAGTAGATTCAACGGGTGAAGAAATGCTGGAAAAGCTGTCTGATCGCCTCAAGTCTGCCGGTATCGAGTTCTATATTGCTCGCGTCAAGTTCCGGGTATATGAAGCCTTCCAGCGTTCTGGCCTGGCGCGGCATATCGGCGAAGACCGTTTCTTCCGCGAGCGCAAGTATGCCCTGAACCATGCCAAGGAGTTGTTGGGGGATGCTATCGACATTGAACCTTTCAGAACCTATATGCCACTGGAAAGCAAATAAGGTATCCTTGAAAAGGTCGCGCAAGCGGCCTTTTTCATATTGGCGGGAGGCCATGCTCATGTCGATAAAGGTTCTGTTTTTTGCCAGTTTGCGCGAACGTCTCGGGCGTGGCGATGTGCAACTGGATGCATCATCACCCTTGAGTATTGCAGAAGTCTGGCAGCAAGCGAGCGGGGAGATTTGCCTGCCTGCCAATGTACTGGTTTCCATCAATCAGACGTATGCTGATGCGACAGCCCAAGTACAGCCAGGCGATGAAGTGGCTTTTTTCCCTCCTGTGACCGGGGGGTGAGCATGATAGCTGTGGAACTGCATGACGGGTCGTTTGATCCGTGGCGCTATCTGACAGATTGGCAACAAACCCGGCAACTGTCCGCCCGTTCCGGGGCAACAGCGGTGTTTGTGGGAACCATGCGGGATTTTAATGAAGGGGATGATGTCCAGTCCATGTATCTGGAGCATTACCCCGGCATGACGGAAAACCAGCTCCACGCCATTGCTGCTGATGCACAACAAACCTGGTCACTGGATGATGTTTGTATTGTGCACCGGACTGGTGAAATTCGTCCTGCTGATGCCATTGTACTGGTGGCTGTCTGGTCGGCGCATCGCGCAGAAGCCTTTGCAGCTTGTCGGCATATCATGGAAGTCCTCAAACACCACGCACCCTTCTGGAAAAAGGAAACACTCCGCAACGGGACTACCCGCTGGGTGGATAAAAATACACCGGGCTAAAAGGGCTTAGTCCATTGGCAAGGTGATGGTTTTTTCTGTGTCTGTTTCGATCTTGAAGCTGGTTTCCCTGATCTTGTCGTTGAGTTCCACCCGTGCCAGATAACGTCCGGCAGGCAGATAAACCGTACCGCTGTGCCCCGGTAAGGTTTCAACCGGATGGCGTCTTTCACGGTCGGTATATTGGTAAATAAGCCAGCGTCCCGGTAGCAGGGCAGCGCGGTTACTGATGGTGGCAACCAGTGTAACCCGGCTTTTCAGGTTGGTATCCGCAGCCGTGGCAGGGGCAATAGCGCCAGTGGCACAGAATAAAATGGTGGCTAGCCCCGATGAGATGACAACTCGGGAAGAACGCATGATGTGCATACTTTCCCCTCCTGTGTGATTACTTATGGACAGGCGAATCTACTTTTCCACACCCCTTGGTGGAAATTTCCCCATAAACATCTGGTGTTTTAGGTTGCCCGCCTGATGTGTAAAAGTTAAACATATCGGGCAAGAGAAGTACAGGTTGAAATTACGAACGATTCCACGCGCCTGATTTACCGCCTGATTTGTGTAGTAACTGGATGCTTTCCATCGACATGCCTTTGTCAACAGCTTTGCACATATCGTAAATGGTCAGCAAGGTAATCTGGACGGCGGTCAGGGCTTCCATTTCCACGCCGGTTTTACCGTGTGTTTCCACTGTGGCTTGACAATGGATGCGGGGTGGATTGTCAGCGGGCTGAAGTTCGACTTCCACATGGGTCAATGCCAGCGGATGGCATAGCGGGATCAGGTCAGCGGTTTTTTTGGCAGCCATGATTCCGGCAATGCGGGCAATGCCCAGTACATCGCCTTTTTTGTGGTCGCCTTGCAGGATTTTGGCAAGCGTGCCTGCCTGCATGGTGATGTAACCGCCAGCGATGGCAATACGCTGAGTTGGTTGCTTGTTGCCAACATCAACCATATGCGCCTGACCCCGGGCATTGAAGTGGGTAAATTCACTCATGGTCGCTGCAAGGGGGCTTCGACTTGATCACGGGTAGCTTTGCCTAGCAGGGTTTCAATCAGTTGCAGGGCAAAATCCAAGGCAGTACCGGGGCCGCGCGAGGTGATGATATTGCCATCAATTTCTACAGGATTACGGGTCAGTGTGACCTTGCTGGTATCCATGCTTGCCAATGCGCCCGGATAAGCCGTGAGTTTGCGTCCGTTGATACTGCCGTTTGCCACCAGCACTTTCGGGGCGGCGCAAATGGCTGCAAGCGGTTTGTTGGCAGCAACTTGCTGGTTAATGAGCTGGTGAATGCGCGGGTCTGCATTCAGGTGGTCGGCTCCCGGCAGGCCACCCGGCAAAACAACCATGTCGAAATGCTCTGCCATGACCTCTGACAATTCACGATCTGCCAACAGCACTGTACCACGGGAACATTTCACCGGCCCACTGCACAGGCTGGCGCTTATCACTTCGACCTGCGCACGGCGTAACAGGTCGATGATGGTAACGGCTTCCAGTTCTTCGCAACCTTCCGCCAATGGGATAAGCACGCGCGGCATTA
This sequence comes from Thiothrix sp. UBA5583, assembly GCA_002425225.1. GTDB lineage: Bacteria > Pseudomonadota > Gammaproteobacteria > Thiotrichales > Thiotrichaceae > Thiothrix > Thiothrix moscowensis. Next base: position 102,304 of record DILV01000009.1, read on the forward strand.
CATGACCTTTTCGGTACTGGCTTCTTTAGGAGGTAGTGGGTCGGTTTTGGTGCGGTTTATGACCAAATCCATGCCCTTGAGGATGTTGAGAGCCTCAAACAACTGGTAATCTTCTTCTGCCAGAGGCTTTTTGTCCTTGTCAGCAGTTGTGTTGTCTTTGGCTTCCTTGCTGTCCTTG
>DILV01000009.1:102666-187140 GCA_002425225.1 Thiothrix sp. UBA5583
CAGTTGTGTTGTCTTTGGCTTCCTTGCTGTCCTTGTCTGTTGCACCTTCTGTCGGGGAAGCTTTGCCTTCCGGTGTCTGTTCTTCAGGTGCTGCTGGAGTGGCAGTCTGTTCAGACTTCTTTTCACCATTCGGGTTATCAAGATGCTTGTTCAGATCGGCTTCGGTCAGTGGGTCAAAAGCATCGTCTTCGGCATTTTTGTCATCCTTGAGTTTCATTGGTTTGATTTCAATGTCAGGGACAATGCCTTCTGCCTGGATGGAGCGCCCGGATGGTGTGAAATAGCGGGCAGTAGTCAGTTTGACGGCTGTTTTTTCATCCAGAGGCAGAACGGTTTGTACTGAGCCTTTGCCGAAAGTTTTTTGTCCGATGATCAGGGCGCGTTTGTGGTCTTTGAGTGCACCAGCGACGATTTCGGAAGCGGAGGCAGAACCCCGGTTGACCAGTACCACGATCGGGGCATTTTCTAGCGAATCACCTTTGTTGGCGGTATATTCCATCTTGGCATCGGCAACCCGACCTTCGGTGTAGACAATTTTGCCCGACTCAAGGAAAGCGTCGGAAACACCCACTGCTGCATTCAATACACCACCAGGGTTGTTGCGCAAATCCAGTACCAGCCCACGCAGTTTGCCGTTGTTTTCCTTTTTCAGGCTTTCCAGTGCTTCCAGCATGGCTTCAGTGGTCTTGGCCTGGAAGCTGGTGATGCGGATATAACCGTAGCCCGGATCCAGCATCTTGCTCTTGACGCTTTTCACTTGGATGATGGCGCGTTTGATGCTGACCTTGAAAGGTTTGTCCTTGCCTTCGCGCACGATCATCAGGTCGATGTTGGTTCCCGGTTTGCCGCGCATGAGTTTGACGGCATCATTCAGGCTCATGCCTTTGACAGGGGTAGTATCCAGACGGATGATGAGGTCGCCAGCCTGCAAACCGGCTTGCTGTGCGGGGGTGTCGTCAATCGGGGAAATGACCTTGACGAAGCCGTCTTCCATGCCGACTTCAATGCCCAAACCGCCAAATTCGCCACTGGTACCAACTTGCAGTTCCTTGAATTCGTCTTCATCCAGATAGGCAGAGTGCGGATCAAGGCCGTTGAGCATCCCACGGATGGCGTTGGTCATCAGATCCTTGTCCTTGGCTTCTTCCACGTAACTTTCCTTGATGCGGGAATAGACCTCGGAAAATTGCTGCAACTCATCCAGCGGCGGAGAGCTTTCGACGGTTTGCTTGAAAGCGAAGACATTCAGGCTGATGCTGGTGGTAACGCCAATCAGGACGCCAGCCATAGTGCCAACCAGAACGCGGTAACGTGTATGCATATAATCTATCTCTCCGGTATTTTTCGTCTGCCTGCATCCTTGTCGACAGAGTGTGCTTGTTTCCGTGCGCATAAGCAGCCCAAGTGTATCACTGTGTGGCGAAAATGCACTTTGTTGTTGCAACAATGATTTGTTTGTCACTTATTTTCAAGTCCAGCCTGATGCAATGACCTTGCTTGGGGTTAACGACACCAGCGAGCCGGATTTTGCGGGGTTGAACCTTGCCTGATCTCGAAGTATAAACCGTCTTGGCTGCGCCCACCGGAATTGCCTACTGCGGCAATGGTTTCATTGGCTCCCACAATCGCCCCCACCTTTTTGTAGACCGCCCGGTTATAGCCATACAGGCTGACATAGCGGTTGTCATGTTCCAGAATGATCAAGTGTCCGTAGCCATCCAGCCAGCCGGAAAAGGCAACCTTGCCTTTGGCAACTGCCTTGACACTGCTGCCGCCGGGAGCCGAGATGACCACACCCCGCCAGGTTTGCTTTTCATTACGGGAAGAGCCGTAACCGTGAATGATTTTTCCCTGGATAGGCCAGGACAGTTTGCCGCGCAGGGTAGAAAAAGGTTTGTCCGGGGTGAAACTGCTCTTGACGGTTGTATCGGTGGTTTCTTCAGCACGTGGTGTGTTGGCGGTTTTGGTTGGTTCGTTTCTCTGAGAGGTGGGCGCTGGGGTTTCTGTGTCTGGTGACGCGGCTGTTTCCGTTTTGCGAGCAATGTCATCCACGATGGTTTGCAGGCTGTTTTCTTCGTCCTTTAGCTTGTTTAATTTTTTTTCCGTACTGCGGATGTCTGTCTTGATTTTGGCAAGTGTGACGGAGCGGGTGGAAAGAGTGCTTTCCATTTCCTGTTTTTGCTGTTCCAACGACTTGTTCAGGTCTTGCAGGTAGACGCGATCCTTGTCGATGGAGGCTCGCAGGGTGTCGATGGATTTGAGGGTTTTCTGCACTTTCTGGATACGCGCCACCCGGTTCTCATTCAGGTAGCCAAAGTAACGTACAGTCCGGCTGATGTCGGAAGGGTCATCCTGGCGCAATAGCAGGCGCAAGTGCGACTGGCCTCCGGTGGAATAGAGCGCCTGTAGCTGTTGTGCCAGCCCGGCTTTTTGTGATTCCAGCTCGGTTTCCAGTTTTAGTTTCTGCTGGTTGGTGTCATGCAGCTTGTTGATGGTTTCCTCGATTTTTTTTTCCGTCTGATAATGCCGACCAGAGGCTTCGCCCAGCTTTTTTTCCAGACGTGCTACTTCGGCCTGCAATTCGTCGGATTCATCTTTTTGGGAATCCAGACTGCTTGAAAGCTGGCGTATTTCGCGTTGTAGCTGTTTTTGCTTGGTGGTATCAGCCGCATGAAGCATTCCCCAAGGCAACAGCAGCAAGCAAAAGTATAGATTTGTGTAGAATTTCACCGCTTATCAGTATTCTGAGCATTTACGTGGAGCAGAGTCTACCATAAGAGTTGGGAGGTGGTGTATTGATTACAGATAAGGGCAGCATTTATGCGCTTAATTTCCCTGCGAAAACCTGTAAAAATGCAGGAAATTACCCGTGTTGGGGATGACACTGGGGGGCACACAATATATCATTGTATCCATCTATACTAATATACTGTTATCGTCCATGCGTTTGCAGGTGTTTATGTTGGAAATTTACCATGTTGGATGAGGAATATATGGGTAGCATCGCTGTTGGCGTCAATTGTGACTTTACACTTGATGATGTACTGGTCAAAGAGGAAGACATCGACCGCGCTTCACGCTCACTGAAAGCCATTTCCCACCCGTTACGCCTGAAAATTCTCTGTGTTTTGGGTGACAAGGAAGTCAGTGTGCAGGACATTGTGGATAACGTGGGCACGTCCCAAAGCAATATCTCCCAGCATTTGGCCATCTTGCGCGACAAGGGCATTTTGGCATCACGCAAGGATGCCAACCGTGTTTATTATCGTGTCGGCGATTACCGTACCTTGCGGTTGATCAGCATGATGCAGGAAGTTTTTTGCAGCACACCCCACTGAGAGATTGTTTCCCTAGTGTAAAAATTCATGGAACAGGGGTTTACGTACCCTGTTTCACTGTATATCTTTGGCTCCTGTCTTTTGGCTAAAGGGTTTAATGTGGAAGAGTATCTCGTTTTTGCCCGCAACCATCCATTGCTGATCGCAGGTTTGGTCGGTATTGTCGGCATGATCATCTGGACGGAGTTCAGCCGTCTGACCCGTAAATACAAACAGGTTAATGCTACGCAAGCTGTTCAGATCCTGAACAATGACAATGCTGTGGTGCTGGATGTGCGTGAAGAGAGCGAAGTGCGCGGCGGGAAAATCAAGGGCGCAAAGCATATCCCCTTGGCTCAGTTGAAAACCCGCATGGTCGAGCTGGATTCTGCCAAAGAAAAACCTTTGCTGGTTTACTGCCGCAGTGGCAACCGTTCTGCCCATGCTTGCAATGTCCTGACCAAAACCGGTTTCCAGGATGTCAGTAATCTGGCTGGAGGAATGATGGCATGGGAATCAGCGAACCTGCCAGTCAGCAAGCGATGAAGCATTCACCTGTACGGATGTACGCGACCCGTTTCTGCCCTTACTGCCTGCGTGCCCGCGCCTTGCTGACCAGCAAGGACATCGTGTGGGAAGAAATCAATGTTGGTATGGATGCTGACCTGTGGCAGGAAATGGAAAGCCTGAGCGGGCGTGATACGGTTCCCCAGATATTTATTGGCGACTTGCATGTCGGCGGGTATGATGACATGGCTGCACTGGAGCGTGCAGGCAAGCTGGATACCCTGCTTTTTAATCACCATACAGCCGAAGGGGCATAATTTAATGAGTGCAGAACAACAAGAACAGCAATTCATCATTCAGCGCATCTACATCAAGGATGTCTCGTTTGAAGCGCCCAACTCGCCGGGTGTATTCACCCAGGAATGGAACCCCGATACGAACCTTGACTTGAATACCTTGGTTAATCCACTGACTAACGACAACTATGAAGTGGAACTGGCGATTACCATTACCGTGAAAAGCAATGACAAAACAGCTTTTCTGGTTGAGGTCAAGCAAGGCGGCGTATTTTTCATTACCGGCTATGCCCAGGAGCAACTGAACCAGTTGCTGGCAGCGTACTGCCCCAACATCCTGTTTCCGTATGCCCGTGAAGTCATTGCCAGTCTCGTTTCAAAGGGCAGTTTTCCTGAACTGCATCTTTCCCCCATCAATTTTGATGCGCTCTACGCCCGCCGTTTGCAGGAAGAGCAACAGGCTGGTCAACCTGCGTGAGTGATAATGCCATCCAGTCCATTGCGGTCTACGGTGCCGGTTCGTGGGGAACCGCGCTGGCATTGCAATTGGCACGTAACGGGCTGGAGGTATTGTTGTGGGACATTAGTCCAGCGCACGTTGAAAACTTGCTTCAACAGCGTGAAAACAAGCATTACCTGCCGGGGATTTCCTTTCCTGACTCACTACATTGTTCCAGTGATTTGCAGGCCGTGGCTGCCTTTGCCGATTACCACCTGGTTGTTGTTCCCAGTCACGGATTCCGTGGTTTGCTGCAACAGCTAGCACCTTTGCTGACGGACAAGGATGCGGTTATCTGGGCAACCAAGGGGCTGGAACTGGATAGTGGTAAGCTGCTGCATCAGGTGCTGGAAGAGGAATTGCCCCAGTGTCAGGCGTATGCGGTGGTTTCCGGGCCGACTTTTGCTTCCGAAGTGGCGCGTAGCCTGCCAACTGCCATGACAGTGGCGGCAACCTGCCTCGCGCTGGCACAAGCTGTAGCACAAGCCTTCCATGCCACCAACTACCGGGTATACCTCAGCAATGATGTGTTAGGCGTTGAACTGGGAGGGGCCGTCAAGAATGTGCTGGCTATCGCCGCCGGTATTTCGGATGGTCTGGGTTTCGGCGCAAATGCCCGTGTTGCCATCGTGACGCGCGGTTTGGCAGAAATCATGCGGCTGGGAACCCGTTTTGGTGCGCAGCCGGAAACCCTAATGGGATTGGCAGGTGTGGGCGATCTGGTATTGACCTGTACCGACAATCAGTCCCGTAACCGTCGGTTGGGCTTGGCGTTGGGACAGGGCAAGGACATGCAAACGGCTATCGCCGAAATTGGTCAGGCAGTGGAAGGTGTCAAATCTGCCCAGTCCATTGGCAAACTGGCTGCCGCCGCTGGCGTGGAAATGCCCATCTGTGAGGCTGTTTACCGCATCCTGTATGAACAGCTTCCTCCCCGTCAAGCGGTACAGGAACTGATTTCGCGCGATTTGAAAGCAGAATTCTGATCATCCATCAGCGGGTTGTGAGCCATGCAACAGCATTCCCATCCTTATACCGTCGGCATCGTTATGGATCCGATTGCCAGCATCAATATCAAGAAAGACAGTACCTTTGCGATGATGCTGGAAGCGCAACGGCGCGGTTGCCCGTTATTCCACATCCTGCAAGGCGACCTGTTTGCCGATGACGGGGTGGTGTATGCGAAAATGAACCCAGTGACAGTCAGGGATGATCCTTCCGGCTGGTATGCTATGGGTGATGCGGTTATCAAGCCTTTGCATGAATTGCCAGTGATCCTGATGCGCAAGGATCCGCCTTTCGACATGGAATATATCTACAGCACCTACCTGCTAGAGTTGGTACAAAAACGTGGCACGCTGGTGGTCAACCGCCCGGAAAGCATTCGTGCTGCCAATGAAAAGCTGTTCACTGCCTGGTTTCCCGAATTTTGCCCGCCAACCCGCGTCACCCGCGACATGGGGCGTATCCGTGAATTCCTGTCCATGCACCAGTGTATCGTGGTCAAGCCGCTGGATGGCATGGGTGGTTCCATGATCTTTCAGGTCAGGCAAGACGATCCCAACCGCAATGTTATTCTGGAAACCATTACGGCGCAGGGGCAACGCACCGTGATGGCGCAGCGTTTCCTGCCGGAATACAAGCAGGGTGATAAACGGATTTTGCTGATTGACGGAGAGCCATTCCCGCACGCGCTGGCAAGGATTCCAGCAGAAGGCGAAGGGCGTGCCAATCTGGCGGCAGGCGGCACTGGGGTAGGCGTGGATTTGACTGCGCGTGAATTTGCCATTTGTGCGGCAATCGGCCCCGTACTGCGGGATATGGGGTTGATGTTTGTCGGGCTGGATGTGATCGGTGATTATGTGACGGAAATCAACGTCACAAGCCCCACCTGTATCCGGGAACTGGATTACATCTATTCAGCTAATATTGCCAGCCTGCTGCTGGACGCAATTGAAAACAGGCTGGCACAGGCTGCGTAAGATTACGCGGCTGCTTGCTTGATCAGTCCGTACATCTCGTCTTTCAGGTGCAGGCGGCGTAGCTTGAGGGTTTCAACAAACTCGTCCGCATGAACTTCAATACCCTGTTCAATCCGGTGCAGTTGTGCATCTACTTCGCTGTGCTCGTCATACAGTTTGGCAAAATGCCGGTCATGCATTTTCAGGTCATGGATCCGCTCTTTGTACTCAGGGAACTCGATTGCCAAATCGTGGGATTCTCCAAACATTCGTTACTCTCCGTTTGATTAATTTCAATCAGCTTACCACACTGATTAAGGGGGTGGGGTGAGTTAAGTCAAGTTCCGGTCTGTGTTAGCATCACCCTTTTGCAATCTGTCAGGAGTACACAGTGAAAGCTAGGGTCAAGTGGTTGGATAGTATGAGTTTCGTCGGTGAATCCGGCAGTGGTCATTCCGTGGTGATGGATGGCCCACCAGAGCTGGGAGGGCGCAACCTTGGTGTGCGCCCGATGGAAATGTTGCTGCTGGGGCTGGGTGGGTGTTCCTCGTTTGATGTGGTGCTGATCCTGCAAAAGTCAAAACAGCAGGTCACCGACTGTGAAGTGCAGATTGAAGCCGAGCGTGCCGACAAGGAACCCAAGGTGTTTACCCGCATCCATATGCACTTCGTCGTGAGTGGACGCAATCTAGCTACCGACAAGGTGGAGCGTGCCATCAAGTTGTCAGCCGAGAAGTATTGTTCCGCTTCCATCATGCTGGCGAAAACGGCTGAAGTGACGCATGATTTTGAAATACGTGAGGCGGTCTGAGGGACGAATTTCACTTGCAAGCAAGGGTATAGTCTTGCATAGTTCGCATCCATGCTGCCTTGGCGGGCAGGTCTTCACTTTTTTGGTATTTTTGCAAGAGGGCCACGAGAGTTGGTTGAGCGTCATCAGAAACAGATTCGTCTGCACGGGTTTAACAACCTGACAAAAACCCTGAGCTTCAATATTTATGACATCTGCTACGCACGAAGTCCGGCTCACCGTGAAGAATACCTGGCTTACATTGACGAAGAGTATAATGCTGATCGTTTGACCAATATCCTCACCAATGTGGCAGATATTATTGGTGCAAACATACTCAATGTAGCACGGCAGGACTATGACCCACAGGGAGCCAGCGTTACCATCCTGGTGTCTGAGGAGCCGGTTATCCCGGAGGAAAAGCTCTCCAACTCGGCGCGTCCTGGCCCTTACCCGGAAGATGTGGTTGCCCATCTGGACAAAAGTCACCTGACTGTTCACACCTACCCGGAAAGTCACCCTGACAACGGTATCAGTACGTTCCGTGCAGATATTGACGTTTCCACCTGTGGGCGCATTTCGCCCCTGAAAGCATTGAATTATTTAATACATAGTTTCGAGTCGGATATTGTCATCATGGACTACCGTGTACGCGGCTTCACCCGTGATGTTAAGGGTAAAAAGCACTTTATTGATCACAAGATCAACTCCATTCAGAACTTCCTGTCAGCAGAAACAAAGCGTGTGTATTCCATGATTGACGTGAATGTCTATCAGGAAAACAGCTTCCATACCAAGATGATGCTGAAAGAGTTTGATCTGGATAACTATTTGTTTGGTCTGGGAAAAAATGATTATTTTGAAAAAGACCTGACACAGATTGAAACCCAGTTGCGCAAGGAAATGAAAGAGATTTTCTATGGGCGGAACACTGGCAGCCTGTGAGCTGTTGTGCGCCTTGAGGCTTTGTTTGTTTATTTGAATTTTATAAATATTCAAATATTCTAATTTAAACGTTTTTTAAGCAATCCCCTGTTTTTGTGGTGTTTTGGAGACAGTTTAGCTTTTTTGAAACAATTGAAACATTCAATATAAGATGTTGTTTAAATATTGATTAGGGGCGTTGTTTTTTGGATGAATGGCTTGTAATGTTACTCCTGCGTCGGGAAGATGCATTTTTCCTCAAAATGGACTCCTTGAGTTTCGTATCGTAGGAAGGTCTTTGTTTATTATGAGTAGTGGTAGTGTGAAAACTTTTGCCCTTTGTTCAGTAGGGGTAGTAGCTCTGGTTTTGTCAGGTTGTTCTGCGGAAAACACCAAAACCTCTGATGCTTCCAATAGTGGCAAGTATGCTGTCCAACTGGCACATGCCAAAAGCCGTGCTGGTGTTGGTGCTGTTACCAAGTTGCCGACTAAAGGTGACGTAACATTGCTGGATCGTGTGGTGTGGAATGCGCAGAAACAGCAGGGCAAAATGTATCAATGGGGCGGCGAAAGCCCAGCAACCGGCTTCGATTGCAGTGGTTTAACCCAGTATGCCTTTGGTAAGGGCGCAGGTGTTTCTTTACCACGCACGGCGGCAGCCCAATATGATGCTTCAGTCAAAATTCCCAAGGCATCTGCCGACAAAGGTGATTTGGTATTTTTTAATACCCGTGGTCGCCGTATCGGGCATGTAGGCATTTATTTGGGCGACAACAAGTTTGTCCATGCCCCGCGCACTGGTAAGGCAATTACTACTGATAAGCTGGAAGGCTATTGGGGTGAGCGTCTGGTGGGGTTCGGGCGTATTCCAGGTGCATGTAAACCTGCATTATCCTGATGTGTAGACCTCAAAAAAGCCGCATTTGCGGCTTTTTGTGTTTTAGGTGAGTGTAGTATCAGGGTAAGCTGTTGAGCCAAGTGGCGACTACAGCCGTTAGCTCTTCCCCCTTTTCCTTGAAGTAATGGTCGGCCTCCGGTAATACCATTTGCTTGGAGTGTGGGTTGCCAGCCTTTTGCATGAGGCTTTGGCGTTCTCCTGCGGTTTTGATGACTTGCGGATATTCCTTTTCCCCATACAAATCCAGTACAGGTACTTTCATCTTGTCCAGCGGAAATGTTTGCACCATATCCTGGTTGTAGTCTGTTGCTCCCATTCCCATGCCTATGTAAGCGGCAATCGCACCGTCACCCTTGCTGACAACCCAGTTCATCGCCATGTGAGCACCGCAGCTATGTGCAGCCAGTACGATGGTGTTGATGCCTTTTTGTTTGAGGAAGGCGATGCCTGCGTCAATCCTCCGGTCGGCATTGGCAAATAGCGGGACGTAAGCATAATACGTGGCTTCTTTTTCCAGTACCGGCATTTGTAGGGATAAGGTAGTCCAGCCCTTGGCTGCCAACCCTACCCGGAGTGGATGGGCAACGTCTTCCCAGTCCGGGTGGTAGCCGCGCCCGTGCAGGATGATGACCGCGCCACGTGCCTGCTCTGCTGGAGTGAGAATGCCCATGAAATCCTGTTTGCCGTCATTTAGTGTAACGACTTCTCCATCCAGAATACTGTCGCGGATTTCACTCGCCATACGCTGTTCGCGGGCGTAGTCGGGAATAGCGTTGGCGTCCGGGGCTGGCTTGTTTGAGGTGGGTGTTACATCAAATTTTTTTTTTCCTCCGGTGTCACTTGTCCACCGGGGGCGGGTACTGCATCTGTGGCAGGGGGAGTGGGCGGTTGGGCTGCTGGTGCGAGGTTGCTGGTATCAGGTGGTGTTACGGCTGTTGGTGCTGCCGGTACAGGAGCTGCTTCTTGGGGGGCTGCTGGAGCCGGGGTTAGGGCACTTGCCTGTGGTGCACTGGGGGCTAGCGCAGGAGCGACTTCCGCTGTGGCAGGTGCTGTTGGTACTGTTTCTTGCGCGACAGGAGCTGTGGGTACGGGGGCTGCTACTGCCGGAGTGGTAACGTCAACAGGTGGGCGCATGATCATCAGCGCCAACACGGCAACTGAGGCGAGTGTGTAGGCAGGCGCGGCAAGTTTCATTATTTCTCTCCTGAATTTCGGTGTTCGTTTAAATCGAATGAAACATTCAAAATATACAATTGGAACTGGGCAAGTCCTTTGCTTAGAGTACAATGCACCAAATAGTTTAATCAACCACACAAACCGAGGAGTCCATCATGGAACTGAAGGGAAGTAAAACCGAAGGCAACCTGAAAGCCGCATTCGCAGGCGAATCCCAAGCCAACCGCCGCTACCTGTACTTCGCAGCTAAAGCTGACGTGGAAGGTTACAACGATGTTGCCACTGTTTTTCGCTCCACCGCCGAAGGTGAAACCGGGCACGCACACGGTCATCTGGAGTATCTGGAAGCGTCCGGCGACCCCGCAACTGGTCTGCCTATCGGTGCGACTGCCGATAACCTGAAAGCGGCCATCGCGGGCGAAACCCACGAATACACCGACATGTACCCTGGCATGGCCAAAGAAGCGCGTGACGAAGGCTTCGACGAAATTGCCGACTGGTTTGAAACCCTGGCCAAGGCTGAGCGTTCCCACGCCAACCGTTTCCAGAAGGCACTGGATAATCTGGACGCATAACCAAAATACCCCTCACCCCAACCCCTCTCCCTCAAGGGGAGAGGGGCTAAGAGAAGCTCTTTTCTTGTTCCCCCTCGCCCCTTGAGGGAGAGGGGGTTAGGGGGTGAGGGGTTTCTTACGGAGAACAACAACATGGCAACCCCGAAACGCGAAGGCAGCCTTGAAGCCCCTACCCGTCACGCGCTGGACTGGAAAAACCCCGAATTCTACAACGAAGAAGCTGTCCTGAAAGAAATGGAGCGCGTCTTCGATCTGTGCCACGGTTGCCGCCGTTGCGTCAGCCTGTGCAATTCCTTCCCCACCCTGTTCGATCTGGTTGATAATTCCGAAAGCATGGAAGTGGATGGGGTCAAGAAAGATGATTACTGGCAGGTCGTCGATCATTGTTACCTGTGCGACCTGTGCTACATGACCAAATGCCCGTATACCCCGCCACATGAGTGGAATATCGACTTCCCACACCTGATGCTGCGTGCCAAAGCCGCCAAGTTCAAGCAGGGCAAGACCAAGTTCCGTGACAAGGTGCTGAGTTCCACCGATATGGTCGGCAAGCTGGCTGGCATCCCGGTGGTGGTGGATTTGGTCAACAAGGTCAACCAGCATCCGGCGTTTCGGGCGCAACTGGACAAGGTGTTGGGTGTGCATCCGAATGCCAAAATCCCGTCTTACCACAGCGACAAGGGGCGTGATCGGGTTGCCCGTCACAAGGTGCTGGATGCGTCCAAAGCGGTGGCAGCGGGGCGTACCACCGGCAAGGTGGCGATTTTTGCCACCTGTTACGGCAATTACAACGAGCCGCACATTGTCGAAGACCTGCGCAAGGTGTTCGAGCACAACGGTATTCCGGTCACGCTGCTGGACAAGGAGCAGTGCTGCGGGATGCCCAAGCTGGAACTGGGCGATCTGGAAGCGGTGGCGGCAGCCAAGGCAGTCAATATCCCGGCGATGATGACACTGATCAACGACGGCTGGGATATTGTCGGGCCAGTGCCTTCCTGCGTGCTGATGTTCAAGCAGGAATTGCCGCTGATGTTCCCGGACGATGCCGAGGTGCAGACAGTACGTGGGCGTATTTTCGACCCGTTCGAGTACCTGATGCTGCGCCACAAGGAAGGCAAGCTCAATACCAGCTTCAAGCAATCTTTGGGCAAGGTGGCTTACCACACCTCCTGCCACCTGCGGGTACAGAACATCGGCTACAAGACCCGCGAACTGCTGGAACTGATTCCTGATACCAAACTGGAGTTGCTGGAACGCTGTTCCGGGCATGACGGAACGTATGCGGTGAAAAGCGAATTCCACGAGGTGTCGATGAAAATCTGCCGCCCGATTGTCAGCAAGGTCAAACAGGGCAAGCCGGATTATTACGGCAGCGATTGCCCGATGGCGGGGCATCAGATTGAGAACGGGTTGGGTGATGAGACCAAGGAGCCAACCCATCCGTTGACGATGTTGCGGATTGCTTACGGGTTGTAACCCCCCCATCCCCGACCCTTCCCCCGCAAGGGGTGAAGGGAGGAAGAAATTTGGAGGATTATCATGGATAAATTGACACGTGCGGATTTGATGGGGCTGGAACAGTATGCGGTCAACCGCAAGGCGTTCCGCGAGCAGGTGATGGCGCACAAGGCCAATCGCAAAGTGCATATTGGCCCGAATGCTACCCTGTATTTTGAAGACCGTCTGACCATGCAGTACCAGATTCAGGAAATGCTGCGTATCGAGAAGATTTTCGAGCCGGATGGTATTCAGGATGAGCTGAATGCTTATAACCCGCTGATCCCGGATGGTTCCAACTGGAAGGCGACTTTCATGGTGGAATTCCCGGATGTCGAAGAACGCAAGCAGTGGTTGTCGAAACTGATCGGCATTGAGCGCAACACCTGGGTACAGGTGGCGGGTTGCGACAAGGTGTACCCGGTTGCCAATGAAGATCTGGAGCGGGAGACCGAGGAGAAAACGTCAGCGGTGCATTTCTTGCGCTTTGAGTTGCTGCCTGTGATGGTGGCGGCAGTGACGGAAGGGGCGGCAATCCAGATGGGGATTACGCACCCAAACTATGCGTATGAGGTAACGCTGGTAGAGGCCAGTCGTGCGGCGTTGGTGGCAGATTTGGCTTGAGTTTGGTGCTGAACTGATTTTCCTGCGGCGTGGTTCCGGTACAATAGCGCCTGACTTTGCCTGAATTTGAACGGAGAGCAATGATGAAGCGTTTCATGTTTACCGCTACCCTCGCCTTGTTGTTTGCCATGAGTGCTGCCAGCGCCCATGATGATAAACACGAACATAAACACGAGCCTAAAGAAGCAGGGGATACAGCGGCACAACCAGCGGGGCAGGCTGAAGCCCATGAGCAACACGCGGCGCATGAGCATGGTGTTGCCAGACTTGGTATTGCTGTGGGGACAGAAGGTCTGGAAATTTCGCTGGATTCGCCTGCCGCCAATCTGGCAGGTTTTGAACATGTTCCCAACACTGACGCTGATAAGCAGAAAGTGAAGGATATGGTGGAAAAGCTCCAAGCCGGGGATGAGCTGTTTACCCTGAATGCGGAAGCCGGGTGCGAACTGAAAGACACCGAAGTGCTATCCGCACTGCATGGTGACGAGATGCAGACACCCGCTACCGCCGAAGCGGGCGAACACAGTGATATAAATGTTACCTGGTCTTATGCCTGCACCAAACCTGCCGAATTGACAGAGGTGGCTGTCAGGCTGTTTAGTGCTTTCCCCGAAGGTTTCCAGAAAATCAGTGCTGAGTGGGTGACGGATAAAGGTGCATCCGCGCAGGAACTGGATAAGGACGACACTCTCAAGCTCCATTGATGGATGTTATTGCACTCAGTAATTTGCACTACCGTTGGGCTGGACAAAGCCGCGATACCCTTGCGCTTGCGGAATTGCGGGTGCGCAAGGGGGAGCACCTGTTTATCCGTGGAGCCAGCGGTAGTGGAAAGACCACCCTGCTGAACCTGTTGGCAGGTATTCTCACTCCAGCCAGTGGCAGTCTGACCATTCTGGGGCAGGGGTTGCAGGCAATGGGCAGTGCTGCCCGCGACCGTTTCCGTGCGGATCACATGGGAGTGATTTTTCAGCAGTTTAATCTGTTGCCGTATTTGTCGGTGTTGGAAAACGTACAATTACCTTGCGAATTTTCAGCACGACGCAAGCAACGGGCGGGTAAAGTGCAGGCTAGCGCACGGCGTTTGCTGGATCATCTGGGGCTGGCTACCAGCTTGCAACAACGTGCCGTTACCGGGTTGAGTGTGGGGCAACAGCAGCGGGTAGCTGTGGCGCGTGCCTTGATTGGCAGCCCGGAAATCCTTATCGCTGATGAGCCGACTTCCGCGCTGGATACCGATACCCGTGATGGTTTCCTTCAGTTGCTGTTTCAGGAAGCGGAAGCACAGGGCAGCACCATTGTGTTTGTCAGCCATGACCCGCATATTGCCGGTCATTTTCCGCGTGTGGTGGATTTGGGCGAGTTAAATCAAGCATGATCCTGTTTAAACTCACCCTGCACAGCTTGTGGAACCGCCGCGCCAGCCTGCTGCTTACTCTGTTTTCCATCGCCATCAGTGTGGCGCTGCTGCTGGGGGTTGAATACATTCGCAAGGAAGCGAAAAGCAGTTTCCTCAACACGATTTCCGGTACGGATCTGGTTGTGGGCGCACGTAGCGGCCCGGTGCAGTTGCTGTTGTACAGCGTGTTCCGCATCGGTAATGCCACTAACAACATCAGTTGGCAGTCGTATCAGGATATTGCCGCTAATCCATTGGTGGAGTGGACAATTCCCATCAGTCTGGGTGATTCACATCAGGGTTATCGGGTGCTGGGTACGAATCAGGATTATTTTCGCCATTACCGCTACGCTGACAAGCGCTTGCTAGCGTTTGCGGAAGGCAAGCCGTTTGCAGGTGTGTTCGATGCCGTGCTGGGGGCGGAAGTGGCACGGAAACTGGGTTACAGGCTGGGTGACAACATTGTGATTGCGCACGGCGCAGCAGCGACCTCGTTCACTTTACATGATGACAAGCCATTCACGGTGACAGGTATTCTTGCGCCGACGGGTACACCGCTTGACCGTACCGTGCATGTGTCGCTGGAGGGGATTGAAGCCATCCACATCGACTGGGTGAACGGGGCAAAAGTCTCTGGCTATCAGGTCAGCGCCGACGAGGCATTACAGAAAAATCTGCAACCCAAAGTGATTACCGCTTTCATGGTGGGGCTGAAAAACCGTGCAGCGGCATTTCGGGTACAGCGTGACATCAACGATTACAAGCGCGAACCTTTGCTGGCGACTGTCCCTGGTGTGGCATTGGCGGATTTGTGGCAAGCCTTGGGAATGTTTGAAACGGTGTTGCGTATCATCAGTGGCCTGGTGGTGGTGGCAGGTTTATTGGGAATGCTGACCACGCTGCTGTCGACCTTGAATGAACGGCGGCGCGAAATGGCAATCCTGCGGGCGGTGGGGGCGTATCCGCGCCATGTGTTTCTGCTGTTCGTGCTGGAAGCAGGCGTGCTGGCAGTGCTGGGTTGCTTGCTCGGGGCAATGTTGGTCATGGTCGGGTTAGTGGCTGCCCGCCCGTGGGTCATGGCGGAATACGGGTTGTATCTAAGTACGTGGCTGCCGGATAGTGGTGATGCGCTGTTGCTGGCAGCGGTGGCAGGATTGGCGTTGCTGTTTAGTCTGATTCCGGGAGCGATTGCGTACCGGCGTTCGTTGCAGGATGGTTTGACCGTCAGGGTGTGACCAACCAGGGACTGGCTGGTCAGCCCATTGCAGTCGACCCTAGTCCGACAGCCCCAGATTGCGCCAGATACTCATGGTTGGCTCAACCCGGTTCATGGTGTAGAAATGCAGCCCCGGTGCACCGGTTTCCAGCAAGTTTTCACACAGCAGGCTGATGAATTCCTCACCGAATTTCGTGATGGCATCCATATCATCTGCATAGGTTTCCAGTTGCTTGCGCAGCCAGCGCGGGATTTCCGCCCCACACATATTTGAAAAGCGTGCCAGTTGTGAATAATTGGTGATCGGCATAATGCCGGGGACGATGGGGATTTCCACACCTTTTTTCACGCATTCATCCACAAAATGCCAATAGGCATCGGCATTGAAGAAGTATTGCGTAATCGCACTGTTCGCCCCTGCATTCACCTTACGCACAAAGTTGTCGATGTCGACTTTGAGGTTAGGGGCTTGCGGGTGCATTTCTGGGTAAGCAGCAACTTCGATGTTGAAATGGTCGCCAGTTTCCTTACGGATAAAGGCTACCAATTCATTGGCATAGCGGAATTCGCCGAGATCACGCGAACCAGAAGGCAAGTCGCCGCGTAACGCCACAATGTGCTTGATGCCGTTGTTGCGGTAAGTATCCAGAATTTCGCGGATTTGTTCGGCAGATGAGCCTACGCACGACAAATGCGGTGCAGCTTCAATGCCGGAATCGCGCTGGATTTCCAATACCGTGTTGAGCGTGTTGGCTTGTGTCGAGCCGCCAGCACCATACGTGACGGAAAAGAAGCGCGGCTTCAGTTCTGCCAGTTGGCTGCGTACTGCCCGCAGGTTTTCCGCACCCTTGTCGGTCTTGGGTGGGAAAAACTCGAAGCTGAAAATCAGATCATCGTGCTGATGATCGTGTTGATGTTCGTCAGTCATAACTTTCCTCTTGTTCCCCCTCGCCCCTTGAGGGCTAGGGGGCTAGGGGGTGAGGGGGTGAGGGGTTCTTACACCTTAATAGCGATAATGATCAGCCTTGTAAGGTCCTTCCACCGCTACGTCGATGTACTTCGCCTGATACTCGGTCAACTGGGTCAGTTGTGCATTCAGTTTCTTCAACTGCAAGCGGGCAACTTTTTCGTCCAGATGCTTGGGTAGGGTGTACACGCCAATCGGGTATTTGCCGGAATCGCGCTCAGTCCACAACTCGATTTGCGCGATGGTCTGGTTGGCAAATGAGGAAGACATGACGTAAGACGGATGCCCAGTCGCACAGCCCAGGTTCACCAAACGGCCTTTTGCCAACAGCGTGATGCGCTTGCCATCAGGGAAGATCACGTGGTCAACTTGTGGCTTGACTTCATCCCACTCGTACTGTTCCAGCGAGGCAACGTCGATTTCGTTGTCGAAGTGACCGATATTGCAGACGATGGCTTCGTTTTTCATCGCCTTCATGTGGTCATGGTTGATGACGTGGAAGTTGCCGGTGGCGGTGACGAAAATGTCAGCCTTGTCAGCCGCGTATTCCATCGTGACCACGCGGTAGCCTTCCATTGCCGCTTGCAGGGCGCAGATCGGGTCAATTTCTGTGACCCAGACTTGCGCAGACAGGGCACGCAGGGCTTGGGCAGAACCTTTGCCTACGTCGCCGTAACCAGCAACTACCGCCACTTTACCTGCAACCATCACGTCGGTCGCACGTTTGATGCCATCCACCAATGATTCGCGGCAGCCGTACAGGTTGTCGAACTTGGATTTGGTGACGGAATCGTTGACGTTGATGGCCGGGAATTTCAGCTCGCCACGCGCGTGCATCTGATACAGGCGGTGAACCCCTGTAGTAGTTTCTTCGGTCACGCCACGGATTTCAGCCAGACGAGTGCTGTACCAGTTCGGGGAAGTTTCCAGACGCTTGCGGATGGCTGCGTACAAATAGGTTTCTTCTTCCGAGGTTGGGCTAGCCACCAGGCTGGCATCTTTCTCAGCGCGTGCGCCCAAATGCAACAACAGGGTAGCATCACCACCGTCGTCGAGGATCATGTTGGCTTGTTCGCCATTCGGCCACTCGAAGATTTTGTGGGTGTAATCCCAGTATTCTTCCAGTGATTCACCTTTGTAGGCGAAAACCGGAATGCCAGCCGCAGCCATTGCTGCTGCTGCGTGGTCTTGGGTGGAGAAAATGTTGCAGGAAGCCCAGCGCAATTCAGCACCCAGCGCACGCAAGGTTTCCATCAGCACCGCTGTCTGGATGGTCATGTGCAAAGAGCCGGTAATGCGAGCGCCTTTCAGCGGTTGGCTGGCAGCAAATTCTTCGCGGATCATCATCAAACCGGGCATTTCGGTTTCAGCGATGTTGATTTCCTTGCGGCCCCAGGCAGCCAAACCCATATCAGCGACGATATAGTCGTTAAACGTTGTCATAAATATTGCATCCTTTGTTTGTACCCCTCACCCCAACCCCTCTCCCTCAAGGGGAGAGGGGCAAAGAGGTAGTATATTCTCTTGTTCCCCCTCGCCCCTTGAGGGAGAGGGGGCTAGGGGGTGAGGGGTTCTTAAAAATTACAGGCCAGCAGCAGCACGCAGTGCGTCAGCGCGGTCAGTGCGTTCCCAAGGCAGGTCAAGGTCGTCACGACCGAAGTGACCATAAGCTGCCGTACCACGGTAAATCGGGCGCAGCAGATCCAGCATTTTGGTGATGCCATACGGACGCAGGTCGAAGTGTTCGCGTACCAGATTTTCGATCAGGGTTTCATCGACCTTGTTGGTGCCGAAGGTTTCAACCGTGATGGACGTGGGTTGCGCAACACCGATAGCGTAGGAGACCTGAATTTCGCAACGCTCTGCCAAGCCCGCCGCGACGATGTTTTTCGCCACGTAACGGCCTGCATACGCCGCAGAGCGGTCAACTTTGGACGGGTCTTTGCCGGAGAATGCGCCGCCGCCGTGACGTGCCATGCCGCCGTAAGTGTCGACGATGATTTTACGTCCGGTCAGGCCGCAGTCGCCCACAGGGCCGCCGATTACGAAGTTGCCGGTGGGGTTGATATGGAATTTGGTGTCTTTGTGCAGCCATTCGGTTGGCAGGACAGGGAAAATGACGTGTTCCATCACACCCATGCGCAGGTCATCCAGGCTGATGTCTGGGCTGTGTTGGGTGGAAAGCACTACGGCGTCGATGGCAACGATTTTGCCGCCTTCGTAACGCACAGTGACTTGGGATTTGGCATCCGGGCGCAGCCAAGGCAGTGTGCCGTTTTTGCGCATATCCGCTTGTTGCTTCACCAGTCGGTGTGCATAGGTCAGTGCGGCAGGCATCAGCACGTCAGTTTCATTGCTGGCGTAACCAAACATCAAGCCTTGGTCGCCCGCGCCTTGGTCTTCTGGCTTGGCACGGTCAACGCCCATCGCGATGTCAGGGGATTGCTTGCCGAGTGCATTGATCACGGCGCAAGTGTGGCCGTCGAAACCGATTTCGGAATTGTTGTAGCCGATGTCATTGACCACACCACGCACGATGCCTTCGTAGTCGATTTCCGCAGTGGTAGTGATTTCGCCTGCCAATACGACCATGCCGGTCTTGGTCAGGGTTTCGCACGCAACACGGGCGTAAGGGTCTTTGGCGATGATCGCATCCAAAACGGCGTCGGAAATTTGATCCGCCATTTTGTCTGGGTGGCCTTCAGAAACGGACTCGGAAGTAAACAGGTAACTTCTCTCAGTCATTACATCTTCTCCTTAAAATTAACAATGACTGAGCGCCGTTATCTCTTTAAAAGCACAGACCGAGCCTGGCAAGGTGTGTTTTTTACCTTGTTGCAACGCTCCTCGGACTGGAATGCGCAATAATAGCTTAAACATTCGGTGCTTGCAGCCCCATCAAGCGTTGGAAATCCCTCAAATTTCCCATTATTGATGCCTGATCTATCTAACTAGGGAGAGTTGCCCCTGCCTGGGAAGTCCGACACAATACAAGAGCTTTAATCTGCCTGAATAATTATTATACACCGGGCACTGCTGTTCCGCTTGGGTCGCGCTGGTGGGCAGTAGTTAATGACAAGGCAATGCAGGAATCCCATGCTGAAACTGCACCGTGTCATCGCGTAGTCAGCATCGGAATCTTGCATTCGCCACTTTTCATACCATGCCGCTTGCATGGTTGAGCATACTATTTGAAAACTACAGGAGAGCCGTCAATGACTACACGCCGCGAGTTGGCTAACGCAATCCGCGTACTGGCGATGGATGCCGTACAGAAAGCAAATTCCGGGCATCCGGGCGCACCGATGGGCATGGCAGACATTGCCGAAGTCCTCTACAACGATTACATGAGCCACAACCCGCAGAATCCACAGTGGGCTAACCGTGACCGTTTCGTCATGTCCAACGGGCATGGTTCCATGCTGCCGTACTCTGTGCTGCACCTGACCGGCTATGACCTGTCGATGGACGACCTGAAAGCCTTCCGTCAACTGCATTCCAAAACACCAGGCCACCCTGAGTACGGTTATGCACCGGGTATTGAAACCACTACTGGCCCACTCGGTCAAGGTATTACCAATGCTGTCGGTATGGCGTTGGCTGAAAAAATTCTTGCTGCGCAATTCAACAAAGACGGGCACGCTATCGTTGACCATTACACCTACGTATTCTTGGGTGACGGCTGCCTGATGGAAGGTATCTCCCACGAGGCGTGCTCTTTTGCTGGTACGATGGGTTTGGGCAAACTGATTTGCTTCTACGACGACAACAACATTTCCATTGACGGCGAAGTCGATGGCTGGTTCACCGACAACACCCCGCAGCGTTTCGAGTCTTACGGCTGGCACGTTGTACCGGGCGTTGACGGTCACGATGCAGACGCGATCAAAAAGGCGGTTGAAGCAGCCAAAGCAGAAACCGGCAAGCCTTCCATGATCTGCTGCAAAACCACTATCGGTTTCGGTTCACCGAACAAAGCAGGTTCACACGATTGCCACGGCGCACCACTGGGTGATGCTGAAATTGCCTTGACCCGTGCGCAACTGGGCTGGACGGCTGGCCCATTCGAGATTCCTGCCAATATTTATGCGGGTTGGGATGCCAAAGCCAAAGGTGCAGCGGCTGAAGAGGCATGGAATGGCAAGTTCGCAGCTTACGCAGCAGCTTACCCCGCAGAAGCGGCTGAATTCAAACGCCGTATGGCTGGCGAATTGCCTGCCAACTGGGCGGAAGCATCGGCGGCAGCTATCGCGGCGATTGATGCGAAGGCAGAGTCTCCGGCTACCCGTGTGGCTTCCAAAAATGCACTGGATGCGTTTGCACCGTTGCTGCCTGAGTTCCTCGGTGGCTCGGCTGACTTGACACCTTCCAACAATACCTTCAACAAGATGAGCAAGCACATCAGTGCGGGTCATGGTAAAGCGCAAGATTTCAGCGGCAACTACCTGTCATACGGTGTACGCGAATTCGGCATGAGCGCGATCATGAACGGCATGGCGCTGCATGGTGGCTTACTGCCTTATGGCGCAACTTTCCTGATGTTCTCCGAATACGCACGTAACGCCCTGCGTATGGCTGCACTGATGAAAATTCAGAGCATCTTCGTTTACACCCATGACTCCATCGGTTTGGGCGAAGATGGCCCTACCCATCAGCCAGTTGAGCAAATTCCAACGCTGCGTATGATCCCGCGTATGTCAGTCTGGCGTGCCTGTGACGCAGTAGAAACTGCCGTTTCCTGGAAACATGCGATTGAATACAAAGGCCCTAGCTGCCTGATCTTCTCGCGCCAAAACCTGAAACATCAGGTACGGACTGAGGAGCAAATTGCCAACATCGCCAAAGGCGGTTATGTGTTGAAAGACACCGACGGCACGCCGGACGTGATCGTGATTGCCACCGGTTCTGAAGTCGAATTGGCGATGGAAGCGGCGGCGAAATCTGACAAGAAAGTGCGCGTGGTTTCCATGCCTTCTTGCGATGTATTTGATGCACAAGACGCAGCGTATAAAGAGTCTGTATTGCCTGCTGCTGTTACCGCTCGCGTTGCGGTTGAAGCTGCCGTTGCGGATGGCTGGTACAAATACGTCGGCTTGAATGGTAAAGTCATTGGCATGAGCACCTTTGGTGAATCTGCTCCGGCAGGCCAGTTGTTCAAGCAGTTTGGCTTCACCGCCGACAATGTTTTGAGCGCTATTAATAGCGTGGCGTAAGCACTACTATTGCACCTGCGGCGGCTTTTCTGAGGAGGGGAGCCGCCAACTTTTTTATCTGGTTAATTTTCGAGGAGTTCTTCATGACAATTAAAGTTGGCATCAATGGTTTTGGTCGTATCGGTCGTATGGCTTTCCGTGCTATCGCAAAAGATTTCCCTGGTATCGAAGTCGTCGGTATTAATGACCTGCTCGCACCTGATTATCTGGCATACATGCTGAAGTACGACTCCGTACACGGTCGTTTCAACGGTGACGTTGTTGTTGAAGGCAGCAACTTGGTCGTCAATGGCAAGACTGTACGCCTGACTGCTGAACGTGACCCTGCCAACCTGAAGTGGAGCGACATCGGCGTAGACATCGTGCTGGAATGTACCGGTTTCTTCCTCGACGACGCTGGCTGCCAAAAGCACATCGAAGCGGGCGCGAAGAAAGTGGTTATGTCTGCACCTTCCAAAGACAGCACCCCAATGTTCGTTTACGGCGTCAACCACACCACTTACGCAGGTCAGGCAATCATTTCTGCGGCTTCCTGCACCACTAACTGCTTGGCTCCAGTAGCAAAAGTATTGAATGACAAGTGGGGCATCAAGCGTGGTCTGATGACTACCGTACACGCGGCAACCGCTACCCAGAAAACTGTTGACGGCCCTTCCATGAAAGACTGGCGTGGTGGTCGTGGTATTTTGGAAAATATCATCCCGTCTTCCACTGGCGCTGCCAAAGCAGTGGGCGTGGTACTGCCAGAGCTGAAAGGCAAGCTGACCGGTATGGCGTTCCGCGTGCCAACGTCTGATGTTTCCGTGGTTGACCTGACCGTTGAGCTGAACAATGCTGCGACTTACGCGGAAATTTGTGCAGCGATGAAAGAAGCATCCACCAACGGTGACATCAGCAAGACGCTGGGCTACACCGATGAGAAAGTGGTTTCCACTGACTTCCGTGGCGTTGGCTACTCTTCCATTTTCGATGCCGAAGCTGGTATCGCGCTGGATGGTACTTTCGTGAAAGTGGTTGCATGGTACGACAACGAGTACGGCTACACTGCGAACATGCTGCGCTTTGTTGAGTACGTAGCGGCGAACTAAGAGAAGAACCCCTCACCCCAACCCCTCTCCCTCAAGGGGAGAGGGGCTAAGAGTTGAGGGGTTATCCTTCTTTCCCCCCCTCTCCCCTTGAGGGAGAGGGGCTAGGGGTGAGGGGTTTCCCCAGATCTGTCAAATAAATCACCCGCGCTTTATTTGACTGATTTGAAATTCCAAAGGAGCTGCATCACATGGCTTTCATCAAAATGACCGATCTGGATCTGAAGGGTAAACGTGTCCTGATCCGTGCCGACCTCAACGTACCTGTCAAAGAAGGCAAAGTCACCTCTGACGCCCGCATCACTGCATCAATGGCAACCATCAAGTTTGCGATGGATGCAGGTGCAAAAGTCATGGTCACTTCCCATTTGGGTCGTCCGACCGAAGGCGAGTGGTCTGAAGCGGTTTCCCTGAAACCCGTTGCTGACAATATTGCGGCTCGTTTGGGTTCAGAAGTGCGCCTGATCAAGGATTGGGTTGACGGTGGTTTTGATGTGGCTGAAGGCGAACTGGTGGTGCTGGAAAACTGCCGCGTCAACAAGGGCGAAAAGAAAAACGTCGAAGAAACCGCCAAGAAATACGCAGCCCTGTGTGACGTATTCGTGATGGATGCGTTTGGTACTGCGCACCGTGCGGAAGCCTCCACTTACGGTGTAGGCATGTTCGCCCCGGTGGCGGCTGCGGGTATCCTGCTGAGCGAAGAACTCGACGCACTGGAAAAGGCCCTGGCAAACCCAGCCCGCCCGATGGTGGCTATTGTGGGTGGTTCCAAAGTTTCCACCAAGCTGACCGTATTGGAAGCCTTGTCTGAAAAATGTGAGCAGTTGGTGGTCGGTGGTGGTATTGCCAACACCTTCCTGAAAGCGACCGGTCATAACGTCGGCAAGTCCCTGTGCGAAGATGACCTGGTACCTACTGCGCAAAAAATGATTGAAAAGATGAGCGCTCGCGGCGCAATCATCCCTATCGCCGTTGACGTGGTGTGTGGCAAGAACTTTGCCGCAGATGAACCAGCCGTGCTGAAAGATGCCAAAGACGTGGCTGACGACGACATGATTTTCGACATCGGCCCGAAATCCGCACAGGAACTGGTCGACATCATCATGCAGGCTGGTACTGTCGTTTGGAACGGCCCGGTCGGTGTATTCGAGTTCGACCAGTTTGGCGAAGGCACCAAAGCCATTTCCATGGCAATGGCAGAAACCAAGGCGTTCACATTGGCAGGCGGCGGCGATACCATCGCAGCGATCCAGAAGTACGACATTTATGACAAAATTTCCTACATCTCTACCGCTGGTGGTGCTTTCCTCGAATACCTCGAAGGTAAAGTGCTTCCGGCAGTTGATATGCTGGAAAAACGCGCTCAAGGTTGATAAGTCCTCCATAGGGGTGATACATTTTTCACCCCTACAAATAAACACAAATAACATAAAACAAGCATAAACTAAGCACTTTCCAGCACACAGTTATAGGTATTCCATTGAGAAGGACAAAAATTGTAGCAACACTGGGGCCAGCTACAAGCACGCCAGAGGCCATAGAAGCCATTATCAAGGCAGGCGTTGACGTAGTACGGCTGAATTTTTCGCATGGTTCGCACGCAGAACATGCTGCCCGTGCTGAATTGGTACGCGAACTGGCGCAAAAAGCCGGGCGGGTCATCGGTATTTTGGGTGACTTGCAAGGGCCGAAGTTACGCATTGCCCGCTTCAAGGATGGCAAAATTACCCTCAAGCCGGGTGACGACTTTATCCTCGATGCGGATCTCGCCAGTGATGCCGGGACACAAGAACGTGTCGGGCTGGGTTATAAAGAGCTGGTTCACGATGTCAAAGCCGGGGACGAACTCTGGCTGGATGACGGGCGCATCGTCCTGGAAATCCGCGAAGTTCGTGGGCAGGAAATCCATACCCGAGCCATCAACGGTGGCATCCTGTCCAACAACAAAGGCTTGAACCGGCGCGGCGGTGGCTTGAGTGCTGCTGCCTTGACGGATAAAGACAAGGAAGACATCACTGCTGCTGCCAGTATCGGGGTGGATTTTCTGGCAGTGTCATTTCCGCGCACGGCAGACGACATTAACGAAGCACGGCGTTTGGCGGTCGAAGCCGGTTGCAATGCCGCCATTGTCGCCAAGATGGAACGGGCAGAAACGATGGAGGCAACGATCCGTGATGACATCATCCTGGCTTCCGATGTGATCATGATTGCGCGGGGCGATCTGGGTGTGGAAATCGGTGATGCCAAGTTGCCGGAAGCACAGAAATGCCTGATCAGTCGCGCTCGCACCTTGAACCGTGCGGTGATTACCGCCACGCAGATGATGGAAACCATGACAGAAAACCCGATTCCCACACGGGCAGAGGTTTTCGATGTGGCGAATGCCGTTATTGACGGCACGGATGCGGTGATGCTGTCCGGCGAGACCGCTACCGGCAAACACCCGGCACTGGTGGTTCAAACCATGGCAGCCATCTGCAAGGAAGCGGAAAATTCCAAGGAAACCCGTCGTTCGCGGCATCGCATGGAAGACCGTTTCGAGCGCATTGATGAAGGCATCGCCATGGCAACCATGTACACTGCCAACCACATGGGGGTGCGGGCGATTGCTACCCTGACTGAATCCGGGGCAACACCTTTGTGGATGTCGCGGATTCGTTCCGGCATCCCGATTTATGCGCTGACTTCCAATGATGTCGCCGCCCGCCGGGTCAACATGTATCGGGGCGTTTACCCGGTAAAATTGCATGAGCCGTTGAAAGACCCCAAAATAGCCAACCGCCAGGCAGTAGAACTGATGATGGAAGCAGGTATTGTCGAAGACGGCGATCTGGTCATCATCACCAAAGGGGATTTGATGGGCGCGAAGGGCGGCACTAACCAGATGAAAATCCTGCGTGTCGGCGAGCACCAGAACGGCTAAAACACAAACACGTTAACAGTTTAACCAACATTTCGAGGAGAACAACATGGCTTTGATTTCATTACGCCAATTGCTGGATCACGCGGCTGAAAACGGCTACGGGATGCCAGCATTCAACGTCAACAACATGGAGCAAATCCACGCCATCATGCAGGCAGCAGATGCGTGCAACTCCCCTGTCATCCTGCAAGGTTCTGCCGGTGCGCGTTCTTACGCTGGCGAACCGTTCCTGCGCCACTTGGTACTGGCTGCGGTCGAAATGTATCCGCATATCCCCATCGTTATGCATCAGGACCACGGTGCTGAGCCAGCGGTTTGCTTCCGTTCCATCCAGTCCGGTTTCTCTTCTGTGATGATGGATGGTTCCTTGATGGCTGACGGCAAAACCCCGTCTACCTACGAATACAACGTTGAAACCACCCGCAAAGTGGTTGAACTGGCACACGCTTGCGGTGTTTCCGTGGAAGGCGAGCTGGGCTGCTTGGGTTCACTCGAAACCGGCATGATGGGCGAGGAAGACGGTCACGGTGCGGATGGCGTGCTGGATCATTCCATGCTGCTGACTGACCCGGAAGAGGCGGCTGACTTCGTGCGTAAGACCGGCGTTGACGCGCTGGCAATTGCCATCGGCACTTCTCACGGTGCATACAAGTTCACCAAGAAGCCTACCGGCAACGTACTGCGTATCGACCGTGTGAAAGAAATCCACGCTCGCATTCCTACCGTCCACTTGGTTATGCACGGCTCTTCTTCTGTACCGGAAGACTGGCTCGAAATCATCAACAACTACGGCGGCGACATGGGACAGACCTACGGCGTGCCGGTTTCCGAAATCGTCGAAGGCATCAAGCACGGTGTACGCAAGGTCAATATCGACACCGACCTGCGCATGGCATCCACCGGTGCAATCCGCAAGCACCTGTTTGACAACAAGGCCAACTTCGATCCACGCAAGTTCCTGAAAGAAGCCACCAAAGCCATGTCAGGCATCTGCAAAGATCGCTTTGAAGCGTTTGGTGCTGCGGGTATGGCTGACAAGATCAAGCCAGTGTCACTGGAAGTGATGTTCGGTCAGTACAAGGCTGGCAAGCTGGATCCGAAAGTGTCCTGATAGCGCTTGACGCCTGGCGTTGAAAAGGGAGCGGTTGCTCCCTTTTTGTTTGGCATCGAAAAGTGGCAAGGCAGTGACGCCTGTTACATTTTGCGGTGCTGATCCAGATCCAGCATGGCAAACTCTTTCATGTCGGCTTTGCCAATGATTGCGCGGATGGCGTGGCTCATAGGAGCGTATTCATTTCATCCAAGAGCATTTGGCGGGAGTCGTGCTTGTCACGGTATTGCAGGCAGACGAAGCCGTCCGTGTAGGAAATGCTGTCAATAAATACGCCAAAATAAGCATTATAGGTGGGTATTTCTTTACGGAGACGAGAGAAAGAAGGGGTGATTGCGCACAGGTAATACTCATGTTTCTCCATTCTGCGCTCTTCGTTGCTGCACCATTCCACCCATGCCATACATTTTTGGGTTTCATTTATTACGAAATTTGTAATGCGCCATTTGTCATGGTCGTCATCAATAAAATCAGTTGCTTCGTAGAGTGAGTTTAGAACGGCACAGTATGTGTCGAAGGATTCTGATGGATCTGGTTCATGCCAGCCGTTTTTGAAAAAGCCGAATTCTTGAGGGTTCATGAGTAGGGTGTCAAGTCCCGATAGATCGTGGTGTAAATTCCAACTGATTCTACCCGCTGAGAAAAACTTATAGAAGCTGAGTAAGCTGATTTTTTTGTAAAACAAGCCCTGCCGCTGCGCTTGCTAAGCCCACCATGCGGTGAGCATGAAAGGATACGCTTGCAGCAAAGGTGTTATACTGAGCCGAAATAAAAAACACGGTTGCGAACGTATTATGCAAGTAGAACCACTACCCTCCCCGGCAAGGCAGCAGCTCGCTGACCATTTGCTCCACCGCCTGCATGATTTGCAGGATCGCCATCATTACATTCCACCCGACACGATAGCGCCGCTGGCTGCCGAGCTGGGTCTACCCATCACTCAGGTGGAATCCGTGATTGATTTCTACAGTTTTTTCCACCGCAGCCCACGCGGGCGTTTCGACATCCTGTTCAGCAATTGCACCAGTTGCGGCGATCTGGCACTGATGCAGCAATTGTGTGACTTACTGGAGGTGCAACCCGGTGTGACCCGCGCCGATGGCATGGTCAGCATTGACCAGACTTCGTGCGTGGGCATGTGTGATCAGGGTGCTGCTGCCTTGGTCAATGGGCGTACCTTGGCCAGACTGACTGCCGCACAATTGCCGCATCTGGCGAACTTGGTGAACACCGCCACACCGCTGGACGCATGGCCTGCCGACTGGTTTGCAGTGCAGGATAATATCCGCCACGCCGGTTTGTTGCTCAACGATACCTTGTCCAGTGGCGACGGATTGCGGGCAGCGGTTCAGGCTGGTGCAGATCAGTTACTGGCTGAAATCAAGCAAGCCAGCCTGCGCGGGCGCGGTGGGGCTGGTTTTCCCACTGCCATGAAATGGCAATTCTGCCGCGATGCCACCGCCCCGGAACATTACGTGGTGTGCAATGCCGACGAAGGCGAACCCGGCACGTTCAAGGATCGGCTGTTGCTGACCCGTTACGCGCAACAAGTGTTTGAAGGCATGGCCTTATGCGCTTACGTCATCAAGGCGCAGCACGGTTTCCTGTACCTGCGCGGCGAATACCACTACCTCGTGCCATCACTGGAAGCCACGCTCGACGCAATGCGAGCCGCCAATCTGCTGGGGGAAAACATCCTCAACCAGCCCGGTTTCGATTTCGACATCAGCCTTGTGCTGGGCGCGGGCGCGTACATCTGCGGCGAAGAATCCGCCTTGCTGGAATCACTGGAACAGAAACGCGGTGTGCCACGGGTACGCCCACCGTTCCCCGTTACCCACGGCTATCAGGGGCAACCGACTGTAGTGGACAATGTGGAAACCCTGCTGGCAGCCACCCACATTGCGCTGCATGGCGGGCAATGGTTCCGCGACCACGGCACAGAACAATCCGCTGGCACGAAAATCCTCAGCGTGAGTGGCGATTGTGCCACGCCCGGCATTTACGAATTCCCGTTCGGCATTACCTTGCAAACCCTGCTGGCAGCCTGTGGCGGGCAGGATGCGCAAGCCGTGCAGGTCGGCGGGCCTTCCGGCACACTGGTCAGTCGGGCAGAATTCGGGCGCAAGCTGGCGTTTGAAGACCTCGCCACCGGCGGCTCGGTCATGATCTACGGCGCACAGCGCGATTTGCTGGCAGTGGTGCGCAATTTCACCCATTTCTTTGCCCACGAAAGCTGCGGGTTCTGCACCCCGTGCCGCGTCGGGACACCGTTGTTGCGCAACTACCTCGACAAGATCGCCACCGGGCATGGCACGGCTTACGACCGTGAAGAAATGGCGCGGCTGGGCAAGCTGGTGAAACGCCGTTCGCATTGTGGGCTGGGGCAAACCGCCACTAATTCGCTGCTGGATTTGCTGGCGAAATTCCCGCAAGTCTGTGCCGACCGTTTGCTGCATCAGGATTACGAACCGTTCTTCAATCTGGATGCGGCGCTTGCCACTACCCGCGAGTTGACTCACCGCGACGATGCGGAGGCACATTTGTCATGAGTAATACCTTGTTTATTGATGGGCAAGAGATCCCTTTCGCGCCCGGACAAACCATCATGGACGCCTCATTGGAAGCAGGCATCTACATTCCGCACCTGTGCCACAAACCGGGGCTGACCCCGCACGGCAGTTGCAAACTGTGTACCGTGGAAGTGGACGGGCGCAGTGTTTCCGCCTGTACCTTGCCCGCTGCGGCTGGCATGAAAGTCGACAACAACACCCCCGCCTTGCAGGAAGTGCGCAAGACGCTGGTGCAAATGCTGTTCGTGGAAGGCAACCATTTATGCCCAACCTGTAGTAAAACCGGCGACTGCACCCTGCAAGCCCTCGGCTACCATTTCGGCATGTTGGACGGGCATTTCCCGCCGTTTTACCCGCGCCGTGAGGTGGATGCTTCCCACCCCGACCTGGTGCTGGATCGTGACCGTTGCGTGTTGTGCGAATTGTGCGTGCGTGCCAGCCGCGAACAAGACAGCAAAAACGTGTTCGCCATCAGCGGACGTGGTGCAAGTGCGCACATTATCGTCAACACCACCAGTGGCAAACTGGGCGACAGCGATCTGACGCTGGACGATGCCGCCGCGCATATCTGCCCGGTCGGGGCAATCCTGCCGAAAAACCATGGCTGTGAAATCCCGTTCGGGCGGCGCACCTTCGACCTGCATTCGGTTGCTGAGTCTGATGTTGCCGATGTTGCCCACGTTGGCCTACAAAAAACGGAGCATCACGATGAGTAAGATCCGTATTGCCACCACCTCACTGGCGGGCTGTTTCGGTTGCCACATGTCGTTTCTGGACATGGATGAGCGGCTGGTCGGCTTGCTGGAATACGTCGAATTTGACCGTTCCCCCCTCACCGACATCAAGCATTGCCAGCCCTGCGACATCGGTCTGGTGGAAGGCGGCTTGTGTAATGCCGAAAACGTGCATGTGCTGCGCGAATTCCGCCAGCAATGCAAAATCCTGATTGCGGTCGGGGCGTGTGCCATCAATGGCGGCGTTCCGGCGATGCGCAACCATTACACGGTGCAGGAATGTCTGGAAGAGGCTTATTTGCACGGTGTCGGGGTGGATAACCCGCTGATCCCGTCTGACCCTGAATTGCCGCTGCTGCTGTCCAAGGTTCACCCGCTGCACGAGGTGGTGCGGGTGGATTATTACCTGCCGGGTTGCCCACCGTCGGGCGATGCTTTCTTTGCCATTTTGAGCGACTTGTTGGCGGGAAAAGAACCTTCCCTGCCGAAAGCCATGCTGCATTACGATTGAGGGTCTGGACATGGAACACACTGCAAGCAACACGCGCCGCATCGCCATTGACCCGGTATCGCGGGTGGAAGGGCACGGCAAGATTACCCTGCTGCTGGATGCCGACAACCATGTGCAGGAAGCGCGTTTGCACATTGTCGAATTTCGCGGCTTTGAAAAATTCATCCAGGGTCGCCCGTACACCGAAGTGCCGTATTTCGTGCAACGGCTGTGCGGTATCTGCCCGGTGTCGCACCATCTGGCAGCGGCGAAAGCCGTAGACCAGATTGTCGGGGTGGATGAACTGACCCCGACCGCCACCAAGCTGCGCCGCCTTATCCATTTCGGGCAGGTATTGCAATCGCACGCACTGCATTTTTTCCACCTGTCATCGCCCGATTTCCTGTTCGGTTTCGGCTCCAATCTGGCGCACCGCAATATCGTCGGCGTGCTGGAAGATTACCCCGATATTGGCCTGAAAGGGGTGAAACTGCGCAAATACGGGCAGCAAGTCATTGCCGCGATTGCAGGTAAGCGCATCCACGGTGCAGCAGCGATTCCCGGCGGCATGAACAAAGCCTTGAGCGATGACGAACGCAAAGCCTTGCTGGTGGATATTGCCGACATTATCCGCTGGTCACAGGATGCGGTGACGCTGAATGAAACCATCCATCGGCAACACCCGGAAAACCATGCTTTCGCCACCCTGTCCACTAACTATCTGGGCATGGTCGGGGCGCAGGGCGAACTGGAGTTGTACCACGGTGGCTTGCGTGCCAGACGGGCGGATGGCAGTGACATTTTCGACCAGTTTGATTACCGCGAGTACGGCTCCGCCATCCGCGAAGAAGTGCGCAACTGGTCGTACATGAAATTCCCTTACCTCACCGCGATGGGCAAGGACAACGGCTGGTATCGGGTTGGGCCACTGGCACGGGTCAATCTGTGCGACAGCATTCCCACCCTGTTGGCAGAAGCGGCGCGGGTACGCTTCCGGGCGTTTGCGGAGGGGGCGTATGTGCATGACACGCTGGCGTTCCACTGGGCGCGGATGATCGAAATGCTGCACTGCGCCGAAGCGATTCAGGAACTGCTCAACGACCCCGCTATTACCGGGACGGATTTGGTGGTAACGGGCGCAAAACGGGCGCAAGGGATCGGCGTGATCGAAGCCCCACGTGGCACGTTGTTCCACCACTATCAGGTGGACGAGCAAGGTTTGATCGAAAAAGCCAACCTGATTGTTTCCACTACCAGCAATAACCACGCTATGAACGAATCGGTACGTTCGGTTGCCAACCACTATCTTGACGGGCAGGAAATCACCGAAGGCTTGCTCAACCATCTGGAAGTGGCGGTGCGGGCGTATGACCCGTGCCTGTCGTGTGCTACCCATGCGTTGGGCAAGATGCCTTTGCAGGTGGAGCTGATTAGTCATGAGGGGCAGTTGCTGAGCCGGGTGGTGAAGGATAGTGACGGCTGCGCCGTTTCCCCTCACCCCAACCCCTCTCCCTCAAGGGGAGAGGGGCTAAGAAACCCTCTTTCTTGTTCCCCCTCGCCCCTTGAGGGAGAGGGGGCTAGGGGGTGAGGGGTATCTCCCCTATCCTGCTATTCGGCTACGGCAATCCGGGGCGCGGCGATGATGCGCTGGGAATATTGGCGGTGGAAGCCATTGCCGCCTTGCAATTGCCGGGTGTGGAATGCCTCAGCGACATGCAGTTGCAGGTCGAGCACATCACCGACCTGCGGGGGCGCGAACGCATCCTGTTTGTCGATGCGGATGTCGCGTGCGCCGCGCCCTACGTGTTGGAAACCGTTACCGCGCAACAGGATGACAGTTATTCCAGCCACGCGCTCACACCTGCGGCTTTGCTGCATACTTTTCGGCTGGTGTATGGCAAGGATGCACCGCCCGCACAGGTGTTGCGAATTCGCGGTTATGCGTTTGGGTTGGGGGCTAGCCTCAGCACACTGGCAACAGAAAACTTGCAGGCAGCGCAACAGCTAATGGCCGAGCTGTTACAACGGCCAAAACCATAATATGGCAGGGATAGTGGCACAACCCGCCAAGATGTTCATGGGAATACCAATTTTCAGGTAATCCGAGACGCGATAACCACCAGGGCCATAGACCATCAGATTGGTCTGGTAGCCAATCGGCGTCATAAAACTGGCGGAGGCGGCAAACATGATGGCAATGGCAAACGGCATGAAGTTTACCCCCATCTGTTCTGCAATCGCCATGCAAATCGGGAACATGAGCGCTGCTGCCGCATTATTAGTAATGACTTCGGTAAACAGGGATGTCAGTGCATACACCAAGACCAGTGCCATTACGGGTGTCAAATGCCCGCCACTCATGACTGCCTCGGCAATGAAACGTGCAGCACCGGTTTTTTCCAAAGCTGTACCCAGTGCGAACGATGCGCCAATCACCGTCAATACAGTAAAGTCCAGCGAGCGCCGGGCTAATCCCGCATTCAGGCACTTTGTCAGTAACAACGCACCCGCTGCTAACCAAGCAGCGTGCAAAATGGGAATGATTTCAAAAGCACTCAATACCACCATCACCGCCAGAATGCCCAGCGCTACTGGAGATTTTTGGAAATTGGGGGGGCTGGAGTCTTCCAGCGCACTCACCAGCAGAAAGTCCTTGCGGAAACCGTACTGTTTGGTGAATTCCTTGCCTGCCTCCATCAACAGGGTATCACCTACCTGCAAGTGTGTATTCAGCCCTTTGTCTGGCAAGGTCTCGCTGCCTCCCCGTGATACCGATAACACCACTGCCTGATACGAACCGAGAAAGTCACACTCCTGCAAGGTCTTGCCCAAAAATGGGAATTCCGGGCCAATTACCGCCTCAACCAAGCGCCGCCGGAAATGCACAATCCCCAAGTGGTGAATATCCTCATTCGCCGGTTTCAACCCCTGAATACTGCGCAACTCATGTGCACAGCGTGGCGCACCAATGAATGCCAGCCGGTCAGCCGCTTGCAACACGAAATCGGCAGGTGGGCTTTGGATAATCTCACCATTGCGTTCCAGTTCAGCCAGATAGCCATAGCCAAGATTGGTCAAACCGGCGGCTGATAGGGTTTTTCCCACCAACACGCCTGTCTCTACCAGCATTTCCACATGGTATTCGCGCACCTTGTCGAGATCATCCGCGACCCCGGTGCGGCTAGGCAGCAAACGGTTGCCGAATAACAGCAGAAAGGTACTGCCTACCGCCAGCAAGATTAAGCCGACCCCCGTGATGTCAAACACGCCCAGACTGCCATGCCCGCTTTTTTCCAGCAAACCGTTAACTACCAGGTTGGTACTCGTGCCAATCAGGGTGAACGTCCCCCCCAGAATGGTAACGTAACTCAGCGGCAGTAACAGTTTGGAAGGTGGCAATTTCAAGCGTTTGCACCAGTCCTGAATCGCCGGAATCAGCATTGCCACCACCGTGGTATTGTTCAGAAAAGCACTCAGCGCGGCGGTTGGCACTAACATGCGGAATTGCGCCCCACGCACACTCGCAGGCTGTCCCAGTAAGCGTCGGGTAATGCACTGGATTGCGCCAGTTTCCCGTAATCCGGCAGCAACAATGTACAAAGCCGCAATGGTCATTAGCCCTGTGTTAGCAAATCCGGCAAAGGCTTCATCCGGTTTCAAGACACCTGTCACCATCAGGATGATCAGTGCCGTCATCAAAATCAGGTCGGGTGCAACCCGTGACAGTGCCAAAAAACCCAAGACACCCAGTACCAATCCAATGGCAAGCATTCCTTCCCAACCCATACGTAGCTCCTTTAGCTGATCATTCCCGCACCGACGGTATTATTGGTGCTTGCATCAATCACAATAAATGCGCCCGTGCCACGATTCTGGGCATACGCATCCACCAACAGCGGTTGCGCCAGCTTGAAGGTGACTTTCGCAATATCGTTCATCGCCAACTGGTTCACCGTTTGTTTTTCCAAACTGTTCACGTCCACGCGGTAGGCAATGTCTGCCAGCTTCGCTTTGGTATCGCGGGTGGTATGGCGAATCAGGTAAGTGCGAGCCTGATCCAGCGGGCTTTCTGCCAACCAGCAGACGGTGGCATCCAATTGTTTGGTTTGCGTGGGTAACTCGCCGGTTTTCACGATCATGTCACCCCGCGAAATGTCGATCTCATCTGCCAGCAACAGCGTGACCGATTGCTCGGTAGCCGCATCTGCTAAGGCTTCACCGCCGAGTTCAATCGCCTTCACCGTGCTGCTTAAACCAGAAGGCAATACCGTTACGCGCTCACCCACGGCAATGCTGCCGGATTCGACCCGCCCCATGAAACCCCGGTAATCGTGCAACCGTGGGTTGCTGGCATCCTGCGGGCGGCACACGTATTGGACGGGGAAACGGAAGGGTGCGGCATGGCGGCGTTGCGCACTTGGCGTGGTTTCCAGAATCTCCATCAGGGTTTGCCCCTGATACCAGTTCAGCTTATCGCCGCGCTCCACCACCATGTCGCCGTTGAGGGCGGACAGCGGAATGAATTGCACTTCACGAATCCCCAACTGTTCGGCAAACGCTAGATAATCGCGATTAATTTCCTCGAAACGGTTTTGGCTAAAATCCACCAAATCCATTTTATTCACTGCCACCAGCAAGTGCGGAATCCCCACCAAATGCGCCAGATACGAATGGCGGCGCGTTTGGGTCAATACGCCTTTTCGCGCATCCACCAGAATAATCGCAAGGTTCGCGGTGGAAGCCGCTGTCACCATGTTGCGGGTGTATTGCTCATGCCCCGGTGCATCGGCAATGATGAATTTGCGCGTCCCCGTGGTGAAATAGCGGTACGCCACGTCAATGGTGATGCCTTGTTCACGTTCGGCTTGCAAGCCATCGGTGAGCAATGACAGATCCACATCTTGCATTCCGCGCCGCTGCGAAGTTTTGGTAATGGCGTGCAAGGTGTCCGCCAAAATGGATTTGGAATCAAACAGCAAGCGCCCAATCAGGGTGCTTTTGCCATCGTCGACACTGCCGCAGGTCAGCAAACGCAGCAAGCCGTGGTCTTCAATCGGATGTGTCATTAGAAATACCCCTCTTTCTTGCGTTGTTCCATGGCTGCTTCGGAGGCTTGGTCATCCAAGCGGGTTGCGCCGCGTTCGGTAATGGTGGTGGTCGCCGTTTCCGCAATAATCTTTTCAAGCGAATCCGCGTCAGAAATCACCGGCGCTGTACAGGTAATATCGCCAACGGTGCGGAAACGTACTTGCAGGTCGACAATTTCCTCCCCTGCTTTTGCGGGGGTAATGTCCGTCACTGGCACGATTGCTCCTTGGCGGTACACAATCGGGCGGGTGTGCGCAAAATAGATGCTGGGTAATTCCAGCCCTTCGCGCTCGATGTATTGCCACACGTCCAGTTCCGTCCAGTTGGAAATCGGGAAGGCACGGATGTTTTCACCTTTGTGGCTGCGGGCGTTGTAGAGATTCCACAGTTCCGGGCGCTGGTTTTTCGGATCCCATTGCCCGAATTCATCGCGAAAACTCATGATGCGTTCTTTGGCTCGCGCCTTTTCCTCATCGCGGCGTGCGCCACCGATGCACGCATCAAAACCGTGTTCCTCAATCGCTTCCAGCAAGGTCACGGACTGGTGTTTGTTGCGTGGTTCATCCGTGTGCTTGAGCACAACCGTGCCGCGTTGCATCGAGTCTTCCACCGAGCGCACGATCAGGCGTTCACCGATTTCTGCGGCTTTGCGGTCACGGAATTCGATAACTTCGGGGTAGTTATGCCCCGTGTCGATATGCAGCAAAGGGAACGGAAAACGTCCGGGGCGAAAGGCTTTTTCCGCCAGCCGCAGCAGGCAGATGGAATCTTTGCCGCCGGAAAACAGCAGGGCAGGGTTGCTGCATTGCCCCGCCACTTCGCGTAGGATGTGAATGGCTTCGGCTTCCAGCCAGTCGAGATGGCTAAGGTGTTGGTAGGCCGTTTGTTGTTGACTGAAAAACATCGTTAGCTCGCTTGTTGGTTGCTGACATAACCCTGACGGATCACAAAATCACCGAAGGTTTCCGCATCACGCCGTTGTGCCGCATAAGCAGCAAACAAGGCATCCAGCGTGTTAAGAATCGCGGTTTCGTCCAGATTTTCGCGGTATAAGGTATTCAAACGATTACCGTTGAAACTCGCGCCCAGGTACAGGTGGTAACGCCCCGGCGACTTGCCGATCAGGCCGATTTCACCCAGCACCGAACGCCCGCAGCCATTCGGGCAGCCGGTCATGCGGATTTTGATGTCATCGTGGCGTAAGCCGTATTTGTCCAGCGACACTTCCAGCTTGCTGATCAGGTCGGGCAGGTAACGTTCCGCTTCTGCCATCGCTTGCGGACAGGTGTTGAGCGCCACGCAGGCAATGGAGTTGCGCCGCAAGCCGGACAAGTGGCTGGCATCCGCCGCATAGCCGTGGGCTTGCAAGATGCTTTCCAGCGTGTCGATATGCTCTTCGCGCACCCCGGTCAGGATTAGGTTCTGGTTGCCGGTCATGCGGAAACCGCTCAGGTTTTGCTCGGCAATGCGGCGCAGGGCTGATTTCAGGCGGTGCGTTTCATTGTCCAGCACCCGCCCGTATTCAAGCCGCAAACCCAAGTGCCACAAGCCATCTGTGGTGGAACGCCAGCCGAAGCGGTCGCCCGTGGTTATAAATTTAAACGGACGTACCTCGCCCAGCACAAATCCCAAGCGCGTATTCAGTTCCTGCTTGAACCACTCCAGCCCGCAACGGTCGATGGTGTACTTGAAGCGCGATAGCTTGCGATCCTGACGGTTGCCGTAATCGCGCTGGATGGCAACGATGTGGAAACACACGCCCAGCAACTCTTCTGGTGTGCAAAAACCAATCTCAGATGCCAGCCGTGGGTAAGTGTCGTCACGCCCAAACGTAAAGCCTAAACCGCCACCCACCGCGACATTGAAACCAGCCAGCTTGCCGTCTTCCTCAACCGCAATTAGGCCAATGTCATTGGCGTACACATCCATGTCGTTGAACGGCGGGATGGCAATGGCAATCTTGAATTTGCGCGGCAAATAATGCTTACCGTACAGCGGCTCGATTTCTTCTGCCTCACCGCCCGCCACCAGCATTTTGCCCTCGGCTTCATCCAGCCAGATTTCGTGGTAGGCGCGGGAACGCGGCAGCAAGTGGTCGCTGATCTTTTGCGCCCACGGGAACACTTGCGCGTGGAGATTCGACAGCGTAGGGTCAGGCGTACACATCACATTGCGGTTCACATCACCACACCCGGCAATGCTGTCGAGCAGGGCAGCATCCATCGCCTGGATGGTGTTTTTCAGGTCGAACTTGATGATGCCGTGGAACTGCAAGGCTTGGCGGGTGGTAATACGCGACGTGCCATTGCCGAACTGGTTACTGATGTCGTCCAGCTTCACCCACTGCTCTGCTGTCAAATCACCCCCCGCAACCCGCAAGCGGATCATGAAGGAATAGGCCGGTTCCAGCTTTTTTTCCTGGCGTTGCAGACGCACGTCACGGTCATCCTGCATGTAGGAGCCGTGGAATTTCACCAGTTGCACATGGTCTTCGCTGATCGCACCGGTAAGCGGGTTACGGAAATCGTCCGCCAGATTACCGCGCAAATAGTTGCTACGATCCTTGATGTGTTCGACCGCAGAACCGTTCGCCGCCAACTCGTTGCGTGGTTTGGGGTTGATGCGTGCCGTCATTACGCTGCCTTCCTCAGTGGGTTGCCCGTTCCGTCGTGCAGGCCGCATTCCTGATTGTGCGCTTCCCACCACCAGCGCCCGGCACGCTCGTCTTCACCTTCAGCAACAGCGCGGGTGCAGGGGGCGCAGCCAATACTGGGGTAGAATTCAGCGTGCAAGCGGTTGTAGGGGATGTCGTATTGGCGGACATAACCCCACAACTGCCCGGAGGTGGTGTGCAGCAGCGGGTTGAATTTCAGCAGGTCGCGCTGTTCATCACGCTCAAACAGCCCCATGTCAGCACGGTAAGCCGATTGCGCCGCCCGCAGGCCGGTAATCCACACCTGTACGCCTTTGAGGGCACGGTTGAGTGGCTCGATCTTGCGGATGTAGCAGCATTCCTTGCGGTTTTCGACCGACTCGTAAATCGCATTGATGCCCTTGAGGGTGACGTAATGCTCAATCGCTGCGGTTTGCGGGTAAAACGCCTTGATCGGCTTGCCATATTTCTTGCGGGTGGCATCCAGCACGTCGTAGGTTTCGCTGAAATTGCGCCCGGTATCGAGGGTAAACACGTCGATGTCCAGCCCGTTGCGGAAGATGGCATCGGTAATCACCTGATCTTCCAGCCCCAGACTGGTGGAAAAGGCAATGCGCCCGTCGAAACGCTGACGCAGGGCAATCAGCGCTTCATCCAGCGTCAGGTCGGCGAAATCGGCGTGCAGGGTATGCAGCGGTGCAGTATTCACGGTCATGGTCGTTACCTCGTTGGAATCTTGAACTTGAATGCGAGGCAGTATCCGTGAAATCTTAAAGCGAAAAAAACGATATAATTCGATATAAATATCTTTAAAATAGATTTGTTATTGTTGCAGCGATGAATCAATGTTTGCAACAATAACGCGCTTTCGCCTACGCAAACGGATAATCCGTATACCCCACTGCCGGATCAGCCAGCCCCACCCCGTAGAATGTCTGGAAATCGGGCGGGTTCAGCGGCAGGTTTGCCTGCAAACGGTGCGGCAAATCGGGGTTGGCAATAAAGGTTTTACCGAAAGCGACCGCATCGGCATGGCCCGCCTCCAGCATTTGCTGGGCACTGGCAGCATCAAAGCCTTCGTTGGCGATGAAAAAGCCACCGAACGCCTGTTTCAGTGCCGGGCTAATGCTGTCTGCTGCCAGGTGTTCGCGGGTGAAAATGAAGGCAATCTTGCGCTTGCCCAGTTCTTGCGCCACATGGGTGAACGTTGCCAGCGGGTTGGAATCACCCATCGTGTGTGCATCGCAACGCGGCGCAAGGTGCATTCCGACCCGTGACGCGCCCCATACCTCAATCACGGCATCGGTGACTTCCAGCAGCAGCCGCGCACGGTTTTCCAGTGAGCCGCCGTAAGCATCAGTGCGCTGGTTGGTGCTGTCTTGCAGGAACTGGTCAAGCAGATAGCCATTTGCACCGTGGATTTCCACCCCGTCAAAGCCTGCCAGTTTGGCATTCTCTGCACCCTTGCGGTAAGCGGCGACAATGCCCGGAATTTCGTCGGTTGCCAGCGCACGCGGCACTGCGTAAGGTTTCTCCGGGCGTATCAGGCTGACATGCCCTTCCGCCGCAATCGCGCTGGGGGCAACCGGCAATTCACCCTGCAAATAGCTCGGATCGGAAATGCGCCCGACGTGCCAAAGCTGCAAGAAAATCAGCCCGCCAGCCTGATGTACTGCATCGGTGATTAGTTTCCAGCCTTCGACTTGTTCTGGTGACCAGATGCCCGGCGTATCAGGGTAGCCAACGCCCATCGGGGTGACGGAGGTGGCTTCGGTCAATAGCAAGCCTGCGCTGGCGCGTTGCTGGTAATACTGCGCCATTAGCGCATTGGGTACACGCCCTGCGCTGGCGCGGCAACGGGTGAGCGGTGCCAGGATCACGCGGTTGCGTAAGGTCAGGTCGCCAAGTTGGGCGGAATCGAATAAGGTGGTCATGCGGGTGCTCCCTGTTATGCTGGATAGCAGGGAGCTTAGCACGCCTGTGCCAGTACCGTTATTTACCGTTGGTCAAAACTTAATACACGTCACGTTGATAACGGCGTTCAGCCAGCAATTGCTCCAGCCACTCTACCGCTTCCTGTGCAGTTCTGCCGCTGTGGGTTGCAACAATGTCCACCAGTGCCTGCTGTACATCTTTCGCCATGCGGTTCATGTCGCCGCACACGTAGACATGCGCCCCCTCCTGCAACCATTGCCACACGCTTGCTCCCTCTTCCCGCAAACGCTGTTGCACATAGATTTTCTCGGCTTGGTCGCGTGAAAACGCCACGCTCATGCGCTCCAGCGTGCCATTGCCCAGCAGTTGCTGCCATTCGGCCTGATACAGGAAGTCGGTGCGGAAATGCTGTTCACCAAAGAACAGCCAGCTATTGCCCCGAATACCTTGTGCCTCGCGCTCGAACAGGAAACTGCGGAACGGGGCAACGCCCGTGCCTGCGCCAATCATGATGATTTTGCTCTGCGGGTCGGTAGGCAGTTTGAAATGTGGGTTGGGTTTAAGGTGCACACTCGCTGTTTCCCCCGCCTGCAAACGCGCCAGCCAGTTGGAGGCAGCACCACAATGCTGGCGGGTCTGGAACGTGTATTCCACCCGTTTGACCAGCAAGTGGACTTCATCCGGGTGTGCTGTCGGGCTGGAGGCAATCGAATACTGGCGCGGCTGCAAGGGGCGCAGCAGATCCACCAGTTGCTGGGCGGACAGTTTCCCGGAAAATTCGCGTAACACATCCAGCCAGTCCGCCGCGTACAACCAGTCCTGCATGGCATTTTTGTCTGCCGCCGCCGTCTGCAATTCCGGGTGATTGATCAGGTGAGCATAGCTGGTGAGTTGGCGACGGGTGACGCCAGTCAATTCGCGCTGATGACGCAAGGCGCTGTAAAGGTCAGTCGTTGTACCATTTGATTGCACTGGCGTGTTGCCGGATAAGCCAGTCAGTTGCAGGATTTCATCCACCAATGCCGGGTCATTGTCGAATGCTACCGCTAGAATATCACCGGGTTGGTAGGCGATCCCTGAGCCTTCCAATGACAGTTCCAGATGCAATACTTCTTTGTCCGAACCGGTATCCGTCAGCACGATGCTGTTGAGCAATTCCGCCCGAAACGGGTTTTCAGCGGTGTATTCGCTGGCTTGTATCACCTGTTTGACCAAGGGATTAAGGTTGAAATGGATACTGTTGCCGGTGTGGGTTGCGGGTGTTTTGGCGGCGACTTGCTGCTGCCATTGCGTGGCGGTACTGGCAAAATCGACATCGCAGTCGACCCGCTCCAACAGACGGGTTGCCCCCAGTTCCGCCAAACGCTGATCCAATAGCAAGCCGGTTTGGCAGAATTCTTCGTAGCTGGAATCACCTAGCGCCAAGACGGCGTATTCCAGCGTATCCAGACGCGGCGCACGTTCTGCTTGCAGGAAGTTGCAGAAGGCACGGGCATCATCCGGTGGTTCGCCATTGCCGTGGGTACTGATAACCAGCACCACGCGCTGTTCCTGTTTCAATTGTTGTGGGCGGTAATCCTTGAGGTTGACCAGTACCGCGCCCGCACCTTGCGCCTGCAAACGTGCCAGCAGTTGTTCGGCGATTTTTTTGCCATTGCCGGTCTGGCTGCCGTAGAGGATGGTGGTTTTCAGTGTACCACTGGCAGTAACAGGCAGAAGGTCAGGCGTATCGAACTGATGGGTTAACCCGGACAGATAGCCGCTGACCCACGCGAGTTGTGCTGGAGACAGGCCACGCACTGCACCGGATACCTGTTGAAATTGCTGAGGACTTAGCAGCATGTTACTGCTCCTTGAATAATGATGTGCGCTGTAGTATCGGCAATCATTGAAAGCGAAAAAAGCGATATTATTCGATAATATTATTCCTATAAAGCATAACTGGTTTTGGCATTACCTGTTCCCGTGGTTACGCAATTCACTTATGCTTGATGTGCAATGCATCATTTCCCGCCTCCCTTCCACTTGTCGAGGAGTATTTCCATGCACAAGATCATGTCTGACTTGCATCAGGATCACGTCAATCTGGCTAAGCTGCTGACGTTGCTGGCACAACAGGTAGAAAAGCTGGCTGCTGGCGATGAGGTCGATCTGCTGTTGATGTCCGATATTGCCGATTACATTCGCCGTTATTCCGATCAGATTCACCACCCCAAGGAAGATGAAATTTACCGTGTGTTCCGCGCCTGTTCCAACGAGGCTGGTGAGCTGGTAGAAGCTCTGCTGCTCGAACACCAGCAGTTGCCGGACGTGACGCTGGATTTCCAGAAAGCATTGGAAAGCGTCATCAATGACACTGCGATCCTGACTCGGCAGGAATTACACGACCAGATTGTAGCTTTCATTTCCACCCAGCAAGCCCATCTGGATGCGGAGGAAGGTGGTTTGTTCCCGCTGATCAACACTACCTTTCAGGCTGCTGACTGGGCTGTGGTCGAACAGGGGATACAGGAACACGCGGCTGACCCGCTGTTTGGTGTGCACATCATGGATCGTTACCGTAACCTGCACCAGTTGATGAAAGAACGCCAGCGGGCATGATGTGTTGCCCAAACGCGGGGAAACGAGCCGCCGGTCTGTTTCCCGCCGGGGTTTGTTCCGTTCGGCATGAAAAGCCAACATAATTCGTGCCTGCACTATAATAAGCCAGAAACAAACCATAAAACCCCGTGAGAGAGGAGCAAACCTAATGAATAGCGCAGTCTTTATCAAGACTCCGAAGGGTGTGCAAGAGATTGAAACCAAAGCCAATGGTCTTTCCACCATTGAGCGCTGGGTGCTCATTTACATTGATGGCAAGCGTACACTTGAAGACCTGAAAACCTTGCCGCGTGTCAATGACCTGCATGGCATTATTACCATGCTGGAGGGCGCAGGTTACATTACCCCGCTGAACGGAGCTTCCGCTTCGTCAACACCTGTACCCGCCAGCCCTGTTGTAACCCCGGTCGCAACTCCTGCTGTCAGCCAGCCTGCGTCTACCACTTCCGCATCCATTTTCCGTGAGTTGCCTGCAACCTTTGATTCCGCCAAGTTCGGCATGGCAAAGAATTTCATGATCAATACTCTGAACACCTTCCAAGGGTTTTACGGGGTAACAGCACTAGTGCGCAAACTTGACCACTGCCAAACCCATGAAGAGCTACGCGGCCTGTATGATGAGTGGTACAGTGCAATCATTGGCACACGCCAAGGGCTGAAGCAGGAACGGACGTTGCGGGAAAAACTGTTGGCAGTACTCTGATCCCGGTGTGGTCATGCTTGACGTTATCCACCACGATACCCACCTCGTAGCCATCAACAAACCTTCGGGCTTGCTGGTTCACCGCAGCCTGATCGACCGGCATGAAACACGGTTTGCCATCCAGATGACCCGCGACCAGATTGGGCAGAAAGTCTACCCGGTACACCGGCTCGACAAACCTACCTCCGGGGTGTTGTTGTTTGCACTCGATAGCGAAACTGCCCGCCTGCTGACGGAACAGTTCACCGCCGGGCAGGTACGGAAAACCTACCTTGCCATCGTGCGTGGGCATACCGTAGAGTCCGGCTGTATCGACCATCCACTCAGGGAAGAGTTGGACGCACTGGCTGATGCCAACGCCACGCAGGATAAACCAGCGCAGCCTGCCGTGACCCATTACCAGCGTCTGCTGGCATTTGAACTGCCGTTTGCGGTTGACCGTTACCCGTCCAGCCGTTATTCACTGGTGGAATTGCAACCCAAAACAGGGCGCAAGCACCAGCTTCGCCGCCACATGAAGCATGTTTCCCATCACCTGCTGGGTGATACGACCCACGGTAATGGCAAGCACAACCAGTTTTTCCGCCAGCAATTTGCCAGTCAGCGGCTGTTGCTGCACGCTGCCCGCCTGCAATGCATCCACCCGCATAGCGGAATGCCCCTGATACTGGATGCCCCTTTGCCTGCTGATTTTGCTCAAGTGGTACGTTTATTGCTTCCTTTTCAGTGCGAAGCGATAAACACAACAACACCACGAGGTTCAAATGGAAAGGAATTCATCGCTCACCTTGCACCAGATGCTGGATCGTCTGGCTGAAATCCTGGTACACAAGCAAACAGGGACATTTTTCATTGCCACCGACATGAACAGTTCCTGCCGATTTTTCATTGAAAGCGGTAAGCTGACCCACTGCACCCACCGCCGCGATCACGGCCCCAGTGCTATTGTCAGCCTGTTGGAAGCCAGCGGCGGCTCCTGTTCTTTTTCCGAAAACCAGCGTATTCCCTTCCGC
Organism: Thiothrix sp. UBA5583; assembly: GCA_002425225.1. Lineage (GTDB taxonomy): Bacteria > Pseudomonadota > Gammaproteobacteria > Thiotrichales > Thiotrichaceae > Thiothrix > Thiothrix moscowensis. The sequence goes on from DILV01000009.1 coordinate 147,435, forward strand.
CCAGAGGCCGCCATCGACCACCAGCTTGGTTTGCAAGCGCTTGGAATTCAACTGGTTATTCCTCCCAAACCGGCGTCAATCCCGGAAGCCTTGCCTGTACCGGAAAAAACGGCAGTACCACCCCGCCAAAACCGTTTTTACCGGGGTGGCGGATTTGAACCGCAAGAAACAGCTTCGGTGGAATTGACGGTTGCCCGTCAGGAAGTGACACAAAATGCCCAGCCACACGTCAACAACCGCTTTTACCGAGGAGGTAGCTAGCACCCAGCCAGGCTGCACCCCGCACGCCGCTGGAATCCCCAAAACGGGGCGGCAGCAAGCGGGTGCTGACATGATCGGAAAACACATAACGCCCCCAACGTTGCGGTATGTTGAGATAAAGTCGGGCAATATTCGACATGCCGCCCCCCAGCACAATCACGTCAGGGTCAAGGATATTGATGATGTGAGCAAGGCTTTTCGCCATGCGTTCTTCGTAAGCCTGCATCACCTGTTCCGCCACTGTATCGCCGTGGTCAGCCAGTTGCACGATGTCGGCAGCCTTGCGGGTGAGAGACGTTGCCTGCCTGTATTCTGTCTCGAAACCGGGGCCAGAAAGCCAGGTTTCAATACAGCCGTGTTTACCGCAGTAGCAGGTTTTGCCGGGTAATTCATCCGCCACCGGCCAGGGTAGAGGGTTATGCCCCCATTCGCCACCGATGGCATTTGCACCGGTCAACACCTTGCCATGCACAACCACACCCGCACCAGTACCGGTTCCCACAATCACGCCGAATACAACGTTTGCACCTGCCGCCGCCCCATCAGTTGCTTCGGAAAGGGCAAAACAGTTGGCATCGTTTTCAATACGGATGGTGCGCTGCAACAGGTCAGCGAGGTCAGTGTGTACCGGTTTGCCATTCAGTACCACCGAATTGGCATTTTTCATCAGGCCAGTAGCAGGTGAAATCGCACCGGGTGTGCCAATCCCCACGCTACAGGTTTGGCCTGCGTATTGCTCTGCTTCCTCCACCAGTTGGCGGATGGTGTGCAAGGTCGCATCATATTGACCTTGCGGTGTGGGCAGGCGCTTGCGGAACAGTTCCTGCCCTTGCCGATCCAGCAGCAGGGCTTCGATTTTGGTTCCACCGAGGTCGATTCCGATATGCATGTGAGACTACCTGTGAAAAGTACGGAGACATGTTGTAGTAGGAATGTTCATTTGGTGCAATAATTGGACACAATTAAAACATTAGGATAAGGGCCATGACCGTTGTTGTTGCAGAATATCTGGGTATCAGAACAGACGTTGGCATCGCCATCACGCCTGTAACTGTAGCTTCCCGCCCCAAAATTCCTTGTCCTTTTCGGAATGCTCACTGCGACAAAGCTGCACGCGGCAACAAACCTGTTTGTTCGGTACGGGATGTAGATTCGCAGGAACTGTGGATTGTTTGTTCCCATCGACTGTGTGCAACCTCGCCCAAAAACTCCCCACTGAATGAACACCAAAAAGGCATTCTGCACCAAGTTGCCCAAACCATTTTTAGCCCTGAAATTGGCAGAAACGAAGTATTGGTCAAACGGGAAACACCCATTCCAATCACCGAAGAAAGTGATTACTCAGCCGATTACGTGATGTGGCGAAGCCATCCAAATCTAGCTTCATTGGCAGCCCCCGATCGTCCTGTCATTTTGGAAATGCAGGGTGGTGGCGAAACCACTGCTACCGGGGAATTGACCCGCCATATCGACCAATGGGAAAAATTACCAACACCAACTACCGACATACTGGCTCAGCCGGTGAAAAAAACCGCGCCACTTGTAACAAATGCATGGCGCAGGCAACAGGAACAGTTTCTGGTAAAAGGCAATGTGGCAATGATGACGGGTGGACGCATGGTGTTCTGCATTGGATCCATGATTGAGCGTTACCTGATGCCACGCTTGCGGGAAACTATCCAGTTCCGGGATTTGCGAGGCAGCAACTGGACACTGGCTCTACTGACATTTGTGGAAGATACCGAAGTCATGGAACGGCCTGCTTGCGCCCCTGATTCCATTGCTCTGAAAATCGACATGGAGAGGTCACTGTTTACCAACTACGGTTCATTCGTACAGGCTATCACCAATCAGGGTTCACCCTGCAACAGCCTGTTTGCCGAACCCTACATCGCGCTGGAGTGAGGCTTGCCACTCGGCATCAACAGCCAGCAGGCGACGACCAATCCACTCCACCACATGTACACAAACGGCATTGCCTACCGCCCGGTAGCGATTTCCGTCCAACCCGGAGGAAACCCCTGAAGCTTCTCGCACTCGGAAGGCATCAAGCGCCTGACATACAGCATCCGCGCTTCCCCGGCTGTCGAGGGTGTAGGATTCGCCGTCGTTGCGGTAGCCTTTGGCTTGGGGGCCTGCTGTTGGCTTGCGGCCAATGCCTGCGTGCTGGATAGCATAGCAATCTGATTCCTGATCGCTGTCTCCAGATTCTGTGGCAAAGGCTTCTTTCTGGCCGATGCCCGCCCGATAAGCGATTGCAAGTGGGCCTCGCTCAAAAAGTACTTCAGCGGAGCGGAGGTTTCCAAGACTTGCGACAAGGTACACACGGCGACGGCGTTGGGGTGTTCCAAAATATTTTGCATCGAATACTCGCCACGAAACGCCGTACCCGAGTTCATCCAGCTTTTCGAGCAAAACCCGGAAATCCTTGCCTTCGTGGCTGTTAAGCAGACCGGGGACGTTTTCGATGATGACCCAACGGGGTTTTCTAGCGGCAATGAGTGCTGCATACTGGAAGAACAATCCACTGCGTTCACCTTCTAATCCTTTGCGCTTGCCTTGGTTGGCAAGGGACAAGTCTTGGCAAGGAAACCCGCCGCACCACACGTGGGTATCAGCGGGAACATCGTTTGGCTGAACTGTATTGATGTCACCATACAATGGAACATCTGGCCAGTGCTTTTTCAATACTTGCTGGCAAAAGGCATTGACTTCGCACTGGAAAACGACTTGCATTCCAGCCCGCTCCATGCCCAAGTCAAACCCGCCGATCCCGGCAAAAAATGACGCCACTTTCAACATAACAACTCTTGAATAACAACCATGACAGATGATAGACCGTGCAGCCTATATCAAACAATAACAGCCATCGGTTCGTGGATACCGGTAACAGCTCATGTGTTATTCATGACAAACCTGAACTATGTCATGACAATACCGTGTGGTTTGTGTTAACAATATGCTGCTTATGCATTTAAACCATTGAATCACGGGCATGACCATGCAGTTTGACGATATTCTCACCCGCTCCCCGATAATGGAAGCTGTATTGCGTTCCGCACACCTGATTGCACAGACGGATGCCAGCGTGCTGATCACGGGCGAATCCGGTACGGGCAAGGAACTGGTTGCTCATGCCATGCACGCTGCCAGCCCGCGCAGAGCCAAGCCTTTCATCACGGTGAACTGTGCAGCCTTGCCGGAAAGTCTGGCAGAGTCGTTGCTGTTTGGGCATCGTAAAGGTGCATTTACCGGGGCAGACAGCCATCAGGCGGGTCTGATTGGTGCAGCGGATGGTGGTACGTTGCTGCTGGATGAAATCGGTGAATTGCCTCTCAACCTGCAAGCCAAGCTGTTGCGTTTCCTTGAATCCGGCGAGGTTCTGCCGCTGGGGGATTCTCGCCCCAAATACTTGGATGTACGTGTTTTTGCCGCAACCCATCGTGACTTGTACGCGATGGCGCAAACCGGCGAATTCCGGCTCGACCTGTTCTATCGTCTCAATATCGTTCCCGTGGAATTGCCACCCTTGCGTGAGCGCCGCGAAGATATTGAGCTGCTGACAAAGCATTTCCTGCACCAGTTTGCGACCCAGCACCGTTTGCCGATTGCTGCCTTGGATCGGGATGCCCGTGTGCACTTGGCGCGTTATGCGTGGCACGGCAATGTAAGGGAACTGCGCAACCTGTGTGAACGCCTGAGCATCCTGCTGGCAGGACGCGAGATTGCCCTGACCAATCTGCCAACGGATATGCGCACCCCAACACACGCCGCAAGCAGCACCTTTAACCTGCCGGAAACCGGGGTGAATCTGGAGGATCTGGAGCGTGACCTGCTGAACCAAGCGCTGGAACGTACCGGCAACAACAAGACCCATGCTGCCAGACTGTTGGGTATCAGCCGCGATGCCCTCAATTACCGCCTGAAAAAGAATCTGATGGCGTAGTACGCGGTGGGCTGTTTCAATCCAGCCGGAAATTCACGGTTACACTGAACGTCCACTGTGGCTTGTGGATTTCCGGCGGGAAGGGCAACGCGCCTGAAGCAGCGCTGACTGCTTGCAGTGCCGCCTTGTCCAGCCAGTCATTGCCCGCACTTTTCGTCACATGAGCGCCAGTAATGTTGCCATTCGGCATCACGGTGAACGACACCACCACTGATCCTTCTATTTCTTCCTTTGCTGCCATGCGCGGGTATTGCTTGCGGGTGGCAATCAGGTTTTGCAGGCGGGCTTTGTAAGCAGCTTCTGCTGCCTTGTTGTCGGCAACTTCGGCAGGTACTGCTGTGCGCGGTTCGGGAACTGGCGGAGGCGCAGGCACTGATGCAGGGGAGGGTACAGCGGCAGGTTTCACAGGCTTCGGCTGGGGCGTTGGCGGTTGAACCGGTGGTGTATCCATCGGGGGCGGTTCCGGTTTTGGCTTGGGTTTTTCAACCGGCTTGGGTTGCGGTTTGGGTTTGGGCTTCTCGACCGGTTTGGGTTTTTCAACCGGTTTGGGTTCTGGTTTGGGTGGTGCTGCGACTGGCGGAGGGGCGGGTGGCTCAACCGGCGCTGGCGGGGCAGGCACGAATTGCGCCAGTGACAATTGCACCGGCTGGGGTTCGCCCATTTTCCCCGGTTTGTCTTGCCACAACATCACGGGCAATGCTGCCAGCAATACGGCAGTGTGTACCAAGGCCGAAACGCCGTAACCCGTCAGATGGTATTTCACGGTGTTTGCTCAGCCTGGATAGACATCTTCTCAAACTTCCCGGCTTTCAGCACATCTACTACCGCGATGAAATGCTCGAATGCAGCAGCTTTGTCCACCCGCAGGATAATGGGCATGGTGGCGGCATGGGCTTGATGCGGTTGCAATTGCTCCGCCAATGTTTCCGCCGTCACGGGGTTGCCATCAAGGAATATCTGGTTGTGTGCATTGATGGCAATTTCCAGGCTGTGTTCATTGCCTTTGGCTTGCTCGCTTTGCTCCGCCTTGGGCAAATCCACCGGGATCAGCCCTTGTGAAATGAATGAGGCGGTGGTCAGGACAATCGCCAATAGCACCAGCATGATGTCGATGAAAGGGATCATGTTGATTTGATCAAAGCGTTTCATGCCTTGCAGCCATCCTTCCATGCCTGCCAGCGAGCGACCTGAACCTCGACCTTGCGTAGCAGGGCGTTGTAAAACAGGATCGTCGGAATTGCCACCAGCAAGCCTGCTGCGGTTGCTTTCAGTGCCAATGCCAGCCCCAGCATGATGCCGTTGACATCAATTTTGCCGCCTTGCCCCATGCTGTAAAAGGTGATCAGAATGCCAAGAACCGTGCCGAGCAGCCCTACATAAGGCGCATTCGAGCCAATGCTGGAAATGGTGGTGAGGTTGCGGGTCAGGTCAATTTTCAGGGTTTCGATGTGGTCGAACTGTTGTACCTGGACACGGTTGAGGTAGAAATAGCGCTCAATGACCAATGCCAACATGATGAAGCTCATCAGGCCGAGTGTGCCGAGTACCAGATAATCCAGATTGGCTTGCAGAAATTCCATTCGTTACCTTCGTCAATAGGGTGGCAGGCAAACCCGGTCATTTTACTCCAGTGGGTGGAGCGCGTAACTGTGTGATTTGACACATCGGGCAGCCGGGTTCAGTATTGTGGCGGCAGACTCAATCCAAAGTGAGGTTCGTACATGTGTATCGGCATTCCCGTGCAGGTAATCGAAGACCGTGATCTGGTGGCCTTGTGCCGGGGGCGCAACGGCGATGAAATCGTCAACATGATGCTGACCGGCTCGCAGCCTGTCGGAACCTGGGTGCTGAATTTCCTGGGTTCGGCGCGGGAGGTCATCAGTGAACAGGATGCTGCCTTGATCAACAGTGCACTGGATGGCTTGCTGGCTGCGGTCAATGGTGAAACTGACCTGGATCGGTATTTTCCCAACGTGTCTGAAATCACACGCCCCTCATAGCGCCTGTTCCGCGCCTCAGGTCAGGAAAACACTGGCGAAACCACTCCACCTCTCCAACACTGTTAAGCAGACAAGAGGCGATGGAGGTGTCTTTCATGTTAAGTAACAAGATGTTGGCTTTGAAATATTCCCTGCTGGGGTCGGCGATGCTGACGATGGCAGGTTGCAGTTCCATGCCGCGACAGGCGTTGCCATTCCAGCAGACCTCAGACCCGGACGGCAAACAGAAAAAAGCCGAGAAAGCGGTTTCACAGCAGCATAAAACCACCCTTCAGAAACCCCAAGTTGCAGCTATTCCAACCACGCAGGATGCCAGCAAGCCCGCGACCACCTTGGATAAAGTGGCTTTCTGTGCTTTGCGCCAGCGTGGCACGCAGTATTGCTGGGGGGGGAACACCCCGATGAAAGGTTTTGATTGCAGTGGCCTGACCCAGTATTCCTTCCAGCAAGGTGCGGGGGTCAATATCCCGCGTACTGCGGCTGCCCAATATGCGGCTGCGGTAAAAGTCCCACAGGAACAGGCACAAAAAGGCGATCTGGTCTTTTTCAGGACACGCGGCAAAAAGGTGAGCCATGTGGGTTTGTATCTGGGGCGTAACCAGTTTGTGCACGCGCCGCGTGCAGGCAAGAGCATTACCACCAGCAAGCTGGAAGGTTACTGGAAAAAACGGTTGGTAGGTTTTGGGCGTATTCCGGGGGCGTGCCGCCCGCTTGTCCCCAGTGCTACTGCTTAGAAAACAAGGGGTGCACAAGCACCCCTTGAAGGACAACACTAAATCAGAATAGCTTAATGGTGTTGCATTCCACCTGCTCCGGCAGGGGGAGTGATGTCCTTGATGGATGCGTTGACGGTGGTAGTGCTGCCGTCATCAAAAGTCAGGGTGAGTGCAGCATTTTCACCGGGTTTCAGTTCCTGTTTCAGGCCAATCAGCATGATGTGCAAACCACCGGGTTTCAGTTCGGTAGTGCCTTTGGCTGGCACGTCAATTTGTGGGATCTGGCGCATTTCCATAACCCCGTTGTTGTTGGTATGGGTATGCAGTTCCACGGTTGCCGCTACCGGGCTGGTGGCCGACTTGACACTGCGGGCAGTATCAGAAGTGTTTACCAGCGTCAGGAATGCGGCGCTGTTGGCTTGCCCTGCCGGGACAGCGCGTGCGAAAGCATTCTCTACCTTGATGCTGCTGGCTGCGGTGCTTGCGGCTTGAGCGGCTGGAGCCTTTTTGGGTGCTTCGTTATCTGCCTGACAGGCCGTGGTCAGTGCCAGAATGCTGCCCAGAACGGCAGCCCGGAATAATGGTTTCATGTTTGTACTCCTGATCATTAGAATTCGGTTTCCAGTTTTAGCCATGCAGTACGGCCTGGTTCGTTGACGCGCTCAATGGTTCCGTTCAAGTCCAGATTGCGACGACTGACGTGTTCAGCATAGGTCTTGTCGAATACGTTGTCGACACCAAAGCGGACTTTGGTATTTTTGCTGATGTTGTAGCGCCCGTAAGCATCCAGCACACCATAACCTGAGCTTTCGCCAACTTCGGTTGCGCCGAGCATGGCTGTGTCGATGTTGCTTTGTCCGTTGGCGAAACGTACCCGTGTGCCACCACCCCATTTCTCACCGTTGTAATCGAGTTGAACCTTGCCATTGACTGGCGGGGTCTGGGCAATCGGTCGGTTGTCAGTGGTGTTGGTGCGTTTGACGTAAGCGACATCACCTGACAGTTTCACTTTCTGGCTCAGTTTGGTTTCAGCACCCAGTTCCACACCGTACAATTTGGCATCGACATTACGGTAGATTTGCGCCCCTGAATGCGCACCACTGGTCAGTTTGTCGCGCAGGATAAAATCGTCTACCTGATCGGCGAAAACGGTGCCTGTCCAGCGGACATTGCCTTTGTGCTGGCTGACGCCGAGGTCAAGCTGGTTGTGTTTTTCCGGTTTGATGTTCGGGTTGCCGACCCAGCGGTCAGCACCTGTCGCCCCCCATTTGTTGATGTAACGCTCGGTTTCATCCGCAGTACGCACGCTGCGGCTAACGCCGGTAAAGACGGTGGTGTTTTCATTCAGGGCTTTTTCGTAACGCAACAATCCACCTGTGTTGGTTTCTTTTTTGTCGGTAGCACCATAGCCGTAAACTGCGGTGTAATTCTGATTGGCTGTACGTCCACCTACCAACGTGTTGACCTTGCTGGCAGATGCCTTGACTTGATCGACGCGCAGGCCGTATTTGAGCTTGCTGCTCTCCCCCAGTTTGGTTTCTGCTTCTGCAAATAGGCCGGTCTGGTCGGTGGTTGCTCCGGGCCACATCAGTGAAGCATCCATGCCTGTGGTAATGTTCTTCATGGTGGCGTTGCGTTCGCGGTTCTGTACGTTCAGGCCGTAAGTCACGGCGGTGTGGTTGCCTGCCTTGGAAGTCAGTACCAGTTTGCCGCCGGTTGTGTCAGAAGTGGTGGGGACAGACATTTTCATGCCCATGTTGGTACGCAAGCTGTAGTTGTCCATCACGTGCTCAACGTTGCTGGCATAGGCTTCGGCATCAATGCTTTTGACTGCGCCATCGAACTTGTCCTGATATTTGAGACGGTGGATGTCAGCCTTTTCAGTGGGGCTATCCATGCCAGCACCAGGGTAGAGGGCATCGGAAAAATCGTTATTTTCGTAACTGTATTCAAACAAACGGTCTTGGGTCGGCGTTGCCCCCAACACAATGCCACCTTGCTTGTGTTTATAAGCACTGTTGACTTTCTTGCCATCACCGTCTTCGTAATTGTCGGCATCGCGATCCTGCGCGAAAACACGGACATAGCCCTTTTCCCCGCCTTTGGTGACATCTGCGGACAGGTCGTGCTTGATGCCGTTATTGCTGCCAGTCAGGGAAACCTTGCCGCTCAGGCCGTCTTCCGGGTCAATCTGGTTGCGGGTATCACGCTCAAACAGCACCGTGCCACCACTGCCGCCGGAACCGTGTTGTAGGCTTTGCACGCCTTTTTCTACCTTGACGCTCTCATAGGTTTCGAGTGCTGCATAGCTGGCAGGCGGATCCATCCGGTTGGGGCAGCCGCCGTGGATATAAGCGCCATCCAGTAACACATTCAACTGGGTTTGGGATTGACCGCGAATGATTGGCTCAATTCCGCGCCCGCCAAAACGGCTGCCGGAGACACCATTCAATTGCTTGAGGAAATCGCCACCATCCGCAGGCAAGACGGGGCGACGTTCTGCTGCTTTTGGCTGGGTTTCGTTAGGGGTAACTTTCTTGCTGGCTTTGATGTCAACCACCAGCGTGTCTTCTGCCAAAGCAGAGGCACTCAGGATTAGCAAGGAACTCAGTAATGTCACACGGGTCAGGGAACGTTGCATGGGGAAACCTTTAAAGCTGTCGATGTCCCGTGCCTGTTAGCAACTCGTGTGCCAAGTGACAAGTCGTTGTTTTTAAAATAATTAAAATTATCATTAACTAATGAAACTGTGTGAAATAACCCATCTTGCTGTGTCATTTCACACAGTTGCAGGTAGCAATCAATGCACAGGCAGGCGCGAACGCAACTCATCCCGGTCATACCACCACTGGTTTTCCACAATGGCATCAATCACTTGCCCTAGGCGTGGCAGGAATACCGCCGGGTCAAGCAAACCCAGCCGGTTCAACCACACATTCATGGCTTCCTGCGAACTGACATTGCTGTGACGTTCTGCCACCTTGCCCAACATGGCAGCGGTCAGGAACATCAGGCTGTCACGCTTTTCCCCTTGCAGGCGCAGGTCGGCAATGTAATGCGCTACGGCAGCAGCGACTGCGGCACCATCTGCGGTTGCCGGGGTGGAATCAATCAGGTGGTTGAGCATGGCAACCGAAAGCTGCGGATCAATCGGGTAGGCCACCGCCAGCCACAAACCATTGCCCAGCGCGGGTATGGAGGCAGGCAGGTCGCAGCGGAACAGCACGTCACAGCAGCGTACTGCGTCTTCCCACATTTCATGGTCACGGTAAATCTCGAACGCTTCACGAGTCATGCCCCAGGCCGCTTCACGCATTCCCGGCTCTTCCAGTTCCAGCATTATTTCAGCGATTTCGTATTGCACACCGGCACGTTCTAGCGGATCACTGGCGGGAGTCAGCCGCATCAGTTGTGCCTGACGCTGGGCGAGTTCGTGTTTCAGCAACTGGCGGGAATCCGTGCCAGCAGTAAATTCAACCGGGGTATTGTCGCTCATGGTGTGGTGTTGCCTGCAAATCCAGAAAGCCGCAAGCATAACAAAGCCGAAACAGGGGGTTAAATAACCCTCATGGCTGTACCATCAGCAGGATTTGGGCGGGAACACCCGCAGTGTCTGATTCCTGCTTCAATTCAAACTTGTAAGGTTCCAGCACTTCCACTGCTGTCTTGATCGGTACAAACCATTCACCGCTACTAGAACTTTGCCGGAAAACCGCACCGGATACCGGCTCGGCATGTTCACCACGCGAGTCATACAGCCACAATTGGTAGAACGTGCCTGATTCAGGGGGCGGCAAATCCACGAACCGCATCACGCCTTGCTGGGTGCTGGCGTTCCAGACCAGATCACCCTGTACATCCTGCACTGCCGGGTTAAGCGTGCGCAACCAATTGCCCCGCAGGCTGGTAGTATCTGCTAGCAAGGTTTCGCGCAGTTGTGGCAAATCACCTGCTGTTACTTCGGCTTGTACCCGGCTGGCATAGTTGAGACCAAACCAGATCAGCAGCGCTAAGGCCAGAATCGACAGTAGGGTGAATAAGCCGGTTTGCCAGCGGCGGTCTGTCCGTGACACCAAAAAGTCCTCGCATGAATTTGCGGTGGTATAAAGGGTTTGAATTCCCATAAATATATCCGATTTCACTGAAATTTCCGACGATGAATTGTGCGCTGCGCTAGAATGCTTCAACTATTCGACGACTGGTCAGTTAAAGAGTTCACATGCAAACACAAACCTTTATTCCCGGCAAAGATGCCGCTCTGGAAACATCCATCGCTTCCATGCTGGCAAAACTGCAAAACATTGGCTTCAACATTGAGGAGGCATCCTGGCTCAACCCGGTCGCCAACGTCTGGTCGGTGCATATCCGTGACCGTGACTGCCCCATGCTGTTTACCAATGGCAAAGGCGCTTCGGAAAAAGCCGCCCTGGCCAGTGCGCTGGGGGAATATTTCGAGCGCCTCAGTACCAACTATTTCTGGGCAGATTTCTATCTGGGCAAAACCATCGCCAGCAGCAATTTCGTGCATTACCCACAGGAGCAATGGTTTCCGCTCACGGATGATGGCAGCCTGCCGGAAGGCTTGCTGGACGAAGACAGCCTGGCTTTTTACGACCCGGAGTCGTCCCTGGAAGCCAGTAAGCTGGTTGACCTGAATTCCGGCAATGAGGAACGCGGCATTTGCGCAGTGCCTTACGTGCGCCAGCGTGATGGTGAAACTGTGTGGTTCCCGGTCAATGTGATTGGCAACCTGTACGTTAGCAACGGCATGTCAGCAGGTAACACCAAAACCGAAGCCCGCACCCAAGCGTTGTCGGAAATTTTCGAGCGCCACATCAAGTTCCGCATTATTGCCGAGGGTATCTGTCTGCCGGATGTACCGGAAGAGGTTATTGCCCGGTATCCGCACATTCAGGCCGGGATTGAGGAATTGCGTTCTGCCGGTTTCGGCATTCTGGTGAAAGATGCGTCGCTGGGCGGGGAGTACCCGGTCATGTGCGTGACCCTGCTCAACCCGGAAGACCAGGGGCTGTATGCCAGCTTCGGCGCTCACCCGCGTTTTGAAGTGGCACTGGAACGTTCCCTGACCGAACTGTTGCAAGGTCGGGCGCTGGATCGCCTCGCCGGTTTTTCCGAACCCAGTTTCGAGCTGGAAGATGTTGCTTCACCACAAAATCTGGAAACCCACTTCATCGACTCCAGTGGCCCGGTACACTGGGATTTCCTGTGGAGTGAGCCGGATCATGAATTCGTCGACTGGAATTTCGCAGGCTCCACTGAAGAAGAATGCCAGTATCTGCTGGATCGCATCCATGCCGACGATTACGACATCTACATCATGGATTACGAACACCTAGGGGTGTATGCCTGTCGCATTGTCGTGCCGGAAATGTCCGAAATCTATCAGGCGGAGGATCTGGAATGGGATAACAACAGTACCGGCAATGCGGTGCGTGAAGCCATTCTGAACCTGCCGGAACTGGATGAGGAACAATGCGTTGAGCTGTTTGACACCATTGAGGAACTGGGGTTGGATGATCACCAACCGGTGGCTGCCCTGATCGGGCTTGCCCCGGATGCCGGTTCACTGTGGGCTGACCTGCGGGTGGCTGAACTCAAAACCCTGCTGGCACTGGTGATGGGTGATGAGGAAGCGATTCGTGAGGGTTGCCAGTGGGTGCGTCATTTCGAGCAACTGGATGAGAACCGCCGCCGCGTCTACCGCTGCATTGAAGCCTTGCTGGACATGGATGACCCACAAGGTTACACCCCCAACATTGGTCTGTTGTATGGCAAACAAACCCTGCAACAGGCACAGGCGCTGCTGTCCGGCGAATTGCGTTTCTGGGGAATTACAGCACCTACGCTGGAATTGTACGGCTGTGACATGCACCAGCGTCTGCTGGAAGCCTACCGCAAGGTACACCCGGATCTAACCCGCCAATGGGCGTAACTGGCTGATCCGGGTTAGTTGTTTACAACACGCCCGCCGCTTGTTGGTCGGCGTGATAGGATGAACGCACCATCGGCCCGCTGGCAACTTGGGTAAAGCCCATTGCCTTGCCGATTTCCGCCAGTTCCGCAAATTCTTCCGGGCTGACAAAACGGTCAACCGGCAAGTGGTGGCGGGTCGGTTGCAGGTATTGCCCAAGGGTCAGCATGTCGCAATCGTGGTCACGCAAGTCTTGCATGGTGGCGATCACTTCTTGCTTGGTTTCACCCAGCCCCAGCATCAGACCGGATTTGCTGGGAATGTGCGGGAACAGTTTCTTGAATTCTTTGATCAGTGTCAGTGAATACTGGTAATCGGCACCAGGGCGCGATTGCTTGTACAGACGCGGCACGGTTTCCATATTGTGGTTGAATACGTCCGGTGGGGCGGTTTCGAGGATTTGCAGGGCAATTTCCATGCGACCCCGGAAATCAGGCGTCAGGATTTCAATTTTGAGATTGGGGTTCAACTCGCGGGCAGTCTGGATGCATTTGACGAAGTGTTCCGCCCCTCCATCTCGCAGATCATCGCGGTCAACCGAGGTAATCACCACATAACGCAAGCCCATCGCCTTGATGGTTTCTGCCATGTTTTGCGGCTCGTTTTCATCCAGTGGCAACGGTTTGCCGTGGGATACGTCACAGAACGGGCAGCGGCGGGTACAAATGTCACCCATGATCATGAAAGTAGCCGTGCCGTGGGTAAAGCATTCGCCCAGATTGGGGCAGGAGGCTTCTTCACAAACCGTATGCAGTTTCTGTTCACGCAGGATGGCTTTCAGGCGTTTGACTTCCGGCGTGGTCGGGGCTTTGGCCTTGATCCAGGCAGGTTTTCGGCGGAATTCGGTGGTTGGTTCAACCTTGATGGGAATACGGGCAACCTTGTCAGCGCCGCGCTCTTTATGACCGGGTTCTTTGCGTTCCATGATTGTTTTGTGTCTCTTTGGTGGCTGGTCGTCGAATTATAAACTTTCTTCGCTTGAAATGTGCTTTTTATCAAGATCCCGTAATAGAAAATGTACAAATTGAATCTATACTGAAATTGAATGTTTCAATCCAAGGATATAGGGGGTGAGCATCATGCAAGGCGCTTACAAACATGTTATCCCTTTTGCTTTCGTCGCCATGATGGTGGGGAATGGTTCATTTTCACTGGCTGACAGTGCGGTTGCCCATGCGTTGGAGGGGAGTGCCAGTGCTTCTGCACAAGTCAGGATTTCTGTGGTTGTGCCTGTGCGGGTGTTCCTGAGTGTGGATGGTGATGAGGTTGTCGCCAAATCCAATATTGCTTGGGATACGAGTGTCAGCAAAGTTGTTTCTTGTGAAGCAGATGCAGGTGATGTCAGTAATATCGGGCGCTGTAGCGCAAATAACAACGGCAATACCATGCATACGGTAACATCGCTGTAATAAAAAAAAGACTATGCCGTTCATCGGCCTAATTTTGACGGCAGAAAAAACGGGTGTAATGCTGGAAAGCATGGGGCGCTCTTATGCGCATGTTTTATAAGTATAAAAATAGAACAGGGTTATGGGGGAGTCGTTTATTTTTTCCAGACAGCACAGGTTTGTGTACGTGGTGGTTGTGCCCGTTTTATTGGGTGGGCAACAGGCATTAGCCAGCGATGCTAGTTCAGGCATGGTCATTGATACCGACAGCGTGTCAGCCACGATTGAATCCCTCGACAGTTTTGAGGCAGAGCAGGAGCACCTGAAGAAGCTGCTTGCCGACAAACCCAGGGCTTATCAGGACAATGTGATGGATTCCCGTGACCTTGCCGAACTGGCAGAGGAAGAGGCTGATAGCAGCGGGGATGGCGGTGATGAAGCGGAAGGCTTGCGTTCTGTGGTGCTGGAAAGCCGAGTGGATCTTGCTAGTAGTGCCGTTTCAGAAAATCAGGTTCAGCGTGCCGGAAGTGCTGGAGTTCGGCTCGAATACCGGCATGAAACCATGGATCTAGGCGAATTTGTCTGGCAAGTGGATGCGCGTGGGCGTGCTGATGACCAAACAGCCATCAATATCGGGAGCGTGGATGGCAAACCGAAAAATGTGCGGGCAACCGTGCGTAATCTTGGCTTGCCGGTGATGACTAATGTGTTGGCAGACACTGCGGTTGGTGATATTGGTAGTGAAGTTACCCAGGCATTGGGGCGCAATTACCGGGTTGCACTGGGAACCAGTCCGGTACGTGGAGTGGGCACTCATGTATACAGTGAGAAATTTGACCTGCGGGCAGGTACGGGGGTACGTGGTGAACTACTTGGCAGCCCTTACCCCGCTTTCGAGGCTACGCAAGGCAAATTGTCATGGTTGGGGTATAGCCAGCGTGTAGGGGAAAACTTGCTGGCAGGAGTGCAGGTCAATCAGGCAAAAGATATTCCGGTTACGGATGCCAATGGCATTACTACTTCGAATGGTACGGAAGATGTCTCCAGCGTGGCGGCTTCACTGGGCTATCGCAAACAGCAGGCCAATGGCGGAAGGTTGAATGTGCGGGCAACTGTGGTCAGTAGCAAGGCTTCCGCTGTGGTGACGGGCAGAAATCAGGGGGCTAAAGGCATCTTTGTGGAAGCCGGTTTCGAACAAGGGCGTTACCGGCATGAACTGGGTGCTTATTCCGGTGACAGCAATTTGCACTTTGGGGATAACCGGCTGCTGTCTGGCAGTCGTGGGGCTTTCTGGCGGGTTGACCATAGTGGTTCACGCCTGAATCTGGGGGGGGGGCTGGAAGTCGAGCAATATACCCCAACAGGTAATCTCAGTGTCGCCAATTCCCAGCGGGTTGGCCTGAATGCACATGCCCAATACCGTTTCAACCGTGACGACATGCTGGGCGGCAGTTTGCAGGCGCACAACCTGCAAGCGGATGGTAATACTGTGAGTGGCAGCCGTGGTGGCTCGCGCAGTGCCAACCTGAATGTCCATTACCAGACCCGTTTCAGGCAATTTGGGCGCAGTCGTTTCAGTGCCACCTTGCACCGTAATGAAACCCTGGTCAGTAACGGTGCTACCGCTACTGGCGATGAAATCCAGTGGGAACAGAACTGGATTAGCGGCAAATATGAAACCATGCGTCCTGAACTGACTACCACCTTGGGTATTGCCCATGACCGTAGTGCCGGGGAGACACAGATTTACCCGACAGCAGCAGTCAGTGCCCGCTACTGGCTGGATGCAGACTGGAATGTCAGTGGTAATCTGCGTTACACCTCGCGTACTAGCAACCTGTCGACTAGTCAGGGTGTAGCTGGTACGTTGGCAACCGAATATGCTTTGGGGAATGAGTGGCAACTAGGGGGAGCACTCAGCCTTAATCAGGCGCGGGTTGATTTCAGCGGTAATTCCCTGCTGGAACCCTCCATCATGCGTACCAATGACAAACAGGCGTATGCCTATTTGCGCTGGCAACAAACCAGTGGCAAACCTTACCAGAAGTTGGGGGGGAAGTCGGCTGGCAGTGGTGAGGTCAGTGGTGTCGTGTTTGTTGATGCCAATCAGGATGGTGAGTATCAGGTGGATGAAGCCAGTGTACCGAATGTGGAGGTGGTACTGGACGGAACTTACCGGGTTACAACAGATGCCACGGGAGGGTTCCGTTTCAATGCGGTTACGGTGGGCAAGCATTCGCTGGGTTTGAATCTGGATACGGTTCCTTTGCCGTGGGGTGAAGGTGAAACCGCCGGTTCGGAAATTAATGTTCCATTGCGTGGACAGGTGCGTACAAATATTCCTCTAATAAAAATAAATGGATAAGTGGTTGAACCAAAAACTTTATCTCATAGACTAACCCTATATAATTAGCATTAATTATTCACCTTTATTAATCATAAAAAATAAGAGGTTATTTGTGGATATGATTAAAAAAATATCAGCCATTGTTGTAGTGGCGAGCGTATTATTGGCTGGCAAAGCCTTGGCTGACAGTACTTTTGGTTATGGTAGTGCTGGTACTGGTCAGGTGTCTGCCACGGCGCAGGCCAAAGTCACCGTCAATGTCCCCAAGTTGATCCTGTTACGGGTTGGTACAGCAGGTGCGACCATTGACACGCTAACTTTCAGTGCATCCCCCACCATCAACACTTTGCCTGGTGCAACGCTCGGAGCGGACGGCAGCGGCAAGGCAGCTACCTGGGATGGTGCTGTTCCCCTGTTTGCAGATGCAGCCGGGCAGGATTTGAATGCACTGGTCTGGACTAATTCAGCCGGTGGCGGGGAACTGACTTGTTCCACGACCGCCAACACCCAGTTTACCAGTGCTTTTGGCCTGACTTCTGCCAACGTGGCAGTCAGCAGCTCTGGAACATTGGGGCATCCAGGCACAAGTACTGCGTGTGGCTCTACGGTGTCTGTGGCCAAAAATACCTTGCTGGCAGGAACCTGGACGTATTCCATTGCCGGTAGCGCTTTGGCGAATGCAGCCGCAGGAACGCATACACAGACAACCACTTATACAGCAACCACGTTGTAGTGGGGGGTGAGCTGTGTGTTGCCGCAGATGGCCTCTGGTAATCGGGATGATGCTGGTACTGTCGACTGGCAGTGCTAGCGCTGTCTTGCTGTATAGCCCCAATCTCGGCAACAACCAGCCTCGCCAGCTTACCATGACGGTAGGTTCGCCACTTGTAGGGGTAGTGAACCGGGTAACGTTTGATGTCACTGGCAGTAATGTTAGTTCCAGCAGGATTCCGGTCACAGGAATTACTGACGCGCCTGCGACTAATCAGGCAAATGGGGTGCTGGTGGAGGTTGATACCAGAGTCCCCAAAGTGACGGGGGGGGGAGGTAGTGGCGTAACCGTCAGCCTGAGTGTGGATTCTTCTGCCGGGTTCCCCTGTGTGGCAGGCAGTGGTTGTGGGGCAGCCATCATTCCGGCTTCCACGGTTAGCTGGATTTCCTATAACAAGGATGTGGGAAACTTTGTTGGGCAGGATATTCAGGATGGCGCTTTTTCCGGTACGGGTTCCCAGTTGCTGGCACAGTTTCTGACCGGAACGCCGGGTGTGGGTAACGACAACAAAGGCAGTGCGAAAATGTCCAATGTGCTGGTTTTTAGTTACGACAATGCCACTTTGTACCCCGCCGGGCAGTATAACGGGCGGGTAACATTCACGGCGAGTATCCCATGAGGTGGGTATGGCAAATGCTGACGCTCTGCTGGCTGATGCTGGTGGTGTCAGCACCCAATACTGGTATGGCTGCCGAGCGTCTGGATGATTCCGCATCCCCGCGCAACCGGGTGGCAGCACCGTTGGTGTTGGCAAATACGGGAGGATTGCTGGCAGAAAGCGAGGATGCGACACAAGCCATCCTCCAGTTTGGCAGGGTTGATTACCGCCTGGCGACAGCCGCGTTTGTTGGTAAGGAAGCCCGTATCTATTACGTGTTGCCAGCCAGTGTGCCCGGTCTGTTGTCGCCTGCGGGCATGAGACTGGAATGGCGTGGTAACGGTGTGTTTGCAGATGGTGTTGCCAATGCCGGGGAGCGGGTGCTGGTCTGGTCTGGGCGAGTGAATGATGTATGGCTGAATGAAGGGCTGGATTTGACACTGTATGTTGATTTGGCGGCATTGCGTTTGTCACAAGGGGAAAACTTCGGCTTTGAAGCCTGGTTTGAAATTGAGGTATTACCATGAATCATAAAAACAAGGGGTTGCTGGCAAGTTTGGCGCTGCTGGCGTTGCTGGTATCTGCGCCTGTTATGGCTGCACCGTTTGAAATTGCTGTCAGCCCTTCCCGCTTTGAAATTGCCGGTGACAGTGGCAAGCGGATTGGGCAGTCCATTGAAATCCAGAATGTTGGGTCAGAAGCAACCGAGGTAGCCTTGCGCACGCTGGACTGGAGCTATTCGGAAAGCGGCAATGTGACCTACTACGACGAATTGCGCCCCGACAGTTGCCGCCCTTGGGTGACACTGGAACGCAATACCATCAGTGTAGGGGCAAAAGGCAAGAAATCTTTCCGTTTTCAGGTTGAGATTCCGGCGGATGCACCCCGCACCGAATGCCGTTTCATGCTGGCAATAGAAGGTGTTGGACCGGCACACCGTACCATCATGGAATCAGGGGGGGCGAGTTTGAGTTTGCCTGTCAGCGGGCGGATTGCAGTGGCAGTGTATCTGGCGGTCAATGGGGCGGAACCCCAATTGAGTATGAAGCAGGTAGCCATGCAGAGTGTTGGTGGCAAGCGTACCCCGGTGGTGGTGGTCAGTAATGCAGGTGATGCCCACGGGCGGCTGGATGGCAGTCTGGATGCGGTGGATGCCAAGGGGCAGGCATTTGAACTGGTACCGGAAAGTACGCCCATCCTGCCGGGGCAAACCCGTACCTTGCCACTGGTGGCGCGTCCGGTCGGGGGTGGTCAGCAAGCTCTGGCTGTTACATTCCCGGTCAAGGGCAATGGCACGGTTGACTGGGAAAAGGGCAGCTTCAAGGTGAATGCGGAGTTCCGATGAAACCTGTCACCAGCCTGTTGACAGGGCTGGGGTTGCCTGTGTGCCTGTTTTTTGCCAGCTATGGCGCGGATGCAGATAGTCATGTCACTATCGCACCCGTATCCAATCCCGCGCAGGCAGTTGCCGCCAGTGCCAACCTTGATTTCAACATCAATATTGGCAAGTTCATCTATTTCCGGGTGGGGGCGGGTGTGTTTCCGCTTGCCAATGCCAGCGTGGATACGGTGGCGTTTGATACGCTGGCGTCCATACCCGTTTCACCTGCCAATGGTAATGCGCAACCGACGTCCTGGAATGGCAGCGTGCCGGTTTTTACTTCAACGTCAACCAGGGTTTTGCCGGTGGAAGTGCGCAGTAATGCTGGGCAAGTCAGCATCCGTGCCACGGTCAGTGGGCCGCTCAGTAACGGGACAGATACCATTCCGTTTGCTGATGTGCATATTGTTTCCAGTGACAATAACCTGCCAGCGCCGGTGATACCCAACAGTGGCACGGGTATGGCAGTGAACGTGGCGGGAACGGCATTTGCCAATCTGATCACCGAGCGCAGCGCCAACTGGACATTTTCCTACAGTGGCAGTGGGGCTTCGACAGCCGGTTCCTACAGCGGTACGATTACGTTTACTGCCAGCGCCTTGTAGCTTTACGTGCGGGATTTGGGCGGTAGCAGACTATTTTGCGTATAATCATCTGCATACCAACCTGTAGCTGGGTGAGCACATGGATTTGAACCTGTATATATCCCTTTCTGTCGGCATTCTGGTGCTGATGTTGCTGGGTTTTGCGCTATTTTCAGCCTTTTACAAGCGGGCGCAAAAAGACACCTCCTATGTGCGTACCGGCTTTGGTGGGGAGAAAATTATCATGGGCGGCGGGGCGTTTGTGTTGCCGGTGTTGCATGATGTCTTGCCCATCAATATGCAGACCATGCGGATTGAAATTACCCGCGAAATGGATCAGGCACTGGTGACAAAAGACCCGTTGCGGGTGGATGTGACTGCCGAGTTTTTTCTGCGGGTAGCCCCCGACGAAAACGCCATCAGTACGGCTGCTCGTGCTCTGGGACGCCGCACCTTGGATGAAAACCAGGTGAAAATAGTGTTTGAAGCGCCTTGTGTTGCTGCCTTGCGTTCGGTGGCAGCAGGGATGGAACTGGATGAGTTGCACCAGAAACGCGCCGATTTCGAGCATAATGTGGAAGAAGCGGTCAATGCCGAATTCCGCAAGAATGGGCTGGAACTGGTGTCGGTTTCCCTGACCCGCCTTGACCAGACCGACAAAAGCTATTTCGATGCCAACAACTCGTTCGACTCGCGGGGTTTGACCATCCTCGAGCAAATCGTTTCCGAAAACGAAAAGCGCCGCAACAATACCGCGCAGGAAACTGCCGTTGCGATCAAGCAGAAAAACCTTGAAGCCACTATCAAAAAAGAAGAGTTGGATCTCAAGGAAAAAATGACCCAGAACGAACGCCGCCGCCAGCGTGAAGAAAACGAAGCCGAAACCCAGCGTCGTATTGAAGAAATCAACATCCAGAAAGACCTGATGATTGAACAGGCGCAGCAGGAATCCAACATCCGTCAGGCCCAGTTGGAACGTGAAGTGTCACAGGCGTGGATTGAAACCAACAAGGTCAAGGCCGAATTCGAGAAAATTTCCGAAGAAATCCGTACTGCCCGTGAACGTGCCGAAGCCGAACGCGCCCGTGTTGTCGAAGTGATCAGTGCCGAAAAAGAAGCACAACGCCAGCGTATCATTGCCGAAGCCAATGCCGACGTGGAGCGCATGGCAGCCAGTGCCGCACAAATTCGCTACGAGGTGGAAGCCGCAGGCAAACGGGCGCTTAATGAAGCCTCCAACCTGTTGTCCAACGACCAGATCGCCATGCAGGTGAAAATGGAAATCGTGCGCCAGTTGCCGAATATCATCCGCGAAAGTGTGCGCCCGATCGAAAACATCGAGGGCATCAAGATCATGCACATTGATGGTCTCAATAATGCTATGGGCGGTGGGCGCAATAGTGGTGGTGACGGTTCAGCAGGCGGTAACAGCGGCGGTAACAGTCTGGCTGATCAGGTGGTGGATAGCGCCTTGCGTTACCGTGCCCAGGTTCCCCTGATCGAAACCCTGCTGGGTGAAGTCGGCCTCAAGGGTGGTTCCATCAATGACATGACCCGTGATTTGCGTGAGAACATGCGCAGTGACAACAAGCCTGACAGTCGTCCACAACCCAATCCGGCACGGGAACGTGAGCAGCCTTACCCGCGGGATGCTGCTGCTGACGATGATGATTAACAGGCTTGTTTTGGGCAAATAATCTGATTGATCAAATGAAAATATCAAATTGGTCTGAAATATCTATTGGAACAATAACGATTTGATTACTAAATAAACGCTGCTTGCGAGAATTTATTTTGTTTGATTAATGGATCAAGAATAACGCTTATGGAAAAGCTCATGTATTTTGCGCTCAGTGTAGCGCTTGTGTTTGGTTTGTCTGCGACCATTCCCTACAGCAACCCTGCTGAAGCCGCCGTCAAGTCGGTCAATTACACCAAGGCTGGCAAAAACAAACGTTTGCTGCGTGCAGGGCGGAGAGCAGGGCGGGGTGGCGGTTGCCAGACCCTAAGCCCGGATACGCTGGAACAAAAAGCCAGTCAGTATCGCGATGCCATTACCAGTGCGTCTTCTTCCCACGGTGTCAGCAAGGATCTGGTCAAGGCAGTCATTACGGTGGAAAGCTGTTTCAAGTCCGGGGCACGCGGTTCCTCCGGTGAAAAAGGGTTGATGCAGTTGATGCCCGGTACGGCTCGCCGTTTCGACATCCGCAACGGCTACAATGCTTGGCAGAACGTGCATGGTGGAACCCGTTACCTGAGTTACCTGCTGGATTATTATGGCGGCAATACCCAGCGGGCGGTTGCTGCCTACAATGCCGGGGAAGGCAACGTGCGCAAGAACGGGGCTATTCCCAATCATGGTTATGTCAGCAAGGTCATGCAGGCTTATCACAAGTTTTCCCAGGGGCGCGGGTCACAGCCGATGAAAGCCGTTTTCACCCAGCCGGTAGCTCGTGCAACTCAGAAACCCCTGCCGGTGGCTAAACCAGCGGTAAGGACGTGGCGAGCCTCTGCCCAGGCGCTGCCTTGGGCTGATATGGGCAAGGTTGCCCAGCGGACAGGCAGTTATCAGGTGCAGGCGGGTGATACCGTTTATGAAGTCATGCGCCAGACAGGTGTTCCAGTAAAAGACATCATCCGTTTGAATCGTTTGACCGCGCCTTATGGTATCCAGTCCGGTCAGCGTTTGCGTTTGCAATAACAGGCAACTAGCGGGCGTTTTATCGCTTGGCACTAGGGGAAACGTGGCTGATTGCCTATACTGGTTGCTAATTAAAACCGGCAGAATCCAGTTATGGGCAATCTCTTGCATTTGTTGTTGCGTATCGCCTTGTTGGCGGGCTTGCTGCTTGGCGCGGGTTGTACCCCCAATGCCGCTTACCGCAGCCAGACGGACAATACTTCCGCTTGCCCTGCGCAGGGTTGTACAGATCGTGTGCTGGAACAACACGCCGAATATGACCTCGGTTTTGTTGAATTCACCGACCATGGCAATGTATTCAACCGCGAGCACCTGAACGCTGTTCTTGAGCATGTGAAACAACACGCAGATTCACCGCAGGGTGCGGTGGTGGCGGTATTTGTCCACGGCTGGAAACACAATGCTTCGGCCGAAGACGAAAACCTGCGAAGTTTCCGTCATCTGTTGCAGCAAGCCAGCAAAGTCGGGATTACCCAAAAACGCCGCCTGATCGGGATTTATATCGGCTGGCGCGGGCAGTCGCTGGATGTGCCCCTCGCGGAACACCTGACCTACTGGGTGCGCAAGAATACGGCGAACAGCGTAGGCAAGGGCGGTGTGACCGAGTTTCTGGTACGCCTGGAACAGCAGGTTGCCAAGGGTAACAAAACTGATCCTAACCATAACCTGTTGCTGGCGATTGGGCACAGTTTTGGCGGGGCAGTGCTGATTTCTGCGTTGAACGATGTGTTGCTGGAACGGGTTATCACGGCGCAAGAGGTGGGCAGGCAGCATTGCAGTGATTCCAACAGGGGAACGTGTGCCACCTGTGTGCAAACCCGCCCGTTCGGGCATGGTGTGATCCTGCTAAACCCGGCGATTGAGGCCAATGAGTTGCTGCAACTCAAGGAAGTGGTGGCGGAGCAGGGCTGCTATGCCCGCAACCAGCAGAAGCTGTTGCATGTGGTCAGTTCCCAGGCGGATACCGCCACCAATATCGCTTTCCGGGTTGGGCAATACCTGGGAGTAAGTGTAGGCAGCAGTGAGTTGCCACTACAGCGCACCTACAAAGGAAAACCCGTCACTTTGTTTGAGCGTGAGTTGAATACCACCACCATTGGCAATTACCTGCCATTCCGTACCGGCATCAGCGTCAAGCGTAACGGGCAAAACCAGGATGTTTGTGCGGCGAAAGGGGAAGAGCGCGAAGAGTGCTACATTTCCTGCAAGGATGGTGATAGTGCCTGTTTCAAGAATGCGGCACTGCGTGGCAAGCATATTCCAACCGGGTCTTCCGAGCCATTGCATTTCCTGTATACAGATGAAAACTTCATCAAGGATCACAGCGACATTTTCAACTTCAGAGTGGGTGGTTATATTGCCTCGGTAGCGCTGGAAAGCAGTGTCAAACGTTTGTTGGCAACCGGCAGAAGTGATACTGCTGCGCTGAAAAAACTGGTTGGGCAAGCGTGCATCAATCAGGAACAGGAGTTCGATTTCGCGCACTGTTTTGACTATTACTCTGATCTGTTTGAGAAAACCCCCTGACAAAACCGGTCTTCCCGGTTCTGCTACCTTTGTTCCAGCCATGCTCACCCGGCGTATATTCACATGCTAGTTTTAGGGCTGTGTTATCGCTGGAAGTCTTTGCATGAGTCCTGTCACTGTTTTATCCGCTTATTACAAACACAAGCCGGGTGGTTTTACCAAGCGCCTCTACCGGGCTTTTCAGGCATTGGATGCCGCCGGTTATCGGGTCATTTATGTTGCCGCAGAAAAACTGCCGGTCGAGGGTGACAATATCCAGCCCGCTATTGTGCCGATGCGTTCTCGGCCTGGTTCAGTTTTCTACTGGCCGGAGTTTTATTGGCGTGCGCTGTGGGCAATGCGCAAGCTGACCAAAACGGAACGTGCCAGCAGGCATTTCATGTTTTCATTTTTTTACGCCAGCATTTCATTTTTGGCGGGCTGGGGATTAGGGGTGCGTACCCTGACTTTTGTACGCGGGGACGATGCGTTTGATGCACAGCAAAAGCGTTTTGCCTGGTTGCGAGGGGCGGTACATCGGGTGCTGGAATGGCTGGGGGTGCGTTATTCCGGGCAGGTCATCACCACCAGCAGGTCGATGCAATTCCTGATCAACCAGCGATCCGGTGGTGAGGGCAAAACAGTCAGTTTGCCGAATGATATTGTCACGCAGCCTCTGGATATTGTTGTGCCCAATATCCGGCAGCAAACCGTGCGGATTGCTACCGTTTCCGTGCTGAACCCACGCAAAAACCTGTTGTTCATGTTACAGGTGCTCAGCCGTTTGCGCACCCGCAACTGGGAGTACCTGCTGATTGGTGGTGATACCAGCGGGGCGGATTATCTGGCAGAGCTGCAACAGTTTGCGCAGCAGGCCGGTATTGCGGACAATGTTCATTTCCTTGGCTGGCAGGATGATGTGGCTGATATTCTGCAAACCTGCCACCTGTTTGTACTGCCAACCCTGCACGAAGGTTCGCCCAATGCCTTGCTGGAAGCGATGGGCTACGGGATGCCTTGCCTCGCCAGCAATATTCCCGAAATCCGGGAAATTCTGCCTGACCCGGAATTGTTGTTTTCACCGCAGCAGCCGGGGGAACTGGTGGTAAAACTGGAGCGTTTCCTGAGTCTGCCGGGGTATGCGCGTGTCATCAAGGAAAAGACCGGGCGTTGTACGTCAGGTTACAGGTTCGACTGGGAACAGAAGGTGGTGGAACTGGTAGCGAATCAGGCCACCCGGCAAGCGGGGAAAGGGAGGAAAGCCGGAATGTTGGTGAAAAATGCTTTTCTGTATACCGTGGGCGCAGGTTTTTTGACGTTATCCAAGGTGAAAAACAGCTTGCAGGGTTATTCATCCCCCAAGCCGTTCAAAGTTGCCGAGGCAGAACGCTGTATTGATTATGATCTGCAAGTAGTGGATTTGTGGTTAACTCACCTTCAGCAATATACCGGGAATGACAACAGCCTGTTTGGCAAGAATGTGCTGGAATTGGGGCCAGGTTCCGATCTGGGGATAGGTCTGTATTTGCTGGCGAAAGGCTGTGCGCAATACAACGCTTGTGATGTGAATGCCTTGATGAAGTCAACGCCGGACAGCTTTTATGAAACACTGTTTGCCCGGCTGGAAACAATGGATGGCCTGCTCAGTAATGACTGGTTGCGTCTGCAATTGAAAGCTATGCAGCAGGGTTTCATTTCACACCTGAATTATGTGGTACGCAACGATTTTGACATTGTGGCGGCGTTTGGCGTTGCCAGCATGGATTTGGTGTTCAGTCAGGCAGCGTTTGAACATTTTGACGATATTGATGCGACGATCCAGCAGCTTGGCGTGGTCTGCAAGCCGGATGCCACCCTGGTGATCGAAGTTGATTTGAAAGCGCATTCCCGCTGGGTGCGCGACAACGATCCCAACAGCATTTACCGCTATTCCGAACGTGTTTACGATCTGCTGCGGGTCAGTGGTGCGCCTAACCGGATGCGCCCTTATCAGTATAAGGTTGCGCTGGAACGCCACGGCTGGACAGATGTGGTCATTACCCCGCTGAAAAAACTGCCGGATGATGAGAATAACTATGCCGGGCTGGATCAGGCATTCAGGGATGGCAAAAACCAGATGGAATACCTTTCCATCATGATTTGTGCCAGAAAAAAACCTGTGTCATCCGCCAACTGAGCATGGAAACCAAAGGTTATGCCAGTGCTACCCTGCTCAGGCTGGTGGCGATTGCCCTGAATGCCGTCGGTTCACTGCTGTTGTTGCCGCTGGTACTCAAGACGCTGGGGGAATACAACTTTGGCATCTGGGCGCTGGCAACCACGCTGACCGGGTATTTGCTGCTGCTGGATTTCGGTATCGCGGCGGCTTGTACCCGTTACCTGTCCAGCCAAAGTGGTGATGAGGCAGGCTGGCGGCGTACCTTGAGCAGTTCCATGTTACTGTCATGGGTGCTGGCTGGTTTGCTGCTGTTGGTCGCTGTACTGGCGCAGGTGGCAGCCAACACCGGCTGGCTTGGCAATGACCATCAGCCCTTGACGGATGTCATCACTTTGTTGCTGGTCGAGGTGGGGCTGTCGATTCCCTTGCGTTTGTACCAAAGCATTTTGCGTGCGGAAGTCCGCTATCTGCAAATGGGTTGGTTTGAAATCATCCGCATTGTCCTGCGGCTGCTGGGTATTCCACTGATTCTGTGGTTGGGCGGGGGGCTGATGGCAATCGTGTTGTATGGTTCTCTGGTTAACTTGCTGTTTTTCCTGATGATGTTTCTCAGTGTGTACTGGCGTGACCAGACCAGCCATTTCCAGCGGATCAGTATCGACCTGCAACACCTGCAAGAGCTGTTCAGTTTCAGCAAGTACATGGCTGTGACCCAGGTTGCCGAGTTTTTCAAGTACCGGACCGATAACCTGCTGGTGGGGTTGTTGCTGGGGGTGGGGGCGGTAGCACCTTATGCCATCATGATTGTGGTGGTGGATATGGTGGCGCAAATCCTGACCCGGTTTCAGGGCTACTGGGATACCATCATCATCCGCCATGCAGGGCAGGGTCGTCCGGCTGCGGCTCTGGATACCATGCTGACTTCACTGCAAATCGGTATGGCACTGGCACTGCTGGCAGCTTTCAACCTCAGCCTGCTGGGTGACTGGTTTCTGACCTTGTGGGTGGGTGAACAATACGCTTACCTGACACCTGCGTTGGTCATCTTTAGTCTGGTAATGGTTGGTTATGCCTGTCAGGCAGCCACTACCCCTTATTTCAATGCCTTGCACCAGCAACGTGCCAATGCCTGGCTGGCAAGCGGTGAAATCCTGCTGAAATTGTTGCTGGTCGTGCCGCTGGCACATGTTTACGGCTTTAAAGGTGTGGTGTATGCAGGGGTGCTGGCAACCCTGCTATTCCTGCTGTTGCGCTTGCGGCTGGTAGCTGTGCTGGTGGGAAGCAGCCTGTGGAACATGTTGACGATCGTCTTCCGCAAGATTGTCCCCGTGTTGCTGTTACTGTTGTGTGCAGGGGGCGTGTCACTGGCGCTGGGGGAAACTGGCCTGCCCGTATTTGCCAGCATGGCATTGGTATTGGCAGTGCAGGCATTGGGTTTGTTTTTCTGGATCAAAAATCCTGGTCTTCGCGGATTATCTTTCCATTCCGTCCATTTATCCAAGTAGCGTTTATCTCACCTCTACAAGTTGCCTATTGTCAGAAAGGGTAGGATCAGGTGAGTAACAGTAACGTGAAAATAGCATTTATTGCCATCAAGGGGTTTGACCGGATCGGTGGAATCGAGACCTATACGCTGGAACTTGGCAAGCGGCTGGTGGCGGAAGGGCATGAAGTCATTGTATACATGGCGAAAAGCCGTGATTACCCACGCCCGTTTTATCATCAGGGAATGCAGGTTATTCCGCTGCCGACGATCGGGCATAAATATTTTGAGAAAATGCTGCTGGTTTTGTCCGCCAGTCTTCACCAGTTTTCTATCAAGTCATTGGATATAGTCCATTACCACGCAGTTGGCCCGAGTATCTGCGCCTTTATTCCGCGTCTGGCAGGCCGTTATACCGTTTTTCAGAGTCACGGGCATGAGTGGGAACGCAATTCGTGGAATGTGCTGGCTCGCTGGTTTTTTCACTTGTCAGAAAAACTGACCTTCTGGTTCGTGAATGACTCGACGGCAGTTTCACGTGCACTGCAAACTTATTACCAGCAGAAATATCAGCGTGCGGTTACGTATATTCCTACCGGGATTACTCCGCGTTTGCCACTTCCGTTTGGTGGGATTGCCCGTTATGGGGTACAGGCTCGCAGCTATATCCTGTATGTCGGGCGTTTATCGCGTGAAAAACGGGTGCATGACCTTATTCGTGCTTACCAGAAGTTGCGCGGGGCAGAACTCGCGCTGGTCATTGTCGGCAGTGAACGCAATGCAGACCCTTATGCTGATGAGTTGCGTACTCTGGCTGGTGATGATGAGCGCATTGTATTTACCGGCGCTGTGTATGGCGAGGAACTGGTGGAGTGGTACAGCAATGCGTTCGTTTACGTGCTGCCTTCACAAATGGAAGGCTTGCCGATCACCTTGCTGGAAGCCATGAGCCTTGGCTGTTGTTGCATTGCCAGTGATATTGATGCCAATGCCGAAGCGCTGGCTGGCAAGGGTATCCTGTATCCGGTCGGCAACCCGGATGCGCTGAGCCTGTGTTTGCAGGAAGTGATTGCCGCCCCTGACAAGACCCGGCAGATAGGCAGTGTCCTTTGCCAGCATGTGATGGGGCACTATACCTGGTCACTGGTGACAGAAAAGTTTATTGATTTTTACCGCAAGGCTATCCGCAAACCCGTCAGTCAACCTGACACCGTACCACTGGCGACCTTCCCGCAGGAAGGCGTATTACCTGATGAACAAGAAGGTGTAATCGTGACCATGCATAACCAGAATGACGCTGCTGCCAGTTATCCGGCAAGTAACGTTCCGGTGCTTTCCGACAGACCACTTGTGCCGGTTACGGCGGCTCCCCCCGCAGGCGGGTACTATGCGTCGCCGCCTGCCCGGCAAATTCCTTTCCAGCAATACTGGCTGGCTTTGCGACATCATGTGGGTTCCATCCTGCTGCTGATGGGTTTGTTGTCCATGCTGATGGTGGGGTTGGCCTTGCTGACCAACCCTACCTATACCGCCAAAAGCAGCATCAAGATTGATACGACTGCACCGAAACCGCTGGAATATGATGTGGATGCATCTCGCCCGCCGTCTTACATTGATGAAACGGTTTTCTATAACACGCAGTACAAGATGCTGCGCAGCCGTGATCTGGCGGAAAAGGTTATTGATGGCTTGGGTATCCGCGCTGATTTGCTGGCAGACAGGAAGTTCAAACCACCGGTTTACTGGTTGGTTGACCCGTTCAAGGATGCAGTGGCTTTCCTGCGTAACCTGTTGCCGCGTGACGAGGCATCTGGTTCCACACCTCCGGTGACTGCCGAGGAAATTTTTCTGGAAAAACTCACCATTCGCCCGGTCAAGAACTCGCGGATCATCGACATCCATTTCACTGCCAATGACCCGGTACTGGCACGGGATGTGGTGAAAAGCGTCACGGATGCCTTTGTGGACGAGCAGTACCAAGGGCGGCGTGAAGCTGCCGAAAAGGCCAAGCAGTTCCTGAATGTGCAACTGGATGATGCCCGTGCCAAACTTCAGGCCAGTGAGGGCAAGCTGATCGAATACGCCCGTGAGAAAAATATCCTTGATACCAACCAGGATGAGCCGGTTATTGCCAAAAACCTGGCCGAGCTTAGCAAAGGCTATTACGCAGCCAAGGAAGCCCGTATCCGCACCCAGGCACAGTTCAACAGCAAGGGTTCATTGGCGGGGGAACTGAACGTGGATGAAGACCCCATCATCCAGGAACACAAGAAAGAGCTGGGCAAACTGCAAAGTACCTACCTCGCTAATCTGGAGTTGTTCAAGCCCAATTACCCTTCCATGCTGGCGCTGCAAGAGCAAATCAGCAGCCGCCAGTCGCTGATTGAGCGGGAAGGTCGACGTATCCGTTCCAATACCACCGAGAACATGCGGGCTTCCTACGAAGCAGCGATTGCCGAAGAGCGCAAGCTGGCGGGCGAAATCAAGGCGCTGGAAAAGGAACTGCTGACGTTTCGTGACAATAGTGTTGGCTATACCAACCTCAAGCGTGATGTGGACACTTCCCGCAGCCTGTATGACGGCTTGTTGCAACGCATGAAAGAAATCAACGTGGTGGAAACCGCCGAGATTGACAACGTTACCGTGGTGGATAAGGCGGTTGTTCCCCACCGCAAGGATGGTCCCAGCTACCTGAAGTATTTGTTGCTAGGGGCGTTGTCTGGCCTGTTCCTCGGTGGTTTGGCGGTGCTGGCACGAGAAATCATGATACCCACCGTGCGTTCGCTGGAAGATTTGCAGGGCATCAGTGGCAAGTATCCGGTGCTGGCAGCTTTGCCCTACAGTAAAACCCTGGCAGATGGTAACGACATGACCAAGGCACTGGGGTTGCGTTCAGTTTCTGGCTGGCTGGATGCCTTGCGCTACATGAAGGTTTCACTGACCTTGGGCAACAGTGGCAAATTGCCACAAGTGCTGCATGTGACCAGCCCCCTGTCGGGTGAAGGCAAGAGTACGACGGCGGTCAGTTTGGCGGCGATGCTGGCAAACTCGGGTAAACGGGTGTTGCTGATTGATGCCGATTTACGCAAACCGACAGTGCACAAGCGTCTCAAACTGGATAACCAATATGGGTTGACCCATTACCTTGCTACTTCGGAAGATGGCAACTTGTTGAACAAGATCAGAAACTATCGGTGGATGTTTGTCATCTGCGCAGGGCCTGCCGTGCCTGATCCGGTGGAGCTGTTATCTGGGCAGAGGATGCAGGAGTTACTGGTTCGTTCTCGCCGTACCTTTGACCATATCATCATTGATGCACCACCCGTACTGGGGATGGCGGATTCACTGGTCTTGTCTAACCGCGCGGATGGCACCTTGCTGATGGTTGCCAGCTCCCGTTCTTCCAGACAGGATGTGCGGGCGGCCATCGAATGTCTGGAAAAAAGTCAGGGCAAGCTTCTGGGTATTGTACAGAGCATGGCTCCCAAGGCTGACAAGTACAGCTCCAGTTACTCCGATGGGCGTGCCATGATCAGCAGCCCAGCCTGATTGGCGGGAGCTGCCGTTCCGTTACCTCTTTTCGGTTTCATGCCGTTTGCGCAGCCCCCTGAACGACGGGGGTTGTTGCGTTTTGCTGGTTGACTTCGTACACCATGACAGCCAGTACAATATCCATAAACAGGTCGTTACTGAGGATTCCGGCATTGTGGAACAGGGAGTTCATGAACGAACCCAGCATGAAGGTTGCCCGATACCAGTTGCCATTCACCAGTCGGAACACGTAGTAGCCCAGCAGAATCAAGCCGATAAAGCCGTAGGTATGCACCAGATTCAGGATGGAGTTGTGTACCGGTACAATGTATTGTGCCTTTTCATACGGCTCGTAAGCGAACAGGTTGCGGTCGTTGACAAAATATTCTGTAGCATATTCCACCGTATCGAAATTGAAGCCGTAACCAAACGGTTGTTGCAGAAACAGCTCTGTACCGTATTTGTACAGGGTGGAACGACCAACGGCAGAGGCATCATCCAGACTGACCAGACGCGAATCCACATCTGCCCCATTATCACCAGAAAACAGCATGACAATCATGCCAGCCAGCAGCAACAGGATACCGGCGGGGATGACTTTGGTCGGGTATTGCCGCAGGTAAATGATGGCGGGCATGACCAGCGCAGCGCCCATCGCGGAACGGGTTTCCGATGCGAAAATGCCAGCAGCCAGTATCAGCAGGATGCCTGCGCCTAGCAACTGGGTGGGCTGGTCTTGCGGGCGGCGCAATACGGCATACAGGGTGAGAATCATGGCGCTCAGCAGCATGTAGGTTTGCGGGATGGCATACAGTGCCAGCCCCGGCGCACGCAGCAGCACTTCCGCAATCTGGATACGGCTTTCGTCACTCAGTTCCTTGTTCTGGATAGCTTGCAGGTTGGTGTGCCATTGCCAGGCAGCCGCCACATCAAGGGCTTGCAGGATGCCGATGATGGCGGAAGGCAAGGCAATACCGACGATTACCAGTATGAGGGTACGGATGCCGTATTGTTCCAGAATGAAATAGGCTGCCAGCACCAGCAGGTAGGATTGCAGCAGTTTCAGTTCACCGTTGAAAATGTTCACCAGCGTAACATCATGCAGGATCGAAACCACCAGCCCGACAATCGCCAGTAGCGCGTACACCAGATTGACCGGATGCAGGCGTGCCAGAATGGTATGGTCTTGCAGGAAAATCAGCCCACCCAGCAGCAAAATCAGGAACGAACGCATTGGCAAACCTGCCAGATAGACGTTGTTCAGATAGGCCAGAAAAATGAAATGCAGGGCAAACAGCCCCAGAATAAGGATGCGCATGATTAGTTCCTTGGTGTTGTTTCAATCATGTTGAGGTAGGCGCGAGAAGGTTCCGGCTCGGGGTCATAACCGCCCTGTGGTGTGGCATATACGTGGTAATCCGACACGAAAAAGGCATAGCGCCCGGACGCGGAACTGGCAGCGCGTGCCTCCCGTTTGTACATGGTGACTTCGCCCTCATGGGTCACGCCCCAGCGTTGCGCTGCCTGTTTGCTGCTAGCCTGTTTGGGGCCGCGCCCATGCCGGGAATTGCCGATGTAGCGCGGCTTTTCCTGTCCGCTGATGTCAACCTGCAAGAGGCTGCCATCCCGTGAGCGTGACAGCAGTACCCAACCCGGCATGGCAGGGATGCGGGCAACATGCCCGGAGGCATTGTCTTCGGCCCGTGGTTCCCGATCCGGGGTAGCGTTGCGGGGGAAAATGTGGCGTGACTCGGCATCTGCCAGCCGGATGGCGGACAAGCCACGCCAGTTGCCATAAACCAGCCAGCTTGCGCCTGTCGGATCGAGTACAAAATCGCTGTGTTTCACATCATCCAGCAACAGGCGTGGGTTGGCAGTGGCGTCTTGCTCAAAGGGCAAGACAAGGGTTTGTTCCGCTGGTTGGTATTGCGCCAGCACAATGTACTTGCCACTGGGGTCTGTACTTGCCCAGTCGAAATCCTCTTCCTGCTCGGCGACCTTGCGGCGTGGCAGGGCACGTTTGCCTATTGTTTCATAGGGCTGGAGGTAAATGCCGCTGTTGTCGCGTGCTGCACCTGTCAGTACCAGCCGTTGCCCGTCATCGGCAAAATTGCCTTCGCCAAAGCCAAAGGTCACATAGCTGAAATCAGGAAAGGTATCCCAGACTTCCGTGTGGGTCTGGTAGGTGTTGAAGTCGATGCTGGCACGGATCAGGCTGTTGCCCTGAGCAAACCAATAAACATTGTCGGCTTGTTTGTCCCATAACAACTGGCGCTGCTGGATGTGGGCTTCCGGCGTGGCGCTGGGAACCCATGCCACCAGCCGTTTGTCTGCCAGTCGCCACAAGGCCGCATAAGGCTTGCCTTGCCCACCGGCACTTAGCGCATGGGTTTCGCTGCGGTTGGAAGGTGGGGTGCGGCTGTAAAAATGCTGGGCATGTAACAAGGTGATGGATTCATTGCCATCCGGGTGGGGCAGTTGCTGTCCCATTTCCCCGGCATCGCCTCCCAAACGCCACACCTTGAAACCTGTATCCGGGTCGAGCCGGGACGCAGCGAAAGCAGGGGCAGTCATCGGTGTGACAGTGTGTTCGGCGCTACAGGCAGGTTCCATGCCACCAGTCAGTATTAACAGGCCGATCATGAGGAAAGTAACAACGTTTGCTTGGGTAGTCATTAGTATCAGAGTATGGAGTAATTTACTTTGTGCAAGTATCGGTGGCTTTGCTGGTTATCGCTACGCTTTTACGACAAGACGGCAGCTATCCTCGATTGTTGCGTTATGCGGATTTACTCCTGGCTTTAGGTGACGCTTTTATAACGACAATGGAAGGAATCTTGTTCATGAAAAAATTTGTTTACCGATGGCTGTGCATTCTGGGGCTACTATTTCTATGGTCCGGCAATGTGCAGGCGGCTACCAATCAACCGGGTGTGGTGCTGAGTTTCGATGATGCTTTTGTCGACCAGTGGCACACGTTTTTTGCAGGGCGTACTGATGTCCGCGCCACATTCTTCGTCAGTCACTGGCATACCTTGTCGGCGGCACAAATCCAGAAACTGCGGGATTTGCAAACAGCCGGGCATGAAATCGGTTGCCATAGTTATGATCATGCCGGAGTCGGGGATACGCGCTACAACTTTGACCCGAACAAGGCCAATCTGTATGTGACGGAACAGGTGATTCCTGCCATTGCCAACATGAATGTATCCGGCTTTTCGCCGGTGAGTTTTTCCTACCCATCCGGTGAACGCGATGCCAATTATGATGCCGCCATCAGACCTTACCTGCCTTACTTGCGCAGCACGTTTGCGGATAGCAGCAAGCAACTGGCGCAAATGGATGACATCTACCACAACAGTGACAAGAACTATGGTTTCCTGTCAGGTGATGGCATGGATACCCTGTATAACAACGAATTGCCTGAAATTGAAGCAGCATTGACTCGGGCAAAGAATAACAATGAAATCATTACCCTGTATGCCCACCGCATCTTGCCGGATGGAGGGGAAGGCCATAATTACGGCATGTACGCCGCCAAGCTGAATGCGGTTATTGCTAAAGCGCAGCAACTGGGGCTGAAATTTTACACCTTTGCTGAAGCCTATCAGGTTGGCAACCAAGGCGGCGGTGGAGGTGGCGGCAATAACGCACAAATTACGCCATCGGTAGAAGGCAACCGGGTGCATCTCAACTGGAGCAACATGCCCGCCCACAACTTTGTGGGGGTAGGGTTCGCAGGGCAAACCGACTGGTTATACGGCGGGGATACCAATGGGGCAGCGTCGGGCAAGATCGGGGTGACGGTTGCAGCACCGGTTGCCGACCAACAATACGTGGCACATTTTTATCTTAGCGGTAGTGTGGTGGCAACTTCTCCACCTTTTGTGTTTACGGGTGTTGCCACGGTGGCAACACCCACCAATCTGCTGGCTACCAGCTCCGCCAGTGGTACGGTCAATCTGGGCTGGGTTGATGCCAGCAATAATGAAACCGGCTTCCGGGTTGAGCGTTGTCTGGGTGAGACTTGCGATAATTTTTCCCAGATTGGTACAGCCACAACCAATGCAACGTCCTTTGCGGATAGCGGTCTCAGTGCCGGTACTTACCGCTACCGGGTGCAGGCTTACAATACCAGTGCAGCTTCAGGGTACTCCGGGATTGCCAGCGTGGTAGTTTCCGGCAGTGGCGGCGGTGGTGGCGGTTCAGGCCAAATTATTACAGCGGTGGAAGGTAACAGGGTACACCTGACCTGGAGCAACATGCCTGCACATAACTTTGTAGGGGTAGCACTGGTAGGACAAACCAACTGGTTATACGGGGGTGATACCAACGGGGCGGTATCTGGCAAGATCGGGGTGACAGTTTCAGCGCCAGTGGCAAACCAGCAATACGTAGCGCATTTTTATTTGAATGGTAATGTGGTGTCCACGTCTGCACCGTTTACCTTTACCGTAACAACATCACTGGCAGCACCCAGCAACCTTGTGGCAACAGCTTTGTCCCGCACCCAGGTACGCTTGAACTGGGCAGACAACAGCAACAATGAGTCAGGTTTCAGGATTGAACGTTGCCAGGGCGCAACGTGTGAGAATTTTCAGGTGGTCAAGACGGCGGGGGCAAATGTTGTCAGTTTTACCAATGGTAGTTTGACGAGGAATACCACCTATCGCTACCGGATACGTGCTTATGGGTCGGGTGGTGTTGTTTCAGCGTATACCAGCATCGTGACAGTGAAAACATTGGCCTGATCAGGCTGCGGCTCGCTGCTCAAGGCAGGAGCCGGAGGCTCCTGTCTTGTTGACCAGCTTGCGTAACTGGCGCTTGTCTTCCTGCCGTTTGGCCGAGTTGCTTTTCTCGTGCACCCCACCCCGGTGAATGAACAGGTGATGGGCGACCGGATTGCGTTTGCGGCCAGGCCGCTGCTTTTTATTTGCCATGAGGTGTCTCCTGTGTTGGCAGTTTGAACCATTGTGCCTTACCGTGCTGTTGCAGGTAATGCACGTAGCGGACTTGCTTGAGGAAGTCCGGTGCTTCGCTGGTTTTGGCGAAGCAAAAGCGTTTCGGCAGCTCGGTGTACAGGTAGCGTGGCGGCTTGCCATAGTGGTAGTAACGCTCAATCCCCTTCAGCCGGTTGCCGGTATCGAAACTGTGATAGAACACCTCGCGGATACCCAGATCGCGGCGGATCAGGCACAAGGCTGCCGTCAGGATAGCCTCATCCCATACTTGCGCGTAGGGGCGAAACAGCTCGCGGTACTTGCGCATGTTGTCCGCACCGTACTGCCAATCCTGTTCGCGATCCGCCACGTTTTTCACCCAGTCGGACTGAAGCTCTTCGATCAACGCCTGATTGGAGGTGAAATCGAGGTCGATCCGCGCCCACGCCAGCGTTTCCAGCTCACCGTCCAGCCGCACCGGATGACCGTGGTAGGAAAACGGCGCGTTGTGTTCCGTCCTGATCAATTCCTTGAAATGTTTCTGGTGGTCGCTGGCAAAGTTCAGTTGCAGCACCAACTCGTAGCCAGTACGCACCGTCTGTTTCCAGTGACGTTCCGCTTTGTCATCCGTGCCCCATTCATCCAGTGTGAGGATGAAATTGAGCGGGGTGTGCTCGCGGTATTTCGCCAACACGCTTTCCAGATGCCAGTGTTCCAGTTGACCGTTGCCTGCCAGCGCCAGTGCCTGCATCACCATCGGCTTGTTCAGCAGTTTGGCGAAAGGGGAGCGACGTAACGCACCGATCCCCATGCCATCGCCGATGTAGTCCTTGAGCAACTGGATGGCGTAGCTGTCGGGGGCGTAACGGAACACCTTGCGCTTGCCCTCCAGACAGGCACGGATCAGTTCAACTTGTGTTTTTTCCATGGTTGGCTCCTTGGGTTTCCCTGCTTCCCTCCGTACTTTACCCCCCTTCCTAACCTTCCCCCGCAAGGGGGGAAGGGACAAGAAGTGCTTCCCTCCGATCTCCTTACTCCCTGCCCCCCTTGTGGGGGAAGGGCCGGGGATGGGGGGTAGAAAGGGTTTACCCTTTCACACAAACAACCTGCCTCAACGTATGTACGACCTCCACAAGGTCGGTCTGGTTCTGCATCACCACGTCGATGTCCTTGTACGCGCCGGGAATTTCATCCACCACACCCTTGTCCTTGCGGCATTCGATGCCTGCGGTCTGGGCTTCCAGGTCGCGGGTGTTGAAGCGCCGTTTGGCCTCGCTGCGGCTCATGCGGCGGCCTGCGCCGTGCGAGCAGGAGCAGAACGATTGCGCATTCCCCAGCCCGCGCACGATGTAGGATTTCGCGCCCATGCTGCCGGGAATGATGCCGAGCTGACCTTGCTGCGCACTGATCGCGCCCTTGCGGGTGACGTACACCTCCGCGCCGAAATGCGTTTCCTGCTGCACGTAGTTGTGGTGGCAGTTGATCGCTTCGCGCGTGGTGGTGAAGGTCGGCAGGTGCTTGCAGGTTTGCAGCGCAGCCAGCACCAGCCGCATCATTTCGCGGCGGTTGGTCATGGCGTAATCCTGCGCCCAGCCGACCGCTTGCACGTAGTCATCGAAATGCTGCGTGCCTTCGGTGAACCAGGCCAGATCCTTGTCCGGTAGCTGGCCGAGTTCGCGCCCGACATCCTTTTTGGCCTTTTCGATGAAATAGCGCCCGATGGCATTGCCGATGCCGCGACTGCCGGAGTGCAGCATTACCCACACGTCGTCGCTTTCGTCGATGCACAGCTCGATGAAGTGGTTGCCGCTGCCCAGCGTACCGAGCTGCTTGCCCCAGGTACGGTGGAAGTTTTTCACCATCTTGATCAGGCCGGGGTGCTTGTCGGTGATCGCGTCCAGATGCTTTTCCATGTTTTTCAGGGTCGCGCCCTGCGTGGATGGCTTCTGGTGTTCGTCGAAACCCACCGGCACGCGCTGCTCGATCGCGCTGCGGATGGCGTACAGGTTGTCCGGCAAATCGCGGGCTGTGAGCGACAGGCGCACGGCGTTCATGCCGCAGCCAATATCCACCCCGACCGCAGCCGGGATGATGGCTCCACGGGTGGGGATCACCGACCCCACGGTTGCGCCTATGCCTGCGTGCACGTCGGGCATCGCGGCAATGTGGCTGTGAATAAAGGGCAGTTGCGACAGGTTCCCCAGTTGCGTGAGGGAGGCGCTGTCGACGTCGGCGGTAAAAATTTTCACCGGAACCTTGCCCTTGTTGAGCATAAAACTGATAGGCATAAAAAAAACCCGAAGGTTTGAGCCATCCGGGGTTTTCAGGCGGCGCATGGGCGCTGCTGATTGGTTTTTGCACCGGATGACTGGGTTTGCAGTCTCCCGGCGTTGTGCGGGAGACACTAGTTGGTTTGTTTTCTCCAATTTATGTTTGGCATGTTGTGTGTCTCCGTGGAATGAGGTTGATAATGGGGTAAAAGTGTAGTGAAAATACAACAGATGTCAATAGTGGATTTTAGCGTATGCCATTACTACCGCCATTATCCGTTGTAACAGGCGCAGGAACATTCGCTTCCAACCCCATCACTGCATCAAACAACGGATTCTGCGGGTCATCCTGCCGGTGGCGCTGCTTGAGCGATTTGTTGCCGCCGAAGTAGTACGTCAGCCCGCCCATGACATGATCGTAGCCATTGTCGCCGCTGGCGGCATCCGCAAACAGCGCCAGCCCCTTGAGCGGGGTCTGGTATTCCACGCCGAGGTGCTGTTTGTTGAAGCTGTCGGCCTTGCTTGCGCCGACATTCAGGGCGAGGTTGTCGTTGGCGTACCAGGTGAGGTCGAGGCTGCCGTATTCCGCCTTCGGCACGTCGCCGCGCTGCTGGCCGATCTCGCCCGCCACGGTGAGGTTGGGCAGGTAGACTTCGCCTTCCACCCCGACCCGGTTCATCTGGTTGCCGCCGGTTTTGACCTGTGAGCCGGTTAAGCCCGCCATCCCCCGGTCGGAGTCGCGCCAGAAGGCGTGCAGGCCATAGCCGCTGGCGTTGGTGGAATTGATGTCGGCGCTGAGCGCGTCGAGCTGTACGCCGTAGCGGCTGCCGAGTGGGGCGGTGAGGCTGCCCATGATGGCGGATGCGTCGTTGCTGTTGACCTTGCCGCCCATGGCTTCCAGCTTGCCGTTGAGGGAGGATACGGCGTCGCCTGCGAAGGCGGGGGTGCAGGCGGTGGCGATGCATAATGCGAGCAGGGGTTTGGAAGTCATGGAGTGCCTCGTCAAAGTGGGAAATAAAATGGGCTGATTGGATATTAGGGGAGGGATGTGTGGTGGTCAAGGGTTGGGCGGCTGTCGCCGCTTTCCCCCCTTCCCCAACCCTTCCCCCGCAAGGGGGGCAGGGAGGAAGAG
>DILV01000009.1:187461-187610 GCA_002425225.1 Thiothrix sp. UBA5583
GGGGGGGGGGGCAGTGCGCCAGCACTGTAAAAACTTGTGTAGATACTTATGCCGCAAGGGGGGCAGGGGCTATGTGGTTTCTTCAAGCGCCTTCAATATCTGTGAGAGGGTGGTTTCTGTTTGGGTCAGGATTTGCTGGTTTCGGAAAC
>DILV01000034.1 GCA_002425225.1 Thiothrix sp. UBA5583
TGCGCGACTTGCCCGCGTTGCAAAAACTTACTTGTGGAGCTAATGAGGTCAATGACCTTTCTGTTATTGATGACTTGCTGTTGTCGGGGCAGCTACAAGAGTTTTCTTTTCATGATAGCCCTAAATCCGGTATTCCATCCGCATTGTTAGGTAGTTATCACGGTGATAACTGTCTCGAAAATATTAAACATTACCGCCAAGCTATCCTCTCACACGGCTCGGTGACGCAAAAGCAGCTTAAAATCCAGCTAGTCGGTAACGGTCGGGTTGGCAAAACCACGCTGGCAATTGCGTTGGAAACGGGCAAATCCGTTGAAGAGGATTGTGCCTCAACACACGGCATTACCATTAAAACCATTCCCTTTCCGATGGACAATGGCGACACCATCAACCTGAATGTATGGGATTTTGGTGGGCAAGAAATCTATCACGCCACTCACCGCTTGTTCTTGTCATCAGATTGCCTGTATCTGTTGCTATGGGCTGAGGAAACCGCAGAAAACGATCAAGAGATTCGTCATTCCGTCAATTACTGGCTGGAGGCGATTCACGATCTGGGGAAAAACAGCCCCGTGATTATCGTCAAAAATCAAATGGATCGTGCCAAAAACAAGTCACCAGTACCGCCTGAGTTAGCGATGCATGAGCTTGACCAAGATTATGAATTTGTCGGTATATCAGCCAAAAAGTATCAAGGAATCCGTAAACTGCGCGGCGTTATCGAGGAGTTCTTGGATAACCCAAAACTGCAAGTCCGTGTCGAATTGCCAAACACATGGGTGGCTGCTCAGGAGCAACTGGAAGCACTGAAAACCACCGAAAAGAGCATCGTTTTTTCTCGTTTCCGTGACCTGTGCATAGCGGCAGGTATTGATTACGTGGATTGGTTTGTCGATTACCTGCATAAAATTGGCGTACTGTTTTATCAAAAAAACACCTTCCAGGATCAGGTGATCCTTGACCAAAACTGGGTGATTGATGCGGCTTACCGCGTGTTTGACCCCAATGGCTTCCGTGAAGATATTCAAGACAAGCATGGTAAATTCAAAGGCAAATTTACCCGCTTTATTTGGTCAGAGGTGGATGATGTCGAGCGGCAAATTTACCTCGATTTCATGCGCAAGTGTGACATTTGTTATCAGCCACAGTATCGCGATAATCAAAACAAAGAGATTCCCTTTGCCGAACGTGAATTTATTATCCCCGCGTTATTGCCAGCGGAGAGCAAAACGCAAAAAGCACGGCGTGAACAGTCACAACCGGATGATTGGTTACTGGTGGTGGACTATCCTTTTCTTCACCGTAGCATTATTGAACGCTTGATTGTGCGTTTGGGGGAAACTTACGACAGTGAGGTCTGGCGTACTGGTGTTTTCTGCGAAACAGAATTCGGGGAGGTGTTATTGCACTGTGAGCCAACAGCACCGAATTGCAAGACTTCCAACGCGGGGCAATTGCAGTTTCACATCCGCGCGAATCAGCAACCCCACAAGTTTGTTCAGGTGCTGCGCAAGTTGGTGAAGGAAACCAGCCCGCAACCACCACGTTACAAGGAATACTTACAGCAAGGGCAAAAAGTACGCGATGAACTCCCGCCATTTGCTGACGAGGAAGCGGATACAATCCGTTCGCACCTCGATGTCATTGAACCTGACACAACCGTCAAGCTCTTCATTTCTTATTCACGCAAGGATTATGAACATAAGCTCACCTTGGAAAAACACCTGCGCCTGATCCAGTCCGCGCTCAGGCAGCGGGTTAAACTCGAAGTCTGGAGTGATAACAGAATGCAGGCAGGTGACAGTGTAAATGAACAAATCCTGCCCGAATTGCGCCGTGCCGATTTGATTGTGTTGTTGGTCAGCCCTGATTTTCTCGACCCGGAGCGTTACAGCCGTCGTGTTGAGCTACCGATTGCTCTGGAACGCCACGAGCAAGAAGGTATTCCCGTTATCCCCGTGCTTATCCGTCATACGGCTTATTGGCACGAAACCTTGGGAAATTTAACCGTTGCTACCCACGAAAATGCGGACTCCTTGGAAGATTGGTCTTCCCCCGGCAAATTCTGGGGCAGCGTCGAAATAGGCATCCGCAAGCAAGTCGAAAAGCTGGGAAAACCCCAAGATATGTTACCGTGCGTTGTCACCTGAAAGAGGAAATGAATCCATGCGTTATCTGCCCATGACCACCCTGAGTGCGGTATTGCTGGGAGGCTGTACACCATCAACGCCGTTGCCCGATCCCACCGTTCCCTTGTACGGAAAATGGGGTGGTGTCGGCGTGGAGCTTGACCTGAATCCAGCGGAAAGTAGTCTGCGTTTCGATTGCGCGGCAGGTACGATCACAGAAGCCATCAAACCCAATGCCAACGGCAATTTCACTGCCAAAGGCACATACACCCCTCGCGTGGGACTGCCCATTCTGGATGGGAAGCACCCTACCCCTGAACCGGCAACGTACAGTGGACAACTGTGGGGCAATTCCTTGAATTTGCGAATCCGTAATGCCCAAGGTGAAAACTTCGTAAACTATTACCTATACCTAGAACACGGCAAACCCGCTACCCTGCACCGCTGTTTGTAATCTTATGGAGAAGCCATGCCCACCATCAGCAGCCTGCACGTTTACCCGGTCAAATCCCTACAAGGAATCAGCCTGGATGCCGCCACCCTGACCACCCAAGGGCTGGCATTTGACCGCCAGTGGATGCTGGTGGATGCCAGCGGACAATTCGTCACCCAGCGGCAAATGCCCGCGCTGGCGCGTATCAGCACACGCCTGACGGCAGATACCCTGTTGCTGGAACACGCAGGGTTGCCCCCCCTGACCGTTCCGCTTACACCGTTACCCACGCAGCGTTGCACGGTGGTCGTGTGGCGCGATACCTGTAGCGGTTGCGAGGAAGGTAGCGCAGCATCACGCTGGCTGACACAGGCAGTAGGGCAATGGCAAGGCAGCGATTTGCGGCTGGTACGCTTTGCCCCCGACAGCGTGCGCCCGGTTGACCCCGCATATATGGATGGCGACAGCGCAGATACCGCCTTTTCCGATGGCTACCCGTTTTTGATTGTGTCGGAAGCATCCCTAGAGGCACTGAACACCCAACTGCTTGCCAACGGTGCAGATGCTGTACCAATGGAACGTTTCCGCCCGAATATTGTTCTCAGCGACATCAGCGCATGGGGTGAAAATGACTGCAAAAACCTGAGTGCCAGTGATGGCAGCTATACCCTTGCCATCCGCAAGCCCTGCCAACGCTGCAAAACCACCACGGTTGATCAGCGCAGCGGGGTGA
The DNA here is from genome assembly GCA_002425225.1 of Thiothrix sp. UBA5583. GTDB lineage: Bacteria > Pseudomonadota > Gammaproteobacteria > Thiotrichales > Thiotrichaceae > Thiothrix > Thiothrix moscowensis. Next base: position 3,296 of record DILV01000034.1, read on the forward strand.
TTGCTGACCCCAAAGAGCCATTGCGTACCCTGACAGCGATGAACCCTTACCCGCAATTGAACGGCGCATATTTTGGGCAGAATGCCACCCTGACGGTAGGGAATGGCAGAGTAATCAGGGTTGGCGACCGGCTGGTTTGAAACAGCTTTACCAAAAGTATTCCCGAATGATCAAACCGGAGGTTTCCTGCCCGGCAACACGCTATGTTCCCTGCAAATCCAGCGCAATAACAGGTGAACAATGGTGACAACTTTGCAGTCCTCGGTGCAGTGGCGCGATCTGATGCAATACCAGCCTTGGGAGATCCTCAAGGAACTGAGCTTGCCGTTGCCATGGCTAGTGCTGGAACTGGTCTGCATTTTGGGGCTGGTCAGACAGCGCGGCATTGCAAGGTCACAGTCTGCTGATGCTGGCGGCTTATTGCTTCTCTGCGTTTTTCGCCGTGTGGACAGTGCATCATGATTGCGACCATGACGGCTGGAACAGTGCCCGCACGCTGCGTTCTCCGTGGAAAAGCCTGCTGTTTTACAACATGTTTTTCCACATTGAACATCATTTGTTCCCGGCTGTACCGACCTGCCATTTACCGGAACTGGCGCGACGGCTGGATAAGGCTGGTTACAAGGAACATCATTGGGTGATTTGAATGAGGAGTGCTTCATGCAGAAACCAATAACGCCGATTACCTGTTATCACGATGGTGATTGCCCATTGTGCCGTTTGGAAATACGTGCCATGCAGCGGCTGGATGTGCATCAGGCGATTCACTGGGTTGATATTTCCCAGGATCGGGATGCCCTTGAACAAGCAGGATTGAGTTATGAGCAAACCATGCGGCAGTTGCACGTTGTGGATGGTGGGCAGCAACTACAAACGGGTGTTTACGGCTTTCTCACCCTTTGGGAACAGTTGCCTTATTACCGACGGATGGCAGTAGTCGTGCGTAAAACACCCGGTCTGTTACCCGCGCTCGCTTGGGGTTATCGCCTCTTTGCCAGACACCGTTTGTGGCTGACCGGGCGCACAACCAAGGGTATGCAAGGAGTGTGATTATGCGTTTGTGGTTGGGATTATTCGGTGTTACGAGCTTGATAGCCGCCGGTTTCTGGCTGGATGTGCAAACGGAATTGTCAGAAAACCAGTTGCAGGTTGCGTTTCACGTCAGCAGCATTACAGGTGTTTTGTTCATACTGATGTCACTGTTGGCGGGGCTGCGAATGCGTTGGCAGCAGGTACTAGCTGTGTGTCTGGCTTACGCTATCTGGCGGGTCGCCTATTTTCCGGCATTGGTATTGGCGGGCTACGCCGCTGGTTGGTGGGAAGCATTACACCTTGCGTTGACAGGCAATAGCAGCATTTACCCCGCGTTTCTAGCCTTCATGGCGGGGTTGAATGCACTTGCGATGAGTTTCGGCGGCTGGGTTTTGCTGCGGGTGTTAGGGGTCAGGCCAGTCCAGTTGGGCTGGAAAAACGGTTCGCTGGCATTCAGCAGTCTTTTATTGGGTGTATTGGCAGTTACCGTAGCGTTTTCCCACCCGATGGATTGGCATTCGATTCCTGATACTTCTGCGATTGATGACAAACCATTGCCATCACCTACCCTGCCCGAGATTAACCCGTATGAAACGGCAGCACAGGAAACGGGGTTAAACTGGCGACAACGGACTTTATTCAGGGCGGCAGCATTGACCTATGATTTGGTTCCAGCAAATACGCAATGGTCACGGGTGGTCAAGGGTACGATGGAACAGGAATTTATTGGTACTCGCGATACCAGCACGGCGTTTTGCACCAAAATTCATTACCGTGCTTTCCGGGTAGCGCAACCGTTCGTTAATGGTCAGCAACACACTGCCGTACTGAAGGACTTGCGATGAACCGTACAAGCTGATTATCCTCTCGTTGATTTCCACAAAATCCGCAGAAGTTGCAACAAGCCTGCAAACTTCCTGCAAACCCTTCAGGGATAATGCCCCAAGAACAATAACCCGAAGGAACCGCGATGCGCCTGAACCTGCCAATGCTGATTGCTGCCATCATCCTGTTTGTAGTGGAAGTGATCATTGCCACCAAACTCAACCATTACCACTTTATCCGCGCCTATTTCGGCGATTTTCTGGTGGTGATTTTGGTGTATTGTGCAGTGAAAGCCTTCTGGAAGGTGGAGGCAACGCGGCTCGCAATCGGTGTGTTCGTCTTCGCTGTGGCGGTGGAATTGGCACAATTATTCCGCGTGGCAGATACACTGCAACTGACCGGCTGGGCACGGGTAGTGGTAGGGACAAGTTTCAGCTTTCACGACATCCTGATGTATGCTGCTGGGTGTCTGGTCATCTGGTGGCTGGATACCCGCTTGCGAAACAGTTGACCAACCAAAGGACTATCTCATGTTAAAACCTGGCAAATTCAACCTGCTGCGCGTCACCAAAACTACCAGCTTCGGGGTGTATCTGGATGGCGGAAGTTACGGCGAAATTTTACTCCCCAAACGCTACGTACCTAAAGATTGCCAGGTCGATAGCAAGTTAAACGTTTTCATTTATCTGGATTCGGAAGACCGCCTGATTGCGACGACCGAAACGCCACTGGCACAAGTGAACGAAGTCGCCTGTTTGCAAGTGGTGGCGGTGAACCGCTTTGGCGCGTTTCTGGATTGGGGTTTGCCGAAAGATTTGCTCGTACCGCGCAAGGAACAAGCCATACCGATGCAGGAAGGCCAATCCTACGTGGTATGCGTGTACTTTGATGAGCGCACCGAAACCATTGCCGCTTCCTCGCGTCTGGAGTTGTTTCTCCACGAAATCAACAGCAGCTTCACCCCGCATCAGCCGGTGGAATTGATGATTTACGAACGCACCGAGCTAGGCTTCAAAGCCGTCATTGAGGCAACACACATTGGCTTGCTGTATGCCAATGAGGTGTTCCAGCCGCTGCGAATCGGGCAACGGGTAAAGGGTTATATCAAAGCCATCCGCCCCGACCGGAAAATCGACCTGACCCTGCAACTACCCAGCCCGGTAGTACAGGATGCTTTGGCACAGAAAATTCTCGATCACCTACACGCACGCGGCGGCACATCAACCTTTACTGACAAAAGCTCCCCCGATGACATTTACCGTGAATTTCAGGTGAGCAAGGCACATTTCAAACGTGCCATCGGCTTGCTATACAAGCAGCAACAGATTGTGATGGGCAAAGACCTGATCCGCCTAGTGGAAAAGGCAAAGCCGTGACCCCAGCCATCAACCTCGCCAAAAAAGCCAAAATCGCCTTCAAGGTACACGAATACACCCACGACCCCGACAACGCCGCCTACGGTTTGGAAGCCGCCGAAAAACTAGGGCTTCCCCCCACGCAAGTCTTCAAAACGCTGGTGGTAAACCTGGATGGTAAAGAACTTGCCGTTGGTATCGTGCCGGTCGCCGCGATGCTCAGCATGAAACACCTCGCCAAAGCCGCCCACGCCAAAAAAGCCGACATGGCAGACAAAGCCTTGGTTGCTCGCACCACGGGTTACGTGCTCGGCGGGGTTAGTCCGCTGGGGCAAAAAAAGCTGCTGAAAACCTTCATCGACGAGTCTGCGTTGCAATTTTCCACGATTTACGTGAGTGCCGGGCGGCGCGGGCTGGAAATCGAGCTTGCCCCGCAGGATTTGCAAAGCCTGACTCGGGCGGTGTTCACGCCATTGATACACACCGAGTAACGTTTTGTGGGGGGTGAATGATGGCAATAAAACTCGTCCTTCTCCCCGGTCTTGATGGCACTGGCTTGCTGTTTCAGCCATTACTGGAAGCGTTGGGGGCAGCATTTCCGGTTCAGGTCATTTGTTACCCGCTCGATCAATGCCTGTCGGTGGAAGCACTGGCGGCACAAGTTCGTTCACAAGTGGCGTTCGACACCGACACGGTATTGCTGGCGGAATCGTTTTCCGGCTTGATTGCGGTGGAATTATTGCGGCAAGGTATTCCGCTACACAGCGTCATTTTTTGCGCGTCGTTTGCCAGCGCACCGCATCCGTGGCTGTTGAAACTGGCGATGCATTTGCCGCTGGAGCGTTGGTGGCGGTTGCCATTACCTGAGTCATTGCTGCGATTGTTGGGTATTGATGCACGCTTACAAGCCTTGCTAAAACCTGTGCGGGAGCAAGTGCTGCCCGGCGTGGCGGCGTACCGCTTGCGGCTGATTGCAGCAGCACGCCCGTTTGCCTTGGCGCAACGCTGGGAAATCCCCTGTCATTATTTGCGGGCAGTCAATGATCGGGCAGTGCCGGAGCGGTGTGCAGATGAGTTACGGCGGTACTTTGCCCATGTGGAAATCACCCGCATTGCGCAGTCTGGGCATTTTTTGCTGCAAACCCAACCTGCGGCGTGTGCGGCGGTGTTAAAACGGTTGGTTCTCCACTAAAAATCCGCGTTATTTCCTGAACTGCTACAAAATCGCTGCATGTCTGCACCGGATAATCCTCGCTATCTGAACCACTGATGAGGCGCATGGCAGAGATGGATTTTTCAGCCGAAAACGGTTGGCGCGAACGCTTGATGCGCTGGTTGGTAAAAACACTCCACGGCTTGTATCGCCTTGTTCATTATCGCCATGTAACGGCATGGGATGTAACGCTTGAAGATTTACAACAGCTACCTGCTACCAGCACGGGGCGGGCGTTGGCGGTGTTTTTACAGCAGCACGGTTTCGCGTTAATGCCCAAATTTGAAAGCCATGATTTGTTTCATGTATTACTCGGCTATGGCGTGACGGTGGTTGATGAGGTGCGGATGCAATGTTGTCTGGCTGGCAGCGGGCGACGTACTGCACCGACATTGGTGGTGATTGCGGTTGGTTTGGTGTTTTACCCGGAATACGGCAGGGATTTTTGGCGGCATTATCAGCGTGGAAAAAGCATGGTGAATTTTTCAGGCTGGGATTTTAAGGCGATGTTGCTTGAACCGATAGCGGTTTCGCAGGCTCGAATACACTATCACGGCTCTCAACAATGATGGAGGAATTACCATGAAACACCACGGAAAACACTTATTGCTTTGGCTATGCCTGTTGGGGCTGAATGCTTGTGCTACGGCACACCCCGATTGCGAAAAGGCGGATGCGTTTGGGCATTGCCAGCAGTGGAAAGGGGTTGAGCCGAGTTGTGCCAAACCAGACTTTCTGGGCTTTTGCCCACCGAGCCGATGATTATGGAAACATTACTGGTTTTACTTTTTGTACTGATTTTGGTGGCAATAGGTTCACTCCCCAGCCTGCTGTTCTGGTGGTTGACGTGGAAGCTATTGCCCAAAACGTATTCATTACCACCTTACCGAATGACGTTGTTATGTATCGCGTTGTCCTTTCTGATCGTTATGGTGCTTAATCCTGAACTGGAAGGTGGTGGGCTTTCCATCATGACGTTTATGCTGGTTTTGACGCTGATATGGTCATGCATACTCCTGCCTGCCAGCATTCTGGTGAAGTATTTTTTCGGCAAAAGCAAAAGTAAGACACAATGAAAAAATTACGAAAAATCATTTCATTATTGGTTTTGTTGTATTTCTTAGGTATCGCCGCCATTTGGCTTGACGGCGCAACCACTGGCTATAAAAAATCAGAATACGCCGTGGTACTAGGCAATCAAGTCTACCCTTCCGGCGAACCATCCGAACGCCTGAAAGCACGGCTGGAACGCGCTGCGGAATTATTCCGCGACGGCACTGTGCAAACGATCATCGTCAGCGGCGGCTTAGGTAAGGAAGGTCACGACGAAGCGGTGGTGATGAAGCAGTATCTGGAAACACAAGGCATTCCCGCTGTGGCGGTGATAGCAGATTCTTACGGCAACAATACCCACCTAACTGCATTGAATGCCCACCGATGGGTACAACTCGATCAGCCTGTCATTGCAGGGCGACCGCATATAAATTCTCACGCAAATAAGACCTTGGCGCGGTAGGTATCATCCCACGCGGCTTTGTTTTGCTTTTTTGGCAAACTGAGTTTGGAGCCTTCGTGTTCAAAGAGGTTGATGCACAGGTGGCGGATGCTGGTCATCATGGCGGGGCCATTTCCCTTACGGATACGGCTGGCATCTTCCGAGAAGGTCACATCCAGCCGCCAGTGCAGGGTGTTCTCAATCCCCCAATGCCCACGGACTGCCTTGGCGAACAGTTTGGCATCAGCGGGGATGGAGGCGATGAAGAAACGCTGTTCTACCGTGGTCGTGTCACCTTGTGTGCATTCCCGCTCAACCATGCCGATGCTACGTAACCCTGTCCACACCTCAATATTGGGCAGGGTGGTGAGGTCTTCGGTGATCCAGTAACGGCGGATTTCCAACCTGCCATGATCCTTGTCGAGTTCTTCTGTGTAAGTATGGGGGACAGCATTGAAAGCGTGTTCCCGTGCGGTGGTGAAGTAATCGTCCACCGCTTCATGCAGGTTGCTTTGGTTGCCTTTCAGCCCCATCACGTAATCACCTTGCTGTTCCTTAATCTGTTCGGCAATGGTGCGTTGGCAGCCCATCGCGTCCAGCGTCACAATGCAGCCTTTCAGTTCCAACAGCTCAAGCAGCTTGGGGATAGCGGTGATTTCATTGGATTTCTCATCGGTTGCCTCTTGTGCCAATACCAGACGGTTTTCACACGCCCAGGCCGTCACCATGTGCAAAGGCTTGCCGCCATTGGCGCGGTCACGTGAACCTCTGGCGGTTTTGCCATCAACCGCGATAACCTCTTGAACTTCGCGTTTGACCGCCTGCGTCCAATTCATGAAGCACTCCCGGAATTTGACGGGCGACAGACGGGTCATCACATATTCAATGCAGTCGTGGGAAGGAACTCCATTCGCCAGCGGCACGTACTGGCGTAGCCAATCCAGCTTGGTGTGTCCAAAATCTTCTATTGCTTCCCAACCTTTGGCATTACTGCATACCGCACTGACCACCAGTACCAGTATGTCCAACAGCGCGTGGCGTTTGTTACGCTCTATCCGGGGATCTTCCAATGGCGAAAAATGATCTATCAGGCTGGCACTCATGGTTTTTCCGTAGCGGCTAAAACCGGTAGTGTCGCTAACTGCATTGTTTCAATGCAAATTTATATGCGCTCGCCCTGCCTGTCATTGTCGTTTCGCAGCTTTATCATCTTTCCCGTAGTAAAATGGCGTTTAGGAAAGAGGGTTTTGTTAATATCGGGGCGGCATATCCCCATTATTTTGAATGGCGTGATGTCTACGCATCATTACGCGAATTGCCTGCATGGTTGGATTATTGTTTCAGAATAAGTTAGGAGCTTGAGTAATTCTCAGCATTTATCAAAGGAATAAAAGCTATGTCAGATTTGTCATCTAGGTTTTGCGTGTTTTTCAAAAATGAGGAGTTTGTTGTTTTATATGGAGAAGATATGTGGGCGGATAAAAAGGTATTTTATGATTTCCACCACAGAATACTTGAGGAATTATGCCAAAAAGTAGAGTCATACGGCTTTCCGCTTGAAGTGGAGGATCGGCACGAGAAAACGTTTATCACCTTGCACAATGAAATGACTTTAAATCAATGGTTTAAAAAATATCATCCGATTGAGTCTTGTGTTCATTTACGCGAAAAGCAAGAACGGCTGAAAAAGTTAATTTAAGATGCAGCAAACACACCCACAATTGAATTTATTGGTATTGCGCTGTCGTGACATTGAACTCACCCGTTTGTTTTACGAGGGACTGAACCTCCACTTTATCTCGGAACAGCACGGTAACGGTTTAAGGCACTATGCTGCTGTGATGGACAACGGGTTGGTTTTGGAACTCTACCCCGCCAAGGGTGAGCCGGATAACACCCGTCTGGGCTTTCATTTCGGTGGGAAAAGCCAGCGTGTCTTGCAAGATCCTGACGGGCGATACGTGGAGGTATGGCAATGAAAACGAATATTTCATCCTGTGTCGCGTCCCTTATGCTCATATCCCCTTAAAGAGCTACCCGCTGTTCAAGGCACGGCATATCCTCGAGGCGAGGTTATCAGCACATAGATACCCGACGGAGCGTACATGAAACTACACCCAGAAGCACTCACAACCCCCAAATTACGGGCAGAAATCAAGGCATCGTCCCTGACCCAAAAGGCGCTGGCCGAGCAATACAATGTCAGCCGTCTGACAGTCCGCAAGTAGCAGAAATTACGACGTAAAGTAGCGCAAGGTACGACTTAATAGACTGATGTTTTCTATGAAGTTGTGTGTGATGCATGATGTTGCCATCGTCAATCAAGCCAACACCGGGGTTTCCATGCGCCATTTACTGCATTACCTGCTCATTGCCATGCTGAGCCTTGCCTCAGTCGGCTGTGCTACCCATGCCTTGCATTCCAGCAAAAACGCCAGCACCGAAAAAATCAACAGTTTCCTGATCACCCCGGACAAAGCCACGCTGGTGGTGGCGGGTGAACAACACCATTTCATTTTCCCGCTAAGTGAGCCGCTGAAATCGGTATTGCAATGGAGTGGACGCACCAAACTTACCCCGGCTTTTGACAAATTCACTGTGAATGCAGGGCAAAACGTCAGCGGTAGCTACACCTTGCAGGCTGACGTAGGCAAACTCACGGTGGAAGAGCATCAATTCCTGACTCAGCGTGGTTTCCGCCAACAGGGCAATACCTTGGCTTACAGTGCCAGCATCCAGGGCACACGTTATCTGGCAGGCAATGTACGAGTGCCGCAAACCGCGTTCTTCCGCCAGCCATATGAATTGACCGTGGTTGAGCCGGATGGTGTAGCCAATACCGCTGCAAAAATTGCCCTGACCCCGCTGACGCTGGCAGCAGATGGTGCGACCGCCGTGCTGGGCGGGATTGTGCTTGCGCCGTTCTTTGGTTTGCTGATGGTGTCCGGCGGGCTGTAAGGCTACGACAGGCTGGTTGCTACCCGCGATGCAATGCGGGCTTGATGGCATCCAACGCAGGCATCCGCTTGATGTGCTGGAACAGGTTATCCGCCTGCGGGTATTGGCGGCGCAAATAGGTAAACCACTGCTTGACGAAACTGGCGGCGTATTTGGGGGCGCGTGTTTCCAGATGGCTGGCGTATTCGACCACCAGCGGCAGCACCTCTGCCCATGCCAGCGGGGTGTAGTCTGCCCTCGTGTGCTGGGCGTGGATAGCGCGGGCAAGATCGGGGAAACTCAACGCGCCACGCCCCAACATCAGGTCGGTGCAGCCACTTTCCGCTTGGGCTTGACGTGCATTCGCTGCCGACCAGATTTCACCGTTGGCAATCACCGGCAGGCTCAGTTTGGGTTTGATCTTGCCGATTTCCTCCCAATAGGCTGGGGGTAAATAGCCGTGCTGTTTGGTGCGGGCGTGAATGCACAGTTCGGTCGCCCCGGCAGCTTCCACCCCTAGCGCAATGTCTTCCAGCAGGCTGCTGTCCTTGAAGCCGAGGCGGATTTTGGCGGTAACGGGGATGTGCGGGCTGACCGCTGCCCGCACCGCCTTGACGATGGCGTGTACTCGTTCCGGTTCGCGCAGCAGCACCGAGCCGCCGTCGCTCTTGTTGACGGTTTTGGAGGGGCAGCCGAAATTGAGGTCAATGCCGGGGACTGCAAGCTGTTCCAGCACCTGCGCATTCAGCGCCATACAGTCGGGGTCGCCGCCCAGCAATTGTACGTACACCGGGGTTCCGGCGGGGGTTTTCCCACCTGTCAGCAGTTCGGGGCAGGCGCGGTAAAACACCCGTGCGGGCAAGCGCCGGTCTACCACGCGCACGAATTCGGTCACGCAGCGGTCATAGCCGCCAACGCGGGTGAGCAGGTCGCGCATGGTGTGATCCATCACGCCTTCCATCGGGGCGAGGATCAGGCGCATGGGGTGGAATGTTGGCTGGTCATGCCGCAGAACTCTAGCGGGAATGAGGTCTGTTGGCTAGCGGGAATGGCTTTTTACCTGTAATCGCCAGCACCCACCCGTAGAATTTACAAGCGCGAACCCGTGACATCTCCATCGAACTTGCGCAATAATGTGCTGTATAATAATCATTTCAGGAGATAATCATGCCGGTTCTTGGTGGACTTGTCCTTTTGATCCAGATTGCCTTTGCCATCCACGTCGTGCGTACCGGGCGTGAAACATTCTGGATTTACATCATCGCCTTTCTCCCCGGTATTGGCTGTGCCGTATACTTTTTCACGCAGGTCTTGCCAGAAATGCGCCACAGCCGCACCGTGCGCTCTGCCAGCAACCGCCTGCTGAAAGCCATCGACCCGGAACGTGAATTGCGCCGCCGCAAAGACGAACTGGAAATTGCCGATACGGTTGCCAACCGCGTCAAACTGGCGGCGGAATGTATCGAAGCCGGGTTTCATGACGATGCCATTGCCTTGCTGCAACGTTGCCAGCAAAACGGGCACGATGACCCGGACATCCTGCTGAAACTGGCACAAGCACAATTCGGTGCAGGACAATTCCAAAGCAGCGTAGCGACACTGGATACGCTGATTCAAGCTAACCCCAATTTCCGCTCACATGACGGGCATTTGTTGTACGCTCGCAGCCTCGAAGCCTTGGGCAAGATTCCACAAGCACTGGAAGAATTTCAGGCACTAGCAGCTACCTACCCCGGCGAAGAAGCCCGTTGGCACTACGCCCAGCTTTTGCAACAAAGCGGGCAAACTGGACGCGCCCGCCAAGTACTGGAAGATATTCAGCTACGTGCCCGCCGTGCTCCCAAATATTACCGCCGTAAGGAACAGGAATGGATCAAGCAGGCAGAACAGATGCTGAAAACCCTGCAAACCTGAACCGGCAAAGCACCCCAATACCCCTGCTTATTCCAACATGCTGCGCAACATCCACGCATTTTTTTCATGGATTTGCATCCGCTGGGTGAGCAAATCGGCAGTCGGTTCATCACCTGCCTCATCCACCACCGGGAAAATGCTGCGGGCAGTACGCACCACTGCTTCCTGACCTTCCACCAGATTACGGATCATGTCCTGTGCTTTCGGTACACCCTCTTCTTCCGGGATGGAAGACAAACGGCTGTAAGCGGCATAAGTACCGGGAGCGACATGCCCCAACGCACGGATGCGTTCGGCAATCAAATCCACCGCCAGTGCCAGCTCGTTGTATTGCGTCTCGAACATGAGGTGCAAGGTGTTGAACATCGGCCCGGTCACGTTCCAGTGGTAATTGTGGGTCTTGAGATACAAGGTGTAAGTATCCGCCAGCAAGCGGGAAAGCCCGTCTGCAATCGCCTGACGTTGTTCTGTCTGAATGCCGATATTGATGTCCATGTTTGTTTCTCCGTGTTTGTTTTGTGTGTCGATGAAGTCAGTATAAGCAGCCACCGATAGACAGTAAAACAGTATGTTTTTATCGTTTCATTCTATTAAATCGCACAATGAAAGGATTGTTTTGCTCTACCCGCCACAGTGTTAAAATCATGCGTTTACTCGGTTTTTGTCGGAGTTTGTAATGCTCAAAGTAGGTTTTGTCGGTTGGCGCGGCATGGTTGGCTCGGTTCTGATGGAGCGGATGCAGGCCGAAAACGATTTTCAGGGCTTTGAACCTGTGTTTTTCACCACTTCACAATCCGGCAAGGCTGGCCCGGATGTCGGTTTCGGCGCCAAACCGCTGGAAGACGCGATGAATATCGACAAGCTGGCGGAAATGGACATCATCGTTTCCTGCCAGGGCGGCGATTACACCACCGCCGTCTACGAACCGCTGCGTGCCCGCTGGAATGGCTACTGGATTGACGCCGCTTCCACCCTGCGCATGAAAGACGATGCCATCATCGTGCTCGATCCGGTGAACCGCAATGTGATTGATGCTGGCCTGCAAAACGGCATCAGGAACTACATCGGCGGCAACTGCACCGTTTCCCTGATGCTGATGGCACTGGGCGGCCTGTTTGAAAAAGGGCTGGTGGAATGGATCACTTCCATGACCTATCAGGCTGCTTCCGGGGCGGGTGCGAAAAACATGCGCGAACTGCTGACCCAGATGGGCGAGCTGAATGCCGAAGTGGGCGATTTGCTGGCAAACCCGGCTTCCGCCATCCTCGACATTGATACCAAAGTCACTGCCAAACTGAATGACGGCACGCTTTCCACCGCCAATTTCGGCGCACCCCTAGCTGGCAGCCTGATCCCGTGGATCGACAAAGCCTGGGAAAACGGTCAGACCAAGGAAGAGTGGAAAGGCATTGCTGAAACCAACAAGATTCTGGGCAAAACCGCAGGCAACATCATTCCGGTAGACGGCCAGTGCGTGCGTATCGGCGCCATGCGTTGCCACTCGCAGGGTTTCACCATCAAGCTGAAAGAAAACCTGCCACTGGACGAAATCGAAGCCATTATCGCCAGCCACAACGAGTGGGTGAAAGTCATCCCGAATGACAAGGAATCCACCCTGCACGGCCTGACCCCGGTACAGGCTTCCGGCACACTGACCATCCCGGTCGGACGTATCCGCAAGATGAACCTAGGGCCGGAATACATCACCGCATTTACCGTCGGCGACCAGTTGCTGTGGGGTGCGGCAGAACCCGTGCGCCGTATGCTGAAAATTGCCCTAGAGCATGTCGGGGCAGGTCAGTAACCATCCTCCGCTGGCACGGGGATACAGACCCCGTTGCCAGCAACTCTTCCCACTTGCCCTAGGCAATAACCCCATGCCAATCCCCGACTACCAGACCCTGATGCGCCCCCTGCTGCAACTGGCAGCCGACCAGCAGGAACACAAGCTGCGGGATGCGGTTGAAACACTCGCCAACCACTATCAGCTCAATGAAACCGAACGCAGCGAAATCCTGCCCAGTGGCACGCAAACCGTGTTCAGCAACCGGGTTGGCTGGGCGCGTTCCTACCTGAAACAGGCAGGCGCGTTGCGTTCACCCCGGCGCGGGCATTTCGTCATTACCGATCGTGGGCTGCACTTACTGCAAGGCAACCCAGACAACATCCGCATCAGCACGCTGGAACAGTTTCCTGAATTCCAGGAATTCAAGAATCGCCGCCGCCCACTCAAACCCAGCGGAATGCCCACCCTGAACATGGATTCCGAGGTGATTTTCGACGACACCCCGGAAGACATCCTTGCCTCCGCCTACCGCCTGCTTCGCCAAAACCTTGAACAGGAAGTGCTGGAAACCGTCAAGGAAGCCTCACCCGTGTTCTTTGAAAAACTGGTGGTCGATTTGCTGGTGAAAATGGGCTACGGCGGCAACCGCCAGGATGCAGGCCGCGCCATTGGCAAAAGCGGTGACGGCGGCATCGACGGCATCATTAACGAAGACCGCCTCGGCCTCGACGTAATTTACATGCAAGCCAAACGCTGGGAAGCTACCGTAGGTCGCCCCGAAATCCAGAAATTTGCCGGAGCCTTGCAGGGGCAACGGGCAAAGAAGGGCATTTTCATCACCACCTCCGGCTTTTCCCGCGAAGCCCGCGACTATGCCCGCATTATTGACACCCGCATCATCCTGATTGACGGCGAAAAGCTGGCAGCCCTGATGGTGGAATACAACGTAGGCATATCAGTGGTTGAGCGCTATGAGGTGAAGAAGGTGGATACAGATTATTTTGAGGGTGGGTGAAACGCTACAATACTGCCAAAAACGTTCGTGCCAAAGTAGGCATGACCCAAGTGGAATTTGCAGCAACGTTTGGCATCAGTGTCAGCACCTTGCGCCATTGGGAACGCGGGGATCGCACCCCGCACGGTGCTGCACGGGTATTGCTGCATGTAGTGGCGAAAGAGCCGCAAGCAGTGTTGCGGGCATTGGCTCATTAACCGAAACAGTTATCTGTGAACTTAACCATGCCCAAGGAAATAAACCTTGAGTCAACAACTGCTTATCCGCCTCCTTCTGATTAGAAAACGCCGCTTTAAATAGGCGGCGTTTTTGTTTCTGGCTCAATATGTGTTTCAGGGTCTTGCTATCCCAGTGTTGCAAACGCAGGGTATTGATCTAAAATCAATCATTTCCCAGTAGCCAAGGAAAGGCATTATGAACCTGCTAATCAGTATTTCCAGCCTGACCAGTGAAGCAGCCTGTTTCGAGCAAGTCCGCGCCCGGCGTTGGGCTGATGGGGTTGTTTGCCCACATTGTAAGTCACACGAAACCATCCGCCGTGGCAAGGATGACACCCAAACAGAACGCCAGCGTTACCAGTGCAAGGGTTGCGAAAAGCGTTTTGATGACCTGACGGGAACGGTGTTTGAAGGTCATCACCAGCCACTGAAGGTTTGGGTGTTGTGCCTTTACCTGATGTCATTGAACCTGTCGAACCAACAAATTGCCCGTGAACTGGGGTTGAACAAGGACGATGCGCAGGCGATGACGGAACAGTTGCGGCAAGGCATCGAGAAAAAAAACACCTGTAAGCCTGTCTGGGAGTGTTGAGTTTGACGAGGCTTACACCAAGGCTGGGCATAAGGGAAACCCTGATGCGGTGGCGGATGCAGGGCGTGAAGGTCGCCGCCGCGCCCTGAAAGGTGCGCCGGGACGTGGTACGCTGGAGAAGGAGAAGCCGCCCATTTTCGGCATGATCCAGCGTTCTGGGGAGGTCGTGATCCGTATGCTGGAAAATGTGAAACAGGCGACAATCAAGCCGTTGATCTTGGAAACGGTGGCAGCGGGTACGTTGGTGTACACCGATGAGTACAACATCTACGACCGATTGGAAGAATGGGGATACCTCCACAAAACAGTCAATCATGGCGCAGGTGAATATGCCCGTGATGAGGATGGGGACGGTTTCCATGAAGTCCATGTGAACACGATGGAGGGCTTTTGGTCATTGCTGCGCTCTTGGTTACGTCCTCATCGGGGGATTTCACAGGAAAAGTTGCCTTGCTACCTCGCCTTCTTTGAGTGCTTGCACAACATCAGAAAACGCGGGAAAGCGGCACTTCATTCCTTGCTTTCACTGCTACTGGGATAAGACCCTGAAACACATATTGAGCCTTGTTTCTTACCAAATTCTAACTTAAACCTCCTGCGCTTCGACCAACGCTGTAAACGTCAGCCTGCCCTCTTCCACCCCCACCGCAATCGTATCCCCCGGCATGAACTTGCCGCCAAGAATTTGCTGTGCCAGCGGATTCTCAACCTGCTGCTGGATAGCGCGTTTGAGCGGACGTGCGCCGTACACAGGGTCGAAGCCTGCTTCCGCCAGTAAATCGAGTGCTGCATCAGTGATCTGGATACCCAGTTCCCGCGCTGCCAGCCGCTTGCGCAGATTGTTGAGCTGAATATCCGCAATCTGGCGAATCTCTGCCTGATCCAGCGGATGGAATACCACCGTTTCGTCAATCCGGTTGATGAATTCCGGGCGGAAATGATGCCCGACCACGTCCATCACTGCTGCTTTCATGCGCTCATAGTTTTCTTCACCCGCCATCTCCTGAATCAGGTGCGAACCGAGGTTGGAGGTCATGATAATCACGGTGTTACGGAAATCCACCGTGCGCCCTTGCCCATCGGTCAAACGCCCGTCGTCCAGCACTTGCAGCAGCACGTTGAAGACATCGGCGTGGGCTTTTTCCACCTCGTCCAGCAGGATCACGGAATACGGGCGGCGGCGCACCGCTTCGGTCAAATAGCCGCCTTCTTCATAGCCGACGTAGCCGGGAGGCGCACCGATCAGGCGAGCGACGGAATGTTTTTCCATGAATTCGGACATATCAATCCGCACCATCGCGTCGTCGGTATCGAACAAAAACGTCGCCAGTGCCTTGGTGAGTTCGGTTTTACCCACACCCGTTGGCCCCAGGAACAGGAACGAACCGCTGGGGCGATTAGGGTCGGAAAGCCCCGCCCGCGCACGGCGGATGGCATTGGAAACAGCTACCACCGCTTCGGTTTGCCCGATCACACGCTTGGCAAGCACGTCTTCCATTTTCAGCAGCTTGTCCTTTTCGCCTTCGAGCATTTTGCTGACGGGGATACCTGTCCAGCGTGACACGATGTCGGCAATTTCGTCTTCCGTCACTTTGGTTTTCAGCAACTTGGGCGCTTTGGCTTCGTGGCTATCCACAGTGGCATCCGCTTTGGCGAGCTGCTGTTCGAGTTCGGGGATGCGCCCGTATTGTAACTCCGCCATACGTTGCAAATTGCCCGCACGTCGGGCGGTTTCAAATTCGAGCCGTGCTTGATCAAGGGCTTCCTTGATGTGGGATGTGCCTTGCACGTCGGCTTTTTCGCTTTTCCAGATTTCTTCCAGATCGGCAGATTCTTTTTCCAGACGGTCGATTTCAGCCTGCAAGTCGGCAAGGCGTTTTTTGGAGGCGTCGTCGGATTCCTTTTTCAAGGCTTCGCGTTCGATCTTGAGCTGGATCAGGCGGCGGTCGAGCTTGTCGATCACTTCCGGTTTGGAGTCGATTTCGACACGGATGCGTGACGCAGCTTCGTCGATCAGGTCGATGGCTTTGTCGGGCAACTGGCGGTCAGTGATGTAACGGTGCGATAACGTGGCGGCTGCGACCAGCGCGGGGTCGGTGATTTCCACGCCGTGATGCACTTCGTATTTTTCCTGCAAGCCGCGCAGGATGGCGATGGTGTCTTCCACGGTCGGCTCATCCACCAGCACTTTCTGGAAACGGCGTTCGAGCGCGGCATCCTTTTCAATGTACTGGCGGTATTCGTCGAGGGTGGTCGCACCTAGGCAATGCAGTTCACCGCGTGCGAGGGCGGGCTTGAGCATATTGCCTGCATCCATTGCGCCTTCCGCTTTGCCTGCACCGACCATCGTGTGCAATTCGTCGATGAACAGGATGATGTTGCCTTCGGCTTTGGCGATGTCGTTGAGCACGGCTTTGAGGCGTTCTTCAAAGTCGCCCCGGTATTTGCTACCCGCCAGCAATGCGCCGAGGTCGAGCGACAGCAGGCGTTTGCCTTTCATGCCTTCGGAAACTTCGCCGTTGACGATGCGTTGCGCCAAGCCTTCAACCAGCGCGGTTTTACCTACGCCGGGTTCGCCGATCAGTACCGGGTTGTTTTTGGTACGGCGTTGCAGGATTTGCACCATGCGGCGGATTTCTTCGTCACGCCCGATGATGGGGTCGATTTTGCCCTGTTCGGCGCGTTCGGTGAGGTCGATGGTGTATTTTTCCAAGGCTTGGCGTTGGTCTTCGGCATTGGGGTCGTTGACGGTTTGTCCGCCGCGCATTCCTTCGATGGCTTTTTCAACAGCACCTTTGGTCGCACCCGTTTCACGCAGCAAATTGCCGAGCGTGCCTTTGTCTTCCAGCGCTGCCAGCACGAATAGTTCGGAGGAAATGTACTGATCCTTGCGCTGCTGGGCGATTTTATCAGTGACATTCAGCAGCTTGCTGAGGTCGTTGGAAACATGCACGCTACCGGCATCACCGCCGGAAACGGTCGGCAGACGGTCGAGCGCTTCACCCAGTTTGGAGCGCAACTGGTTGGCGTTGACATCGGCTTTGGTCAGCAAACCGCGTGTGGAACCGCCTTCCTGATCCAGCAAGGCGATCATCAGGTGAGCGGGTTCGATAAATTGATGATCACGCCCTAACGCGAGCGACTGCGCGTCTTGCAGGGCGAGCTGGAACTTGCTGGTGAGTTTGTCCATTCTCATGTGGGCTACCTTTCAAATTTGGGTTGGACGCGAAAGCGTCAGATGAGGCAAATCTGGGGTAGCGGGTGAGGAATTCAAGGTGGGGTTGTGGATAAGTTTTGATGTAGGTCAGGGTTCTTGCGGACGGTCTGTTACCTGCCTATGATCCTGTTCATGAACAAAACATGCTATAACCTGCACCTTTCCGGCTCTGCCATCGCCCCCTACCTGCCAGCCCTCGCCCATTTGCGCATTAGCGTATTCCGTGAGTTCCCCTATCTCTACGATGGGTCGGTGGAATACGAAGCCCGTTACCTGCAAACCTACGTCAACTCCCCGGACAGCATTGCCGTGCTGCTACTCGATGGCGATCGGGTGGTGGGTGCTTCCACCGGCCTGCCGATGGCACACGAGGAAGACGAGTTTCAGCAGCCGTTCCTGCAACAGGGCTACGATCCAGACACGCTGTTTTATTGTGCGGAATCGGTCTTGTTACCGGAATATCGCGGGCGCGGTGTCTACAAAAGCTTTTTCCTCGGGCGAGAGAACCATGCAAGGCAACTGGGTGGCTTTACCCACGCCACCTTTTGCGGGGTGCAACGCCCGGTGGATCACCCCATGCGCCCGGCGGGCTACCTGCCGCTGGATAGCATCTGGCAGCATTTCGGCTACACGCCACATCCTGAATTGTTGACGACCTATACCTGGAAAGACCTCGGTGAAACAGAAGCATCACCCAAACCCATGCAATTCTGGATGAAAACCTTATGAAATTCCGGTTGGCAACGGCACAGTATGACATCAGTTTCCTGCACAACTGGGAGGATTACACGACAAAAATTTACCGCTGGGTCAACGAAGCCCGTACCCACGACGCCAAACTGTTGCTGTTCCCCGAATACTTCAGCATGGAACTGGCATCACTGTTTCCACCAGCGGTGTATCAGGATCTGGGAAGGCAACTGGTAGCCTTGCAAAGCCTGCACGACGCTTTCCTGCAACTGTTCAGCGGTCTGGCACAGCAACAGGGCGTCACGATTGTGGCGGGTACGTTCCCCGTCCGGCAGGAAGATGGGCGTTACACCAACCGTGCCTGGCTGTTCCGCCCGGATGGCAGCCGTGCCTTTCAGGACAAGCAGAAAATGACCCGCTTTGAACAGGAGCATTGGCACATCAGTCCGGGACGGGAGTTGCAAGCACTGGATAGCGATGTTGGCAAGCTGGGCATTTGTACCTGTTACGACAGTGAATTTCCCCTGCTGGCACGGGAACTGGTAAGGCAAGGGGCAAACCTGATCCTCGTACCAAGCTGCACTGACGGGCTGGCGGGTTATAACCGTGTGCGCATCGGCTGTCAGGCGCGGGCGCTAGAAAACCAGTGCTACGTCGCACAAGCCGCACTGGTCGGAGAAGCAGCATGGTCAGAAGCAGTGGATGTCAACATGGGAGCCGCCGCCGTCTATACTCCGGTTGATTACGGGTATCCCGTTGATGGTATCCTGTCAATCGGCACGCTGAACCAACCACAATGGGTTTATGCCGACCTTGATCTGGCTGGGCTGCAACAGGTGCGTGAACATGGGCAAGTGCGCAATTACCGGGACTGGTCAGATTACCCGTTACCGAACTGACGCAGCTCCTTACGCAGAATCTTGCCGACATTGCTTTTTGGCAGTGAGTCGACAAACACAACCTGTTTCGGGCATTTGTAAGCAGAAAGCTCTGCGCGGCAGTAGGTTTTCACCTCATCCACCGTCAGGCTGCCATCCTTTTTGACGATGAAAGCCTTGACGATTTCGCCGGAATGCTCGTCAGGCACTCCAATCACGCCCGCTTCGAGGATTTTGGGGTTGGCTGCCAGCACATCTTCCACCTCATTGGGGTAAACGTTGAAACCGGACACCAGTACCATGTCCTTGAGGCGATCGACCAATTTGACGTAACCTTGTGCGTTAATAATGGCAACATCGCCGGTGCGCAACCAGCCATCACCCGGCATCACCTTGGCGGTTTCATCCGGGCGTTGCCAGTAACCTTGCATCACCTGCGGGCCACGTACCCACAATTCGCCCGCTTCACCCACCCCCAGTTCCCGGTCATTCACATCACGGATCGACACCTCGGTGGAAGGGATCGGCAAGCCGATCATGCCGTTGTAATCCTGCAAGGTGACGGGGTTGATGCACACTGCCGGGGAGGTTTCAGTCAAGCCGTAGGCTTCCAGCAGCACCGAGCCAGTCAGGGCTTTCCAGCGTTCGGCGACGGATTTTTGCACTGCCATACCACCGCCCAAGCCAATTTTCAAGTGGGAAAAATCCACCTTGCCGATCTCGGCGTGATTCAGTAGGGCGTTGTACAGGGTGTTGACGCCGGTCATGAAGGTGAAGGGTTCCTTGCACAAATCCTTGATGAACGCGGGCAAGTCACGCGGATTGGTGATCAGTACATTTTTCGCGCCCATTTCCATTGCAAACAGGGCATTGGCGGTGAGGGCAAACACATGGTACAGGGGCAGGGCGGTGATGAATATTTCCTTGCCGTGTTGCAGATAGCCCTTCGTCCAGGCATCGGCTTGCAGCATGTTGGCCAGCAGGTTGCGGTGAGTCAGCACCGCACCCTTGGCCACCCCGGTCGTGCCGCCGGTGTATTGCAGGAACGCGGTATCTGCATGGTTCAAGTCGGCATCCTGATAACGCTGGGCGTATTGCTTACCCAGCCGCAGTGCCTGATTGAAACCGATCGCTTCCGGCAACTGGTAGGCAGGAACCATCTTTTTCACATACTTGACCACTGCATTCACCAGCAGGGATTTGGGGAAGCCCAGCAAGTCGCCGATTTCGGTAGTGATGATGGTTTTGATGCCGACCTCATCCATCACCTTTTCCAGCGTGTGGGCGAAATTGGCGAGGATGACAATGGCTTTTGCCCCGGAATCCTTCAACTGGTGTTCGAGTTCGCGGTCGGTGTAAAGGGGATTGGTATTGACCACCACCAGCCCGGCACGCAGGGCAGCGAACAGCGCAATCGGGTATTGCAGCAGGTTGGGCATCATGATGGCGATGCGGTCGCCGCGCTGCAAACCCGCCCCGTGGGTCAGGTACGCGGCAAACTGGCGGGTCAGCTCATCGACTTCGGCATAAGTCAGCACCTTGCCGAGATTGCTGTAGGCAGGCAGCGCCCGGTACTTGGCAACACTGTGGTGGAACAAATCCGCCAGCGAACGGTACTGGCTCAGGTCAATCTCTGCCGGGACGCTGGGTGGGTAGCTTTGCAGCCATAGCTTGTCCATTTCCTCCTCCTTTAACTTAAGAACCCCTCACCCCCCAGCCCCCTCTCCCTCAAGGGGCGAGGGGGTGCAAGAAGGTTTTTTTCTTAAGCCCCTCGCCCCTTGAGGGAGAGGGGTTGGGGTGAGGGGTAATATTACCCCAGAAACAAATCAGTCAGTAAGGTTGTGCCGGGGCTGATGGCGTACTGGTCAAAGTCATTGACCCCGGCTGCCCGCAGCACCTCTTCGTCGATGTAAAAATTGCCGGTGTGTTGGCGTGCATCCTGTTTGAGGATCAGGCAAGCCGCATCCGCCACGATCTCCGGCTTGCGGCACATGTCCGGCTTCACCTGATCACCCAGCATCTGCACCGCAGCGGTCAGGATGACGGTGCGCGGCCACAGCGCATTCACCGCCACCTTGCCCCGAAACTCTGCCGCCATCCCCAGCACGCACATGCTCATGCCGTATTTCGCCAGCGTGTAGGCCAGATGGTGTTTGAACCATTTCGGTTGCATCGACAGTGGCGGCGACAGGGTGAGGATGTGCGGGTTGGGTGCTTGCAGCAGGTGTGGCAGGCAGGCTTGCGACACCGCAAACGTGCCCCGCGCATTGACTTGCTGCATCAGGTCGAAACGCTTCATCGGTGTTGCCAGTGTGGGTGTCAGGCTGATGGCACTGGCGTTGTTAACCAGCATGTCGATGCCGCCGAAGGTGGCAACGGCCTGTTGTACCGCCTCGGCAATTTGCACCTCGTCGCGGATGTCGACTTGCAAGGGTAATGCCTTGCCGCCAGCGGCTTCAATCTCGGCAGCGGCGGTGTAGATCGTGCCGGGCAGTTTCGGGTGTGGTTCGGTAGTCTTGGCGGCGATGACGATGTTTGCACCTTCGCTGGCGGCTTTCAGCGCAATCGCTTGCCCGATGCCGCGACTGCCGCCAGTGATGAACAGGGTTTTGCCGTGCAACGTTTCCATGTTCAGTTCCTCAGCGGTTTGCCGGTTTCCAGCATGTGTTGCACGCGGGCAATGGTGTCCGGGTGCTTGACCAGTTGCATGAACTGGCGGTGTTCCAGTGCCAGAATGTCGGCTTCATTCAACGGGGTGGTGATGTCGGTGTCGCCGCCGCTGAGGACTTCGGCGAGTGCCGTGGCTACCACTGCGTCGTGCGGGGTGGCTTTGCCTTGCAGGCGGAAATCACTCACCGCCATCTGCATGGCAATCCGCGCGGTTGCACCGGGCAGGCGTAGTTCTTGTGCAACCGGCGACTGGTAGCCTTCCACCATCGCCAGTGCCCGTGCTTTGGCATCTGCCAGCAGACGGTCGCGGTTCATGCTGATGCCGTCAGCAGGGCGTAGGTAGAGGTGGTCTTTGGCTTCAAATGCTGATTTGGACACGGTTACCAGACTGATGATTTCAAACGCTTTCAGTACCGGCGGCAAGGGGCCGCGTGGCAGTTTGGGGAAGCTGCTCCAGCGTTGCAGCATTTCCTTGCAGCCGCCCCAGCCGGGGATCAGGCCGACGCCGGTTTCCACCAGCCCCATGTAGGTTTCGGCATGAGCCTGGATGGCAGCGCAATGCAGCAATACTTCGCAGCCGCCACCGAGGGCAAGGCCGGAAGGTGCGCCGACCACCGGGAACGGGGCGTGTTTGAGCTTGTGGTAAGTGGTTTGGCCTTGCGTGACGATTGCGGCGATTTCATCCCAGCCACCGAGGCTGGCGGCGAATACCAGCAGGCCGAGGTTGGCTCCGGCGGAAAAGTTTTCGCCTTCGTTGTAGATCACCATCGCCTTGCCGTTGGTTGCCACCCAGTCGAGGCTGTCGCTGAGCATTTCAAGAGTCTGCCCGTCGATGCTGTTCATCTTGCTATGGAATTCGAGGCAGGCTACGCCATCGCCAATGTCCCACAGGCTGGCGGCATCGTTGCTGAGCAGCGGTTCGGCGTGGCGTTTGAGGTCGGCGAGCAGCAGGATGCCGGGGGGGCGTTGCAGGGGGCGGTAGGAGCCGTCGGGTTGGAGGTAGTGGGTTTCGCCGGGTTCGTGGCGATAGAAACCGTAAGCCCGCGCCATTTCCAGCAGTGGAGGAATCCCCCCCCTCCCTAACCCTCCCCCCACAAGGGGTGGAGGGGACAAGACACCATCTTCGCTCCCTTCCCCCCCTGCGGGGGAAGGGCTGGGGATGGGGGGTAATACGGCAGCATCCGCTTCCAGCCGCTGCGCCAACGCATCCGCCCCCAACTGGTCGATCAGCTCAAACGGCCCGTATTTCCAGTTGTAACCCAGCTTCATGGCGGTGTTGACGGCGCAAATGTCGTCGGCAATTTCCGGCACGAGTGCGGCGGCATAGCGCAGGGTCTGCGACAACACCCGCCACGCATATTGCCCCCCCTTGTCGGGGTGGGAAACCAGCGCCTGTAGGCCGCCGTGTTTGGCGGCTTGCAAGCTCCCCAATGAGGCAGCTTGTGATGGCGCATAGTCGCCGGTTTGCAGGTTGATGGATTCCTTGACCTTCTGCCCGCCGTCACGGTTGATGCGGTAGAAACCACCCTTGCCCTTGCGCCCGGTGTAGCCATCATCAATCATGCGCTGGATAAGCGGCGGGATGCTGGCTTTTTCCAGCAAGGCATCACCGGCTGGCAAACTGCGGTTCATGCTGCGCATCAGGTGCGGCATCAGGTCGATCCCCACCAGATCGGAGAGGCCGAACACGCCGGTTTTGGGAATGCCCATCGGCCTGCCGATCACGGCGTCGGCTTCTTCCACCGTCAACCCCATTTCGATGGCTTCCTGAATCGCGGTCTGTATCCAGAAAATGCCGATGCGGTTGGCGATGAATCCGGGGGTATCCTTGCAATCGACCACGCCCTTGCCCAGCTTGAGGTCGGCGTATTCGCGGATTTTGCGGGCAGCGTCCTGATCGGTTTGCGCACTGGTAACGATTTCCAGCAGACGCATGTAACGTGGCGGGTTGAAGAAATGGGTGATCATGAAATGCGCGGCGAAGTCGTCCGGCAAGCCTGCCACCAGTTCGTGCAGCGGGATGGAGGAGGTGTTGGAGGAAATGATTGCGTCGGCTTTGCGCACGCTGGCCAGCTTGCGGTACAGGTCTTGCTTGATGGCTAGGCGTTCGACCACTGCTTCGATGATCCAGTCGCAGTCGGCGAGTTGGGGCAAATCGTCTTCGATATTGCCGGGGGTGACGAGGCGGGCGTTACGGCTGTGCATCAGGGGAGCAGGGTCGGCCTTGAGCAGCTTGTCGAGGGCGGCTTTGGCAATCTGGCTGCGATCGGTGGCATCTGGCGGCACGATGTCGAGCAACAGCACGGGGGTTCCGGCGTTGGCGATGTGGGCGGCAATGCCAGCACCCATCACGCCCGCGCCGATCACTGCGACTTGGTGGATGTTCATGACACGGCCTCCAGAATGGTGGCGATGCCTTGCCCGCCGCCGATGCACTGGGTGGCAAGGGCAAACTGTTTGCCTTCGCGCTTGAGCAGGGCGGCGGCTTTGCCGGTGATACGTGCGCCAGTCGCGCCCAAGGGATGGCCCAAGGCAATCGCACCGCCATCCAGATTGATCTTGCTGGCATCCAGCCCAAGGTCGCGGATGCAGGCAATGGATTGGGAAGCAAACGCTTCGTTGAGTTCGATAATGTCGAGGTCGGCGACACTCAGCCGGGCGCGTTGCAAGGCTTTCTGGCTGGCAAGGATCGGCCCCAGCCCCATGGTTTCGGGGGCGCAGCCGGAAATGGCGATGCTGCGGATGCGGGCAAGCATGGGCAGGCCGTGCGCTTTGGCGAATTCCTCGCTGCATACCAGGGTGGCGGAAGCGCCGTCGGTCAAGGGAGACGCCGTGCCAGCCGTGACCGTGCCGTGTGCGTCGAAGGCCAGTTTCAGGCCAGCCAGTGCTTCCAGCGAGGTGTCGGGGCGGATACAGCCGTCTTGCGTCACGCCACCTACCGGGATGATTTCATCCGCCAGTTTGCCTGCGGCTTGCGCGGCGGCAGCTTTTTGCTGGCTGGCAACGGCGAAGGCTTCCTGTTCTTGACGGGAAATGGCGTAACGTTGTGCCACGATTTCAGCCGTTTGCCCCATGCTGATGTAGGCGGTGGGCAGCTTTGCATACAGGTGTGGATTGGGCGAAGGGTTGAAACCAGTCATGGGGATGCGGGTCATCGATTCCACCCCGGCGCAGAGGAAAGCATTTCCGGCATTCATCTGGATGGCTCCGGCGGCCTGATGGATGGCCTGCATGGAGGAGCCGCAGAAGCGGTTGACAGTAACGCCACCGACGGCTTGCGGCAAGCCTGCCATCAGTACTACCAGCCGCGCCATGTTGAAACCTTGTTCGCCTTCAGGGAAGGCGCAACCGAGGATCAGGTCTTCGATGTCTGTGCCAGCCACGCCGGTTTTCGCCAGCAGGCCGAGGACGGCGGCAGTCGCCAGATCGTCGGGGCGGACTTTGGCGAACACGCCCTTGTTGGCGAGGGTGAACGGGGTGCGGGCGTACCCGGCGATTACTACGCTCTTCATAAGCCTCCTCCTAGGTGGTTTGTACCCCTCACCCCAACCCCTCTCCCTCAAGGGGAGAGGGGCTAAGAGATCAGCATTTTTGTTCCCCCTCTCCCCTTGAGGGAGAGGGGGTTAGGGGGTGAGGGGTAATTTCGGAGTCGGGCAGATGACTAAGGCATTCCGTTTCAATCCGCGTCAGTTCCTGCAAGGTCAGCGCCAAATCCTCCTGTTGCTGGCGCAGAGCCTGAACTTTTGCTTGTACCTTGTCCAGCAGGTAACGCAACTGGCTGGTGTGGGCAGGGTCGCATTCGGCGTGGTAGAGGGAGAGGAATTCGCCGATGTCTTCCAGCGAAAACCCCAGCCGTTTGCCACGCAGGATCAGCGTCAGGCGTGCTTTGTCCTTGTAGTTGTAGACGCGGTTGGAACCCGCCCGCTGGGGCTGGAGTAACCCCTTGTCTTCGTAAAACCGGATAGCGCGGGTGGTGATACCACACTCATCAGCCAGTTCGGAGATGCTCCAAAGTTTCTGCTCCATAGTCACTCCTTTGGGCTGATACTAGAGCTGGTTAACGTTAACGTCAAATACATGACGTTTTGTGTTGTTATCGCCTAAAATCTGACATCGCCGTTTATCGAAAAATGTGCCACATTCATAGGACGATGTGGCACAAGTACCGACAACATACCCCTGAAATCCTGCTCGGCCTGCTGATCAGTTTGCTGCTGGCAATGGTGCTGGTTTCCCCGACCAACCCGCTCAGTAGCCTGTTGAGCCGCGCTGAAATGGCTTTATATGACCTGCGAATCCGGCTGGGAGAGGGTTTTACGCCCACAGAAAACGAGCCACCCATCATCATCGTCGACATCGACGACCGCAGCCAAGTACAGGAAGGCCGCTGGCCTTGGCCCCGCCAGCGGGTTGCCGAGCTGATCCAGAAAATTGGCACACAGGAACCTGCCCTGATCGTGCTGGACATTCTGTTCGGTGCAACCGAACCAGTCAAACACCCCCCGGCTTCAGCAAGTTGCAGCGCCGAAGTGTGTGCCATTCCACTACGCCCTTCGGTATCCACCAGTGAAGCTGACCGGCAACTGGCAGCCGCACTAGAACAGCATGATATCGTCACCGGTTTTCTGTTTCATGAGGAATATCTGCTCAACGGTACATTACCGGACAGCCCCAAACCCGTAGCCACCAACGTGTTGCCGACCTGGGAACCGCTGGGGCATTCCACCAGCCTACCGGTCATCCAGCGTGCGGTCAAAGCGCAAGGCTACATGAATGCGCTGATGGCAAGTGATGGAACCATCCGGCGGATGCCGCTGTTCCTGCAATACAACGGCTACCTGTACCCTTCCCTGACCCTAGCTGCCGCACAACGCTTCCTGCTGGAAAACGAATGGCAAGCACAAATCGCCCGTATCGGTACGCAGGAAGTCTATGCCGGTTTAGGGCTGGGAGCGCGATTCGTTCCCACCGACATGCATGGCAGCGTACTGATTCCCTACGCTGCCCGTCAGCCGCATTTCCCGTCTGTATCCGCCACTGACCTGATGCGCGGAGCCATTTCAGGCAAAACGCTGGAAGGCGCAATTGTGATGGTGGGTACATCAGCGCAATTGCTGGGGGATCTGAAACCAACCCCGGTGCAGGCTTCCTTGCCCGGTGTCGTCATCCATGCGCATACCCTGCAAGGCTTGTTGCACCCGGAAATCCTCCTGCACGAGCCAGCTTGGGGGCTGACCATCGAGCTGATCGGGCTGGCGGCACTGACACTGTTGATGCTGATGTTGTATCCGCTGTGCGGGCCGCGTGTGCTGTTGCTGACCGCTACCACCCTATTGCTGATTGTCATCGCCGCCAATGTGTGGATGTGGCACGCGGAACACATCCGTCTTGACCTGTTGCCTTCCCTGCTGCTGGTGTTTGCCGTCACTGGCATCTTTGCCACTTACGACATGTTGCGGGAAAACCGCGAACGCAAGCATTTGCAGCACCTGTTCGGGCAATACGTGCCACCCGAACACATCCAGCAGCTCATGACTACGCCCGCTAACGCCAGCCTTGCCGGGGAAAAGCGCGACATGACGGTATTGTTTGCCGACTTGCACGACTTCACGGCACTGGCAGAACAACTGGATACCCAAACCCTGAAAAACCTGCTCAACCGTTATCTGGATGCGGCAACCGGCATCATTTTCCAGCACAACGGCACGGTCGACAAATACATTGGCGACATGGTGATGGCATTCTGGAATGCGCCGCTGACGGAACCCGAACATGCGCGGCAAGCTGTCCTGACGGCACTGAGCCTACGGCACATGTTGCAGGAAAATGCCGAAAATTACCGTAAACAGGGCATCACGCCCTTGCACCTGGGCATCGGCATCAACAGCGGGGAAATGAATGTCGGCGACATGGGTTCCAGTTACCGGCGTGCTTACACCGTCATCGGTGATGCGGTCAATCTGGCAGCACGGCTTGAATCCCTGACCCGTCATTACGGCGTGGATATTCTGGTCAGCGAACACACCCGCCAACACTGCAAGGGCGTAGTATTCCGCACGGTTGACCGGGTACAAGTCAAAGGCAAACAGGAAAATGTGTTGCTGTACCATCCGCTGGGGCTGGGGGAAGAAATTACTCCCCACATCCGCCAACTTTACCAGCTACACGAACAGGCCATGCAACATTACTGGCAAGGCAACTGGCAAGCGGCAGCGAAACAGTTTGCGCATGTCCTGATGCATACACCGCATGACCCACTGGCAGCACTTTATTTACGGCGTATTGCGCAGTTGTCGCAAAGCGATCTACCCAAGGCGTGGAATGGGGTTTATGCTCACCAGCATAAGTAACAACCAATCACTGCCTTATGTCGTATTCCAGCAGACTTGACCCGCGTCATTACCAACTCACGGTACAAACCAGCCTGCTGTTGTGGGGCATCTGGGTGTTGGAATTTCCGGTTACAGGGCTACAAATCGCTGCCGTTATTGGCACTGCCTTGCTGACCCAGATGCTGTTTTGCCATCTGTTCAAACTTCCCTACCTGTTATTGAGCACCCTCAACACCAGTTTGTCCGTACTGTTACTGTTACATGCTCAAGGCGAGCTGTGGTTGGCAATCGCAGTAGGCTTGAGTATTGCCAGTAAATTCTTGCTGCGGGTGGATGGCAAGCATGTGTTCAACCCGTCCAACTTCGGCATCGTTGCGGTACTGCTGCTTACCCATGACGCATGGGCAGCACCGGGGCAATGGGGTCATGGTTTGTGGCTATTCCTGTTGCTGGCGGGTAGTGGCTTAGTGGGCTTGGTGGGCTGGCGCACCATGTTGACCAGCGTGAGTTTTTTACTGACCTATGCCGTATTATTATTCCTGAAAGCCACTTGGCTAGGCGACCCGTGGTCTATTCCGCAACATCAATTGCAAAATGGCTCCTTGTTATTGTTCAGCTTTTTCATGCTGTCTGACCCGAAAACCACCCCCGCGCATCCTGTTGGGCGCATCCTGTTCGGGATGAGTGTTGCCCTGCTGGCGGTGTGGTTGCAATTCCGTCTATTCCTGCCGAACGCATTTTTGTATGCCCTGTTAGCCTTGTCACCCAGTGTGTTTTTGTTCAACCGCTGGTTGAATTACCCCGCATTTGAATGGTCAAAACCGACAACCAAACCAGAGGAAACCCCATGAAAAAAATAATCAGTGCCGCCGCCTTACTGACAGTGAGTTTACTGCCAACCCAAGTATCCGCCTTTTGCGGCTTTTACGTTGCCAAAGCCGACACTGGCTTGTTCAATGAATCCTCCCAAGTGGTGTATACACGCGATGCCGACCGCAGCATTGTCACTATGGGCAGCGATTTCAAAGGCGATGTGAAAGAGTTTGCGATGGTCGTACCCGTACCCGTTGTCGTGCAGAAAGAGCAGGTCAAACTGGTCAACAACAGCACCATCAAGCATCTGGATGCCTACACCGCTCCGCGTCTGGTGGAATATTTCGACGACGACCCGTGTGCACATATCATGTATGAAAAAGCCATGCCCGCCCCGGCAATGGCTCCCAAACCCGCCCCAGCAGCCCGCGCCAGGGAACTGGGCGTCAAGATCGAAGCGCAATACACCCTGGGTGAATACGACATCATGGTATTGTCAGGTCAAGAAAGCAGCGGCCTGATCACCTGGCTGACCGAAAATGGCTACAAAATCCCGCAAGGTGCTGAGCCGGTAGTCAACAGTTACCTCAAGCAGAACATGAAATTCTTCATCGCCAAGGTCAACCTCAAGGAATACTCTAAAACCGGCTTCACCCAGTTGCGCCCGATTCAAGTCAATTACCGCGAAAAACGTTTTATGCTGCCGATCCGTCTCGGCACGGTGAATGCCAACGGTAAGCAGGACTTGTTCATTTATGCCCTGACCCGTAACGGACGGGTGGAAACCACCAACTACCGCACCGTCAAACTGCCAAGCGATCTGGAAATTCCCGCATACGTCAAGGACAAACAGCAGTTTGCCAATTTCTACCGTGACATGTTCCGCAATCAGGTGGAAAAGGAAGGTGGCGCAGTCTTCCTCGAATACGCCTGGGACATGAGCTGGTGCGACCCCTGCGCGGCTGACCCGCTTTCCAGTAAGGAATTGCAGGAACTCGGCGCATTCTGGGTGAAACCGGAAACCAACAACATGGGCAGTGGCGCAGCGGATGCTTACGTCACCCGCCTGCATGTACGTTACGACCGCGAAACCTTCCCGGAAGATCTGATGTTCCAGTCGACAGGCAACACCGAAAACTACCAAGGACGCTATATCATTCGCCACCCTTGGCAAGGTGAAGCCTCTTGTCCGGCAGCCCGTGACTACCTGAACAGGACTGCACCAAAACAGCAGGAGGAAGCCGCCAAGAATCTGGCAAAAATGACCGGATGGGATATTAACGAAATCCGCAAGCAGTTGCCAAAGCTGAAGAAATCAGCAAGTACAACGCCTTGGCAGGAATAGTTTTCATGCACATCAGCGCCTCCCTGACGAGGCGCTGACACTTGATGCCTCAGGGCAGTACGCTTTCCCCGCGCAACAGATCGTCCAGCGTCTCGCGGTTGCGCACCACGTGAACTGCATCACCATCCACCATCACTTCCACCGCACGCGGACGGGTGTTGTAGTTGGACGACATGGTGAAACCATACGCACCGGATGAACGTACCGCCAGCAAATCCCCCGGCTGGATAGTGAGATCACGTTCCTTGCCGAGAAAATCCCCCGTTTCGCACACCGGCCCCACGATGTCGTAAGTGCTGGTTTCACCCTCACGCGGAATCACCGGAATGATTTCCTGCCACGCACTGTACAAGGCGGGGCGGATCAGGTCGTTCATTGCCGCATCCACCACCGCGAAATTCTTGTATTCCGCCAGTTTGAGGAATTCGACTTCTGTCACCAGAATCCCGGCATTGGCAGCAATCGCCCTGCCCGGCTCAACGAAAATCTCGTACTGGCGCAAACGTTCATCGGTGAACAGTTGCGCCATATAATCCGCTGGGCTGGGCGCTTCCTGCCCTTCGCGGTAACGCACACCCAAACCACCACCGATGTCGAGGTGATGCACGTGGATGCCTTGCGCCGCCAGCCGTTCCGCCAATGCCAACACCCGTTGCAGCGCATCCATGAAAGGTGAAAGCGTCAGCAATTGCGAGCCGATATGACAATCAATTCCCACCACATTCAGGTGCGGCATCGCGGCGGCTTTCACATAAACGGTTTCGGCACGGTCAATTTCAATCCCGAACTTGTTTTCTTTCAGACCCGTGGAAATGTAGGGGTGGGTTTGTGCATCCACATCCGGGTTAACGCGCAGGGAAATTGGCGCGATTTTACCCATGTCGCCCGCTACTGCATTGATGCGGTCAAGCTCAGCTTCGGATTCGACATTGAAACAGCGGATACCAACTTCTAAGGCTTTACGGATTTCTGCGGCTTTTTTGCCTACGCCTGAAAACACCACCTTGCTGGGGTCGCCGCCTGCACGTAATACCCGCTCCAATTCCCCGGCTGACACAATGTCAAAGCCCGAACCCAAACGGGCAAACAGATTGAGGATGGCGATATTCGAGTTGGCTTTGACCGCGTAACACACTAGATGCGGTTGTGTGCCAAAGGCATCGTTGAAAGCGTGCCAGTGCCGTTCCAACGTGGCGCGGGAATAAATGTAGCACGGTGTGCCGTGGGCGCGAGCAATGTCGGTGACAGCCACGTTTTCGGCGTAGAGCTGCCCGTTGCGGTATTCAAAATGATCCATGTATGTAAGCCTTTATTTCGCCTGTTCCTGTTTTTGTTTCGCCTCATCCGGCATGTAGAGCGGCCCCTTGTTGCCGCAGCCTGCCAGTAACGCCAGTACGATAGCCAATCCTAAGTATTTTTGCAGCATTGTTTATTATCCCGTTTTTTGGTCAGTGCAGTGCAGGATAACGGCTGACAACGCGATAATAAAGAAAGGTTTGCAGCCCTGTCTGAATTGTTATACAAGAAATGCTGACATTCACCCCCAAAGGCTTCCCCGATGATGGATAGCACCCAAACCTTACACGAGCGGCTGACCCGTTTGCAGCAGCAATACGACCTCGAAACCCGTGTGGAAGAACAGATGCGGCTGGAAGCCCTGATAGCCGACACGCGCCAGCATTTGTTGCAACGCTTGCAACAGGAAGCCCATCGTCGCAAAGGTAATGGTGCTTACTGTGAAGCCATGGATGTCTGGCACGAGATATTGCAGCACCAGCCCAACGACAGCGTTGCCACCCAAGCCCTTGCGGAACTGGAACAAATGCTGGCGCAAACCACCCAAGTTACCGAACTGGTTAAAGTGTTGTCACGCATCAAGGCAATCCGCCCGCTGTTCAAGGAACTCAGCACCGCCCTCAAACAGCCCAGCCATACCGCCGAATACCAAACCTTGTGGGAACAAGTACGGTTTTTTCTGGATACCGCCGAGCCGGATGTGGAAGGTTTCATGCTGTGGTGGGAAGAGGAACGCCCGTGTAGCCAGACCTCGGTGCAAAACGTCGATAGTGCGCGGCTCGCGGCACGGGTACAGCGTGGGGAAATGGTGCTATTCCTCGGTTCGGGGATTGCCAGCAATTACGCCGACACAGGGCAGCACGAAAGCGAATGGGTGCAGCAATTGGCGCGGCATATCGGTTACGAGACTTTCAACGGCACGTTATCGTCCATCGCGGAGTATTACCAGTTGCGCCCGGACTTTGGGCAATCGGCATTGCTGGAAAACTTGCGCACCCAATTGCCGGATAATGTGCGCCAAGTGCTGCTGTATCAAGCCTTGGCGAAGGTTTCCGCCCCGCTGATTCTGATTTCGGCGGCTTATGACACGCTGCTGGAGCAAAGTTTGCGCGAGGCGGGCAAGCGGTTTGTGGAATTTGCTTCCATCGTGCGCCGCAGTGAGGATTACGACATCGGGCACGTCCTTGTGAGTTTTTCGGACAATAGCCAACCGCCACAAGTGTACCCGGAAGAAGCTTTGTCACGGCTGCGGCTGCTGGAAAACGGCTATTCCATCGTCTACAAAATTCGCGGCACTTGTGGGGTGGCAGACAGCGAACAGGAGGATGTGCGGCGTGACGCGCTCACCCTGTCGGAAAGCAATTACTTCAGCTTTGCACGGTATGCGGACAAGATGATTCCGGGGTATCTGGCGCGGCAATTGCGCAACCGGGGTTTTTTGTTTGTCGGCTATCGCCCGCGTGAGTGGGAAGACCGCTTGCTGGCGAGTGCCTTGCTGGAAAAACGCTCTTCGCAAGAGCCGTGTTATGTCATTGGCGAAACACCAGAGCCGCTGGAAGCGGTGTATTGGGAGTCACGTAACGTGAAACAGTATCGGATTGGGATACGGGAACTGGATCGGTATTTGTTGGAGGTGGGAGCATGAGTACAGCACCGTATCCGGGATTACGCCCTTATCGGGAAGAGGAACAGGGCAAATTCTTTGGGCGCGAAGCCGACGCGGAAATCCTGATTGATAAGGTATTAAGCAACCGTTTGACTTTGTTGTTTGCCGCCAGCGGTGTGGGCAAGAGTTCGTTGTTACAGGCGGCGGTGATCCCGCGTTTGAAATCGCCGACCGGGGAAAACCTGTCGGTGGTGTACCACATGGATTGGGTAAGCGAACCTGTCAGCAGTGTCCGCACGGCGGTGTTACAGGCATTGGCAACGGCATTGCCGGACGATGCGGCAGACGACGCGGGGCAAACACTGGCGGAAGTGCTGGAATTTTGCAGCTTGTTTGTGCGCCCGCCGCTGGTGTTGATCCTTGACCAGTTTGAGGAGTTTTTCCGTTACCAGCGGGCGAGTACCCATTTCCAGCCCTTTATTGAGCAATTGACCGCTGTCATCACCAACCCGGCACTAGCCGTGAGTTTGGTGCTGTCGATGCGGGAGGATTTCGCGCTGGAATTGAATGCGTTCAAGCCGCGCTTGCCGACGATTTTGTTTGAGAATTTTTATCGGCTGGAAAAGCTGGGGCGGGAAGGCGCACGCGAAGCGATTGTGACACCAGCGGCGCAAGTCGGTTTCCGCTATGAGCCTGCGTTACTGGACGTGTTGTTGAATGATTTGCTCAGCCGTGAGCTTGACCGTGTGCCCAATTCCCCCGCCGTGGAATGGTTGGAAACGGTCGAACCACCGTATTTGCAAATCGTGTGTGCGCAGTTGTGGGCGTTGAACCAAGCCGACCCGGAGCAATTGCTACGCTTGACGACTTACGAAAAGGCGGGGAAGGCGAAAGGCATTTTGGGCAACTACCTGAACGGGGTGTTGCAAGGTTTTACGCTGGCGGAAAAACAGCTTGCTTCCAAAGCCTTCGATCATCTGGCGAGCCAGCGCGGGGTGAAAATGGCTTACACCGCACAGGCGTTGGCGGAAACGCTGCGGGTGGATGAAACTGCGTTGAGTAATGTGTTGGGTGAATTGGCGGCGGTGCGGATTTTGCGTACCCAGCAGCGCGGTGAAACAACGTGGTATGAACTGTTCCACGATATGTTTTCCGGCAGTATCGCAAGCTGGAATGGCGAGTGGAAAGACCGGATGCGGCGACGCAAGTTTGCACAGGTGGCGGCAGCGGGTTTTGTCAGCATCGCGGCGGTGTTTGCGGGGTGGGATTATTACCTCAATGCTACGAACTACCATTTGCGCATGAGTCCGAAGCAGGGGATTTCCGACCAAGTGGAACTGTGGCAGGGCAAGCCGGGGAGTATTGACCTGTTCCACCAGCAGCATTACCTCGCGGAAACGGATACCACTCGCCATCAGCTTGAGCCGGATAAGCAATTTAATCAACACCCGGTTGCGGATTATGCCAACTTGCAAACGGAGTTAGTCGGTAGTCAGCCCATTGACCAGCGCATTACCGCTTATGCCGAGAGTGGGCAGTATCAGGAAGCGGTGGCACTGGCGAAAAAGGCTATTGTTCCAGAGAATGTGGAGCTAGCGAAACGGGCGTTGCCGCATCTTGGACGTATGCCAGTGCCGGAAGCGGCGCGGGCGGTTTATGCCATTTTGCGGCACTCGACCAGTGATGCGATTAAAAAAGAAATTGCTGGTTCAGGTTATAAAGCCAATGCGGTTGGATCAAGTGTTGGTGTGTTGTTGATACAAGACGATCCTGCGATCAAGAGCGTGGAAGGTAGAGAAAAGGAGTTCTGGCAAGAGCAGTTAGGGGCACAGGTTGTGACACGCCTTGCTCGTGACCAACTTATTGCATCGGATATAAGAAACGTTAGCGATTTTACTAACACACCTGATGTTTCTCAGGTTATTCCTTACGCCTTGGGTTTGCTCAAGGATGAGAATTTTAGTGTCCGCTGGAGGGCTGCGGAAGTGTTGGGCAATATGCAAGTGCCGGAAGCCATTCCTTCGCTGCTAGATTCTCTCAAGAATATGGAGGGTGATAGTTTACGCAGGGAGGCTGTGGATGTGTTGTGTAAGATGCAAGTACAAGCTGCTGTCCCCGCACTGCTGGATTTGCTTAAAGATGAGGACGGGCTCATCCGCAGAAGGGCGGTGATAGCGTTGGGTGCTATGCAAGCGCAAACCGCTCTTCCCGCGCTGTTGGATTTGCTCAGGGATGGTGATGTGGATGTCCGCATGAGTGCTGGGCAGGTGTTGGGTGCTATGCAAGCGCAAACCGCTCTTCCCGCGCTGTTAGATTTACTCAAGGATGGCGATGTGGGTGTCCGCATGAGTGCTGTGGACGTGTTGGGTGCTATGCAAGCGCAAACCGCCATTCCCGCGCTGTTGGATTTGCTCAAGGATGATGATGTGCATATACGCATAAATGCAGCACGAGCGTTGGGTAAGATGCAAGTACAAGCTGCTGTCCCCGCGCTGCTGGATTTGCTTAAAGCTGCTGGATTTGCTTAAAGATGAGGACGTGCTCACCCGCAGAAGGGCGGTGGTAGCGTTGGGTGCTATGCAAGCACAAACCGCCATTCCCGCGCTGTTGGATTTGCTCAAGGATGGTGATGTGAGTGTCCGCATGAGTGCTGTGAACGCGTTGGGTGCTATGCAAGCGCAAGCCGCCATTCCCGCGCTGTTGGATTTGCTCAAGGATGGTGATGTGAGTGTCCGCAGGAGTGTTGTGGACGTGTTGGGTGCTATGCAAGCGCAAGCCGCCATTCCCGCGCTGTTGGATTTGCTCAAGGATGGTGATGTGAGTGTCCGCATAAATGCGGTACGAGTGTTGGGTAATATGCAAGTGCAAGTCGCCATTCCTGCGCTGTTGGATTTGCTTAATGATGGCAATGTGAGTGTCCGCATAAATGCGGTACGAGTGTTGGGTAATATGCAAGTGCAAGTCGCCATTCCCGCGCTGTTGGGATTGCTTAAGGATGAGGATAGTTTAGTTCACAGTACAACGGCGGCGGCGTTGGGTGATATGCAAGTGCCGGATGCCGTTCCCGGACTGCTAGGCTTGCTCAAGGAAACGTATGGCGGCTCTGCAGCGGCGGAAGCGTTAGGGAGGATGCAAGCAAAGGAAGCACTTCCTGCATCACGGCGAGAGAGCAATGATCTTGGGGATGAAGTGAACAATGTATTACGTCAGACAGAATTGCTGTTCCGTCATTTGAAAAACGGTGATCCTGAGGTTCGTGAAAAGGCTACCATCGACGCGCTGCACATGGAACAGGACGGCAATTTAAGCGAAGTGCAAAAACGCTTGTTGCGCAAAGCCTTGTCGCTAGTTGACCAACGAACCCGCGATAAAGCCACCAAACAACTGGCAGAAGAAGCCGAAGCAAAAGCCCGTCAATTGCCCGTCAACCAACCGGGATTGGAAGAAAAACCGCTGACGCTGAATGAGCTGAAAGCCAAGCTGGACGTATTCGACCAAGCCTACGCCGATTGGCGCGAACGCCGCGACGCTGCACCCAACGACACCACCACTGATATCCCACCCACTGACAGCGATAGCAATCCACTCGCTGACCCCGCCCCCTTCGTCTACGAATACGCCTACGCCATTGCCACGATGGACGAAGCCGAAGGCATCAAGCTACTCAGCCATAACCTCTACAAAGTCCGCGAAGCCGCCGCCCGTGGTCTCGCCAACAGCCCATTCCTCGGCACACCCCTGCTGCAAAAACTGGAACAACAATGGCTGGCAACCGATAACCCCATCACCCGCCAAGCCCTGTTCCACGCCATTGACGTATGCCTGTTAGCGACGGAAGGCGTTGGCGTAGACAAGGAACTCGAAGCCCTAAAAGTCTACGAACCCACCCTGGCCAATGCACGTTCCGCCGCTTCCATCAAACCGCGCGTTGAATGGGCACGCATCCAAATCCAATGGCGCGTCAATGCCATCAAGGAATTGCAAGAACTGGCAGCCCAACAACTACCGGGGATGCTGAAAGACCATTGCCTCAACCCCGACGGCACGGATATGAAGCCGGAGGAATGCACCATCCAGTAAAATGCGCTATTATCTTCTGTACCTGCACAACGTAGCACAAAGGTAAACCCATGCACGCTATCGCTATCCGTGAATTGCGCAACAATCCCGCCAGCTTGACCCATTCGCTGGAGCAGAATGAGTACGTCTTCATCACCAAACACGGCAAACCCATTGGGGTTGCTGTTCCGCTGACCGATGAAAACCTGTGCATTGGGCTGACGCGGGCAACGGCTTTGCAGGCGTGGCGCAACGGCGACATTTCACTGGGCAAAATGGCTGAGCTTTTGCACATGGACAAACAGAATTTGCGTCACTTGCTCACGCTGATGAACCTGCCGATCATTGATTACCCCGCTGACGACGTGTCCGCTGAAATGGATTTTCTGCTGGCAGCCGAAACAGCATGAAGGGGTTGGTCGTCGCTGACAGTTCCCCCTTGATTGCGCTCCTGAATATCGGGCAATTACATCTGCTGGAAAAACTGTTCACCCACGTTATTGTGCCGCCGATGGTTGCCACCGAAGTGGGGCGCGGTGAACCCTCAAGCTCCTGCTGGTTTACCCTGCAAGCATCCGGTTTTATCCGCACGGAGACATTGCAACCCGATCCCCGTTTGGCGATCCTGCTGTTACAGGTTGACCCCGGCGAGTCAGAAGCGATCCTGCTTGCTGCCCAACGTCAGTTACCACTACTGATTGATGAAAAAGCAGGGCGTAAAATGGCGCAGATGATGGGATTAAAAATTACCGGGCTGGTGGGTATTTTAGGGGCACTCAGAGAAAAGGGGGAAATTTCCGCCCAGCAGATGCCAGATAGGGTGGCAGCACTGGAAAAGGTAGGATTCCGCCTGAGTGACAGCTTAAAATGCCGCCTACTTAAACAGTGCTGATACCCCCTAAACTTTGACCCGGACACCACCATGACTAAACACCTCATCGAATACACCCTAGCAAACGGCGAAACCCTCTACGTCGAAGCCGAAACCAACGAAGACGAGCTTTCGCGCATCAGCAACAGCGATGGCAAGGAAATCTCGGCGCAAAAATTTGAGGATGCCCTCAATAAATCCGAACCTGCACTTGCCGCCGTTGCCAAGCTGGTAAAACGCTTGCAACCCGCTGAAGCGCAAGTGGAAGTCGGTTTTAAGTTTTCCGCCAAAGCTGGGGTGATTCTCGCCTCGGCGGATAGCGAAGCCACCTTCAAAGTGACCTTGAAATGGAAAGCCGATGCCTGAAGCCTTCAACCACGCCATTGCCCAGTTCCTCAACACAGACGGTAGCCGCGCCATTGGCACAGGTTTTGCCGTCACATCGCGCCATGTACTGACTTGCACCCACGTTATCGCCGCTGTGTTGGGGCAAGATGCGCGTTTGCCAATTCCTAGCGGCACGGTTTTGACCGTCCATTTTCCGCTTAACCCGCAGTTACCGCCGCTGACCTTGCGCGTCCACACCACGTTTCCCTGTGTTGACCAGCCCAATATCCACACGCTCGAAGACATCAGTTTGTTGGAAGTGGAGGGTATCACCACCATGCCCCACGCCCCGCGTCAAGTGTTGCCGGATAGCGGGCATCACGGGCAAGTTTTCCACACTTACGGCTTTAACCGTCAGGGTGGCAGTTGGTTCAATGGGCAATGCGCAGGCGTGGTGGCGGAAGGCTGGATTCAGTTGCAAGTCGATAATGCCAGCGATGAGAGCCTCAACGGTCTGAGCGGCGCACCGGTGTGGAACACGCAAGCCAACGCCATTACCGGAATGTTGGTGGCAAAGCGGCGGGGTAATTTGCGCAGTTACATGATCCCAATGGCACGGCTGATTCGTGCGTTGCCACTGTTGGCGGAAGAACAATCCCCCTCACTTCCCCTTTTACAACGGGGGTTATCGGACAACCCTCGTTACAAACTCCTCAAAACCAAACTGGAACGCCTGCAAGCCCAGTACGATTTAGAAACCCGCGTCGAAGAACGAATGCGCATGGAAAAGCTCATCGCCGATACCCAAGCCAGCCTCGCGCAACTCGAACAGGGCTGAATCCGGCATAATCCCGTCACTGTCACTCCGCTTTAAACCTCATCGACAAATCCACCGCCCGCACATGTTTGGTAATGCTGCCGATGGAAACAAAATCCACCCCCGTTTCCGCAATCGCTACCACGGTTTCCGGGTTGACGCTGCCGGAGGCTTCCAGCGGAATTTTTCCGGCAACCAGCCGCACGGCTTCGCGCATGTCTGCCAGACTGTATTCATCCAGCATAATGATGTCGGCTGATGCTGCCACTGCTTCCGCCAGTTCCTGCAAGTTTTCGGTTTCGACCTCGACCAAAATACCGGGGTGCAACTTGCGAGCCTGCTGGATAGCAGCAGTAATCGAGCCTGCTGCCATGATGTGGTTTTCCTTGATCAGCACCCGGTCATACAGGCCGATGCGGTGATTGGTTCCGCCGCCACACAATACCGCATATTTCTGTGCAATGCGTAATCCGGGCAAGGTTTTGCGGGTATCCAGAATCCTGCAACGGGTATGCGCCACCAGATCGACATAACGACGGGTGGCGGTGGCTGTTGCCGACAAGGTTTGCAGGAAATTAAGCGCAGCCCGTTCGCCTGACAGGATCGAACGCGCACTGCCCGTCAGCGTACACAGCAAGGTACCCGCTGTGACCTTATCACCATCCTGATGCTCCCAGACAACCTGTACCTGAGAGTCAAGCTGGCGAAACACTTCGTCAAACCATCCCGTACCACACAGCACAGCCTCATCCCGGCTAATCACCGTTGCACTGGCGTGCTTTTCTGCGGGAATCAACCCGGCGGTTACATCGCCCGTGCCAATGTCTTCTGCCAAAGCGCGGCGCACTGTTTCCTGAATGTCGTTGGGTAATTGCATGAAAACCTCGAAAATAAAAATGGGAGGCTGTTACACCTCCCATCACTTTGCCCCTGACTCCTCGTCAGATTCTCTAGATACGGGTGATACCCATCATCTTCAAAATGGACTTTTCATAGAACGGCTCGGAGCTGCCTTTCTTCATCTTGCGGATGAAGTACTTCTCGAACGCGATCTTGGCCATGTGTACCCACTTGCCTTTCTTGAACCAGGCAACGTTGCGCGGTGGGATCTGTGGCAGTGCCACGAACGCCGCGCCAGTGTCACCCATGTCTGCCAGGCAGATGGCGTTCCATGTGCCGGTGGTGTGTGGTTCCTTGCCAGCCAGTTCATCAGCGATGTTGTGAACCAGTGACGTTACCATCGACTCGATCATGTAGCCGGTCTTGGGTGCGCCGGTTGGAACCGGAGTGGCCTCGACGGGCGGGATGGCAATACAGACACCGGCAGAGTAGATGTTCTTGTATTTCGGGCTGCGATGCAGCTCGTCAACGATGACGAAACCACGCGGGTTGCACAAGCCTTCCACAGCGGCAACTGCATCAACACCCTTGAACGCTGGCAGCATCATGGCGAAATCGAACGCGACTTCGTGTTCTTTTTCCACTTCGCCTTTGCTGTTCATTTCCGTCACGGACATTTTGCCCGCTTCAACCTTGGTGGTTTTGGCATTGACGATCCAGTTCATATGGTGGTTGCGCAGTTCGGATTCCAGCATACCTTTGGAATCGCCTACCCCACCCAAACCCAGATGACCGATGTATGGCTCGGAAGACACATAGGTCATCTTGAACTTGTTGCGTACACCGCGCTTGCGCAGGTCAGCGTCAACGATGAAAGCAAATTCGTAAGCAGGGCCAAAGCAGCTTGCAAACGGCATTGCCCCGACCACGATGTGACCGGAACCTTTTGCCAGCAACTTCTGGTAGTCTTCGTAAGCCTTTTCCGCGTGGGTCACGTCGCAGACGGAATGAGTGTGACCACCGTGCGGGCCTGCACCTTCCACTTCCTGGAAGAACAGCTTCGGGCCAGTAGCAATCACCAGATAGTCGTATTTGACTGTCTGACCGTTGTCAAGATGCAGGGTGCTGCCTTCGGCATCAATCTTCTCGCAGCGGGCAGCGATGAACTTGATGTCTTTCTTGGCAAGGTATTTTTCAATGGGGAAAGTGATGTCGGCACGGGTACGCCAGCCTACCGCAACCCAAGGGTTGGATGGCACAAACTGGAAGTAATCACGTTCATTGATAACGGTGACTTCGTGTGCTTTACCGAGCATATCTTTCATTTCATAAGCGGCGGGCATTCCTCCTGTCCCGGCGCCGAGAATAACAACATGAGCCATTAGCGCGAACTCCTAACTTCTAGATAACAAGGGATTAATGTAATTATCAGACTAACACTTACCAGCATTTCCCTAAGCACCTCCATCTGACCACAAATCGCTTTACAGGTCAATCGCAGCCCATACCAGCACCAGATCACACTTCCGCTGATACTCAAACAAAAAGATATACTTCAATCATTCTGACAGACCATAATCCATGCGTATGAATGAACTGAAAACCTATCTGGTCGGCGGTGCTGTCCGTGACCAACTGCTGGGCTTGCCGGTCAAGGATCGTGACTGGGTAGTAACCGGCGCTACCCCGGCTGACCTGCTACAACGGGGTTTCAAACCTGTCGGCAACGATTTTCCGGTATTCCTGCATCCTCAAACATCT
Source organism: Thiothrix sp. UBA5583 (assembly GCA_002425225.1). GTDB lineage: Bacteria > Pseudomonadota > Gammaproteobacteria > Thiotrichales > Thiotrichaceae > Thiothrix > Thiothrix moscowensis. Next base: position 45,200 of record DILV01000034.1, read on the forward strand.
GAGGAATACGCACTGGCACGTACCGAGCGCAAGACTGCCAAGGGCTATCACGGCTTCCAGTTCCATACCGCGCCAGAAGTAACGCTGACAGAGGATCTTGCCCGCCGTGACCTGACCATTAATGCACTGGCACAGGATGCTGACGGGCAAGTGATTGATCCTTTCGGCGGGCAAGCCGATTTGCAAGCCAGAGTGCTGCGGCATGTTTCCCCGGCTTTCAGCGAAGACCCGGTACGCATCCTGCGGGTCGCACGTTTCGCCGCACGTTTTGCCACATTGGGCTTCACGGTGGCAGATGAAACCCGGCAACTGATGCAGACCATGGTAGCCGCAGGCGAAGTGGATGCTCTGGTTCCTGAGCGGGTCTGGCAAGAAACCGGGCGGGCACTGAGCGAACCAGTACCAGCACGTTTTTTTGAAGTATTACGCGAATGTGGCGCCTTGCGCATCTTGTTCCCGGAACTGGATCGCCTGTTTGGTGTACCGCAACCGCCGCAACATCACCCGGAAATCGACTGTGGCATCCATACCCTGCTGGTATTGCAACAGGCGGTACAACTAAGTACTGACCCGGAAGTACGCTTTGCTGCGCTGTGTCATGATTTCGGCAAGGGGCTAACCCCTCCAGACATTTTACCCAGCCACCACGGGCATGAACCAGTTAGCCGCCAATTGACGACAGAACTGTGTCAGCGTTTGCGCGTGCCCAACCGTTTCCGTGAACTGGCGGAACATGTGGCGGAATACCATGGTCATATCCACAAAGCACGGGAATTGCGCCCGCAAACCATCCTGAAAGTGCTGGAGGCCACCGATGCATTCCGCAAACCGGCGCGTTTCGCCCAGTTGCTGTTGGCCTGCGAGGCCGATTCGCGCGGGCGTAGCGGGTTTGAAAACCGCCCTTACCCGCAAGCGGACATTTTCCGTCAAGCATTGGCAGCTTGCCTGCAAGTGGATGTAACCACCATCGTGCAACAGGGTTTCAAGGGTATGCAGATTAGGGAAGAAACCCACCGGCAACGTGTACATGCCATTAAACAGGCAGTAGGGTGTCTTGATATTGGCGGGCAATAGCCGCATATTGCAGACAAGAGATCATTAGTGAGTTGTATAGAGGAAATAGAGGAATAAGCATGTTTGGAGAAAAGGTTGCCTCCTTTGGTATTGGTCAGGTTATCCACCACCGCCAGTTCAACTACCGGGGCGTCATCTTTGACGTTGACCCTGACTTTCAGGGCACTGACGAATGGTTCCAGAAAAATCATGAAGTGGGCAACCCCAGCCGGGACGAGCCTTGGTATCACGTGCTGATCGACCAGGACGGGCGCGTTGCCTATGTCGCGGAATGCAATCTGGAAGTTGATGATGCCACCATCCCGGTGGAGCACCCGTTGCTGGAAAACTTCTTCACGGGCTTCAACGGTGATCATTACCAGGCTCGGCAGACCCTTAACTGATGACATGGGAGCTGCTGACCCATTCTGGATACCTTGCCGCCTTTTTGGTGGGGTTGCTGGGCGGTATCCATTGTCTCGGCATGTGCGGCGGCATTGTCAGCGCCCTGACGTTTAGCCTGCCTGCGACACAACGCAATTCCCTTGGCAACCTCTTACCCATGCTGCTGGCTTACAATACCGGGCGGATCAGCGGTTATGTGCTGGCTGGCGGGCTGGCAGGTGGTTTGGGGGCTGCATTTTTATCATTTGCCGGGCTGGAAAGCCTGCGCCATTTCCTGCAAATCTTTGCCGCCTTGTTCATGATTGCGTTAGGGCTTTACCTGGCAGGCATCTGGATGGGTGTTGCCCGTATTGAAAATGCCGGGCGGCGCTTGTGGCGGCATGTGGAACCAATGGGGCGGCGTTTCATGCCACTGGACTCGCCCGGCAAAGCATTACCGCTGGGCTTTATCTGGGGCTGGCTGCCTTGCGGGCTGGTTTACAGCGTGTTGATCTGGTCACTATCGGCTGCCAGTATCACCGAAGGTGCGTTGCTGATGCTGGCTTTCGGGCTGGGTACACTGCCCAACCTGTTGCTGATGGGTGCAGCAGCGGCAAAACTGGCAAAGTTTACCCGCAATCCACTGGTAAAACGCATTGCCGGATTACTGGTGGTTACACTGGGCTTGCTGCTGTTATGGCAAGCCGTGCGCTAGCCCTCATTCCCCCCCTGCTGGCCTGTCTGGCACTATCAGGTTGCTCTCCCGCCAGTATGCCCGTCAGTAAAACCATTACAGCCCCGACCATCGTGCAACAACCGCAGTTGCTTGCCAGTGATGGCACACAACTGGTCATGACACAATGGTTGCCACCACCCGCCACCCGCACGGCTGCCACGGTGCTGCTGATCCACGGTTTCAATGAATATGCTGGGGCATTTGCCGACGTGGGGGAAGCGCTTGCCCAACAGGGCATTGCTGTTTGGGCTTATGACCAGCGTGGTTTCGGGCGTTCGCCCTATCGCGGTCTGTGGTCAAGTGGTGAGCGCATGGCAGCCGATGTGCGGGAAGCTGCCAGCTTGTTACGCCAGACCAACCCGCAACGCCCCTTGTATGTGCTAGGTTTTTCGATGGGTGGAGCTGTCACCCTGTTGGCAGCAGAAGCAGGCAAGCTGGATGCGGATGGTATTATTCTCGCCGCACCAGCAGTGTGGACGCGCCCTACCCAGCCGTTTTACCAGCGCTGGGCACATGAGCTTGCCCTCAAACTGATTCCAGGCTGGAAACCCACAGGTGAAAGTCTCAACCTGCGCCCCACGGACAACCGCGCCATGCTGCGCCGCATCTGGCAAAGCCCGTGGATGCTCAAGGGCGCACGCATGGATACCCTCAACGGCCTGACCGACCTGATGGATAAAGGCTACGCGGCAGCCAGCACGCTCAAGGTTCCGGTACTGCTGCTGTACGGCGACAAGGATCAGATCATCCCCGCCAAACCCATCCAGCTATTGTGGGAACACCTGCCCAAGCAGGGCAAAACCCGTTTCATCCGTTATCCGCAGGGTTGGCACATGCTGGGGCGCGATCTGAATGGCAAGGAAGTGATAGCTGACATGGTGCAATGGATTAACAGCCAGCCATGAAAGAACGTATCCATATTGTCTGGTTCAAGCGTGACCTGCGCACCCACGACCACGCACCGCTGCATGTCGCCAACAGCCGTGGCAAGGTGCTACCGCTGTACGTGGTGGAAATAGATTATTGGCAACTACCGGATGCTTCCGCCCGCCACTGGCGTTTCATCCGCCAGTCCTTGCATGAACTCAACACAGCCCTGTCGCGCCTTGGTCAACCACTGGTGAAAATGCACGGCGATATGCTGACGGTGCTGGCTACCCTGCATGAGCGTTTCGACATCGCCGGTTTGTATTCGCATCAGGAAACCGGCAATCGGTGGATACGTACCAGAGACTATAACGTGGCACAGTGGTGCGCCCAGCACGGCATCGAATGGCAGGAATTCCAACCGTTTGGGGTGGTACGGCGTGGTCAGAATCAGGATGGCGGGGTAAACCTGTGGGAACAGTTCACGCAACAGGAATGTCTGCCTGCTCCCGCCCGCCTGCCGCCCCTGCAAACCCGAATTCCTCAGAGTGGCCTACCCGATAGCCTGAGTACGACACTGGCACAGACCGAAAGCCGCCATTGCCAAACGGGAGGCCGCAGCGAAGCCCTCAAGCTGCTTGGCAGCTTCCTGCGTGAACGAGGGCAGCATTACCAACACGACATGGCGACGCCGCAGGCTGCCATCAACCATGGTTCACGGCTTGGCTCACACTTAGCTTATGGCACACTCTCCTTACGCGAAGTCACCCACAAAGTGCGCACCACCTCAGCACAAATGGAAGGGGATACAGACTGGCAGCGTTCCTTGCGTGCCTTTGATGCCCGTTTGCGCTGGCACTGCCAATCCATTCAGCAATTGGAAAATACGCCGCAAATTGAGACAGATAACGTGCAAGCGGTATTTGATGGCTGGCGTGAACCCGATTTCAACCCTGCGTATTTTGCGGCATGGCGCGATGGCATGACCGGCTTTCCGCTGATCGACGCGGCCATGCGTGCGCTGCGACACTGCGGCTGGCTGAGTTTCCGCCTACGGGCGCTGCTGGTATCATTCGCTGCCAACCAGTTGTGGCTGCACTGGCAGCAACCGGCCTGGCATCTGGCGCAATGTTTCACCGATTACGAGCCAGGTATTCACTACCTGCAAGTGCAGATGCACGCGGGCACAGCAGCACTCAATACCTTACGCATTTATCACCCGGTCAGGCAATCACTTGAGCTTGATCCGCAAGGTGCATTCATCCGCCACTGGCTGCCAGAACTGGCGGATGTGCCTGGGCAGTATCTGCACGAACCGTGGGCAATGCCTTATTCCATGCAACAGCAAGCCGCGTGTGTACTGGGTGTCGACTACCCGGAACCCGTCATTGACCCCAAGGCAACAGCACGACAGGCACGGGCAAAATTCAGGGAACTGCGCCGTTGCCATCCCGAGCTTTGGGCGCAGGTTGGCGGCTTGGGCAGGAAACACACCAAGCAACCATCAACATCCGCAGATACAACGCAGATCAACCTGTTCTGACAGGCAACCTACTACACCCCCGCCCAAAACACCCGCAGACTGTTTTGCCACACCTGCGGCAAAAGCGTTTCCACCGAGATACCTTTAACCTGTGCGACCTGTTCGGCAATGAATGGCAGGTATTTCGGCTCGTTTTTATGTCCGCGATACGGCACTGGGGTCAGATAAGGTGCGTCGGTCTCCAGCAGAATTTGTTCCAGCGGGGTCAAAGCAATAACTTCGCGCACATTGTCGGCTGCCTTGAAGGTGCTGATACCGTTAAAACCAATGCAAAAACCTTCCCCCAGACAGTATTCCGCCAGCTCGCGGCTGGAGGTAAAGCTGTGGATCACGCCGCGTTTACGCATTTGCCCGACGAAATTACCGAGAATGGCCTGAGTATCTGCATCCGCCTCACGGGTATGCACCACGATGGGCAAATCCAGCTCAATGGCAATCTGCAACTGGCGCTCAAAAGCATCACGCTGCTTGGCTCGATCGGAATAGTCATAATGGTAATCCAGACCAATTTCACCAACCGCGACAATTTTGTCATGCAATGCATTAGCGCGGATTTGTGCATCCACCAGATCACTGTAATCGTTGGCATCGTGCGGATGGATACCTTGCGTACCCCATACCTGCGGGTGTTGTTGCACCAGCGTCATCACCGTTGCCAGATTGTCAGGGGACACGCCGATGGTAATAATGCGCTCGACATTGACCCGCTGTGCCGCCTGCAAAACCGCAGCCAAGGCATCACCTTCCAAATAGTCCAGATGGCAATGAGTTTCGATGATCGGATGGTTGAATACGGGGATGTCACGCTTTTTGCTCATGGGAGTGTTTGCCTGATTCAGAAGATGGAAATTCTGGGTTGCTTGCCTGCGGAATGCAAGACGTGCGGACATCAAACAAACGAAAGGGGTTCAGGTATACGTCTGAACCCCTTTTTTATCGCATATCAGCAGCAGCTTAGTCTGCGATCAGGCGAATCCGTACCAGTGACCCTGCTGGAGCAGCAACCATTGGCCAAGTCTGGATTGAACGGTCACTCGTTACCAGGAAATTCGCTGCAACAGGCGTGCCGGAGTGAGAACGGGAAGAAGAAATAAACGGCGCGTCGTACAAGGCGGAGGTAACACCTACACTGAAACTCATGTCATTAAATAACGCAGTATCAATGGCGGGATCAGCACTAGCACTGTAATTGGTAATACCTGTTGCGGCACCTGCTTCAGGAAATCTGCCAGTACCAGAATCACGCCCGGTAGTTGTACCGGAAGTACCCACCAGTTCTTCAATGGTCGGCAGACGCCAGGTCTTTTTGCCACACATCCCCTGACCAGCATTAGCCGCATTCATGTAAGCCGTGTAGGTATCCGTGTCGCAGTTACTGATTCCACCGCAAGGATAATTACCACCTGCGGGTGAAATACCACCAGAACCCAACACATACAACCATTCCTTGTCGCGTGCGTCGCTGTTACTGGTACGGATTTCCCATACCTTGCCGGAAGGAGCACGCACGCAAGACCAAGAAGCTGCACCTGTTGCGGCCACAAAACCATCGGCATTCAGTTTGGTGTAGCTACCACCACCTGAGCCACTACCATCAGTGGGATCCTGCTCATCCATCGTGCCATCGCTGTCTGAATCCTTGATACTGGATTCAAGGGCATCTATCTTGCCATCGTTATCGGTATCGTTTGGTTTGGTAATATCAGGCCCAACCTCGGTCTTGTCGTTTTTACCATCACCATCCGTGTCAGCTTTCAGTGGATCAGTTCCCAATACCGCCTCTTCCGCGTCAGTCAAGCCATCACCGTCATCATCCTTATCAGTGGAATCCGGCTCGCCATCGTTGTCGGTATCTGTTGCCACAGTCCCCCCTGTAGAAGCAGTCGGGCTACCGCTGCTACTATCACAGGCAGTCAGCAAGGAAGCCAATAAAATGGCAGCCACGACCATACCCATTGAGCGGACTTTTTCAGATTGCGCACCATCCGGCAGAGCATCCTGCTTTTCTACAGAAACATTTTTCTTAGACATAGGTAATTCCACCATTCTATAAAATTAACTGATATAGTGAATGCAAATTAATGCTTAAGCATCTTATAGCACAATGAAAACACCCCAGAAGACTTCAGACATAGCCATCCAAAAAAATCCGAAAAATCATGGGAATTTATTTAAAAAAATCAATATTATGATTGAAAACAACCACTAATTAGAATTTTCCTATGAAATAAATAAAATAAATTTATTGTAAAAAATAAAATGAAGAATATTATCAAAAACCTACGAGCAATAGGTTCATCAAGCCATATACCCAGAAAAACACACCGACAATCCATTTATTTTTGTAATTAAAAAATTAAACCCAGATCACTACCGCCCGATCAAAATACACGCGCAAACGCTTCGGTAGCATAGGTTTGCAAACCATCGCCTTCCCGCCAAATGAAATAGGCGGCCAAACCGTGTTGCTCAGCAAACACTTTGCCTTTCACCTCCCCCAGTGACATCAGCAAAGTGGCATAAGCATCTGCCATTGTGCCATTTTCCGCCAGCACGGATACGGATGCGAGTTGATGTGCCACCGGAAAACCCGTCTGCGGATCAAGCGTGTGGGAATAGCGTTTGCCGCCCTGCATGAAGAAATTGCGGTAATCGCCGGACGTTGCCAGCGCCGCATTCTGCAATTTGATGCCTTGCTGTACTGCCCGTTCGTTACCCAACGGTTTTTCGATGGCAATACGCCAGGGATCACCGCGTGGGCTAAGACCACGGGTACGGATTTCGCCTGCAATTTCAACCATATAATTATGGATACCGACAGACTCCAGATATTCGCCTGCCATGTCGGTGGCGAAACCATCTGCCATCGAAGCCAGGTCAACAGATACATCGGCACGCGACTTGCGCAGTGCGGGTGGGTCAAGTCTTGCCTGCAATTTTTGATAGCCCACTTTAGCGCGAACAGCATCAACCTCAGCCTGGGCAGGAACCTGATCTTTTACCTGTTCCGCACTAAAGCCCCACAATTTGATCAGTGGCCCGACCGTGACATCGTAGGAGCCGCCACTTTGCTCACTGAGCTGCAAGGCAGTGCTGACGAGTTGCGCCAATAGGGGGGAAACCGGGAACCAGTCCGTGCCCTCGTGCTGATTAAAGCGGGAAATTTCCGAGGTTTTGTCCCAGCCAGCCAGCAATTGGCTGGAATTGGCAAATGCAGTCGAAATCCCTGCTTGCAGGGTGGCGGCCTCTAGGCCATCGGGTACATCCGTTAGAGTGACATGCCAAGAAGCGGTGCCTTGCATACCCGCCAGCCGCAAACCCTCAGACTGACCACAACCCGCCAACAGCAGACTCACCATAAAAAATGCCAACCCAAGGGCTGGCATGAGTGATTTCATTATTCCCCGCAACATCGGCTCAGGCTACCGTTTCAGCAGCGCCCTTGCCCTTGTTCCCGGAAGGGCTGGTAAACCGGTCATTCAGATGCTGGACAAAGCGGTCAGTGGCATCACGAATGCTATCCAGACGGCTGCGGGTACGTTTGCTCCACCCGGCAGGTGAAGTCTGGAAGATACTGCGCCAGAAACGGGTACTTTTGAGGAACGCGGGTGCAAGGTTGCCGTAGGCTTCTGGCTTGTTCAGCCGCTCTGCCATGCGTTTCGCCAGCTTGTTGCGGATCAGGAAATGCAGGCTAACTGCCAGCAGTACGGGGATCAGGATGGCAATAACTGTCGCAAGCATGTTGCCCGCCAGTGATGCCAGCCAAGGAGGATTGAACAACAGCCCTTCCCAGTAGCCAAACTCGATACTCATCCCCAGCAGCGTAATTGCCAGCAGACCAAACACAAAAACATCCGTCATCAGCACCTGTTTTTTCCAGCTTTTCAGCGCTTCACGCAAACGTGGCACTGCCTGCTGCTCAATCTGGTTGGCCTGAGATTCCATTGAACCGATGATGCGGTAGGCACGCTCGATATTCACCCCTTCCACCCGCGTCATGATGCGCTGGTAATCAGCCTCACGCTTGGCGACATAACGCGCCCATACATTGGCATCGGCCACCGGGGTTGCCAGCTTGTCGTTGAACAGGATATGGAAGCTGCCCGCTGACAAACCCTGCTGCACCAACGATTTCTGCCAAGCAGATACGATGTCTTCCAGATTGTCTTCCCGTGCCGAGGTATCAATCTGGTTGAGGATAAACAGGAACTTACTGCTGTCGTTGCGGCGCATCGCCCCTTTGACCAGGTGTTCCAGCGTATCCTGCATCGCCCCCGGTTCGGGGTGGCGGGCATCAAAAAACACCAGCACCAGATCAGAAAGCTCGATAATGTGGTCGGTAATCCGCAAGGTGGATTTGCGTTGTTCATCCGCATCAAACCCAGGGGAGTCAATCAGGATTCTGCCACGCAGTTTTTCGCTGGGTGCTACCTTCATTTGCAGGTAGTTATCAATTTTCGCTCCTTCCCCTGCCGATACGTTCTCGATTTCCTCGCTGATCTGGTAGAAAGGGAAACGGGGGTCACCATCCAGCGCCAACCCAGGCAGGGTACGTACCTGCCCATCCGGGCTAAAGGTAATAACGGTAAAGCGGTCGTCAACGGCCTGATTGCCGGTACGTTGCAGGTTTACATCCAGATAGCTATTGATAAAGCTGGATTTACCTGCCGAGAAAGTGCCCAGAATTGACACCAGCGGCCACCATGAGATTTGGGTAGCATAAGACTCACCAGCATCCAGCAGACCAAGTTTCTGGGCAACGGCATCCAGTTCACGGTATTGGTTCACGGCTTCGACCAAAACCGGATTCTCCCGTTTCAGATGTTCCTGCAACCGTTTAAGGCGTTGCTCCATGCGCTTGGCTGGTGTCATTCTTTTTATCCTTTGGTCATGCTGGCAAGTATTTGTTGCTGCCGCAATGGGTCATCAATAGCACTATGCCCGTCTTTGGCCGTTGCAGCACCCTCAGGTGCTGGAATAACGTTTCCAGAGGCAGGCGGTGCCTCCTGAACAACCGCCTCAGGTGCAGTCCCACTGGTTGGAGGCACTATTGGCGGAGAAGATAATGTGGTTGCGGGTATCGACTGTGTACTGACAGGTGCTTGTTGTTGCGGTGTGGCCGTTGCCTGAGGCCATCCGTAATAACCATTATAGTAAGGCGTTGCACCCACGACAGGTGGTGGTACAACATACGGAGTTGTCTTGTCGCTGCCGAAGGGACTGAACTTGTTGAACATTTTCATAGGCCCGGAAATATTCTTGTTCATCGACCACATATCACGCTGCATGTTGTAGGTAGAAACAGCCATGTTCTGAGTAGAGGCATTCATCTGCTGGATGTTGCCCGCCATATCCTGCGTGCTATCGGTCATGATGCCTGTGGACTGGACAAGGTTGCCCATCTGATCGTTCATGGTCGTCATGGTTCCGGTCATCGTTACCATGCTGGTACTAACCGACTGGTTCATATCAGCAATGGTTTGCGTCAATCTGTGCACGTCAGTAGTTAACGACTGAACCAAATAAAAACCATAAGCAGACAAGATAATGAAAGCCACCATAGCTGGATAGACGATCATCTGTAGAGTTCGCGTCACATTAACCTGACGTTGCTCGAAATCTTGCAACTCATCCTCTACACCATGCAATTCGTGCTCGATTTCATCAAGCTCGGATGTTTTGCCACTCTTTACCATCGGTTCCTGTCCTCTCATCCGGTTCTACCCAACATCCCTTGTCAGCCGACACCGGTACTGTGAATGCGTTTACGCTGTTTCCAAGGCGCTGCTCATCGTTATCTTCCGTCCTTTCCTTTGGTAGTAGCAACCGTGTAACCCGGTTTTGCTTTTCTTGATAATCTTGTTATCTGTACGACAATAAAGCCAGTGTGGAGTCGTGTCAAACGCCACACCGGCTTTTTCACAGATGTTGCCGAAAAATGATTATTTCAGGGCTGCATCAATTTTTTTGGCTAATTCAGGGTTAACCATGTCGACATACAACTTCATGTTGAATGCTTCACCGGTACGCCCCTGGGCAGCCAGTTGCGGAGCGATGTCCGCAAACAGTTCAGCCGCCTTGCTGGCATTACCCTGCTTCCAGAACACATTGGCAAGCTCGCCTTTGTAATCCAGTGAATCAGGTTTTTGCTCCAGCAATTTGCCATAGAACTCGGCAGCACGCTCCAGTTCATTGCTCCAGTAGGCTTCACGGGCAGCACGCAACAGATCCTGTTCGCTTGCTGCCGGAGCAGCATTGGCATCAGCCGCAACGGGAGCTGGAACTGCGCCAGCTTGCTCGGCAACAGGCGCAACAGCAGGGGCTGCAACGGCTGGTGCTTGCTCAGCAGGAACAGCGGCAACCGCAGGTACTTGTTCAGCAACCACAACGGCTGGTGCTGCTACAGCTTGCCCGGCAACAGGAGCCGCATCCTTACCATGTGCTGAAACAGCTTGCTTGCCAGCATCGACAGGATGAGCCGGAGCACTATGTGTGTCTTTTGCATGATCACCCTTGCCCGCCTTATCCCCTGCGCCACCCATGCCGAAATTCAGCAAAATGGCCAACACCGCCAGCAACCATGCCAGCAAAATAGGATGTTTCATTAACCAACGTAGAATATGCATCTGAATCTCCTTTTCCCTAGACCCTAGATATTATTAAAAGAATGTATTAAACAGGATAAAGTGTACGCCCAAGTTCTTCGATTTCGGCTGCGGCTTTGGAACGCGGTTCCATCTCAAATACCGCCAGCCCTTCACTGAATGACCGACGATAAGTGGTACGCATGTACAAACGCGACTCCAGCAAACGGATTCCATCCAGCATCTGGATAGCCTCTGCTGCTTCATCAGTTTCACGCACCGCATGATGGGTGTCTGCCCGGTTGATAACAGCCAGCAGTTCAACAGGCTTGCCCGCCCGGATGGTTTCCACCATTTTCAGGAAACGCTGGGTTGACCAGACATCTGCCTGACTGGGAGAAACCGGAATCAGGATGCGGTCAGCCTGGCTCACCGCCTGTTCCAGTGCTGCCATGTCCGCCAGCCCTATGTCTACCAGGACTTCCGAGTGACCACCTTCCGTTCCCAGACTCCCGACCGTTGTCTGCGGCTGAATAGCAGGCAAATAACCTTCTTCCTGCCGGATTTCAAACGCATCCAGTGTTGTCGCTTGCGGATCAAGATCATACACGACCACATGCCGGTTATGCCGGGTCGCCACCCATAACGCCAGATTGAACGTTACAGTACTCTTGCCTGTTCCACCCTTGAGATTACCGATCAGCGTAATCATTGCCTGACTCACTTCATCTGTTTTGTTCTGGCAACCCGCCCCTTGCAAAAGAGCGGGACACGCCAGACTTACTGTTTGATAGGTTCCTGCTGCGACTGGGGCTGCATTTGCTGCGGCATCGGAGGCATCATCATTTGCCCGCGATGTTGCTGCTGTTGCATTCCGCCCTGCCCCATTGGGAAGCCCTGTTGCGGCATGAAACGCATGTCAGGCATCTGCATACGTTGCTGCATCATTTGCTGTGGCATGGCTGGACGTGCCTGCATGGATTGCCCCTGCATTGGCGGAGCCATGTACTGACCGCCTTGTGGAGGCGGCATCATGCCACCTTCAGGCATCGCAGGCATGGGAATGGCATACAGGTAGTAGTAGGATGCTGGCGGCTGCGGCATGACCGGTGGCATTGGAGCCTTGATGTCCTGGGCCACAGGCGCTGGTGGCACTGCCGGAGGCTGGGCAGCAGCACTCATGTCAGGGGCGGCTGGTACGGCTGGCGCATTGGCTTGAGGCATCGCAGGTGCTGGTGGTACAGCAGGAATCTGTGGTGCTGTCACTTCAGGAGCCGCAGGCGCCACCGGAACTGCTGGTACGGCAGGAACTGCCAAATCTTTAGCCTCAGGAATGGCTGGAACGGCTGGAACCGCTGGCACAGCAGGTGTCGCCGGAGCTGCTGGTACTTGTGGCACGGCTGGAGCAGCAGGCACAGGTGGTACAGCAGGAATGCTGGCTACTGGAGCAGCGGCTGCTTCCACAGGAGCCTGCTGTGCATTGGCAGGCGCGGCTGGAGCAACTGGGGCTTCTGGCACTTTCATTTCTGCTACAGCAGGTGCTACCGGAGCTTCTGGCGCTTTCATTTCTGGTACAACAGGTGCTACCGGAGCTTCTGGCGCTTTTACTTCAGCAATAGCCGGTGCGGTTGGAGCAGCCGGGGCTTCTGACGCTTTCATTTCTGGTACAGCAGGTGCTTCTGGTGCTTTTACTTCAGCCACAGCAGGAGCAGCGGCAGGTTGCGCTTCAACTGCGGGAACAGGTATTTGTGCGGCATTTTGCGGGGCAGCAGGCGCTGCCGGTTGCTCAGGCGTTGCAGGCACAGCAGGTGCTACTGGCTTTTCAGGAGCAACAGGAACAGCAGGCGCTTCAGGAGCAACAGGCGCTACTGCCGCCATTGCCCCCTGAGCCGCGCTAGCCTGTGCTTCCTGTGCCGCACCTTCTGTCATGAATGGCCCCGGCGGTGGAGGCGGCAAATTACTAGTTTCAGCCCATACATTGCTGCCAAACAGGCCAAGCGTAGCAGAGGTTGCTACCGTGGCAACTGCGATGGCAAGCTGCTTTTTATTGAACGTTTTCATAAGTGTCGTCTTCCTTCAGATTAAATATCCGTCTTGAGTTTTATTCCCCGTCTACCTGGGGATTTTCTCCGTTCCTTCGATTCGGTGGAAGAGGATACAGCATCGTCTACCGTTGTGCTGCCTGATTCCCCTTGTTGTTCAGCGGCTGGTTCTGTCACAGGCTGTACTGCCGCTTCTGTTTCATGTTGTTGCCGGGCTGACGTTTCGCTGGCAACCTCGATTGCTGTCGATTCCACCACAACAGCCGAAACTGCCGCTACCGGCTCAGCAGGTGCGGGCTTGGCATTCCCCCGCACTGCGGCTGCCGCAGCCAATACTCTGGCTTTAGCTTGTTGACGCTCTTGCTCACGCTTTGCTGCCTTGCGCTCTTTGGACTTGCGCATCAGTTTTCCACCCGCAGCAAATAGGCCGCCGATACCCTGTGCGACCGACTGCATCAGGGAAACACCATACATACCCGCATAAGTAACCACGGATTTACCCATTTTCGCTACACTTTTGCGTGGCTTGGAAGATTCCGGCGTTGCGCCACCTGCTCCCCCTCCTGTAGGGTCACGGGGATCAGGACAAACATGCATGGACTCGCCCGCGCTGATACAACCCAACGGAATAATCAGCAAGGTCAACAAGGTTGCCACTGCACCACCAAAAATCAGGGATACTGCCATCCCTTGGAAAATCGGGTCAGACAGGATCACCATCGAGCCACCAAACAGTGCCAGTGCAGTAATCACAATTGGGCGGGTACGTGCTTCGCATGAATGGATGACTGCCTCCAGTACCGTTTCGCCTGACGCCACCGCCTCCCGCGCAAAGTCTACCAGCAGGATGGAGTTGCGCACGATAATCCCTGCCAAAGCAATGAAACCGATCATGGAAGTTGCGGTAAATTCCGCGTTCATGAGCCAGTGACCCGGCACAATCCCGATCAGGGTCAGAGGAATCGGAGCCATGATGATGGCAGGCAAGGTAAAGTTGCCAAACTGCGCCACAATCAGCATGTAAATCAGCACCAGCGCGGCGGCAAACGCAATCCCCATGTCGCGGAACGTTTCCCACGTCACTGTCCATTCACCGCCCCATTCAAAGGCAGTTTTGGCTTCCACGCCTTGCGGGGACTTGAGCCAGTAGGCTTCATCCACCAGTTTGGTTCCATCCGGCGTTACGTAACCGGCTCCATTGTTAGCTTTCGCTAGCAAGTCTTCTACCTGGCTTTGACCGTATACAGGTGCTGCCAAACGCCCGACCGTTTCAGCCGTGACGAATTCAACCGCACGCAAATCCTTGCGGTAAATGGGCTTATCCTGTTGGTCAAACACAAAGGTTCCCAACTCATGCAAAGGTACGAACTGCCCTGTGCGGTTTGTAACCGGCAATTGCGACAGGCGATAAATCTGCGAGCGTGCGCTCAACGGAACCTGCATCACAATCCGGGTTGGGTCAATCAGGGCATTTTTCTTGATGTCACCCAGAATGAAGCCGCCCATCGCCATTTCCAGTGTACGGTTGACATCTTCTGCGGTGATGCCGTTACGCTGTGCTTTGTCGGAATCCACCTGGAACCGCAGGATCTGGTGATCCTCCTCCATCAGGTTGTCGACATCATCCAGATTCTCGGCTTCTTCAAACATTTTGGTCAGGTCTGCGGCAACCTGCCGACGGGTATTGGCATCCGGCCCGTAGATTTCAGCCACGACGGATTGCAATACAGGTGGACCAGGCGGCATTTCCACAACCTGTAACTTGCCATTGCTGCCTTCCAGCAAAGGCTGAAGCAAGGCACGCGCCTCTACAGCGATCTCATGACTGGTGCGTTTACGGTCGTGCTTGTCGGTCAATTGCACCTGGATGTCGGCCTGCCAAGGCTGTTGGCGCAGGTAGTAATGGCGCACCAGACCATTAAAGTTGAACGGTGAAGCTGTGCCCACATAAGTTTGCAAGGCAGTGACTTCAGGAATTTCCTTCAGTTTGGTTGCCAGCGTATGCACCAGATTGGCGGTAACTGGCAAAGCAGTCCCTTCCGGCATGTTCAATACCACGTTGAACTCGGGCTTGTTGTCCAGTGGCAACATTTTTACGCGCACGGATTTCAACGGATAGAACAGCAACATGCAGATGAAAAACACCACAATAATACCGATCAGGAAAGCCATGCCTTTCGTGCGGTTTGTCACCAGCGGCACAATCATGCCACGGAACAACTTTTCCATTTTGGCTGCCTGCTTGTGCTCTTTTTCAGCAGCATCATGCAAACTGCGTAGGGATGGCTTGAAACGGTTGGTCAACCACGGCGTAAAGGCAAACGCAGCAAACAGTGAAATCACCATCGCCACGGAACCCAGCACCGGAATCGGCAGCATGTACGGCCCCATCATCCCGCTGACAAACCCCATCGGCAACAAGGCTGCAATAACAGTACCAGTTGCAAGAATGGTCGGGTTGCCTACTTCGCGCACCGCATCCACGGCAGTATCAACATCGGTATTTTCGATCAGCAACCAGCGGCGATAAATGTTTTCCACCACCACAATCGCATCATCGACCAGAATCCCAATAGAGAAAATCAGCGCAAACAGGCTTACACGGTCAATAGTCATACCCATGATCCACGCCGAAAATACCGTGGTGGTAATAACTGCTGGGATGACAATCAACACTACAAACGCAGCACGAATACCCAAGAAAAACCATACCAGCAAGGTTACGATACCTGTCGCCACAAACAGCTTGAGGATCAGCTCGTCAACCTTGGCTTTGGCTGTTTCCCCATAGTTACGGGTAACAGCAACATTCACGTTGTCAGGAATGATGCGGCCTTTCAGCACGTTCAGCTTGTCCAGGACTGCGTTGGCAACATCCACACCGTTAGTACCATGCTTTTTGGCAATTGCCAGTGTTACGGCAGGTGCATTATCAGCCACTTCCTTGCTGGCAAGCGCAGAACCGGTGTAATAGCCAACTGAACGCCCGGCATCGCTGGGTTCTTCAGTAACGGTAGCCACATCACGCACATACACAGGACGCCCGTCGATAACGGCCACCATCAGGCGTTTCACATCTTCAGCAGAATTGAGGAAAGCGCCACTATAGACTCGGAAAACGCGCTGGTCAGGCTCCACCGCCCCGGTATTACGTTCAGAATTGGCCATGCGGATGGCATTCGCCACCTGTTCCAGCGAAACCCCGAAGGTTGCCAGACGCTCTGGCAAAATTTCGACTTTCAGCTCCTCGTGGCGACCATCCACAATGAAGCTCTGGCTGGTGTTTTTCACCTCACGCAGGCTTTGCAACACATCCAGCGCCACCAGTCGCAAGTTCGCATCATCCACTTGGTTCGACCACAAGGTCAGCGTGACCAGCGGCACATCATCCGCCCCCTTCGGCTTGACCAGCGGTGTCTGCACGCCAAACGGAATCTTGTCCTTGTTGGATTCCAGCTTGTCATACAGCTTGACCAGTGACGACTCCAGTTGCTCCCCGACGATGAACTGTACTGTCACCATCGACTGCTCACGGGCGGAATAGGAATAAACGTGATCCACCCCCGTCATCTCGTACATGATGCTTTCCAGCGGGCGGGAAATGAGGTTTTCAACCTCCTGTGCCGACGCCCCTGGATAACGGACAAAAATGTCCACCATCGGTACGGAAATCTGCGGATCTTCCTGTCGGGGCGTTACCCACATGCCCAAAACACCGACGGCAAAAAATGCCAGCAGCAACAAAAGGGACAATGGGGATGTAATAAACGCCCTGGCCATGGAGCCAGCCATCCCTGGATTGTGGTGCGGGTGCGCGTGGGTTGCGTCGTGCTGCGAATCATTCATGGGCATATACCGTCACTGGTAAACTACTATTTTTTATCTGGCATCCAACCGGAGGAAACCCCAGCAGGCGGCTGATCAATAATCCGCTCACCTGGGCTTACGCCTGAGACCACCTCAACCATACCATCACCCTGATCAGAACCCAGTCTGACCAGACGCAATTCAGAAACATTGTCATCCCTGACCACCAACACGCTTGGCAGGCTACGCCCACTCAGCAGGGCAGTACGCGGGATGACTGCCACTTTGGAGGCATCCTTGCTGCGTTCCGGCAAATGGATTTCCGCATACATACCGGGTGCAGTCACTACATCTACCGGCAAATCAAACTTCACCGTCACCGTATGGCGCTCAGGATCAGCCACCGGGTAAATCTGCGAAACCTTGGCCATGGTACGAACCTTACCATCAATATGCACCGGCACAACCATATCCTGACTCAGATTGGACACCAAGCCGGAAGGCACATCCGCCTGCAAGCGCTTGAACTTGACGTAACCGAACTTGATCAATGGCTGACCAGGCTGCACCGTATCTCCCACTTCCACTAGCTTGCTGAGCACAATGCCTTCAAAGGGAGCAATGGATTTGGCATCACGCAGCGCTGCATCAATTTCCTGCAACTGTGACACAGCCTGCTGCAAATTGCTTTGTGCCTGCGATACCCCAGTGGCGCTGCTCATCAGGTCGGAGTAACGCCCCACATCCGAGTCATAGTTCCCCATGAAAGATTCAGCAAACGGGCGCACAGCAAACATATCAAACATGGCAGGCAAGCCAAAACCGGGCATTGCACCGACATCTTTGCTACGCGGGGAAACCAGTTCACGGGTATATTGGGTCTGGGAATTCTGCACCGATGCCTGGGCGATGCTGATCTGGGCAAGAATGGCATTACGCTTGGCGAGCAACTGGGTTTCATCCACCTGGACGATGACCTCTCCCTGTTTAAACGCCGAACCGACCTCACCCGCCACAACCTTTACCACACCAGGAACCTGAGCGGCAAGGGTCACTTCTTTATAAGGGATGACGGTACTGCCGAGCACCGAATACGTCTGGGAACTGGCTGCATCAATCCGCACAATCTCTGCCGCCCCTACCACGGACGGCAAGCAGACGCAAAGCGCCGAGGTTAGAAACCCAAGCACAATTTTTCTTGTATACATGCGTTTAAACTTCCTCAAAGCGGTAGTATTGAAGACGAGTTGAGGGGAAAACATGCCCTTGTCACAGAAGCTGTTTGCCATAGAACATCATCCCCTCTCAATCTAGGCGGAACTATATCGTTTAACCCTTCCAAATTCCAGTCAATACAACAGAATATTAGAAAATTCTTATGGATGTACCAGCAATACCCGCTTCATCTCACCGAAGTTATCATGCTCCAGCGTTATTTCCAACGCAGCAGGTAACAGTGTTTTCCCTTCAGGCCACTCATCCCGCCACGCTTTTTTCTCATCCATGAAACGGATACCCACGTCCTTGACCCCCTCCAGCAAAGCAAGCCCCACCGCCTCCTGGGAATCTGCGCGGTCAAGCAGATTCCAGCTTTGTCGTACCAGCACACCTTTTTCAAGCACATAACGCACCCGCTGCAAGGAACTGCGCATTTGCCCTTCCTGACGTAGCTCCCAACCCATGTCAGGATTGCCACCTCGGGTAAACTCCAGCAACGCCCCAGCATCATCCAGCGCCTGCACAGCAGGGGCTTTTTCCCCGTAACCCATATTGGCCTTGCGCAAAACCATCTGGTGTACATCGCGCTCCAGCATCACCCACGCCCGCTGCAACTGCTGCAACGCAGCCTGTTTGCCTTGCATGTTGCGATTGGCATCCATCAGCATCGACGCCGAACTGTAGGAAAGCGTCACCATCAACGCGAATACAGCCAGCGCAATCATTAGTTCCAGCAAGGTAAAACCGCGTGAATGCCTCATGGCGCAACAACCTTGGGGCGTGGTTTTGGATTGGGATTAGCCAGATAGCCAACCTGCATGGCAATCAGTTCCTTGTCATTGCCTTTACGAAACACTGACACTTGTACCCTGCGCAAGTCATCATCAGCGGTTTTCAGCACTTCTTGCTGCCATTGCCAAGTTATCCCGCCCATGTCTGCATCCCCTGAACGTTTGCCAATGGCTGGAAAATCTCCCTTCAATTGCACAACTGCCAACTGGTTGGAAGCTACCCAGCGAGCCATGGCGGCATCCCTAGCACGGTTATAAGCGAACAAATCACCTGTACTGGTTTCCACACTGACACCAATTACCAGCCCCAGCAGCAATAAAGCGAACATGATTTCAATCAGGTTGAAACCGGACTGCGTTTTCATTTCGCCCCCCTGGCAGCATCCAGCAGGCGACCTTGCGCATCAAATTTTACGATGCTTTCACGCTGCCCATCTCGCAGATGCCATTCAAACGGTCGCATTTCCCCGGTTGGTAAAATGGAAATTTGTGGCTTGCTTTGCCCTTCATCCTGCTTGCGTGACAGGGAAACCGCCTGTCCATCCAAATACAGGGTTTGCTGATATTTGCCGCGCCACTCATGACGTCGCCACAAGCTATCCTTTTCAATCAGCTTCCAGCCACCAAACCCTGAATACTCGTAAAAAGCATAACCTGTTTCATCCAGTTGCAGCCCTAGTGCCTGGGAGCGGACAACGGCTTCATCCTGTGCCAGCAAAACGCGCTCACGCAAACGATCTACCTCCTCACTGAGCGGATCGCTTACTGTCTGCGTCAGCATGGAACCTGCCAGCGAATAGAGAATGCCGACGACCAGCACGACGATCAGCATTTCCAGCAGGGAAAAACCTTTGGCCTTGTTACTCAAGCTGCCAGCTACCCACATCATCTTCAGTACCTTCACGCTTGTCCGGGCCGATACTGTAAACATCAATTTCACTGCCATGCGTGCCTGGGTTCAGGTAGCGGTAATCGTTACCCCACGGATCTTTGGGCAGGGCTTTCATGTATTGACGCCAGCGTGGTGCATTACCCGGATTTGTCACCAGCGCATTCAACGCACCAGAAGACGGGAAAGTACCGTTATCAGCCCGGAACATTTCCAACTTGACCTTCAGGTCGCCGACTTCTTTCTTGGCTTTCAGGTTTTGTGCATCACCCATGACGTTCAGGTTACTAAACACCAGCCCCAGCAAGATACCAATAATGACAATGACGATCATCAATTCTGTCAGTGAGAAACCTGCCTCACCCTGTTTGCGCCTGACTGCGCCCTGCTTAACCATTCCGTTTATCCTCATCATAGTAATATTCATTGATCTGATTCTGGCATAATGCAAGGCATGTTGCACACTCCAGAACATGACAAAACCGACATGCTGCACGACCACCGTAGCCGAGCCTATCTTTTTGCCACGGCATTAACTGCCATACTGATACTGCTGCAATTTTTTCAGCCAGACCTGCTGTTTCAGCGCCACCTGATTATTGAGGGTGAATTCTGGCGGCTATGGACAGGCAACCTAGTACATACCAACCTGTGGCATTTGGGGTTGAACCTAGCAGGACTCTGGCTACTGACCCTGATTCAGCAACCCACCCCCACTCCGCGCATCTGGCTTGGACAAACCCTGTTCATCGGCACATGCGTCGGAACTGGCTTATGGTTTTTCAATCAGGAACTGGTCTGGTATGCAGGCTTTTCCGGCATATTATACGGCTTGTTCATGCTGGCAGGCATACAGATGTTGCAACAAAAGGAATGGACGACTGCCCTGCTAATCCTGGGTGGTATCTGTGGCAAAACCGTATGGGACTGGGCACAAGGCGGCACAGCCCTGTCTGCTAACCTGATTGATGCCCCGGTCATATACAGCTCTCACATTTACGGAATGCTGGGAGGGCTGGCACTTGCCCTGCCTCGCATGTATCAGCAAAAACGCCCCTCATCATGAATATTACAGCAGCGTTTCGGCAAGCAGCAGACCGACTGCTGCAACCTGATTGTGACTTTTGCGGCAATCCATGCAGCTCTGGGCAACCCCTTTGTGATGCCTGTCATGCCGAACTACCCTGGCTGTCTGCCGAATACCATGCCCCCCTGCCGGATTGTGATGAAACCGTCAGTGCTTTTGCCTACCAGCCCCCCATCAGCAACCTGCTGCTTGGCATCAAGTTCGGCAAAAACCTTCGTTCACTTGCCACCCTTGGCGAGCTGACCAGCAATGGCATCCTGCCGCAAATAGCACAGATCCCGGAAGCCATCTTGCCCATTCCGCTACATAGCCGACGCCTGCAACAACGCGGATTCAACCAGGCATTGGAACTGGCAAGACCACTCGCCCGCACCCTGAAAATCCCGTTGCTGACACACGCCATCGTCAGAAGCAAAGCCACTCTGCCACAAACCGAACTGGATTCCCGACAACGCCTCTCCAACCTGAAACAGGCATTCCAGATAGCCAGTCTACCCCCTTACCACAGCATTGCCATTTTCGATGACGTCATCACCACCGGCACAACCGCACGGGAACTGGCCTTGCTGTTACGCAATCAGGGCATCAGACATATCGCCATCTGGTCATGCGCCCGCGCCATTCTGCGGCAAAAGCATGAACTCACCGAACAAATCGACTATCATGTTCAGCCAACACAATAGACCGGAAGCAAAAACCATGATCCGTAGCATGACCGCCTTTTCCCATCGTGAACTGACTACCGAACACGGTACACTTAACTGGGAAGTCCGCACCGTCAACCACCGCTACCTGGATGTTAGCCTGCGCCTACCCGAGGAATTCCGCAGCCTGGAAAATAGCTTCCGCGAAATCATCCAGAGCAATCTCAAACGTGGCAAGGTCGAATGCAACTTACGCTTCAATCCAGCACAGGGCAATAACAATGAAATCCGTATCAACGAGCCACTGGCTCGCGCCCTGATCATTGCCTGCCGCCAGCTCGAAACCATTACAGACAATCCTGACCCGCTGAAAGCCGTAGACATCCTGCGCTGGCCCGGCGTTGCGCAGGATTCCACCCCTGATATGGACATTCTCACCGCCCATGCCCAAGCATTGTTGCAAAATGCCTTGGAAGACCTGCTGGACATGCGCGAGCGTGAAGGCAAACGCCTGGCCGAGTTTCTCTATCAGCGCTGCGACCAGATTGCCGAAATCACGGTACGCATCCGCAAACATCGCCCCGGCATCATTACGGCTCAACGCGAAAAAATCCTCAATCGCATTGAAGAGCTACAAATTTCACCAGACTATAACCGTATCGAACAGGAACTCGTCATCCTCGCCCAACGCATGGATGTCGAGGAAGAACTTGACCGTTTGATGGCGCATCTGGATGAAATCAATGCCGTACTGGAACGGGATGAACCTGTAGGCCGCCGTCTTGATTTCCTCATGCAGGAACTCAACCGTGAAGCCAATACGCTATCTTCCAAGTCCAACGACGCCGAAACCACCCAAGCCGCCGTCGACCTCAAGGTATTAATTGAGCAAATGCGTGAGCAAGTACAAAATATCGAATAATATCAAATCACGTCACCGACCTTTCCCTTGAAAATACGGGGAATGGCTCCATCGTTTCATCAGGTAACATCCTAACCCGATAAAATTACCTGCTATCAGCAAAAACGCCGCAACAGCGGCGTTTTTTGTCGTAGACTCTGCGACAGAGGTATCACATGGAATATAAGGACTACTACAAAATCCTGGGGGTTGAACGCAGCGCCAATCAGGACGACATCAGAAAAGCCTTCCGCCGGATGGCTGCCAAATATCATCCTGACCGTAACAAGGATGCAGGTGCTGAAGACCGTTTCAAGGAAGTCAATGAAGCCAACGAAGTACTTGGCGACCCGGAAAAACGCGCTCAGTATGACCAGCTCGGCAGCAACTGGCGGGCAGGCGACAACTTCAGACCACCACCTAACTGGGCAGGCAAGGCATCTCAATACAATGCCTCCTTCTTTGAAGACATTGCCCGACATGGATTTGATGCCAACGGCAGCAATGGCGGTGGCTTCAGTGATTTCTTTGAAACCCTGTTTGGTGGCAATACAGGTTTCAGACGCGCAGGGAGCAACGGCTTTCAGCGTGGTGAAGCAGGTACAACCGCAGAAGTCGCCATCCAGTTACCCCTGGAAGATGCCTTCCACGGCGCACGAAAAACCGTTCGGCTACCGTCCGGGGAAAGTTTACAGGTACAAATCCCTGCTGGCATTAGCGATGGACAAAAACTGCGACTCAGCGGCAAAGGCCCGCGCGGCACTGACCTTTATCTGAAAATCCGGCTGCGGGAACACCCTCTGTATCAACTGGATGGCAAGGATATTCACCTTGAGTTACCTATCAGCCCATGGGAGGCAGCTCTTGGAGAAAGCATTGCCGTACCCACTCCAGCAGGCAAGATTAACCTTAAAATCCCGCCAGGTTCACAATCAGGCAAAAAGATGCGCCTGAAAGGCCGGGGGATGCCGGGGCAACCCGCCGGGGATCTCTATATTGCGCTGCTGGTAAATACCCCACCTGCTGATACTATTGAACAAAAAGAGTATTATGCCCGGATGCGTTCCCTGTTTGCGTGGAATCCACGGCAACACATCGCCTGAGAGCACACACGCAGGACAATCAGTACACACAAGACAATACAGCAAGCGGAATAACGAGAATGACCCTGAGTTCCCTGATACGCACGGTGGCAATTCTGGCAACACTGACATCGCCAGCCGTTGCATTCAACAGTGCCTTGGCTGCACTTCCTACAGCGGTCAATGGTCAACCGTTACCGTCACTTTCCGACATGCTGGAAAAAGTCACACCTTCAGTCGTCAACATCACGACAGAAGGCTCCCAGCGCAGCAACGACGCACTATTGAATGATCCTTTTTTCAAACGCTTTTTTGGTGACGTACTACCCGGTGACCGCCCTATCAGCGGTACAGGCTCAGGCGTCATCATTCATTCCCAACGTGGGCACATCCTCACCAACCACCATGTTATTGATGGTGCTGACAACATCCTGATTACCTTAACGGATGGGCGCAAATTTCAGGCTGAAATCGTCGGCATTGACCCTAAAGCCGACCTTGCTATCCTGCAAATACCACCAGACCGACTGGTTGCCATGCGTTTCGGCGATTCTGACCGACTGCGCGTGGGGGATTTTGTCGTTGCCATTGGCAACCCGTATAGCATTGGGCAGACTGTTACATCCGGCATTATCAGTGCGTTACACCGCAATCCCGGCATCAGTGAGTATGAAAACTTCATTCAGACCGATGCCCCCATCAATCTAGGTAACTCGGGAGGCCCGCTGGTCAATTTGCGTGGAGAACTGATTGGTATCAACACGGCCATTTTAGGTGATCAGGGCGGTGGCAACTTGGGCATTGGCTTTGCCATTCCCATCAATACGGCAGCCGGAGTTATCAATCAGATTGTGCAGTTTGGCAAAGTTGAGCGGGGACAGCTAGGAATAGAAGTTGGGGACATGACTGAATCCCTCGCCAAAAACGCTGGCATACCACCCAATGGTGGGGCGGTAATCGTCAGCTTGCTGCCAGGTTCTGCGGCTGAACAAGCCGGACTGTTGCCGGGAGACATTATTACCCGCCTGAATGGCAGGATTGTTAGCAATGCGGTCGATGTCAAAAACATGGTCGGTGATTTACGCACAGGTTCCAAAGTTCATATGACATTGCTGCGTGGTGGTCGCCCCCGTAATGTAACCGTTATCATAGGTTCCACACCTACCGCAGCACTAGGACAAAACATCAGCGACCGCCCTTATTGGGAGCGGCGCTTTTAAAATGCGGGATAACGTCAGGAATGTAGACTTTGCATCTTGACAAGAGGAAAACTTTTGCTATACCTTTAGCAGCAGATAGGTTTGATACGTTTCTTGAATAAATCCGAGTTTTCGGAACGTTTTGTTGTTTCTTACAGCAAACGCCAACTAAACACCGCTGTCAATCTTGCCGAGAGAACCCAAGAGTTTTTTGAGTTTCCGCGAAGCTATCGGGGAACACAAATAAATAGCGCTTAAGCCCGGCGCTTGTGTTTCCTGTTTGCGGATACAGGTTTGGTGTCCCCAATCCAAACCTGTTAATTAGCCCCGGCTTTTTAGACCCCCTGTTTGGCCGGGGTTCCTTTTCTACAGGAACCATACTAACATCAACAAATTAACTTATCCTGAATACAGGAGAGTGGGTCGTCATCGCCCCAACCACCCTTCCAGCATATCCCAGCACTCATCCAGCCCTTGCCGGTTCAGCGCAGAGAATGTCTGCACTGAAACAACCCCAAACCCAGCGGCTTGTTTGCGTACTTGCAACAACACATTAGCACCAGCACCTCGGGTCAACTTGTCGGCTTTGTTCAACAGGACATGTACTGGCAAACCACACCGTTGCGCCCAGCGCAACATGGTCTGATCGTAATCCGTCATGGGATGGCGTATATCCATCACCAACACCATACCACGCAGGGTATTACGCTGAGTCAGGTAGGCTTCAATGAATTTTTGCCACTCCAGCCTGATCTGTTCTGGTACCTTCGCATAGCCATAGCCCGGCAAGTCCACCAGAAAATGACCATCCGGCAAACGGAAAAAGTTAATCAACTGTGTGCGCCCTGGCGTCTTGCTGGTTCGCGCCAGTGATTTTTGCGAGCATACTTGATTGATTACACTGGACTTACCAGCATTCGACCTACCTGCGAACGCAATTTCCAACCCACCTTCAGCAGGCAGGGTTTTACGCGTTGTTGCACTTTGCAGGAAAGCAGCCTGCTGAAAATAATGGTTCATAATGTTAGCGTTCTCTAATATTTTTTGCGGAACAGGAACAGAATATGTTATACAATCCAGTCGTTTTCCGGGTTCCCCTGCTCCAAGTGTGGTTGCAGACACCGGAAAAGCTGTAGAGCGTGTGGATTATGGTATGCCTGCGTCAGGCTGGTCAGATTAAAATGCGCCAGACATGATTGCAAGTTATTGCCTCAACCGCGACAAGACGGTTAGGCGATGCATCCTGATCAGGGTAGCACGGGGAGCAACCCAGGATGCAGACAACGAATGACAGATTTTGTAGATACTTAGGAGCACTTCGAGATGAAAAAAGTACTCATGCTTGTACTGACTGGCCTGGCTGTTAGCGTTGCAACTTCCGTATGGGCGGAAGGTGGCAATGCTGAAGCTGGTAAAACCAAATCCGCTACTTGCGCTGCCTGCCATGGCATGGATGGCAACAGTGCCAACCCAGAATGGCCCAAACTGGCTGGTCAGCACCCAAGTTATATCGTCAAGCAGTTGATGAACTTCAAGAATGACGAGCGCAAAAATGCCACCATGGCACCAATGGCAAAACCATTGAGTGACCAGGACATGGCTGATCTGGCGGCCTATTATTCTGCGCAACCTGTCAAAAGCGGCGAAGCTGACCAAACCAAGGTTGCTTTGGGTGAGCAAATCTACAAAGGTGGCAACAATGCCACTGGTGTTGCAGCCTGTGCTGCGTGCCACGGCCCAACCGGCACTGGCAATCCTACTGCTAATTTCCCTGCCCTGAAAGGTCAGCAAACCACGTATGTCAAAAACCAGTTGAACGCATTCCGCAAAGGTGAGCGTGCCAACGATGCAGGCAAAATGATGCGCAACATCGCTGCTGGCATGACGGATGCTGAAATCAACGCTGTTGCCGAGTACATTGCCGGTCTTCAGTAATGAAATTACCATTTGGTAACAATTCAGCGTAAAACAGGGGGTGGCATTTGCCACCCTTTGTTGTTTTAATGCACCATCCTGACACTCAATGACTGCGGTATGAAAAACACTCCCTCTACCAGTACGCGCCTGATCAATTTCCTGGGTTCCATGAATCTGGCCATTACCCTATTGGTAGTTGTGGCAATTGCCTCGATCATTGGCACGATCCTCAAGCAAAATCAGCCTTATACCGACTATCAGATTAAATTTGGTTCGTTCTGGTTTGACCTGTTCCGCATGTTGGGCTTGTATGATGTTTACTCTGCCGTCTGGTTTCTCACCATTCTGGCATTTCTGGTCATCTCCATCGCAACCTGCGTAGGGCGCAATACCCCCGGCGTTTTGCGCGAATTACGCCACTTCCGTGAAAACGTGCAGGAAAAGTCGTTACGGGCGATGAAACACCAGCACAACCTGACAACCCACCTGCCAGCCGCAGAAGCGCAATCGTTTGCACAACGCCTGCTTACCAACCAAGGTTTCAGGATGCGTCAGAAAACAGCAGATGGTCATACGGTCATCGCGGCCATGAAAGGTGGCAGTAACCACTGGGGTTACTGGCTGACCCACATCGGCATCATTGTTATCTGCCTGGGGGGGCTGATGGACAGTCGCCTGCCATTGATGGTGGCGGAATGGCAAGGTAAACTCACACCCGAAACCCGCAACATTCCTGCGTCAGACGTACCAGCGATTAGCCAGTTGCCCGCTACCAGTTTCTCCTACCGTGGCAACGTCGACATCCCGGAAGGCAACCGTGCCAACATCATTTTCCTGCCGATGCGGGACGGCTATTACGTCCAGCATCTGCCGTTCGAGGTGGAAGTCAAAGCATTCCGGGTAGAGCATTATTCCACCGGGATGCCTAAATCGTTTGAAAGTGACCTTCTGATCCATGACAAGGATTTGCCTGCACCACTGGAAAAAACCATTTCCGTCAACCATCCACTGATTTACAAGGGCATTGCCCTTTATCAGGCCAATTTTGGAGATGGGGGTTCTGAGGTCAAACTGCGCCTGCACCCGTTCAGTACCCGCTATGCAGCACAGGATCTGGATGGTAAGGTATTCCGTGATTACAACCTAACCAGCAGTGAGCAGCAATTCAAGCTGGAAGTGAATGATTTCCGCCTGTTCAACATCAACGACATGGAAGACGAAGCTGGCAAAGCGATCAAGAAAAACATCGGCCCCAGCGTGACCTTCAAACTGCGGGATGCCAGCGGTCAGGCCATGGAATACCAGAACTACATGAACCCCGTCAGCATCAAAGGGCAGAACTATTACATCAGCGGTGTCCGCAGCACCCCAGCGGAACCTTTCCGTTACCTGCACATCCCAGTAGATGCCAAGGGCGGTATTGAGCGTTTCATGCGGCTTTTGTCCAATATCCAGGATGCCGAGCTTGTGAAAAAATCGGCAGTTGAAACGACCCGCAGTTCCATGCAGGAAGCCACGGTGCAAAATCCTGAGGTTGAAAAACAGGTGGTCGAATCCATGATCCGCCTGACCATGCTGTTTGCCACCAAAGGGGCTGATGGCATTACGCAGGAAATTGCCGAGCGCTTCCCCCAAGAAAAGCAGGAAAGTGCTTCAGAAGCCTTTATGAAAGTTTTGAATGCTTCCCTGCGGGCTGTGTATGTGGAAACCCTCAAGCAGGAGGGCATCACATCTGAGCTGAGCGAGGCAGACTGGCAGTTTTTTGATGACAGCATCTTGGCTATCGACAAGATTTCTGCCTATGGCTCCCCTTGGTTCGTTCAATTGAGCAGTTTCACACAGATTGAAGCCTCCGGCTTGCAAATTACCCGTTCACCGGGCAAGGATGTGGTTTATTTTGGCAGCGCCATGTTGACCATCGGGGTATTCCTGTTGTTCTACGTGACGCACCGCAGGGTATGGGTATGGATCAAACCACTGGATAATAATCAGGCAGAGGTAGTGGTCGCAGGCAGTGCCAACCGCAACCAGCCCGAGTTCGAGCTTTATTTCAACAGCTTGCAGAAAACCTTCCAGCAAGCAATGGTACAAGAGGTGCAAGATGTCAGTTCCACAGGAAACAATTGAATCCCTGCTTGAGCGCCCCAGCCTGTTCAAGCGTCTAACTCTGCAAGACTGGGGGTGGGCTGCCGTTGTACTGGCAGCAACCGTGTTTGTCTTTGCCAAATACAGCGGTGCGATGGATGTTTATGAGATCATCATCCTGACCCTGACCGCTCCGGCTCTGATTGCACAAGGCTGGTACTGGAAAGCCTTCCAGCCTTATAGCATTGCCGTTGCGGTGTGTAGTCTGCTGGGTATCTGGCTATATGGCGATAGTTACGCCAATGCGGAAGTCGTGTTTGGTTTGAAATACCTGTTTTCCAGTCAGTCCGCCATCATGTGGATGAGCGCCCTGTTTGTGCTGGCAACTGTCACCTATTTTGGTGGCCTGTTTACCAATCATGCCTTTACCCTGAAAACTGCTTCAGCCATGACTTGGGTTGCACTGGTGATGGGCTTCACTGGTCTGATGGTTCGTTGGTTTGAGTCATACCTGATTGACCCCGACTTTGGGCACATTCCGGTCAGCAACCTGTATGAAGTCTTTATCCTGTTCTGCCTGATTACCGGCTTGTTGTACCTGTATTATGAGGAACGCTACAAAAACCGCTCGCTGGGTGGATTTGTACTGCTGGTTATCAGCGCCGCTGTTGCCTTCCTGTTGTGGTACAGTTTTGAACGCGATGCTGCCAAGATTTTGCCATTGGTTCCTGCTCTGAAAAGCTACTGGATGAAAATCCATGTGCCAGCCAATTTCGTTGGCTACGGGGCATTTGCTCTGGCTGCCATGACCAGTGTGGTCTACCTGATACGGGCACGGGGTGAGCGCAATAATCCACAAGGTTTCGCTGCCACCCGCCTGCCATCGTTGGCAATGATTGATGACATTACCTATAAGGCCATTGCCCTTGGTTTTGCCTTTTTCACCATTGCCACGATTCTTGGCGCGATGTGGGCAGCAGAAGCGTGGGGCGGCTATTGGTCATGGGATCCGAAAGAAACCTGGGCACTGATTGTCTGGTTGAACTATGCTGCATGGCTGCATTTGCGTTTCTCCAAAGGGTGGCGCGGTGTACCGATGGCATGGTGGGCTATCGTTGGCCTGTTTATCACCCTGTTTGCTTTCCTGGGGGTCAACATGTTCCTGTCAGGATTGCATTCTTATGGTGAACTTTGAGTCAGGGTGCAGGTCTCATTATACGGGTTTGACACAACGATAAAGACCATTTGAACGCAATACCAATAGATGCACAGGGAGATACCTAGCGATGAAACGAGTGTTTAGCCGCGCCTTTGGCCTGCTGATGGCGTTATTTCTGATTACAGGCTGCGTACCAGAATCCAGCCACGCTGAAGACTTCAAGGAAGGAACCCACTACAAAGTGATTTCACCAGCCATTCCCATCCAAAATACGGAAGGCAAGGCTGAAGTGCTGGAATTGTTCTGGTACGGTTGTCCACATTGCCTGTCGCTGGAACCGACCATCGAAAAGTTCCTGAAACAAAAGCCTGACAATGTGGTATTTCAGCGCGTCCCAGCCATGCTCAGCCCGCGCTGGACATTCCACGCCAAACTGTTCTACGTCGGACAAATGCTGGATCCAAAAGGCGAGAAAGAAATCCACGGCAAGATTTTCAATGCCGTCCAGACCCAGCGCCGCAAGATCGACAACGATGATGCCCTGCGCCGCTTTTTCACCGAAAATGGCTTTGGTGAAGAGCAAGTCAACAATGTCCTGAAGTCGATGGAACTGAATGCCGTGCTGACACGTGCTGATGAAATCGGGCACAAATCCAAAGCTGATTCCGTACCTGCCATTATCGTGAATGGCAAGTACTTGACCAGCCCAAGCATGTTGGGCAGTGAGGAAAAGTTGCTACAGGTCATAGACTTCCTGAGTAAACAGGGAGCAAAGTAAGCGCCGGAGGTATATTCAATGCGTACACTCAGCCTGCTTGACAAAATTCTGGTAGAAATTGACCAATCTATGCGCGTGGTACATGCGACCGCGCCCACTACCGAACGCCCAAATCCAGCAGAAGGTATACAGGAAACTGCGCCACTCAGTGACGAGGAACGCAAACTGATCAGCAGGCTGATGCGTATCAACCATACCGGCGAAGTGTCTGCCCAGGGTCTATACCGTGGGCAGGCCATGACCGCCAACCGCCCGGACATCAAGGAACAGATGGATCGTGCCGCCATGGAAGAAAATGACCATCTGAACTGGACAGACAAACGTCTGCAAGAACTCGGTGGCAGAAAAAGCCTGCTCAACCCGTTTTTCTACTGGGGTTCATTTGCGATTGGTGCTGCCGCAGGCAAAATCGGTGACAAATGGAGCTTGGGTTTCGTCAAGGAAACCGAAGATCAGGTCATCAAGCATCTGGAAGAACACATCAATCGCTTGCCCGCCCATGCCTTGGCTGATATGGCAATCCTGCAAAAGATGAAAGCAGACGAAGCGCATCATGGTGATGTGGCAATGCAGTCGGGCGGGGCAAAACTGCCGCTCCCGGTACGCAAACTGCTGATGCCGCTTATGTCAAAAGTGATGACGAAAAGTACGTATTACGTCTGAACCTGACACCATTCCAGTGCGGCATACCCCAACTGCTGCGCCAGACACTCGCACAATTCCCCGGCAAGTTCAAACGGGGTTTGCCCGATCCCCAAATCCCGGCATTGCGTCACTTGCAAACCTGCATAACCGCAAGGGTTAATCCGCTGGAACGGCTCCAGATCCATATCCACATTCAGGCTCAAACCATGATAGGTATGACCGCGTGTAATGCGCAGACCCAGTGCCGCAATTTTTCGCCCATCCACATAAACACCAGGAGCATCCCTGTCGCCCTGCGCAGTAATGCCGTAGTGTGACAGCAGTTCAATCACGGATTGCTCAATGCGCATGACCAGATCACGCACACCCAGCTCTTTGCGGCGAATATCCAGCAGCAGGTAAACCACCAATTGCCCAGGCCCGTGATAGGTCACTTGCCCACCCCGGTCAATCGGTATCACCGGAATATCACCCGGAGCCAGCACATGCTCAGGCTTGCCATTACGCCCCAGAGTAAATACTGGCGAGTGCTGGACAAGCCAAATTTCATCAGGCGCGCTGGAAGTACGGGAATGGGTGAAGGCTTGCATCCGCTGCCAGACAGGCTGGTAGTCTTCCCGCCCCAATACCCGGATGCGCAAAACTGATGTGGCAAACTGATCTACAAAGCCCACAACACCAACTCGCAGGCTTTCAGATCCTGATAGACGGCATCAATCTGTTCCTTGCTGGTTGCCCTCAGGTTCAGAGTCAAACTCTGGTATTTGCCGCTGGAACTGTGACGGTATTGCAGGCGCTCTTCACCAAAACTGTCGTCGTGACGACAGACTATTTCGCAAATACGTATCTGGAAGGCAACATCCGTATGCCCCACCACCTTGATGGGGAAATCACAAGGAAACTCCATAACCAGTTCCTGCTCACGCCCGAAACGCTCCACTACCTTGCTCCTGCCTAATCAGCGAACAATTTCTGTACGCTGTCAATCATTCCACGCCACCAGCCACCTTCCCCGACATCTTCCAGTGCCAGCAAGGGGGTTTCCTTGACGACTTTGCCCAGTTCACTATCGGTGATGATGATCTTGCCGAGTACGTCACCACGTTTAATGGGGGCGTCGATGCCTTTATCAACCTGCATCCCCCCCTTGAGCTGATCGTAACGACCCTTGCCGATACTGACAAACAAATCGTGGGTAATACCGGCAGGCACTTCGGTTTCCTCGCCCTTCCAGACCCTGACCTTGGCAAGTACCGCACCAGTATCATACAGCTTGTGGGTTTCAAAGGTACGGAAGCCATATTCCAGCAGCTTCTGGCTGACTTCGGCGCGGGCGGTTTCACTTTTGGTTCCCAGTACTACGGAAATCAGGCGCATGTTGTCACGCTTGGCTGAAGCGACCAAACAGTATCCGGCTGATTCCGTATGCCCGGTTTTCATGCCATCAACAGTTGGATCCAGCCACAGCAAGCGGTTACGATTTTGCTGGCGGATGTTGTTGTAGGAAAACTCTTTCTCGCCGTACAACTTATAATGCTCAGGGAATTCGTTAATCAGCGCATTTGCCAGTTTCACAATATCGCGAGCCGTGGTGTAGTGATCTTTGGCAGGCCAGCCGGTGACATTCACGAAACGGCTATTCGCCATGCCCAGTTCCGTCGCAGTCTGGTTCATGCGTCGTACAAATTCTTCCTCGGAACCCGCAACATGTTCTGCCAAGGCAACTGCTGCGTCATTACCAGACTGAATGATCATACCTTTCAGCAACTTGCCAAATTCCACTTTTTTGCCCAACTCGGCAAACATGCGGGAACCTTCCATTTTCCAAGCACGATCGCTGATCAACACCTCATCTTCCAGCTTGACCTTGCCCTTGCCCAGATCCTGAAAAATGATGTATGCCGTCATCAGTTTGGTAATGCTGGCAGGCTCCACCTTCATACCAGCATTTAACCCTGCCAGCTCCTCACCACTCTGGAAATCGAGCAGCAGGTAACTTCTAGCTTCGACTTCCGGCACACCGGGAGCCAGTGCAATCACCTCGGTGGGTAAGGACGGATCATTGTAAGGTGCTGTTTCAACCTGTGTGGGGAATTCTTCAGCCGGTTGAGCTGGTGTTGCCGCCTGTTTTTCCTCCGCACCTGCATACCCACAGGATAAAACCAGTACCAACAGCAGCGGTTTAAGTATCCTTATAAACATTAAAAGTCCTTTTGCTGACATGATGTTGACGTTACAAGCCTGCAATGGTAGCGGAGATGATGATTACCGGGCAACTACCCGGAAGTTTGCCAACCCATTACCTGACAATGTGTCTTTCACATTATCAATCTGATCCTGATTATACAGCGGCCCAACCCGAACCTGATAAACCTCGCGGCCTTTTTCTTGGGCACTCGCCATTTCCGTTTTGGCAAGACCCGCAGCCGTCAGACGGATGAACATATCCAGCGCGGCATTACGGTCAGGCATGGTTCCAGCCACCACATAATACACTTTGGAAGTGTCCGCTGGCTTGATCTGTTGTTGTTTGCGTTGCATCGCCTGCTGGGCTGCCTTACCTGCCGTATTGGCTGCCACAGGCGTTTGTGGCGGTAACTGACCTGCAAACTGTTCTGGAGAGAGTGCTTCTACCTTGACCGGCGTACCGTTACGGCTCTTGATGCCCAGCGCATTGGCTGCCGCAAACGAAAGCTGCACTAGGTCACTGGAATCGAACGGCCCACGGTCATTGATCCTGACGATAATGTTTTTGCCATTCTGTTCATTGGTGATGCGTGCAAAAGTCGGGATCGGCAAAGAACGGTGCGCTGCCGAGTAAGTGTACATGTCAAACACTTCACACCCGGCTGTTTCTGTCCCCTGATACTCAGCGCCATACCATGCCGCCGTACCCTGCTCGGCGTAACCGTTGGCGGAATCCAGCACGTTGTATGATTTACCTTCAATGGTGTAAGACGGATCATTGCCACAGGCACTACGTGCTTCAAAATGGCTATCCTTTGGTTTCTCCACAACAGCAGCCAACTCCGGGCTTTTTGCCCCATTACCGCTACAGGCTGCCACCCCCATTGCCACAGAAACCATCAGGAAACCGTGGCGTTGCCAATTTATTGTCATCATATTTTTTCAGCTTTCTTGTTTGCCCAAAACAAAACCGTGCTGACCTGATTTACGGGTCAGCACGGTGATTATACACACTACAAACCAAACTTACGCTGACGAATAGCCTGTGCAAGCTGATGAACCGCCATCGCATATTTGGCGTTCGGGTTGTAACGGGTAATCGCATAGAAGTTTTCACCACCGACCCAATACTCGTCAGTGCTACCTTCCAGCTTGATGAGACTAACACGGCTGGAATTCATGGAACCCTGCGGCCTCACGCCTGCATTGATCAGCTCACCCAGACTGCGTGAAGGCTTTTTCGGCGTGGTTTCCGCCATACTGAGTGCTGCCCCACCAACGGAAGCCGGAACTGCCACATCCTGCCCGGCTTTCCAGCCATTACGAGCAAAGTAATTACCAACACTGGGGATAGCATCCTGCGGATTCCACAAATCGCGCTTGCCGTCACGGTTGCCGTCGATGGAATAAGTACGGTAGCTGCTGGAAATGAACTGCCCCAAGCCCATTGCCCCAGCATAAGAGCCGCTGAAGATTTGCGGACGAACCCGTTCCTCACGCGCCAGCAACAGGAACTGCTCCAACTCCTGCTGATAGAAACTGGCACGTCGTTGATAATCAAAACCTAGTGTGGTCAATGCCTGCAAAACATTGTGCTTGCCAGTATTCTTGCCGTACTGGGTTTCCACGCCGATGATGGCAACCAGATATTCCGGTGCAACCCCATACTGGCGGGAAGCGCTATCCAGCAGTGCCCCATAACGGTTCCAGAAATCCACCCCGCCACGGATACGTTCTTCCGTCAGGAAAATCGGGCGGTAAGCACGCCAAGGCTGCCCTTCAGCAGGAGCACCCACTTTGGTAAGAGCCTCGCCATCACGCCGTACCCCTGAAAATGTCTGCTCCAGAAAGGCAATATCAAAGCCGTGTTCACGGTTCATTTTGCCAATAAATTGCCGCATAGCAGGGTAATTGGCGTAATCACCGTGCAAGCCGGGAGGATAAGTAGTAACAGGTGGCTGAGTAACGGGGGGCACAGTGGCACGGGGAGGAGTAGTGACAGGTGGTTGCGTCGGCTGTCTGGTCGGCGGTGCAACAGGAGGGCTAAACACCCAAGGCCATTGCATACCATTGGGGCCAGTACTGCACGCTGCCAACGTCAGACCAATCAGGACACCACCTGCCAGTTGGCCCATCTGTTTTTTCCATCGCTGTGAATCGTATACGATCTTCATCTCACTTTCCTCACAGTAAGAAGTGATTGAAGCCAGTGATTCTTCAATCCCCCCGTTGATAAACCCGTTTGCGCTTTTTCATACCCATGATGATGCCAAATGCCATCATCAGGGTCACGACGGATGTCCCACCATAACTGACCAGTGGCAATGGCACACCCACGACAGGGAGCAGACCTGTCACCATGCCGGTATTCACAAACAGGTAGAAAAAAAACGACAAACCCAAGCTGCCAGCAAGCAGGCGGGCAAACGTATCCTCAGCCTTGGTCGCCAGATACAAGCAACGCCACAGAATGAACAGATACAACGCCAGCAATGCCAAATTGCCGATAAGCCCAAATTCTTCGCCAAATACCGCAAAAATAAAATCTGTATGCCGCTCAGGCAGGAAATCCAGATGCGCCTGATCGCCTTGCAACCAGCCTTTTCCGTAAACCCCTCCAGAACCAATCGCTACTTTTGACTGGTAAATATGGTATCCGGTTCCCAAAATATCTGCTTCGGGGTTCAACAAAGTGTCAACACGCCTGCGCTGGTAATCATGCATCACGAAAAAATACATTAACGGTGCAGCTACCGTAACAAATACTGCTGCACCACCAATCAGCCACCACGACATACCCGCCAGATAGATCACGAAAAATCCTGCCGTTGCAATCAACAGGGATGTTCCCAAATCCGGCTGATGCATAACCAGCAGCATCGGCACAAATACAATCACCAACGCCACAACAATATCCAGAAAACGTGGCGG
This sequence comes from Thiothrix sp. UBA5583, assembly GCA_002425225.1. GTDB lineage: Bacteria > Pseudomonadota > Gammaproteobacteria > Thiotrichales > Thiotrichaceae > Thiothrix > Thiothrix moscowensis. The sequence goes on from DILV01000034.1 coordinate 81,729, forward strand.
TAACGGTCTTTCAGAGAAATAATAGGCTACCATCATGGGAACTGCCAACTTCATGATTTCAGATGGTTGAATGTCGATCCCAATATTTAGCCAGCGTTGCGCCCCCTTTTTTTCCACCCCGAACAGTTCGACCAGAATTAGTAATATCAAGCCACCCGCATACAACCAGATTGACCATTGCCGCAGGTTCTTGCTTTGTATCTGGGAAAAAATCACGAGCAGTAACAGACCGAGCAGGAAATGCCCCCCTTGCCGATAGACCATTGCCATATTCGTGTCACTGGCACTGTATAACGTTACCAGCCCCATGAAAACCAGCAGGGACAAAGCCGCCAGCAACACCGCGTCTACTCGCTGCAAAGCACGGGTCAACCAGTCAGGCAGGAAATGACTAATCATGAGTATCTTCCTCTGGCGTAGCTGTGCTTGTGGCTTTGTCTGCTTCCAGTGTTTCATCGTTGTCGTACTGCTTGAGCAGGTATGCGTCCATCACCTTTCTGGCAATTGGGGCAGCAACACTACCGCCACCGCCAAGGGCATTTTCCATGATGACCGCAACAGCAATCTTAGGATCATCCACAGGCGCGAAACCGACAAACAAAGCATGGTCACGCAAACGTTTGGCAATACGCCCTGCATTGTACTTGCCCCCCGCAAGACCGAAAACCTGCGCCGTACCTGTCTTTCCCGCAATCCGGTATGCAGCTCCCGCACCTGCCGCCCGTGCTGTACCACCGGGGCGCATCACGTTTTCCATCCCCTGGACATTCAAATCCCAAAAACGTTCTTCTGTCTCTATCGTGGGGAAAGGCTCCGGCTTGAGCACTTCCTCTTCCTGGTTTTTGGCAATACGCACACCACGCAGCACATGCGGCTTCAGGCGCTTGCCACGGTTAGCCAGAATGGTAGTAGCATGAGCCAGTTGCAACGGTGTTGCCAACCAGTAACCCTGACCGATGCCGATATTGACCGTATCGCCCGGATACCAGCTACGTTTGTGACGTTTTTCCTTCCACGCCTGAGTTGGCATCAAGCCGGTTGATTCTGACGGCAGGTCAATGCCGGTCTGCTCACCGAAGCCAAATTTGTGCATGGCTGTTGAAAAGCGGTCAATTCCCATGCGATACGCCATATCATAAAAAAACGTGTCACAGGACTGGGTAATGGCATATTTCAGGTTGACTGAACCATGCCCGCGCTTGTTCCAGCAACGAAACACATGTTTCTGCCCAGACAGGCGAAAGTAACCGGGATCATAAACATGCGACCCAGGGTTAATCACACCATCAGCCAAACCTGCCACCCCCACCATCGGTTTGATAGTGGAACCCGGAGGATAAGTCCCCTGCAAGGCACGGTTATATAACGGGCGATCCGGGTTATCACGCAATTCGGAATAATCCTTGTTGGAAATGCCATTGATGAACAAGTTGGGGTCAAAGGTCGGCACACTTGCCAAAGCCAACACCTCGCCATTCTGCGGATCAATCGCGACCACCGCACCACGCTCGTTTTTGAGCAAACGCTCAGCGGTCATTTGCAAGTTGATGTCTATGCCCAAAAACAGGTCTTGCCCACCGATAGGAGATTTTTCATCAAGCACTGCTTGCTGTTTGCCGTGGGCATCCACCTCCACCAAGTGATAGCCTGCCTGCCCATGCAAACGTCCTTCATGAAAGGCTTCTATCCCGGTTTTTCCAATATGGGAAGTGCCTAGGTATTCATCCTTGTTCAGTTTCTCCATGTCCCGGTCATCAATACGCCCGACATAACCGATAACATGGCTGGCAATGGTTCCCAAGGGATAGTAGCGCTCCATGCGGACTTCAAGATTTACCCCCGGAAAACGCGGGCGGTTTACCGAGAAAGTGGCAACTTCTTCTTCTGAAAGGTTTTCCTTGATGGGAACAGGCTGGAACTTGAATTTGCGGACGTTTTGCTTGAAGACGCGCACGTCTTTTTCCGACAGACTGATGAATTTGCCTAGCCGTTCAACCAGCATATCGACATCCGCTAGGTTGGATTTACCATCACCGTTTTCATCGCCAATGCTGTCACGCACGACTTCCAGCACGTGCTGGGTATGGCTATCTGCCAGTAGCACACCGTTTCTATCGTAGATTTGCCCGCGATTGGGCGGAATGGGAATACGTTTTTGATAGTGTTGACGAGAAAGCTCAGCGTATTTGGTATTTTCCAGCACTTGCAAGTGATAGACACGCGCAGCAATGCCCAACAGGACAAGCAGGATAAAAACTGCGGCAACGATGACTCGCGTATTAAACAGTTGCTGTTCATCACGCTCGAATTTTAGGGGTCTTTCACTCATGAATCATCAATGCTTGCGAGCATCCTGCCTGCCCTGTGGTAAATCGGGCGACTATAGCAAATTATGAGAAAGGAATCTCCTGTGGTTTTTCGTCCTCATAACGCTTGATACTGGCAAGAATTTCAGCTTTTGCAGCAGCGGCATCTGCCCAACCATCAACCTTGACCCACTTGCCTGCATCCAGTTCCTTATAACGCTCGAAGAAATGCTGAATCTGTTTCAACAGCAGCTCTGGCAGGTCAGTGTATTCAACAACATTGCGATAGCCGGAAGACAGCTTGTGCCCTGGAACAGCGATAATTTTGGCATCAACGCCGGATTCATCAGACATTTTCAACATGCCGACCGGGCGCACTGGAATAACCGCACCGTGCATCAGAGGAGTCGGAGTGACCACCAGAACGTCGGTCGGGTCGCCGTCTTCCGCCAACGTGTGCGGAATAAAACCGTAATTGGCGGGATAGAACATCGGTGTGGACATGAAGCGGTCAACGTACAGTGCACCGCTTTCCTTATCCAGCTCATACTTGACTGGCGTAGCCAGCGCAGGAATTTCGATGATGACGTTTACGCTTTCAGGGACATCTTTCCCCACTGGAACCTTATCAATATTCATATGGTTTACTCTACCGTTGCACAGAAATAGCGGTATTATATCGCCTTACGGCAATTCTCACATCAACTTGTCGACAATTTTAAGAGAACCTGTATGGCAAATTCATTACGCGACCAACTCCTGAGGGCAGGGCTGATCACGAGCGAGCAAGTGGAAAAAGCGAACCAGCCCAAACCGAAGCCCACCGAAAAGCCCAAGGGGAAACCACCCGGCAAACCTCAGTCGAAACCGGAAAAACCCAAGGAAAACAAGGCAAAGAACCCTGCACCAAAACCAAAAAGTGACCTCGCCCAGTTCTATGAGGCACGTGCACAGACTGAGCGTGAAGAGCGCTTGCAAGCCGAACAACAGCAACGGGAACTGGCTGCACGCCGCAAGCAAACCCGCGAACAGGTTGCCCAATTGCTCAACAGCCATTCGCAAAATGTCGACGATGCTGATATTCGCTATAATTTTGTGGTTGGTGACAACATCAAATACCTGTACGTCACTGCCCAACAGCAGCAGGATTTGGCAGATGGCAAACTCGCCATTACCTTTCAGGCAGGCAAACGTTGTCTGATTCCGACCGAAATTGGTCAACAGGTTTTGGAACTTGATCCCTCCAAAATCGTCATTTTCAATACCCCGGAAATGGACAGCATCCCCACAACGTTCACGGAGCCGCAGCCTTAACCAGCGCTTGTTTGTATAACTGGTTTTTAGGCAAGCCAGTCAGGCGGGCAGCAATAGCAGCCGCCTGCCTGACCGGCAAGTCTTCTTTCAGCAACACATCCAGCAGCTCATCGGCATTGAGGGTTGTTGCAGGCGGCTGATCTGCCTCCACTACCTTGCCTGCCACTACCACCACGAATTCGCCGCGAGACATGTTGCCATCCAGTGCCATTTGCTGCATCAGTTCCGCCGCCTTGCCCCGGTAAGTGCTTTCAAATAGTTTGGTCAGTTCACGCAATAGCACGACTTGCCGCTCCCCTCCCAACACTTCTGCCACATCAGCCAGCATGTCCGCAATACGGTGGCTGGACTCGTAAAACACCAGTGTGCGTGATTCATCCCGCAAACTTTCCAGCCATTTGCAGCGGGAAGCTGGCTTGGCAGGCAGGAAACCTTCAAACACAAAGCGGTCGGTCGGCAAACCCGCCACTGACAGCGCCGCAATCAGGGCGCTAGCCCCCGGAACCGGTACAATCCTGAAACCTTCCAGCCCCAAGGCATGAACCAGCTTGTAGCCGGGGTCACTGATCAGGGGTGTACCTGCGTCACTGACCAATGCTAGTTGCATCCCCTGTTGCAGTTCTGCCCGGATGCTTTCTATCCGCCCCGTTTCATTGTGGTCATGCAGACTAGCCAAGGTATTCTGGATACCGAAATGGGTAAACAGATTGCGTGTTACCCGTGTATCCTCGGCATATACCTTATCGACCTCCGCCAAGATACGCTTTGCCCGCATAGTCATGTCTTCCAGATTACCAATCGGGGTGGCAACGCAGTACAGGGTTCCCTGCTTCATTCTTGCTCCTTACATCTGAACATTCATTGCAAATTGCCACAATTATACCTACGCTAATAAGCAAGCCACTTTATTGCATAACACAACAGGCTTAGAGGAGTTTGTATGCCCAACTACGCTGTCATACCTCTCACCTTAGGCATTATCGGTCTGATAATTGCTTTCTACATTTACCGTCTGGTGCTTCGCTATCCCGCAGGTGAAGACAAGGTAAAAAAAATTGCTGATCAAATCCATCTCGGTGCAATGGTATTCATGCGCAGTGAATACAAGATACTTGTCATGTTTGCCATCGTCCTTTGTGCTGCACTATATGTGTTTTTAGGCTGGAAAACAGCATTGGCTTTTGCTGTCGGTGCAAGTGCATCAGGCGCGGCTGGTTGGTTGGGCATGTATTCGGCAACCAAGGCCAACGTCCGCACAACGATAGCCGCACGCGATCACGGAGCTGCTACTGCACTCTCGGTGGCATTTTATGGTGGCTCTATCATGGGTCTGTGCGTTGCCTCCCTCGGTTTGCTGGGGCTGGGTTTACTGTATTACCTGTTTGGTGGGGATCCTGAAACCGCCCACGCCATCCACGGTTTTGGCATGGGCGCATCCACTGTTGCCTTGTTCTCGCGCGTTGGCGGTGGCATTTACACCAAAAGTGCCGACGTTGGTGCTGATCTGGTCGGCAAGATTGAAGCAGGCATCCCCGAGGACGACCCCCGCAATCCCGGTGTTATTGCTGACAACGTGGGGGATAACGTAGGCGACGTGGCAGGTATGGGTTCAGACATTTTCGAATCCTACTGCGGCTCAATGATTGCCACCATTGCCATTGCGTCCACCCTGGCGGCAGAGCACTTGCTGGCGCTGGGTTCACGTGAATCCCTGATGTTCCTGCCATTGGCGCTGGCCTCCACAGGCTTGCTGTGTTCCATTATCGGTATTCTGCTAATACGTATCCTGTCCAGCAAGAGACCGGATGTTGCCTTGCGCTCCGGCACAATCAGTGCTGCCAGCCTGTTCATCGTTCTGGCGTATATCGACATTAGCGCCCTGAACATCAGCAGCCATGTCTGGTGGTCAGTATTATGTGGTGCTTTAGGCGGCATTATCATTGGTCTGGTCACAGAGTATTACACTTCATCCAAACCCGTACAGAAAATTGCCAAAGCTGGCGAGACCGGCCCAGCAACCGTCATGATCGCCGGATTGGCAGTTGGAATGCAATCTGTTGCCATTCCGGTCTTCACCATCGCAATGGTTATTTTCATCGCCAGCCAACTGGCAGGGTTGTATGGTGTCGGCATTGCTGCTGTTGGAATGCTGGCAACCGTCGGCATCACCATGGCTATTGATGCTTACGGCCCGGTTGCAGACAATGCCGGGGGAATTGCCGAAATGGGCGGGATGGGCAAAGAAGTACGCCAAATCACCGACTCGCTGGATGAGCTAGGCAATACCACCGCAGCCATCGGCAAAGGCTTCGCCATCGGTGCCGCCGCACTGGCTGCATTGGCAATCATTGCTGCCTTCATCGAAACCCTGCACACCCATCACCCCGGTTTTGAGCTGAGCCTTGGCAATCCAGAAGTGTTGATGGGCATGTTCATCGGCGGTGTCATCCCCTTTCTGATAGCCTCCATCACCATGACCGCCGTAGGTGATGCCGCATTTGAAATGATCAACGAAATCCGCCGCCAGTTCCAAGAGATTCCCGGCTTGTTGGAGGGACATGCCGACCCGGATACCGCCCGCTGTGTCGACATCGCCACCAAAGCAGCTCTGAAAAAAATGGTACTGCCCGGCGTGCTGGCGGTTAGCGCCCCGGTCATTGTCGGTTTCCTGATCAGCCCAGAAGCACTGGGCGGCATGTTGGCTGGTGCATTGCTAGGCTGCGTCTTGCTGGCACTGACCATGGCAAATGCTGGTGGCGCGTGGGATAACTCCAAAAAGTATGTGGAAAAAGGTAATCTGGGTGGTAAAGGCTCATCTGTCCACGCAGCTACCGTGGTGGGTGACACCGTTGGCGACCCCTTCAAGGACACCGCAGGCCCCTCCATGAACATTCTGATTAATGTCATGGCCATTGTCAGTCTAGTCATTGCTCCACTGTTGTAACCTCAGATCACGGGGGAATCCCTGACATTTTGCAGCAATAAACACTCAGTTATTGTCCTGAAAAATGCTATATTCCCCTTCGACATTTACACCCACCAACTGGCAGCAGGATTGACCAACATGCAGAAAAACAAGCGTAACGGAATGACGAAATGCCTCTATGCCTCCCTATTTGCCCTGACACTATTACTGCAAGGCTGTACACCAGAAAATATCGCTGGTAACAAAACTGGCAGTGCCTTGCCCAACGATGCCTCCATCGAACAAGCCAACCAGTTAATGAAACAGGGGAAAAAACGCGAAGCCGCCCAAAGCTACTATCAAGCAGCGGCAAGCTATCAGCCCCCCCAACGTGAGCGGGTCATTCTGCAAGCCGCTGAAATTGCAGCCTCCATTGGCGATGAAAAACTCACCAATAGTTATCTCGCCGGTATTCCGGCTGCGGCACTGGACGGGGAAAACCGTGGGCGCCACGCCTATGTCCGCGCCCTATTGGCTCTGCAACAAAACAACGCTGAATTGGCATTACGCAGCCTGCCGACCGATCTGAATAGCCTTTCACCGGCATTGCGCGAAAAAGTCCAGCATGTCCGCACCCGTGCACAAGCAATGGCAGGCAAAGACGGCAATGCAGGTGGCAACGTACAGGCAGCTCTGATACCGACTGCTGCCAACAAGATTGCCGTGCTGCTCCCTCAATCCGGCGCACTCGGCAAAGTCAGCCAGGAAATCATGCAAGGCATCCAGACCGCCCGCACCAGTCTGGGTAGCGCTGCACAGGTACAACTGTATGATCTGGATGCAGGTGGCTCCGTTCTCCAATACCAACAGGCCGTCAATGACGGTGCCGACATCATTGTTGGGCCGCTGGATAAGGAATCCCTAGCCCAATTGCTGACCCAGCCCCAAATACTAACCAAACCTATCCTGAGCCTCAATTATCTGACCGAAAACCGTAATATTCCGGGAGCACTCTACCAGTTTGGCCTACTCCCGGAAGATGAAGCTAGCCAAGTTGCCGACTTTGCCAGTGCCCGTGGTCAAAACGCGGCAGTAATCCTCGCACCAGACTCCAGTTGGGGCGACCGGGTATCCACCGCCTTCCGCGCCAACTACCAGCGCAAAGGCGGGCAAATCCTGGCAATCCAGAAATACCCTGATGCCCCCTCCAGTGCTTATGCCGAAAACGCCCAAGCAGCTTTGGCAGCCGCACAAGACCGCGCCAACATGGTGTTTCTGGCAGCATCCCCCAGCCAAGCACGTCTGATGCGCCCCTTGCTGGAAGCACAAGCACCTGGCATCCCGGTTTATGCTACCTCGCACATTTTCTCCGGGCGCACCGACCCCGGTGCTGATGCTGACCTAGATGGCATTATTTACACGGAAATCCCTTGGGTTATTGAAAGCCTGCAAGCAGGAACCCTCAACAACGCCACTTACCCACGCATGTTCGCACTGGGCATGGATGCATTCCTGATCGCCAAAAACCTGCCCAGCATTGCCCGCAACCCGAATGCACGGGTCAATGGCAAAACCGGGAATATCAGTGTGGCAGGCAACCGTCAGGTACAGCGTAGCCTGCTGTTTGCCACCTTCGCCAATGGCCTCCCACAGCCGCTTGGACAATAAGCCCAAAGCGCCACACCTCCAACGTGGCACAAGCACCGAGCAACTGGCCTGCAATCATTTGCAGGCCAGTGGGCTAAAACTTTTGCACCAGAATTACCGTTTACGCACAGGTGAGATTGACCTCATCATGCGTGATGGCAATACCATTGTGTTTATCGAAGTCCGCTACCGCAAAAACAACCGCTATGGCGGCGCAATTTGCAGTATTGACCCACGCAAACAAGCGCGTATCATCCGCACCGCACAACACTATCTCCAATACCGTTCACCTGATGCTCAGGCACGGTTTGATGTCATTGCAGTAGAAGGCAACGATGACATACATTGGGTCAGGAATGCCTTCGATCTGGGCTAACATATGAGCTTGCAAACACGCATACAACAACACTTTATCGCTAGTATTGAAACCAAACGTAAAGCACTCGAACAGCTACAAGAGCCGATTCTGGATGCCGCGCAAATGGTTTTCGACACCCTGCAACATGGGGGTAAAGTCCTGAGTTGTGGTAACGGTGGCTCTGCGGGTGATGCCCAGCACTTTTCTTCGGAAATGCTCAACCGTTTCGAGCAAGAACGCAAAGGTTTGCCCGCCATTGCCCTGACCACGGATACCTCCACACTCACCTCCATCGCCAACGATTACAGCTATGAACGGGTTTTTTCCCGGCAAGTGGAAGCATTGGGTAAAGCAGGTGACGTGTTGCTTGCGATCTCAACCAGTGGCAATTCGCTGAATGTCAACCGCGCGATTGAAGCCGCCCATGCAGCCGAAATGCACATCATTGCCCTCAGCGGTAAAAACGGTGGCAGCATGAAAGATCTCCTGCATCCACAAGACATCGAATTACGCGTTCCGGCAGATAGTACTGCACGCATACAGGAAACCCACCTGCTGTTGATCCACTGTATCTGTGATTTGATTGACCAAATGCTGCTGGCTACCCCGAAACCAACTCCGACATGACAACTGCGCAGACTTGCAACAGCGTTTCCTTCTTCCGTGAAGCTGCACCCTACATCCGCAACCACCGTGGGAAAACCTTTGTCATTGCGTTTGCCGGAGAAGTCATTGCCGCACCGCAATTTCCCCGCATTGTGCAAGACCTAGCGATCATCTCAACCCTGGGCGCACGGCTGGTACTGGTACACGGAACCCGACCACAAATCGACGAACGCCTGCAAAACAATAATACCCCCATTCGCCTGCACAAAGGCATCAGGGTAACGGACACTGCCACCCTGTTGGCAGCCCAGGAAGCCATTGGGTTCCTGCGCATTCGTATTGAAAACCTGCTGACCCATGCTCTAAACCAGCCATCACTCTCCAGCAATGGCTTGGGCATTGTGTCTGGTAATTTCATTACTGCCCGTCCACTGGGCATACATGATGGGATTGATTACGGCTACACCGGGCTGGTGCGCAAAATCAACCAAAACTTGCTGAAACAGCAACTAGATGCCCATAACATCGTCTTGTTGTCACCGATGGGCTATTCACCAACCGGCGAAGCCTATAACCTGCGTTATGAGCAAGTAGCCATCGCTGCTGCCACCACCCTCAAGGCGGATAAACTGATTTTCCTTAGCCACCAACCACTCAACCTCCCACACGAACTGACACTTGAAGAAGCCCAAAGCCACAGCTCCCAAAACGACTTGTTGCCCGGTATCCTGGAAGCCATAGAGACTGAAGTAGAACGGATACACCTGTTGGATGCACACACGGACGGTTCCTTGTTGCTGGAACTGTATACGCGAGACGGAGTTGGCAGCATGATTGCCGCCGAGCAGTTTGAATGCCTGCGGACCGCGACAGAAGAAGACATCAGCGGCATCATGGATCTGATCCGCCCACTCGAAAACGCAGGGACATTGATTAAGCGCTCACGCGAACAACTGGAACTAGAGATCAACAACTTTCATATCATCACCCGCGACCGTGAAGTCATTGCCTGTGTTGCACTCTATGAAACTGATGACCCACACGTTGGCGAACTTGCCTGTCTTGCTGTTAATCCGCAATACCGTGGTGGCAACCGAGGTGACAAATTGCTACGGCATATTGTCCAACTGGCACAAACCAATGGCAAAAATAGGTTGCTGGTATTGACTACGCAAACAACCGACTGGTTTCGGGAACGTGGCTTTGAAAAAGGGGAAATTGCTGATTTACCCTCCAACAAGAAATCGCTGTATAACTACCAACGCAACTCCCAAGTGTTATTCAAGCAATTGTCGTAAGGAGTTGCTACGCTCTATTTATTATTTTTCATCGCTATAAAAAAAGTCCTGCTAACGTAACAGTTAGCAGAGCTTCTGATTAAGCGCCTGGCGTTGACCTCCTCTCACATGGGGAGACACAACACTACCATCGACGATGT
>DILV01000012.1:0-35476 GCA_002425225.1 Thiothrix sp. UBA5583
AGAGCATCACTTCCGGTCACACCCTTCAGGCGTTTATTGGGCACTCTCTTTGAGCAGGTTCAAATAAGACTGTAATGCCAGTGTTCTTGCTTTGACCACATCGGTGCGTTTTCCCGCCATGACTGGAATCCACATCGTGCCTTCCATCTGCTCATTTATCACGTTGATCAGTTCAAATTCCTTGTCACGTTGGGCAATCCAAGCGCGTTGCGCCTGTTTCAGCGCATCCTGCGCCTTGGGTTTGAGCTGACCTTGCAACTGCTTGTAAACGCGGTTGAGTTCACCATCCCACTCCCGTTCAGCACGGGTGTAGCATTCCAGCATCCCGGCAGTTGAGGCATTGTTTTCCAGGCAGGTTTCGGTAGTCAGGTCAATCAGGTGCGGCTTTTCACGGGCACTGACTACAGTGCTGGACAAAGCCAGCAGCATTACAGCAAACAGGGCAATCCATCGGCGCATGACTTGTGTCTCCAATTTGTTATCATGAGCAACAGTGTAGCCCATTCATACAAGACAAACAGGCCATGCTCATCATACAAAAAAAATTTGGCATACCCATCCGCAAATATTATTTCAGCCAGCCAGATTCGCCGGGCTGGGCAGATTATTTGTTACCCACCGCGTACATGGATTGTTATTCCCCAACCTGTCCGCGTTTTTTTCAGACGGAATACCGTCATACTCTGCTGACTGACCTCACCCCTGAGGAAGAGCGCATTTTCCAGCATTTTTCCAAGGATGCTCGCAGCCAGATCCGGCGCGGTGAGCAGGATGGGCGTTTCAGCATCAATATGGCGACCCGGCTGGAAGATTTCATACCGCTGTACAATGCCTTTGCCGATTCACGCGGCATGTCACTGTTTACGGTAAAAGACGCAGAAGCCATTGGCACAGGGCAGTACTGCCTGTTCAGCAGTGACTATCAGGGCAAACCTGTCATATGCCATTTGTATCTGGTGTCACCTGTAACAGGGACAGTCAACCTGCTGATTTCTGCCAGTTCGCTGGCATATCGGGATAATGAGGACATGCGTCGCGCCAGCGGGTTTGCCAACCGTTGCCTGCACTGGCAAGGAATGCGCCATTTCAAGGCGCACGGCTACCATACTTATGATTGGGGCGGCTATGTACAGAATGCCAGCGAGCCGATGATGCAGGGCATCAACCGTTTCAAGCGTACTTTCAATGGCAAATTGACACCGATTTTTAATTACTACTCGCCTTGCTACGCTTTTATTGAAAAACTGCGGCACAAATTGCGAAGATAGGCAGTCCAATGACAAAATTTTTTAACCATGCACTATAAAAGGAGCCAACAGAATGAATCTGTTCCAAAAAACCCTGGCTATCACGCTTGCAGCCACCAGCATCGCTGTCGTTTCCACCGCTATCGCTGACGAACAAAAATCCCCGGAAGAAATGGCTATCGAGTACCGCCAAGGTGCTTTTAGCATGATCAAATACCATTTCGGCCCGATGGCAGCGATGGTCAAGGGTGAAAAAGAGTTCAACGCGGAAGCCTTCGCCAAAAATGCCGAAGCGGTTGCAGCCCTGAGCAAGTTCCCTATCAATGGCTTCATTGAGGGCAGCGATATGGGCGAAACCGAAGCCAAGGATGCCATCTGGAAAAACATGGATGACTTCAAGAAGAAAATGGAAACGTTCCAGGTAGAAGCTGCGTCACTGGCTGAAGTTGCCAAAGGTGGCGACATGGCAGCCATCAAGCCGCAATTTGGCAAGGTTGGCGAATCCTGCAAGGCTTGCCACAAGGAATACAAGGAAGACTGATTGTCTCGTCTGCCTCCCTCGCCCGTGGGGGAGGTATTCTCGACGAATCGGAGCGGGAACTGGTCGCCCGTGGATTTGTGCATCAACGCTACCAGCCCCGCCTACAGGGAATCCCCAAAATAGGTGCAAACAAAAGTATGGCTCCCCCCTCTGCGGCTTCGCTGTTACCCCTCACCCAGCCCCCTGAGGGGGCGTCCCTCAAGGGGAGAGGGGCTAAGAGATCACTTTTCTTGTTCCCCCTCGCCCCTTGAGGGAGAGGGGGCTAGGGGGTGAGGGGTAGTTCGGAGTGGAATGGTTGGGGCAACACTACACCAAGGAATGGGCAGCCCTCAAAAGTATTGCTGTCATCCAGCAGTGCGGTTTTAGCACGCATCGTCTGAATCAGCATGTTGCCAGAGCTGAATAAAGCCGGGGAGTGAACGGAATTATGGCATATTTGTCATAAGGAAAAACAACCAGTCAAACGTTCCATACGCTGATAACATCACTGAAAATCCGGGCATAATCATAGGGGGAAAATCATGCGCCAATTACCCATTCTGACGCTATTGCTGGCTTTGCTAGTGGGTGGCTGCAACACCCTGCCCGATGCCAGCGATGCCGGGTTGCAAGCCATTGCCCCCAACATCTACGTCGAACCGGCGATGGATACCATGACCCGCACCCGCCTGATTCAAACCCTAGCGGAAGCGGAACGTGCTATCAGCACAATGTACGGCTCAGTGCGTAGCCGTCCGCCCGTTTACGCCTGCGTCACCGCCAACTGTTACATCCACCTAGGCGGAACCTATGGCTCCAATGCCGAAGCCCTCGACGACCGCATCCTGTTGTCACCTGCGGGTCTGAACTGGCATTTCATTGCCCACGAATGGGCGCATGTGGAACTGTTCAGCCGCATGACACCCCGCGCCTGGCAACAACTGCCGCAATGGTTCAACGAAGGGCTGGCAGTTGCCATCAGCCAGGAGCCGGAATATTCGGAAAATGCCTGGCAATACCTGCTGACGGCCAACCTGCCCCGCCCCGGTGATGGCGAGTTGCAGGGTCTCCGCACCTTGCCGCAGTGGATGGATGCCGTCAATTTCTACCAACAACAAGTGCAAGCCAGACAGATTGCAGGCGGGATGGGCGTCAGCCCGGTCTACACAGCCGCAGGTCATGCGGTGCGCAACTGGCTGGCGACAGCGGGAAATCAGGGGCTGTTGGTACTGATCCAGCGCATGAATGCAGGCGAACCATTTGCAGCGGTGTATCCGGTTACACCACGCTAACCACAGATCAAGCCTCGAACAGGCACTTGCCCGCCGCTTTGGTAATCGCTGCCACCCGTTCCGCATGAGCCGCCAATTCTTCCGCACTGGCACTGATCACACGCAAACGGCTGACATCCTGAGTTATGCGGCGACCAGCACTGCCCCCCCCGGACTGGGCAGTACGATCTTCCGCCCCCAGCAGCAGGCTGACCTGCCCACCGGTCATGGCAAGATAAACATCTGCCAGAATCTCCGCGTCCAGCAACGCGCCGTGCAGGGTACGGTGGGCGTTGTTGATTTCGTAACGCTTGCAGAGCGCATCCAGACTGGCACGTTGACCGGGGAACATCTGCCGCGCCATCACCAGCGTATCCGTCACCGTGCAATAGTCGGTCATGGTCTGGTAGGCAGGGTCAACCAGTTGCAGTTCATGGTTGAGGAAACCAATATCGAAAGGTGCGTTGTGGATGATCAGTTCCGCCCCGCGTAAATAGGCCAGCAAGTCTTCCACAATGTCTTCAAAGCGCGGTTTGTCGGCAAGGAAAGCATTACTGATGCCATGGACAGCCTCTGCTTCAGCATCAATGGTACGGTCAGGTTGCAGGTATTGATGGAAATTTTTGCCAGTCAGACGCCGGTTAAGCATTTCCACGCAACCGATTTCGATGATGCGGTGGCCTTCTTTGGGGTCTAGCCCGGTAGTTTCCGTATCGAGGATAATCTGGCGGCTCATGTTTTCTTCTCGTCAATCGCTTTGTTGGCAAGCTGGTCTACCCGCTCGTTTTCGTCGTGCCCACTGTGTCCCTTGACCCAGTGCCAGGCAACCTGATGACAAGCCGCCGCAGCATCCAGTCGTTGCCACAGTTCCTGATTCTTGACCGGCTTGCCTGCTGCGGTTTTCCAGCCTTTGCGTTTCCAGCCTGCCAGCCATTCGGTAATACCCTGCCGCACATATTGGGAATCGGTCGTCAGGCTCACCTGACAAGGGCGGGTCAGGGTTTCCAGCGCCTGAATAGCCGCCATCAGTTCCATCTGGTTATTGGTAGTATCTGGCTGATAACCATACAGCTCGCGCTCCTGCCCGTTGTAACGCAGCAATGCGCCCCAGCCACCCGGCCCTGGATTGCCACGGCAAGCACCATCGGTAAAAATTTCAACTACGTTATTCGGCATCATTACGTTCCTGCGGGGAAATACGCCCTGCTCCCGGATTCACCACCATACCGGGGCGCAACACACGCGCAGGCATCCGGGAAGCAGGCAATAGCGTCATGTTGGAAACCTTTTTCTGGGCGTGAATAATATAAACATTACCCGTTGCCAGATGCCAGCGTGCGCCCAGACGCTCCAGCCAACGGGTACGCTGAAAGGTGCATTCACCACCCAACGCCGGGCTAAAACCGGCTGTCACTGTTGACCGCACTTCAAACCCCAGCACATGCAACCACTCGCGCACCCGATAGGTGCTGTAGAAATGGCATGGTCCATCCTTGCGCTGGTGGAAATGGCGCAAACTACCCAGCCCCTTGAAACTGAACGGGTTAAAGCCAATCAGGATACAGTGCCCTTCAGGAACCAGTACCCGCTCAATTTCACGCAAGACCTGATGCGGCTGGCGGGTACAATCCAGCGCATGGCTGGCAACCACCAGATCCAGATTCTGGAAAGCAAACGGCAGTTGCTCGGGCGAGCCAAGCACACTGTTTTGTTCGCCTTGCACCATACCCAAAGCGAAACGGCTGGCAATGCGTGATTCTTGCAGGAAGGGCTGCATCCCGGTCAGGACACCCGTTTCCAGTGCATAATAACCAAACACGTCAGCCGTCATGCCTGTCACCAGTTCCTGTACCCGCGCCAAGGTAGCCTGACCGGAAACAGTGGCATACCAGTGCCTGCACGCTTGCACCCCGGCTGGCTTTGATGCTGTCTGGAAGATGACGTTCAGCGGTTTTTCCTTGTTCATGAAGGGAGTAAGTATTATATTCGGCTCACATCGCCTGATTATAAAAAACTTATGGCTTGGCTGTTTGACCGAATGTACGGCATACCCGCCTAATTATAGCGATGAAATCGGGGCTTACATAACAACAACAGGCTTACAGGGTAAAACAATAATGAAAACCAGCACGTATGCGTTTCTTGCCACATCCGTTATTGCCATGTTTACCGGTTCGGGCTGCTCCAGCAACATGACAAAAGCAGACGCACGAACCAGCACCAATAGCGACGATCTGCTTTTTGCCAATTTCAAACCCGACCATGCAGACAAACGCCTGAACAGGGCAACCACAGCACAATATGGCTATAAATTCCAGAAAGCTGCCTTGCACAGACCTTCAACAGGCCAGGAACAAGCCCAACCGGCCAGCGTCGCCCCTGATTTCAATACCTGGGATCGGGTTTTCCAAGGATTCGAGCTGAATGGTCACACTGGCAATCCACAAGTACAGCGTTTCATCCACTATTACGGGCAACACCCGGAAAAACTGACCATGCTGTCGGAACGCGCCAGCGTATTCCTGCACATGATTGTGCATGAACTGGATCAGCGCAACATGCCTACCGAACTAGCACTGCTACCCTTCGTGGAAAGTGCCTTCGACCCGGACGTATTTTCTCATGCCGGTGCTGCCGGTTTATGGCAGTTCATCCCCTCCACCGGGCGGCTGTATGGCCTGCAACAATCCAGCGCTTATGATGCACGGCTCGACCCGTTTGCCGCCACTGGTGCTGCGATGGATTACTTACAAAAACTGAACAAGGATTTCAACGGTGACTGGTTGTTGGCACTCGCTGCCTACAACTGTGGGGAAGGTCGGGTACAAAAAGAAATCGAGCGCAACCGCCGACAAGGCTTGCCCACCAGTTTCTGGCATTTGACCTCGCTGCCGCGTGAAACCCGTGAATACGTACCACGCCTGCTGGCTTTCAAGGAGCTGATTGGCAATGCCCAGCGCTATGGCATTACCCTACCGGATACGCCCAACCACGCCCGCCTGGCATTCCTGCATGTCGACAAGCCGGTTGACCTGCAAGCACTGGCTCAGCAAGTCGGGCTGGACAGTCACCAACTGACGCACCTGAACCCCGGTTTCCGTACTGGTATCGCTATTCCCCAGTATTCCGGGCGCATCATTGTACCGCGCAGCCATGCCCAGCAACTGGTGGATGCGGTCAACGCCATGCCCGCTGCTTCCGTCAGTACACGCACACTGGCACGCAAATCATCCGGCGGCTATAACAGGCTGGCAACTACACGTACTGGCAAAAAAGCCCATTACGCCAGCAACAAGCACAAGACACATACTGTCCGCAAGGGTGATACCCTGCAAACCATTGCCATGAAACACGGCACAAGCGTACAGGCATTGATGAAACACAACAGCAAGCGTTCTACCACCGTCAAGGTCGGCGAGCGTATCAGTATCCGCGCATGAGGTAACTTGTCATGTCCCAACTGGTCGTCATACTGGAAAAACAGGTGATCAAACGGGTTCCGATCAAGGGAACCAGCCTTACGTTTGGACGCAACAACCACTGTGAAATCAGCCTGCCTGACCGCACCATCAGCAACCGCCACGCCCGCATTACTGTGGTGCGCGATGATTGCTTTCTGGAAGACCTTGACAGTACCAATGGCACTTACGTCAACCAGCAACTGGTTGACCGGCATTTGCTGGAAGACGGTGACACCATTGGGCTGGGCAAATACCACATCCAGTTCGAGTCTGACCAGAGTGTGGATAGCCAGATTCGCAGGCTCAGCGTACATCCCAAACTGATGGATGCGACCTACCAGTATTGGCTGCAAATCCTCAATGGCAAACGCTCGGGTTACATCATTCCCTTGCAACAGGAACGGGTGGTATTGGGCAACCGGCGTAATGGGCAAATCCTGATTGAGCCAAATGCTGCGGGTCTTTATAGTATGCAGGAAATCGGCATGTCCAATTCCCGCCTGACACGTACCCTGATTCCGGGGGAAGAACTGCGGGTTGAAGATATTTCTTTCCGCTTCTGCCTACAAGACCCGAATGTCCCAGCCAGTTTCCAGCCCGGCGACACTACGCCGTAACATCCGTCAGCAACGTGCTGCCTTGCCGGGCAAACAGCAACAACGGCTCTCGCAGCAGATTGCTCGTCACCTGCATGGCAACGCACACTTCCGTAAAGCCATCCACATTGCCTTGTACATCCCGGTACGGGGCGAAGCTGATCCACGCAGCCTGCGCACCTGGGCACTACCCCGTCAGCATTTTTACCTGCCGGTTTTGTCCCCTTTCCGCGACCAGCGCTTGTGGTTTATCCACTGGGATCAACATACCCGCTTCCGCCACAACCGTTTCCAGATTCCCGAACCCCGTATCTGCTACGCCCGCAGCCGACCCGCCCGCTGGCTGGATCTGGTCATTACCCCGCTGGTTGCCTTTGACCACACCGGCACACGCATGGGCATGGGCGGGGGATTCTATGACCGTACTTTTGCTTTCAAACGCACCCTCGCCCATCAGCCACGCCCACACTTGAGCGGTTATGCCTATGCTTTCCAGCAAGCTAATGCCCTGTTGCGTCAGCCCTGGGATGTACCGCTGAATTCAGCCTGTACCGAGTCCGGTTTTTCGCTATTCAGTACTAGACAATATTAGAATATACTGATATAGTATTTCCATGATCAGCCAGATGGTGAGCTGATACGAGATAACCGCACAGGAGAGCTTTGAGATGAAAAAATTAATCGTTGGTTTGAGCCTGCTGGTATTGTCTGCCACTGCAAGTGCAGGCGATTTCTTTGGTGGAAATAACGGCGAATGGAAAATGGGTCCTTACGGCCCTTACTATGAAGAAAGCGATTGGCCAGAATGGACTCCCATGTACTGGATGGACGAAATGATGAACAGCTTCGATGACGATGACGAAGATTTCATGGGCGGTATGCCATTCATGGGTAACAATAACAACTTCGGCGGTATGCCATTCATGGGCAACAACAACTACCCTGTTATGCCTTATGGCGCACCAGGGATGTCTCCAATGCCTTATGCACAGCAACCGATGATGCTTCCTCCTGGCATGGCTCCAATGCCGCCAATGGGTGCACCAATGCTGGCTCCAATGCCGCCAATGGGCGCTCCGATGATGGCTCCGCCTCCAGCTCCTGTTGCTCCAGCAGTAACACCTGGCCCGGCTGCAAAAACTAACTGATTTCAGCCAGAACAGTTATACTCGACAGGCCGGTTTATCCGGCCTGTTTTGTGTTAGCGAGACCGATTAGGAAGGGAACAGACACCATGAAAAAAATGATCGCAGGCATTTTGCTGGCAAGCGCCGCAGGCAGCGTCAGCGCAGGTGGTTGGGGCTTTGACAACTTTGACTGGAGCCCTAACATGAACTGGGGTAACAACCAGTCGTGGGGCAATGGTCCTGGCAACGGCTTCAACTGGGGCAATGGCCCGTCCTGGGGTGGCGGCCCGAACATGGGCTGGAGCAATGGCCCATCCTGGGGCAATGGCTCGAAAATGCCATTCAACTGGAACAACGGCCCAGTATGGGGCAACAATGCGCCATGGAACAATGGCCCGAACATGCCATTCTGGGGCAACAACACCCCTTGGAACAACGGCCCAAACATGGGCTGGAACAATGGACCGTCCTGGAACAACGGCCCGAACTTCCCCAATATGGGCTGGGGCAACAACAACTATCCGCGTCCTCCACGCCCGGTAGCACCATTCGGGATGCAACCCGGCATGAACTTGCCACCTTCCATGCTGCCGCCAACACCACCAGCAGCACCTGTTGCACCAGGTACGACAGCACCTGCCAAGCCAGTAACCCCGGCTCCTGCTGCTCCGGCAGCACCTGCGCCTGCTGCAACCCCAGCAGTACCAGCGTCTCCAGTAGCAGCTCCTGCACCAGAGGCTAGCAGTAATGCAGCCGCAACTGCTGCTCCAGCAACACCAGGGCCTGCCAAGTAAGCAGCACCCACCGCAGGGACGAATAAAATCCGTCCCTGTTTCCCGTTTCTGTTTGCGGAATCCACTACCTTGCTCAGTTACCGCCACGCTTTCCATGCAGGCAACCATGCCGATGTTCTCAAACACCTAACCCTTAGTCTGACACTTGACTATTACTGTCAAAAAGACAAACCCTTCTGGTACATCGACACCCATGCAGGCAGCGGTTTTTACCGGCTAAACAGTGCAGAAGCCCAGAAAAACCGTGAATTTGATGCAGGCATCCAGCCCATCTGGCAAGCAGCAGAAATCCCTGCATGTGCAAGCAGGTATATCGACCTGATCCGCCAAGCCAACCCGGACAACACTCTTAAACATTACCCCGGTTCACCTTGGCTGGCTGCACAGCTACTGCGTAAAACCGATGCATTGCACTTGTTCGAGCTACACCCCGCCGACTATCAGCACCTGCATAAGCAACTGGGCGATGACAAACGGGTACGCATCAACAAACAGGATGGTCTGACAGGGTTGATCGGCCTTCTTCCCCCTACTCCACGTCGTGCTGTCACTCTGATTGATCCATCCTACGAGCTGAAAACAGACTACACACTGGTCATTGAAACCTTGCTCAAGGCATACAAACGCTTTGCTACCGGCACTTACCTGTTGTGGTATCCGGTGATAGATCGCCAGCGGGTACAACAAATGAGCCGTAAATTACAAGCCAGTCAGATTCCTGACATCCTGCAAATCGAATTATGCCCACAGGAGGACAGCAACAAGCTGGGTATGACCGGCAGTGGCATGTTTGTCATCAATCCACCGTGGGTACTGGGTAAACAGATGCAGGAATTGCTACCCTGGATGGTAGAACACATGAATACAGGGGCTGCACGTTACACCCTACAACAGATTAGCCCCGAGAAAACCTGAGGGAGTTCCATGCAATACTGGCTAATGAAAACAGAACCTGACGTATTTGGTATCGACGATCTGGCAACAGTGGGAACCGAGCCATGGGATGGGGTACGCAATTATCAGGCTCGCAACATGATGCGGGATCAAATGCAGATCGGGGATCAGGTATTATTTTACCACTCCAACTGTGAAATGCCCGGTATTGTTGGTATTGCTGAAATCGCCACGGCAGGCTACCCGGATGACAGCGCCTTCGACCCCGAAGCCAAATACTACGACCCCAAAAGCGACCCAACCCAGCCACGCTGGTATCGGGTAGATGTGAAATTTGTACGCAAACTGCAACGTACCATCAGTCTGGCAGAACTCAAGGAAGAACAGGTATTGGCAGATATGCCGCTGGTACGCAAGGGCAACCGGCTTTCCGTCATGCCCGTCGCCCCGTCAGAATGGAAGCATATTCTGGATATGGAATAAACCCAGTACTGCCTACTTGTCTTCTTTGTCTGGTTTGCAGGAAGCGGCTCCCGGCCCAAACAACGGGCAAACCCCCGGCGGCAATTGCACCCCAGGAGGCAAACCTGTTTCGGCATCAGTCGCGGGTATCTTGTCTGCACCACCTACAGACTGGGTGGCAGCAGCATCTTGTACGGGAGCATCCTGCACGGGCTTGTCTTGCTGTTTCTGTGAAACTGGAACATCGGCTGCGGGCTTGGCTGTTTCCGTCTTGTTACTGACTGTGCCCACCGACATATAAAAGGCAACCGCTGTCGACAAGACCAGAAAAACCAGTACAACAGGAAGAACCTTTTGGATAAGTGCTGCCAGCTTGTCCTGCGCAGATGGCGGTGGAAGCTGCTGTTTGATAACTAGTTTTGGCATGGGGCTTTCCGGCATGATTATATTAGTTGACACCTGCGCATTATCGTGAACGCGCTACACCGAACCTCTAAACAATACGCAAGCACCATAACACATCTTTATTTATCAGCCAGTAAACGACTGACAAAAAGGCAGTTTTCACCTTTATACGGGTAGCTTGCTACAAGTATCCGTTGAATTGCCCACACAGACAACCCACCCTTAACATATTGATACAAAAATTCACTTACTGTTGGATCAGGCAGACAACAGAATAGTTCAATCATATTGCAAACAAAAAAAAAGCCGGTTAAAAAACCGGCTTTTTGGTTGTTTTTTGTTCTTAAATTGCTTGTTTGCTTGAAGGCTCAGTGGGTGATGCTGGTTGTGGCGGTGGGGGAACTGTCAGATCTTTCTGCAACTGTTCAACCCCTTGCTTGAGGCTCTTGTTTAATTCATTAACACTATCGGACAATGCCTTGTCCAGATCACGCAAGCCTTCCTGCATGAAGGTGTTGAGCTGATCAACGACAGCCCCCATTGCACCACTGACCATCGAACCCATGGTCTTTTGTACATCTACCTGCCATTTATCCTTCCCCCGCACCAGGATGGTACGCACAGGAATGACCATATCACCTTTCTCACCACCGTACAGGACAGTAGCAACTTCAGCCGTATTATCCTGAATCTTGATTTCGCCCGTCTCAAAACGCTGGGCAGCAATACTTTTGCTATCCAGATACTGAAGGTATTGGGCACTCTCCCATGTCACCAGATCCTTGGCTGTTTCCATGTCTTCGCTCAATACGGCCTGCCAGAACTTGTCTGCCACATCGCGTGCCTGTTGTGATTCCGAAGAAAAGATACAGCCAGACAATAGCACTGTTAGTAATAACGCCTGCAATGTCAGCCACATACTACGTTTCATCGTCTTCCATCCTCCCGCAAAGAACACTCTCACTTGTATCCACACTTTGTAAGCGGGTTGAAGTGATTCGGTTTTCCAGCAACACATTATCTGCCACTGATACCGTAACCTTATAGTAGTTAGGAGTATAGCCGGTATAAATCCGCTGTCCGCCTGAAGTTTCACGGGCGTATTCCCACAAGACCGGAACCACTTGCCCGACCTGTGCTTGCAACCAGTCCTGCTTCATGCGTTCCCCCACCACATGCAAGCTCTGGCTACGCTGTTTCTTGACAGCATCCGCTACCGGGTCTGGCAAGCGGGCTGCCTTGGTTCCTTCACGGGCCGAATAGGTAAAAATGTGCATGTGACCAAAACCAACTGACTCCACATAGGCCAGCGTTTCCTGCCACTCTGTTTCGGTTTCACCTGGAAACCCGACAATAATATCCGTTGTTACATTAAACCCCGGCACAGCCCGGCGGGCTTCGGCGACCAGAGCAGCAAATTCGGCAGTCTTGCAACGTCTTGCCATACGCCGTAGCACGGAATCCGCCCCACTTTGCAACGGTAGGTGCATGTGTGGCATCAAACGAGGATTAGCAAACAGGCTGAAGAAATCATCCGGCAAATCCCACGGCTCAACCGAAGCAAAACGCAAACGCGGTATATCGGTTTCTTGCAGGATACGCTGCACCAGTGCATACAGTGAGCTACCGATGTCGCTGCCATAACCACCAACATGCACACCTGTCAGGACTGCTTCTTGCACACCTTGCTGATGTAATACATTGATCTCGTTGATGATCTCGGTTTCACTACGGCTGCGCTCGTCACCACGCGCAACCGTCACGATGCAGAAAGTGCAACGATAACGACAACCATCCTGAATCTTGATGAATGCCCGCTGCCGTCCACGCATAAAGAGTGGTGACTCACCCGGCTCGGTTGCCATGACAGGCATCACTGGCAGCTCGAAGCGCTGCATGACTGTCTGCGGCAAACGGTCTTTTTCGGCATTGGGAATAACCAGATCGACACCCATCGCATCTGCCACTTCGTTTGCTTGCAACGTGGCATAGCAACCGCTTACCACCAGTCGGGCTTGCGGATTTTCCCGATACAACCGATGCATCAGGCGGCGTGATTTCCCGGAAGCATCGCTGGTCACTGCACAGGTATTCAACACCAGTACATCGGCATCAGGCACACTCGGGACAATTTCATGCCCGGCAGAACGGAACTCCTGTGACCATTGTTCGAGTTCTGCCTCGTTCAGGCGACAGCCCAGCGCTTTCAGATGGACTTTCATACCCCGTTACAGGTTCTCAGGGTGCAGGACAATCTCGGCGGATTCCCTCAGTCCTTGCAGCATCGCACCCAATTCACGTTGTCCAACTGTTTGGTTGTAAATGCTGTTGGCTCCAGCATCCAGTTTAGTGTCACCTGGTTTGACGGACTTGAGGGCAATCAGCGCATAGTCTCCATTACCCAAGGCAACACTTGCCCAAGTGGTCTTGCCAGCTTGCGGGTGATTCATGGCAAATGCCTGACTGGCAACTTCCGGCATCAATTTGTTGTCGGTGCGCCCCACCAATCCCAGTTTTTCGACAGCGGCTTCACTACCCAAAGCAGAAGCAGTAATGGCACTCCAGGCTTGCGTTTCCACCAGCTTTTTCAGTAGTTCTTCACCTTTTTGCGCAGTCAATTTGCGGGCTTCTGTAGCTAGCAGACTAGTACGGATTTCTTCACGCACAGCATCCAGTGGCTTCTGTGTAGCAGCTTCCTTGTTTACCGTGCGGATTACCGCAGCATGACCATCCTCCAGTTCCAGCAGGTCAGAATTCTTGCCTGCTTGTACATCGGCATCAAAGGCTGCTGTACGGACTTTTTCATTTCCGGCAATACCCTGCCCGCTTGCACGAGTTACCCAGTCAGTTTGCTGGACAGACAACCCCAGTTCCTTGGCAGCGGGCGCAAGATCACCATCCTGTTCATAAGCCAAACGCCCCAGTGTCTCAGCCTTTTCGGTGAATGCCTTGTCAGCCTGTTCCTTGCGGTAATCAGCACTAACATCGGCACGAACTTCCTCAAAAGTTTTCTGGATGGCAGGTTTGATTTCCGTCACTTTGATGATTTCATAACCTGCTTCAGTCTTGACCGGCGCCGAAGTTTCACCCGCTTTCAAGGCAAACACGGCTTTTTCAAACTCGGCTCCCCACTCACCAGCAACCACACTACCGATCAAACCACCTTTTTCAGCGCTTGGTTTGTCATCAGAATCAGTACGGGCAATGTCTTCAAAGGTACGCTTGCCTGCTTGCAAATCAGCATACAAGGTATCAATCTTTTGTTTTGCGGCTGCATCCTTGGCAGGATCAGACACGCTGACCAGAATGTGACTGGTAACATACTCTTCAGGTTTTATGTACTGGTCAGCATTATCTTCAAACCAGTTTTTCAAGGTGTTGTCATCAACCGTCACAGCCGATGCCAAAGCATCCCGCTTGATTTCCAGATAAGCCAACTGGACTTTTTCTTCGGTCATGAACGAAGCTTTGTTTTGCTCATAGTACTGGGCAATCTGCTCATCACTGACCTTGACCTGTGACTGAAAGTCAGCCGCTTTAAGGGTAAAAACTTCCAATTCGCGCTGCTGGTTGCGTAATGCCTGATACTGTTCAGCTTCAGCCTTGGGCAAGAATGCAGTATCCAGCACTGCACCGCGCAACTGTTGCTGGGAAAGGTCATCACGCACCTGGAACTCAAACCCGGCTTCATCACGGCGCTGCATTTTCAGGAAGTTTTTGTATGTTTCCAGATCAAACTTGCCATCTTTCTGGAACGCAGGAATCTGTGCAATGGCTTCCTGCACTTCCTGGTTACTGGCACGGTAGCCGCCTTCGCGAATTTTTTGCTGGAGCAATGTCTGGTTGACCACAGACTCCAAGGCGCTGTTTTTCAGTACAGAATCATCCATACCGGGGGGAAGCTGCCCACCAAACTGTTGCTTCAGTTCCAACAGCGTATTCTGTACTGCCTGTACAGACACTTCTTCACCGTTAACCGTGGCAGCGACCAGCTTGCCGCCACCTTCAAAATACTGGTTGATGCCAAACAGAGCAAACGGAATCGCAATGAGACCTACGATAGTATAGGCAACCCAACCTTTGGCTTTGTCATGAATCGTTTGTAGCATGAGCTTGTTACGTTTTTGTCAGTATGTTAATGGATAAATATCGCGCACGCCCCACGAGCGCAGAGAGGCAATCATACAGGAAGAAAACAGGTGAGGAAATGGGAAAAGTTGGCGGAGCGGACGGGACTCGAACCCGCGACCCCCGGCGTGACAGGCCGGTATTCTAACCAACTGAACTACCGCTCCGAAGCAATGAGAGCAATAAAAAAGATGCCACTGAGGCATCTTTTTCGAGAGAAAAGTGGCGGAGCGGACGGGACTCGAACCCGCGACCCTCGGCGTGACAGGCCGATATTCTAACCAACTGAACTACCGCTCCGCATAAGGAAAATTTTCAACGATGGTGGGTAGTGAGGGGCTCGAACCCCCGACATTCGCCTTGTAAGGGCGACGCTCTACCAACTGAGCTAACTACCCGTCGTTGGAAAGGGCACTAGTTTACTGCATCCTTTAGAGCTTTACCAGCTTTAAATGCAGGAATTTTTGCAGAAGCGATTTGAATGGATTCTCCAGTACGCGGATTGCGGCCAGAACGCTCCTGACGCTCACGCACCAGGAAAGTACCAAAGCCAACCAGAGCAACCTGGTCATTTTTGGCCAATGCTTCAGAAATGCATTCGACGAACGCTTTAAATGCACGATCAGTATCAGCTTTCGTCAGGCCGGACTTAGCCGCTACTGCATCAATCAGTTCTGATTTATTCATAAAATCGTTTCCTTGTGAATTCATCGTTATAGAGGGAAAACCGAAACACCCCTGCCATCTCTTGACCAGCAGAGCCACCCATGCGGATACGCCCGACAGTTATACCAGTGACATCCAAAATATGTCAACAAAATGACGGACTTCACGCACGCAGGAGTATTTCATTCAATTGTAGCGTATTAATGTGGTCTTGCAGGAGTAACATCCTCCTCTTCCACCACAGGTGCAGGTACTACTTGTGGGCTTCCCCCATCCTCATCATCCACATCTTCATCATCAGCCAATGGCAAGGGACTACGCTCCAATGCCAGGGATAATACTTCATCAATCCACTTGACAGGGTGAATTTCGAGACCTTTCTTGACGTTCTCAGGAACTTCCGCCAGATCTTTTTCGTTTTCACGCGGAATCAATACCAGCTTGATGCCACCACGGTGTGCCGCCAACAGCTTTTCCTTCAATCCACCGATCGGCAACACTTCACCACGCAAGGTAATTTCCCCTGTCATCGCCACGTCGGCACGTACCGGAATGCGGGTCATGGCGGAAACCATTGCTGTCACCATACCGATACCTGCACTGGGGCCATCCTTGGGCGTCGCACCTTCAGGTACGTGGATATGCACATTGTGCTTGCGCAGGAACTTGCGGGTAATCCCCAACTGGCGGGCGCGACTTTTCACCACAGTTTCAGCCGCATGGATGGATTCTTTCATCACCTCACCCAGACGTCCGGTACTCTTGATCATGCCATTACCCGGCAACAAGGCACTTTCAATGGTTAACAGATCACCACCGACGGATGTCCATGCCAGCCCGGTCACTTGCCCGACTTGATTGGACTTGTCGGCACGACCATAGTCGAAACGCTTTACCCCCAGATACTTTTCGATATTACGCGGTGTAATGGAGGTTTTCTTGCGATCGTTGAGCAAATGATCCTTGACGGCTTTGCGGCACAGTTTGGAAATCTCCCGATCCAGATTACGCACCCCGGCCTCGCGGGTGTAATGACGGATAATTTCCAGCACCGCAGAATCACTGATTGCCAACTCGCCTTTCTTCAAACCATTGCTTTTGAGCTGTTTGGGGATCAGGTAGTTTTTGGCAATACTGAGTTTTTCATCTTCGGTATAGCCCGGAATGCGGATAACCTCCATACGATCCAGCAGCGGCCCTGGAATACGCATACTGTTGGAAGTTGCCACGAACATCACGTCCGACAGGTCGAAATCCACTTCCAAATAATGGTCGGCGAAAGTGTGGTTTTGCTCGGGATCCAGCACTTCCAGCAAGGCAGACGACGGATCGCCCCGGAAGTCGGTCGACATCTTGTCGATTTCATCCAGCAGGAACAATGGATTGCGAGTACCTACCTTGCTCAGGTTCTGGATGATTTTACCCGGCAATGAACCAATGTAAGTACGGCGATGCCCACGGATTTCCGCTTCGTCACGCACGCCACCTAGGGCCATGCGGGTAAACTTGCGCCCGGTGGCACGGGCGATGGATTGCCCCAAGGACGTTTTACCCACGCCCGGCGGTCCAACCAGACAGAGGATCGGGCCTTTGAGCTTTTTGACCCGTTGCTGAACCGCCAGAAACTCCAGAATACGTTCCTTGACTTCATCCAGACCGTAGTGGTCTTCATTCAGCACTTTCTCGGCTGCTGCCAGATTGTTGTTGACCTTGGACTTTTTCTTCCAAGGCAAACCAGCCAGCCAGTCAATGTAGTTGCGCACCACGGTGGCTTCTGCTGACATGGGCGACATCATTTTCAGCTTTTTCAGCTCGGTCTCAGCTTTTTCCCTGGCCTCTTTCGACATACCGGCAGCGTCGACCTTGCGGGCAAGCTCTTCCATTTCATTGGGTGCGGCATCATCCATTTCACCCAGTTCTTTCTGAATGGCCTTGATCTGTTCGTTGAGGTAATACTCGCGTTGGCTGCGTTCCATTTGTTGCTTGACGCGCCCACGGATTTTCTTTTCTACCTGCAACAGGTCAATTTCACCTTCCACCAATTCCATCAGGTACTGGATACGCTCTTCCACATCCAACATTTCCAGCACGCGCTGCTTTTCGGCAATCTTCAAGCCAAGATGGGCAGCGATGGTATCTGCCAAACGCACAGGATCGTCAATACTGGCAAGGGAAGAGAGGATTTCTGGCGGTACTTTCTTATTCAGTTTGACGTACTGCTCGAACAAACCAACCAGTGAACGGCTCAGTACATCCACCTTGCGTTCATCACCGGGGATGGATGCCCGGACTTCCACGCGGGCTGCCGAAAAATCGCCGTCATTGTCGATGGCAATGATTTCTGCACGCTCCAGCCCTTCAACCAATACTTTCAGAGTTCCATCTGGCAATTTCAGTAATTGTAGAATGGTTGCCAGTGTGCCAACCGTATGCACGTCTTCCAAATCGGGCGCATCGACTTCAGCACTTTTTTGTGCAACCAGCAGAATTTGCTTGTCGTTATCCATCGCCATATCGAGTGCGTGTATGGACTTGTTCCGCCCAACAAACAGGGGAATTACCATATGTGGATATACCACGACATCACGTAACGGTAATACAGGGACAATAATAGTCTTAGCCATAACCAATACTCTCTGTGGCATTAGAAGATGTACCCTGCCTCGTTGACAGGGTACACGGGAAATGTGTCACTCGCCTGCTGCTGCCTGCTGTTCGACATTTTCGTAGATGAGATATGGTGTGGATTCGCCATTGATGACGGCTTCATCCACCACTACTTTGCTGACATTTTGTAAGGAAGGCAGGTCGTACATGGTATCAAGCAGAATCTTTTCCATGATGGAACGCAGACCGCGAGCACCGGTTTTGCGTTCCATCGCCTTGCGGGCTATGGCGTGCAGGGCATCTTCACGGAAAACCAGTTCTGAACCTTCCATTTCAAACAACTTGGCATATTGCTTGGTCAAGGCATTTTTCGGCTCGGTGAGGATTTGCATCAAGGCTTCTTCATCCAGCTCGTCCAAGGTCGCCACGACTGGCAAACGCCCGACAAACTCGGGAATCAGACCGTAACGCACCAGATCTTCTGCTTCGATGTCCTTGATGACTTCACCGAAACGACGGTTTTCATCCGGGGTTTTAACCTTGGCAGAAAAACCGATACTGCCCTTTTCGGTGCGGTTGCTGATTACTTTGTCCATCCCTGCGAATGCACCACCAACAATAAACAGGATATGGCGGGTATCCACTTGCAAGAATTCCTGCTGCGGATGCTTACGCCCACCTTGTGGTGGCACCGAGGCAATTGTGCCTTCAACCAGTTTCAGCAATGCCTGTTGCACACCTTCACCCGATACATCACGGGTAATGGAAGGGTTGTCAGCCTTGCGGGAAATCTTGTCGATTTCGTCGATGTAAACAATACCGGTCTGGGCTTTTTCTACATCGTAATCGCATTTTTGCAGCAGTTTCTGGATGATGTTTTCCACATCCTCACCCACATAACCGGCTTCGGTCAAAGTGGTGGCATCCGCAATGGTAAACGGTACATTCAGCAACCGTGCCAGTGTTTCCGCCAGCAAGGTCTTGCCGCTACCGGTCGGCCCGATCAGCAAAATATTGCTTTTCGCCAGTTCGACCTCATCCTTGCCGCCCTTTTTGTACAGGCGCTTGTAATGGTTGTAGACAGCGACAGAAAGGACTTTTTTCGCTAGTTCCTGACCGATGACGTAATCGTCCAGCTTGGCCTTGAGTTCGCGGGGAGTAGGCAGAGCCGCAGAATCATCCGTACCCTGCGTTGCGTGCATTTCTTCCTGAATAATGTCGTTGCAGAGATCGACGCACTCATCGCAGATGAATACCGAAGGCCCGGCGATCAGTTTGCGCACTTCATGCTGGCTTTTCCCGCAAAAGGAACAGTACAACAATTTGCCGCTATCGTGGTCGCCTCTTCTATCTTTGCTCATCAGAACCTCTATCCTGTGCCCGCTTTCAGGCACTTTACTATTATGACCAAGGGACTATGTGGTGTCCGCATCAATGTTTTCAAGTGTTATTATTGTGATTAATCCGCGTTGTGACAAGAACACCACGCTTTTAAGGTGTATTTTACGCTGTTTTTCCTGAAAAATACCTGTCCAGAGACAAAAACAGCCTGACAATGCAGGCTGTTTTCGGACAAAAGGCTTAAGCAACGCCTAAAACCTTCATGAACGGGTGTACAACACCTCGTCAATCAGGCCATATTCCTGCGCTGTGACAGCATCCATGAAGTTGTCACGATCAGTGTCCTGCTCAATACGATCCAGTGGCTGACCGGTATGCTTCGCCAACACACCATTCAACTCGGCACGCATCTTGAGGATTTCACGCGCATGGATTTCGATGTCGGAAGCCTGTCCACGGAATCCCCCCAAAGGCTGGTGGATCATGACACGCGAATGTGGCAAGGCAAAACGCTTGCCTTTGGCTCCACCCGCCAACAACACAGCCCCCATGCTGGCTGCCTGCCCAATGCACAGGGTACTGACATCCGGCTTGATGAACTGCATGGTGTCATAAATCGCCATCCCTGAAGTAATAACACCACCCGGTGAATTGATATACAGGTGGATGTCCTTTTCCGGGTTTTCAGATTCGAGGAAAAGCAACTGTGCCACGATCAGGTTGGCCATGTAGTCTTCGACTTCACCCACACAGAAAATGACACGTTCACGCAACAAACGCGAATAGATGTCAAACGCACGCTCACCACGCGAAGATTGCTCAATGACCATCGGTACACCGACTGCACGCGGTTCGATCGGGTTTTTTCCAAACATCGTTACCTACCTTTTCATCAAGCAGATCAAGCCTGTGCTTGCTGCTTACCGGGGTTCATTACGCTGTCAAAGCTGCGGTTCTCGTCGGTGACAGTGGCTTTGCCCATGACCCACTCAACGATCATTTCTTCCATGACAGCCGCTTCAATGGTTTGCATCGCCTGACGATTGCCACGGTAGTAATCCATCAATGCCGCCGGTTCTTCATACGTGGCAGCCAATGATTCCAGCATGGCATCAACCCGTGCCTGGTCACGTTTCAAGTCATGCTGGCGAATGATTTCGCCCACCAGCAAACCAAGTTTGACGCGCCGTTCGGCTTGCGGTGCAAACAGTGCGTCCGGCATATTATCGGCAGAACTACCGGTATTTTGCGAAAACTCGTCACGAATGTAGCGGATTTCATCGCTGATCAGCGCTTTCGGAATATCGAACACATGCAAATCAGACAAGCCATCCATCACCTGCTGCTTGAGCTGGGTCTTGATGGCATTACCCAATTCACGCGCCATGTTCTTTTTCACTTCAGCACGGAAATCTTCGACAGAGCCACTTTCCACCCCAAACTTGGTGATGAAATCAGCATCCACTTCCGGCAATACGGGGGCACGCACCTGTTTCATGCTCAGCTTGAACTGGGCAGTTTTACCCTTGAGGTCTTCTGCGTGATAGCCTTCAGGGAAAGCGACCTCAATTACCTTCTCTTCGCCCGCTTTCATGCCAACCAGACCTTCTTCAAAGTCTTTCAGCATCCGGCCCGCGCCCAGTTCCACAGAATAATCCTGTGCAGCACCGCCTTCAAACGCGACACCATCAATAGAACCATCGAAGTCGACCTTTACCATGTCACCGACTTCAGCCGCACGGTCAGTTTCCTGCCAGTCCTTGTTTTGCTTGCGGATAGTCTCGATCATGGCATCAAGATCAGCATCGCCGACTTCAGCAACAGGGCGAGTGATGCTCAGTGTTTCAACCCCTGCGATGGTAATGTCAGGGTAAACCTGGAAACTGGCAACAAACTCCAGATCTTTGCCCTCTTCCATGCTGGTCAGATCAATTTCAGGCAAACCGGCAACACGCAATTGCTCCTGGCTGGCAGCCTGCTGGAAAGTGGCTCCCAACAGCTTTTCCACGACTTCATAGCGTGTCGCTTCAGCATAACGCTTTTTAACCACATTGAAAGGGACTTTGCCGGGGCGGAAACCATCAATACGGACACGTCCAGCCATGGATTTCAGACGTTTTTCGACTTCCTGGTCAACCTGGGCAGCAGGCAGCGCCACAGTCATTTTGCGATCGATGTTACCAGTTGTCTCGACAGAAACTTGCATGTAAAAAACCTCGTTTACGGGCCTGTCATCGTTTGGATGCAGGGCATTTCATCGTTAAATTCAAGGGGGATAAGGATGGTGCGAAAAGAGAGACTCGAACTCTCACGCCTTGCGGCGCTGGAACCTAAATCCAGTGCGTCTACCAATTCCGCCATTTTCGCACGTATCTGTAAACCGTGGATCCTGTTAGCAAGTAAGTGGCACAGAATCACGAAGGAGGCGATTATACACAGCAGTTGCGCTCTTGTATAACATTTGAAATAGGGAAAAAGTGGGGTGACTGATGGGACTCGAACCCACGACCACCGGAATCACAATCCAGTGCGCTACCAACTGCGCTACAGTCACCACTGAAAGCTGTACTGAGAACTGCGGGGCTAAAATGGCGCGCCCGGCAGGGCTCGAACCTGCAACCTACGGCTTAGAAGGCCGTTGCTCTATCCGTTGAGCTACGGGCGCAGATTTTAAGAAAATGAATGGTCGGAGTAGAGGGATTTGAACCCCCGACCACCTGTACCCAAAACAGGTGCGCTACCAGGCTGCGCTATACTCCGACGTTGCAAGAGGTAGGATAGTTTGCTTCCATTCCTCAATCAAGAGCGCGAACTATACGGGGCTGGGCGGCTTGCGTCAAGCCCCGTATAGCAGTTTTTTGCTTAGGCCGCCTTGGCTGACAGCGTTTTCAGTTCAACCACATTACCCCTTGCGGGTTCGCTTTCCTCATCGGTCTTGGAGGCATTTACCCTGGCCTTGGGAGTAGCAGCCTCTTTGCGTCCGTGACGCTCATACAGGAAACTCAGCACCGCATGACGGCAACGGATGTATTCTGGCATTTCCGCCATTTCCACCCGGTTGCGCGGGCGTGGCAGATTGACTTGCAGAATCTCGCCGACAGTCGCTGCCGGGCCATTAGACATCATCACAATACGGTCAGACAGCAACACTGCCTCATCCACATCGTGCGTGATCATGATCACGGTATTGCCGAGGGTGGCCTGGATTTCCATCATGGAATCCTGCAAGTGGGCGCGGGTCAGGGCATCCAATGCGCCAAACGGCTCATCCAGCAACAACACCTGCGGTTCCATCGCCAGGGCGCGGGCAATGCCGACACGCTGTTTCATGCCGCCGGAAATTTCATCCGGGCGTTTGTGCATGGCGTGATCCATATGCACCAGTGTCAGGTTGTGTTCGATCCATTCCTTCATTTCGGCTTTGGTCTTTCTGCCCTTGAACACCTGCTTCACTGCCAGTTCGACGTTTTCATAGGCGGTCAACCATGGCAGCAGGGAATGGTTCTGGAACACCACTGCGCGTTCTGGCCCCGGCTCGTTCACTTCACGCCCGTCGAGGATGACGCCGCCTTCGGTGGCCTGATACAGCCCCGCAACGATATTCAGTACAGTCGATTTGCCGCAGCCGGAATGACCGATGATGGAAACGAATTCCCCTTTTTCGATACGCAGGTTCACTTTGTCCAGCGCACGGTACGGCCCTTTTGGGGTTGGAAAGTCGATGGATACTTGCGAAATCAGCAGGTGATCCGGGTGATTCTTGTTGGTCATGTCTGTTCTCCTTGTAGCTGATTAACGCAGAGCCATGCTCTTGTCCCAGGAAAAATGCCGTTGCAGGAACAACATGCCGCGATCCAGCGCAAAGCCGATCAGGCCGATGACGATCACTGCCACCATGATGCGCCCTAGCGAATTGGAACTGCCATTCTGGAATTCATCCCAGACGAACTTGCCCAGCCCAGGGTTCTGCGCCAGCATTTCCGCCGCAATCAGCACCATCCACGCAATCCCCAGTGACAAACGCAAGCCGGTGAAGATCATCGGAATGGCGGAAGGCAGCACGATCTTGCGCACATGCGTCCACCAGCTCAGGCGCAGCACCTTGCTGACGTTCTGCAAATCCTTGCTGATATTGGCCACACCCACCGTGGTATTGATGATGGTCGGCCACAAACAGCACAGCAGCACAGTCAGCGCCGAGTTGACGAACGATTTGTCGAAGGTTGGGTCATCCGACACATACACAGCGCTCACGATCATGGTCACGATTGGCAGCCACGCTAGCGGCGAAACAGGTTTGAACAACTGGATCAGCGGGTTGATGGCGGAATACACCGTCTGGCTCAGCCCCGCCACGATACCCAGCGGGATGGCGATGAAACCTGCCAGCACAAAGCCGGTCATGACGGTGACGATGCTCGTCCAGATTTGGTCAAAGAAGGTAGCCTTACCTGTGTATTTACGCATTTCGGTTTCAGCAGCCGGGTCTTCGGCTTTAGCCTTGGCGTTGCGTTCTTCCTGGCGTTGGTAGAATTCCACCTCTTTCTGGCGGGCAGCCTGATGCTCATCAATCAGGCCGGTGAATTGCTCGAACACCTGCACTGGCCCTGGTACTGCGCCAAGTGAGGTCACGATTTTGGGTGCGCCAACCTGCCAGATCGCCAGAAACAGCAGGATACCGAGGAATGGCGCTGCGAAGGTCTGGAATAATTGCTTGGTGTTCATGGGAAACTCCGTTTTACCCCTCACCCCAACCCCTCTCCCTCAAGGGGAGAGGGGCTAAGATGGGAGGCAGTAATTCTCTTGTTCCCCTCTCCCCTTGAGGGAGAGGGGGCTAGGGGTGAGGGGTTCTTTACACCTTCTCGTCTTTCTTCAGCCCGATCTTGAACTGCTCGATGTACTCGTTCGGCTTTTTGCCGTCGTAAGTTGTGCCATCGATGAAGTCGCTGGTGGCAGGCTTGTAACCACTTTCTGCTGCGAAGTCAGGGAAATCTTCCTTCTTCAGCTTGCCTTCGGTAATCAGGGCTTCGGCTGCCACTTTGTAGATGTCAGGGCGGTAAACTTTTTTCGCGGTTTCATCGAACCACTTGTCATCCTTGGCTTCGCCAATCTGACCCCAGCGGCGCATTTGCGTCAGATACCAGACTGCATCGGAGTAGTACGGGTAAGTGGCGTTGTAACGGAAGAATACATTGAAGTCCGGCACATCGCGCTTGTCGCCTTTTTCGTACTCGTAAGTGCCGATCATGGAATTTTCCAGCACCGCTTTATCCGCACCGACGTATTCCGGCTTGGAGAGGATTTCTACCGCTTCCTTACGGTTGGCGTTGTTGTTTTCATCCAGCCAGTAAGCAGCACGGATCAGGGCTTTTACCAGACGCGCCGTGGTGTTCGGGTTCTTTTCAGCAAACTCCTTGGTGATGCCAAACACTTTTTCCGGGTTGTTTTTCCAGATTTCGTAGTCGGTAATGACCGGCACGCCGATACCCTTGGCGACGGCTTGCTGGTTCCACGGTTCGCCGACGCAATAGCCGTCAATCGTACCTGCTTCCATCGTCGCGGGCATTTGCGGTGGCGGGGTGACGGAAATCATCACGTCTGCACCGATCTGGCCTTTGATGTCATCTTTGGCAGGTGCGTAAGTACCAGGATTGATGCCGCCCGCTGCCAGCCAGTAGCGCAGTTCATAGTTGTGGGTGGAAACCGGGAACACCATGCCGAGATTGAACGGCTTGCCATCCTTCTTGTATTCCTCAATGACCGGCTTGAGGGCTTCAGCCTTGATCGGGTGGACGGGTTTGCCGTCTTTCATTTCCACGTGGGGTTTCATCTTTTCCCACACCGCGTTGGAAACGGTAATCCCATTGCCGTTCAAATCCATCGAAAACGGGGTAATGACATCGGCTTTGGTACCGAAACCCACCGTGGCTGCCAGTGGCTGCCCTGCCAGCATGTGTGCGCCATCCAGTTGCCCGTCGATGACGCCATCCAGCAGCACTTTCCAGTTGGCTTGCGCTTCCAGCTTGACAAACAAGCCTTCGTCTTCAAAGAAACCTTTTTCATAGGCAATCGCCAGCGGAGCCATGTCAGTCAGCTTGATGAAACCGAACTTGAGGTCGGTCTTTTCCGGCTTACCGATGTCTGCCTGCACCAGTGTGCTGGTGAACATGCCAGCACCCAGCCCTATGCTCAGTGCCAATGCCAACGTCGCTTTCCTGAGGAAAGTCCGGCGGTTTGTTGATTGTGTGTTGCTCATCGTCAAAACCTTTTTTCGTAGCCAAAAAAAAGCCCTGACGCCTGTTGGTGAGGAGGAACCAACAGAGGTCAGGGCAGCTTTACCCAAAATTCCGCACTACGTCGCGCGGATAAGAGGAGGAGTCACTTCAGTTGCAGTCGCCTTTGACTGCTTGTGAAGTATTATGCAAGGGGTGTGCCAACTGGGAGAAATGGCGGTTTTGCTAGGGATTTGGCGGGTGTTACTACGCTCCACCCACCTCACGAATCCATTAGAATGCACTTATATTGTGCTTGATGCCCTCACATGGCACGCAATTGATGCAGTGCAATATAATTACTGCCCATCGCCATCGCTTGGCTGGCTTCAAGCAACACCCATGCAGTGGTGCAACCAGTCATCGGCAATTCATCCACCCTTGGGTATGGCAGGCACAGCACATCTGCTGCCAACCGATAAAAATCGGTGCGATACACCTTGGCAAGCAGTGCCTGCTCGCCAGCGACAGGCTGTTTGAGTTGCCCTGCTGCCTGCATCTGTTGCAGGAAATAACGCCCATGCGAATGCCACGGAAAATTGGCGGCATAGCGGGCAAATACATGAAAGTCCGACAGCAAGCGTTCCGGCTCAGCCGTCGCGTAACGGTAACGCCCCAACAGCGGCGCACGGATCAGTTCCACCGGCACATCCAAATACTGTGGACGCGCCAACAGTTCCGCCAACTGAGTGCGGTTATGTCCGTCATCAGTCCAACGGGCAGCCTCTAGCAACGCACATAACAGATTAAGGTGGGTTTCAGGGTTAGCTTCTGCCCACGTCTGGGTGACACCCAACACTTTTTCCGGGCCGTTGTGCCACAAATCGTAGCTGCTAACAGCAACACAACCAATACCACGCTGAACTGCCATTTGATTCCACGGCTCGCCTGCGCAATAACCGTCAATTTTGCCCTCAGCCAAAGCACTGACCATTTGCGAAGGTGGAATCACTTGAATCTCGACTTCACGCTCCAAATCCAGACCGCCATCTTGCAACCATGCACGCAACAAATAATGGTGCTGGGAAAAGGGGTAGACACTGGCGAACACCAGTTTACGTCCTTGCTGCATGTCGAGCAGGGCTTTCAAGCCGTTGGCACGCAAGGGGCTGCTGCATAAATGTTGCGGAAACAGGTTACGTACCTCATCCATCAACTGACTGGCGAGGGTGATCGCGCTGCCATTCAAACCGAGGCTGAAAGCGGCTTGCATGGGCACACCCAAGCCATCAATCCCCAACGTTGCCGCCAAGGGCATCGGGGCAAGCATGTGCGCAGCATCCAACTCACCGAACGCCACCCGGTCGCGGATGTTTGCCCACGAAACCTCACGTTGCAAAGTGACACGCAAACCGTATTTTTCAAAGAAACCACGCTCCAGTGCTGCTACCAGCACAGCACAGTCGGTGAGAGGCAAAAAACCGATGCGCAGGTCTTGTTTCATCAGAACTTTCCTCCCAATAGCGCCATTGCCGCGACGAAATTACGGGCGGCTTCACCGATTTTCATGTTGCGATCCATTGCCATTTTGCGCA
The DNA here is from genome assembly GCA_002425225.1 of Thiothrix sp. UBA5583. Classification (GTDB taxonomy): domain Bacteria; phylum Pseudomonadota; class Gammaproteobacteria; order Thiotrichales; family Thiotrichaceae; genus Thiothrix; species Thiothrix moscowensis. The sequence goes on from DILV01000012.1 coordinate 27,327, forward strand.
GGAGCTGATACGCCTCCTCTTCGGACAGATTGCGGTGCTGCATGAGGATGCCTTTGGCTTTATCCACATCCTTGCGGTCTTGCAGACGCGATTTGTAGTCTTCCAGCTCGTCTTTGAGCTTTTGATGCTCCTGAAAACGGGTAATCGCCACTTCCAGTACCGATTTCAAACGTTTGCCAGGCAGGTCGTCAACGATATAGGCGCTGACCCCGGCATTGATGGCAGCGCGGGTGGTGTCGAGGTCGCTTTGTTCGGCGAAAAACACGATCGGCTTGGGCATTTCGCGGCTGACATTACGCAGCGATTCCAGCGTGTCGCGGTCAGGGCTTTGCATGTCAATCAAAATGATGTCGGGTTGGTGAGTGCGCACCGCCGTGAGCAGGTTTTCACCCTGCCCGACACGTAGAATGTGGGAATAACCCGCAGCCAGCAGCGCCGCTTCGAGGCTGGCGGAACGTTCGGGGTCATGATCGACCAACATCAGTTTGTGCATAAGAACCTTGTATGAGCAAACGCTAATACTGGGAGAATGCAAGAATTACGCCAGCAATGCTTTCAGTTCTGGCACACACGAGCCGCAATTCGTACCTGCGTTCAGACACCGCCCGATGGCTTCCACGCTATCCAGCCCTTGTTCGGCAATCGCTTTGCGGATGGTCTTTTCCCCGACGTTGAAACACGCGCAAACCATGCGCCCTTTGTCCTCACCTACCACCGTGGGTTTGCCAGCCAACAGACTAATGCGGTCTTGCGGCTGTAAGGTTTCATGGGCAAACAAACTGACCAGCCACTCACGCGCTGGCAATACATCGGCGGAGGCACTGATGAACAGACAGCTTTCCAGTTGCCCACCGACAAAACGGGCTGCACGGTAGGTTTGGCGGGCAGTATCGAAGTATTCCGTCCAGTTCACGGCATCATCGTTTTGGCACAGCAGCTCGCGGGCGAAGGCTGCCCAATCGGAACTGGGGGTGTTGCCGGAAAGCTCGTAACGCCAGGCGTTTTCGACTTTGATGATTGACCAGTAATACCCCCCCATCCCCAACCCTTCCCCCGCAAGGGGGGAAGGGAGCGAAGAGCAAGAAGGGCAAGTCTCTTGTTCCTTCCCCCCCTGCGGGGGAAGGTTAGGATGGGGGGGAAGCCCAACAGGGCTTAGCTTCCTTCGCGCAATCAAAAACCCACACCACCCTGCTGCAAACGTCACAATCGCCACCGTCGCGTGCTTGGCTTCCGGCTGCCCGGAAATCGGGTCTACCACCGCCGGAATCAGCCGCCCCACCCCCGCCGCCGCACTGAATTGCCCGCTCCAGTGCATCGGCACGAACAGGCTACCGCGCTGCTGCTCACGGCTGGTTTTTACCCGCACCAGCAGTTCGCCCAAGGGGTTGTGGAGGCGGGCAAGCGTGCCTTCCTGCAAGCCTTGGTCGCGGGCATCGCAGGGGTGCATTTCCACGTAAGGCTCGCTTTTGTGTGCCGACAAACGTGCGGAAATCCCGGTGCGCGTCAGCGTATGCCAATGGTCACGCACCCGCCCGGTGTTGAGGACGAAGGGGTATTCTGCACTGCGTAGCGACTGCGGCAAACGCGGCTGCACCGCGATGAATTGCGCCTTGCCGGAAGCGGTGAAAAACTTGCCATCAGCAAACAGGCGTTGCGTCCCCTGCCCCGTGGCATCCAGCGGCCACTGGGTCGGTGGCAAGGCATCGTATTCCAGCGCACTCAAATCCTGCCACGCACCGATATTGAAACAACGCCCGCCCGTGTTTTCAAACGTTGACAAGGCGGCGTGTTCGCAGAAAATATCATGTGCCGAGTCGTAAGGGAAATGCGCGGCATAGCCCATTGCCCACGCCACATCGCGGATGATTTCCCAATCCTGTTTGGCTTCGCCCGGTGCGGGCAGGAACGGGCGTTGGCGCGAAATGGTGCGGTCGGAATTGGTGACAGTACCGTTGCGTTCGCCCCACGTCAGCGCAGGCAGGCGGATATGCGCCCACGCCAGCGTATCGGTATGGCGCACACAATCGGACACCACCACCAGTTCGCATTGCGCCAAGGCACGCCGCACTTGGTCACTATCCGGCAAACTCACTACCGGGTTGGTCGCCATGATCCACACCGCTTTGACCTTGCCCGCTTCGATCGCCCGGAACAAATCCACCGCCTTCAACCCGGATTGTTGCGCCATGCGCGGCGATTGCCAGAAGCGTTGCACCAGGTCGCGGTGTTGCGGGTTGTCGATGTCCAGATGCGCGGCAAGCTGGTTAGCCAGCCCACCGACTTCGCGCCCGCCCATCGCATTGGGTTGCCCGGTGAAAGAAAATGCGCCTGCCCCCGGCTTGCCAATCCGCCCCGTGAGCAAGTGGCAATTGATGATGGCATTGCCCTTGTCCACCCCGCTGGAAGACTGGTTGATGCCTTGCGAAAACACCGTGACCACCTTGTCGGTGCGGGCGAACAAATCGAAAAAGCGTTGCACATCTTCCACTGGCAGGCGGCATTGTTCCGCCACTGCCTGCACGTTGGGGGCAGTGGTTTGCGCCATCGCCACTGCCTGTTCCATGCCGTTGGTGGATTGGCTGACGAAAGCGGTGTCGGTATGCCCGTTTGCCGCCAGCCATGCCAGCAAGCCGTTGAACAAAGAAGCATCCGTGCCGGGGGCAAGCCCCAGATGCAGGTCGGCAAGGTCGGCGGTCTGGGTACGGCGCGGGTCAATCGTCACCACTTGCAGCGCGGGGTTGGCTTTTTTCGCTTTGACCATGCGTTGGTAGAGGACAGGGTGACACCACGCGGTATTGCTGCCCACCAGCACAATCAGTTGCGCCTGCTCCAAATCGGCGTAGCTGCATGGCACAAGGTCTTCACCGAACGCGCGTTTGTGTGCCGCCACCGCCGATGACATACACAGGCGTGAATTGGTGTCGATGTTCGCCGAGCCAATGAAACCTTTCATCAGCTTGTTGGCAACGTAATAGTCTTCGGTCAGGAGTTGACCGGAAACGTAGAACGCTACGGCGTCCGCGCCGTGTTCCTCAATGATGCTGCGGAAACGGTTGGCAATGGTGCGGGTGGCTTCATCCCATGACACCCGCTGCCCGTGGATTTCCGGGTACAGCAGGCGGTCGGGGTGGTCGAGCGTTTCTGCCAGTGCCGTGCCTTTGGAACACAGCCTGCCGAGGTTGGCGGGGTGTTCCGGGTCGGGCTTGACGCTGAACTTGCCGCTGGTGTCCTGTTGCACCAGTACGCCGCAGCCTACGCCGCAGTAGGGGCAGGTGGTTTTGGTTGTTTGCATGGTTGAAGACCCCCTCACCCCAACCCCTCTCCCTCAAGGGGAGAGGGGCTAAAATAAATTTTTTTCTTGCGCCCCCTCTCCCCTTGAGGGAGAGGGGGGTGGGGGGTGAGGGGTAACTGAAGAAACACCTTCCCGTCTTCCACCTTCACCGCAAACACATTGCTACAGCCTTCGTCGGGCGCAAGTGCGTTGCCGCTGGTGAGGTCGATTTTCCAGTTGTGCAGCGGGCAGGTGACAGTTGTGCCGTGCATGATGCCTTGTGACAGCGGGCCGCCCTTGTGCGGGCAGGCGTCGCGGATGGCGAATACCTGATCGTTGCTACCCCGGAATACCGCAATGCTTTGGTCACGGGTCTTGATGAGGCGCGAACCCAAGACCGGGATTTTGTTCAGTTCGACCACTTCTATCCATTTGCTCATGGTTGTTACTCCTCTCAAGCGTCTACGGTAATCGGGGTAAATTCGAGGGCTTCCGCACCTTCGGCGCGGGCTTTCCACGGGTCGATCTGGGCAGGCTGCTGGGAAATCAGGAAGCGTTCGTACAAGGCTTTGCGCCCTGCGGCGTCTTCCAGTGCCTTTTTAATTTTGTCCAGCCCGACGCGCTCAACCCACGGGGCGGTACGTTCCAGATAATGCGCATCTTCGCGGTAGAACTGGCAGAATGCACCGCAATATTCCAGCACCTGCTCTTCGGTTTCGACCTTGGTCAGCAGGTCGGTGACACGCACCTTGATACCGCCATTGCCGCCGATGTGCAGCTCGTAACCGGAATCGACGCACACCACGCCAAAGTCCTTGATGGTGGCTTCCGCACAGTTGCGCGGGCAGCCGGACACCGCCAGCTTGAACTTGTGCGGCATCCACGAACCCCATGTCAGCTCTTCCAGCTTCACCCCCAAACCAGTGGAATCCTGTGTACCGAAACGACACCATTCGCTGCCCACACAGGTTTTCACCGTGCGCATTGCCTTGCCGTAAGCATGGCCGGAAACGAAACCCGCATCGGTCAGGTCTTTCCACATCGCCGGAAGCTGTTCTTTCTGGATACCAAACATATCAATGCGTTGCCCGCCCGTGACCTTCATGGTCGGCACTTGGTACTTGTCGGCAACGTCGGCAATGGCGCGGAGCTGGTCAGCGGTACACATCCCGCCAAACAGGCGCGGGACGACGGAATACGTGCCGTCTTTCTGGATATTGCCGTGGGCGCGTTCGTTGATATAGCGCGACTGCGCATCGTCCACGTATTCGGTGGGGAAGGCGCACAGCAGGTAATAGTTGAGCGCGTTACGGCAAGCCGGGCAGCCATCCGGGGTTTTCCACTCGAAATGCTCGCGCACGGCTGGCATGGTTTTCAGGCTGTACTGGATAATGCCGTGGCGGATGTCATCGTGGGTGTAATCGGTGCATTTGCACAGCGGTTTGGTTTTGGGCGTGGCGGAATAGTCACCACCCACCGTATGCGCCAGCAAGGATTCGACCAGCCCGGTACACGAGCCACACGACGCTGAGGCTTTGGTGTGGGCGCGGACTTCATCCAGCGTGAACAGCTTTTTTTCGGTAATCGCCTTTACGATGTCGCCTTTGCACACACCGTTACAACCGCAGATTTCGGCAGAGTCGGGCAAGCTGGCAACACGGGTGTCGGGGTTATGCCCGGAATCGCCCAGATGCGCCTGCCCGAACAATAGGGTGTCGCGGAAGGCGGAAATATCCGTGCCGTCTTTCATCAACTGGAAATACCAACTGCCATCCACGGTATCGCCGTACAGCACTGCACCCTTGATCTGGTTGTCTTGCAGGACAATTTTCTTGTACGTGCCGGAAGCCGCATCCTTGAACACAATCTCTTCGGTTTTGTCGTTGCCGATGAAATCACCCGCCGAAAACAGCTCAATCCCGGTCACTTTCAGCTTGGTGGAAGTCACCGTGCCTTCATAACGGGCGATGCCGTGCTGTGCCAGATGGTTGGCGGCAACTTTGGCTTGCTCGAACAGCGGCGCAACCAACCCGTAGGCAATGCCACGGTGCTGCACACACTCGCCGATCGCGTAGATTTTCGGGTCGGTGATGGTTTGCAGGGTATCGTTGACCACGATGCCACGTTCGCAGTGCAGGCCAGCGGCTTTGCCCAGTTCGATATTGGGTTTGATACCAACTGCCATCACCACCAGATCAGCGGGAATTTCGGTGCCGTTTTTGAAGCGCACGCCAATGACGCGCTGGTTGCCAATAATTTCGGCGGTACTGTGTTCCATCAGGAATGTCATGCCGCGTGCTTCGAGCGATTTTTGCAGCATTTGCGCGGCGGGCTTGTCGAGTTGGCGTTCCATCAGGGTGTCGAGCAGATGCACCACCGTCACATCCATGCCTTGTTTCATCAAGCCGTTGGCAGCTTCCAGCCCCAACAAACCACCACCGATGACAACGGCGTGTTGGTGTTTGCGGGCGACTTCCAGCATGGTGTCCACGTCCTTGATGTCGCGGAAACCGATCACCCCTTCCTTATCCGCACCGGGCAAGGGCAGCATGAACGGCACTGAACCCGTCGCAATAATGAGACGGTCATAATGCGCAACTGTGCCATCGGTGGCGATCACTTCGCGGCGGGCGCGGTTGATTTCCTCGACCTTTTTGCCCTTGTGCAGGGTAATGCCGTTGGCGGCGTACCAGGCATCATCATTGAGCATGATTTGTTCAATAGTCTTTTCACTCGCCAACACTGGCGACAGCATGATGCGGTTGTAGTTACCGTAAGGCTCTTCGCCGAATACGGTGATGTTGTAGTGGTCGGGGGCGAGCTTGAGCAGCTCTTCGAGGGTGCGTACCCCTGCCATGCCGTTGCCGATCAGTACCAGATTTTCTTTCAGCATTTTTGCTTCTCCTGAAAACAAAAAAGCCCTGAACCTCAAGGCCAGTGGAGATGGCGCGGAGGTTCAGGGCTTCGTTACCCGTCTATTGTGTCACGCTGCGGTGCGTGGTGGGGCTGCGGGCGGTCGCCGTTGACCGGGGCAGCGTATGGGGAGTGTTATGCAAGGGTTGTGCCAGCATGAAGAAACCCCTCCCGACCTCTCCTTATCAGGGGAGGAGCAAGAAAAGCGTGCATGAACGTGCAGTGTGTTGGAGCGTTGGCGGGGAAGCGTGCACCGAAAAGATGCGTTGAAGGCTGAATTACGGAGTTTCCCGCATGATGCGCAGCACCCGCTCATCCATGCACGAGCGCATGAAGGCATTCATCGGGGTTTCATCCCCAGACGCATAAAACGCCAGCATCAGGGTGTTGAATTCCAGTTGGCGTTTGGCTGGTAGGTTGATGGCGGGGTAGCCGTGCTGGAGCAAATGCCCGTTCATCATGAAACGCCCCATGCGCTTGTTCACATCGTAGAAAAACTGGCAACGCGCCATGGTCAGGAAGATATGGATGGCCTGATCGTAAATGTCGTCAATTTGGGCAAGGTCAGCCACCATGGCGTCGAACTGGGCAGGTAATTCGGCAGCAGGTGGCGGCAGGTAATCTGTTCCCGCAATCAGCACGCCGCCTGTACGGAATGCGCCCCAGGTCAAGGCTTCTTCCTTCGCCGCAACAGCATGAAGTGCACAGGCTTTTTCTGCCGAGACGCTGAATGCGTTACGTTCGATCCATTCAAACAACAACCGCCATGCGTTGCCTTGGTTGACGGTGATTTGCTGGTCGGAAAGTTTGTGCCCACCCACGGTGATGCCGTCCAGCAGGGTTTGGACTTCCGGCAGGGTCATGTTGATGCCTTCCAGATTGACCGCATCGCAGACGAATTCGCTGAGTTGGCGTTTTGCCAGCATCAGAGCTTTGGCGGGGTTGGGGGATATTTGCCAGTGGGTGTCGTGCATGATTAGCCTCGTTGCGGTATCACAACCAGTTTAGTAGCCAAACCGGAATAAATCGCCCCAGTTCCGCCGGGTAGTGTTGGTTTGCCAAATGCAGCACCACGGCGTAACCCAGCAGGATAAAACTCACCACCAGAAACACATAAAGACGTTCCAGCCAACGGGAATGGGTGAGGAATAGCTGTTTGGGTTCGGGGTGCATCTCATAAATGGCATCTTCTTCCGCCAGTGTTTTCGGGCTTTGCTTTTGCACGTATTGGGAATAGAGCCAGACCAGCCCAACCAGACTGCAACACAGCCATAAGACGGCTTCAATCAAGCCGTTGGGGGGTGTTGCCAGAGCCAGCAGTTGTTCCAGCCACTTGCCAGCGTTTTCACCTGCCAGTCCTGCCCATGATTGCACGGTTTCCGGCGGGAAATGCCCTGTCCCCAGCCACAATGCCACCACGATTGCCACCCACAGCAGCAGGTTACTAACCCAAATCTGGGTAACGGCATCCTTGCGCACCTTACCCACATTGTCCGTCGCCTTATCCGGGCGCAGCAGCAACGCCAGCGGAAACCACAACCACAGCGTCGCCTTCAAACTCCACCGCCACAGCAACGCAGGCGGATACCACAAAGCCGCAAGTATGGCTTTCTCCCACCAATTATCCCCCGTGCTTGTTTTCATTTTTGCTAACAACCCACCGACGGTTAGCGTATCATCCACCTGTGCCGCACCGGGCAATAGTTCCGGTGGATGAGTAAAGTCCACGACGGCAAGAGTTTCCCGCCAGTTTGCGGGCAGGTGGCGCAAACCAGCCGCCGGATGGAATACCGTCGCCACCACCCGGATCAATAAACTACGCAGCCAGACTGCCACAGCAAACGCAGGTATGAACAGGGCTAACAGGATGAACGTGGCGGGCAGTTTTAACCACGGATTTTTACTGTCCGCAACCGCAAACGCAAACGCAACCGCAACCGCAAACGCAACCGCAACCGCAAACGCA
>DILV01000012.1:35793-56547 GCA_002425225.1 Thiothrix sp. UBA5583
CCGCAACCGCAAACGCACCCGCAACCGCAAACGCAAACGCACCTAAGGCAAACGACCGCCAGAATAACGCCCAACCCGTGTAGCCGGGAAGCCATAGCGATGCCAACCACCACGTCAACAAGCCTGCCACCACTAGCGGAATGCCGATAACCAAGGCTTTCTCGCTTAAGGTTAAATCACCCCACTCCCGGTCACTATTCCAGCCTTCCCAATAGCTGCCCAGCCATTGCACACCGAGGGCTTTGGATTCGGGGGAGCGTAGCAGGATAATGGGAGCGGCGACCGCGCTGATTAGCAGCCACCATTGGTGGTCGAAGTGGAAGGCAAGCCAGCCGTACAAGCCAAGGGCGCAGAAGGTTTCCAGCACCGACAGCAGCGAGAGTTGCCCCGCCGCAATCGACGCATCGGTGGAATGCCAAACCCAGCCACGGGCAGGCGGGCGGGTATCCGGTGCGGTGTCAATGGGTTCAGGATGCGTCATGGGGATAATCTGTTCGGAGAGTACATAAGGTGGATTTTATATCATACTAATAACCAGTACACTGAGCGGAACAAGACACCCGTTTTTTCAAGGGCAGAAATCAGCACTGCCACGGATTTAAAGCAGAAAATATGGAAATTGTCCTTACAAAAAAGATGATTTCATCTAAAATAAACGTCATGACCAAGAAAGAACTGCTCAAAACCCTGATCCGCGACTTTCAGCTACGCGAAATTCCTGCACTGAAGCCCCGAACGAACTGAAATCTGACGGATTCCGCATTGGCAAAGACACCTTGCACAACTATCTGGAACAAGCCAACGCGATTTACCTGCTGTCGGTAGCTTACAAATACGACCCATCACTGGTACGGCGCGAACTGGGCGACAAGAAAGCCTACATTGTGGATAACGGTTTAATCAGCGCGTTGAGCTGGCGGGCGGGGCAAGACAAAGGCAAGCTGATGGAAAACCTGGCAGCGATGGAGTTACGCAAACAGGGATTGGACTTGTTGTTTATCAAAGGCACACAGAAATGTGATTTTGTGGTGCAACAGCCCAACGGGGCTTGGCTACCGATACAAGTTTGTTACGAGATCGGTGATCCGGTTACTCGTGCGCGTGAGGTGGCGGGATTGGTGGCTGCTTGCCGGTTTTGTGATGCCCAAACCGGCATTATTCTCACCATGGATGAGGAAGCGGAATGGCAAGAAAGTGAAATCACCATCAGCGTTTTGCCCGTGTGGAAATATTTCAGTCAAATGCCATAAACCCACGGATTCACTATTTCAACGCCTGTCGGTTTGAAATCCTCCACATTGCGGGTCACAACTGCCATCCCGTGAGCCATTGCGCTTGCCGCAATCAGTGCATCCCGATCTGAGCGCGGGTCTGGCACATGCAGGCTGGCACATTGCCACGCAACGGCGGTATCCACTGCCAACACACGTTCAGCAAAGCTGGGCAACACTTGGGTTTCCAACCACTGGCGCAACATTGCACCTTGGGTAGCATCACGCCGTTCCAGCAACAAGATGCCGGTTTCCAGCTCCAAAATGCTGATCGCCGACACAAATAGACTGGTGGCAGGCACACTTTGCGCCCAAGCGACCACGTGCGGATCTGCCTTGCCGGTTTTGGCTTTGCGTAGTTCGGAAACCACGTTGGTATCCAGCACGTACATCAGAGTAACTCCGCAGGCTGGTACAATGTGCCGCTCAAACGCGGTGGCTCGAAGTCGATGTCAGCCACTGCTGGCATTGCCAATAAGTCAACGATACTTACCTGCTGCCCGGTGATGCGCAGGTATTCTCCAATACTCAGCAACACATGAGCAGGTTTGCCCCGGTCAGTGATGAATACCGGGCCATTGAGTGCCGCTTTCTTGGCACGGCTGGCATCCTGATTGAATTCGCGGCTGGAAAGGGTCGTAATCATGACAACACCTCTTGCATTAAGTTATTGTAGAAACAATACTACAAAATATCGACCAAGAATAGAAGTATGGTAAATAACTGCGACGCTATCTAAACTCTTCACCATCTCAAGAAGACACTCAAGTCGGGGCGACCTTACACCCTGCACTTTGTTAAAACCCAAGCCAGTTATGAGCGCAAAGTGGCACAGCGCCAGCGGGATGAAGGGAATCGGGAGTGCTTGCTGGGTTTACGTTTGGGTCATTGATTCTGCTGTCCGGGAGTCCACCGTTACCGTTTTCGACATTCTGGTGCTACCTGTAGCAAAATAGCCTGTGTTTAGCTTGGAGTAATTTCTGCCATGATGAAACTGTTCTACTCACCCACCTCCCCCTATGCCCGCAAGGTGCACATGGTTGCCCTCGAAACCGGGCTGGATGCACACATCGAAACAGTTTCCGTCAATGTCGCACAGGAACAACCGGAACTCTTCGCCGCCAACCCGCTCGGCAAAGTCCCCGCCCTCGTGCTGGCAAACGGTGAAGCCCTGTTCGACAGCCCGGTGATTTGCCATTACCTCGACAGCCTCAGCGGTCACACGCTCCTGCCACAATCCGGCTGGCAACACTGGGAAATCTTGCGCTGGGAAGCCCTCGCCGATGGCTTGATGGATGCAGCCTACAACCGCGTAATGGAAGAACGCAGCCGCCCGGAGCACGAACGCTCCCCCACCGCCATGACCCGCTGGGAAACCGAAATCACCCGTACCTTGCAACACCTTGAAACCCGCCTCGACACCTTGGGCGCATCCCTGACACTCGCACATCTGGCATTGGGCGCTGCCATCGGCTATCTGGAATTCCGCCTGCCGCATCTATTGCACAGTGCTGCTTGCCCACAAACGCAGGCATGGTATGCGCAATTCCGCACACGACCTGCGATGCAAGCAACCCAACCCGTCTGATGAAACGCACCATGACCATCAGTTTTGCAAGCTGGGAATCACCCATCGGTACACTGACTATCGCTGCAACGGCTGACGCAGTATGTGCGGTCGCGTTCAACAGCAACTGGCAACGCATCCGCACCATGTTGGGTGATGTGCAAGCTCAAAGCAACGCCATGACCCGCGAAGCCATCAGCCAGTTACAAGCCTATTTCGCCGGAACTCGACGCACCTTCGACTTGCCACTAAGCGTGCATGGCACGGATTTCCAGCAACGCACCTGGCAAGCCTTGCGCGATATTCCCTACGGTGAAACCCGCAGCTATGCCGAACAAGCGCACATGATTGGGCAACCGCAAGCGGTGCGGGCGGTTGGGCATACCAACGGTTTGAACCCGATCAGCATTATCGTGCCTTGCCATCGGGTAATTGCCAAATCAGGCAAGTTGACGGGTTATGCGGGCGGGTTGACGGCGAAACAGCATCTGCTGGCGCTGGAAGCGTTAACCCGCCACCATCCAGCCCAGCAAGAAATAACGCCCACCCTTCGCCACAGCGACCACGAGGACGAACGGTAACAGTGGCATCCGCAGCAATCCCGCCACCATCGTCAGCGGATCGCCAATCACCGGTAGCCAACTGAGCAATAACGACCACCACCCGTAACGCTGGAATTGCACCTGCGCTCGCGCCAGCGTCTCCGCCTTGACCGGAAACCAGCGCTTGGTATGAAAATGTTCCAGATAACGCCCCAGCCACCAGTTGATGACCGACCCCAGCGTATTGCCCAACGTTGCCACGGCAATCAATAACCAGAAAACGTGTTGCCCATTGAGGATCAACCCCACCAACACGCTTTCCGACTGAGCAGGCACAATCGTTGCCGCCAGCAGTGCCGACAGGAACAACAGCAGATAAGACACTATTCGCCCAGCGCCCGCAACCTCGCCAGATGGCGGGTCAGTGGAAACCCCAAAGCACTGGAAAGCTGAAAAGCCGTTTCCTTCATTTCACTGTTGGTGCGCCAGCTCGGCTTCCTGCCTGCCAGAATCACCCAGTTGCGGCTGCTGGTCAGGATAGTGCGGATGTCGGCAAAATGTTCACGCAAGGCTTCACGCAATACCGCATCTTCGCGGTGCTCGTTCCAGCAATTCAGAACCAGCCAACCCTCTTCCTTGAGAGTGTCGGCACAGCGGGCGATGAAATCGGCTTTCAACTGCACATCATCCACCCCCGTGCCGTGGTACAAGTCGGCGAACACTACATCCTGCTTGTGCGGCAACGGCTCGCACAGGTAGTAATCGGCATTGGCACACACGACTTCCAGCCGCTTGCCATGCGGCATCTGGAAATAGCGGTAGGCGACATCAATCACGCTTTGGCGCAATTCCACCGCCGTGATGCGGATACCGGGAATAACATGGTGCAACGCTGTCAGCAAACTGCCACCACCCAATCCCAGAATCAGCACCCGCCGGGGCTGGCAGAACAGCAATACCAGCAACATCGCCTGAGTGTATTCGTATTGCAGCACATGCGGCGCGGCTTTCAGGCTGCGACTTTGCTCGTCATTGGGGGCAAACGACAACACTCGACATTGCCCGTCGTCGGTAACGATCATCGGGCCGAATTCGTCGGAACTGTCGTGGAGAGTGTGAATGTCAGGCATCCGTTTCGATGTGCCAGCCCTGGCTTAGCGATTGAACTCCAGCGCCATCCCCATCGGAGCCACATCCACCAGCTTGCCATCCTTCCACACCAGTTGCCCGTTAACGAGCGTGGCAGCAATGCTGGAACGGAATTCATAGCCATCAAACGGTGTCCAGCCACATTTGGACAAGCTGTTGGCATGGGTGGCAAGGAATGGCTTTTCCAGATCGACCAGTGTCAAATCCGCCCAATAGCCCTCGCGAATGTAGCCACGATCCTTGATGTTGAACATTTCCGCGATCGCATGACTGGTTTTTTCCACGATGAATTCCAACGAAAAGATGCCGTCGTGGTAGTGTTCCAGTACCGTCTGCATGGCGTGTTGCACCAGCGGCAAACCGGAAGGCGCCTTGAAATAGCTGCTGTTCTGCTTTTCGCCCCAGGTGTGCGGCGCATGGTCAGTGGCAATCGCATCCAGACGACCATCCATCAGTGCCTGAATAATGCCCGCGCGGTCTTCGGCGCTCTTGATGGCAGGGTTGCACTTGATCAGCGCTCCCTTGGTTGCGTAATCCTCATCCGAAAAATGCAGGAAATGGACACATGCCTCGGCAGTAATCCGCTTGTCCTTCATCGGCGCATCAGAAAACATCTCAGCTTCTTTGGCAGTGGAAATGTGCAGGATGTGCAAGCGCGTGCCACAACGTTTCGCCAGCTCCATCGCCAGCGATGATGATTTGTAGCAGGCTGCTTCGCTGCGGATGACGGGATGCAGGTTGAACGGGATATTGTCACCATAAATGCTGCGGTAACTTTCCTCGTTTTCCAGGATGGTTGGGGTATCTTCGCAATGGGCAGCAAGCAGGGTGGGTGCATGGGTGAAAATTTGTTCCAGCACTTCAGGATCGTCAACCAGCATGTTGCCGGTAGAAGCCCCCATGAACACTTTTATCCCGCAGGCATCCTTGGGATTCAGTGCCTTGATAGCTTCCAGATTATCGTTGGATGCCCCCAGATAAAAGGCATAGTTCCCTGCCGCACGACCTGCGGCGAGCTGTTTCTTTTCATTGAGAATGGCAGAAGTCAGGGTGTTCGGTACGGTATTCGGCATATCCATGAAACTGGTAATGCCACCTGCCACCGCCGCACGACTTTCCGTTGCCAGATCCCCCTTGTGGGTTAGCCCAGGTTCACGAAAATGCACCTGATCATCAATCATGCCCGGCAGTAGGTAACGGCCTGCTGCATCCAGCACCTCACCACCCGTGTTTGACAGGTTGTTACCGATGCTTTCAATACGACCATTGCGGATCAATACATCGGCAGCCGTAATCTGCCCTTCATTAACCAGATTGGCATTTACTATCAGTAGTGAACTCATCAGGTAGCTCCTTGGAATCAGGCTTTTCGTTCCAGAATCAGAAATGCATGAGGATAAGGGTTCTTGCTATCGGCAGGACACTCGGTGCGTGACACTTCACACCAAGCCGCCTGTGTGTAATCAGGAAAAAACGTATCACCCGGCAGGTCTGCATCAATCAGAGTCAGATACAAACGCCCGGCATGGGGCAGAAAATGCTGGTAAATCTGCGCACCGCCTACAACCATGACTTCCGGTGCATCCATAACCAGCGCTAACGCATTTTCCGGTGTGGCTACGCGCTCTGCTCCGGCAGGCTGGAAAGTTTCATCGCGTGAAACTACCAGATTGCGCCGCCCCGGCAATGCCAGCCCAATGGAATCCCAGGTTTTGCGCCCCATGACAATGGGTTTCCCCAAGGTGTTTTGCTTGAACCAAGCCAGATCCGCAGGAAGATGCCAAGGCATCCGGCCTTCGTTGCCGATAACCCTGTCATGTGCCATGGCAACAATCAGCGACAGCATTGGGCTTATTTCACCACCCGCAGGAAAGAGGGACGTTGCTTGTTGCCCGACTTGGGTGGAGGCTCAGGCTCGGGGTCCTGCTGTTCGCCTGCATCATCATCCTGCCCAACCTCATCCAGCAGGGCATCAACGACTTCATCATCATCGGTTGTGCTGGGTACAGCCGCCAGAGTTGGTGATTTTTTGCTTTCCACCTGCCCGGTCGTTTCTGCTAACTCAGCATATTCATCAGGAGGGAAACTAATCCCTTCCTGGGTTTCACGCGAATAAATCGCCATAACCGACCACATCGGCAACCAGATTGAAAATGCCTTACCGCCAAAACGGGCGCTGAAGGTTATCTTGTCATTGTCCATCATCAGGTTGTTGGCAGCCGTCATGCTGACATTCAGCACGATATTGCCATCCTTGACAAACTGGCGCGGTACGCTGACTTCGCTGGAGCGGGCATCCACCAGAATGTGCGGCGTCATGTTGTTATCCACGATCCACTCGTAGAAAGCACGCAACAGGTAAGGACGTTTAGGTGTCATACTCATGGGCGAATGGATTTTTCAACCTTACTCAGGGATTGCTGGAATGCATCCCGCGAAAACACCCGATCCATATATTTCAGGATAGGCTTGCCCTGTTTTTCCGGCACATCAATACCGTACTTCGGCAAACGCCACAGGATCGGAGCAATGGTGCAATCCACCAGTGAAAATTCATCACTCAGGAAGTACGGCTTGACGGAAAATACTTCCGCTGCCGACAGCACACTTTCCCGCAGGATTTTGCGTGCTTGGGATGAAGTTGCCTCGTCACCTTGCTCAATATCATGCACCAGCGAAAACCAGTCTTTTTCAATGCGGTACAAAGCCAGACGGGAATGGGCGCGGGTCACTGGGTCAACCGGCATCAGGGGTGGGTGCGGGAAACGCTCATCCAGGTATTCCATGATGATCCGTGCATCATACAGCACCAGATCGCGGTCAAGCAGCGTGGGCGTTGTGTTGTACGGGTTGAACTCGGCAAGTTCTTCTGGCTTGTTATCAAGATTGATACTCAGAATATCGACAGTGATGTCTTTTTCTGCCAGAACAATACGCACCCGGTGACTATCCGCGCAATCAGGTGCAGAAAACAATGTCATTACAGATCTTCGGCTGGAAAGCGAAGCCATATAAGCGGGACTCCCTGTGTGCTGGAAACAAAAAAGCCACTCCATTTTATACTAGAGTGGCTTCAAGGTGTTATACCGGATGAGGATTAATGCACGTCCTTCCAGTATTCCTTTTTCAGGAAGTAGGCCAGTACGGCAAACACCGCCAGGAACAACAAGACCAGAATGCCGTAAGTGGAGCGATGCAGGGCAGCAGGCTCACCAACATAGGCGAGGAAGTTGGTCAGGTCACGAGCAACCTGATCATACTCGGCTGCACTCATGCTGCCTTGCTTGACTGTTTTCAGTTCGCAATGCTCGACAGCATGTGCACCTTCACCTTCCTTAGTGCAGTGTTTTTCCTGCAAACCTTGCAGTTCCCATAGCACATGCGGCATACCAACGTTCGGGAACACGGTATTGTTCACACCCATTGGACGAGTTGGATCAACATAGAATGCTTTCAGGTAGCTGTAAATCCAATCAGGCCCACGTGAACGCCCCACCAGAGTCAGGTCAGGAGGAGGAGCACCAAACCATTCCGCAGAATGTTTCTGGGAAATAGCATTTTTCATCAGTGCGCCCGGCTTGTCCTGCTCACCGTCAGCATTACGGGTAAAGATCAGGTTTTTAACGACCTGCTCTTCCGTCAGCTCCAGATCCTGGGCAATGCGGTTGTAACGGCTATAGCTCAGGGAGTGGCAACCCATGCAATAGTTGACGTAGTACTTTACGCCACGTTGCAGGCTTTCCTTGTTGTGAATGTCTACATCTGCATGTTCCAGATGTACACCTCCGCCACTAGCCAGTGCTGTAGTCGCCATCAGGGTTGCTGACAGTGCGAACATTACACTTGCGATAAACTTTTTCATGTTGCGCACTCCTATCAATGACCTGTTACACGCTCAGGAACAGGCTTTTCTTCGTTGCAGCTAGGCTTGAAAGCAGGCAGCAACAGAGTCAAAGCCAAGTAGCCGACAGGCCATACAGCCTGAATCAGCATTTGAGTCAGCGCTTCAGCATCGCTGCCTGGTACGCGGAACACGAGGTCATAACCAATAATTGCCGCCAACAGGATTCCAAACCACATCACGTATTTCGCTTTGGCAGGGTTGCTGTGTACCCACAGGACTGCAAAGAACACGAAATAGATTTGGGTCATGCGGGTTCCCAGTTCCTTGTACGCAGGCGTTACGGCTTCGACACCCATCCAGCCCAGCACACAGAAGACAACCGCAAACAGGATCAGGTTGATCTTGTGTGCATTGTTGCGGTAACGCCAGGATTTGACTGGATTACGGTCGATCCACGGCAACACAAACAGGATGGCAATCGCACCGAACATCGCCAGCGTACCATACCAAGGGTCAGGGATCGCACGCAGAACTGTGTAGAATGGTGTGAAGTACCAAACAGGTGCAATGTGCTCAGGTGTTTTCAGTGCATTGGCTGGTTCAAAGTTTGGCTTTTCCAGGAAATAGCCACCACCTTCCGGCGCAAAGAACAGGATAGCGAAGAAACCGATCAGGAATACCACAACACCCAGAATATCCTTAACAGAGTAGTAAGGGTGGAACGGAATGCCATCAGCAGGCGCTGTTTCGCTCCATGCATTGCCTTTCGGGCCTTTCTTGATTTCAACGCCATCAGGGTTGTTGGAACCGACTGCGTGCAGGGCAACGATATGTACAAATACCAGCGCAGGCAGAACCAATGCGGGCAGGAAGAAGTGCAGCGCGAAGAAGCGGTTCAGGGTAGCATCACCGAGTACGAAGTCACCACGAATCCAAGTAGACAACGCTTCACCAATGAACGGGATGGTATTGAACAGGTTGATGATTACCTGAGCACCCCAGAAAGACATTTGTCCCCAAGGCAGCAGGTAGCCCATGAACGCAGTCGCCATCAGCGCCAGATAAATCGCCATACCGATCAGCCAGATTAGCTCACGTTTGCCCTTGTAAGATCCGTAGATCAAGGCACGGAACATGTGCAGGTAAACAACGATAAAGAACGCAGAAGCCCCGGTGGAATGCATGTAGCGGATAAACCAGCCACCCGGCACGTCACGCATGATGTACTCAACAGAGGCAAACGCCAGGCCGGTATCCGGTTTGTAATGGAATGCCAGGAACAGGCCGGAAACGATCTGGATCACCAATACCAGCATCGCCAGTGAACCGAAGAAATACCAGAAGTTGAAGTTTTTCGGCGCATAGTACTCAGCCAGATGCGCTTTCCAGGTTTCCATCAGCGGGAAGCGGTCTTCAACCCAACCCAGGATACCTGTGTAATTATGTGCAGGACGCTCGGCCATTATGCTTTACCTCCATTTTCACCAATCAAAACAGTGTTGTCGTCTTTAAAGTAGTATGGAGGTACTTCAAGGTTAGCCCCAGCCGGAACGTTCTTGAACACGCGGCCTGCCAAGTCGAAACGGGAACCGTGGCAAGGGCAATACCAGCCACCTTTCCACTCTGCGCCCAAATCAGCCGGAGCCAGTTCAGGACGGTAGGTTGGAGAGCAACCCAAATGAGTACAGATACCAACCAGAACCAGATACTGTTCCTTGCCCTCGCGGGTACGAGCCAAGTTCTTGGCATATTCAGGCTGCTGCTTGATGTTATCGGAATTCGGGTCTTTCAGGCTGGCTTCCAGACCTGCCAGCGAATCCAGCATTTCCTTGGTACGGTTAACGATCCATACCGGCTTGCCACGCCAGATAACACGAATCAATTGACCCGGTTCCACTTTGCCTACAGGGACTTCCACTGGCGCACCGGCGGCAAGCGCACGGGCACTGGGAGACCATGAAGAAAGGAACGGGGTCGCAATCGCTGCCGCACCTGCTGCACCCACTACGGAAGTGGCAGCAATCAGGAAGCGGCGACGGCTTTTATCTACTCCAGAATTTGCCATCGGTTGCTATCTCCCAAAAATAATCAAAAATATAAACCGCGCTCTTGCGCACCTGACATACCAGATCGCAACAGCGTTGAATTTAATGTGTGTCACGCACAAGCGTGCGATATATTAGCAAACACTAAAAGACTTCGTAGGATGTCCGAACTCATGAGCAAAATCAAGCGTAATTGCGCATCCGCACAGCACTCGCCATCCCGCATTGACTTAGGTCATGAAACCGCCAAAACTGACAGCCCACAAAGGCGCGGCAATGATAGCACAAAAACAGGGAAATAACCCGTTTTATACAGGGTTATCGCAGTCAAGAAAAACATGTTTCAAATCAAAGGTTGCCGCCAGATAATCCCCTAACGCCCGGATACCATAACGTTCGGTGGCGTGATGCCCGGCGGCGATGTAGTGGATACCGTTTTCACGGGCAAAATGCACAGTATGTTCGGAGATTTCCCCGCTCAGGTAAGCATCGACCCCCGCTTCAAAAGCCTGCTGGATATACCCCTGACCGCCCCCCGTACACCAGGCAATTTTGCTAACTGGCTTGTCGCCTGCGGAAATCAGTAATGGCTCACGCCCCAACACCTTGGCAACCTGTTGCCCAAAGGCTTGCAGCGACTGCGCCTCAGGCAGGCAACCGATATTGCCGACACCCTGTAACTCCCGCTCATCCATCACCCCGCCGATCTGGATTCCCAACAGCCTGGCAAGCTGGGCGTTGTTACCCAGTTCCGGGTGCGCATCCAGCGGCAAGTGATACCCAAACAGGCTGATGTCGTGCTGAAGCAAGGTCGCAATCCGGCGTTTTTTCATGCCGCGAATCACAGGTGACTCACCTTTCCAGAAGTAACCGTGATGTACCAACACAGCATCGGCACCATGTTCAACCGCTGCATCGAGCAGTTGCTGGCTGGCAGTAACACCGGTCACAATGGTTTGCACTTGCGCCCTGCCCTCGATTTGCAAGCCGTTGGGAGCGTAATCACGGAACTTGTCGATATTCAACAACTGGTTGAGGTGGGTTTCGAGTGCATAAAGATTCATAGTTCGGACAATACCTGTAAAAAGGCCGCCATTTCTTCGTCCGTACCGATGGTAATACGCAGGTATTCGTTGATGCGTGGTTTGTTGAAATAACGCACCAGCACTCCCCGCTGCTTCAGCGCCAGATAAATGGCCTCGGCATTACCGGCAGGCGGACGGGCAAACACGAAGTTGGCAGCGGAAGGCAGCACAGTAAAACCAAGCTCAGTCAGTTTCTGCACGGTATTTTCACGGGTAGCGATGATGCGCTGACACATTGTCTCGAAATATGCCTTGTCACGCATCGCGGCAGCAGCCCCAGCAATCGCCATACGCCCCAGTGGGTAGGAGTTGAAGGAATTTTTCACCCGTTCCAAGGCATTGATCAGGTCGGTATGACCGACGGCAAAACCAACCCGCAGACCTGCCAGCGAGCGGGACTTGGAGAAAGTCTGCACCACCAGCAAATTAGGGTACGTGGCTGTCAGCGGAATGGCGGTTTCGCCACCAAAGTCGATATAGGCTTCGTCCACCACCACTACGGAATCAGGATGGGTTTGCAACAGGGCTTCGATGGCTTCCAACCCGACTGCCATGCTGGTTGGCGCATTCGGGTTGGGGAAAATGATGCCACCATTATCAACCGCATAATCCCCCAGACACAGGCGGAAATCGTCACGCAGCGGGATTTGTTGCGCCTCAATCTGGTAAAGGTTCGCATAAACCGGGTAGAAGCTGTAGCTGATGTCAGGGAACAGTAACGGCTTTTCATGTTTGAGCAGCCCGTGAAAAACATGTGCCAACACCTCATCGGAACCATTACCAACAAACACATTGGCACGATCCACGGCGTAATGCTCAGCAATGGCATCCTTGAGCACATCCGCATTCGGGTCAGGGTACAAACGCAGGGTGTCATCTGCCGCTGTGTGAATGGCAGCCAGTGCCGCAGGTGACGGCGGGTAAGGGCATTCGTTGGTATTCAGCTTGATGTAGCGCTGGTCTTTGGGCTGTTCGCCCGGTACATACGGATCAAGATCGTGTACCAGCTTGCTCCAGTATTGGCTCATGGGTGCTTCCGGCTGAGGGATGGAACAGCGATGATATAAGGATGAACCTGATACAGCAATCTGCCTTCGGCAAGGAATCATCCTGATGACACCGTTCCCGTCAGCAACACACAGCCCCACCATCAACATCATCGGTTGTGGCAAGGTCGGCAAAACACTCGGTCATCTGTGGCAACAGGCGGGCATTTTCCGGCTGGGTGGCATCCTCAACCGTACCCCGGCGAGTTCAGCGGAAGCCGTAACGTTCATGCAAGCCGGGCAAGCTGTTACCGACATGGCAGAGCTGCCAGCGGCTGAGGTATTTCTGTTGGGCTGTGCTGACAACCATCTAGCAGCTTGCTGCACAGAACTGGTGGCAAGCAGAGTATTGCAGGCAGGCAATAGCGTGTTCCATTGTAGCGGTGCATTGAGTTCTGCCCTGCTGGAACCTGCCCGAGCAATTGGCGCACACATTGCCAGCATACATCCGGTGAAAAGCTTTGCTGACCCGAGGCAGGCAGTGCAGGATTTCGCCGGAACGTTTTGCGGTATGGAAGGTGATACTGCCGCGCTGGCAGTGCTGGAAACAGCTTTCACCCGCATCGGTGCACGCTGTTTCCCGCTCAATGCCGAACACAAGACGCTTTACCACACTGCCAGCGTGATTGCCTGCAATTATCTGGTCGCCCTTCAGGAAGTCAGCCTGCAAACCTTTGCGCAAGCGGGTGTGGAGCGCGAACTAGCGATGCAAATCCTGCAACCGATAGTAGCGGGGACGGTGAGCAATATTTTCCGGCTGGACACGGCGCAAGCACTGACCGGGCCGATTGCACGCGGAGATCACACGGTGGTAGCACAGCAGATTGCGGCACTGGAAGCATGGCGCGGGGATCATGCGGCATTGTACCGGCTGCTGGGGCAAGTAGCGGTGGAACTTTCTCGGCAGCAGGGTCATGCACAGACAGGGGATCTGCAAACGCTCCAACAGTTACTTGCCATAGAAGCGTTTACGAAACTGACAGGCTAAAAAGCAATCAATTGAGCCTGTTCCCTTGGATTTCATCCACGGGATTAGACCACAGCCTTGTGCGCAAATACCCTCAAGCCGCTTTCGCCATCACAAAATCAACGTGCACGGCGTCATACGGGAACTCGATTTTGCCATCCGCCGTTTTATCCAGCACGCCACAGGCCAGCAAAGCCTGGACATCGGCATGGACAGCCCGCACATCACGGTCGAGCCGCCGCGCCAGTTCGCGGATGGCGATAGCTCCCGCCCCGGTCATTTCACGGATGATTTCCCAACGCTTGAGGGTAAAGGTTTTCCACAAGGCTTCAGGCGTGGGGAAAGAGACAAAGTTACCCTGCTCTTCCCCCTCGAATGCCGCCAGCAGGCGTTCATGGGTTTTGTCCAGGGAAGAAACTTCAATCGTGACTGTCTTCATGTTCCTGCCTCCATTGGCTGACATCAGCCAGAAAATCATCAACCAATTGCCGTAATCCGCTGAAGGTGTAAGGCACTTCACGTTCGCCGAGGTGTTTGTGGTTCCCCTTGCCTGCTTCATTGTCATAGCGCAGGACGCAAACACCCTCGACGACAAAGGCAAGCCGGTACTTGAAGTGATGGAAACTGCCCGCCAGTGGTTCCGGCACTTGCCAAACTACCAAGTCCAGAAAACTGGTGTCGGAAATAGCGCGACGTTCCTTGAGTAATGACTTGGCTTTCATGTTGCTCAGGATAGCAACGGGTTATGCTGTTGTAAAGCACATCAAAGGGGTCAGACTCGATTGATTGACCTCGACTGCTGGGTTATAGTTACCGCTTTTCTAGGGAGTTTGCACTATGCCACGGCAACCGCGCTTTATCCTTCCCGGCCAACCCCAGCATGTGATCATCCGTGGCAACAACCGCAATCCTGTCTTCTATGCGGATGAGGACTACCGTTTCTATCTGGATAAGCTCAAGCAAGCGTGTGACAAACACGGCTGCGACGTACACGCCTATGTGCTGATGACCAACCATGTGCACCTGCTGGTCACGCCCCATAAGGAAGACAGCCTTGCCAAAGCCATGCAGATGGTGGGGCGTTACTACGTGCAATATTTCAACAAGACCTACCAGCGCACCGGCACGTTGTGGGAAGGCCGCTACAAAGCCACGCTGATTGACAGCGAAACCTACGCCCTGACCTGTTACCGCTACATCGAAATGAACCCGGTGCGGGCGCAAGGCATGGCGGAACACCCGGCGGAATACCCTTGGTCAAGCTACCGTTTCAACGCCCTGGGAAAGGCTGACAGTCTGGTGGTTCCCCACCCGATGTATGAACGCCTGGGCGCTAACCCCGCGCAACAGCAGCAGGCATACCGCGACTTGTTCAATACCCTGCTGGACGCAACAACACTGGATCAAATCCGTGAGGCAACCAACAAATCTTGGGTGTTGGGCAGCGAATATTTCAAGGAAAAGATTGCCGCCAGCATCAACCGTCCTGTTTCCCCGGCAACCAAGGGAGGGGACAGAAAATCAAAATCCTATCGCGAAATAAAAAACAATCGAGTCTGACCCCTTTGATTACCCCACGTCGCGCGTTACGTCCACCAAAGTCTGGCGCTGCTCCGCGACGCGCCTGCCTTTGGCTCCACTCCACGCGCAAGACTTGCCGCCTCTGGCGGCTGCGGCTCCGCCGTCCTGCTGGCTGGCCTGAACTCAATGACCTAGGGCAAAACGGAAACCCAAGTCGCCGGAGCGGTCAGCGGGATCGAACCCGCCACGGATGGCAGAACGCACGTTCCTGCCGCCGCGGTTCCACGAGCCGCCGCGAACGACACGGTAAGCGTCTCCAACTCCGGCTCCCTCCGGGTCTGTTACCGGCTCCGCCGGTAGTTTGTCCTGCCACACATCCTGACACCATTCCCACACATTACCGTGCATTTCGTACAAACCCCAAGGGTTGGGCGGAAGGGATTTGACCGGAACGGTTTTTCCCCTATACAAACCTTTTGCGCCGTTCGCGTAGGGCTTGTTACCATCGTAATTGACCTGCTCAGGAGTGATGTTGTCGCCGAAAGAAAACGGGGTCGTGGTTCCTGCCCGACAGGCGTATTCCCATTCAGCCTCTGTCGGCAATCGCGTATTCAAACCGGGAACAATTTTATTCAAAGCCGCAATAAATTCTTTAACCTCATTCCAATCCACACTTTCAACCGGATTATTATCATCCTTAAACCTCGATGGATTAGCTCTCGATGGATTAGCTGTTGTCGCAAATGTCCGTTTCCACCATCCTCCCTTCAGGATTTCCTCCGCCTTAACTGCTTGCCAGAACGCTTGAGTACAAGCTGTATCTGCCAACCAAAAACCTTTGGTCAGCGTCACCTGATGACGAACTTCAAAATCAAAACGTTCTGGTTCGGACTCAGGTGAACCCATCCAGAATATTCCTAGCCCAATCCAGCGGAAACGCTGGGTTACACCCTTAACCACCAGATCAGCGTAATAACCGTACTGGTCATTGCCAACGGCATTTGCCCACACAGGCTTTTGTGGTGGAACAGATGGCTTTGTCGTTGAATTAAGCTGGCTTAAGGATGCTTCCCGCCGTTTGCTTTTTTCCTGTTGCTCCAATTCCGCCCGCTGTTTGGTTTCTTCTTCCTGACGTTTCAATTTCTCCTGTTGCTGCTTAAGCTGTTGCAGGGTTTCCTCCTGCTGCTTGAGCAGTTGCTGGTGGCGTTGCAGTTCTGCTTCCCGCCGCTTCAGTTCAGCTTGACGAGCAGCTTCTTCTTCCTGTTGGCGTTTCAGCTCTGCTTGGCGCTTGATTTCCTCCTCCTGTTGGCGTTTCAGCTCAATCTGACGTGCCTCTTCTTCCTGTTGGTGTTTCAATTCGGCTTGGCGCTTGGCTTCCTCTTCTTCCTGCTGGCGTTTCAGTTCGGCCTGACGTTTGGCCTCTTCTTCCTGTTGGCGCTTCAGTTCAACTTGGCGTTTGTCTTCTTCACGTTGCTGCCGTTGTTTTTCCAACAGTTCCAGTTCTTCGGTACTGGGTTCGCGCAGCAGGCTGCCGCTGTCGATGCTGGTGTAGAGGACAGGGGTCGCCCATTCCAACTGGTTGGCTTCGGCGTAGATCATCTTGCGGGCTTCGGCGACGGCGGCGTCAATCGGGTAGCCATCCACCAGCGCGGCGTAGAATTCGTGGGAGAAGGTGATCGCCGCGTCGTCGGTGATCTCGAACTGCATGGCGATGACCGCCGGGATGCCCTTTTGCAGCAGGCTTTGCCCCACGCCCGCGAACGGGTCGGTGACGGATGTCCTGCCGCCGCTACAAGAATTCAGCAACACCAACTGGAGGGTGGTTTCGTCATACAGGATCGTGCCGAGGTATTGCCCGCTGACCAGATGGCTTTTCTGGTTACGGTCTTCCAGCACCAGCACGCCGTCGTTGTTGGCGCGGTCAAACCCGCCATGCCCGATGTAATGGAACACATGGTAGTCTTCCCGCCGCAATTGCCGCTGCAAGGCCGCCAGCGACGGCTCCACGCGGGTCAGCACCAGCCTGCCTGCCCGTTGCAGTTCCAGGGTGGCGGTATGGATGCGCTCCCATTCGCGTTCCACATTCAGTTGCGGGTAATTGGACGGACTGGAAATCATCACCAGCACCTGCAACGCACCCTGCGCCTGACGCATTTCCGGCTGGGTCGCCAGGTCGAGCTTGCGGATGATCGGCGTATTCACCGACAAGCCAACGTAGTTGTTGTTGTCGGCGTCAAACAGCAGCTCCCACGGGATGTCGATCAGCTTCGGCGCACCTGACAAACGCAAACGGATACGCAAGCCCTTGCCCTCACGCCGCGCAATCGCCAGACTGGAGCGGAACCGTTCCGCCACCACCCCGCTGAACAGGGTTTCATACAATGCCCCACCCAGTTTCTTGATCGAAGGCACATCCACCGTCTCAATGTGCAGGCTGCGCACATTGCCCCGATTCTGCCCGATCTTGAGGATGAAGTTTTCCAGTTCCAGCGCCGAAAACGGCAGGGTGAACGGGCGGCTGGCCTGCCCGGCGGGCGAGTCAATCACATGCACCTGATAGCTGTCGCCCGCCTGGTTCAGCAACACATCAAAATTGAGGTAGGTTTTGCTCATCGAGACAACTCCAGCTTTCGCCCTGCACTTTTTATAGTTTATTCGCAGCCAGCCGGTAAAAAAATCTTATTAATCAAGTTTTGTGCAGTCAGCCCGACACCGGCATCTTCGCCCTCTCTCCCGCCACCTCCCGCACCAGCTTCGGCACGAGAAACCCCGGCAGCCGCTGACGAATTTTCCCCATCAACCGCGCCGCTTCCGCTTCCGGCACTTCAAAATGCGCCGCCCCCGCCACCCGGTCGAGCAGATGCAGGTAATACGGCAACACCCGTTGCGCAAACAGGCTTTCACTCAGTTCCACCAGCACATCCGCATTATCATTCACACCGCGCAGCAGCACCGCCTGATTCAGCAGCGTAACCCCCGCCCCATGCAAAGCCGCCAGCGCCGTCCGCACATCCCCCGCCGCCAGTTCCTGCGCATGATTGGCATGGATCACCATCACCTTCTGCTGCGGAACCTGTTCCAGCAAACTCAGAAAACCGCTATCAATCCGCGACGGCAACACCACCGGCAAGCGCGAATGGAACCGTACCCGCGTGACATGCGGAATATCCCGCAACTGCCGGAACAACACCGCCAGCCGCTCATCCGACAAGGTAAGCGGATCGCCCCCGCTCAAAATCACTTCGCGCACATCCGCATTGGCGCGGATATAAGCCAGTGCCCCTTCCCACTCCCCCCTCACCGGATTCGATTCAGTATAGGGAAAATGCCGCCGGAAACAGTAGCGGCAATGCACCGCACACGCCCCCGTCGTTACCAGCAACACCCGCCCGTGATACTTGTGCAGCACCCCATCCGCCACCTGAGCAAACTGGTCGCCGACCGGATCGTGGTTAAAGCCTTCAACTACCCGCAATTCCTCATCCAGCGGCAACACCTGCCGCAACAGCGGATCGTGCCAATCCCCGTGTTTCATGCGGGCAATGTAACTGTGCGGAACTAGCAGTCTGAAAGGGTTTGTTGAAACCGTTCCTTCCAGCCCCAACAGCCGCAATAATTCCGCAGGCTCACGCACCGCCCCCGCCAGCTCACGCTGCCAAAGCGATACTTTCGTAGGTAAAACATTTTCTACCTGATTTTTTATCTGGATTCCGGTTATCATAGCGGGCTATTTTGATCAGACGTATTTTGGAGATGGACAATGGCCACCTATGGCGCAAACGACTTACGTGTCGGCGTGAAGATTATCATCAACGGCGACCCTTACACAGTAGTGGAAAGTGACTTCGTGAAACCCGGCAAAGGTCAGGCATTCACCCGCTGCCGCGTGCGCAACCTCAAAACTGGCCGCACCATTGAACAAACCTTCAAGTCCACTGAAACTGCTGAAGGTGCTGACGTAGAAGACCGCGACATGGAATACCTCTACACCGACGGCAGCGTTTGGACATTCATGGACAGCACTTCCTTTGAACAACTCGAAGCCAGCGAAGCGGCAATGGGTGATGCCGTCAAATGGCTGAAAGGCAACGAAAAGTGCATCGTTACCCTGTGGAATGGCGTGCCACTGCAAGTCACCACCCCCAACTTTGCCGAACTGAAAATCACCCAGACCGACCCTGGTGTACGTGGCGACACCGCTACCGGCGGCACCAAACCAGCTACGCTGGAAACTGGCGCAGTGGTCAAGGTTCCTCTTTATATGGAAGAAGGCGAAATCCTCAAGATTGACACCCGTACCGGCGAATACGTTTCCCGCGTCAAGGCGTGAATCTGACCGCATTGCAAGAACGCGCACGACTGTACCAACAGGTGCGCGTTTTTTTTGCCGAGCGTGGTGTGCTGGAAGTCGAAACCCCGGCACTGTCGCAAGCAGGCAATACCGACCCGTTCATTGACAGTTTCAGCGTCAATACCGGCAGCGGCTTGCGCTGGTTGCATACCTCCCCTGAATACCCGATGAAACGCCTACTGGCTGCTGGTTCCGGTGACATTTACCAGTTGTGCAAGGTGTGGCGCAAGGATGAATCCGGGCGGCGTCACAACCCCGAATTCACCATGCTGGAATGGTATCGGGTGGGTTTCAGCTATCATCAGTTAATGCAGGAAGTGGCTGAGCTGCTGCATGGCAGCATCCCGCATTTGCACAAACCGCCGCGTTTCATCACTTACCGGGATGCCTTCCTTGAAAGCCTGCAACTTGACCCCCATATTGCCGATGAAACGTTATTGGCGGCTTGCGCCCGTGAACACGGTATCCACATTGACGGTGACATGCCATTGCAGGCATGGCGGGATTTGTTGCTGACCCATTGCGTGGAAACAGCTTTCCCCCCTGACCAACTGACCTTTTTGTATCATTACCCTGCCTCACAAAGTGCGCTGGCAAAAGTGCATGAAAGTGACGGGCAGTGGGTGGCAGAACGTTTCGAGGTTTACCTTGGTGCGCTGGAGTTGGGTAATGGCTATCAGGAACAAACCGACGTTACCCGTAACCGCCATATTTTACAGCAGGATGCACAAGCGCGGGGTGATGGCATCCCTGTTGATGAACGTTTTCTTGCAGCACTCGAAACCGGGCTGCCAGAATGTGCGGGTATTGCCATCGGTATGGATCGTGTGCTGATGTGCAGAATGCAGGTGACTGACCTGAAACAGGTTATCGCTTTCTCATGGGAGGTGGCATAATAGCTGCCGTCAAAAATGCTTTAAATATTTTCAAGGAGACTGGACGTGGATTTTCTGATTTCAAACGCTTATGCAGAAGGTGCAGCAGCCCCCGCAGGTGGTGGTCTGGAAATGATCCTGATGATGGCTGTGTTTTTCGCCATCATGTATTTCATGATCATCCGTCCTCAGCAAAAGCGTGCCAAAGAACACAAGCAAATGCTGGATGCGCTGAACAAGGGCGATGAAGTTGTAACAGGCGGTGGCATACTAGGCAAAGTTGCCAGCATTACCGATAACTTCATTGAACTGACCATTGCTGACAATGTTACCGTCAAGGTGCAAAAACAGGCTGTTGCTACTGTCATGCCCAAGGGCACGATGAAAAGCGCATAGTATTTTACCCCTCACCCCAACCCCTCTCCCTCAAGGAGAGAGGGGCTAAGAAATCCTCTTGCCCCCCCTCTCCCCTTGAGGGAGAGGGGGCTAGG
>DILV01000037.1:0-13825 GCA_002425225.1 Thiothrix sp. UBA5583
ACGGGAAATCCCAAAGAGCCAAAAATATCAAGTTAATGCCGTTGAGGCAGTTATTCCCGTGTCGCCACTTGATCCTGTCAGGCAGCAGCTTCAGGATATGGATGCAATTATTGAGCGTCTGGTGCATTTGTCCCGTTTGTTAAGTGAGTCCCGGTGTCAACTTTTGGCAAGGTTTGAAAATAACATTGCAGACCGCCCTGATTTGTTTCCTGCCATTCGTCAAGATGATAATTAACTTTTAAAGTTTATCCGTAACAAACTTGACCCTTGTTACAGCATTAATCTAGTCTGAACCCCAGAGTGTTTTAGATAAAAACCCAACGAGCGAGGTTTGGCCATGAAGAAGATTACTGTTGTACTGATGACACTGTTTGTCCTGTTTTTGATGAAATCCCCTGCACTGGCTGATGGGGGCTATTATCAGACTGGTGCTTATTACCAATACAATACGCCCAATTATTATGATAATTCGGCATACACTAATTATAATGACCAGAACGCAAGCCCAACTTATTATATCGACAGCAACGATAAAAGCACATTGTATTCGTTGGCACGTTATAACAGCGCTAGCCAGCCAACCTGCCCGTTAAAGAACGCCAAGCGGTATTACCACAAAGCCAAGAAAACCAAGCGGGTCAAGTCAAAGTCATGTCCTTGTAAAACTCACTACAGAGCTAAGTCAAAATACAACAAGGTCAAACATGTCAAACAGCGCGTCAAGAAGCCTTGCCGTTAATGATCCACAAAAACGGTTTGTTCCTGCACGGTTCGAGATATAACAAAAGGAGTGTTTTATGGTGAAGAATATTGGAAGGCGGTTAAAAGCCGTTGCGCTTACGGCATTACTGACTGCAACTGCATTACTGGCGCAAACCGGCACTGCCGAAGCAACACCGGAGGCGTCAGGTAAGCTATACCGCTGGGATTACGCCAGTACAGCGGGCTGGAAGGTGGATTACTACACGTTTGACCGTTTCGCTTCAGGTCTTGCGTATTGCCAGATGACCCATACTTACGCCAGGGAAAACACACGCCTGCGTTTCACCGCACAGCCGGACAAGTTTACGGCAGAGTTCACCATCGGTTATGGCGACCTGTCGGGCGAAGGCAGCACATTTCCCGTCAGTTATCAGGTGGATAGTCTTTCCCAACAAATCAACATGCAGCGTGTGCGTGACCCGGAAGGTGTGGTGTGGAACCGGATCAGCAAAGCCATCAACGACACGGCAGGTATCGGCACTTTCGTTAATGGGCAGAAACTCGACATTACTATCGAATCGGAAAGTTTTCAGTTCGCACTCAATGCCAAGCCCGCGTTCGATATGTTGTTTGAATGTGTAAACAGTATCCAGCGTGCCGGGCAGGTTGTTCAGGGGCAATCGGCAACATCTGCCAGTCAGGCGGCCTCACCGGTGACAGACAACCCGTACCTCACCAGCCCTATAGCCAATTTAACAAATGCCGATCAACGTAACCAACCCAGCATTTGTGATTTGCCGGGTAATCGTCAGGTACTATGTTCGCTGATTGTGAATGGCAAAACATACTTGTCTGGCAGTTGTGGTTACGAGGTTGATGCAGATGGTTCGTTCCGCTTGTTTGGTAAACCGCATACGGTATATCTCAGCAAGAACGGCAGGAATACTGCTGATGCGTTTTGGAATGACGACCCTACCAGCACTCATGCCCAAGCACCATTGGGTGAGTTGCGTGGGGATGGCGCATGTTGGGTCAACCGTGATGTCATCCTGTGCGCTTGGGATAAGTAACTTTCGTCCCGTATTTGGTCAATTATGGGCAAACCTATTGGCCCTTTGGATAAAAGGGCCTTTTTATTATCACTCAACTTTCGCTTTTGCCACTTAACAAACTTGCCTGCTTCGCAGTTTATCGCCTAACCTTGCCTGACACAGGGGCTGCACTTTTTCAGTGGTGTACCCATAAAACAAAAACTATGATTGACGAGGGCTATACTATGAAACGTTTTGCATTATTCCTTTTTGGTTTGCTGCTGATGATTACCTTAAGCGGTTGCACAACCACAACCCGCTCTGCTTATAATGAAACTACCTATTACAAGAATGATAATGCTCAATCTTATTCCAGTCAGGATAATGGCGATAGGGCTTATGGCTATCAGTACGCAAATAATAATACCGATTACTCAGTTCATGATGAAAATGCGTATTATACGTATGCAACAGATGATGGGGTTTCTGACAAAAACGCCATGTATTCACTGTCCGACTATGTTTATGACAATGATCCGGTTTATCATGAACCGGCATCTGGACTTTGTGACCTGAATAAACTCAAGTCCTACAATGATGCATCCAAGGTCAGAAAAACCAAATATAAAAAAGTCAAAAAAGTAAAAAGCAAGGCAAAAACCAAACGTACCAAAAGTTGCGGCTGCAAGTTACGTCATGCCGCAAGTTAATCGGTTGTACGACGGAGAGAACACCGCAAAGCAGCCGTTCTACACGTGGGACATCTTGCGAGTCCTCGGGCAAACCCGTAACTCCATAAAAAAAATATTGTTTAAGAAATAATCTGCAAGAGTGTACTATACTGACTGCGTTGCGGTGGATTTCCTTTAAACTTCAATGAGTTGTTATTGCAACACTGTTGTTTTGCCACCACAATGAAACGTTACTCTTTGGGCCTTAAGGAGGTGCAGCATGAGTATTCTAGGTGTAGTGATATTCGCCATTCTCGTCGTTGCCGCTTGTTATACGGGGCGTTGCATGGGGCGTACTGCCGGGCGCAGTGATTTGCCACCTGAAATTTCCCGTTTACTGTGAGCCAGACCCATCTACATAAAAACAAATCTGATAAGACCCACCTGTCCAACGAAAAAATAACCTGCCCGCCAATGCGGGCAGTGTTTTATGGGGTAAGGCTTGTTAGGTTGCCTGATAATACAAATTCTGCGGATGATTAGCTTGTGCGAAGAAGAACCAGCGTTCCGCCAACAAGCCCACATACTGCACTACGGCTGCCGCCGCCAACAGGCTAAACAGCGTGTTGTTCCAGCCAATCACTACCAGTGTCACCGGCACGATAAACGTCATGATCAGGAAGAACACTTTCACCGCATGGACAAACTGCGGGCTTTGATGATGGAAAAACTCGCGGGTATTAAATGAGCCACCCATTGCCCCTTGTGAAATCTGGCGGATTTTCTGGTGGCGCACCCCCAATGCCGTACAGATGGTGGTCTTGCGCTTGATGCGAGCATTGCGGCGCAAGGCAATCATGCGCGATGCAAACCCTAGTAAGGTAAAGACCAGCGCCCATAGCACATAGGTATTGGTGATGCTGCTGTTGTACCAGCCGCCGAGAGTGGCTGCCAGCATAAAGCCAGACGACAGCCCCAACAGGGTGTAATTGATCACTGTCAGCGGTGTGGCCCATTCCTGAATGAATTTCACCGCTGCGTAAATCATTCCGGTACACAGGTACAACAGGAATGCCAGTAGTGCTGCAACAAACCCCACTACCAGAGACAGTTTGAATTCTGTTCCGGCGCTATTCGTCACCAGCACCGGGTCAAACCCGAAGTAATGCAACGTACCCCAGACAAGCGCCGCTCCGGTAAAAGCGGGCAAGACGATAACTTCACGCGCTAGCCAAGACGTGCGCCACATGGTGGCTGCCCGCCAGGCGCGTTCTGGCCTGCCCAGATGGAAGAAGGAGGCAAACAAGCCCAGCCCCATCAATAACATAACGACCAGAATACCGGTCGCATACATGTGACTGGGGCTAGTGCCGCCGACGATGCCAAAGCTGTTGTAAACCTCGCTGGTGTACAGCGCCAGAAACAACCCCTGACCTGCGCCAATCAGCGTGGTCAGAAAAATAACCGAAAATGCCGGATTCATAAGCAATCATCTCCTTAGAACAAGAAGTCATCCAGCGACGGCAGTTCGGAACTGACCGCAGGGCGCTGTTCTTCTTTCTTCAACGGGTTGTCGATACGGTGCAGGGCTTCCTTGTCCACGTTCGCATGGTTCTTGCGGCGTGGCAGGTAATGGTTGGCAGGGCGTGTCCCCCATTCCGGCTGCAACTGGTAGCCACCGCGTTCCGCAATCGCCACCGACACTGCCGAATCCGGGTCATGCACATCGCCAAACAAGCGTGCACTGGTCGGGCAAGCCAGCACACATGCTGGTTTGCGACGTTCTTCTGGCAAACTGGTGTCATAGATGCGATCAACGCACAGCGTGCATTTCTTCATGACTTTTTGCTTGGCATCCAGTTCCCGCGCACCGTAAGGGCAGGCCCACGAGCAATACTTGCAGCCGATGCACTTGTCGTAATCGACCAGCACAATGCCGTCTTCCTTGCGCTTGTAGCTTGCCCCCGTCGGGCACACCGGCACGCAGGGCGGGTCTTCGCAGTGCAGACAGCTTTTGGGGAAATGCACTGTCTCGGTCTTGGGGTATTCGCCCACTTCAAAGGTTTGCACGCGGTTAAAGAATGTCCCCGTTGGGTCTTTGCCATACGGGTTCATGTCCACCATACCGCCACCGCCTTCGCCGGAGGTGTTCCATTCCTTACAGGAAGTGACGCAGGCGCTACAACCCACGCACACGTTCAGGTCAATCACTAACGCTAACTGGGTCATGTCATTTCCCCTTGAACCGATTCTTGAACAAGCCGGAGCCGCCGATGAAGGTTTGCCATTTGCCAACAGGTTTTGCCATACCGGGGTAGCGCGGTTGGGTCGGGAACTGCGGGAAGGTGGAACCCTGTTCCTTGTCGCTGGCGCGGTAGACTTTCACCCGCACGTCAAACCACGCCGCCTGCCCGGTGAGCGGGTCGGAATTGGAATAGTGCTGGCCTTCCGGCTGGTTCGGCAGTTCTTCACCGATGATGTGGTTGAGCAGGAAACCGCGCTGGCATTCGTTGGCATCTTTTTCCAGTGCCCACGCGCCGGAGGCTTTGCCAATCGCATTCCAGGTCCACACCGTGTTGGGTTCAACCGACTGGGAGAAACGTGCCTGGCAGCGTACCCGCCCGTGTACCGATTCCACCCACACCCAGTCACCGTCATCAAAGCCGTTTTTCGCCCCAACGCTGGGGTGCATGTGCAGGTAATTGTGGGCGTGAATCTGCCGTAACCACGCATTCTGCGAATCCCACGAGTGGTACATCGCCATCGGGCGCTGGGTCAGCGCACTCAGGGGGAATTCCTGCTTGTTGATCATCTCGTTTTCGAGCGGCTCGTAATAGAACGGCAGCGCATCAAAGAAACGTTCCACCCGTTTGCGCAAGCGCTCCGGCGGTTGCTTGCCGTGCGAAATGCCTTGGGCAGCACGCCGGAATTTGTGCAGTACTTCGGAATACAGGTGGATATTGATCGGCTCGGCGTGGCGGGTCAGACCGTTGGACTGCGCCCACTGCAAATAACCTGCGTTCCAGTTGCGCATGTACTGATACGACTTCGGCATCACATGGTGGTGCATACAGTTGTTTTTGGCGTACTGCTCCCATTGGTTAGGGTTGGGCTCGCCGCGCATGGTTTTTTGCCCATTCTGACCACGCCAACCACTGAGGAAGCCAATGCCAGAGCCGGGGGCGGTTTCAAAGTTGACGATGAAATCGGGGTAGTCACGGTATTTGCGCTTGCCATCCTTATCGGTGAAAGCGGGGAACTTCAGGCGCGAACCCAGTTCAATCAGCACTTCCTGAAACGGTTTGCAGTCGCCTGTTACTGGCAAAATCGGAATTCGCACCGAATCCACCGGGCCGTCGTATTCGGAAATCGGGCGATCCAGCATTGACATGACATCGTAACGTTCCAGATAGGTGGTATCCGGCAGGATCAGGTCAGCAAATGCAGTCATTTCCGAGTGGAAGGCATCGCACACCACTAGGAACGGGATTTTGTACTCGCCGTTTTCATCCTTATCCTTGAGCATGTCGCGCACGTCGGAGGTGTTCATCGACGAGTTCCATGCCATGTTCGCCATGAAAATCAGCAAGGTGTCGAGTTTGTACGGGTCGCCGCGCCAAGCATTGGTAATCACGTTGTGCATCAGACCGTGGACGGACAGCGGGTATTCCCACGAGAAACCTTTGTCAATCCGTACTGGTTCACCCTTGTCATCCACGAACAAATCATCCGGGTCAGCAGGCCAGCCGAGTGGCACACCTTCCAGCGGGGTATTGGGTTTGACATCTTCCGGCTTGTTCGGTGTTTTCGGGCAAGGCGGAATCGGGCGCGGATACGGTGCTTTGTGGCGGAAACCACCGGGGCGGTCAATCGTTCCCAGCAGCGACATCAGGATGCTGAGCGCCCGGATGCTCTGGAAGCCATTGGAGTGCGCCGCCAGACCACGCATGGCATGGAACGCCACCGGGTTGCCCACCACATGTTCGTGTTCATTGCCCCAAACGTCTGTCCAGGCAATCGGCAATTCGATTTTCTGGTCACGTGCAGTAATGCCCATTTCGTGCGCCAAGCGCTTGATGGTCGCTGCCGGGATGCCGGTAATGCCTTCTGCCCATTCAGCGGTATAACTTTCCACCCGCTCACGCAGTAACTGGAAGGATGGTTTCACGGGCGTGCCATCTTTCAGCTTGAATTCGCCAGTCAGGAAGGGGTCAGCACCGGGGGTATGGGTGGAAATCGGCTTGTTCAGCTCCCGATCCCACCACAGCTTGTTTTGTGGGTCGAAACAGCCTTCTTCCAGCGGCACTTCAAAACGCAGGAACATGCCGTATTCACGGCTTTTCGGATCCATATTGACCAGTTCCGGGCCGTTGGTGTAATTCACCACGAAATCACGGTCGTACAAGCCCTGCTCGATGATTTCGCGGGTAATTGCCAGCAGCAAGGCGCCATCCGTACCGGGGCGGATCGGAATCCACTCATCAGCCACCGCAGCGTAACCGGTACGTACTGGGTTGATGGCAATCATGCGCCCACCGTTGCGCTTGAATTCGCCCAGTTCGATTTTTAGCGGGTTGGAATGGTGATCTTCCGCCGTGCCGATCATGACGAACAATTTTGCGTGATGCAGATCCGGCCCACCGAATTCCCAAAAGGAACCACCGATGGTGTAGATCATCCCTGCTGCCATGTTCACGGAGCAGAAACCGCCATGTGCTGCGTAGTTGGGTGTGCCGAACTGCTTGGCAAACAGGCCGGTCAATGCCTGCATCTGGTCACGCCCGGTAAACAGCCCGAATTTCTTCGGGTCAGTCTCGCGGATGTGTTTGAGGCGGGTTGCCAGCGTGTCAAACGCCTCATCCCAGGTAATCGGCTCAAACTTGCCTTCGCCACGGGTGGCATTGGCTTTGCGCTTGAGCGGCTGGGTCAGGCGGGCGGGGGAATACTGTTTCATGATGCCGGAAGAACCCTTGGCACAAATCACGCCCTTGTTGAGCGGATGGTCAGGGTTGCCCTCAATGTATTTCACCTCGCCATTCTTGAGGTGGACATTGATGCCACAGCGGCAGGCACACATGTAGCATGTGGTGCTTTTGATCTCGGTAGCCTGGTTTGTCTGGGTAGTCATATCAGTAGGTAACTAAATAATGAATTACTGAAATACAGTGTAGCCCGATAGTGCTTGAGATAGATCAAGTAAGCAATAAAAAAAATTATTTGTATCAATAGAATTTATTTATCAAAAGGATTAACAAAGAGGCGTAAGCTCTTGCCGGGATGCGCCTGCTGGTAATCAGCATCAGTACCCGGTAAACACAGCACTACGGAGAACCACCATGCAAATCTGGGTCGATGCCGACGCCTGCCCCAACGTGATCAAGGAAATCCTGTTCCGCGCTGCCGAACGCATGAAAATCCGCACCACGCTGGTAGCCAACCAGCCCTTGCGTACTCCGCCATCCCTGTATGTGAAAAGCATCCAGGTGCAGGCGGGTTTCGACGTGGCGGATAATCATATTGTGCAGGCATTGCAGGCAGGTGATCTGGTGATTACCGCCGACATTCCGCTGGCAGCAGAGGTGATTGCGAAACAAGGCCACGCACTCAACCCGCGTGGCCAGTTTTATACGCCCGAGAATATCCGTGAGCGCTTGCGCATCCGCAATGTGATGGAGGAAATGCGCAACAGCGGCGTCATGACTGGTGGGCCACCTGCCCTCAGTCAGGCTGACCGGCAGGCGTTTGCAAACCAGCTTGACCGCTTTCTGGCGCGTCAGGCAAAACAGGGCGGCTGACGGGCTGCGCTGCGGTCAGGGCATACCAGTCGAAGTGACGGGTTGCCAGCATCAGCACCGCCAGCACGGCAAAAATCAGCACGCTGCCCATCAGCAAGGCGTTTTCCTCGGCTTGCAAAATCACGTACAGCAAGGCATACAGCCCCGCCAGACCAGCCCCCAGCATCAGCCCCAGCTTGCGGCTGTGCAGGATTGCACCGAAATACAAGGTCAGCAGCCCGGTACTCGCTGATGCTGCCAGCGCATACGCCGCCAGAAAAGCGATGTGTTCCGACAGTGAAATCAGCAGCAGGTAAAATACCAGCAGCGCAAACCCGACCAGGGTGTATTGCACCGGATGCACCCGCAGTTTTTTCAGCAGTTCAAACAGGATCAGCACCACAAACGTCAGCACGATGAACAGCACGGCGTATTTCACGCTGCGTTCCGCTTGCTGGTACACATCCACCGGCTGGATCAGCTCGAAACCGACCGCCCGTTCCAGCAAGCCGCTGCAATCGCCCTTGCCGCATTGCGCCAGCGCCCCGCTGACGTTGTAGGAAAACGAGGATGCCCGCCATTGTGCGTTGAAACCGGCGTCATTCACTTCGCGGGTTTCAGGCAATAGTTCACCGCTGAAACTGGGGTGAGGCCAGTTGGCCGCCAATTGCACCGCACTGTTTTCTGCCAGCAGGGCAAAATTCATCGAGCGCATTCCGCGCAATTCCAGCTTGAAGGCAAACGGTAGGCGGCTGGCTTGGGTTAAGTCAATATTGGGCAGTCTGGCGTGCATCCCGGCAGCCGTACCGGGCAGGTTGCTGCCGGGTTTGAAGGCGATGTTGCTGCCGTTCCATTGCAGGCTGGGCGGGCTGGCAATACCGCGCTGGTCACGTACCAGCACCGACAGTTGCGGAGTTTCCCAGCGGATTTGCTGCCCCTTCAGTTCCGCCAGCAAGTCCAGCAGCGGCTGGGTGTTGAATTCACCCTTGACCTGCAAACCACTGGCGTACACTGGCACATCATAAATACCCCGGTAACGCAGCGAGCTTTCCAGTTGGCTCTGGATGTCGAGTTGTGCTGGAATCAGTTGTAGCGTCCTGTTCTCAGTCACTTCGCGCAGGATTTCACGTTCCTTGCCGTCCTTGTCCTTGACGGTTTCCTTGCTGTTGTAGGTCAGTTGGTAAGGAATCGTCAGCAATGGCCCGGCGAGGGTCTGCATTCCCGGCCAGCTTTGTTCGATGCTCTGGTAAGCCTGGTAGCGCCAGCTTTCCCGCTCCCCCACCAGCCCCAGCATAAAGGCTTGCGGGATCAGCAAAAACAGGATCAGGAAAGCAATCAGGGCAAGTTTGAGGTAGAAACGCTGGTTATGCATGGTGGCTCCTTGGGTCTGGTGTGGTTTGCCTCAAGCATAAAAAATCATGATGGAGAATCAGTGAGTGTAGTGTGGAAAAGTGGTGGAGGTGAATGCAGATTTGGTGCAAGGGGTGCAATACTTGAAATGATGTTTATATTCATCAATACTAGCCAATATCCCTTTTTTGATGACTATATCCATCATGCTGGAATCTATAAGCGAAACTATCCGCACTGCCCGCAAAACCCGAGGCTGGAGCCAGCAATACCTAGCTGACCTGTGTCACCTCGACCGCACTACCATCGGCGCACTGGAACGCAACGCTTACAACGACATCGGCATCCGCAAGGTAGAGCGGGTGTTGATGGTGCTGGGCAAAACCCTGACGAGCAAAGATGTGGGCTTGCCTACCCTCGACGACCTGAAGGTGCAAACACATGGCTGAAGTCGACGTTACGCCGGGTTTGCACCGATTGCGGAATGCTTGCATACCTTGCTGCAAACGCCGTTACGGTAACAATGTGGGTATCTTGGGGATTTTCTTTCACATAACGCCCTCCTTCCCTTACAATCTTCCTATCCAATCATCCTAGGAAATATAGGTATGAAAGCCGTCAACGTCAGCAGTCTGAAAAACAACCCCAGCGAAGCCTTACGCTTTGCCCGCGAAGACATGGTGTTGGTCATGAACCGGGACAAGCCAGACGCCCTGATGGTTGGTATCAACCAGACCGACACGCTGGATATGCCCGGTGTCCGCACCGCGTTGGCTACTTCCCTGTTCAAGGGAGGCGCATTGTCTTTGGCGCGTTCCGCCCAACTCGCACACATGACACTGGCAAACTTCATCGCCCATGTATCCCGTCTGGGTATACCTGTCATCAACCAAACCGCAGCAGAAGTCCAACAGGATATGGATACCCTGGATCAATGGCTCGCCTCGTAATCGCCGATGCCAGCCCCCTGATCGGGCTGAGTATCGTCAATGGTCTGGAATGGCTGCCTGCATTATTCGGCGAGGTCTGGATACCAGAACAGGTCTGCCGCGAAGTGCTGTCAGGCAAACATTCGCGCGGGGAAGCCGATATTCAGGCCGCACTGGATGCGGGCTGGCTGAAAATCTGGGGTCAGCCCTTCCCAGCCCTGACTGACATTGATCTGGATGAAGGTGAAAGCGCCTGCATCAGCATCGCCTTGCACCATCCCGCCCCTGCCTTGCTGATCATGGATGAACGCGCCGGTCGGGCTGTTGCCATCGAACACGGGCTGCCAGTTACTGGCACTGCCGCCATTATTGGCCGGGCGAAAACCAGCGGGCTTATCCCTTCTGCCCGCCGGGTGTTTGACGTGCTGCACCGTTCAGATTTCCGCATATCCCCGGAAGTGATCCGCACCATCTTGCTGCGGGTGGGGGAATAGACCATAGGTCACTCAATACCCGCCTCGTCTCTCCCATCACATTGTGACCTGAATTACACATGGTTTTTTTGTGTCGTGCTAAACTCTTGAACACTTCATTTCTTGTTCTTATGGGGCAATACATGGCAAGCATCACACTTCGCGGCGACGATGCCGCTTCTGCTGCGTCAGACGTCTAAATCGGTGTTGAAAGAGGTTTGAAGACCCTCACCCCCCAGCCCCCTCTCCCGCCCAGCGGTAGAGGGGGAGCGAGACGTAATCGGAGAGAGTTTCATGCAGCAGTACACACTGGAATTATTCCGCAAGGATGACTCGCGCTTTGAGTTGCGGGTGTTTGACGGGCAAACCCGGCAGACATTTCCGCTGGTTGAGCAAGCAGAAATGGATGCGTTGCTCACGCTCACAAGCGAAGATTACCGGGTCAATGCGGCTGATCTGGCACTGCGTGGGCAGGCGTTGTTTGCGTGGGTAGATACGCACAGCCATGGCTGGTTGCGACGCATCCGCCAGATACCGCAGCCGCTGGCACTGGGGATTGATGTGCGGGAAGCAGGCTTGCGGCATTTGCCGTGGGAATTGCTGCATGATGGCAACCAGTTTTTGTGTGCTGACCCGCTACACCTGTTTACCCCGTTGCGGCTGGTGTCGGAACGCAAGCATGACTGGCAGCCGCAAAAGCGCCAGCTTGGGGTGCTGTTCATGGCAAGCTCCCCGGAGGATGTGCAACCCGTGCTGGATTTCGAGGCGGAAGAAGCCGGTATCCTGCAAGCCACCCAGCACAAGCCGCTGGATTTGCAGGTGGAAGAAAGCGGTTCGCTACCGGGGCTGGAGGAACGCTTGCGTGATCTGGCGGATGCGCCGGATGTGATCCACCTCAGTGGTCATGCCGGTATACATGAGGGTCAGCCGGTGTTTTTGCTGGAAGATGAGGTTGGGCAACCCGCCCCCGCCACCCCGCAGGAATTGGCAAAAACGTTCGTCAAGGCGGGGCGTTTCCCGCGTATTGCGTTCCTTTCCGGTTGCCGCACCGGCGAATCCAGCGTGCAGCACAATCTGCTGTCGTTCAGTGAGCAAGTGGTAAATGCCGGTGTGCCAGTGGTGTTGGGCTGGGCATTGCCGGTGGGCGATGTGGCTGCCTCACAAGCCGCCGCAGCCTTATATGAGAAACTGGCGAATGGCGACAGCATTGCCGAAGCAGTGGCGTATGCCCGCCAGCAGTTGCTGGAGCAGCATTCCCCCTATTGGCATTTGCTACGCTGCCATGTGGATGCCTCCCCGCTGGAAGCCCTGGTGGGCAAAGGGCGCATCCGGGTGCGCAAGCACCACACCCCGCAACAGTTTCTGGATGCAGGCGGGCGCGTGCCGGTGTGTGCGCGGGAACGCTTCATCGGGCGGCGGCGTTTGCTGCAACGCAGTTTGCGCAGTCTGCGGGCGTGGCAGGGGGACGCGGCGTATGCGGAAGGCATCTTGCTGCACGGCATGGGCGGTTTGGGCAAAAGCAGCACGGCGGCGCGGCTGGTTGACCGTTTGCGCAACAGCTATACGGCGGTGGTGTGTTACGGCGGGCTGGATGAAACCGCGCTGGTGGCAGCCATCGGCAAGGTATTGCCCAAGGCACAAAGCCTGCTGAACGATGCTTCCCAAACGCTGGAACAACGCTTGCGCGAGCTGTTCGAG
This sequence comes from Thiothrix sp. UBA5583, assembly GCA_002425225.1. Classification (GTDB taxonomy): domain Bacteria; phylum Pseudomonadota; class Gammaproteobacteria; order Thiotrichales; family Thiotrichaceae; genus Thiothrix; species Thiothrix moscowensis. Next base: position 12,629 of record DILV01000037.1, read on the forward strand.
CCGGAAGACAACCCCTACAGCGAGCAACCGCTGCTGCTGGTGTTTGACGATTTCGAGCAAAACATCCCGCTGGCACAACGCCAGCAAGCTCATGCGGATTACAGCCCGGCAAGCCTGTACGTGCTGCACACCGTGTTGCACGCCATCCACCACAGCCAGAGTGATACGCGGGTGATTGTCACCAGCCGCTTCGACGTGCCGGTTCCGCAGCCGTGCAAGCTCCACGCCGAAAACCCGCAAACCCTGCATGACGCCGACCTGAAGAAAAAGTTGGCGCAACTGCCCGGTTTACAGCGGGTGGAAAGCGCGGGCGACCGCGATCAGGACAATGCGCTGCGCACACAGGCAGTAGAACTGGCAGCAGGCAACCCACGCCTGCTGGAATGGCTGGACAAGGTGCTGCAAGACCGTCAGCAGCCAGTCGCAGCCTTGCTGGAACGGCTGGCAGCGGAAGAAACCCGCTTCCGCGAAGAGGTGCTGATCAGCGCACTGGTGGAAGCCCAGCCACCGGTAGTACGGCGGGCGCTGGCGTGTGCCGCACTCTACCGCCTGCCCGTACCGCTGGCAGCTATCGCAGCCCTCAGCCAGGATGTGCACACCGCGCAGCACTTGCAGGTTGCGGCTGCTGTCGGGCTGGTGGAAATCAACCCAATGGTTGCTGGCAAACACTATTTCGTCTCCAACTTGCTCGACAACGTGCTGGGCGACGAACTCAGCAGCAACGAACGCCAGTCACTCGCCGCCCGTGCCTGCCGCCATCTGTTTGACAGTAGCCAAGAGGGCAGAAGCGAAGCCATGACACTGGAAATTGTGCGACTGGCTGTGCTGGGGCAGGAACAGGCACTAGCCGTGGAAGCGGGATACCCACTAGCTGCCTCAATGTATTGGGCTGACCGCTACCGCGAAGCCCAACGCCTGTGCCAGCAGATACTCACACTGGGCGAAGACTTCAGGATTCTGACCACGCTGACCCGTGCGGAACAACGCCTTGGCAATGGCGATGATGCGTTGCGGAACATCGAACGGGCAGTGCAACTGCTACCTGTCGACAAAACCACGCTTTCTGACGCACTGCTAAAGGAGACCGCCTTCACATTGGGGGCTTTTGCCGACATCCTGCAAGCCCGTGGTCAACTCGACGAGGCGCTCAACATTCGAGAGAATCATGAGCTACCCGTCTATGAGAAGCTCGGCGAT
>DILV01000037.1:14068-46284 GCA_002425225.1 Thiothrix sp. UBA5583
TGAGAAGCTCGGCGATGTGCGCGAGAAAGCGGTGACGATGGGTCAGATCGCCGACATCCTGCAAGCCCGTGGTCAACTCGACGAGGCGCTCAACATTCGCCAGACACAGCAGCTACCCGTCTATGAGAAGCTCGGCGATGTGCGCTCGCTACTGGTTGGGCGTGCCAAACTTGCGATGCTGCTGTGGCAAATGGATGCAGCCGCCAACGCCCCCCGCGTGCAGGAATTGCTATGCCTTGCCCTGACCGATGCGCGGCGTTTGCGCATCCCCGAAGCCGGAATCATCGAAAATATCCTCTCGCAAATGGGCTTATCCTGCGACCAATAAAACCCCTCTTGCCCCCTTCCCCCCTTGCGGGGGAAGGGCTGGGGATGGGGGGGAATATAACTCGCCCTAGAGGGTACTCTCCTTTGCCAAAGCGACAGTCGTTCAGCGCCGACTTGCGTACCATCCGCCAAGCCGCGAGCCTGCCGCCATCGACCTGGGAGTGCAGATTTGCCGGGGGATTGTTAACTGCGTTTACACCCACTCTGCCGTCGGCGTGCGCTCTGCATTCAGACGGTAAGGGGTCGGGTCAATGAGTGGCGTCTTGCCGATGATCATGTCCGCCAGCATTTGTGCCGATGCCAGCCCCATGGTCACACCGTAACGGTAATGCCCGGCATTGACATACAGCCCGGTAATGTCAGGATGTTCACCAATGTACGGCACGCCATCCGGTGAGCCGGGACGCAAGCCACTCCAGTGATTGAGGATGGGTAAGCCTTGCAGGGCAGGCACAACCCGGCAAGCCGTCTCCAGCAGGTCTTGCGCCACTTCGGGGGTAGTGCGCTTGTCAAAACCATTCATTTCCAGGGTGGAACCGCACAGGATGCGCCCATCCTTACGCGGGATCAGGTAACGCCCCTCATGCAACACGATCCGTTTCAACAGGTCACGCGCACCCCGCACCAGGATCATTTGCCCCATGACTGGGCGTATGTTGACGTTGACCGCCTGCATTTCAGGGAATTGCCCAGTCCACGCCCCTCCGGCGAGGATGACCTTGTTGGCATGGAATAATTCATCACCAAGATAAACACCTGTTATGCGCCCGTCATTGCTCGCCAGCCGGGTAACGCGGGTAAATTCGGCCAGGGTAATGGGTAATAGACGCAGGCTGGTGCGCAAAGCATCGGCAATGCGCGGGTTCCGCATTTGTGCCACATCCGGCAGGAACAGGCCGCTGTGGAAATCCTCCGCCAGTTGCGGCTCGCAAGCGTGCAGTGCTTGGCTATCCGCCAGGTGTTGCAGGTTTGCCCCGCAGCGGTCTGCCCATGCCCGTGCAGCGGCAAGGTCGGTATCATCGGTGAATACCAGCCCGGAAGGTAGCCATTGCGGGTCAATATCGGTTTCGGTTTTGATCTGCTGGCACAGTGCCCGGTAATGTTGTTGCCCGTATTGCGACAGGGTGGTAATCGCCGGGTGGTAGTGCCATGGGTAAAGCGGGGAAAGGATGCCGCCCCCCGCCCAGGTGGATTCGCTACCGAGTTGGCCTTGATCGACCAGCATGACATCCAGCCCTGCCTGATGCAGGAAACGGGTTGTGAGCATTCCGATAATGCCACCACCGACAACGATCACCTCTTTTACCGCAGTTTTCATGCCATCCATCTTTAGCAACCAGGGGGCTTAAAGTATACGGGAGAGGCTGCAACAGCTTCCAGCCATGAATGCGCGTAAGGTGATCATGGCAGTGGCATTGGTGGCATGGTAATGCCATTGTCATCATCACAGCGGGCAGAGGGACGCGGCCCGGTCAGACGGTGCTGGATGCTGGCCCACAAGCCACTGGCAGCCTGCTTGCTGGCAGCATACGCTTGTGAAGCATGGTCAACGGATTGACTGATGGTCTGGACGCAGCCCTGACAGTCATCCATACGGCAATGGTTGGTCATTTTGCCGAATGTTTCCCAGCCTCCCAGTTCCTGAAGACCGCAGGGTATATTGGCTAGCCGGATGAATTCCCCGCGCCGGAAATAGAACAGGCAGGGGATCGTGCGCAACGGGTCGGGGTGGTTGGAGTTCAGGCCGGAAACATCCCGCAGCAGGTTGAATGCCTGTTCCCAGTGCCCCAATGCACACAGGCCGACTGCCATCAAATGTCCGCCTGCACCATCAAGCGGGTTGATGCTGCGGGCGGTTTCAATTTCGACCCGTCCCATTTCCAGGTCGCCCCGGTGATAGCATTCCAGGGCGAAAATGCTGTGTGCCAAGGCATTGCCTGGGTTCAGCTCCACCGCTCGTAGCGCCAGTTTGTGCCACAAGGTTTCCAGCGGTGAACCCGGATCCAGCCCGAACATATAGGCGTACAGGCACAAGACAGCATAATGCAGGTGTGCGAGGGCATCATCATGGTAGCTTTGCGTGCGTATCTGGCAGGCTTGCAGGAATGGGGTGATGTCGCCGTGAGCGGGGTTTTCCTGGATAAAGCTGACGTGTTCCACCAGTACCTGATGGTAAGAGGGGATAGTCTCCTGAGCTTTCCAGTAACAGCTCCAGTAGGACAGGGCTACCCCCCGGTGCAGACTGAAGACTTCGAGGATCAGTTGTCCGAATACCGCCTCAAGCTCTTGCTGGGAATGGTGTTGCGGCAACAGCAGGGTATCCGCCCAGACCGTTTCCCGGTTGAGCGTATGGAACAGGCTGAAACGGATGGTGAAGTTGCTACGCCCGGTTTCGGCAGTGCATTGCAGCAGGAAATCAGCCTGATGGTTGCGCCAGGCGTATTCCAGATCGTCAGAAGGGTGGCGGGAAGCATGATCGGCATTTGCCAGCGCGATGCTGATTTCCCGCAAATGCCCCAGCGTGCGTGGTAACACGGAGCGCATGTTGTACAGCAGGTTACGCAAGGTATCATCACGTATCAGGGAAGGGTTCTGGCAATTGATATAAACCCTGGGGCCGAGGGACTGGATGCTTTTAGGCTCGAACAATTCCGCTGCCAGCGGCGAAGACAGTGAAACCTGTTCAATGACTGGCTGATAACTGCCGACAGGTAACACGATCCGGTATTTGCTGTGCCTGCCTTCGGTTGCGTAATACTCTTCCAGCAACTTGCGTACCCGGCCTGCTTCCACCCGCACGGCAGGATTTTCGGTGGGGCAATAGTCTTCGGGCTTGCCGAGGGCTTCCACTGCAATCGCATACTGGGTAATTTTTTCACCGCGTCCAGCCAGCATTTCGCTGCTGATGTAAGCCAGAAAATTGCTGGCCTGCTTTTTGTTAAAGAATAACCGGCTGCCTAATATTTGGCGTAACTCACTCGCCAGGAAATCTGTTTCTTCCATTAAAAATCCTTTTCCCCCTTGGCATGGCGGATGCCTCCGACCCTCATCACAACCGGATGAATTTCTAATGTTTGCATGAAATAAACACACTCAACAAGTGCGTATTTGTAACAGGCTGTCAATAAAAATTATCTAATCAATAATATTTATATTTATTTCAGGCAACTAACGTGACACGGCTCATGCTTGCCCTGATGCAAGCGTGCAGTTTTTTCCGAGAAAAATAAGGTTTCATGTTACGGGTAACGCAACTGTCATACTTTGATCCTGTGAAGTAAGGGCTAAGATGCCGACCTCAGTTAGTACAGGGCTATATTGAGGGAAACAATGATGCAACCGCCAACCACCATTGCTGGTTACAGGACACTGGAAGGCCGTTATGCCTTGCTGGAATGCCTGGTCGTTTCCGGCATCGGCAACATTTATCGGGGGCGTGACCTGACGCAAGCGCAGTCACGCGGTATGGATTCACGCATACTGGTTCACCTGTTGCCCAACAGTCTGGATCATGTGCCACTGGAAAGCCTGTTTCAGCAACTGACCCAAAGTACCCGGCAACTGGCACTCGACTGGATTATGCCAGCCCGTACTTATGGGCAGGATGGCGACACCCGTTACATTGTTATGGATAGTCCGATTGGTGAAACAGTCATCAGTCTGGCGCGACAACTGCATAACCACAACAGCTTGCTGGCTCGCCAGCTTCAGCGGCAGATGCGCCCGTTGCAACGACAGGGGTACGTCAGGCAGAGCATTGACCCGGCTTTGGTGGTCAGCTCGCACGAAAACAGCTTATACCTGCTGTCAACAGCACTGTCACCGCAGATGCAGAGCCTCCAGTCATCGGCGATACCCCTGTCTGGCAAGCGAAAAACCCTTTACATGATACTGGCTGGCTTGGGTTTTGGCTTGTTAACTACCCTAAGTGCGGTGGCTGCCAGTTACCTGTTTGAGCCAGCTCCTGCTTCCAGGGTTGTCATTACTACTGAAGATCCTGAACCGGCGACCAGCAACATGCCATCTATCCAGTTGGCAACGTTGATGCCAGCAGCACCGCCTGTTACTACCTCACCTGTTATCCTGCCGCTGAGCAACAGCGACCGGGTAGCCACCAGTTCCCCGGTACAAGCAGTACTGGCTACTCCACCCGTTGCTGACACGCCCGAGAAAGCAGGCGGCAAGGTAATGCCTGTTTCTACTGAAAAATCTTCCAGACGAGAACCTGTTGTCAAGCCACCTGCCACCACGGAAAAAAAACTGTCGAAACCGGCTCAGCCATCTGCTCCAGCAGAGATGCCTACCACCGAAATGGTTGAATTTGCAACAGAGAGTCCGGGTATTCTGGAACTGGCGCAACAGGCAGATGCCGCCATTCAGGCGGGTAACTATGGAAAAGCTCTAAATTTGACCCGCCAGTTGCGTGATGTCTCCCGTTTGCATCCCAATGTCAAACATCTGGGTCATGCCATTGTCTCGCATTACCACCAGCAAGCCAGAGCGGCATTGCAAGTCGCTGATGCTGATAGCGCACAGCAAAAGCTGGCAACTTCCCTTGGTATCATTCGTGAGTTCAATCTGGTCTCATTCAATAGCGCCCAGACGGTACTGGAGCATAAAGCCGCCTCATTGCGCTGATTTTACCGCTGATAAAACCCACATTTACTTCCCTATCCTGACCGCTAGTCGCGTCTATCGGCAGGATGGGGAGTAGTCCTTACCGCTTATCGTCCATTTTCCGGCTTTTTTCTACCGTTTATCCCTACCTGAAGACCATTCATTCCGGTTATCGCCACGGTTTTTCCGCTTGTCCCCATTAGTCGTTTTAATCGAACCTCTTTATGTGAATATGAAACTCATCAGGCAACAACAACAAAAGAGAGATCGAAACCATGAAAAATCATAACAAAACCAGATTCTTAACTACTTCCGCCGGTGCTGTGCTGGTGTTCTTCCAACTGGTATTTGCCACCGCATCTGCCGATTATCGTGGTTACTGGGTTGATGCCGTGCGTAACTATCAGGGTGAACCAACGGCTTATCATTATCCCGAGCAACCAGCCGCTTATCAGGATTACGGTTATATGCAGGAGCCTGTCTGGCAAGAGCCAGCCTATCTGCCACCTGTGGAAGTTGCCCCACAGCATGATGACAATTTTGCGCCAGCAGGTCGTCCGCTGAGCGTTGGCAAAGCATCTTATTATGGCAACCAGTACAACGGTCGCCCAACTGCTAGCGGTGAAACTTACAATATGCATGACATGACGGCAGCACACCCTGATCTGCCATTTGGTACACCGATCCGTGTCACCAATCTGCAAAACGGTCGTTCCGTGATGGTACGTGTCAATGACCGTGGCCCTTTCAAACCGGGTCGGGTGGTGGATGTGTCATTGGCCGCTGCCGAACAACTCGGGTTGATCCTTCACGGTACTGCCGAAGTGCAAGTAGAGGTACTGGGCTGATTGTTGCCAACGCTTTTCTCTCGACTCTCTTTGTAGATGGACTTCGCCGGGTGTATGCCCGGCTTTTTTTTGTTTGTTTTGAGGGCATGAAAAAACCGATGGTTGCCGTATTAAACGGCCGCTACTCAAACGACAGCAACCAACCCTGTCGGATTGCTGTCATCAATAACGCGGGTAACTGTTCCTGAAACTGCTCAGCCAATTCAGGAAATGTTACCCGCTGCTGTATAGCAGTGAGAAACGCCCACTCAGATTGGCTTAACAATACCTGTTGTAAACGCCGCCCCGTCCGCCACACCAGCACAGTCGTTGGCTGTTGTAACTCGATGCGCTCCAACAGCAGTTTTTCGGAGTGATCTTCCGGCTGATGTGCCAACCACACCGCATGAATCGCGTAATCTGACTGCAATAAGCACGCAGAATTAGGCGTATGCAGCGTCAGGCTTTCCTGTTGCACTTCATCCAAACCTGCCAATTGGGCAAAGTCGGATGGAGCTTGGTTAACCGCATTCCATGCCTGATGCCGTGCCCATTCCAAATGCGCTACGTCGGCTATCCACGGCATACCGCTTAATGACGGATGCTGGAGCAGAAACGCCGCAAACCCAGCCCCGTATTCCGCAAGAAAGGGGCGAGTAGGCGGTGACTGGTCAATATAACGGTCACTGGCTGCCTCAAAAAATGCCTCGCCTAGCAATTGCTGGCATACCGGATACAACGAACCAAGGTATTGCAACAAAATGCCGTGGACGCTGTTACGGTAAATACCGACCCGCTGCACCGCATCCAGTGCGCCATGCGATTTGACCAAGATGGCAGCCGCTTCACGTTTGTCACGGTCAAAAATAGCCTCCATCAAACGGTGTTGGAGTTCAGGCAAAGACATGGGCTTGCACCTTTGCCGCTTTGTGGGCTTCTGCGAGCAAGGTATCCAGTTCCGGCACATTATTATCCCACTCGATCAGGGTTGGAATAGCACCAAAACGTTGGATAGCAGCGGCATACAATGCCCACACTGCGTCACTAACGGGGTAGCCATGCGTATCCAATAAGTGCGTACCACGGTCTTCGTAACCGGCAAGGTGTATTTCCCGCACCCGCTCCACCGGAATCGCATTCAAATAAGCCAACGGATCAAAATCATGGTTACAGGCACTGACGTAAATATTGTTCACATCCAGCAAAATGTCACAGTCCGCCTCTTCTGCCACCGCACACAGGAAATCCCATTCACTCAGGGCGGATTGTTGGTATTGCAAGTAGCTGGAAACGTTTTCAATCAACAAGCGGCGTTCCAACAGTTCCTGCGCTTGACGGATACGTTGCGCGGCATGGCGGATGGTTTCCTCGGTGTAAGGCAAGGGAATCAGGTCGTGTGTGACTAACCCGTGAACCGATGTCCAGCACAAATGGTCGGAAATCCACACGGGATTCACCCGCTCTACCAGTGCTTTAACACGGCTAAAGTATTCAGTATCCAGCGGGTCGGTCGAGCCTAATGACATACCAACCCCGTGGAATGTAAGCGGATAATGTTCCGCAATGTCGAGCAAATAATCCTGCTGCACACTACCAGGCAGCAGGTAGTTATCGGTTAAAATCTCCAGCCAAGGAATAGGCGGCTTGCGATCCACGATCTGGTCGATGTGCTGGAAACGCAAGCCAATGCCACAACCTTGAACTGGATGCTTCATGGCTTAACCTTTTTTGTCATCAACCACTGTACCGCCAGTGATTTTCTCGCAAGTGCCTTTCGGAACCTTGATCCACTCATTCGGGTCATTGTCCACTTTGGCTTGACCGGCACAGGCATGACCGTTTGCACCACAATCATTCATCCCGGCTTTGACAATACCGGAACATTTTTCCATTTCCATTTTTTCTTCGCCTGCTGACAATGTGCCGGAAGCGGCTGCCATACCCAATGCCATCAATGCTGCTGCCATGACTTGCTTATTCATGTTCATGAGAAAACTCCTTCATACTCTTTAAATAAATTTGCGTTATTCCCTGTCAGTCTTGTGCCAGGTATTGGGTTATACGTGACGGTTGCGAGCTTGGATGCGCCCTGTTAGCAAATAATCGAGAGAAAACTTGCCGGGGCCAAATACAAACACTGTCCAAAGCATTGCGCCCCAGAAAACGTGTTGCCAGAAACCACCCGCACCTTCAATCGTGAACAAATAAGGGTAAGAAATTACCGCGACAATATTAAATACAAACAATGCTAATGCCGCCGGGCGGGTCAATAAACCCAATGCCAGCAATACCGGTAAAATCAATTCAGCCGCTGTTCCCAGATAAGCGGCTATTTCAGGTGATAACAACGGCACGTTGTACTCGTCTTCAAACAAATACACGGTACTCGACCAACTTTGAATCTTGGTCAACCCAGATGCAAAAAACACCCATGCGACATATATCCGAAAACCCAGTAACGTCAGTGGTTTTATGAGCCAGTCCAACGGCCAGCACTCACCCATGAGAAAGCCGGATAATGTAATAGATGGTTTCATCGAGAACTCCTTGATCATCTTGTCGTAACTACTATGATGTACGCGGTAAGTCGCAGTACAGATGCAGACAAGCGGAAACCTGTCTACAATCGGTTTCCCTGTGTGGCGTGCATCCAACAGCAACCAGCCAACGTATAAGAATGCAGAAGGAACATCATGGAACTACTGAACGAATTGCTGCAACGCAGCGGTCAGGGTGATGCAACTGCCTTCCGGCAACTGTATGACACGGCTTCCCCGCGTCTGTTTGCCCTGTGTAAACGCCTGCTGCGGGATGAAGCACTCGCCGAAGATGTCTTGCAGGAAGGTTTTGTGAAAATCTGGCATCACGCCGCACAATTTGCAGCCAGCAAAGCCAGTGCCATGACCTGGATGACCACGATTGTGCGTAATCAGGCACTCGACAAACTGCGTCAGAGGCAAAGTCGCCCAACGATTGCTGAGGACGTGGAATACGAAACCTTGGAATTTGCCTCGCTTGCACCAGAGCCAGATGCCCTGCAACAAAGCGGTGAAGATGCCGAGCGACTGCTGCACTGCTTGGAACAGCTTAAGCCAGAACAGCGCGAATGTATCCTGCAAGCCTTCTATCACGGGCAAACGCATGAGGAACTTGCCCACTCTTTAGCAAAACCGCTAGGCACAGTGAAAGCGTGGATACGGCGTGGATTGGAACAGTTAAGGGGGTGCTTGCAATGAAGCGTTACCAAAACCCAGACATTTTTGAACACCTGGCGATGTCCTACGCACTTGGCACGTTACAAGGCAAGGCACGCCTGCGCTTTGAAAAACTGATGGGCAAACACCTTTACCTGCGGGCTGTTACTCACGCTTACCAACAGCAATTTGCCCCATTAGCCAACTTATTGCCAGCAGAACAACCACCGGCACGGGTGTGGAATGCCATCAGTAAGGAATTACAGTTGGGTAAAACCACTGCCCGGCAAAAAAGCTGGCTGGCAGGGTTGTGGCGTTATGTGCCGGTCGCCGCTGTTGCCTCGATTGCCGCATCCGCCGTGACCGTATTGCTGTTGAACACTGGCAATCAGCCCAGTGTTTACATGGCGAACATGAAATCCCCGCTACAGCAGGACAAAATGATGGTGGCAATGGTCTATCAGGAAACCATGGAAATTGCCTTCGACATGCCTACTGGCGCATTGCCGGTCAAAGACGACATGATGCCAACGGTATGGTGCATTCCTAAAGACAGCACCCAGCCGCCAATGCGCATGGGTACACTGACCGCCAAAGGTGAAAACCGGATGCCGATTGACAAGGCAACCTGGAAAACCATGGCGAATATCAGCCAGTTTGCTATCAGTCTCGAACCGATGGATAAACCACCCAGCGATACTCCGCAAGGTGAGGTCATTTTCAACGGGGAGCTTGCCGCGCTGTAAGTTCCCCCGTTTTTGGCTGATAAAAGCCTTACGGAACTTGGTTTCTTGCCTTAAGTCATTGCGCAGCGTATCGGCTGGCCCTACGCTGTTGGCACAAAAACAGCAACGTTCATTCCGCTAGAGATAAACTGCATGTCAGATCTTGTTTTTTATTACCAAAACCGTTTGCCGTGTGCTGCATTCGCGATACTGGAGGCCGCCATCAAGGAACACGGTGAACATGAGCTAACCTCCACTTTTGATGAGTTCAGGGTTGATCAGTATGTGCTGGCAGATTCCGCTACCTCACGGATTGTCGCGATCGACTTCGACAATACCATTACCGCCGACCCCGAGTTTTACCTGGCGCTGATCAAGGTTTACCGTGAAAGTGGCTGGGAACCGATTGTGTGTACCTTGCGCGATAACATGGATGACAACCTGCTGGAAATACGCGAAAAACTCCAGGGTGACGGGATGCGGATCTACACCACCGATGGTAGGAAAAAACGGGCTTTCATGCTTCATCAGGGCATCAGCGTCGGCCTCTGGATTGATGACTATTTTCCGGGAATCATCCAGTTCGGCTCGCCGCTGCTCCTCAGAAACGGCATTGAATACTAAGATGAGTACTAGCAATGGAACCACAACTCGACTCTAGCAAAGAAATACTGGACTGTTTTCTTAGCGGCAAATTCAAGCGCATGGACTGCCCACAGTGTGAAAACACCTTCCTCACCAAAGTCTACGAAATGAAGTGCTTTGATGCAGGCAAGAAACTCAGCATCAAATGCGCCGAGTGCAAGCGCAACTTCACCGCTGACACCGACAGCGAATCATGGCGCAATTACGTTATCCTTGAAAAACAGTCGCTGGGGTTGGAATACTTCATGGATGCCATCCGGCAATCCGGGCTGCAAAACGTCCCGTTTGTGCGCCGCGTCGGGGTACTGGATGACGATGGCAAACCACTTGACCCCACCTGTATCCACCTGTTCAGCTTTGAAGAACCGGACTACCGCATCATCTACGTGATGGAACGGCTGGAACACCTGAGCGAAGCCGATTCCGCCTTTTTCACCGAACACGTCCACGAAATCGACTGGATGGAACAGGAAGACCGCCTCAAGGTGTGGAGTTACGTTGCCGAGCGCTACGGTGCGGCACTGGCGGAAGACATGCGCAAGCTATGTCTGTATTACCGCGAGCATAGGAAATACCTCAACTGGGATTTACACGGCGACAACCTGATGCGCAGTATCGCGGATGGCAGGATTGTGGTGATGGATCCGTTTGCGCCGAAAATGGGCGATTACATGGAATAAGCTCAACCGCACTTCTGGTACAGTAAATCCCACACTCCATGCCCCAGTTTCAGACCACGGTTTTCAAACCGGGTCAGGGGGCGCTCGTCCGGGCGCGGGGAATAGGGCGGGTTGCTGGCAAGGTTGCGGAACTCGCTGCTGGTTTGCATCACTGTTGCCATGTGCTCCGCATAGTTTTCCCAGTCGGTCGCCATGTGGAATACACCGCCGTTACACAAGCGTGAAGCAATCAGCGTGACGAAACCTGGCTGCACAATCCGCCGCTTGTGGTGCTTGGTCTTGTGCCAGGGGTCGGGGAAGAACAGTTGTACCCGGTCGAGTGACCCTGCTGGAATGCGCTGTTGTAGAATGTCGATCGCATCGGAATTCATCACCCTGACGTTCTGTAAACCCTGCTCACCGATCAGTTTGAGCAAATGACCAACACCGGGCGTATGCACTTCGATCCCGATGAAATCGCGTTCTGGCGCGGCTTGTGCCATTTGTGCCAGTGAGCCGCCGTTGCCGAAACCGATTTCCAGTGTGACGGGCGCAACCCGCCCGAACAGGGCTGGTAAATCCAGCAGCGACTCACCTTTGTCAATGCCGAACAGCGGCCACAGGTTCGCCAATGCTTCTTCCTGCCCTTTGGTCACACGCCCCTGGCGCAGGACGAAGCTCTTGATGGTGCGGGGATACTCTACGCGCTGCATGGCTTAAAAAAACGTCCCGTCAATTGGCGAAGAAGCAGAGGCATAACGCTTGCGCGGCATCCTCCCTGCCAGAAACGCTTCACGCCCGGCAATAATGGCGTGTTTCATCGCGGAAGCCATCAATACCGGGTTTTTCGCCCCGGCAATCGCGGTATTCATCAGCACACCATCACAGCCCATTTCCATCGCAATCGCAGCGTCGGAAGCCGTGCCCACGCCTGCATCAACCAGCACCGGCACCTTGGCGTTTTCGATGATTTCGATGATGTTGTAAGGGTTGCGGATGCCGAGGCCGGAACCAATCGGTGCTGCCAGCGGCATCACCGCCACGCAGCCGATTTCCTCAAGCTGGCGGGCAATCAGCGGGTCATCGCTGGTGTAGACCATCACGTCGAAACCGTCTTTCACCAGGATTTCTGCGGCTTTCAGGGTCTGGATAGTATCGGGGTACAGGGTTTTGGCATCACCCAGTACTTCCAGCTTGACCAGCTTGTGACCATCGAGCAGTTCACGCGCCAGACGGCAGGTACGTACAGCATCATCCACGTTGTAACATCCGGCGGTGTTGGGCAGCAGGGTGTACTTGTCGAGTGGAATGACATCCAGCAGGTTGGGTTCATCCTTGTTCTGTCCGATGTTGGTGCGGCGGATGGCAACTGTGATGATTTGTGCGCCGCTGACTTCGGTCGCAGCTTTGGTTTCAGCCAAATCCTTGTATTTGCCAGTGCCGACCAGCAGGCGGGAAGAATATTGCTTGCCTGCAATGGTGAGGGTGTCGTTTTGCATGTTACTGTGATTCCTTGTTTTAACCGCCGCCGATGGCGTGGACGATTTCTACCGTGTCATGAGGGTTGAGGACGCAACTATCAAACTGGCTGCGTGAAACCAGCTCCTGATTGATTTCGACTGCCAGCCGCTTGTCTTGCAGTTCAAGGATGACCAGCAACTGCGCCACCGTGGTGTCTGCCGGTATGATGTGGGGCGTGCCGTTGACGAGTATTTCCATCATGCTGTCCGGGTGGATTATGAAAGCGGTATTACATCACAAGCAGGCGGGGCTGTCAGTGCTTCTTTGGTGGCAGCCAATGGCGCAACAGCCTGCGCAGTTGCTCCAGATCAATGGGTTTGGTCAGGTAATCGTTCATGCCTGCGTCAAAGCAGCGTTCGCGTTCACCGCTAATGGCATGGGCAGTCAGGGCAATGATCGGCAGGGTGGTAAAACGTGCTTCTGCCCGGATGCGCCGGGTGGTTTCATAGCCGTCCATCTCCGGCATACTCACATCCATGAAGACCAGATCGAAACAAAGCTGGTGAAGTTGGTGGATGGCTGCTGTGCCGCTATTGGCAGTTGTTACCTGCGCCCCCAGCATGGTCAGGATTTCCCTGCCGAAGAACAGGTTCATTTCGTCGTCATCGACCAGCAGGATACGGGATACCTCCCCGCAGGTTAAAGAAAATCCTCCCATCCTCCGCTCGTCAGGGGTGGGGCATTCTTGCACGACAGTGGCAGAGGCGATTGGGTGGTCAACATAAGTTTCTTCCGGCATTGCCAACGGGAATTCCAGCGTAAAGAAAAAACGGCTGCCTTTCTGCGGGGCGCTTTCCAGTTCCAGTGAGCCACCCATCAGTTCTACCAACTTGCGGCTGATGGCAAGCCCCAGCCCTGTACCACCGTAGTGGCGGGTGGTGCTGGATTGTGCCTGGGTAAACGGTTCAAACAAGTCTTCTTGCTGTTGTGGCGACAGCCCCATGCCCGTGTCAGTCACGGCAAAATGTAGCCAGACATGTTCTGCGGTGGATGCAGGCAAGACCTCACGGATAAACAGGGTGACTTGCCCCCGTTCGGTAAACTTGATGGCATTATCCAGCAGGTTGAGTAATACCTGTGACAGCCGGGTCGGGTCGCCCACCAACAGGGTTTGGTCTGGAAAGCCGCTTTCGATGAGGAAACCTATGCCTTTGCGTTGGGCTTGCCCGTCTAACAGTTTGTGCAGGTTCAGGTGTATGTCTTGCAGGGTGAAACGGCAGTGTTCCAGTGTCATTTGCGGGCTTTCGATCCGTGACAAATCCAGGATGTCGTTGATCAAGTTGAGCATATGCCGGGATGAGGTTTCCAGTCGGTCGACGTAATCCTGCTGTTGTGGGGTAAGAGGGGTTTGCTGCAACAGGGTACTGCTGCTGATGACGGCATTCATCGGTGTGCGCAATTCGTGGCTCATGGTGGTAAGAAATTCACCCTTGGCGCGGCTGACCGCTTCTGCACGTTGCCCTTGTTCGCGCAAAACCCGGATGCGTTCCGATTGTGTCAATGACAGGAGTATCGCAAAACACAGGAGGCCTACGTGCAGCAGATCAACGGTTGGCGGCCAGTAATCAATGATACCGAGGGAAACCAGAATAACAGGGATGGTACATATCAGCAGTACCAAAAACGCCCACATAAAGCTACGCGCTTCACTGACATTGCGCCGGTAAAGAGTAACTGTAGAAAAACTAACTAGAATCAGCAGTATCGCTCCCAGTATTCCCAGCATCAAGTCAGCAAAAAGTACCAGAGGCGCTGCCGGTATCAGCAGCAAACTGATCCAAAATACCCAGCGTATCAGGTAGGCCATACAGGGAAGTCGTGTGGGCAGATTCATCAAGTGATAGAAAAAACTGGCTCCACTGGCGATAGCCAGCAAGGGGAAAATGGTGCTCCATGCCCGCCAGTTTTCAGCCAAGCGGGGAATGTGGTTGGATACCCCTGTCAACTGAGCGAGTTCCATCCCCAGTGCCAGAATAAAAAAACTCAGGCTCAAAAAACTGGGTTCCCAAAGCCTGACAAAGGTCAACAGGTTGTAGATTGCCAATGCCAGCAAGCCACCCAAGATGAAGCCATAGAACAAATAGTCCTTGTAGGCCGCACTCATCATGGACTCTTGCGAGCTGAAATAAACACCGAACGACAATGGCCCATAGGCGTTTTTGATTCTGACCCAGACAGTGTGCGGCTGCCTGTCCGGCAAATCCAGACGGAACGCATTCAGGCGTGAATCAGCAAACCGGGGCAATGGGACAACGGTGTTTGAGGGTGAGTTCACATAGACCTGAATATCCCGTCCGGCCTGGTCATTGGACAGGAGCAGATACCAGGTTTGCTGTGACGAGTGATTGGCGACCTGAAACTTTCCCCACCATGCTGAGGTAGTGTAACCAATCTGGGGGTCACGTACCCAACCCCACTGAAAACGGCTGTCTGGCAGGGTCACTAATGCCTGCACGGGCAAACCGTTGACAGGCTCCTGCATAATGCCAATGTGTGGGTGCGCATCAATCTTGCTGGTTATATCTGTCAACTCCAGCATGGTGGGCTGGGCATACACAACCTGAAAAATGGACAATAAGCAAAACAACAGGATGGAGACGCGCAACAACAAGATTCAGTTTTCCATGGAAAATAACTGACTGGAATTATAGGCGCTGAGTGCCAGAAAAAAACCAGCCCCGCCTGTTGAGGGGTAGACGAGGCTGATTACAGAGGAAGCGAAAAAGTGGCTTGACCCATTAGAAATTGGCGCATAAAGCCAAGCCACGCAAACTTATTTGTAACGCTGCTGATGCTTATACCAGACATATTCCACCAGACTTTGCAGTCTGACGAAGGTCTCGCTTTTCAGCAAGTGGGCGTACAAGGCTTGATGTACCACTTGCAAACCTTGTCCATTGGGTGTCAGGGAGTACATGCCCCCCGACCCGCCCGATGCATCCCCAATCTGGTATTCATCAACCGGTTTGGACAATGCGCTGGCAGGCTGAACCACTAGCGCTGTGGCTATAAATATACCACCCAACAAGCAATGCCTTTTTAACATTTTTATGTACCTGCAAATTCTTGTTCGTTTGTTGATCATTTATTATGAATGCAAGATTAACGCAGTCAGCAATGCTTGTAACCTGAAAAATTGTAAAAAATTGTAACAACTCCGCTGCTAGCCGATGAACGGCAAGTTGTGCTAATCACCTGATAAGAAGATTCTTATTTCCTGATGGGCATGAGTCAGTTTTTGCTCTAGTCCCTGTAAAAAGTTTTCATTTTGCAGCGCAGCATTGTGGTCTGATTTTATTTTATATAAATCGTCCAGCAAATCAGCCGATGCATATAAATGGATAGTTCCCTTCAACCGGTGTGCGCAAGTTGCCGCTGCCTGCCAGTTGCCAGAGCGCAGATGTGCCAGCAATTCTGTGCTGCGCTCCTCAAACTGTGGCAGGACAAAAGTCAGAAACCGGCGGGTTCCTTCTTCTCCAAGGGTTTCAAGCAGGGCATTCATGGGGGAAATCACGGGGTAAAGCGATAACCTTTGCGCCAGACAGTATGCAAATGGCGCGGATTGCTCAGGTCAGCTTCCAGTTTTTTACGCAGGCGGTTGATACGCATGTCGATACTACGATCCAGCGGCGCATGGTCATTACCGTGCAAGGCGTGGGAAATGGCATCACGTGACAGGATTTTGCCGGGATGCTGACAGAAAAAATGCAACAATTGGTTGTCCAGCGAGGTTAGCTTGACAACCCCACCCTTACTGAGCAGCAATTCCCGTTCAGGATCAAACAGATGCTCGCCAATTCTGAGAGTGCCATGACTAGTGGTGGGATAGCCGTACAGGATATTGCGAATACGGATCAGCAATTCCTTGGGATGAAAGGGTTTGGTCAGGTAATCGCTGGCTCCCAGTTCCAACCCACGCAGGCGGTCAATGGCGTTACCCTGCGCTGACAGAACCAGAACCGGCAATTGGGGATAAACCGTCTTCAGGTGCTTGAGCCAATAAAGCCCACTTTTACCGGGTAAAACAATATCCAGAACTACAAGTGCCGGTGAGTATGCGTACAGGTAATCCTCGATCTTATCCCCGTTGGCAATACCTTGCACGGCAAAACCGTGCAGCGGCAAATATTCCTCCAGCAATTTTTGCAGGACACTATCATCGTCTACAATCAGGATGTTGCGTGAATCGTGCATTAATAAAAAATCAAAGGGTGCTGCCCGGCACAAGGTTGATGGGTGGGTTAAATTCTGGAAGGATTCTAGTAGTCGTTGTTTAAAAAAGAAAAAACAATTTTGTAACAACTTGTAACAAATGATTACTCATTGCGTAAAGCCTCAACAGGTGGCAAGGCTGATGCACGGCGTGCCGGGGCAAAGCCCGCCAGTAAACCGGTGGTAATGGCAATTATTTCAGCCAGAAATACATACAGCCAATCAATCTGCACCGGCATGGCAGGAATAGCGACATGTAGCAGCAGTGCAATGCCGATACCTGCCAGCATTCCGGCGATACCACCCAGTCCTGCCAGGGCTGCCGCTTCCAGCAGGAATAACCGGGTCACTTGCCGCCGCGATGCCCCCAGTGCCCGCAACAGACCGATTTCACCCGTCCGTTCGTTGACTGCAATGCTCATGATGGTGAGGATGCCGACCCCGCCCACCAGCAGGGAAATGCTGCCAATCCCCGCCACCACCGCCTTGAGGATGTCGAGGATCGAACCCAGCGTTTTCAGCATGTCGGTCTGGCTGGTAATGGTGATGTCTTCCGTGCCGTGCCGCTGGATCAGTAAATCCCTGATTTGGCGGATGATACCTGCTTCATCTGCCCCGGCCTGATACAGCACGTCGATTTCCATCAAGCCTTCACGGTTGAACAGCGCCATGGCGCGTGCTACCGGGATGTAGACCGCATCATCCATGTCGAAACCGAGGATTTGCCCCTTGCTTTCCATCACGCCAATCACGCGGAAACGTTCCTGCCCGATACGGATATGCTGCCCCAGCGGATTTTGGTCGGGAAACAGTTCGCTGCGGATTTTCGCGCCGATAACTGCCAGATTACGCGCTTGCCGGGCGGATTCGACAGGCAGGAACACGCCGCTGGCAACCTGCAACTGCCAGGTTTGCGGGGTTTCGTGGTTCAACCCCAGCACGGTTGTCCAGCGGGTACGTTTGTCGGCTTCCACCGGAGAATTGCCCTGCACCACGGGTACTGCCGTTTGTACACCGGGAATGCGTCGCAAGCTGTCGGCATCGTCCAGTGACAAGGGGCGCACATTGCTGATCATCGCCCCCGATACCCCCAACGTACTGCTTTTGCCAGGGTTGATGGCAATGATGTGCGCCCCGAACTGGGTAAACTGCTGGAGGATGTATTGTTGTGCCCCGCTGCCCAGTGCTGTCAGCAACACCACAGCGGCAATGCCCACCGCAATACCGAGGGCGGTGAGGAAACTGCGCATCCGGCTGAAACGGATACTGGTGGTGGCAAGGTGCAGGTAGTCGCCCAATAGCATGATTACCTCCCTGACAAGGCAGCGACCGGATCAAGCCGCGCTGCCTGCCGTGCCGGAATGCTGCCAAACAGTAGGCCGGTCAGGAATGTCACCACCACCGAGGCAATCACTGCCCACCAGGGCGGCTGTACGCTGAAATCGGTCAACAACTGGTTGAGTGCGAATACGCCACCTAGCCCTAGCAGCAAACCGATGAAGCCACCGGCACTGGCCAGCAGGGTGGCTTCTGTCAGGAACAGGCGCAACACCTGGGTGGTGGGCGCACCCAGCGCTTTGAGCAGGCCGATTTCCGCCTTGCGCTGACTGACCGCGACCAGCATCACGTTCATGATCAGGATGCCCGCCACTACCAGGCTGATGGCGGCGATTCCCCCCAAGGCCCAGGTCAGGGCTGACAGGATGTTGTCGAATGTGCCAATCAGCGAATCCTGCGCAATGACCGTGATGTCGTCTTCGCCGTCATGCCGCTGGCGGATGATGGTTTCCACGTCACGTCTGGCTTGTGCCAGTTGTTCCTGACCCTGCGCGGTCACAATGATGCGGAATAGCGATGGAGCATTGAACAAATTGCGGGCGCTGGCAACCGGAATGATCACCATGTCGCTCATGTCCATGCCCAGCGATTGCCCCTTGCCTGCCAGCACCCCGATGACGCGGTAACGGGTTTGCCCGATGCGTACCCATTCGCCCAAAGCATTGCGGCTGGCGAACAGTTCTTTCCACACGGTTTCACCCAGCAGGCACACGGCAGCGGCAACACGCGGGTTGGTATCGGGCAGGCTTTGCCCACTTGCCAGCGTCAGTTGCCGCGCACTCAGCAAGGCGGGGGTGGAACCCATGATGGTGACTTCCCGTTCCAGCGAGCCGTAGGCAACCGGGGCAGCACCCACGATGATGGGCGCAACCTCCTTGATGGCTGGGCTACGGTACAGGGCAATCGCATCGTCCAGCGTCAGGTCACGCGGTGTTGTACCCAGCAAGGGTGGTGCGCCGCCGGTGGTTTCCGACCTGCCCGGCAACACGATCAGCAGGTTGGAACCCAGCCCCTGAAACTGGCTGATGACATACAACCGAGCACCTTCACCCAGCGAGGTCAGCAGGATGATGGCAGCCACACCAATGCACATTGCCAGCAGGATCAGGGCGGTGCGCCCCGGATAGGCCCGCAGGGCACGGTAGCTGAACTGGAGGGTGTCAGGCGGGGTCATGTTTCATCCTTCACGACCTTGCCATCCACCATGCGGATGCGGCGTCGTGCCCGCCCACCAATATTGGTGTCATGCGTGACCACAATCAGGGTAATGCCTTGCGCATTCAGCTCTTCAAGGATACGGATCACATCAGCACTGGAATGCGAATCGAGGTTGCCGGTTGGCTCATCTGCTAGCAACAGCGGGGCTTGCAGGATGGTGGCACGCGCAATCGCCACCCGTTGCTGTTGCCCGCCAGAAAGTTGTGCAGGACGATGGTCGGCGCGTTCCTGCAAACCCAGCCCCTGCAACACCTGCTGCACTTTGGCTCTGCGCTCGCTGGCAGGCATCCCCGCCAGTACCAGCGGTAGCTCCACATTTTCTGCTGCCGTCAAACGCGGAATCAGGTGGAATGACTGGAAAATGAAACCGATTTTCTCACGGCGTACCTGCGCCCGTGCCTCTTCCGCCAGCGTGGTCAGTTCGCGTCCCGCCAGTTGGTAGGAACCGGCATCGGTCTGATCCAGCAAGCCCAGCATGTTGAGCAGGGTGGACTTGCCGGAACCGGAAGGCCCCATCACACTGATGTAGTTACCGGCCTGAATATCCAGCGTTACATGATCGAGTGCATGAACTGTTTCGTCCCCCACCTGAAAGTTGCGGCACACCTCACGCAGTCGAATGAAGGGGTCACTGCTCATTCGCTGCTTCCTTGGCAACGGCTGCCACACCGTCAGCAATACCGGTCGCTCCCGGTGTGGTGACAATCTGCGCCCCTGCTTCCAGACCGCTGCTGACTTCGGTAAAGCTCCAGTTGCTCAGGCCAGTCTGGATTTTGCGCTTTGCCAGCTTGCCATCTGCCAGTACGTAAACATATTGCTTATCCAGCAGGGCTTCAGTGGGAATGCGCAATACATCCGGGTGGGTTTCGAGGATGATGTCCACATCCGCACTGTAGCCGACCAGCAAATCCTTGAAATCATCGGGGTGGTTGAAAGCCAGCTCGACTTCGACGGTACGCGCCTGTTTTTCCAGATCGACCACATAGGAACCGATGCGCATCACCTTGCCTGCAAATTCACGTCCGCGCCAGGCATCCAGGGTAATGCGGGCAGGCAAGGCGGGCTTGATCCGGGGGGCATCCACCTCGTCAATCGGCGCACTGACCATGAAGCAACCAGGCTCAATCAGATCCACCACCGGCAGGGTCTGGATGCCGGGTGGTGAAGGGGTAACGTATTCGTTGAGCTCGCCGTTGATGTCGGCAATCACCCCGGCAAACGGCGCGGTCAGGATGGTGCGTTCCAGTTGTGCCTGGGCAGCCTGCAACTGGGCATCCGCCAGCGTGACTTGTGCCTTGGCAGCCTTGCAGTTGGCTTCGGCAACTGAAGCCGCCGTATTAGCCTTGTCCAGTTCCTGGGGGGAAATGCTGGCAGACTGGCGCAAACGGCTGGAACGCTCGGCAACCCGGCGGGCTTCGGCAGCTTGCAGACAGGCAGCATCCTGCTGTTTGCTGGCGGCGGCTACCCCTTCGCGGGCAGCTTGCAGGCTGGCTTGCAGGTCGTTGTTCCACAGGCGCAGCAGCACATCCCCGCTCTTGACTTGCGCACCTTCGGCAAAGGGCAAGGCACTGATCTGCCCACCCATCGACGGCGACATTTTGGCACGGCGGCAGGCTTTGACGGTTCCGGCGCGGGTATTGGCAACCGTGGCTTCGACCGCACCACGGGTAACAGTGCCAACACTGACTTCCAGTGCGGCGGGATGCTGCTGTTGCCACCACCACCAGACAGCGACGGCAAGCACCAGCACAACAGGTAGGACACGGGACATACGCATACAGATACTCCTTTGCCCTTTTCATTATACTTCATACAAGACATTGTGCCTGAGCGGGGGATTGATTACCCTCACATCCGTCAACAACAGGAAGGATTTTGTGGATGAACCCGCTAACAATGCCTTGTTCAAGCACTCAAGGAATGGCAGAAAAAGAAGCCAGATTTGTTCAAAAAGAAAGTATATGATCTATCGGGACTTGATAAATATGTCAAATATTAGATCATACTTTCTAATATCAGGATTTGATATAAATCCTGAATTAATAACTAAAACTCTAGGAATAGAACCGACCGATGCCGCTACCAAAGGAACTAAAAAGAACAGAAAGCACCCGGCAGATGGAGAATTTATTGTTTTAGATAGCTATTGGGAGTTATATTCGCCGATCGAAAAGTCCTATAATATAGAAGACTACATTGATGACTTAATTGGTAAGATTTCGCCAATTTTACCACAGCTTGAAAAACTTAAGAGCGAATCAAGCACAATGTCATTATCTGTTATTATAGTAATAAAGATTCATCCAGAAGATTCTTTACCGGGATTATCACTCTGTCATAAAATGATGAGAATTCTATCGGATAACTCCATTAATCTAGTTATTGATATTGTGTAAAAGGGGGGCATGTTCTTCTTGTAGAGAACTGGAAGCTATCGCCGATAGGGGCTTCGAGATAAATAATCCTAACTTCAGCTTATCTAATTCACAACCGTTTTATGAAAATATCACCTATTGACATGCCTAGTTACTTACTAGGCTACTTAGAAGCCATGGCAGCGCTTAATAAAAACTATAACCAATATAGCTGTAAAACCGATTTATTGTTAGATGTAGACATCAATTGTGAGATTGATGTCATTATTGCAAAGATATATAAAGACATACCATTAACACCTATTCTACACAAAAGAGAAGTAGTACCTGATTGGTTGGAAATAGAAAAAAAGCTATCAGAAGATTTTTTACTGAAAGAACCGTTTTTCGATAACATTTCCAATGACATACTAACCAATAGAAGAAAATATTTATCTTTCAAAATAACAGATATTATTGAGTTTATATTTAATAATAGCGAGATACAAAAAACATATAAAGTCGCAGTAACTTTCATGGAAAATACAAGCACATGCTTGTGCTATTTGTTTTGCTGGAAAACCAATGTACTTGTTCTACAGTTTTGTGAATCATAAAGCAAAAAATTATCATTTTATAATTAATCCTATCAGTCCATTGGACAACTGCTCTAAATTTAAGAGCGATGGAGCAACCTACGCAGGTTATCATTGCGGATGGAATAAAAGCAAGATAGGGGATCACCCTGATGGTCATCCACATCTTCCGGGAGAGTCTCACCATGATTGCCCGCATCTCCATGTTTATGGTTCAAATGGTGAAAGCTTGGCAATTATTAAGTATAAAAGGAACTAACATGATCTTTTATGAAAAATGTAATTGTGATGACGAAATTCTAAAAGATAGGGATGATGTCATCTGCTTGTTTTATCATAGGGGTAGAGGATCTGATTTCAAATATGATCAAGGTGGATTTGAGTATCGAGAACACTTGCAGCTTGTCAAAGATGCTGTCTTACTAACAGATCAGGATGTAATTTTTATTAATGAAAAAAACGCATTCAGATCAAAGGGGAAGGAGGGATATACAATTCTTTCCCATAATATCAGTGGTGAGTTTAGTTCCGAATTGGAAGGTATAATGGAGTTTTTAAGAAAGCGAATGATTTCTCAGAAACGTGTTCAGAGAGGCTTGTCTCCTATTGATCTTGAAGAACCAAGTTTTTATAAGAAATGGTTATCGGTCAATTCTATAGATGAACAGGTCGACTTATTAGTAGAATATTGTGAATTTGTTTCAGTTGAACCTAGCTTTGGTGGTATATATGGTTCTCACTTTCTTATAGCTTCGCGAAATATAGAGAATGTTATCCAGTACACCATACCTCGATTACTGGGAGTACCGGATCATTCTATAGAACTACTAGATCAGGGCTAGGGCTTTCAGGGTGAAGAATTAATCACGACCATTTGACCCCTGCAAGTGCCTGATTTCTTGATTTTAGCCGCGAACCACACTTTCATGTGTAGTGAACATCGAAGTAATGATAGTATAAAAAGTACTCAATATTATTCCTAAATGTTTGATCTTTAAATAATAAATTCATTACCTTGAAAGCCCTATAGATCAGGGCAAGAGGCGTGGTAAACGGGAGATCCCAGCCCCCTTTTCCCATGTTTAAGGCAAAGCGGCTACTTGGCTATCCGTTTGCCCTTTTCATTATACTTCATACAGGACATTGTGCCTGAGCGGGGGATTGATTACCCTCACATCCGTCAACAACAGGAAGGATTTTGTGGATGAACCCGCTAACAATGAATACCGCAGAAGAACTGCTGCTCAAAGCCCAGAACGGTGAGCTGGATAGTGAAGCCTTCATCCAGCAATTGATGGAAGTCACGCTGTTCATGCCGATTTATGAAAAGCACCAGATCGGTGGTTTACAACCCACCAGCAGTGACCAGGCCACTCCACTGACACTGGATGATGACAGTGGGCAGAAAGTCCTGATCCTGTTCACCAGCCCGGAACGTGCCAAAGCCTTTGTGCGTGATTTCCCCGGCTACGGCGGAGGGTTGCTGGCTGAATTCAAGTGGATACTCGAAAAAATCGGGGTGGGATACAACATTTCGATCAACCCCGATCACGAACTCGGGATTGATCTGGAAGTAGGGATGTTACAGCAGGTTCATTGAAGAAACTCCTCCCCTGACAAGGGGAGGGCGGGAGGGATTTCTTACAAATATGTTGACCAGTCGTGGTAATCACTGCCGAACACAAAGAAATGCGGGTTCAGCAGCGATTCCTTGGTGTTGTAGCGCATCGGCTGCATGTCGGTACGGGTGAAGTGCCCACCGGCTTCTTCCACCACAATTTGTGCAGCAGCCGTATCCCACTCGGAAGTCAGCCCCAGACGCGGGTAAATGTCCGCCGTTCCTTCCGCTACCAGACAGGCTTTGAGGATGCTGCCCATCACGGTGTACTCGTATGCGCCAATCTTTTCCAGGAAAACCGGCATGGTTGGGTCACGGTGTGACTTGCTGCCCACCACTTTCAAGGGGGTGGCGGTCGCGCGGGTCGTAATCGGGAAGGTTTCACCATGACTCTGTTTGAATGCACCACCACCCTGATGGGCAAACCAAGTTTCATTCAGGGCGGGGGCGTGTACAACACCGAGAACCGGTATGCTGTCATGCACCAGCGCAATCAGCACGCTGAATTCACCATTACGCTTGATAAATTCACGGGTTCCATCCAGTGGGTCAACCAGCCAGTAGGTTGACCACTGCTTGCGTTCCTCGAAAGCCAGTTCCCCGGCATTTTCCTCCGACAGCACCGGAAATTGCGGTGACAGCTCGCCCAGTGCTGCCACTATGTGATGGTGGGAAGCCATGTCAGCGGCGGTTAGTGGTGAATCATCATGTTTGTGTTCCACTGAAAAATCGGCGCTGTTGTAAACCGCCATGATTTTTTCGCCTGCTTCCTGAGCGATACGGACAGTGGCTGGCAGGAGGTTTGCTAAATCCATGAAAAATCCTTAGGTGTTTTGTTGGAGCCAGTCCTGTGCCAGATACAGTGCCAGCAGGCTGCGACCTTCGGTGAAATCGTCGCGTTGCAGCAATTCGTCAAGGTTGTCCAGCTTCCACGGCACGACTTCCAACTGTTCCGGCTCGTCGCCTTCAGTGCGGTGCGGGTACAGATGGCGGGCAATGACCAGATGGGTGTGGTGAGCCATATAGCTGGGTGACAGGCTGACCTTGCGCAACAGGTGCAACTCGTGGGCGGCGTGACCGACCTCTTCCATGATTTCGCGGTTGGCCGCTTCCAGCACGTCTTCGCCCCGCTCGATATGGCCTTTGGGGAAAGCGAGTTCGTAGCGTTCCGTGCCTGCCGAATATTCACGGATCAGCAGCAGCGTGTCGTCGTTCAGCACCGGCACGACCAGCACAGCACCGTGACCGCGATTGGCAAGGCGTTCGTAAATGCGTTGTTCGCCGTTGCTGAATTCCAGATGCACTTCTTCCACATGGAACAGACGGCTGCTGGCAACGGGGCGCGTTTCGTGTATGGTTGGCAATTTTGACATGCACGGATTTTAGCACGATGCACAGCACAACAGGCGAATTCCTTCAGCCCATTTCCCTCGACTGGGATGAAATCCACACGGTCTTCCTCGACATGGATGGTACGTTGCTGGACTTGCACTTCGACAACCATTTCTGGCTGGAACACTTGCCGGTACGGCTGGCGGAACAGCGCGGTTCCACCCCGGCTGAAATCAGTGCCTATCTGCACGGGCGTTACACCGAAATGGAAGGCTCGCTGGAATGGTACTGTATTGATTACTGGCAAAACCATTTGGGTACGGATCTGGTGGCACTGAAACACGAAATTGCCGACCGCATCCAGATTCGGGCGCATGTGGAACGTTTTCTGGAATCCCTGCACCAGCGTGGCAAACGGGTGGTGCTGCTGACCAATGCCCACCAGAAAAGTGTCGGCCTGAAATTCGGCTATGTGGCGCTGGAACAGTATTTCGACCGGGTTATTACCTCACATTCGCTGGGCTTGCCCAAAGAACACCCCGATTTCTGGCAAAAACTGACGGAGGTGGAAGCCTATGTGCCGCAACACGCGCTGTTTATTGATGACAACCTGCATGTGTTACGCTCCGCACAGGGGGCGGGGGTGAAGTATTTGCTGGCTATTCACCAGCCGGACTCGCAGTTGCCACCGAAAGATACCCAAGAGTTTGTGGCGGTGGAGTGTTATACGCAGTTGCTATGACTGCAAGGCTAAGCCACTTTGGCAATAATATTGTGATGGTGTTAGCTACGCCCTTAGGGTCTAGATTGTGTCTAAAAACTCAACGCAACCGGTTTCCAGCGAGTAAGATGCACCGACAACCACCAGTTTGCCACTATTGACCAGACGTTCGAGGATGTGTGAACCACGTTGCAACTGGTTGACCGCAGAACGGATATTGGCGCGGATGGCGAAATGCAGCAATTCATCGGGATCATCACGCAGTCTGGTTTCCAGTAGTGTTTCGACGGATGGGCGTATGCGGTCAACGATGGAATGCAATGCTGGGGAGCGGTGTGTGCTGGGGTTTTGCAGCTCGCCCAGCGTGGCGGCAACCGCACCGCAACAGGAATGCCCCAAGACTACCACCAGTTCTGTACCAAAGCGTTCCACCGCAAATTCGATGCTGCCAACCTGTGAAGGCGCAACCACGTTGCCCGCCACCCGAATGACAAATAAATCGCCTAACCCTTGGTCAAACACAATCTCCGCCGGTACGCGCGAATCGGAACAGCCCAGGATGATGGCAACCGGCTCCTGCTTGCTGACAGTTTCGCTTCTGCGTTGACGGTGGGTGTTATTGCCTAGGCATTGATCCGTCACGAAACGCTCATTGCCTGCTTTGAGACGCTCAAGGGCTGTTTTTGCCGAAATCATGTTCTACCTTTGACCATCATGTCCGTTGTTGATGGTTCAGTATGTTACCTGATTTTGTGCGGTGCAATAAAGACAGCCCTACGTGTTGCCGAATTGGGCGCACAAAGCAACTGGCAGCAAGACATAGACAAGAATCACCATGCAGAAAGCCTTCTTTGCCCGTGCGATCCGCGATGATTTGATGATCATCAGCCCGAACTACATCAAATAAATGCGCTACTGGTTGCTGGTTCAACAGGTGGGTGGGTCAAACAATAACCGCTTGTCAGTGGTTTGTTACAATTTGTTACAAATAAGTGTAGCTTAATACCGACTCTCTGTGTGGTTATGGGATAAAAGCCGGGCATGTTCCCGGCTTTGTGGTGAGTCCAATCCTGAGCAATGCTAGCAAGCAAAAAAAGTGGCTAAAACAAAAAAGGGCTACATCCGTATGAATGTAACCCTTTCATTTGTATGGTGGGACATGTGCGACTCGAACGCACGACCACCTGATTAAAAGTCTAGTGCTTCATCTTGTAAATTATTGATATAAAAAGGTTTTATTGATCCTCCGATAAAGTTGGAGGTTTCATGTCAAAAATTATCACTATATGCTCGACCAAGGGCGGAGTGGGAAAAACCACGCTGACGGCAAACCTTGGCGGCTTTCTCGCCAGTCTTGGCAAACGGGTGTTGCTGGTGGATGCGGATATGCAACCATCCCTAACCCGATATTTTGAGCATACCTATAGCGCCCCAGCAGGGCTGGTCAGCCTACTATTAGATAAAAATATAATCAATACAATCAGCCAAACTAATAGTGGTTGTGATCTGATCCGTTCGGATGACACCGATTCACGATTGCCTATTGAGTTGGCAAAGTCAGATTTTCGGCTGAATTTGAAAGAGTCTCTGAACGACCTGTCACCCCAATACGATTTCATTCTGGTGGATACCCAAGGTGCAAAAGGCCCCGTACAGGATGCAGCCATTATTGCGGCAGATATTCTGTTATCGCCTATCCCGGTTGAAGCACTCTCAGCACGGGAGTTTCTGGACGCAACCCTCGGGATGATCGCCAGTAACCGCCCATCATCCCGATTCAGCAGTTATAGCATTGCCCCGCTATATGGACTGATCTACCGGGCAGATCACACTAGGGATGCTGCCTTGAATACGGAACTGCTAACAGAAGCCATATCCATTATGGCGGGCAAATATCAGGTGGACATGACCCTGTTGGATGCCAAAATTTATGCCTCTGTGGCATGGAGGGAAGCCGCATCATTGGGCGTAGCTATCCATACCTTGAAAAAGCACCCCATGGCAAACCGGTCACTGATGGCAGTTATCGCCGAGCTTGGATTATTACCCAAAGCAGAAGAAGCTGAGGAAAAGGATGGGGTAAGCCATGACTAAAAAGCAAAAGACAAAAACGCTGGATTGGCTCGCAGAACAGGCTTGTGCAGTGCTGGAGGTGAGCTGCGGGAAGGATTATGCCGACGCCAAACGCCGACGTTTGGCGGGTGAAGACCGTTTTAAAGTATTGGTGTGGCTTAATGAATTGGATAGCCAAAATCTGGCGGCATTGGCTAATCGCGTGGGGGTTTCTGCCTCTTCCCTAGATGTGACCCGGAGAACGGTGAGGTCGCTCTGATGGAACAAGAACAACCAGTCAATATCAATGCTTTAGCAATATTAGGAATTTCTATTGAAGGCTATAAACCTCCCATTATGAAAATGCTAGGTAATATTGAGATGAAACAATAACAACGAAGGGAGGATGATACTGTGCAGCTTAATAAAAAAACGGTAAGGGGTTTGATTGTTGATCCGGGAAAACCTGCGGAAATAACGATGGAAGATAAAAAATTTGATAAACGCGCAATCGTTGTGGATGTGGATCATATTAACTTTTTTGGAGGAAATCCCCGCCACTCACCCAATGAAGCGTATGATGAAATAAAGGCATCCATCCAAGCTGTTGGGTTGAACAATCCATTGATTATTAGCAGGCGTCCTGAAGATGAGCCAGACCAATACTTTATCTACAAGGGAGGTAATACCCGTTTACGGGCATTGAAAGAATTGTGGGAAGAAACCCGCGACCCCCGTTTTTTTAAGGTGCGTTGTGAATATCATCCGTATGTCTCTGAAACCGATGCATTGATTTCCCACATGAGTGAAAACATAAACCGTGGTTCAATGACGTTTATTGACCAGGCACTGGGGATGCAGGTAATCAGGAAGCGGCTGGAGGATGAGTTGGGGGGAGCATTATCCCTACGTGGCCTTGAGGCTGAACTGCAAAAACGTGGCTTGCCGAAGAGTGCTGGGCATCTATCAAGGATGGAGGATGCGGCTAGGCTGAATACTGCCTTGTCAGTGGCGTTAAGGGCAGGAATGGGGAAACATCAGGTTGAACGCCTAAGCAGGCTAGAAAAATCAGCTTTTGCCGTGTGGCGGCAGAACGGTAATCCTGATGCCGACAAACAACTATTTTGCAGCACAATATTTTTTCCGGCACTAAAGCGCAGTGATGGCGAGCAGTGGAAGTACGAAACCGCTGAAGCACTGGTGCTGGAAGGTTTATTGGGGGCAATGCCGAAGGGTTTGGATGCACAAGCAGTGACAGCCAGTTTTAGGGCGGCGATGGAAGGCAAAGGCTTGGTAACGCCACCTACCGAAGCTGAGCCTATCCCAATGGAGCCGTCTGTGGTGTCAACTCCAGCCTTGCCTGTACCACCTGAAACAACAAATTCACCGATGCCATTGGCTAACCCAGTCGCTGCACCCAGCCCTGTTGGTCTGGAAGTAAGTTCCACGACTGATGTGGGTAGCTCTCTCCTGGAGGACGATAGTCGATATGGCTGGGAGGGTGGACATCCTGTTGATGTGCTACCACTGGCGGGCAATCAACAGGATGTCCGTGAGGTCGTGATTGACGGCAGTGGGCGCTGGTTGGCGCAACTGGATACCTTGCGGGCGCGTAATTACGAGTTGGCAGCCAAACTGGCGGATTATGTGCCCAATGGGCGGGCATCCCTTGCCCGGATTGGCGTTGGGTATGGGTTTTTGGTGCTTGATGTCTTCAACCGTGATTATCTGGAAAAACTCTTTATTAAAGCCAATGGTGATAATACCGAGGAAAGACTTGATGCTCATAAGACCCTGATACATACAGCCACCCTCTGGTGGCTTTTGGTTAGTATCAGCGGCACGTTGCACGATGACAGCCTATCGCTGGCTTTGGCTGGCAGACCCCATCCAGATAGCCAGCCTGGCTGGAGTTGTCCACCAGACCTGTTGGTAAGCCTTGCCCCACCTGAGAGCCTGTTGTTTATCCAAGAAGAAAACGGGATGTC
This sequence comes from Thiothrix sp. UBA5583, assembly GCA_002425225.1. Classification (GTDB taxonomy): domain Bacteria; phylum Pseudomonadota; class Gammaproteobacteria; order Thiotrichales; family Thiotrichaceae; genus Thiothrix; species Thiothrix moscowensis. Next base: position 44,013 of record DILV01000037.1, read on the forward strand.
GGCGGCTGCCCAATATCACAACATCTATTTACCGGAACACCTTTTATATCACTGGTGGCTCAGATTGCCAGATACACGCCTTGAGTGGGTCTTTGAGCTTATCCGCAATGTCCGCAGTATCCACGAGCTGATCAGCCGTCATGCAGGGAAAACAGGCAATGCCAGTGCCTGGGAGGTAAAGACCAATGACATTTGAACTCATGGATGTTGATTTGGATAAGCTGGCAGCAGATGTCTTGAATGATGCCCAGCGGCAACGTCTGGATGAACTGCCAGCCTCTTGGCGTGACAGCGTATACCAGTACCTGCAAGCATCTTTGGCAGAGTCTGCACGGGATCACCTTGGGTACTGTCAGGCGTTGGGCATAACGGATGTCGTGTTGGATCGGGTTATCCGGGCAACAGGCAAAGCCTTGAATGATGCATCCGCCCGGCAGCAACTGATCCAGGACATGGTACGTGGTGGCGCGTCCCTGCCCATGCTCAAGAGCCTGCTAAACGTGAATGAGCATGAACACCGGCAAGCACGGAAAGCCTTGGGCGATGACTGGCAAAAGCCAAAACTGCCCACCCTGAATGATGACCAGATGACCCGGTTGTACCATCAATGGGTGGATGCAGGGAAATCTGCGGCAGTGGACTGTCTGCTGGCACTGCATCAGGTGAGCGGTTATCCACTGAAGACCCTATGGGATTGTGTGCAGGACTGGACGCACGTCAAGCGTGACAAGGAAAAGAAGGGTAAAAAGCGACGGGAGTTTGAAGGGGATGCTGCCCTGCAACGCTTGCGGGAGATCCGGGCGATGGGGGGAAGACCTGGATGGTAGCCACCCATGCCTACCTGCAACAGATGATTGACCGTAGCGGTGCAGCCTTGCTGGGCAGGGATGCCAAGGTTACGGAAGGTCTACTGTTCCTGGGCAACCCACAACTGGTTTTTCCGCGCCTGTTGTTTGAAGACCCGATACTGGAGCCGGTAGACCGCAATGTCTGGGCAGCGATCAAGCTCCATGCGTCAGACGGTGATGCAATCACCGCCTTTCCCTCCTATGAGGAATTGATGCTGCGTTGCAACATCGGTTCCAAGGCTACCGTTGCCCGCAGTATATCCATACTGCGAGCCTGCCGTTGGCTTACGGTCTGCAAGTCACGGCTGCGGGATGCCAGGGGCAGGGTGAGGGGCAATATTTATGCCTTGCATGATGAACCCTTGCAGTTGGTGGAAACCCTGGGGCTGGATGACCATTACCTGACATGGCTGGCTGCAACTGCCGAAGGGAAGCATACCCCACATCCTCGGGCGATTGCGCTCGCCAACCAGATATTGCAAGACATGCAGGATCAGGTGCAGGCAGGGGAGGATATTACCCAGCTACGCCCACCCATGGAACGGCGCACTGAGGCGATGCTGGCTATCAGTGGGTTGAGGTCTGGCAAAGTGGCAGGGCGGTTCTTTACGCTAGGTACTGCCCGGTCTGCCCTGTTCACCGCTTCGGGTGCAGTCCCGAAAAGCCAGGTACAGGAACTGTACTTAGTTACTGGAGACTGTCAGAACCCAGGTACAGAAACTGTACTTGGCGAACCGGTAGGGGGTGAGTACAGAAACTGTACCGGGGTGAGTACAGTTTCTGTACTGCGTAGTAATAGTAGTAGTAAGTATATAAATAAAACTACTACTACCTCTGTAGGTAGTTCGGAGGTAGGGGTGAGTACAGAAACTGTACCGGTGGTACTGGTAGTTGATGCGTGGCCACCTGCCGTGCGCGGATTGGCGGCCAATGACCGGGAGCTGGTCAGGTTGCAACTAGGTACAGTCCCTGCCGCTCTCCAACTGCCTGTACTGTCTGCCTTGTCAGCCAAGCTGGAATCCATTGCGGCGGGTGGCAAGCCGCTGATCTATGGCATTTTTCCCTACACCCGCACGTTATGTCAAAAAGCCCTGCGGGGTGAATTGAACCCTGTTACGCCCGTTATTACGCATCCTTCACCAGCCAACCAACAGCCAAACCGGTCAGTAGAGTCTGAAACAGCCGGAATTACCCTTGTCCACCTGACCAACCTCAGCAATGAGGTCAAAACCTTGCAGGGGTTGCAGAAAGCCCAGCAGGAAGGTTCCGACGCATGGGACAGTTTCACGGCGCAGATTGAGGTCAAGAAAGCCGAGTGGTATCGGTTGCGGGATGTGTTGCAGGCACAGGCGGCGAGGGAACAACAACCTGTCACAGCGATGACCATGAACTGAGCAGCAGGGGTGTTGCCCAGGGCAACACTT
>DILV01000014.1 GCA_002425225.1 Thiothrix sp. UBA5583
GGGCATCTCCCAGGAAAAACTGCCATGTTACCTCGCCTTCTTTGAGTGCCTGCACAACATCAGGAAACGGGGGCAAGCTGCGTTACATGCCTTGTTGTCACTGCTGCTCGGCTAAGACCCCGAAACACATAATGAGCCAAAACTTTTTATCAAAGTAGGGTGACTCTAGCGAACTTGCGCTTACCCACTTGAAAAACAGCAGAAATACCTTTTTGAATCATAAGACTACGGTCTTCGACCTTTGCTCCGTCAATTTTCACCCCTCCCTGCTGAATCATGCGCAAAGCATCTGACGTACTGCCAACCAACCCCGCAGCTTTTAAAAGCGTGGCAATTGCCATACCGCCGCTTTCTGCATTCAGACTGATTTCCGGCATTTCATCAGGCATTGTGCCTTTCTGGAAACGGGCAATGAAGTCCTCACGTGCAGCAGTTGCCGCACTTGGGCTGTGGAAACGGGCAATGATCTCTTCTGCCAGCAGGAACTTGAGGTCACGTGGGTTCGCACCCTGCTCCACATCCTGCCTGAAACGTCTCAACTCAGTCAAAGGCCTGAAGCTGAGCAACTCAAAATAGCGCCACATCAATTCATCCGAGATCGACATGATTTTGCCAAACATGTCGTTCGGCGCATCAGTGATCCCGATATAGTTACCTAGCGATTTGGACATCTTATTGATGCCATCCAGCCCTTCCAGCAAAGGCATGGTCATGACAATTTGCTGTTCCTGCCCGTATTGGCGCTGCAATTCACGCCCCACCAGCAGGTTGAACTTCTGGTCTGTCCCCCCCAGTTCCACATCTGATTTCAAGGCAACCGAGTCGTAACCTTGCACCAGCGGGTAGAGAAACTCATGAATGGCAATCGACTGACCCGATTTGTAGCGCTTGCTGAAATCATCACGCTCCAACATTCGTGCCACAGTATATTTTGCCGCCAACTGGATCAGCCCTGCCGTACCGAGCTGGTTCATCCAACTTGAGTTGAAAACAATCTCAGTTTTATCAGGATCCAGTATCTTGAAAATCTGCTCTTGGTAAGTCTGCGCGTTTTGTTGAACCTGCGCTGCCGTCAACGGGGGACGGGTAGCCGATTTTCCGGTTGGATCACCGATCATCCCGGTAAAATCACCGATCAGGAATAAAATATGGTGTCCGGCCTCCTGAAACTGGCGCATCTTGTTTATAAGTACTGTATGGCCTAGATGAAGATCAGGTGCAGTAGGATCAAAACCCGCCTTGATGCGCAGGGGGCGACCCTTTTTCAGTTTCTCGGCAAACTCGGATTCGACCAGAATTTCCTCGGATCCGCGTCCTAATTCGCTGATTATGTCAACAATTTGATCCATCTAGTAAGCTCCAAGATTGACAATATTCCAGATTTGACTTCAAAATCCGGTCTAGCTTAGCAGTTTTCCTGATATTTAGGCTATGCTAGGAAAAGTGTCAGTGACTTTGTAGACAAAAGGCTGTGCCACTGATAGTTCAGGGCGAATTCAGTCTTGACCCGCTAACCTCCCGTAGGTTAGCAGTTTATGCCTTATTTTTAGGCATAAACATAAAACACGATTTTGCAAACACGGAGTAAGAACCTTGTTACCGTTTAAACGCAGGCCGCCGTCCTCCAGCACCAAAAAAGGCTGGGATGAGGCCATGAAGCGCTACAACCTGCCGGTTGGTGGCATAGAAGTGGTCATTCTGGGTGATTACAAACCAAAACAACAAAAACAGCAACGCAAACCGGAATCAGTCAACAGAAAACATACCGCATCTGCGAAGCCACCCGCCAACAGAAAACCTCTCCGTTACATCGCTACCCGCTCTTTGTTCCTGGCTGTTGGCTTGGCCACACTAGGCAACATTCCTGTGTACTCCATGATCAGCACACCAGACGATGGCAAAGTCTTGAACCTGGTTTCCCAGCCAGACAGCAATTCACCCGGACAAGTACTGAAAGATCTCAGTCTGCCTGCTGTTGCTGTTGAGTCCTACTCAGGCTACGCCGTCGATGCCTTGCAGGATGCACATCAGGGCAACTGGACGATGCACGTCGTAGGTGAAGACGATACACTTAAATCCATCATGGCAAAGCTGGAGCTCAGCAAGACAGCCAAAGCCTTACTGGAAACCTCCAGCATTCAAGAATCACTCGCCGAGTTAAAAACGGGTTCACGCATTTTTGTGCAAGTAGTTGATGATCATCTTGACCAACTGATTTACGCCAAGAACGAGCACCGCGCCTATATCGTTTCCGCTACTGATAATGGTTACACAGGTCAATGGGACGAAGAAGCCTTTGCCATGCGTGAATCAAAGATTGCATTTACCGTCAAGCACTCGATCCCCAAGGATGGCAAGGCGGCGGGCTTGTCTGGCTCTGTCGCTCGCCAGATCAACCATGTATTCCGCAAGGATGTTGATTTCAGGAAAGGTGTCAGGGTTGGTGACAAGGTTGGGGTTATTTTTGAAGATTTCCAGTACCAGGGGAAAAGCATCTATACCGACAAGGTGCTAGCAGCCGAATACTCCAACAACAAGGAAACCTGGCAACGCATCCGTTTTACGCTGGCTGATGGCAAGACTGACTATTTCCGCCCGGATGGTGACACCGAACTCAAACGCACGGCATTTGAACGCAAACCTGTCACGGTCGGGCACATGAGTTCCGGTTTCGGGATGCGCAGTCATCCGGTATTCGGGTTCCGCAAATCCCACGCTGGAACCGATTTTGCTGCCCCTCGTGGTACACCAATCCACGCCACTGCCGATGGTAGCGTTAAATTCATCGGACGTCAGGGCGGTTATGGTAATGTGATCGAACTGCGGCATATGGACGGTATTACCACCCTCTACGGGCACATGTCCGGCTTCAAGGAAGGCTTGCAGTCAGGCAATTCCGTCAAACGTGGGGATGTGATTGGTTATGTCGGCTCGACAGGCACATCCACAGGCAATCACGTTCACTATGAATACCGTATCAACGGTGAGCCACAGAATCCGATGTCTGTTGAACTGCCTCAAATCGGCATCATGTCGGAAGCCGAGATGAAAGACTTCAAAAACTTTGCATCTTCGATGGTGGAACAACTTGCTGACATACGTAAACTCGCAGCAGCAGAGCAAGCTCAAAAAGACCAGAAAGGGGGCTAAGTAGCCCCCCGCTCACTCGGATTCTTCCATCCACGCCATCTGGATGGCTTCAAGAATCTTCTCGTTGGACTTGTTAGGATCATCGCTGAACCCTTCCAACGCCATCACCCATGTGTGTAAATCCGTAAAACGGATATAACGCGGGTCAACATCCGGGTGTTGCTCATAAAGTTCAATGGCAATATCCAGTGTATCTGTCCATTTCATAGCCAATCCTCCTGCTTAGTGATGTTCTGACACCATATTAATGGTGTACTTGGGCAATTCAATCACCAAATCTTCCGTTCCGACTTTCGCTTGGCAGCTCAGGCGCGAATCGGGGTCTACGCCCCACGCCTTGTCCAGATAATCTTCTTCGGTATCAGTAGCTTCGTCCAGCGAATCGAAACCTTCTCGGATATACACATGGCAAGTCGTGCAAGCACACGACTTCTCGCAAGCGTGTTCAATGTCGATACCGTTTTCAAGGGCAGCGTCACAAATGCTGATACCGGGCGCAACCTCAAACACCGCCCCTTCCGGGCAAATGTCTTCGTGCGGTAAAAAAATCAATTTTGGCATGGTGTTATCCTTGGAATTCGTCAACCCGATGACCCGCCATCGCTTTGCGGATACTGCTGTTCATGCGGCGTTCGACATAGCTTTCTGCCGCTTTTTCCAGTGCTTTGATACCGTCTTCGATGGCACGGAAATCTGTGCCTTGGCGTAATTGCGCCAATTGCTCACGGGCATCCAGCAAAACGGCGCGTTCGTCGGCACTCAGCAATTCATTGCCGTCGGCTTGCAACGCCGCATCAAGGGCTTCGATGGAACGGTCAGCTTCGACCTGCTGTTCCCGCAAGCGGCGAGCCTCCATATCATCGCGGGCATGGGTCATGGAATCGCGCAACATGGTTTCGATTTCATTGTCGCTGAGACCGTAGGAAGGTTTCACCTCCACCCCCGACGTAATACCGGTGGTTTGCTCTTGGGCAGTGACGTTGAGCAAGCCATCTGCATCCACCTGGAACGTCACGCGGATACGCGCCGCACCTGCCACCATCGGCGGAATGCCACGCAACGAGAAACGCGCCAACGAACGGCAGGTTTCCACCGTATCGCGTTCGCCTTGCAGCACGTGAATGGACATCGCAGTTTGCCCGTCCCTGAAGGTGGTGAATTCCTGCGCCCGTGCCACCGGAATGGTGGTATTGCGCGGAATGACTTTTTCTACCAAGCCGCCCATGGTTTCCAGCCCCAACGAGAGCGGAATCACATCCAGCAGCAGCATATCGGAATCGGGTTTGTTGCCCGCTAGCACGTCGGCTTGCACCGCTGCACCAATTGCCACCACCCGGTCGGGGTCAATGTCGGTCAGTGGCGGTTTGCCGAAAAACTCGGCGACTTGTTCACGCACCAGCAGCACGCGGGTTGAACCGCCAACCATGACGACATCTTTCACGTCATCTTTGGCGAGGTTGGCATCACGCAAGGCACGGCGGCAAGCCAGCAAAGTCTTTTTCACCAGCGGCTCAATCAGGGTATTCAGGTGGCTGCGGGTGAGTTCGCCTTGCCATTCACCCAGCACAACCGTAACGGATTCGGCATCCGTCAGTGATTCTTTGGCATTGCGGGCAGCCACCAGTGCGGTACGCAGAATTTTTTGCTCAGCACTGCCTGCCAATCCGGCTGCCTGCAACAGCCATTCCGCAATAGCGTGGTCGAAATCGTCACCACCCAGCGCGGAATCGCCACCTGTTGCCAACACTTCAAACACGCCCTTATTCAGACGCAAAATGGAAATGTCGAACGTGCCGCCACCCAAATCGTAGACAGCAATCACGCCTTCCGCGCCTTGATCCAGCCCGTAGGCGACCGCCGCCGCTGTCGGCTCATTCAGCAAACGGAACACATTCAGACCAGCGAGTTTGGCGGCATCCTTGGTGGCTTGACGTTGCGCATCATCGAAATACGCCGGAACAGTAATCACCACCCCGCTCAAATCGCCACCCAAGGTATCTTCCGCCCGCTGCTTAAGGACGCGCAAAATATCAGCGGAAACCTCCACTGCCGACACCGCACCCGCAGCCGTCTGGATGCGTGGCACTGCCGAGTCACCCGTCACGAACTGGTAGGGCAAATGCCCGCCCAATTGTTTCACATCCGCTACCCCGCGCCCCATCAGGCGTTTGGCGGAAGCGATGGTGTTGAACGGGTCTTCGGCAAGCATCGCTTTCGCTGCATCGCCCACTACCGGGGCAGCATCCACCGCATAACGCACCACGGAAGGCAACAAATGCCGCCCTTGTGGGTCAGGGAAAGTGTCCGGTTGCCCGCTGCGCACACTCGCCACCAGCGAGTTGGTTGTGCCGAGGTCGATGCCCGCCGCCAGCCGATGCTGGTGCGCGGTGGTGGACATACCGGGTTCGGAAATCTGTAGTAATGCCATGAGTGTCCTAGAGGCTGTCTTCCAGACGTTCTTCGCGTTGGCGCAGGTCTTCCCGCAGACGTTCAAAGAAGCGCATTTTCAGCAAGGTGTTTTTGGCAGTCGGGAAATCTTGCGCCGCCCATGCACTGGCAAAGCCATTTTCGAGGGCTTGCAAGGTCGCACGGATCTCTGCCCCCACCGCATCCAGCGCGGCAAACGGGTCGGCGGCAAGCTCTGCGTCCTCAAGGGATTCGCGCATTTCCATCTGCTGCATCAGGAAAGCGGGGTCGGCGATGGTGTCGCGCTCGTCGTTGATTTCCACCCCGGCGGATACCAACAGGTAACGCGCCCGCAAGCGTGGCTGGCGCAAGGTTTCATAGGCTTCGTTGAGGTGCGAGGTAATTTGCACCGCCAGCCGCCGTTCCTGGTCACTGCCACTGGCGAAACGGTCGGGGTGGTATTGCGACTGGAGGGCGCGGAAACGCCCCACCAGTGCTGCATCATCCAGCACAAACTGGTGCGGCAAGCCGAACAGGGTGAAATAGTCCTGTTGCAGTTCTGCCAGCATCAGACGGTAAAGCTCTCACCACAACCGCAACGCGCTTTTTCGTTGGGATTGATGAACTTGAAGCCTTCGTTCAAGCCTTCGCGGGCGTAATCGACTTCCGTACCGTCAAGGTACACCAATGCTTTGGGGTCAACGATGACTTTCACGCCGAGGCTTTCAAACACGGTATCCTCAGCCTGAAGCTCATCCACAAATTCCATGACGTAAGCCATACCGGAACAACCATTGGTTTTCACCCCTAAGCGTAACCCCAAGCCTTTGCCACGGTTGGCAATGAACTTGTTGACGCGGGCAGCGGCAGATTCAGTCAAGGTAATCATGTTATTCGCCTGCCTGTTTCTTCTGGTAGTCTTCAATCGCGGAACGGATCGCGTCTTCCGCCAGTACCGAACAGTGGACTTTCACCGGGGGCAAATCCAGTTCCGCCGCAATATCGGTGTTCTTGATCTGCTTGGCTTCTTCCAGAGTTTTGCCTTTGACCCATTCGGTCAGCAGGCTGGACGAGGCAATCGCCGAACCGCAGCCGTAGGTCTTGAACTTGGCGTCTTCGATAATGCCCTGCTCGTTGACCTTGATTTGCAGTTTCATCACGTCACCGCACGCGGGTGCGCCAACCATGCCTGTGCCGATGTTCACATCTGCCTTGTTGAAGCTGCCCACATTGCGGGGGTTTTCGTAGTGGTCAATGACCTTTTCACCGTATGCCATGTTTCAATCTCCAAACCAACTATTAATGCGACACCCATTCAACCTTGCTCAGGTCGATGCCTTCCTTGAACATTTCCCACAACGGGGATAGTTCACGCAATTTTTCGACGGCGGCGTGGATGCGTTCAATGGCGTAATCCACTTCCTCCACCGTGCTGAAACGCCCCATCGACAGGCGCAGGGAACTGTGTGCCAGTTCATCACTACGCCCCAGCGCACGTAACACGTAGCTCGGTTCAAGGCTGGAACTGGTACAGGCAGAACCGGAGGACATTGCCAGACCTTTCAACGACATCATCAGGCTTTCGCCTTCCACGTAGTTGAAGCTGATGTTGAGGATACCGGCAACACGCCGCTCCAGATCGCCGTTTACGTACACTTCCTCGATGTTTTTCAAACCGTCATACAAACGGTTACGCAGCATCAGGATACGGTCATTTTCGGCGTTCATTTCTGCTTTGGCAATACGGAAGGCTTCGCCCATGCCGACAATCTGGTGGGTAGGCAATGTACCGGAACGCATCCCGCGCTCATGACCGCCGCCGTGCATTTGCGCTTCAATACGCACACGCGGCTTGCGGCGTACATACAGCGCACCGATACCTTTCGGGCCATAAATCTTGTGGGCGGAAAAGCTCATCATGTCAACTTTGAGGGCTTCCATGTCGATCGGCACTTTGCCAGCACTTTGCGCGGCATCAACGTGGAATACCGTCTTGTTGGCGCGGCACATTTCGCCAATGGCAGCGATGTCCTGAATCACGCCGATTTCGTTGTTGACGTGCATGATGGAAACCACGGTGGTATCCGGGCGCATCGCCGCTTTCAATTTGTCGAGGTCAACCAGGCCGTTGGGTTCAGGGTCAAGGTAGGTGACTTCAAAACCTTCGCGTTCCAGTTGGCGGCAGGTATCCAGCACCGCTTTGTGTTCGGTCTTGCAAGTAATAATGTGCTTGCCGCGACGTTCGTTGAAATGCGCCGCACCTTTGATGGCAAGGTTGTTGGATTCGGTTGCGCCACTCGTCCAGACGATTTCCTTGGCATCGGCATTAATCAGTGCAGCAACGTCGGCACGGGCAGCTTCCACCGCTTCTTCCGCTGCCCAGCCAAAGGCATGGCTTTTGGAGGCAGGGTTGCCGAAAACGCCATCCAGTGTCAGGTGTTTCATCATTTTTTCGGCAACACGCGGGTCAACCGGGGTAGAGGCGGCGTAATCGAAATAGATGGGTGTTTTTACTTCACTCATTGGGCTTGTCCTGCACTGAACATTAATGGGTATGCGTAATAGAACGGAAATCAATGCGCTTGCTGCCTTGCCGTGCTGCCGTTTCCTGCACTTCCAGCTTGGAGGTCATGTCGGCAAGGGTAATTTCTGATAGGAATACCCGGATCTGGTTGCTCAAATCCATCCACAAATCGTGGGTCAGGCAACGTTTGTTGTCCTGGCAATCACCCAGACCACCACAGCGGGTTGCATCCACATGCTCATCCACCGCGCTGATGATGTCAGCCACCACAATGCTGGCAGGGTCGCCATTCAACTGGTAGCCACCACCGGGGCCACGCATACTGACTACCAGCCCGGCCTTGCGCAGCTTGGCAAACAGTTGCTCCAGGTAGGAAAGTGATATATCCTGCCTTTCCGAAATTTCCGCCAGCGACACTGGCTGATCCCCATTGTGCAAGGCCAGATCCAGCATGGCCGTTACCGCATAACGACCCTTGGTAGTCAGTTTCATGATGATGTTCTCCGTTCACGCTGAGTGGCATCCTAACAATACTTGACAAATTTAGTCAAGTATTCGGATTCAGATTATCCCTTTTGGACTATCAGCCTGTTCTGTGCCTATCCCCAAACCACTTAACAACAACAGAATCAGCGGAAACTCCAGCCACGCATGGACACCAGCCGCCACGGCATACAATTGCCGCGCCGCCTTGAAATCCGTCATGAAATACACGGTCAGGCTCAGGGACACCGCCAACATGCCCCATAACCAGAAACGCCCTGCCGGGGCTGCCAGTGTGGTGGGCAACAAGCGGATAACGCTGTAGTAATGCAAACACTGCGCCAGCACCAAAGCGGACAACGCAGCCGCAAACCCGGACGGCAAATGCTGCTGTAACCAGCTTGCCTCACTTGGCATCCACCAGCCTGTCGTTTCCGGTGCAGGCATACCCGCCAGCAACAGCAAGATCATCACCAACACGGGCAAGCTGAACAAGGCCAGCAGTACCGTTCTTGCCGGAAATACACTGAAATATTGACCATGAGCCACCAGCAACAACGGGGTAAAGTTATGCACAATCGCCAGAAACACCAGCACCCCGAGAACATCACCCTGTTCCACCACCCACAACAAGGCTGCACCCAAGCCAACTGCCAACCCTGCCAGTAAACCGGCACGTAGTGTCCCTACCCGCCAGGCCATGCCTGCTGCCACCCACAGCAACACAACCAGCGTCAACACATCGACCAGCAAAGTCAGGTCAACCGTCACCCAACCCGCCCATGCCCCCAGACGGCTACTGGCCTGTATGCCCAGAATGCCCCACCATGCCAGCCACATCCCGTTGGGAATATGCAGGCGGTAAGTCTGACGTATCCAGTGTAACTCCCACAACACATGCGGCAAACCGAACAGGGTCAGGGCAACAAGGTACAAGGGTAGCGGTGCAAGCATGGCGGCGCATACCAACCCGACAGACACCATACCCAGCTCCCAACCTGACAAGGCAAACGGCTGATGCTCGCTTACGCCCATAGCAATACTCCAAACAGTGCGGATGCGAGATTGACCACTAACGATAAAACGCAGGCACGTTGCCAGCCCAGCCGCAAACCAAAGTGGAATACCAACGCTTCCAACAGCCACACACCCGCTTCAATCGCCACAAACCAGACCGGATAATGCGCGGTCTGTAATAGGACGCTGGCTACCCACGACAGTTTCCATGCCAGTGGGTGAGTCAAACAGGAGGCCAGCAGCGCAACCGGCAGGCTACGCACCCAAGCGATATGCCAGCGTCTTGCCAGCAGCATGACCAGCGGCACTTCCACCGCCAGCGTCATGCCCAGCGCAGCGGTTTGCGTCAGGCTCATGCTGAGGAATTACTTACAGGCTTTGTGAGAAAATTTTCTTTATTGTCCCAACCGGGGTGTATGTCCGTTCCGGGGCTTTGCTGGCAGGCTGGCAACTCAACAGCAGGCGCACTTGCGGGCGTAAACGGTAGCCTTGCTCATCCTGACTTTCTGCGCACACACCGGGGTAGGATTCCGGCTTGCCATTATGGGTCAGCTCGACCGTGCAGGCATCACCCGCTTTTTTCTGTGTACAGAAACGGTCAGCCACTTTGGGGAATGGTGGTGTCACGCTGAAAGTATCAGGAATCTTGCGGTCAATTTCCACGCTGTCGGTGCGCTGGCATTGCAGGGAAATCTTCAACCCGGTCAGTTCACGCTTGCATTGACCGTTGCCACCACCTTCAAAGGCGTTGCCCGGCAAGGTGCAGGCTGCATCAATCGCCTTGTCGGTGCAGTACTGGTCGGTCTGGTCGAAAATACCGGGATTGTCGTTGAAACGTTTTTGCGCTTCCGCCACTTCAGGCAGGATGAGATCTGCCACCGCGCTGTGAGCCAGTAGCAGGCACACTGCCGTCAGGGAAATTTTCAGTGTTGTTTTCATGGGAACTCCCTCCATCAGAACTTATTGGGTTGAGTTGGAAGCCGCCGTTTTGCCTTGGTCTGAGCCGAAACCTTCGGCTTGCAACATGGGCAACGGCACAACTTCCAGCTTGCCCCCCAAACGATGAACTTCTTCGCACAGTTTGTCCATGCGTTCATCCATCAAATGGATATGGTCAAGCACCCGGTTGACTGCGTTGGCTACCGGGTCAGGCATGTCCTGAGTTGCACCGTAGGCATCGAAACCCATTTTCTCAGCGATTTCTTCACGGCGTTTTTCGTGCAGCTTGCGCGGGGTAATGATTTTGCCGGGAATGCCGATGACGGTTGCACCTTCTGGCACATCTTTTACCACCACCGCGTTGGAACCGACCCGCGCACCGTCTGCCAGCGTGATGGGGCCGAGGATTTTTGCGCCTGCGCCGATGACCACATCATTGCCAAGAGTGGGGTGGCGCTTGCCTTTTTGCCAACTGGTTCCACCCAAGGTAACGCCGTGGTAAAGGGTGCAGTCATCACCGATTTCAGCCGTTTCACCGATCACCACACCCATACCGTGGTCGATGAAAAAGCGCCGCCCGATGGTTGCACCGGGGTGGATTTCGATACCGGTAAACAGGCGGGCAACGTTGGAAAGCACCCGCGCCAACCACTTGAAACCGTTACCCCACAACCAGTGGCTGACACGGTGAATCAGGATGGCATGGACGCCGGGGTAAGTGGTGACGATTTCAAAAACGTTGCGGGCAGCGGGGTCACGATCAAAGATGCAGTAAATGTCTTCGCGGATGCGGGCAAACATGCGATTCCTCAAGCTGTGGCGGGGGTAAGACAGCGCATTATGCCTGCATCCGCCGGGCTGCGCCAATGGCTGCCTGCCCAAGGGCAAGCCCACCATCGTTGGCAGGAGCACGTGCATGGGTCAGCACCTGCCTGCCCTGCTCCGCCAGCCTTGCCAGCAAGCCGTTGAACAGCAAGGCATTCTGCAACACACCCCCTGACAGGGCGACCGCCTGTATGTCGGGATGTTCGGCACACAGCTTGCCTGCCAACTCGGCAACGGCATGAATAATCCCCTGATGGAAATGTGCAGCAATGGCAGCACGCGGATAGCCTGCCTGCAAATCCCTGAGCAATTCATACCACATGGGAGTCGCGTCAAGTTGCCATGCACCGCTGGGGCTGCGTTCCAGCCCAAACGGATACGGCGCAACCATTGGCAGCCATTGTGACGGAGTCGCGGCTTCCAGTTCGATGGCAGCCTGGCCTTCGTAACTGATAGCGTCACGGCTGAAACCGAGTGCCGCCGCCACTGCATCAAACAGCCGCCCGCAGGAACTGGTCAGTGGCGAATTCAAGCCGCGTGCCAGCATGGTTTCCAGCGTTGCCAGCGGTTGTGCTTGCAGGAAATCGAACAGTTCCAGCCCGTTACAGGCAGCACTGACTTCCTGCCAGCCGAGTTGCCGCAGGTGCGCCCAGGTATTGCGCCACGGTTGCAGAATGGCTTGCGTTCCACCCGGCATCGGTACGGGTTTAAAATGCCCCAGCCGCTGGTAATTGGTGTAATCCACCAGCAGGAACTCGCCGCCCCAGATCGTGCCGTCATCACCATAGCCCAGCCCATCCAGCACAATGCCCAGCACCTTGCCGCCCTGCAAAGGCCAGCCATTTTCCGCCATGCAGGCGGCAACGTGGGCATGATGGTGCTGCACTGCGAGCAGCGGCAAACCCTGTTCCCGCGCCCACTGTTGCCCCAACTGGGTGGAGCGGTAGCCGGGGTGTTTGTCCACCACGATGGCAGCAGGCTGATGCCCGAACAACTGCCGGTAAAGCTGCAAGGTATGCGCGTATTCCTTCCAGGTACGCATCTCTTCCAGATCGCCCAGATGCTGGGAGAGGATCACCTGCCCGTCACGCAATAGGCCAAAGGTATTCTTCAACTCGCCACCCATCGCCAGCAGCGGAGGGGAAGTGGCGAAACCTTCCGGCAAGGGCAAGGTTTCGGGGGCATAACCACGGGCGCGGCGCATGATGCGCGGTTTGCCTGCCAGCACCCTGACCACGGAATCATCCACCCGGTTGACGATCGGGCGGTTGTGTAGCAACAGGTAATCGGCAATGCCCTGCATCCGCTGGCGGGTTTCCTCCACACTGATGCATTGCGGCTCTTCGCTGAGGTTGGCACTGGTCATCACCAGTGGCGTGTCCCAGGATTCCAGCAGCAGGGCGTGCAGCGGGGTGTAGGGGAGCATGAAGCCAAGCATGGGGCCGCAAGACACCCCCCACCCTAACCCTCCCCCGCAAGGGGTGAGGGAACCAGAAACTCCATCTGGCTTCTTGCTCCCTTCACCCCTTGCGGGGGAAGGGCTGGGGATGGGGGGGATCTTACGTTCCAGCAACACAATCGGCGCATGTTTGCTGCCCAACAGCGCCGCCTCTGCCTCTCCCACCCGGCAATACTGCCCGATCACCCCCAAATCCCGTGCCATCAGTGCCAGCGGTTTCTGGTAACGGCGTTTGCGGCGGCGCAATTCAGCCACTGCGGTTTCATTGCTGGCATCACAAGCCAAATGCACACCACCCAGCCCCATGATGGCAAGGATCTGCCCTGCCCGTAGCAAGCGGCTGGCGGTATCAATGCAATCCCGTTCCCCGTTGCGGGCTTCCATCTGTTGCCCCGCCATGTCTTCCAGCCACAGTTCAGGGCCACACACCGGGCAGGCATTGGGCTGGGCATG
Organism: Thiothrix sp. UBA5583; assembly: GCA_002425225.1. Taxonomy (GTDB): domain Bacteria; phylum Pseudomonadota; class Gammaproteobacteria; order Thiotrichales; family Thiotrichaceae; genus Thiothrix; species Thiothrix moscowensis. The sequence goes on from DILV01000014.1 coordinate 13,257, forward strand.
GAAACGGCGGTCAGCAGGGTTGGTATATTCCTGCTGGCATTCGGGACAGAGGGTGAAGCCGGACATGCTGGTGTTGGCACGGTCGTAGGGGATGCCCTGTACAATGCTCAACCGTGGCCCGCAATGGGTGCAATTGGTGAACGGATAACGGTAGCGGCGGTTGTGCGGGTCGAAAATATCGGCATGACAGGCTGGGCAGATGGCTGCATCCGGCACGATGCCGGTGTGAATGTCACCTTCGCCACTGGCAATAATGCGGAAATCATCGTGCGGGCAATCCGCCACCAGCGGTTCTGTCTGAATGCTGTCAATCCGTGCCAGCGGGGGAATATCGGTATGCAAACCATGCAGGAAGGCTTTCAGCGCGGCATCACTTCCCCACGCTTCGACCAGTACGCCGGAACTGTCGTTGCACACGGTTCCGGCAATCTGGCAGTCATGCGCCAGCCGCCAGAGATTCGGGCGGAAACCCACCCCTTGCACCAGCCCGCTGATGCGGATGCGCCGTGCCATCACTCGTCAATACGCGCAGCCAGATGCGCCCAATCCATTTCCTGCAACACTTGCGCCTGCTGCTGGATATAACGGTGCTGCATGGCAACCTGTTGCTGTGCCGGGGTGGTGAAACCGTGGAAGGGCAGCATCGCCGCGTAAGCCGCATCCTGATGGTACTTGATGGGTGTCAGCACATCCTCGCGGCGGGTGTGGAAAGCGTCTTCACCTTCCGCACACACCTGATCGAACACATTGAAATGGCGGCAAGCCAGCGGGCGCATCGGGTGGACGCTGCACACACCCTCCAGCAGGAACGGGCAAGGGTTGCCGGGAACATGGCTGGCAAGCTGTGCTTTCAGGCGGTTACGTGCATCCGCTGGCATGATTTTGCTGACGTACCAATACAGCCCCAGCATTTCCAGCGGGAAAATCGGGATGGTAGTGTGGCTCTTGCAGCAACTGGAGCAGCCCTTGGCACAAGCCAGTTTGCGACCTTGGCGTTCTGCCTGCTCGATGCCTTTGGCTACCCCGACATCTGCACGGTAGTAAGCATCGAAAGCGTAGCCCAGCCACTTGTTGGCGGCTTCTTCGGCAGGAAACTTCAGGCGCTGGGGTTTGCCGTAGGCGGGTTTTTTGCTCATTAGTGGTTCTCTGTGTGGCGGTATTGTTTGAAATTCTCCGCCTGCGCGAAGATTTCCTTGTAAACCTCATCGCGGTCAACCGGCGGGTAGCCGTGCTGTGCCAGCAGGATAATCAGGTCAACTTTCAGTTCGGCTTTGATGTCATCACGCTGGTTCCAGTCGGTGTATTTGCTCTTATCATCCACGACCGCTTTCACCGCTTGGGCGAGAGTTAACAGCTTGTCTTCCGGGTAAGTGAAATCGTATTTGACTGCCAGCCCCTTGAGGATGTCGTAGAAAGCCTTTTCCTCGAAGTCGATACCGAGGTCGGCGAAGGATGCCTTTTCACGTTGCAGGGCGTGGAACAGGTCGATGATTTCGTTGGCGAAGTCATCCAGCACGTTGCTGACCAGCACATTCTGTTCGTCGCGCTCGTTGTAGCGGTCGACCAGCGCCTTGAACTGTTTGGAAAAGTCCACGCCCTTGGCGCGGTTGGTCTTCTTGAATTCGGCGATGGCGCGTTCGAGTAGCTGTTGCAGCAGCTTGATTTTGGTGTTGGGCAGTTTGATCTTGTCAATCTTGGTGAGGTAGTCGTCGGAAAACAGGTCGACTGCCCCGGCATCCTCATCGCCCAGCTTGAAGATTTCCTCCACCCCATCGCTTTGCAGCGCGTCTTTGATCATGTCGCGCACTTTGGCGTTCATCTGCGCGGTGTCGGGCGCATCGCCACGGGTGAGCTTGAAAACGATGGAGCGCACCGCCAAGTAGAAGTGGATGCGGTCGCGTTCCTGCTGGGTGAAAGCATCACTGCCGGAACAGATGTCGTAAGCTGCCTTGAGGCGTTTCACCAGCCCCATGAAACGCTGTTCGAGCTTTTGGGTAAGCTGTACGAATTCAGCGGCAAGATTCAGGCATTGCAATTGTGCTGTCGGTGCGCCGTGGAAATACGGGCTGCTGTCGAAGGGGTGGAACAGCTTGTCGAGCAGGTCGAGCTGATCCTTGGCGGCGATGATGGATTGCTGGATTTCCTCGAAGTTGTCTGCGTCGCCCTTGGAATATTGCTTGAGCGCCTGATTCATCTGTCGCTTGATGCCGATGTAATCCACCACCAGCCCCTTGTTCTTGCCCGCAAACTTGCGGTTCACGCGGGAAATGGTCTGGATCAGGCTGTGGCGCTGGATCGGCTTGTCGATGTAGATGGAATCCAGTTCCGGCACGTCAAAGCCAGTCAGCCACATATCCACCACGATGGCGATCTTGAAATTGGATTTCGGCTCCTTGAACTGGCGGTCAAGTTCCTTGCGGTATTCCTTGGTTCCCAGCAGCTCGTACAGCTCCTTGGGGTCATCCTTGCCGCGTGTCATTACCAGTTTCAGGCGTTCGATGGGCTTGAGTTTGTTATTCCCCCCATCCCCAACCCCTTCCCCCGCAAGGGGGGCAGGGGCTTTGTCCTGAGTATCTTGCTCCCTTCCCTCCTTGCGGGGGAAGGGCTGGGGATGGGGGGTGGAGGATGGAGATCGTGAGGGTAAAACCTCAGCCCACTGCGGGCGCAGGGCGATGACTTCGCGGTAGAAATCCCAGGCGATTTCGCGCTTGCTGCACACGAATAGGGCTTTGCCTTTGAGGGTTGCGCCTTCGGCTACACGGTTGTCGTAATGTGTGACGAAATCGGCGGCGAGTGCCTTGATACGGTCAGGGTCGCCGAGGATTGCGCCCATATTGGCAGAGGCTTTCTTGCTTTTCTCAATCTGGTAAGCGCTGGCTCCATCTTCCGCGCATTGCTGGTAGTAGGCTTCGATTTCCTCCAGCTTGCGGTTGTCGAGGAAAACTTTGGCGGCACGGCCTTCGTAGACGATACGTACCGTGATGTCGTCCCTGACCGATTCGGTCATGGTGTAGCTGTCGACGATCTTGCCGAAAACATCCAGGGTTGCATCCACCGGCGTGCCAGTGAAGCCAACATACGTGGCGTTAGGCAGCGAGTCGTGCAGGTATTTGGCGAAACCGAAAGTGCGCTTCACTCCTTGTTCGGTGACGCGGATTTTCTGGTCGAGGTTGATCTGGCTGCGGTGGGCTTCGTCGGAAATGCAGATGATGTTGCTGCGTTCCGACAGCAGTTCGATGTCTTCGGTGAATTTGTGGATGGTGGTGAGGAACACGCCGCCGCTGGTGCGGCCTTTGAGCAGTTCGCGCAAATGCTGGCGGCTTTCCACGCTGATGATGGCGTCGTCACCGATGTAGCTCTTGGCTTTGACGAACTGCCCGGAAAGCTGGTCGTCGAGGTCGGTGCGGTCGGTAATCAGCACGATGGTCGGGCTGGCGAGTTCCACACTGCGCATCAACAGGCGGGCGAGGAACAGCATGGTGTAGCTTTTGCCGCAACCCGTTGCGCCGAAATACGTGCCGCCCTTGCCGTCGCCGTGCGGTTTGCGGTGTTGCAGGATATTGTCGTAGAGCTTGGTGGCGGCGTAATGCTGCGGGTAACGGCACACCACTTTGTCTTCCTTGCGGGAAGCATCCGGCAAGTAAATGAAGTTGCGGATCACGTCACGCAGGCGGCGCTTGTCGAACAAGCCTTGGATCAGGGTATGCAACGAGTTGATCCCATCCACCGCCAGATTTTCATCACCCGTGACCTTGCGCCAAGCGTAGAAAAATTCGTAGCGGGCGAACAGTGAGCCAACCTTGCTGTTTACCCCGTCCGAGATCACACACAGGGCGTTGTATTTGAGCAGTTCGGGAATATCGCGGCGGTAGCGGGTGGTAAGCTGCACGTAAGCGTCATGGATGGTCGCTTCTTCGCGGATGGCGCTTTTGAACTCGAACACTACCAGCGGCAGGCCGTTGATGTAGAGGATGGCGTCGGGGATGCGTTTCTCAAAGCCTTCGATGTCGAGCTGGTTGACCAGTTTGTAGCGGTTTTTGCTGTGGTAGCTGGCCTGAAAGTCATCGCCAATTTCTGCCACCGTTCCCGCTGCGGGAATGCGTTGTGCGCTCAGGTCGCTGTAGTCGATGAGCTGGATGTAGAGGTCTTTCTGGCTGCGGTCTTCGCGCTTGAGCAGGAAACCGTCGGCGACCAGCTTCATGATGGCCTTGTTGCTGTCGTACAGGTCGGAGGCGGGCAGGTTGTCGAGGTGGCGCACGATCTGCTCGATTTCACCGGATGTGATGCCCTCAACGGCGTAGCGGTTTTGCAGGTAGGTGCGCAGCTCGTCTGGCAGCAGTACATCCTGCGGGTTGCGGGTCAGGGTGTCGCCGCGCACATGCGGGTAGCCCTGTGCGCCCAGCAGGGTGATGATGGCTTGCTCCAGTTTTTCCTCGGTGAATTTCGCCACTATCTTCTCCGTCGCCGGGGTGTTTCTACCGGGGCGACAGGTTGATAGGCTTTCAAGCCTTGATCCCCTGTCAGAATTTCAACCTCAAAGCGTAACTGGGCGTAATACTCCGCAACATCCTTGATGGTGGCGTCACCGATGGAAATTCTTCTGGCCGCCAGCGTTGGCCAGCTTTCCGCCAGAGCTTTCAAACCTTCTGGCGACCATAATTCAGACTGGTGGGCAAATGCTGCCCATGGTTCCTGATCCTCTGCGCTCTTGCACATGATTTCTGCCAGCGCGTCAGCCCGTTCTTTGCGGCTATGGGATGCCTGGGCAATATGGTTGCCGGTTTCAATGATGGTGGCCAGAGGCAGGACAAACGTTGTATTGGAAGCCTTTTCCCGCTCAATCTTTGCGTCGACTCGCTGCTTGTCCCATCGGTCATGATCAGGCCCGCAAGAGTCCATGCCGGGGACATCTAGCCATACACAGAGGATGCTGGTATCAATGATCAACACTTTGCTCACTGTTGATCCTCCAGTTTTAAGGCTGATTCAATCCGCCCTTCGCTACTCAGTTTGCCGAGACTACCTAAAGCCAACAGTTTGGGGAGTTGTTGTAAATCTTCCAGTTGCTTGAGTTCACTGACGCCAGAGTTTTCATCACGATGCGCAACGGTAATGAATGGCAACATGCGTACTCCGGCAGCATCCAGCAAGGCTGGGTTATGTGTGGTGACGATGACATCAATTTTCCGTTCCATGCCCAGTGTTTTGAGCATATCCAGCAGAACATAAGCGCGGGATGGATGCAGGCCGTTATCAACCTCTTCAATTACCAGCAGGCTACCGGGTTCGCGGGTCAACAAGGCTGCCACGATGCCCAGATAGCGCAAGGTGCCGTCTGACATGCCACGGGCGTCAATTTCATGAGTAGCGTTAGCTGACCATCCTTCCTCGCAGTACAGCATGGCGTCTGTATTGAACTTTCCAACTGTTTCAGTCCAGACTCGTTGAATGTCACGTTCTGGTAATGCCCGTAGGTAACGGGTCAGTGTTTGCTCCACTTCCTGTTTGCGTGGGGCTTCCAGTCCGGCTAACACGCCAGCGATATTGGAACCATCCGCCAACAATTTATCAGACAAAGGGGTGTAATCACGCATATGGCTGGGGATGGGGTCAAACACAAAAATGCGCTGGAGTTGAGTGAGTACATGGCGGGAGGCTTCCTGTACTTCCTTGCGTAAATTAAGGGTATCCGCTTGGCTCAAGATTATATGTGTGCGATTCAGGTCAACCCGCTTGCCGCTACTGCGGGTTCCAGTGGAAAAATAGGCTGGAATCGCTGGCGTATTGGATTCTTCGTGTTTAGTACCGAACAGAATTTTCTCAATTGGATCGCTACGTGTGCGATGGTTGATTGCCACCAATTCCTCGCGAAGTACCTCCGCTTTTGTGCCGTTGACTTCCACAGTCAGGTGGTAACGGTAATCCTGTTTGCTGCTTAGACCATCAGTAATGATTTCCAGCGAGAATTGGCGGTTGGGTTTCAGGCATACCCACTCCATGCCTCCACGCAGTGCAGACAGACTGACATCACCGTTAATGGCTTGGAAGATACCGATACCCAAACTGACGCGATGCAGAAAAAGCAATGCATCCAGCGTGTTGGATTTGCCACTGGCATTAGTGCCGATGATGATGGTCAGCGGGTCGATGTAGAGCGTTGCCTCATCAAAGCTCTTCCAGTGTTTCAGTTTCAGTTCTTTTATCACAACAGGCTCCTTAAACTTGTCAGCCAGTGTTAGTTTATAGACTTTTTCAACATTATAGCTCCACCTCAACCGGCGGGTTCCGCACCCGGTAGCGTTCGTCCAGAATGCAGGCGTTGATGAACAGGGTCTTGCCGACTTTCTTTTTGCCGTAGGCTTCGTGGATGTGACCGCTGGCGTGGATGCGCGGTTTGATGCGTTTGATCACGTGTAGCAAGTCTTCGCACCCGGCGTTGAAACCGTTGTAACACTGGTCGAGGATGCCGGACGCGGGGCCGTGGGTAATCAGCACGTCAGTACCGGCGGGGATTTTGTCCCAGTGTTGGCGGATGGCTTCACCCCGTTCGCGGTTAAATGCCCAGTTCATGAATTCGGGTTGGATGGGCGAACCCCAGAATTTTACCCTATCAATTTCAATGCCGGAGTCGTTGAGGTAAATGATGCCGTATTCTTTGAGGATGTGTTCGGCGATTTTGCGGCGTTTGTCTTCAAAGCACCAATCGTGGTTTCCGGCAATCACAATCTTGTGGGTGAAGGGCTGCGTTGCCATGAATTCGGCGAACAGCAGCGTGTCGTCCAGCGTACCGCGTCCGGTGAAATCGCCGCAGTGGATCAGCACGTCGCCTGCGCCGATGGCAGGTAGCCTATCGTGCAGGGAATGGGTGTCGGAGAGGAAAGTCAGTTTCATGGCCTTGATTCCCGAGCGAACATGTCGGTGGCTTCATTGCGCTGCATGAGTTGTTGTTTCAGTTCGCCGAGCGCCTGCATGGCGATTTCAGGTGTGGGCAGGATGCCGCCGGTTTCGCCGTTGGGTTCTTCCAGCAAGCCTTCGTCATAGCGTTGCAACCAGAGGAAGGTTTGGGTGTAACGGCTGACGATTTCGACCAGTCCGCGCCCGGCGTTGGTATCCAGTTCGGGGCTTTGGGCGGCTTTTTTGATCAGGGCTAATGCCTGTTCGAGTTCGGCGGCGTTTTGGTCGAAGCGTTGGCGGTTGAGGGTGTAGCCTTGCACCAGATGTTCGCGCAAGCGCTGGGTTGCCCAGACGCGAAACTGTGTACCTCGTTGTGATTTGACACGGTAGCCGACCGAGATGATCACATCCAAATTGTAGTGTTCAACTTGATAGGTTTTGCCATCCGCCGCAGTTGTCGCAAAATTTGCGATAACTGAAGGTTTGTCTAGCTCCCCTTCCTTGAAAATATTAGTGGTATGTTTGCCGATCGTTTTCACATCACGATCAAACAACTCTGCAAGCTGAAGACGGTTTAACCAGACTGTTTCTGCATCTATCTGAACATTGATTTGGGTTTGACCATCAGATGTCTGGTAGATTTCGATTTGTTTTTTGTTCATTCGCAGCTTCCTGATTTATAGGGATAAGTCTCGGCATCCAATGCTTTGACTCTGGTAAGCAAGTCAGATAAGGCTTGCACTGCTGTGGGTGAAAGTTTCAGATACGGGCTTTTGCTTTCAAGCGCCGCTTCGATACCTGCAATCAGACAATCAAAGTCCCAACTGTATAAGCCAAGTGGCCTGACACCTTTGTAGTTATAAATCCTGTCATCCAGTCCAAAACATTCGGTAAAATAACCGGAAATATCCTGCAAGGCATCTAATTCATCGCCTTGAATCAGAACATTTACTTTTATGTCGTGTTTTCCGGGTTTCATGGTTGTATCTCCTCCACCAGCTTTTCCGCATCTGGAATCCGCAATTCGCCGGATAGCAGCTTCGGCAGCAGCGCATCCCGTAATTGAGTCAAAGTAATATTTTGTAGCTCACTCCGCAAAATTGACTCTAATAAACTATCTGTTTGTAGGCCAAAGCTTTTTAAAATCTTACTGCTAGGTAACAACGTAGTTAGCCCCTCAAAAGTTGCTTTGTTGATGATTGGCATTGTTGAGCCGCTACTACCCAATGAAAATATTTCCTCCCTGCGTCCTCTCAGATTAAACAGGAGATAATTTCTATACTCATGTTCATGAAATACGATGGAGTTTATTTGCTGATTTGTATAAGAGTCGCTGGGTGCTACGATAGTTTTTCCCATTTGACTTCCAATACAAGTAACACTCAGAGAACCAGAGGATATTTTTTGTTTCTTTATGGAATCCTGTCCTGATGCACTCAGAAATCGGTTGGTTTTGGTAAGAAATAGCTGATCGTCAATATCAGTTGGTGTAATAAAGGGCACGCCATGTTCACTGTAAGCATCGCTAATTGCTTTTGGAGGAGTTTTACCGGTAACAACCTTTCCAAAATCTTTTATTGATCCAACCTCCCACCCCGCCGGTATCCACCCCATTTCCTCCGTCCACACAAACGCAGCAGGAAACAGCGCGGCGATGTCCTCCGGCAACGGCTTGCGGGCATCGCCCAAGGCTTCACGGGCGGCGGCCTTGTCCTGAAGTTCGTCCGGGATAGGATTGCCTGCCGCCAGCGCGTTATCCAGCACCGGGTCGAAGTCCACAAACCAGCTTTTGAACAGGGCTTGCGCCATGGCTTCCAGCGTGGCGTTCATCTGGCGGTTAATTGATTCTTTTCCCTCTATTGGTATGAGCTGTGAAATGATTTTCTCTTGCTCTTTTAGCGATGGAACAGGTATCGGAAGTTTCTTGATTGTTGAAACATTAAGCCGTTCAGCAACGGTTCCGTCCCGAAATCCAAGTAAATATCGTTGAAATGTTGTTGAGTTTATCCAGATTCTTAAAAATGAGCTTTTAATCAGCTCTGATTTTGGGCGCAATAAGACCATTCTCTGGCCTAAGCAGACATTTAAGTTTTCCGGTACTTCTGCTGCATCACCAAAATAAGTCCCTTCTCGACTCAGTAAAATATCACCATGTACTGGTATGGTTCGTTTAGTTCGATCTGCATAAGCCTCTTCTGAAACAAATACTGCATTGGATACATCAAGAAATCCGCTTCTGATGTCTTGGGTGCGAACCATATAGTAATTACTATGCCCAACTAATTTTGGGGTAGAGTGAGGGCAATCAAAAATGTCTTCACAAATGCTTTCCAAAGATAGAAGATGCCAATTCGGATTAATTTCTTGAAAAAGTGATTGGGCAGTAATAGCGTCAGGCATCGGCTACCTCTGCCAGAATGGTTGAGGAAGAAACCCCTCCTAACCTCCCCTTATCAGGGGAGGAACAAGAGGGTGGCACGTCTTTCTTGCTCTCTTCCCTGATAAGGGGAGGGCTGGGGAGGGGCTTCTTCGCTGGCATGGAGTTGGTCATCAGACGGCACTTTCCTTCACGATATACTCACCACTGGTTTCATGAATCCAGTATTGAACTACGTCGATATACTTTTCGGCAAACTGGCGTGGTGTGAGGATTTCCAGATTATCTACACGCACATTCAGCAAGTCGCTGTCTCCACTGACCAAAACTGGGGCGGAGGCGACCAAAGCTGTTTCGATGAATTTGTTGTCATCAGGGTCACGGGAAAACTTGAGTTCATTGGTAATTTCAACCCATCCTGCATTCATCGCATAATCGTTCAGGAATAGCTTGCGTTCTTCAATTGTCACGTAACGGTCAAATTTAGGCCGCCACAGACGGGTTTTCAGCTCATCAAAAGTCTCAGTGCAAAAAATCAATTGCCGGTTATCCAGTAACCAACTGACAACCTCACCGATGAATCCATGCGGGCGAATCACAAAACTGAGCAAAACATTGGTATCAACAACAATCGGCTCAACTTTCATCAGCTAACAGCTCTTCCAGCATTTCCTCTGTCAGCCCCATTGCCTCTGCACGTTTCCCGACCTGTTCCGCTGTTTTCCGTAAGCGGTCAGCATAAAACTGACGCATCTGCTCATAGTCTTCCGGCGGCATCATGATCCCCACCAAGCGCCCCCGGCGGGTAACACCAATCGGGCGTCTTTGGGCTTTGTCGATAAACTCACCGAAGTGGGTTTTTGCTTCATTTGCAGTCATTGTTTGCATGACCTGTCCTCCTTATTTCAGTAACGACTATTTTAGGCGAATCGTTCGATTCAGTCATTACGAGCGGAAGGGTTTTCTCCATAACCCAGCATGTCCAGATTCTGGCGGATCACCGCATCCAGCCGTTCCGCTGCCTGCATCTGCTGGTAGAGCGTGCTGCTCAGTTCCGCCATCCTGGTTTCAAAGGCGATGCCGTCGTCTTCGATTTCAGCCGCACCGACGTAGCGCCCCGGCGTCAACACGTAGTCATTGGCCTTGATGTCGTCCAGCGTGGCTGCCTTGCAGAATCCGGCTTTGTCTGCGTAGTTGCCGTCTTTCTTTTCACCGCGCCAGGCATGATAAGTGCGGGCAATCTCGGCGATGTCGTCGCTGGTCAGTTCCTTGTGGGTGCGGTCAAGCATCGTCCCCATGTTACGGGCGTCGATGAACAGCGTTTCACCGCGTCGGTCACGGAACTGCTGTTCTACCTCGCCCTCCGGGAGAAGGTTGGGGTGAGGGCTCTTGCTCTTGGTCAGGAACCACAAACACACCGGAATCTGCGTGGTGTAAAAGAGCTGCCCCGGCAACGCAATCATGCAGTCGACCAGATCGTTTTCGATGATCTTGCGGCGGATTTCACCTTCCGAGTTGGTGTTGGTGGACATGGAGCCATTCGCCATCACAAAGCCAGCCACCCCGTTGGCGGAGAGCTTGGCAATCATGTGCAAAATCCATGCATAGTTGGCATTGCCAGTAGGCGGTACGGCGTAGCCCGACCAGCGCGGATCAGTGGTCAGCTCATCCGCCCCGCGCCAATCCTTCAGGTTGAAGGGCGGGTTAGCCATGATGAAATCGGCTTTCAGGTCGGGGTGCTGATCCTTGAAAAAGGTATCGGCTGGCACATCGCCCAGGTTCCCGGCAATGCCCCGGATCGCAAGGTTCATTTTCGCCAGCTTGTAGGTCGTGCCGGTGTTTTCCTGCCCGTAGATGGAAATGTCTTTCTGGTTGCCGTGGTGACTTTGCACAAACTTGACCGACTGCACGAACATCCCACCCGAACCACAACATGGGTCATAAATGGGTGTGACCGGAAGTGATGCT
>DILV01000019.1 GCA_002425225.1 Thiothrix sp. UBA5583
CGGCGCGAGATCACTGATCTGGTTGAACGTGCAATCAAACTCTCTCAGTGCAGTGAGTTGCCCAATCGTAGCGGGGATTTCCCGGGTATTTCCTCGGTTGCGCCAATCCCCCGACACATCCAGTTTTTCCAGCCACGTCAGTTCAAACACTTGTTCGGGGATCGCATCCAGACCGAGTTTGCTCAGGTCAAGTTCGGGCGAGCGGGTGCGACGGCATTCTTCGATGCGCTCAAAGGCGATTTCCAGCGGGGTCATAGACATGGTTAGTCAAGCATAAGTGATGATGAGTGGATAGTAACCGGAACAACGGAGGTGTTCAAACAAATGGCACACCGCCTCTTGCACCTCCCCTGACAAGGGGAGGCTGGGAGGGGTTTCTTCACAACAGCGCAAGCAACAACCCAACCGGCACAGCAAAAAACTGCCGTTCAGCTACCCGAAACGGTAACACCCGCTCCCCCGTATAAAACACCAACCCCGCTGCCAACCTATCCCCCACAAATTCCGCCAACTGCACCAATCCCTTAAAATCTGCCTCACCCACCGATGCCGAAGCCTTGATTTCAATCCCGATCAGCTTGCCGCCGCTGCGTTCCAGCACAATATCTACCTCGTTTTTGCTGGTGTCACGGAAGTGGTAAACGCCAACTTCCTCCTCCGCCCAACCCATGTGCTTGAAGCATTCCATCACGATAAAGCTTTCCAACAAGTTGCCAAAAATCGCGGAAGTCGCCAGTTGCCGCGCTGTCTTGATGCCGAGCAAATGGCAAGCCAACCCGGTATCCACCATGTGCAGCTTAGGCATTCCCACGGTTTCGCGTTTAGCACTGTTTTTCACAAACGGCGAAATGCGCTTGATGATGAACATCCATTCCAACGCCTCGATATAGGATCGGACGACTTGATCGTTTTGCGCCAAATCATTGGCAACACTGGCATATTTGAGCAGATTACCGCTCAAGCCCGCGAGGTAAGGGATCAAGGCTTGCAACTTGGCGTGGTATTCCCCCCGTGCTGCATACAGCGTTTCAAAATCCTTGAACAAACGCCCCTGTATGTACGATTTGAACCAGATGGATTTGCCGCGTGCGCTTTTGCTTTGCACTTCCGGGTAGCCGCCATCCAGCAGGATTTGCGCCAGTTGTTCACGCCCCAGTTCGGGTAATGCGTGTTGGTAGGAAAAGTCACCTGCCAGCAAATAGTCGATCAGGTTGAAACGGCTACCCCGGATTTCAGTGATGGAAAGCGGCCACAACTCCACCCGTGCCATATGCCCCGGCAAGGCTTCTTGGGTGCGGGCAGAACTGAAAATATCAGCAGAACCCGTCAGCAGGAATTTGCCCTTTTGCCCCGGTGGCAGGTTATCTGATGCCCGTTTGATGGCGGGAGTGAGTTCCGGGGCGTACTGGAATTCATCCAGCACCAGATTCTGCCCGGCAAACGACTGGATGAAACCGTGGGGATCATTGCGTGCTGCTGCCAGCACTCCTTCTTCATCCAGCGACAGGTATTGCATCCCGCGTTCGGCAGCAATGGTTTTGGCAAGTGTGGTTTTGCCTGCCTGTCGTGGCCCGGTCAGGTAAAGAATCCTGAATTCTGCCAGCAATTCCAGCAGCAGGGATGTGCTGTTACGTTGATACATGCGGAGTTCCCGTGACATTGATACGAGAAATCCTAGACATTAATGCGAGTTTTGCAAGGTCTTAATGCGAGAAATGCAGACTGTTATCATGAGTTTTGCATATTTATTTCATTGAAAATAATGACTTTTTAGGTTTCAAAGAAACGATTTGGATCAACAAAGAATATTCGCTTCCATGCCTGTTTCCGCCCGGAGTCATACAACCACACCTGCGGGTACAGAGTACGGATGTCGTAATGCAGGTGCGGTGGCTTGCCCTGCGCATTACCGCTGGTTCCAACCGTGCCGAGGTGTGTACCTGCCGCGATCCATTGCCCGCTTGTCACCCCGATGGTTTGCAGGTGGGCGTAATAGTGGATGCGCCATTTCGCCCCCAGCACCGCCACCACATTGCCGCCGATGCTATCCACCCCGCTGCGGATCACCAGCCCGTGAGTGCTTGCCAATACGGGTGTGCCTTCCTTGGCGAAAATGTCGATGCCCTTGTGTGTGCCGGAAATTCCCCACGGGTAATACCAGAACGATTGCGGATTCCAGTCTTTGGCTGTTGCACCCTGTACCGGAATGCGCGGGCTTTCCGGCAGCAATACGCCTGCCACAATCAGCACCAGCAAACCAGCACCGAATATTCTGGACAAAGACAGCCGCATACCTGATCTCCTTGAACACGGTTGCACAAAATACCTGCTTTTGCGCTATAGCATAGGGCAGGTGTTTGCAGGAATGGTGCAGGCAATAAGGAAAGATAATGGATGCCTGAAAGTCGCGTGCCAGCGACAACCTGCGGAACAAATTGGCTGAATGCCTGTCTAGTCAGCAATACCTCACAAGTCACAAGGATGTCCCATGACCACCACACCCTATCCCGGCTTGCGCCCTTATCAGGAACACGAACAAGCCAGCTTTTACGGGCGAGCGGCGGATACCGCTGCCCTGACCAGCAAGATTCCTGCCAACCGTCTGACCTTGCTGTTTGCCGCTACTGGGGTGGGGAAAAGCTCGCTGTTGCAGGCTGCCGTGCTGCCGATCCTCAAGGCGGAGGATGGCTTTCATCTGGATGTGGTGTATTACAACGACTGGGTAGCCCCGCCACTGGCGGGCTTGCAGCAAGCGGTGCGCAAGGCATTGCTGGAACGGCACGACAGCCTGCCTGCCACAGCGGATGACCTGACACTGACCAGTTTTTTCCACACCCTTGCACCGTTGGCAAGCCAGCCGCTGGTGGTGGTGCTGGATCAGTTTGAGGAATTTTTCCGCTACCGTTTTGTGCATCACCGTGACAGTTTCCAGCCCTTCATTGACCAGTTGGCAGATGTGATCCTGGCAGATGATGTACCCGTGGCGCTGGTGTTTTCGATGCGTGAAGATTTTGCGCTGGAACTGAATGCCTTCAAGCCGCACCTGCCCAACCCGCTGTTTGGCAACTATTACCGGCTGGAAAAGCTCAGTGAAGCCGGGGCACGTGAAGCCATTACTACCCCGTTGTCGATGGCAGGCTACCATTACGAGCCGGAACTGCTGGAACAGTTGTTGCACGACTTGCTCAGCCGTGACCTGAGCCGTGACGCTGCCAGTCTGGTGCAAGGTGTGAGTGCCGACAGCGTGGAGCCGCCTTACCTGCAAATCGTTTGCTCGCAGTTGTGGGAACTGGACAAGGATGACCCGTCCAGAACCCTGCGTCTTGCCACTTACCGCAAGGCGGGTGGCGCGAAAGGCTTGCTGGAAAATTACGTCAACCATGTGCTGAAGCGCTTTGCTGACCGGGAAAAACAGGTGGCTTCCAAAGCCTTTGATCATCTGATCAGTCGGCGCGGAACCAAAATGGCTTACACCCCGGATGATCTTGCCACACTGGTGGGGTTGAAACCGGCGGAACTCGGCAAGGTGCTGGACAAGCTGGAACAGGCTCGCATCCTGCGCCGCCAGCAGCGTGACCAGACCGTGTGGTACGAGCTGTACCACGACATGTTTTCCGGCGGGATCGAAAGCTGGAACACGCACTGGAAAAACCACATGCGCTTGCGCCGCACCGTCATGGCGACGGGTACATCGCTGCTGGCACTGGCGGGTATCTGGTTCAGTGTGGTGGCTTACCTGCAAGCCAGCAGCAAGCATTTGCGGCTGGGCAATGGCAACAATGACCGGGTGGAAGTCTATACCGGAACCAGCAAGTTTCCCGACCCGTTCGGGCAGCAGCGCTACGCTTACGAAACCGGTCTGAGCCGCAACCAGTTGGAACTCGACAAGCGTTATCCCAAGCGCGACGTGCAGGATTACAGCTTGCTGCTGCGGGAACTGATCGGCAGCCAGCCTGCGGATAGCCGTTTTTCAGCCTACATCGAAGCGGGTGAATACTGTCAGGTTTCCACCCTGCTGGGGCAGGTCATGCCGGATGCCAAACCCGCACCCGGTTGCAAGGACAAGCGCGAAACCTTGGTCAGGCAAGCGCAAGTCAGCCCGCCTGTTGCCAAGGCAGCGCCGTTGTCACCCAACGTTCCGCCTTCACCTGATACGGCTGAGCAGGAACATGACCCGTTGCGGGATGCCATTTTCGGCAGCCTGGGGTCACTCAAAACCCCGTGGGGACTGGCATTGCTCCAGCAGGTGGCTGCCAGCCCTGGTACACAGATGTATCCGGGGCAGTGGTCTGTCATGCTGAACCCGTTGACCATGCCTGTTCCGTTTGACGCGGCTGCGTGGCTGGAACAGTTGCAACAAAACGGCACTACCCAGTCGGAAAGCAATTTCAGCGACCCGCGTGTGGTGCAGGCGCTGGTTGAATGGTTCATGCAGGATGCCAGTGCCAGCACCCGCATAGCCGATGGTAGCCAGACAGTCAGTGGTCTGATGCGTGACCTGCTCATGCAGCAACCGGCTGAGGATACCGGAATGCTGCGGGCGGTATTGCAGCGCATGGATATTGCCCCGGCTCTGCGCAGTCTGCTGGAACACAAGGATGCCAACCGGCGCGAAGTCGCTTTCCTGCTGCTGGCTTTTTTGCAGGATGCCAGTGTGATCGACAGCCTGCCGTCTGTGCTGAACACCAACAACGTGGCTTACCTCATTCCACGGGCTATCGGTGTGGATGATGCCCGGCTGGCAAATCTGTTGCACGACATGCTGGCAGACCGCAAGCGTTTGCAGGAAGAACGTAGCTATATCGCTGAAGCATTGGGCACTATCGGTCGGGCGGAATCTGCTCCCGTTTTACTGGCACGTCTGCAAGACCCGGCGGAATGGGAACGGGTACGCAGTACGGCTGCTAACGCTCTCGGGCAGATGGGTGATGCCAGTGCCGCCGATGCGCTGCTGGCGCTGGTGTCGAACCCGCAGGAACGGCTGGAACCCCGCATTGGCGCGATGGAAGCACTGGTGGCAATGGCTTACGAGGGTGCTGTGCCTGTCCTGCTGGCACGTTTTCAGGATGCGCAGGAACGGCAGGAAATCCGCACGGTGGCAGCATCAGCGCTGGCGTTGCTGGGTGATGCCAGTGTGGTGCCTGCCTTGCTGGAAGCCTTCCAGAACCCGGCACTGGATACGGAAAGCGCTCGCCCAATCCTGTTTGCACTGGGGATTCTGGGCGACAAACGTGCTTTGCCGGTCTTGCTGGCTTACCGCGAACGCTTGCCACCCATTGCCCGTGTGGATATTGATGCCGTACTGCCCTTGTTCGATGACCCGCAGGTACAGCAGCTTTTGCCCGCCACGCTTGCCCCGGCATCCGCCCGCAGTTTCAAGGCGAAACTGGACGCGGCTTTTTATCAGTCACCGCTGGTGCTTTACACGGGGATAGACAAATCTGCCCGGCGTACCCTGCGCTGGCATGACATTCAAACCTTCTATTACGGCAGCTTGCAATACGGTCTCAACCCGGATTATTTGCCGGTGATCGGCGGGCAGGCGCATCGCCAGTTGTTGCTGGAAGCCTCCAATACCCCTGATCCCAACCGTCAGATGCAAGTGTTGCTGCAATTGCTGGGGGACGATTCCGCCCATTTCAGCCTGCGTCAGCGTGCCCTGAGCCTGTTTAATGCCGATGCGGAAGGCATCAGCAGCGAGTTGCGGGCAGCCGTCATCCAGCAGGTGCAAGCGTTGAGCGAACATCCCAATATCCTGCTGCGCCGCGCCGCAGTACAGGCATTGACCCAGTTGCACAGTGGCAAGGCGTTGTTGCCTTATACCAGCGACAAGCACCTGTTGCCGGAAAATCAGGAGGCAGCGCTGAAACGTTTCGCAGATACTGCCCCGCGAGCCGAAGCCATAGCCGAGTTGCTCAAGCGGGCGGGGGATGAGGGCAACCCGGCGTTGCAAGCCAGTGCCTGGGCGTTGCTGGGCGAGATGCAGGCTACCGAAGCCTTGCCATTGCTGGAAAACAGCCTGCAAACCCTGGAACAGGAGTACCGTGAGTGGCGCAGCATCCGCGATCAGCGCCCACCCGATGATGCGGATCAGGCAACCTTCAGCAACTGGCAGCAAGCGGTCAAACAGGCTTCGCCCAAACATGCCTATCTGGCAGCACATTACGGTTATGCACTGGCGCGGATGGAGACTGCGCGCGGTATCCAAGCGTTGGCGCACGATTTGGCAGATGTGCGTGACGGGGCAGGGCTAGGTTTCGCTGCTAGTGCATCTGTCGCCACCTTGCAGCAACTGGACGCAGAAAGAGTGAAACGCCAAGCTACCGAACCTGTTTTCGGACAAGCCGCTTTCCGGGCTATCGACCGGGCGTTGCAGCGACTGGAAAACACCCCGGATCAGGCTGTCCGGCAATCACTGGTGGACTGGCAAACCAGTCTCCAGCCACGTGCTGACGATGATGCGGTAAGACAGCGACTGGCATGGACACTCAACCTGATCAGCCATTACCAGACGCAGGCAGAGGAATTCAAGGCGAAGTACGGGCTGGAGAGGATGTTGTAAACGTTTTGGCAGGGAACGGGGGCAAAATGGATTGCCCCCGTAGTGTAGCGTGGGATTTAAAAACGGTAATTCAGCGAGATGGCTCCCGATATGGCGTCAGAGTTTACGTCTGCGCGTGTGGTGTAATTGGAAAGTGATGTGCCCGGTGTCGTGTAGTTGATGGTGACATCCTCCGGTTTTACCAGGGATACGCTGGCATCCAGTTCCAGATTCTTGCGCAGTTTTTTCGCAACGCCAGCAGAGTACCACCAGTTATCTGCACTGGGGGCGCGTGGAGTACGGTTTTTGTCACTCGGTGTCGGCGTGGGGTCAAACGCAATACCCGCCCGCAGTTTGGTCGTGTCATTCATTTTGTAGGTGATGCCACCACCCAGCCGTACAGTATCTTCCCATTGCAGGTCAGTCACCGAATCCGGCAGTGTCCGGTCTGGAAACTTGATCCGAATTTCAGGAACAGATGACCATTGTGTCCAGGTCGCATCACCATGCACCGCCAGTTTGTCATTGACTTGATGTGCAGCCGCAAGGGAAACGGATGCTGGCATTTTTAGGTCTGTGGTGGCTTTTTGGTTGACAAAAGCAGCCGCCGCTAGCGGATTGGCCTGTGCAGCAGGCGATAGGGTAAACTTTACGTCACCATCCAGCTCGTGCTTGACTGATGAACGATAACTGGCAGACAGGGTGGTTCTGTCAGTGGGATGGTAAGCTACGCCAACGTTTGCCCCGAAGCCCACGCTCTCGCCTTTAACCAGTGATTTGCTGTCGACAGTTTGGTTAGCCCCTAAACCCAGCGCTTTTCCTAGTTCAGCATGGGCAATCTGTACATTGACGCCAGCCCCTACTGCCAGTTTGTCATTGAGCTTCCAGGAAACTGCCGGGTTGATGTTGACGGTTTTCAGGGAGGATTCCAGCGCTTCATAACGGACGAAACTGTCAGGATCGTATTCGGTCGAGACTCCAAATGGCGTATTGACACCTACGCCGAACGCCATTTTCTCTGACAAGTCGCGTTTGTAGTAAAAACTGGGGGTGACAGACAAGCCTCCCGGTTTGGCAGTGTTGTTGCCCTGTACCACTGTACCGCCCAGGCCAGTGGGTAATGTGCTGCCCCGGTTGGTCAGTTTGGTATCCGTGCTTAGCAAACCAACCCCGGTGTTGATTTGTGTCCCTTCAAGGGAAGACAGCAGTGCTGGGTTGTAGTACATGGCGGAAGCATCATCGGCAAGCGCGTGCCCGGTAGCAGCCGTTCCGCCCCCTGATGCACTCTGGACGGTGACACCCAACCCGCCTGCCTGTGCCGTGCCTGATAGCCCCACCAGACACGCCAGATAAAAAGGGGTTGGTCTGAATATAGACATACTCATCATTTGCTCCTCCTCTTACGTTATCTTTCTATCAATTACTTTTTAAATTACCGGTATAGAAAATAATTAGCAAACGCTTTTTATTTGTGTAACGATGTTTGTGGCTAGGAAAGAGGAGATTTGATATGTTTAAAAAAATCACGCAGTTAACCTTTATTTCGCTGGTTTTCTTTGGTATGTCCGGGTGTGGAGGAGGGGAAAGCAGTTCCCTGTTACCATCAAGCGCTCCGTATCAGGTTGGGTATGTTGGTGCGAATGTGTATGCGTCACTGACGGCAACAGGTAGTCAAAGCAAGCCTTTGTTCGATGCGGCGGATGCAGTTGCAGGTTCTTCCAGCAAATGTGATGTCCAGTTGTTGCGCATGTCGTATGCCACCCGTGGCGGCGCAGGGGAAGCCACCACTTCTTCCGGTGTCATCATGTTGCCAACGGGAAGCAGTGCCAATTGCTCAGGCAAGCGCCCCACCTTGTTGTATGCCCACGGTACTTCCAGCGACAGCCGCTATGACTTGTCGCAATTGTTGGCGGATTCTGCCAATCCCGCCGCGAGCGAAGCCGTTATCCTGCTGGCGCTGTATGCCTCGCGTGGCTATATCGTGATTGCCCCCAATTATGCGGGCTATGCAGATTCTTCCCTGGGTTATCACCCTTACATAGATGAAGCACAACAAGTTGGGGAAATGCAGGATGCTCTCGCCCATGTGCAGGAATACAGTACCGCTCTTGGCATCAACATGTCACCAGACCTGTTTGTCTCTGGCCTTTCGCAAGGTGGCTATGTGGCAATGGCAACCCACAAGGCGTTACAGGCCAAAGGCGTGCCAGTACGTGCGTCTGTGCCGATTTCCGGGCCGTATGCGATGTTGAATTTCCTCGATACCATCATGACTGGCTATGTCAATGGTGGTGCAACTTTATTTGCCCCCATGTATCTGACAGCGTTGGAAAAATCGCACGATATTTATACGGTGGCCAGTGAGGTGTACTCGACGGATTTTGCCGCAACGGCTGAAACGGCATTACCTCGTGCAGGTGGGCATACGGCTGCGGTAACTAGCGGGCTTTTACCCGCTACTGCCATCTTTAGCGGCATAGCGCCTGCACTGCCGGGCATACAGCCATTCCAGCAAGCCGGGTTTGGTTCGCCACACTTGTTGTCTGATGCTTTCCGCACGGCTTATCTGGCTGATGCGGTGGCTAACCCCAGCAACCCGGTCAACGAGGTGCGTGCTTTGGTCAAGGATGCCGACTTGCGGGATCCCTGGACACCTACTGCACCACTTATGATGTGTGGTTCGCAAAATGACCCGGTGGTGTATTTCACCAATACACAGAATATGGTAAGCCACTGGAAGGGAGTACCAAGTGTATTGACCCTCAATCTTGATGCTCCTCCCGCTGGGCCTTTCGCAGCCGTTGCCACCCAATGGCAGGTAGCCGGTATTAGTGGTGCGGACATTCATGGACAGACTGGCGTGTATTGCGGTTTGGCAGCCTATGGCTTGTTCCAGAGTCGACGTACCCAATAAGGTTGTTTCAATCCTTGCTGAACACGCCGTTGCTGGTGATGATCACCCGGTTTGACCAACGGGTGGATAGCTTGCCGACGCAGGCTTCCGTCTTTTGCCCGTCGGCGAACTGGGTTTCCACGCTATAGCCTTTGCCCGGTTCGTGGTTGAGGCTGATGTAGCGCGATTCGCCGCTGCGTAGTTGGGTGAGGAGGATTTTTTCCTGGCTGAGGTCGTTGCCATGCTCGATTTTCAGCAGGGGAATGTCGTCCTGGCGCATGTTGACGATTTCCACGAACAGGGGGCGCATAGGGTACTGGTAGCCATGCCAGAGTTGCATTGCCAGCATTCCCAACAACAAGCCTGCACCGCCTGCCAGCCATTTGTGTTTGCTTTCCATCACTTGTTGCCCTTGCTGTTTGTCAAAGCAGGCATCATCGTGTTTCTGGGCGGGGTTTGCATTGAGATGGCGCAATGTTGCCAGCGTGGGCAGCAATGGGCTTGCCCACGACAGGTAAACTCAGCAATGGATGCGCGGTTCCCACAGGTGGGTGCGCAACTGCTGGAACAGGCTGGCGGCTTCCGCCTGTTGTGGCAGACCGACAGCCTGACGTACCAGCGGGTGTTCTTCATGCAGGAATTTCTGTGCTAGCACCTCTATTGCTGCGGCTTGTGCCTGACGGACATGGGCTTGTTGTGAGGCGGTCAGTTGCGGCATTACCCATTCGTGGATTGCCCACGACAAGGCCGCGTGCCCGATCTCTTCCTCGGCAATATGCCCGATCACGGCACGGAAAACTTCTAGCCCGGCCTGTTCGTGTTGCCACAAACCACAGGCAGCGGCAAAGGTTTCGTTGACACAACCTTCGACGGCATTTTCCAGTGCAATCTCAAACAGGGAGCGGAGCTGGAAATCCGCCACTTCGACGTGGGGCACGGCAGTGTCACACGCCTGCGACAGCAAGCCTGCCAGTTGGGCGTGCCCGGTTTCCTCGATGATGGCGGTTTTGGCTAGCCGGATCAGTTCGGCAGGTGCCTGGTAAGCCTCCAGTTCGCGGGCAAGGTAGCGGAAAGCGGTGATGGCGGCGGTTTCCATCGCTGCCATGTCGGCGAAGTAGTCACCCAGCAGGGTAGCGGCTTCCACCGGCTCGACATGCAGACCAGCAGGCATCCGCCCGACCATTGGGCGCGGCGGTGAATAGCAGCCGGGAGCATTGGTATAGTCGGAATCGACCATGGTGTAGTCAGCCGTGCAACTGAGTTGCCCCTGACCTTGGGCATCCAGTTTGGTGTCGCACTTGCTGGCTTTGAAGTTTTCCATGCCAATCAGGGTGCTCCACTCGTAGTCATGTTCCTTGCGTGCCAGTTTCTGGCACAGTTTGGCGCATTCTGTGGTGGAAAGTGGCACATTCATGCTGTAGACCGGCGCAGTAATTTCACTATGCCCCGGCGAACGGGTAACGGGGCCACGGCACGGGTCGGTCGACACCGGCGGTTTATCCGTGACGGGATCAGAAGCACAGCCTGCCACCGTTACCGGCAGAGCCGCCATGACCGCGTTGCGCAAGATGCTCTTGAGCTGGTTTTTGTTCATGAATCCTCCCAAAGGTTGGTGTGTATGCCAAGTATACGTCGTTACCACCCCTGTTTGGGTTTCAGGCCGCTGGCAATCTTGAAATTGCTGGCAGACAGGTAGACTTCCTCGTCAGCCATCCGCTGGTCACGGTCAATGCTAATGCTGGTGGGGTAGCCATACTGACTGTCGTATTCCACGCTCACGCTGGCGGCCTTGTTGTCGATGGCTTCGTGGATCATGCGGAACAGACCGTCAATGGTCAGGGCTTCGGCTTTGCGTTCGGCGGGCAGCGGCACGTTTTCCGGCAACAGGCTGGCTTGCTGCACTTTGCCCTTGAAGACGCGAATTTCAATCGGTTTGCGGTAATCAGGGGCGCAGAAGCAGGAGCGTTGCAGGGTATAGGCGTAATGTTGCGGGCGCTTTTGTTTCCATTTGGCTTCAGCGGCTTGCAACTGGCGGGCGGCTTCTGCCAGCGGGTTGCCTGCCGTGCCGTTGATGGTGTCTACATCCGCGCGGTTCAGTGGGCGGCGGCTGATTTCGCCATTGGTGACACCGCCTCGGGTGATGGCGATGTCTCCGGCAGTCAGGGTGTAACTGGCATCACGATCCAGCACCGCTACGGTGAAGGGGCTGCTGGGCAGCAGACCCAACAGGGTGCGCAGGTTGGCATCTTGGGTAGCGGTCAGCGGCAGCGTTTGCAAGGGGGGCGGAATCGGGTTGCCGCCATGTCCGGCGGGTGGTGCGGCGCAGGCAGTCAGCGTGGCGGCGGCAAGCAGGGCAGGGATGATGGTTTTCATGGCAGGTTTTCCTCACGTTATGTTATTGCCTGCCTGATTGGATTCGGTAGCGCGGGAATGGTTCAGTGGTGCATACACAGGCTTGACCATAACAGCCAGCGGGCGGGTTTACGGGTGGGGTGGGGCATGTGACACCTCTGCTCAGGTTTTCATGAGCTTTTTGACCTGCTCACGAATCCCGTCTTCCACGCTGCCCCAGAATTTATCTTTGTTGCGCCATTCGGCTAAAGGCTTGCCGTCTTTGGGCAAGGCAGTGATTGCACCAATTTCGTGGTCACGCCAGCCTTCGGTATGGCGGATGATGACCGGGATCACCACATTGCCCTTTTCGCGGTAGCGTTCCAATGCACGCACCATTTCCTTGGTGAAACAGTAATCGGAAGTAATGAATGCGGGGCTGATGAGTAGCAGGACAATATCGGCAGTGTCCAGTTGCTGGAAGATTTGTTCATCCACCGATTCGCCGGAAAACAGGGAACGGTCGCTCCAGGCAATTAGCGGTAGTGTGCGTTTAATGGCGGTCAGGTGTTCTTCAAGGCGATTCTTGTATTTCTCGTCCTTATGTGAATAGGAGATAAACAAATTGATGCTTTTCTTCGCCGGTTTGGTGTCATCCAGACGGGAACGCGGGGCGGTTTGTTCCTTGAATTCAGGCAAGGATTCCCTTGCTGCATGGATGCCTTTGCGCAAGTATTCCCGGTAGCGCTTGTGTGGGCTAGTTTCACTGACCAGTTTGCGCAAGATGTCCCGCAATACGTCAAGCTGATTACCACGTAGCTGGAAACGTAGAATGCCTTCAGTTGACTGACTTTTATCCTGATACGCACACTCCAGCAGGATTTGACCGTGTTCAGTCGGGCAATAGACACCTGTGTACCACGGGTCACTGCCGGGGTAGGTTTCGCCTAGCCGGATGATGATGCGTTCAATGATACTGCGGTGTAGAAAGTCATACTCGACTTCCAGCAGCCAGTCCTGTTCCAGTGGTTGCCATGTGTCCTTGACGCTGATACTGGCGGGTAATAACGCCGGGATAACGAATTTGCGCTCAGTAAACGGTATCTGTTCCTTATCATTTTGCTGAGGCTTGACCTGATAGCAAATCCCGCAGTTACGCATGAAACTGAGGTAAATCTCACGTTCGGTTTCATTAACCTTTGGCCAGAATGTGCTGGTGTCATCGCCGAAAAAGCCACCATCCCAGCGCAGGATTTTAGGTTTGGCCTTGCCTTTGGGGTCAAATAGTTTGTAAACCGCTTCAATTGCCCAGTTCTGGTCGAGAATAATCTGATCCTGAAAAGCACCTTGCTGATAGAACAGGATGCCGGTTTTGTGTAGGTACTCAACAAACCACTCGGCGTAGTCTATCCCCGCCTTGATGCACAGTTGTTTGAAGTGAGGAAAGGGAATGGTGGTTTGCCCGGGTGTGACCGGAAGTGATGC
>DILV01000018.1:0-41164 GCA_002425225.1 Thiothrix sp. UBA5583
CCACGGGAAATCCCAAAGAGCCACAGTTTGACCTGCCCAAACTGTAAAGGGTTGGAAGGATAAGCGCGATTGGATTCAAGCACCCTGTCCAGCAACGAGTGCCCCTGCAAATCTTCCAGCTTCAGGACACTGACAACCGGCAACCCCAACACTTTGTCACGAGACCATAGGGTAAGTTTTTCTGCACTGGCGTTCATATACGTAACTCGGCCATGTTGATTGACAACAATGACCCCACCTGCCAAGGCATCAAGAACCCATTCGGTGTTGACCTGTTCAGGCTGTGCATCCGGCTTTGGTCGTACCGTGTCGGTAGTCACAAGAGCTGCTGCACGTACCTGCCTACTGTTACGCACAAGGATATAAAGCAACCCTGTCTGCACCAGCAACATTCCTGTCAGCAGTGACAGTACGGCGGTATCCACCCCGGTTATCACCCCAGAATGGTCAACCACGTGGAACTGTCCGTTAAACCATGCCCAAGCAAGCGCACAGGCTACGCCAGCTACTGACAGGATTGGAACGACTAGGCGCATCAAATCCCCCTGAAACTTGTTACATATTGTTATAATTAAACAGCCTACAATTGTAGAAGCAAATCCTCACTGAAAGCTAGGCCACCCGTCTGATTGATGAACTTTCCATACAAACGGCGTCAAGCATACAACGCCATACCCAATTTACAGCAATAGACCGAAACAATATAAATTTTCTGCAATTTAATTATAAACTCTCCGACTTTTATAAAAACGACCTTGACAATTAAGCGCTGCAACAGGATTATATCGCACATGAACTCTTTCTTTTAACCGCATATAAGGGACAGGTACATAACTGTGGCTAATGTTGATATTTCCAATCTGAGCGTTGCTGAACTCGAAGCATTAAGAGGCAGCATTGAGAATGTAATCGGTAGTCGCCGCCAGACTGAGCTGGTCAACTTGCGTCAGGCAATTGAAGACATGGTTGAAGAAGCTGGTTTTACTTTGGAAGAAGTAATGCAGGCAGCACCTCCAAAAAAACGTGCTGTTCCAGCTAAATACCGTAACCCTGCTGACCCTTCACAAACTTGGAGTGGGCGTGGCAGAAAACCGGGTTGGGTAGAAGAACTGATTGCCAATGGTGGCTCTTTGGATGACTGCCTGATTCAGTAAACCTACAGAAAAAAATCCGGCTCAGGCCGGATTTTTTTCTTTAAAGCCTTTAAAACACACCTCAATATTCCATGTCACGCCTGCGTGCAACCCTTGCCCTGACAGCCTTTCCAGCCATTTGGCTTGTTGCGTAAACCCAACTATTGTTGCAAAAAGTGCTATTCCGTTACAAGCAGCCATTTGACGTTGCGCCGCAACATAAGAAAAAATCCCGCGATGATGAAAAATGACCCCAAGATATTTTGCCGAATACCTGTATTTACTCTACTATTACGCGAGTCTGCATAAATTTCCCATAAGAAGCCTGTGAAAGCAGGAAATAACAGGGAGCGTGTCAGACTACGACAGGATGGATAAACGAGAGACCCAAGAATGAGAAAACTGCTCTGCTTTCTGCTCTTGCTTGTGACAACACAGGCTTATGCACTCAAGCAGGAGGATTTGCTACCACCCGATGAAGCCTTCAAATTCAAGGCTGAGGTGGTATCCCCCGACAAACTGAAAGCGACCTGGGAAATTGCCGAGGGTTACTACCTCTATCGCGACCGTTTTGGCTTTGAAACAGCAACGGCAGATGTATCACTGG
Organism: Thiothrix sp. UBA5583; assembly: GCA_002425225.1. Classification (GTDB taxonomy): domain Bacteria; phylum Pseudomonadota; class Gammaproteobacteria; order Thiotrichales; family Thiotrichaceae; genus Thiothrix; species Thiothrix moscowensis. The sequence goes on from DILV01000018.1 coordinate 1,741, forward strand.
CGCAGCCGGTATTTCCTGCCGGAGAGAGCAAAGATGATCCCAATTTTGGTAAAATTGAGGTTTACCACAAGTCTGTCAGTGTTGAAGTCCCTGTTGACCGCACAAAAACAGCCGCAGCGGTTGAACTCGCGCTTAAAGTCAAATACCAGGGCTGTGCTGACGCCGGATTGTGCTATCCCCCCCAGCGCAAAGAAGCCAAACTGACACTGGCAGCAGCAGGGGGCGTAGCAACACCCGCCACGGTTGCAACCAGCAGTGCCCCTACAGCCACAAATCCAGAATCAGGTAACGCAGCAGAAAACGGCAAACTCAAAGATATTTTGCCCTTGCCCAATAAAAAGCGGAATGCAGATGGCCCCTTACCTGTCGATCAAGCCTTTAATCTGCAAATAACGGCGATTGACAAAGGTACACTGAACGCACGCTGGACTGTCCAGCCAAACCACCATTTGTATCGTCCCAAAATCAAGTTCACGGTCAAGGATCCCAAAGGTGTCAGCCTCGGCACGCCTGTTTTCCCAACCGGCAAACAGGTCGACGACGAATACTTCGGCAAAATTGAAGTTTACGGTCAGGATTTTGAGGTCAAAGTTCCAATTTTATCCTCCAGTGGTTTGAAAAAGCTGGTAGTTGAAACCGAATACCAAGGCTGTTCTGACAATACCGGGATTTGCTACCCGCCAGTCAAGGAAGCACGTGAGGTCAGCCTGACTGGTTTACCTGATGCCCAACCAATCGAAGGCAGTGATACGGCATCCTTTGCAGTACCCAATAAAACCTCGGCGGAAGATGAAATATCCAACCGCATGAGGGATAGCAGCTACTTCAGCACCCTGCTGTTTTTCTTCTTTGCAGGACTTGGCTTGGCACTGACACCTTGTGTTTTCCCCATGATTCCGATCCTGTCAGGCATCATCGCCGGTTCCAGTGATCTGTCGCCGCGCAAGGCATTCTGGCTGTCACTATCCTACGTACTACCTATGGCACTGACCTACGCCATTGTCGGCATCATTGCTGGCCTGAGCGGAGCCAACTTGCAGGTTATGTTCCAGAACCCCTGGGTAATCGGCACATTTGCTGGCCTGTTTGTGCTGCTGGCATTATCCATGTTCGGTTTTTACGACCTGCAAATGCCTGCCAGCATCCAGAGCCGCCTGAGTGAAATCAGTAACCGCCAGCAAGGCGGCAGTTTCATCGGTGCGGGTATCATGGGGGTACTGTCTGCCCTGATCGTTGGTCCTTGTGTCACTGCCCCGCTGATTGGTGCACTGGTTTATATTGCCCAGACCCGTGACGCCATACTGGGAGGGTTGTCACTGTTCACCCTTGGCTTGGGGATGGGGCTGCCTCTGCTAATGATTGGTACTTCCGCAGGTCGTCTGCTGCCACGCGCGGGTGCATGGATGGATACAACCAAAGCCATTTTCGGCATCATGATGCTGGGATTAGCCATATGGATGCTCAACCGGGTTGTTCCTATTGAAGTCACTATGGCACTGACCGGCATCCTGCTGACAGTTTCCGGCATTTACATGGGGGCGTTGGAGAAAACCCATGATGAAATGGGCGGCTGGGGACGTTTCTGGAAAAGCCTGGGTCTAATCATGCTGTTCTATGGTGCAATGATCCTGTTCGGCGTGTCGGCTGGCAGCCAAAACCTGCTACAGCCACTTAAAGGTGTATTTGGCGGTGGTTATGCTGTTGCAGCCACAGCCCCAACACATGTCGGTCTCAAGTTTGAAAAAATCAAAGGGTTGCAAGGGCTGGAACAGGCTCTTGCCAAAGCAAAAGCCCAGAACAAACCCGTTATGCTCGACTTTTATGCTGACTGGTGTGCATCCTGCAAAGAACTGGAACACAATACGTTCAAGGATGCTGAAGTTGTAGCAGCTCTAGCTGATACCATCCTGATTCAGGCGGATGTCACTGCCAATGACGAGCAAGACAAAGCTCTGAATGAACTGTTCCGCCTGTTTGGCCCGCCGCAGGTGCTGTTTTTCAAACCGGATGGCGAGGAAATCAAACCAGTACGCCTTGCCGGTTATGAGGAACCCGCCCAGTTTGTGCAACGCATCCAGCGTTTCAAACAAAGCCTGTAAATACCTCTATTCTCTGCACGCTTGTCGGCTAAAACCGGCAGGCCGGAGAATTTGTCGATAGGTCACAGCTTGATCAGCATAAGTTCAGCTATATTTTCTATACTACGAGCGCACTCCTGATTGGGATTGCCGCTAATAAAACGTATCAAACTTCAGTTCTGGGACTTGACCGCAACTTGCGGGAACAGGAGTAACTTCATGCGTAATAACAAAGCATACGATACCGAACAGGAAGACGATCTGTTCAATCTGGAAAAACTACCTGCCGCCTCTGATGGCAAAAAGGTAAAACCGCACGTTGTCCGCCGTAATGTCGAAGACTATCTGGAAAAGAAAGCACTCGAACGCCGTTTGAAAGACGTGTTCGAGGAAAACTTTTAACCTTTTGCAGGAACACCGGCAACCCTCACGGCAAACCGGCACTCCACCGGATTACACAGCCTGTTGCACTGCTGCACCTGTTTCCTCCGGCAATTGCAGAGCCACACGCAAATCCGCCAGATAGGCCTGTTCTGCATCGTTAGCCTCATCAATGACGGCTGCCGATACCAGGTAAATTTCCGTGGCAACAGCCAAGTCGCCCTCCGCCAATGCAGCAATGTCCTTGGCGCTGAGTGGGCGAGCCAATTCATCCATGATCATGTCATTCAAATCACCGTCCAGTTCAGCATTTGCCAATTGCTGGCGGATATTCTCCAGTTCAGCGGAATCCACATGACCATCAGCCTTGGCTGCTGCAATCATGGCTTTCAGCAGGATTTCGGCACTGGCTTTAGGCGCATCCGGTGCAGCAAGCTGTGCAGGTTCAGCCGCCTGGGCTGTACCCTCTCCAGCAGCACCACCAGCCCATTGCTTATACATCTGGTAAGCAAGCCCCCCAACCGCAGCAAGGCTGCCAACCTTGACGGCCGCGCCCGTTACTCGCCGTCCGGTACTGGTTCCCAGCAACAATGCCAAAACCCCAGCAGCGGCTGCACCCGTTTTCATACCTGACAGCATTTTGTCGCGCTGTTCCCCTTCTGTCGGAATCCCCAGTTTTTCTTCAGCCACAGACTGGCCTTTTTGTGCCATTTCCTTACCGGATTGCAGCATCTGATCCAGGAAAGTTTTGATGTCCATGATAGTCTCCTTGTTTTGGTGATAATTGTTCAGTGATTGTCTTGCATGACTTCGCGGATAAACTCGCGGGTAATCTTGCGCCCACGCCTCAGGCTAGCAACGTCCAGCCGATCCAGTAATGCCATAAGGGTAGGCATATCGCGTGAATAATGCCGCTCAATATATTTCATGACGTTATCAGGTAATTCAAAACCGCGTTGATGGGCACGCCATGCCATCGCCTGAATGCAGTATTCGGTACTGACCGGGTGGACACGGTAATCTGGCCCCCACAACAGGCGGGAAGCAAAATCCGGCAGGGTACAAATCATTTCACGCGGATTGGTACGCGCAGCCATGATCAGGGGCTGACCGTTGGCTCGGCAGGTATTGATCAGATTCATCAGGGCAATTTCCCAGTCACGCTGCCCGACAATCGCATCCAGTTCATCCAGCGCGATCAGGTGCTTGTTTTCCAGCCCTTGCAACATGCGGCTACCGTAAGGTGCGCATTGCCCCAGCGGGATGTAGGCTGCCAGCAAGCCCGCTGCATAATGTTGTTGGCAACAGGCTTGCAACAAATGGGATTTGCCCGACTGGGTTTCCCCCCACAGAAACATTTGCGGAAAATGCTGCCCAAAGCCACGTTTGAGAATACCCAACAACCCGGCATTTTCCGGGGTAACAAAGAACGAACTGAACCGATGCCCGTCCCGCATTCCTACGTTCAATGTCAGTTGTTGCTGCATCATTCCGGCTTTTTGTCTCCAGTAACATCCTCATTCAACTCAATGATGGGTACGCCTGTGGGAGATTCAATCCCGTAAATGCGGCTTTGTTTGTAGGTATCATGAATATGCCGCATGATCACCGCCAGGATTGCCGCCACCGGCAAAGCCAGCAGGATGCCGAAGAACCCGAACAGTTGCCCGCCCGCCAACACCGCAAAAATGACTGTAACTGGATGCAGACCGATACGCTCCCCTACCAGCATGGGCGTCAGGATTGTACCTTCTATGACTTGTGCCACGACAAACACTGCCAGCACCCAGAATAGGTCGAAAATATCCGGCGACTGGAACAGGATGGCGATACCTGCCACCCCTACCCCGACAATCAGGCCAAGGTAAGGCACAAAACTGACCACACCGGCGATGATCCCGATCAGCAAGGCAAATTCCAGCCCCACCAACCACAACCCTACCGAATAAATGACCGCCAGCGCCACCATTACCAGCAATTGCCCACGCAGAAACGCGCCCAGCACCTCATCAGATTCCCGCGCCAGTTTGGACAACAGCGGTTGTGTGGAACGCGGCAACAGGTCGTCGATATAAGCCACCATCTGATCCCAGTCACGCAGCAAGTAAAACGTGATGATCGGGATCAGTGCCAGATTGGCAACCCAGCCTAGTACCACGAAACCGGATTCGGAAATCGTTTCGATGGTACTGCGGATAAAACCGCCGGTTTCTTTCCAGTGTGAGGTGAGGATGGTCTTGAGCTTGTCCACTTCCAGTACACTTGGGTCAACCGCAAAACGGTCACGCAACCAGGGAGCCAGCACATTCACTGCCCAGTCGATATAAACCGGGATCATGTTGATGAAACGTTTCACCTGGGTTTCCAGCACCGGCACGAGGAACAGGAAAAACAGCACCAATGTCACACAAATGCTCAGAAAAACTACCGTCACTGCCAGAGTACGCGACAACTTCCAGCGCTCCAGCCGATCTACCAGCGGGTCACCCAGATAAGCCAGAAACGCCGCCACCAGAAACGGGGTCAGGATAGGAGCCAGCAAATACAACAAACTGACAGAGATAAGCCCCACCGCCAACCAGAACCAACGTCCACTTTCCAGAATCATGCTTTAACCTTTTGCCAGCGCATAACGCCCCCACAGATAAACATACGCCATCCCGCTCAAGCAGGTCGTTGCTGCCACCAGCCATTGCAAGCCCTGATTGAACCAGTCTGGCAGTGGATGCATCGCCACATGGAACAGGGTCACTGCCAGCAAGGTAATCTGCAACCCGGTATTCAGTTTGCTGATCAACAGGGGATGCATATCCAGTTTGCCCCGTACCAGCCGGTAGGCAAGGGCTCCCAGTACAATTACTACATCACGCCCGATGACCAGCGCAATCAGCCACCACGGCAAACTGCCTTTCAAACCGAACACGATGAAAACCGATACCACGAACAGCTTGTCCGCTACCGGGTCAAGCATCGCCCCCAAACGGGTAAACCAGCCGTAACGACGCGCCAGAAAACCATCCAGCGCATCGGATAAACCAGCCAGCACCAGTAGAATCAGTGCCAGCGAATAAGAACCTCGCCACAACAACCAGCAAATGGGAGCAATGGACAGGATTCGGACAACCGTGATGATGTTTGGAATTTGTTCCCGCACGTCAAACCCATTATTTATCAGTTTTTTAAACCAAAAAGGCTCCTTTCGGAGCCTCTATGATATAACGGATTGGCGGTCAAGTACCGATTTTCCGACAACAGTGGTGTTATCGCTGCTGGACAGGAATCAGGGTAATTTCTACACGGCGGTTCTGGGCACGACCGTATTCGCTGCTGTTGTCAGCAACTGGGCGGCTTTCACCGTAACCAACTGCCTGCATACGCTGGGCTGCTACCCCCATGCTTGCCAGGTAGGAACGCACACCGTTGGCACGTTGCTGGGAAAGCTGCATGTTGGCTGCATCACTGCCTACGTTGTCAGTGTGACCTGCAATCTGGATGCGGGTATCCGGGAACTGGTTCAGGGTATTGGCTAGGTTGTTCAGGACACCGTAGGACTGTGGCTTGACCGCAGACTGACCAAAGTCAAACGTGATTGCATCCGGCATGGTCAAGACAATATTGTCGTTCTGGCGTTGTACGTCAACACCCGTACCTTGCAATTGCTGGCGCAGGGCTGCTTCCTGCTGATCCATGTAGTTGCCGATGGCAGCTCCCGCCAGACCACCAATAACCGCACCCGCCAACGCACGGTCATCATCCTTGTCACCGGTCGTTTTACCAATCACAGCCCCAGCGATCCCACCGATAACGGCACCTTGCTCAGCACGGGTCATTTCACCGTTAGGGCCGCAACCAACCAGTACTGCCGCAGCCAGACTGCCAATAAACCAGTGACGCATGGAAATTTTCATTTGATGAGTACCTCAATCGTATCGTTGTTATGAACCACACCTTGGAGGCGCGATTCGCCTTATAAGTTCACTATTCTGGAGTGCGCAGTTTGAAAGAATCGCAGGCATTCGTCCAGCAGAATTGGTCAAGCCATCCTGAGCAAGTGGCGAAAGATGTATTGTTCAAAATACCAACCCCACGTTTTCCTTGCCTAATGCCGCACGCAATTCTCGTAGATTGCCATCATCCAGCGCCACCTCCCAGCGATTGCCCAGACGCAATTCCGCCTTGGCTTGTGCATTGCAGTATTCCAATGCGATGGGGAACTTGACAGCTTCAACAGGTTTGAGGAACTTGCGCAGGTCGTTCCAGACAGCACCTTGCACTTGTCCGGCATCCAGCCGTAACACCAGTTTGCGCAGGAAGTTTTCCCGCACCGACTGCATATTGTGGACTTTTTCCACCCGCAAACGGGTTTTGCCGGTACGCTGGTCGGTATCGAGTGTGCCTTCCAGTACCACGCAGGTATCTTTTTCCAGCAAATGTCCGTAATTGTTAAAGGTGTCGGTGAAAATCAGCAGCTCGTAATAGGCGGTATTATCATCCAGTTGCACGAAGGCACGTTTGCCATTGTCGGTATGCTGGGTACGCACGCTGGAAACCAAACCTACCAGCATCACCGGTTCGCGGCGGTATTTCGTACCATCATCTTCGGCAATGTCCGCCAGTTTCTTGCGGTTGCCCAAACCGGCAATTTCTTCCTGGTATTCATCTAGTGGATGCCCGGTGAGGAACAATCCCAGGGTTTCTTTTTCCAGTTTGAGGCGTTCCTTTTCGGGGAATTCGGCGCGGGCAGGCATCACGGATTCGGGCGCATCCTCTTTCACCCCGCCGAACATGCCGCCGAACAAATCCACCTGCCCCGTACCCTGGTCGCGGTTGTGCTGTTCCGCCATCCGCAACGCTTCGGGCAGGAATTCGAGCATGGCGCGGCGTGTGCCGCCGAGGGAATCAAATGCACCGGCTTTGATCAGGGTTTCCAGTACGCGGCGGTTGACCTTTTGTGAACTGCAACGCTTGCACAAATCGGCGAGGGATTTAAACGCACCGTGCTGGTTGCGCTCCTCCACCATCACGCTGAGGGCTGCCTCCCCTGCCCCTTTGACCGCACCCAGCCCGTAAATGATGCGGTTGTTGTCATCGACGGTGAACTGGAAATCGGAACGGTTGATGTCCGGCGGCAGCACTTGCAGGTTCAACTGGCGGCAATCGTCCAGCAGTGTCACCACTTTGTCGGTGTTGTCCATATCCGCTGACAGCACTGCTGCCATGAACGCTGCTGGGTAATGTGCCTTGAGCCAAGCGGTTTGGAAAGCGACCAACGCGTAAGCAGCACTGTGAGATTTGTTGAACCCGTATTCCGCGAACTTTTCCATCAGGTCGAAAATGTAACCCGCCTGATTTTCGTCAATCTGGTTATTCCGCGCCCCCTCCATAAAGATGGAACGCTGTTTTGCCATTTCCTCCGGTTTCTTCTTACCCATCGCACGGCGCAGCATATCCGCACCGCCCAGCGTGTACTGGGCGAGGACTTGCGCAATCTGCATGACCTGTTCCTGGTAAACGATAACGCCGTAGGTCGGTTTGAGGATTTGCTCCAGACTGGGGTGTGGGTATTCGACCTTGGCGATGCCCTTTTTGCGGTTGATGAAGTCGTCCACCATCCCCGACTGCAAGGGGCCGGGGCGGAACAGTGCCACCAGTGCCACCACGTCCTCAAACACATCCGGTTGCAGGCGACGGATCAGGTCTTTCATCCCGCGTGATTCAAGCTGGAATACGGCGGTGGTTTTTTGCGCCTTGAGCAGGTCGAACGAAGCTTTGTCATCCAGCGGGATGCGGTTGATGTCAACGGGCAGCAAGCCTTTGGCTGCCTGCTGGCGGTTGATGGTCTGCAACGCCCAGTCGATGATGGTGAGGTTGCGCAAGCCCAGAAAGTCGAACTTGACCAGCCCCACCCCTTCCACATCGTCCTTGTCGTATTGCGACACCACGCCGTTGCCCTGTTCGTCACAGGCAATCGGGGTGAAATCGGTCAAATCCGACGGCGAAATCAGCACCCCGCCCGCGTGCTTGCCAGTGTTGCGGGTCAGCCCTTCGAGGGAAATCGCCATGTCCAGCAGAGCTTTGACTTCCTCATCCTTGTTATAGAGTTCGATCAGGTCGGGGGAAACACGCTCCGAATCATCCTGTGATTTTTTGGTACGCCCCAGTGCGTCTTCCAGCGTAATACCGAGGACGAACGGGATCAGTTTCGCCACCCGATCGACGAAACCGTAGGGATGCCCCAGCACCCGCCCCACGTCCCGCACCACCGCTTTCGCCGCCATCGAACCGAAGGTGATGATCTGCGACACCTGATTGCGCCCGTAGGTTTGTGCCACGTAATCAATCACTTTGTCACGATTATCCATGCAGAAGTCGATATCAAAGTCAGGCATGGAAACCCGTTCCGGGTTCAAGAAACGTTCAAACAGCAGGTCATAAGCCAACGGGTCAAGGTCGGTGATCTTGAGCGCGTAAGCCACCAGTGAGCCTGCGCCCGAACCCCGCCCAGGGCCGACCGGGATGCCGTTATCCTTCGCCCACTGGATAAAGTCGGCAACGATCAGGAAGTAGCCGGGGAAACCCATCTTGTTGATGACATCGAGTTCGATTTTGAGGCGTTCGTCATAGGGTTTGCGCTTTTCCGCGAACTCCGGCGTACCGCGCGGGTATTGGTCGCCGAGCAGGAAATCCAGCCGTTGTTCCAGCCCCTCCTCACTGACCTTGCAGAAGTATTCGGCTTCGGTCATGCCGTCAGGAATCGGGAATTGCGGCAGGTAGTTCTTGCCCAGCGTCAGCGACACATTGCAGCGTTTGGCGATTTCCACCGTGTTGGCGATGGCGGAGGGGATGTCGGCGAACAGTTCCGCCATTTCCTCCGCCGTGCGCAAATATTGCTGCGGGCTGTAATGCTTGGGGCGTTTGGGGTCAGCCAGCACGTTGCCACTGTTGATGCAGACGCGGGCTTCGTGCGAGGCAAAATCACTTTCGGCGACAAAACGCACGTCGTTGGTGGCGACCACTGGCAGGTCATGGGCAAGCGCGAGTTCCACGGCGGCGTGGATGTAATCTTCCTCACCATCGCGCCCGGTGCGTTGCAGTTCAAGGTAGTAGCGGTCGGGAAAATGCTGTTGCCATTCTTGCAGGCGTTTTTCGGCAAGCTCTGCGTTGCCAGCGAGTAATGCCTGACCTACGTCACCGTCACGCCCGCCGGACAGCATGATCACGCCGTCGCTGAATTCGGCAATCCAGCTACGCTGCACACGCGGCACGCCCAGCACCTGCCCCTGTTGCCAGGCGCGTGAAATCAGCTTGGTGAGGTTGCGGTAGCCGGTGTTGTTCTGGCACAGCAGGATCAGGTGGAACAGGGTGTCGCCGCCGGTTTCATCGACCAGCAGGATGTCCACGCCGAAGATGGGCTTGATGCCAGCACCCATCGCGGCTTTGTAGAATTTCACCAACCCAAAGAAATTGTTCAGGTCGGTGATGGCGATGGCGGGCATCCCGGTCTTTTCAACGGCTTTCATCAGCGGCTTGATGCGGATGGTGCTGTCGGTGAGGGAGTATTCGGTGTGCAGGCGCAGGTGGACGAAGCGGGTCATTTGCTTGCCCCCAACTCGGTGTATTTCTTCGCTGACCCTTTCGCCAGTTCTAGCGGATACTTGGCACGGTTTTTCACCATCTTGCTGCGGATTGCCGCCTCCAGATCAATCCCTAGATCGTGGCACAAATACGCCAGATACACCGCCACATCTGCCACTTCATCCTGCAAGCGCGGCAGCACAGCCTGCACCGCCTCCCCGCATGGGTCTTGCCACTGAAACAGTTCCAGTACTTCGCCTGCTTCCAGTGACAGCGAAATGGCAAGGTTGCGTGGGGTATGGAACTGCTCCCAGTCGCGTTCGGCGCGAAAAGCGATCAGTTCTTGCATCAGGTCGTTCGGCAGCATGGCAGTGTCCCGTTGAATCCAGATACCATTATAATCGTTCCATCCCGCCATGACGGAAGAATAAGGATACCCATCATGCTGAAGTTTTTGCCCGGTATCATTCTGCTACAGGTTATCACGGTAGCACTGGTCATGCTTGCACCCAGCGGGTTGGCAGGCTGGGAATGGTTACGGCTAGGCATCCCGCTGGTGATTGTTGGCCTACTGACGGCGTTCTGGTTCGGAGCGGTTGCCGCCCACCAGCGCAAGGACGAAATCAGCCGCTTGCAGGAATGCCATGCCAAGGAGCGTGAAGCCATCCGGGTCAATGCCGAGCGAGCCAAGCACAAAGTGCTCAAACAGGCGCAACAGGAAACCTTGCAGGAAGTACGCCGCACCTCCACCCAGGCCAACATCAAGGTAGGGCTGGCACTAGCAGGTATGGCAGGCATTGGCGGGCTGTTGTTGCTGACGCAATTCATGACACTGGGTTTGCTGACACTGACCACCGCAGGTGGTGCGCTGGGCGGCTATGTGTTGCGCTTGCGGCAGGAAAAAACCAAACCTGCCCTGCCGGATGCCACGCCCGACCACCCTCGCCTGATCAACGCAACACCCGTGAAAAGCAAGTAATCAGCGCCCGCTAAACAGGATCACACCCCATTGTGCTGGCTCGTTGGCAGCCTGCTGGTTACTTGCCATCCAGCCAATCTTTTTGTCACGTGGACCACCATCATCGTCATCATTGATCTGGATTTCAGCACTCACCCGATGCCTGACGTCCGGTTTCATGCCGAACACCTGCCAGGGAATCCACGCTTCCAGCACATAGCCATCCCTGGTTGCCCGCATGTCGGTCACAATGCTGGCAAGCTGTGCATCCGTCATGGGTGCAGAATTCTTGCCCAGCGTTACCCCACGGCTGCAATCAAACAGCAGATGGAAATCGTTTTTCCCATCAACCTGCGCAGCGCGGCTGTTGTCAGCATCCAGAAAAAATTCAATGGAATCATCATCGACAGGATCAGGTGAATCATGCACCAGCGTTTCGTCATACACCCGCACGCTCAGGTAGAGATACTCCGCATCCCACTTACCCTGCCACTTGCCAAAGCTATCTTTCTTGACCCAATCGCGTGATTCCAGCAACACATCCAGAGTGCGCGGGTTTTCCAGAAAAAAGAACTGTTCCGGATCAGTGGCAGGCCGCCACACGATCACCGGCTCGTCCGGCTTGCGCGGTTTCTGCTGTGCCGGTTGTTCCATTACCTGTGGCTGGGTTGCAGCAGGTGGCTGCCATACGGAAGAATTGCGCTCGGCAATGAAGGACAGCACAGCTGCGTATTTGTATGCCTGTTCGCGCGGCTGACGGATATGCTCTTTCAACCCCCAACAGCCATACCACTGGCAAGTACGCGGGGCAGAAAACAGCATCATCAGCTTGCCCCCGGACTGTTCCCAGCCGTTGAGGAAATCCGTGTAAAGCTGCCCCATGCGTGGGTCGCGGTTGGCAGCGAAAAACAGCGGGTTGGGATGCTGATCAGGCTTGCGGGTTGCCCAGTCCACCAGTCCCTGCCCGCCTTCATACGCCAGCAGGTCGAGCTGATATTGCTGTGTCAGGGCGACATGTTGCTGCGCCATTGTCAGCACTTCCGGCAAGGAGCGGTAGGAATCCGCCTCGGTCGTCAAGCGGAAAATATCGTCGACACTCTGCGCCTCCCGATAACCCTTGATGTTACCACCGAAGTAAGGTGCAATCGCCACCGCATCCACATGCTGGTACATGTCGTTGTAAGTCAGCAGCTTGCGGGTAATGTCAGGGCGGGTATCCCAGCCTCCCAGCACCCGCACAAAACGCTCCCGCCCACCGAACACCTGTTCCCAGATGTCAAACATCTGGCGGGCACGCAAGGTATAAAACTGGAACCCGGCTTCCACCGCATTGATCGACAAGCCCAGTTCAATGCCTTTTTTCTGGGTGTATTCGTTGTGGGTGAAGGTGGTATTCCAGGCTTCATTGGTGTATTCCACATACACTTTCAGTTCGGGGTTGAGATGATCACGCACATAAATGGCGAATTCACGCAGGTACTCATCATCGGCCGCATGGGGCAGATTGAACCAGGCATCCTTGTGCAAGCGGTTGGCAAGCTCCACCATGATCTCCAGCGGCACGCCACGTGCGCCGTAAGTTCCACCCCAGTTGGCTTCTTCCATGTGTGGGCGGTCTTGCCAGTGTTCCACCGGATTGCGGGTGATACCCGACATTGCCATGAAACGGATTGCCTTGAAATCCTTCATGAAATCCAGGTAGTCAGGGTTAAACACAATGCTGGCGTAATGTTCGGCAAAAGCCAGAAACTCGCCGTCCAGCAAGCCACAAGCCGTTGCATCCGTTACCCATTTGAGCGGATTGTTACGGCAAATTCCCCCCGGTGGCAAGATACGGATATTACGCAAGTAATTACCCGCAGTGGTCTGGGTTATGACCAGACTGGCATCCAGTACCCCATCAGCCCCTGCATCAAAGCGGATCACATCCCGCCCCGGCGACTGGTACACCACTTTCACGTCATGCCCGTAACGCAGCTTGCCTTCACCCTCATACAGCACGGTGTATTCACCACCCGGCACAACCTCTGGCGGCAAACTACCCAAAAACTTGGTTCCCACTTCACCACTAGCGATACTGCTGGGCCAGCCATTGGCATCGTAAACCACCCCCTCTGCTTTCAAACCCAGCACATTTTCAGCAAACGGGCTGGCAACCCGGAATAGGTCAACAAACGGGATACTGGCATCTTCGTAGTGAATTTCATTGCTATTGATGCCAACCGGCGATGGCTGGGTAATCACCGGCAATTCCACCTTGCCAGCACCACCCGGCAGAATGGGCTGAAGGTAATGCCGGTAAACATACCAGCCTGCCTGTAGCAGAAACAGCAACAGGGCAAACATCAACAGGATGGTCAGGAGTTTACGCAACATGCATACAGTTCAAGTCAGTCTGCACTGCTTGCCAGTGCCTTTTTGACCGGGGCAAAACTGCGCCGATGGATGGGGCTTGCCCCCTGCTCGCGCAAGGCAGCCAGATGTTCAGCCGTGCCATAGCCCTTGTGACGGGCGAAACCGTATTGGGGATACAAAGCATCCATTGCCAGCATTTCCTCATCACGTACCACTTTGGCAAGAATGGAGGCAGCACTGATCTCCGCCACTGTCGCATCCCCGCCGATAATGGCTTCCATGTTGTAAGGCAGTTTGGGGCAACGGTTGCCGTCAATCTTCACCAGATCAGGCTGGAGCAACAAACCTTCCAGTGCCCGCTGCATGGCCAGAAAAGTGGCTTGCAGGATATTGATGCTGTCGATTTCTGCCACCTCTGCTCGCCCCAGACTCCAGGCCAGTGCCTTGGCACGGATTTCTATTGCCAGTTGCTCACGGCGTCTGGCACTGAGTTTTTTGGAATCATTCAAACCAGCAATAGGTTGCTGCGGGTCAAGGATAACGGCAGCCGCAACCACTGCACCTGCCAGCGGCCCGCGCCCAACCTCATCCACCCCCGCAACCAGCATCAGGCTTTCCTCAGCACGAAAACCGAGGCAGGCGGAACATTCAGCAATACGGTTGCCACCCGTTCAATCCTAAAACCCTCTTTCTGCAAACGTTCAAACAGGCGAATCTGGCGCACAAACGGCGTATAGCTCATCTGCACAATAGTGGAACCCGTATTGAGCGCATCACGGAAATGTTTCACCAGCTTTTCGGAATAGAACGGCCCAGTCACCGGCATACAGGAAACGATCAGGCAATTCGCCAGACCATCCGTATTTTCGTCAATCGGCAGAGTGAAAAAGTCTTTGCCCAACAGTGGGGTATGGCTACCGAAACGCTCATGGAACTGACGCACGAAATCCGGGTGCTTTTCCACAAACACAAACGGAATCGGTGCTGGCATGAAATACTGGGCTACAACCCCACTACCCGTGCCAACAAACACGCCCCGGCTGTAACTGTGAAAAAAGCGGCTAGCCACCTGATGCATTTTCGCACCGAATTTATCACTGGAACTGACAACAGAGCCGGTGGATTTGAATTTGGTTAGGTACATGGTGCATCCCTTAAGTTGACTGAACCAATCATTGATAATAGGTGAGCCTGGCTTCTGCTTCTGCCAGTGTCTTGCCCCAGGCGATAATGCCGTCTTCATGCCCCAGCATTGCCACCAATCCTGTTGATGGGAAACCGTTTTCCCGCACAAGCTGCTGTACGGCAGCCGCCATTTGTGGCGTACCGTAAGGAATCTCCCCCGCTGTCACCCACAGCTTGTGTTTCCGCGCATTTTGCCACAAATCAGGCCAATGGACATGGATCACAGCCTGTACCGAGGGCAAAGATTGATAAATAACCGCATGGGTCATGGCTTCGGAAGACGGCTCTGTTTCCCCGCTGGCCTGCAAACGGTTGGCTTGCGGGCTACAAGCTGTCACTAGGGCATATTGTTGCCGCGTCAGGGCTGGCAAATGCCCGGTCTGGGAACCGGTAATCAGAAAAGCATCCGGCATACCTTGAAGTTCAACCCGATGGCTAAGGTTGCCATAGCCCAGACCGGCATAACGCTGGTCATCCTGACCGATTAAGCTGGCAGCGAACAGGCGGGCACGACAGGCTTCCAGCAACGTAATATCGAGGTGCTCCGGCAATGGCTGGCAAACATAAGTCAGTTGGTACTGGATGACACCTTCCTGCATGACTAAAAAAACCGCTTGATGATGGCTTGGGCTGCACTGTGGCTGGCATTCTGGCGCAATTGCCCGTGCAGTTGTTGAAAATGCTGGAGAATGTACTGCTGCCGTTTCTCGGGCAAGGCAAACATTTGCTCAATGGCTTGCACCAGATTATCGGGAGTGATCTGTTCCTGAAGCAATTCCGTCACCAATTCCTCGTTGGCAAGGTTATTGGGCAAGGTTACAAAACGTACTTTCAGCAGATGGAAGGTGCGGATCAGCCACGCAGTCAGCGGTGCAACCCGGTAAGCAGCCACCATCAGACGGCCTGTCAGCATTCCTTCCAGTACCGCAGTCCCGGATGCCAACAGAATATGGTCGGCTGCCTGCATCAACAGACGGGATTGCCCATCCAGCACCGTCAGTGCCAATGTGGGAGCGTGTTGCTGGCGAATAGTTTCCAGTTGCTGGCGCAAGCGTCCACTGGCAGCGGGGGTCACGAACAACAGATCAGGATATGTTTGTTGCAAACGCACGGCTGCCTGCAAAAAATCCGGGGCAAGACGCTGGAGTTCCCCGGCACGGCTACCGGGCAGGATGGCAAGAATCTGGCGACCTTGTGGCAAACCGAGTTGCTGGCGGGCGCTGACCCGGCAGGCATTGAATTCCACTTCGTCTGCCAGTGGATGCCCGACAAAAGCAGCTTCAATCGCGTGCTTACGGTAAAAATCTACTTCAAACGGAAACAGGGTCAGCATCAGATCCAGTGTTCCCTGCATCTTGCGCACCCGTTTTTCCCGCCAGGCCCATACGGACGGGCTGACATAATGGGCGGTGTGAATACCCGCAGCGTGCAGTTTCGCCGCCAGTGGCAGGTTGAAATCCGGTGCATCCACCCCAATGAACAGATCAGGCGGATCGGCTTGCCAGCGCTGCAACAACTGTTTGCGGATTGACAGTAATTCCGGCAAATGCCTAAGAACTTCCACCAGTCCCATCACCGACAGTTTTTCCAGCGGAAACAGGCTGACACAACCAGCAGCCTGCATTTCAGCCCCGGCGATACCTTCAAAACAGATGTCGGGATAATGTTCGCGCAAGGCAAGAATCAGACGTGCTGCCAGCAAATCACCTGACACTTCCCCGGCAATGATGGCAACACGCTTCATGCGTTAACGGATCAGCCCCCGCTGGCTATTGCGGCAGAAATCCAGCAACAAGGTCATGTCGTCATGCCCACCCAGTTCTGCTTCGATCTTGCTCAAGGCATCCTGGGTGCTCAGGTTTTGACGGTAAAGGATGCGATGGGCTTCGCGGATACGGTGGATAGCTTCAGCACTGAAACCACGCCGTTTCAAACCTTCCAGATTGACGCTACGCGGCTCGGCAGGCGCACCAGCGACCATCGCATAAGGTGGTACATCCTTGCTGATGGCAGAACCCATGCCGCTAAATGCATGTTCGCCGATCACGCAGAACTGGTGAACCAAAGTAAAACCACCCAGGATCACCCAGTCACGGATTTCCACATGCCCCGCTAGGGTTGCACTGTTGGCAAAAATGGTGTTGTTACCGATGATGCAATCGTGCGCAATATGTACGTAGGCCATGATCCAGTTGTCATCGCCCATTACCGTCTTGCCTTTGTCCTGTGTCGTGCCCCGATTGAAAGTACAGCATTCGCGGATGACATTGCGATCGCCAATGATGAGTTCGGTAGGTTCACCCCTGAATTTTTTGTCCTGCGGGGCAGCACCGATGGAGGCAAACTGGAAAATCTGGTTATCTTCCCCGATGCGGGTCGGACCGTCGATCACCACATGTGGCGCAATGCGTGTACCACGCCCGATACTCACATCTGCGCCAACGATGGTATACGCCCCCACTTCAACATCTGCCGCCAGGCTGGCGGACGGATGGATCACAGCAGTCGGGTGAATCAGGCTGCTCACGCTGCGGTCTCTTTCTTGGCAGCACACATCAGCTCAGCCGAAACAGCCAGCTTGCCGCCTACACGCGCCTCAGCATTGAAAACCCACATCATGCCCTTGCGCTTGAGCAATTCCACATGCAATTCCAGTTGGTCGCCGGGAACAACCGTTTGCTTGAAACGCGCCTTGTCGACTGCGACCAGCATGTACAAGGTATCGGTTTGCGGCTCTTCACCCATGGTACGGAACCCCAGCAAACCGGTTGCCTGCGCCAGAGCCTCAATGATAAGCACGCCCGGCATGATGGGCAGGTGTGGAAAATGCCCGTTGACCCACGGCTCGTTGACCGTGACATTCTTAATCGCCGTCAGTGATTTACCGACCTCGTATGCCACCACCCGATCTACCAGCAAAAACGGATAACGGTGTGGCAAGTAATTCCTGATTTGTTCAACGTTCATTGTGCCCATAGTGCTCAATTACTCCCTTTGTTTTGTAAATCTGCCAGTTGCTTTTCCAGCTCGGCAAGGCGACGAGCCAGTTTGTCCAGTTGGTTGAAGCGGGCGACATTTTTACGCCATACGGCATTTTCTATTGCTACCGTACCTGATGAATAAACACCGGGCTGGGTAATGGAATGGGATACCATGCTAGTACCTGTCACAACCACATGATCCGCAATGCTCAAATGCCCAGCAATCGCACACATGCCAGCAATCTGGCAATGCTTACCGATTTGCACGCTGCCTGCCACGGCAGTACACGCTGCCATCGCAGTATGTTCGCCAATCTGGACGTTGTGACCAATCTGGATCAGGTTATCCAGCTTTACCCCATTGCCAATGACAGTGGAACCCAGCGCAGCCCGGTCAATGGTGGTATTTGCCCCGATTTCCACATCATCACCCACCACCACATTACCAACTTGCGGAATCTTGTACCACACACCCCGATCCGGCGCAAAACCAAAACCGTCCGCACCCAGCACAGCCCCCGAATGGATAATGCAGCGTTCCCCCAGTCGAGTATTGTAACCCAGTGTGACGTTGGGGTAGAGACGGGTATGCTCCCCTAGGTGACAGCCATCCCCCAGCACACAGCCTGCACCGATGATGACACCCGCACCGATTACCGTACCTCCCCCAACACTGACATGCGCACCGATGCTGACACCTTCACCAAGCGTCACTCCTTCACCAAGCACAACACTGGGATGAATGCCTGCTTCAGGTCGGGGAACTGGGTGTAACAAGTCTGCGATTTTTGCATAAGCCAGATAGGGGTTGGAATTAACCAGACAGTTGCCTGGATACTGAAGCGCCAAATCAGCAGGCAAGATCAGTGCACCTGCTTGAGATGTTTCCAAATAACGACGATGTTTGCCATCACGAATGAAGCTGATGTCTTGCGCCCCAGCTTTTTCCACTGCTGCCACCGCAAGGATACAGAAACTGCCATCCCCTTGCAGTTGTGAACCAGTATGTTCTGCCAGTTCACGCAATGGTACGCCTGCTGACATCCAGTGTTACTCCTTGGGTTTGGCGTCAGGCGTCACCTGTTCAGCCTGAAATTTCTGTTGCAGATGCTGCATGACCTTGCCGGTAATATCCACCCGGTCACTGGCAACAATGAAATCACTTTCGCGCAAGACAACATCAATCTGTTCCCTTTCCCGTACATCACCGATAGCCTGCACAATCTGGTTCTGGAGGGTATCAATCGCAATCTCGCGAGCGTTGCGGACATCTTCGCGGAAATCATCCATGACACGAGCATATGTACGCTGCCGGTCACGTAGTTCGCGCTGTTTTTGCAACTTGTTCTCTTCCGACAGGGAACCTGACTCAATCTGCGCAGCCAAGCTGTCTTCCAGCTCCTTGATAGCTTTCTGTTCTGTATCCAGAGCTTCTTCGCGTGGCACGAAATCGGTTTTCAGTTTTTCGTTGGCGGCTTTGGATTGCGGGGAGTTTTCCAGCAACTGGGCGACATTGACGATGGCAATACGGAACGGACGCTCAGCCGTATCTGAGCTGGCAGGCGACATGGCAAAACACAACAGGGTAAACAAAATGCTTACCCCTGTTTTCAAACCTGTGTTTACTATTGCACGCACGTTCATGGCTGGTTAGAACGACGCCCCAATGCTGAATTGCACTTTTTGCTCCTCGTCACCGTCTT
This sequence comes from Thiothrix sp. UBA5583, assembly GCA_002425225.1. Lineage (GTDB taxonomy): Bacteria > Pseudomonadota > Gammaproteobacteria > Thiotrichales > Thiotrichaceae > Thiothrix > Thiothrix moscowensis. Next base: position 20,957 of record DILV01000018.1, read on the forward strand.
TGGCATTCAACGGCTTGGCAACACTGATTTCCAGTGGCCCAATGGGCGACAGCCACACCGCGCCAACCCCTGCAGAATAGCGGATGGCTTTGTCATTCGTGCCAGAGGTGCTGTCCGAACGGTTGTAGGCATTACCTGCATCCACAAACGTGCTCATTTTCAGACCTTTTACATCATCAGCAAAAGGTGCTGGGAACTGCAATTCAGCCGTTGCCGACACCATCGTATCGCCCCCCAAAATCTGGTCAGAGTGGGTGCTACTGCGTGGAGCTAGGCTGCTTTGGTCGTAACCACGCACAGAACCGATCCCACCCGCGTAATAACGATCGAAGAACGGCACTTCAGTCGTCTTGCCGGAAGCATTGGCAACCCCTACCCGCCCTTTGGCGACGAAAGTCACGTTGTCAGTGACTTCATGATAGGTTGCGCCCTCATAGCTCAGCTTCTGGTACTGCAAATCGCTGCCCGGTGCAGCAGCCTGCAAGGAAACGCGATGGCGTTGCCCCTTGTCCGGGAAGATGGAACGGTTACGGGTATCATGTACATAGCTGACTGACACCGGAACCTGATTAAACTTGTTGCCATTGTTGGTAACAAAAGTGGTGATCTCGCCCGCCGGATTGTTACCCAGCACAATCTCCCGCCGTTCAACACCCGCACCCACATGCACGGAATCATGCTCACTCAAGGGAATGGTGTAATTGACGTTACCGCCGTAACGGTTGGATGCATAGCTGGAAATCTCTTCTGCTTCCGCATCGTACTTGTTGTAATACACCCCGAAACCACGGCTGATGCCATCGGGCGTGTAATAAGGGTTGGTATAGTTGACGTTGTAATTCTTGTTGACCTTGCTGTTATCAACGTTGACATCCAGTTGCTTGCCTGTCCCCATGAAGTTGTCCTGGTTCAGGTTCACATTGAACAGCACACCCTGCGACTGGGAATAGCCTGCCCCAACCCTGAACTGGTTGGAAGAGCGCTCCTTAACAGTCACAATCAGGTCGATCTGGTCTTCTGTACCTGCCACTGGCTCGGCTTCAATGCTCGCCTCTTCAACATAAGGCAAACGCTCCAGACGGACTTTGGAGCGCTCCACCTGCTCCTTGGAGAACCAGGAACTTTCCAGTTGGCGCAGTTCACGGCGGTAAACTTCATCCTTGGTACGGTTGTTGCCACGGATGTCGATACGGCGCACGTAAGTACGCTTGCCAGTATCAATCGACAAAGTAATACCGACCTGCTTGTTGGCTTCGTCAAACTCAGGCACAGCGTTGATCTTGGTAAACGCATAACCCTGCGAGCCAATCTTACTTTCCAGGTTTTTGCGGGTTTCTTCCAATGCCTTTTGTGAGAACACCTGACCTTTCTGGATTTTGACCGCCTGTGCCAGTTGCTCCTGCGACAAGCCAGGGTTGCCAGCCACACTCACGTTACTGATGCGGTATTGCTCACCTTCATGCACACCGATGGTCAGGTAGATGTCCTTTTTGTCCGGCGTCATGGTGACTTCAGTCGAGGTAATCTCAAAATTCAGGAAACCACGGTCACGGTAAAATGCATTCAAGGCATCCAAGTCGCCGATCAGCTTTTCCTTGGAATACTTATCGCTACTGCTCAGCAACGGAATGGAAAATGCCCCGCGCGGACCTGATTCCAGTTGCTTCAGCAACAGAGCCTCAGGGAATGCCTTGTTGCCAATAATCTTGACCTGTTGAATGCGGGTAACATTACCTTCATTGACGTTGATGTTGACCGCTACCCGGTTACGCGGCAGAGCCTCCAGGGTTGTGTTGACATCCACCCCATAGTGCCCCATCGCCTGATACTGCTCTTCCAGTTCCCGCTGGATACCCAGTAAGGCTTCCTTGTCGAGAGTATCGCCCTTGCCAACATTGCGCAGTTTCAGGGCTTCCATCAGTTTTTCGGTTGGAATCTTGCGGTTGCCCTTGATGTTGATTTCACCAATCGCCGGGCGTTCCACAACCGTAACAACCAGCACGTCGCCCCGCCGCGCCACTTTCACGTCTTCAAACAACCCGGTCTGGAACAGGGTACGGATGGCTTCACCCGTCTGTTTGTCATCAAATGGCTGCCCCACCCGTGCAGGCAGGTAGTTCAGCACGGTTCCGGCGGGGATACGTTCCAAACCATTGACTTCAATGTCCCGCACCACAAATGCAGCCGCCCATGCAGTCTGTGTCAAGACCACCAAACAACTCGCAATAGAAATACCCAGCGTGTGTTTCTTCATCATTAGTTCATCAACCGCATGAAATCGTTATACAAAGCAAGCATCATCAAACAGGCAATGATCGCCATCCCAAGCCGGAATCCAGCAGCCTCCACGTCTTCTGATACAGGGCTGCCTTTTACCAGTTCAATCAAGTAGTACATCAAATGCCCACCATCCAGCATAGGAATGGGCAACAGGTTCAATACCCCCAGACTTACACTGACCACCGCCAGAAACCCGAGGTAATAGGTCAAACCGTAAGAAGCCGATACACCTGCAAATTGCGCGATCGTCACCGGCCCACTGATATTCTTCAAGGCAACTTCGCCCGTCAGCATACGCCCCATCAGTTTTAATGTCATGATGGAAGTATCTGCTGTGCGCTCAAAGCCGCTGAGCAAGGCATCGACCAAGCCAAATGACTGTTCAAAAAATAGTTTTTCGCGCAAGGAATCTGGCGGCGGCTGAAAAGCAATGCCAACCATCACCCGCTTGTGCTCTGCATCCATCTTCGGTACGACCTGAAAATCATGCTCACCATCGGCACGGCGCACCCGCAGGGTAATGGTTTTATCCACCTGGCCTGCTATGTATTGGCTGAGTTGCCCCGGATTGCGGATAACCAGCCCATCGGCTTGCAGGATTTTATCTCCTGCCAACAAACCTGCTTTTTCAGCCACAGAATCCGGCAATACCTTTTCCAACACCGCATCAAACGGCGGCGCCCAGGCATTGAAACCCAGCTTATCCATGACATCGCTATCTTCTTCCAGCAAAGCAGCATCCTTCAGTTCCAGCACCCGCTCGGCATTCACCCCATCCTGGGTTTTAACCCCAACCACCACCCGGTGTTCTGGTGCGGCGAAATAGCCGTCAATCAGGCGCATCGGCATCTCATTCATGCTGGCGATGGATTTGCCATTGATAGACAACACCAGATCACCCGCCTGAAAACCTGCCTTCTCAGCCGGTTTGCCTGCTTCTGCTTCCACATAAGGATAACGGACATCCTGCCCCAGCAAACCGATGGCTGCATACACCGCAATAGCCAACAGGAAATTGGCCAACGGCCCAGCGATGACAATGGCTGCCCGCTTCCAGACTGGCTGACGATTGAAAGCACGGGGAAGCTCCTGCGCTGGAATGGCGCAACCTTCTTCGCATTCACGTTCATCCAGCATCTTGACATAACCACCAAACGGTAGGGCTGCCAGCACATATTCCACCTGATCAGCATCGCGTGAAACCCTGCGCCACAACGGTTTGCCGAAGCCAACAGAAAAACGTAAGACCTTGACGCCCAACTTGCGGGCGACCCAAAAGTGCCCGAATTCGTGCACTGTTACCAGCACACCAATCGTGACAAGAAATGCAGGGATGATAATCAGCAAGCTCATGATGAATAGGCTTTCTTGTTTTTTATCCAGGATAGTGACCGGATGCGGCTTTCCTCATCCTGAACGAGAATATCCGCCAGATTCAGCGGCGTTCCCCGCTCAGCCTGACACATGACATCAGCCACCAGCCGGGGAATATCCGTAAAGGCAATGTCCCGTTGAAGAAAGGCTTTCACCGCTTCTTCGTTGGCCGCATTCAAGGCTATGGTGGCAAACCCACCCAAAGTGTGGGCTTCGTAGGCAAGCGACAAACACGGGAAACGTGCAATATCCGCTCGTTCAAAGTCCAGCCGAGCCGTGGCAAACATATCCAGCGGTGCAACCCCGGAAGCCAGCCGTTCAGGCCAACCCAAGGCATAAGCAATCGGTGTACGCATGTCCGGGTTGCCCAGTTGAGCCAATACCGAACCATCATTATAGGACACCATCGAATGGATGGTACTTTGAGGATGCACCACCACTTCCACCCGCTCCGCAGGCAAGCTAAATAGCCAGCAGGCTTCGATAACTTCCAACCCCTTGTTCATCAAGGTCGCTGAATCCACGGAAATCTTCTGCCCCATCGACCAGTTCGGGTGGGCAACAGCCTGCGCTGGAGTAACCGTTTGCAAATCTGCCGCAGACCAAGTGCGAAAAGGGCCACCCGAGGCAGTCAACAGGATTTTTTCCACCCCATTGCGCCCATCTAACGGCATACACTGGAAAACGGCATTGTGTTCACTGTCGATCGGTAACAGCTCTGCACCATGTTCACGCACTGTGTCGATGAACAATTGCCCGGACATGACCAAGGCTTCCTTGTTCGCCAGCATGACCCGCTTGCCTGCACGTGCTGCCGCCAAGGTTGGCAACAAGCCTGCTGCACCGACGATAGCTGCCATGACGTAATCTGTCTCGGGGCTGCTGGCAACCGCTTCCAGTGCGGCACTGCCTGCCAATACTTCCGTTTCACTGCCTGCTGTGCGCAGGCGCCGCGCCAGCACCTCGGCAGCAGCCGCTTCCACCATCACCGCATAGCGCGGGCGGAACTGCATACATTGTTCAAACAGGCGCTCAACATTGCTATTGGCGGTCAGGGCGAAAATGTGGAAACGTTCCAGGTGACGGGAGAGTACATCCAAGGTACTGACACCGATGCTGCCGCTGGAGCCGAGAACCGTAACCGCTTTGGATGTCATTATGCCCATGCCTCAGAGCAGCCACAACAGGCCGAGAGTAAACAGGGGCGCTGCCGCCAGCATACTATCCACCCGGTCAAGAATGCCGCCGTGCCCCGGTAGGATATGCCCACTGTCTTTTACCCCTGCCTCACGTTTCAGCAAACTTTCAAACAAGTCACCAGCCACAGACATCAACACCACGCCCATCGACAGGATCATGAATGCCACTTCCTTGCCTGCTGGCAATTCCACCCAGAAAGCACCCAACCATGCCCACAAGGCCGTTGCCAGTACTGCACCCGACAACCCTTCCCTGGTTTTTCCCGGACTCAGGTCAGGTGCCAGTTTGTGTTTGCCGAACTTGCGCCCAGTGAAATAGGCCGCTGTGTCCGCAAGTGCCACCAGCGCGATCAGATACATCACATAGCGGTAATCCATCGCATGAAGTTTGAACAGGGCAAACCAGGCAGGCAACAGCACAAAAATACCCATGATGCGCATGGGCAAGGCATGTTTCTTGTAAAAACCGGCATTTTTCGGGTAAATCACCAAGGCAAACAGAATCGCCGCCCAGATAGGTACGCTGATCCACAAGACCACCTCAGCCGGTAGCGACAGGAAAACCAGCGGAGCGGATGCCAGCAGGATCATCATGGTTCCCATCATGCGCTTTTCCGGCAGGTAACACCCGGTCAAACCTGCCCATTCCCATGCGCCCAAGCCAATAATGAACAGCATCGAAAACAGCGCAAACAGCTCGGTTGGCAAGAAACGAATACCTGCAAACACCAGGAGAATCAATACGATTCCCGTCATGATCCGTTGTTTAAGCATGGTTGCCTCCCGTTATTTGTTCACCGGTCATACCAAAGCGCCGCTGACGGCTGGCGAAATCCGCGAAAGCCTCCCGAAGGCTGCTTTCATCAAACTCTGGCCACAATGTATCCGTGAAATACAGCTCGGCATACGCAAGCTGCCACATAAGAAAATTACTGATACGCCGTTCGCCACCAGTACGGATGAACAGATCAGGATCAGGTAGCCCCCCAGTTGATAGCATCGCGCTAAAACTGCTTTCGTCCAGTGATGCCAGATCCCTGCCCTCCGCTACAGCCGTAGTGCAAGCATTGCGTACAGCCTGCAAAATATCCCAGCGCCCACCATAATTTGCCGCCACCAGCAAATGCATCCCGCTACAACTTGCAGTCAGCCCTTCCACTTGGAGGATTTTGTCCTGCAAACCTGCGGAAAAACCGGAACGGTCGCCAATAAACTGCAAACGCACGTTATGGCGCAACAAGCCTGCCGATTCACGCTCCAACGCTGTCATGAACAGCGACATCAGACCGCTGACTTCATCCTCCGGGCGTCTCCAGTTTTCACTACTGAAGGCAAACAGGGTCAGGCATTCAACCCCTGCCTCACTACAGTTCCTGATAACCTTGCGGGCAGCTTCCACGCCTCGGTGGTGTCCCATCAAACGTGGCAGGAAACGCGCTTTCGCCCAGCGACCATTGCCATCCATAACGATGGCAACATGCCGGGGCACTATCTGCTTGGCGGTGTTATTTGTCATGTATTCCCGTTTTGGCCACACAACATAGGTAGCCAAACATCTGTCAGACTTCCATCAGTTCTTTTTCTTTTTTCTCCAGTACCACTTCGACTTCCTTGATGTACTGGTCGGTCATTTTCTGGATGTCATCGGTCGCACGCCGCTCTTCATCTTCGGAAATTTCCTTTTCCTTCAGCAGTGCCTTGAAATCGGAATTGGCATCACGGCGAATATTGCGGATAGCTACTCGTGCACCTTCCGCCTCGCTCTTGACCACCTTGACCAGATCACGACGGCGTTCCTCGGTCAGGGCTGGCAGAGGTACACGAATCACATTACCATCACTGGCAGGATTCAAACCCAAATTGGATGTCAGGATGGCTTTCTCGATCTTGGCTGCCATCGGCTTTTCCCACGGCACGACCTTAAGGGTGCGGGCATCTTCGGTACTAACATTGGCAACCTGACTCAACGGCACGTCGGCACCGTAGTAGTCCACCGTCACCTGATCCAGCAGGCTGGGATGCGCCCGCCCGGTACGGATTTTTGTCAAGTCGTTTTTCAGGGCTTCGATGCTTTTGTGCATCCGTTGTTCTGCATCTTTCTTGATGTCTGCAATCATCTCTTAAACCTCAACCAGAGTACCAACAGGCTCACCACCTACAATGGCAGCAAGCGCCCCCGGTGCAAACATGTCAAATACACCGAGCGGAAGTTTGTTGTCACGGCACATGACCATGGCCGTCAAATCCATCACACCCAACTGGCGTTGGATGGCGTCGTCGAAGGATAACCGATCGAAGCGTTTGGCCGCAGGATTTTTTTTCGGATCAGCATCATAAATGCCATCAACCTTGGTAGCTTTCAACAGCAAGTCACACTGCAATTCAACCGCCCGCAAACTGGCAGCCGTATCTGTGGTGAAAAACGAGTTGCCTGTACCCGCCGCACAGATGACAATATTGCCTGCTTGCAGATAACGGCGAGCCTGATGGGCAGAATAGCGTTCACCGATTTGGTCGATCCCCAAAGCCGTCATGACGCGGCACTGACCACCCAGCTTCTCGATGGCATCCTGCATTGCCAGAGAATTCATGACAGTTGCCAGCATTCCCATCTGGTCGCCCCGCACCCGATCCATGCCTTTCTCAGCCAGACCAGCGCCCCGAAATAGGTTTCCGCCACCAATAACGACTGCCACCTGCACACCTGAATGCTGTACTTCCAATGCTTCGCCAGCCACCCGGTAGAGGATTTCAGGGTCAATACCTGCATCCTGGCTGCCCAACAGGGCTTCACCACTCAATTTCAGAAGGATACGGCGAAAACGGGCAGCAGTGCTGGCAGTGGCTGACATAGTGATACCTGCGATTATTAAAATTGGCTGCATTTATACAGGGGCGCAAGGTATCGGGCAAGTTGCGGGTAGGAAAAAGCCCCTTAAACCAGACGTAACAGGGAAAGGTGTATCAACAAGCATGACTCAGCAAGCTGACCCACTCCCCGCCACGATCACGCAAAACCCGCAAATGGGTCAGGCTACCGTACTCAATGTTAAGCGCAAGCATACGCTCATCCGGGATTTGCAGGACATGCGCCAGAATGGTACGGATCACCCCAGCGTGAGTCACCACCAGAACTCGTTCACCACGCCAGGCACGTGGCATATCTGCCCAGGCATCCAGTACACGGGCGCGGAAATCCCCGAAGCTTTCCCCACCTGCGGGGATAACCTGAGCAGGATTCAGCCACCATGCTGCCAGTTGTTCGGGAAAAGACTGCAAGACCTGCTGTGGCGTACAACCTTCCCATGCACCCAAATGAATTTCACGCAGGCGCTCATCCCGCACCAACGGCAGGTCATACTTTTGGGCAAACCATTCGGAAAACTCTGCACACTGTGTTTTGGGTGAAGTGACTACCGCATCCCACTGGGGTTTGCTGCGCCCAAACACATGCTTGAGGTGTTTCCAGCCAGCTTTGCTGAGAGACGTATCCAGACTACCGCAGAACACATCCCCAGCTTCCACGGCTCCGTGCTGCAACAAGCCGATCTGGGTAATACTGTTATCCGGCACTACTGGTAACTGACTTCAATAATTTCGTATTCGCGCACACCGCCGGGGGCTTGCACCACTGCCACGTCGCCCTCTTCCTTTCCGATCATGGCGCGGGCAATCGGGGTAGAAACACCCACGCGGTTTTGCTTGATGTCGGCTTCGATGTCGCCCACGATCTGATAGGTAATGGTTTGACCGGACTCCACTTCTTCCAGTTGCACAGTGGCGCCAAACACCACCTTGCCGGGGTTAGCCGCACCCACCACAGCTACATCAATAACTTGTGCCATTGACAAAATGCCTTCCAGCTCCTTGATACGCCCTTCACAGAAACTCTGCTGCTCGCGGGCAGCGTGGTATTCCGCATTCTCTTTCAAATCGCCGTGTTCACGCGCTTCGGCAATCGCCTGGATAATGCGCGGGCGCTCTTCGGTTTTGAGACGTTGCAGTTCGGTTTTCAAACGCTCAGAACCCTGTAATGTAAGCGGCGGTCTGGTACTCATGTTCCGTTTCCTTTGTCCTTATTGTGCGATGTCGCGGTGGAGGTCTTGCAAGCAGTACACCTGTTCGTCGTCGGTATGTGCCATCGCCTGACACAAGGCTTGCGCCCCGGCAATCGTGGTAGTGTAGGTGATTTTATGCTGCAAGGCTTCGCGGCGAATCTCGAAGGAATCCTTGGTAGACTGTTCGCCTTCCGTGGTGTTGACGATCAAATCGACTTCCTCGTTTTTGATCATGTCGACGATATTGGGGCGACCTTCACGCATCTTGTTGACGATTTCGCAGGCAATCCCGGCGTTTTGCAATTCACGCGCCGTACCACGGGTCGCAATGATCTTGAAACCCTGTTTGGTCAGCATGTCACCGATACCCGGTAAATGCTTGCGGTCGGCTTCACGCACACTGATGAAAGCCACGCCGGAGGTTGGGTAAACCTCACCCGCTGCGTATTGCGCCTTGCCGAAAGCTTCCGCAAAGGTTTTGCCCACGCCCATGACTTCGCCGGTCGACTTCATCTCAGGGCTGAGGATCGGGTCAACACCGGGGAACTTGATGAACGGGAACACCGCTTCCTTCACAGCATAGTACGAGGGAATGATTTCGTTCAGGGCATTTTGTGCCGCCAACGATTGTCCTGCCATGCAACGTGCTGCCACTTTTGCCAGCGGACGCCCAATGGCTTTGGACACAAACGGCACAGTCCGCGAGGCACGCGGGTTGACTTCCAGAATGTAAACATCCTCGCCCTTGATGGCGAATTGCGCATTCATCAGACCGACCACGTTGAGTGCTTTGCCCATGCGCACCATTTGGTCACGCAACTCATCTTGCAGCGCAACCGACAGCGAGTAAGGCGGCAAGGAACACGCCGAGTCACCGGAGTGGATGCCAGCCTGTTCGATGTGCTGCATAATGCCGCCAATCAGCACGCTTTCACCGTCGCAAATCGCGTCAACGTCCACCTCAATCGCGTCATCCAGATAACGGTCAAGCAGCACAGGGGAATCGTTGGACACCGACACGGCGGTGTTCATGTAACGGCGCAATTCGTTTTCGTGGTAAACGATTTCCATCGCCCGACCACCCAACACGTAGGACGGGCGCACCACCAGCGGGTAACCGATTTCGTCTGCCAGACGCACCGCTTCTTCCAGACTGCGGGCAGTACGGTTAGGCGGTTGCTTCAAGCCCAGCTTGTTGATGAGCTGTTGGAAGCGTTCGCGGTCTTCCGCCAGGTCGATGGAATCCGGTGACGTGCCGATAATCGGCGCACCCAGGGCTTCGAGGTCACGCGCCAGTTTCAGCGGGGTTTGCCCACCGTATTGCACGATCACACCCAGCGGTTTTTCCAGATCGACGATTTCCATCACGTCTTCGAGCGTCAGTGGCTCGAAATACAGACGGTCGGAAGTGTCGTAATCGGTGGACACGGTTTCCGGGTTGCAGTTGACCATGATGGTTTCAAAGCCATCGTCGCGCAATGCCAACGCCGCGTGCACACAGCAGTAGTCGAATTCGATCCCTTGCCCGATACGGTTGGGGCCGCCACCCAAGACCATGATTTTCTTGCGGTCAGTCGGGTTGGATTCGCACTCTTCCTCGTAAGTGGAATACATGTACGCGGTGTTGGTGGAAAATTCCGCCGCACAAGTGTCCACACGCTTGTAGACCGGGCGTACCCCCAGCTTGTGACGCGCCTGACGCACCGCTTTCTCGTGCTTTTCGTGCAGCAGCTTGGCCAGACGCTTGTCGGAAAAGCCCTTGCGCTTGAGCATCCGCATTTCGTCAGCGGTAATGCTGTTGAGCAAACGGTCGCCGAGGCTGGCTTCGATGTCCACCAGTTCCTTGATCTGCACCAGGAACCACGGGTCGATGCTGGTTTGGGCAAACACTTCTTCCACGCTCATGCCGATGCGGAAAGCGTCACCAACGAACAGGATACGTTCGCCACTGGCTTCGGTCAGTTCACGGCGCAGCGTGTCCTTTGCATCCGGGTCATTCGGGTCAATGCGCTCGTTCAAACCTTCGATGCCGGTTTCCAGACCGCGCAGGGCTTTCTGGAACGATTCCTGGAAAGTGCGCCCCATTGCCATCACTTCACCGACCGATTTCATCTGTGTGGTCAGGCGCGGGTCAGCCTTGGGGAATTTCTCGAAGGTGAAACGCGGAATCTTGGTGACCACGTAGTCGATGGATGGCTCGAACGAGGCCGGGGTTGCCCCGCCGGTGATTTCGTTGCGCAACTCGTCCAGCGTGTAGCCGACTGCCAGTTTCGCCGCCACTTTCGCAATCGGGAAACCGGTAGCTTTGGAAGCCAGTGCAGAAGAGCGCGACACACGCGGGTTCATTTCGATAACGATAATGCGCCCGTTATTCGGGTTGACCGAAAACTGCACATTGGAACCGCCGGTATCGACACCGATCTTGCGCAACACCGCCAAGGAAGCATTACGCAGCAACTGGTATTCCTTGTCGGTCAGGGTCTGCGCCGGGGCTACCGTGATCGAGTCGCCGGTGTGGATACCCATCGGGTCAAGGTTTTCAATCGAGCAGATAATGATGCAATTGTCGTTGCGGTCACGCACGACTTCCATTTCGTACTCTTTCCAGCCGAGCAGGGATTCTTCCAGCAGCACTTCGGTGGTCGGGGACATATCCAGACCACGGGCGACGATGGTTTCAAATTCCTGCCTGTTGTAGGCAATACCGCCGCCACTGCCACCCATGGTGAAGGAGGGGCGGATAACCACCGGAAAACCCAGTTCAGCTTGCACCGCACGCGCTTCTTCCATGGTGTGTGCCACACCGGAACGGGCGGATTCCAGACCGATTTCATCCATGGCAATGCGGAACTTCTGACGGTCTTCCGCCATTTCGATGGCTTCTTCCTTCGCACCGATCATTTCCACGCCGAACTGGTCGAGGACACCGTTGCGGGCGAGGTCGAGGGCGCAGTTGAGCGCGGTTTGCCCGCCCATGGTCGGCAGGATCGCGTCAGGGCGTTCCTTTTCGATGATTTTCGCCACCGTCTGCCAGCGGATCGGCTCAATGTAAATCGCGTCCGCCATGTTGGGGTCGGTCATGATGGTCGCCGGGTTGGAGTTGACCAGAATGACGCGGTAGCCTTCCTCACGCAACGCCTTGCACGCTTGCGCCCCGGAATAGTCGAATTCACAAGCCTGACCGATGATGATCGGGCCTGCACCAATAATCAGGATACTTTTAAGGTCAGTACGCTTAGGCATGTGCAGCTCTCATCATCGCTATGAAACGGTCAAATACGGGGGCAACGTCGTGCGGGCCGGGGCTGGCTTCGGGGTGTCCCTGGAAACTGAGCGCGGGGCAGTCGGTGCGCTCAATGCCTTGCAGACTGCCATCAAACAGCGAGCGGTGGGTAGCACGGACATTCGCCGGAAGCGTAGTTTCATCGACCGCAAAACCGTGGTTCTGGCTGCTTATCATCACGTGTTTGCTGTCCAGATCCTGCACCGGATGGTTCGCGCCGTGATGCCCGAACTTCATCTTGACGGTTTTTGCACCACTTGCTAGGCCGAGCAATTGATGACCGAGACAGATACCAAAAGTGGGCACTTTCTGTTCCAGCACTTCACGGATAGCAGCAATCGCGTAATCGCACGGTTCCGGGTCGCCGGGGCCGTTGGATAGGAACACGCCATCGGGGTTCATTGCCAATACGTCGCTTGCCGGGGTTTTGGCAGGTACAACCGTAACGCGGCAGCCACGGTCTACCAGCATCCGCAGGATATTGGTTTTGATACCATAGTCATACGCCACGACGTTGAATTCTGCCGTGTCTGCGGTCGATGGGCGCGGGGTGTTGGGGTCGAGTTGCCAACTACCTTGCGTCCACACATAGGGTTCGTTGACGGTGACTTCTTGCGCCAAATCCATGCCTTTCAAGCCGGGGAAGGAACAGGCAGCGTCAAGGGCTTGTGCCTGATTCAGGTTGTCCCCCGCCATGATACAGCCACGCTGTGCACCTTTTTCGCGCAGGATACGGGTCAGACGGCGTGTATCAATGTCGGCAATCGCCACTACCCTGTTGCGGACAAGGTAATCCGGCAAGGATTCTTCTGAACGCCAGTTGCTGTAAATTGCTGGGACATCACGCACGATCAACCCAGCCGAATGGACTTGCGTGGATTCACAATCTTCCTGATTGACGCCTACGTTACCAATGTGGGGGTAAGTCAGAGTAACGATTTGGCGGGAATAAGAGGGGTCGGTCAGGATTTCCTGATAACCTGTCAACGCTGTATTGAATACCACTTCACCCGTGGTTTGGCCATCGCAGCCGATAGAACGCCCGTGGAAGACACTCCCATCTTCCAGCACCAGCAGTGCTTGCTTGTTCAAAAGAACCTCCGAAGTCTACATACGAAACGGGATGAGGCACGCTCATCCCGTCTAAAATCTTGTAGGCGGGCATTTTACTCCCTGCCTGACAGAGTGTCTATGCAAGGTTTTAGCATAGTGTGCATTGCAGCATAAACCCTTCAAAAGCATACGCCCGCAACCATCTTCATGCAACATGCCCAAAACAACCTAAAATTCATCATTTTGTTAACAAAAAAACAAAAACACTTCATCTTTATCCTTCAATATGTATAATAAGGACAGAGATTGTCGACAATCCACAGGAAGCCACACCATGTTAGCACCACACACAACGGAAGGCACACTGGCCGATGTAGCCTCCACTAGACTGACACAAGCCATTATTACCGGAGAACTGCTTCAGGGGCAAAAACTCAATGAAGCCGATCTGGCGGAACGTTACGGCATCGGGCGCGGCCCCTTGCGCGAAGCCTTACGCCAACTGGAAGGAATGCGACTGGTGCGGCGTGTTCCACATGCTGGGGCGCGGGTCGTCACCCTTGACCGTGAAATGATGGCAGATTTGTACGCTGTGCGCGAAGCACTGGAAGGCATGGCCTGCCGGATGGCAGCCCAGCGCATGACTGACAACGAAATCGCCCATTTGCAACACCTGCTCACCAAACACGGCGAGCAGATCGAGGCCGCCGAAGGGCAGATTTATTTCCAGAACGAGGGCGATTTCGACTTTCATTACCAGATCGCATTGGGCAGCCGTAACCAGATGCTGATCGACCTGCTGGCAGGGGAACTGTACCAGTTGCTGCGCATGTGCCGTTACCGCACCAGCCGCCTAGCAAAACGTACCCGCCCTGCCTTGCAACAACATCACCAGATCGTCGATGCGATAGCCAATCGCGACGGCGAACTGGCCGAAATGCTCATGCGCCGCCACATCAGCGGCGCATGGAAAAGTATCAATGAAATGATGATGGAAGAGGAACATGACAGCAAAGCAATCACTTACGCCAGGTCAAAAACTGCGTCAAGCCGTTGAAGAAAACCATCCCCTGCAAGTCGTTGGGGCAGTAACCGCCAATAGCGCCATCATTGCCGAAAAGGTTGGTCATAAAGCCCTGTACCTCTCCGGCGGCGGTGTTGCCGCTTCTTCCTTGGGCATTCCTGACCTTGGCATTACCACCTTGCACGATGTACTGGAAGATGCCAAACGCATCACTGCGGTGACCTCTTCCCCGCTGCTGGTGGACATCGACACGGGTTGGGGCGGCACTTTCAACATTGCTCGCGCTACCCGTGAAATGATCCAGGCTGGCGTTGCCGGTTTCCACATCGAAGACCAAGTAATGCAAAAACGTTGCGGTCATCGCCCCAACAAAGCGATTGTGTCCTTGCAAGAAATGGTGGATCGGGTGAAATCCGCCGTCGACGCGCGGACTGATGACAGCTTCGTCATCATGGCACGTACCGACGCACTGGCAGTGGAGGGGATGCAATCCGCCATCGACCGTGCGATGGCGTGTGTGGAAGCCGGTGCTGACATGATCTTCCCCGAAGCCATGAACAAACTGGAACAGTACGCCGAGTTCACCAAGGTCGTGAATGTTCCGGTACTGGCCAACATCACCGAATTCGGTGCAACCCCTCTGTACACCACCACCGAACTGGCAGAGGTTGGTGTCAAGCTGGTGCTGTACCCACTGAGCGCGTTCCGTGCCATGTGCAAAGCCGCAGAAAACGTTTACACCCACCTGCTGAACGAAGGTACACAGAAAAACGTGATCGACACCATGCAAACCCGTATGGAGTTGTATGACACCATCGGCTATCACGCTTTCGAGCAGAAACTGGATCAATTGTTTGCCACAAAAGGCGCAGAGTAAGGCTTGAGGAGGAGCATTCATGACTGAATCGACATTACCGAAACCCAAGAAATCCGTCGCCTTGTCCGGCACTGCCGCAGGCAACACGGCTATCTGTACGGTAGGGCGTACTGGTAACGACCTGCATTACCGTGGTTACGACATTCTCGATTTCGCAGAACAGGCTGAGTTTGAAGAAATTGCCCACCTGATTGTGCACGGCAAATTGCCCAATGCGGCTGAATTGAAAGCCTACAAAGCCAAGCTGAAATCCTTGCGTGGCCTACCAATGCCGGTCAAACAGGCACTGGAAGCCCTGCCACCATCCTCTCACCCGATGGATGTGATGCGTACCGGCTGTTCCGTACTCGGTGCCTGCTTGCCAGAAAAGGAAGAGCACCCGGTTGCCGAAGCCCGTGACATCATTGACCGTCTGATTGCCAGTTTCGGTTCCATGCTGTTGTACTGGTATCACTACGCCGTCAACGGCAAGGTGATTGACGTGGAAACTGACGATGAAACCGTTGGTGGTCACTTCCTGCATCTGCTGCACGGCAAAACCCCTTGCGAATCATGGGTGCGTGCCATGCACACGTCCCTGATCCTGTACGCAGAGCATGAATTCAATGCTTCCACATTTACATCACGCGTGATTGCTGGCACGAATTCCGACATGCATTCCTGCATTACCGGGGCAATCGGTGCGCTGCGCGGCCCGAAACACGGCGGCGCGAATGAGGTTGCCTTCCGTATCCAGAGCCGCTACCACAGTGCTGACCAGGCCGAAGCAGACATCCGTGAGCGGGTTGCCCGCAAGGAGATCGTGATTGGTTTCGGGCATCCGGTCTACACCATTGCTGACCCGCGCAACGTGGTCATCAAGCGTGTTGCCAAGCAACTGTCTGAAGAAAACGGCAACATGACCATGTACAACGTGGCTGACCGTCTGGAGAGCGTAATGTGGGAACTGAAAAAAATGTTCCCGAACCTGGACTGGTTTTCTGCCGTTTCCTACAACCAGATGGGTATCCCAACGGACATGTTCACCCCGATTTTCGTCATCTCCCGTGTGACTGGCTGGGGTGCTCATGTTATCGAACAGCGTGAAGACGGCAAGATCATCCGCCCCAGTGCGAATTACACAGGGCCGGAAAATCTGCAATTTGTGCCATTGGCAGAACGTGGGTAAGAGAAATATTATGAATACCGAATACCGTAAACAACTCCCCGGCACAAACCTCGATTATTTCGATACCCGTGCCGCTGTCGAAGCTATCCAACCGGGTAGCTACGACACCCTGCCGTACACTTCGCGTGTATTGGCAGAACAACTGGTGCGCCGCTGCGAACCGGAAGCCCTGACCGATTCCCTGAAGCAGCTCATCGAGCGCAAACAGGAACTGGATTTTCCGTGGTATCCCGCCCGTGTGGTGTGCCACGACATCCTCGGCCAAACCGCACTGGTTGACCTGGCAGGCTTGCGTGACGCGATTGCTGACCAGGGCGGTGACCCGGCGAAAGTCAACCCGGTTGTCCCCACCCAGTTGATCGTTGACCACTCGCTGGCAGTCGAATGCGGCGGCTACGACCCTGATGCCTTCGCCAAAAACCGCGCCATCGAAGACCGCCGTAACGAAGACCGTTTCCACTTCATCGACTGGACGAAAACCGCGTTCAAAAACGTCGATGTGATCCCCGCTGGCAACGGCATCATGCACCAGATCAATCTGGAGAAAATGTCTCCGGTGATTCAGGCGCGTGACGGCGTGGCGTTCCCTGACACCTGCGTCGGCACGGATTCGCACACCCCACACGTTGACGCACTGGGTGTTATCGCCATCGGTGTGGGCGGTCTGGAAGCGGAAACCGTGATGCTGGGTCTGCCTTCCATGATGCGCCTGCCTGACATCGTTGGGGTGAAACTGACCGGCAAACGTCAACCCGGCATCACCGCCACCGACATCGTGCTGGCGTTGACCGAATTCCTGCGTAAAGAGCGCGTGGTCGGTGCGTATGTGGAATTCTTCGGTGACGGTGCAGACAGCCTCTCCATCGGCGACCGTGCCACCATTTCCAATATGTGCCCGGAATACGGCGCAACGGCGGCGATGTTCTACATCGACGGCCAAACCATCGACTACCTGAAACTGACCGGGCGTGAACCGGAGCAAGTGGCACTGGTTGAAAACTACGCCAAAACCACCGGCTTGTGGGCGGATTCACTAGCCAATGCGCAATACCCGCGTGTGCTGGAATTCGACCTGTCGACCGTGGTGCGCAACATGGCGGGGCCTTCCAACCCGCACCGCCGCTTACCAACCTCTGCCTTGGCAGAACGCGGTATCGCGGTGGATCTGGACAAAGCCCAAGCCGAAGAGGCGCAAGGTCTGATGCCGGATGGCGCGGTCATCATCGCCGCGATCACGTCTTGCACCAACACCTCCAACCCACGCAACGTGGTGGCGGCTGGCTTGCTGGCGAAAAAAGCCAACGAACTGGGGCTGATACGCAAACCGTGGGTCAAATCCTCATTCGCACCGGGTTCCAAAGTTGCCGAACTGTACCTGAAAGAAGCCGGTTTGCTGGCGGAACTGGAAAAACTCGGTTTCGGTATCGTCGCTTTCGCCTGCACCACCTGTAACGGCATGTCGGGCGCACTTGACCCGAAAATCCAGCAGGAAATCATCGACCGCGACTTGTACGCCACCGCTGTATTGTCGGGCAACCGCAACTTTGACGGGCGTATCCACCCGTATGCCAAGCAAGCCTTCCTCGCCTCCCCACCACTGGTGGTAGCTTACGCGATTGCCGGAACCATGCGTTTCGACATCGAAAAAGACGCGCTGGGTACGGACAAAAACGGCAACCCGATCACGCTGAAAGACATCTGGCCTGCCGACGAAGAAATCGACGCTATCGTTGCCGCCGCCGTCAAGCCAGAGCAGTTCCAGCAAATCTACATCCCGATGTTTGATTTGGGTACGGTGGAAGAAGCCAAAAGCCCGCTGTACGACTGGCGACCGATGTCCACCTACATCCGCCGCCCGCCTTACTGGGAAGGTGCATTGGCCGGTGAGCGCACCCTGAAAGGGATGCTACCGTTAGCGGTATTGCCGGACAACATCACCACTGACCACCTGTCGCCTTCCAACGCGATCATGATGAACAGTGCGGCGGGTGAATACCTGCACAAAATGGGCCTGCCGGAAGAAGACTTCAACTCCTACGCCACCCACCGTGGCGACCACCTGACCGCCCAACGCGCCACTTTCGCTAACCCGCAATTGGTGAACGAAATGGCAGTCGTGGATGGTCAGGTGAAAAAAGGCTCTCTGGCACGGGTCGAGCCGGAAGGCAAGGTCATGCGCATGTGGGAAGCCATTGAAACCTACATGGAACGCAAACAGAACCTGATCATCATTGCCGGTGCTGACTACGGTCAGGGTTCCAGCCGTGACTGGGCTGCCAAAGGCGTGCGTCTGGCAGGTGTGGAGGCCATCGTCGCGGAAGGTTTCGAGCGTATCCACCGTACCAACCTCGTTGGCATGGGCGTATTGCCGCTGGAATTCAAGGCGGGTGACACCCGCAAGACTTACGCTATCGACGGCACGGAAAGCTACGATGTGGAAGGCAGCATTTCACCACGCGCTGACCTGACTGTGGTCATGCACCGCCGTAACGGCGAAACGGTGCGCATTCCGGTCACTTGCCGTCTGGATACCGCCGCAGAAGTGCGCGTATACAACGCGGGCGGTGTGTTGCAACGCTTTGCGCAGGACTTCCTCGAAGGAGCGGCAGCGTAATGTCCCAGGTTCCACAAATCAAAATCCCCGCCACGTATATCCGTGGCGGCACATCGAAAGGTGTGTTCTTCCGGCTGGAAGACCTGCCGGAAGTGGCGCAAGTACCGGGCAAGGCGCGTGACAAAATCTTTCAGCGCGTTATCGGTAGCCCTGACCCCTATGCCGCCCACATCGACGGCATGGGCGGAGCCACGTCGTCCACCTCCAAGTGCGTGATCCTGTCGAAAAGCACACGCCCGGATCATGACGTGGATTACCTTTACGGCCAGATTTCCATCGACAAGGATTTCGTGGACTGGAGCGGCAACTGCGGCAACTTGTCCACGGCTGCCGGGGCTTTCGCCATTCATGCCGGGTATATTGATGCCGAACGTCTGGCGCAGGATGGCATCTGCACCGTGCGTATCTGGCAGGCCAATATCAGCAAGACCATTATTGCGCATGTACAGGTGCGTGATGGTCAGGTGCAGGAAACCGGCGATTTCGATCTGGACGGCGTGACCTTCCCGGCGGCAGAAATCATTCTGGAATTCCTGGACCCGTCCGATGACAGTGAAGACGGCGGCAGTCTGTTCCCGACCGGCAATCTGGTTGACCAACTGGATGTACCCGGTGTCGGCAGCTTCCCGGCTACCATGATCACCGCCGGTATTCCGACCGTGTTTGTGAATGCGGTGGATATTGGTTATACCGGTACGGAATTGCGGGAAGCGATCAATACCGACCCGGCAGCACTGGCGCGTTTCGAGAAAATCCGCGTGGCAGGTGCGTTGCGCATGGGGCTGATCAAAACCCCGGAAGAAGCGCTTACCCGCCAACATACGCCCAAAATTGCCTTTGTTGCAGCACCGCAAGACTATACGTCATCCAGCGGTAAAACTGTGCAAGCAGGTGATGTGGATTTATTGGTACGCGCCTTGTCGATGGGCAAACTGCACCACGCCATGATGGGTACGGCTGCGGTTGCGATTGGTACGGCGGCGGCTGTACCGGGGACATTAGTCAATCTTGCTGCTGGTGGTGGCGAACGCCAAGCGGTGCGCTTTGGGCATCCTTCGGGTGTCTTGCGCGTTGGGGCGGAAGCCAAACAAGTGAATGGCGAATGGGCAGTGACCAAAGCCATTATGAGCCGCAGTGCGCGGGTGTTGATGGAAGGCTGGGTACGCATTCCCGGTGATTGTTTTTAATTAATTTACTCCCTCACCCCAACCCCTCTCCCTCAAGGGGAGAGGGGCTAAGAGGCCATCTTTCTTATTCCCCCTCGCCCCTTGAGGGAGA
>DILV01000018.1:41382-67614 GCA_002425225.1 Thiothrix sp. UBA5583
GGGGGCTAGGGGGTGAGGGGTACAAAAGGAGGAGTCAAACATATGAGTTACAAAGCTGAATACGACCGTTCGATGAACGATCCCGAAGGTTTCTGGAAAGAGAAAGCCGCCGCGCTGAAGTGGTTCAAAGACCCTGAAAATATCCTGTCGCAGGATGAGCATGGTATTTACCACTGGTTCGCCGATGGTGAAATGAACACTGCGTACATGGCGCTGGATTACCACGTCGAGCAAGGGCGCGGCGACCAACTGGCGATCATTTACGACTCGCCTGTCACCGACACCAAGACCACTTTCACTTACAGCGAGTTGCGCGATGCCGTGGCAAAAGCCGCCGGGATGCTGAAAGGGCTGGGCGTGGAAAAAGGCGATCGCGTGATTATCTACATGCCGATGATCCCCGAAGCAGTCATTTCCATGCTGGCAACCGCACGCTTGGGTGCTATCCATTCCGTGGTATTTGGTGGTTTCGCTGCACCGGAATTGGCACAACGCATCGAAGACGCACAGCCGAAAGTGATGATTTCTGCCTCTTGCGGGATCGAAATCAAGCGTGTGATTGAATACAAACCGCTGCTGGACAAAGCGATTGAATTATCGGCACACAAGCCGCAAAGCTGCATCATTTTCCAGCGTCCGCAAGCCACTTCCCCGCTGATCGAAGGGCGTGATTACGACTGGAACGACCTCTACCCGCAAGCTGAACCTGCCGATTGCGTCCCCGTCAAAGGCACTGACCCGCTGTACATCCTGTATACCTCCGGCACGACTGGCAAACCCAAGGGCGTAGTGCGTGAAAACGGCGGTCATGCGGTGGCGATGAACTATTCCATGCAAGCCATCTACAACGTCGACAAAGGCGATGTATTCTGGGCTGCGTCGGATGTGGGCTGGGTGGTAGGGCATTCCTACATTGTGTACGCACCGCTGCTGCGTGGTTGCACCACCATCGTGTACGAAGGCAAACCGATTATGACGCCGGATGCTGGCGCATTCTGGCGCATCTGCGAAGAATACGGGGTAAAAACCCTGTTCACCGCCCCGACTGCGTTCCGTGCGATCAAAAAGGAAGATGCTGAAGGCGCGTTCATCAAACAATACGACCTGAGCAAGCTGGTGGCGATTTTCTCCGCTGGCGAACGCCTCGACCCACCGACGCAGGAATGGCTGATGGAAAAATCCGGCAAGCCAGTGATTGACCACTGGTGGCAGACCGAAACCGGTTGGGGCATTACCGCCAACCTGCAAGGGGTGGAGCCGATGCCGGTCAAACTGGGGTCTTCCACCGTACCTAGCCCCGGTTTCAACGTGCAGATTCTGGACGAAAACGGTGTGCAACTGGCGCGTGGCGAACAGGGTTACATCGCCCTCAAACTGCCTTTGCCACCAAGCTGTCTGGCGACGGTGTGGGGTGATGTCGAAAAGTTCAAGTCTGGCTACCTGCAAACCTTTGATGGCTATTACGCCAGCGGTGACGGCGGCTATATCGACCAGGACGGCTATGTATTCGTTATGGGGCGCGTCGATGACGTGATGAACGTGGCAGGTCATCGCCTGTCTACCGGCGAGATGGAAGAAGTCGTCGGCGGGCATCCGGCAGTTGCCGAGTGTGCCGTTATCGCACGCGACGATGACCTCAAAGGGCAAATCCCGATGGGGCTGGTGGTGCTGAAAACCGGTGTGGAAATCGACGAGGCAACACTGGCGAAGGAACTGACGCAGATGATCCGCAACAGCATCGGCGCGATTGCCTGCTACAAGGATACCTACGTGGTCAAACGCTTGCCGAAAACCCGTTCGGGCAAAATCCTGCGCAAGAGTATGCGTCAGATGGTGAATGGTGAAGCGTATGCTGTGCCGTCTACCATTGATGACGTTAGCATCATGCCGGAGATTGAGGCATTGCTGCGTGAGAAGGGTGTGATTGGGTAGGAAAACCCTCACCCCCAGCCCCCCTCTCCCGCGAAGCGGTAGAGGGGGAGCTTAGGCGGCCTGTTTCAGGTTCAGCTTGATGTCCAGATCGTCCCAAGGCACATACACCAGTTCGTTTTCATCCTTTTCGATCAGGCCGATTTCCTGCATGGCTTTCACGTCAGTATGTGTGTTTTTGTAATCACGTTTGAGAATTTCAGACAGCTTTTTGATGCTCACATGCCCATGCTTGCGCAACATTGCCACCAACTCCCAACGTTTGGGCGTGATGTATGACAAAAATCCACTCATGGATTCAAATGTTAACCGATTCAAGGGTGTCGCTGCCTTGCCGCTTTCCCAGACATCAATCACGTCAGCGAAATCCTCGTTCATGTCACCGATACTGATGATAAGTGTATTATCGTTCATGCCACACGTACCTGTTGAATATCATCGTAAAAATCACTGACCAACTGCCTGATACCGACGAACGTATAGGGAAACTCATGACCGTTGATATGCTTGTGGTCGCCCTTCCCACGTTCATTGTCATAACCGACAATACGCTCGCCATCTTTACCGTAGAAAAATCTATATTTATAGGGATGCAGACTACCCACCACGGGTTTGGAGAGTTCCCAAATAACCATTTCACGAATGGCTCCATCATCGTAACGGGCTTTGCGGCGCAAAATCAGTGTTGCTTTGTCCATAATATGGTAATCTAGGCCATACCATGATTTTTTGCAAGCCTTGCCATGTCGCGTCCCATATGATCATGACTCCCCCCAAACACATGCCCAAAATCCATCGCCACACAGGAGCACCACATGACATGCTGCCACACCCGACACCTCCTTACCCTGAGCCTGCTCACCCTCAGTCTGGGCGGATGCGCCACCCACAGCACCGGCAGCAGCGCATGGACACACCTGATTGACGGCAACCAAGGGCTGGAAAACTTCAACCAGGTGGGCGAAGCCAACTGGAGCAGCAGCGATGGTGCTATCCAGGCACAACTAACCGGCAAGAAACCAGCCTATCTGGTATCGAAAACCAGCTATCAGGATGTGCAGGTACGGGTCGAATTCTGGGCAAGCCATGACGCCAACAGCGGCGTGTTCCTGCGCTGTCAGGAACCCAACAAGATCACCGACGAAAACTGCTACGAAGCCAATATCTTTGACCAGCGCCCCGACCCAACTTACGGCACGGGCGCGATTGTCAAGGTAGCCAAAGCCCCCGACCCGCTGCCCAAAGCCGGGGGCAAATGGAATACCTACGACATCACCGCCAAAGGTTCCCACCTGACATTGGTGTTGAACGGCGTGAAAACGGCGGAGGTGGATGACGCCCGCCTCCGCAGCGGCCCGATTGCCCTCCAGTGGGCGAGTGGCGTCATCAAGTTCAGGAAAATCACCATCCGCCCCCTGTAAACATAAAGTTTTTGACAACCCCGTAAAACCGCCATGCTCGACACCATCTTTCGCGTCCTTAGCATCATTTTTCCTGTGTTTGCCTGTTCTGCGCTGGGCGCTGCCTATGGCTATTTCCGCCGACCGGACATGGCAGTGGTCAATCGCCTGAACATGGAATTTTTTGCCCCGTTTCTGGTGTTCTGGGCGCTGATGGACAAACCCTTCGACTTTATGGCTTTGCGCGATCTGGCCATTGGCGGGGTAGCTGTCATCCTTGGTTCCGGCTTATTGCTATTGCCACTGGCATGGCTGCTGCGCATCAACCTGAAAACTTTCCTGCCACCGATGATGTTCAACAATTCGGGCAATATGGGTATTCCGCTGGTACTGTTTGCCTTTGGGGAACAGGCATTGCAAGCCGCCGTGGTGCTATTCATCATCGAAATGGTGCTGCATTTCACGGTGGGTTTTTACATCCTTGACCATCGCACTAACCCACTGCGTTTACTGAAAATGCCAATGATCCAAGCGACTATCCTTGGCTTGTGGTGCAGCAGTCTGCAAATCACTCTGCCAGAACCACTGGCGAATACCGTCAAGTTGCTAGGGCAGGTATCAATTCCGCTGCTGCTGTTTTCACTGGGTGTGCGCCTGCTGGAGGTGAATTTTCGTGACTGGAAATTGGGCGTGTTCGGTGCGATTGCCGGGCCAGCCGCCGGAATTGCCTGCGTGCTGCTGGTCAAACCTCTGTTAACGCTGGATAGCCTGCAATACGCCCAACTACTGATTTTTGCCGCCCTGCCACCAGCGGTGATGAATGTACTGGTAGCAGAACAGTACCAGCAGGAACCACAGCGGGTAGCTTCCATCGTGCTGCTAGGCAACCTTGCCAGCCTGCTTGTTATCCCGGTCGTGTTATGGGCGGTACTGCCACATTAGTTTGTCAAAAAATCAGATCAAAAGTCATTCACTCTCCCAAAGCCAATCTATACTCTCCATTCATGACCGTTTAATGAAACCGTAACATAGCGAGGGAGCGTCTATGATTAATACCGGGGACAAGAAAGTCCGGCAGCAATTGATTGGCTTTTGGCAAACATTCTTCGCAGAACCCGCGCCATTTGCGGGGCATTTGGTATCAGCCTCATGCTTTTTCGGCAAGCTGCTGGCAGGTGAAGATTCCAGCCGCTTGCTGACCGAATGTGATGTACGCCACTTGTATCCTTTTCACAGTAACTTCCCGTACCAGTCGACCTCTGGCTTAAAGCAGGCAAACTGTTATTCCCCGCACGAAGCCAGACAACGTGACTATTTCCTCTCCGCCCGGTTTCATGGATTGCGGCAACAGATCACGCTTGATTATCGCGGATCATTCATTGACCAGTTGCGTTGCATCCATTTCCTTGGCATGGCAGGCAACGAATCTGCCCTGCTATACCCGTCCCAACACCGGCGTTTACAGGACGAAGGCGTTGAGTGCATTGCCGGGGAGCTCCGCCAGATACAAACAGGTTTTGGCGATTACCGCTTCAATGCACCGACACCTGCCAACCTGCGTCCACTCATGATGGTGTATGCACGCAAAGTGGAAGCACTGCTGGAACAGGTGGATAATGATTCAGTCCACTATCTGGTCAGTTTTGCGCAGTACTATTTTGCGTTGCTGCACCCATTCTACGAGCGTTGCGGGCGTACCAGCGAAGAGCTGATGTATCTCCTGTTCGAGCAACTCGGATTCGGCTGGCGCTACATCTCGGCAACCGGTGACAGGTCTTCTCCGTTGGCACGTGAACGCATGGAGATGATCAACCACTGTGTAGAAGCCTTCAACCGCACAATTACCGCCCATTTTGCCCTGTCGACAAGCGATATACACAAGACACCTGATATTTACCGGGCATTGGTGGCTGCCTATTTTTCCCATCAGTATGCCCGTATTTACCGCACAGAAGGAAAACGCCCCTTCTATTACACCCACCCCATCCCTGAAGTGATTACAGCCTACCATTTTCTGATGGAAGCCTTGTTGCTGGACGAAATTGCCGGTTTCGACCTTGCCAACCCACCCCCACCTATCAAGCAGTTGGGGCTGCATTTACGGGAGTCGTGTGAAACCTGCTATCAAGGAGACATTCTCCCTCCCAACCAGTTGGGCAACTTGCAGATGGTTCTTGCCAATATGACCAGCAGGTAGAGTCAGCCCCACCAGCACTGTAAACAGCCAGAGACAGTAACACTGATAATGGCAAAGCCATGATAAAACTCAAGGAGTTCATATAAATAAAACTGATTGAAAAGTGATTTACCCCCGTAGAAATGTTACCTTCTTGATACCTTAACAAGACAATATGCATACTGAGGGAGACACAAGAATGAACAAGGTGGTTTTTTGCGCTTTGCCGTTGGTGTTGTGCATACAAACAGCAACAGCAGGCAATCTGGTAACAGACGGTGGTTTTGAAAGTGGCGTATTGCCATGGACAAGCACCAAATCCATCCTCACCCTTGACCCGGTAGCAGCCTATGCGGGTCAGGCCGGGATGAAGGTCAACTCTGCTTATGACTGGTGTCCCTACGGTGCACTGTATAGCCTGAATACCAGCCAGTTGCAGAACGGTACAATGTACGAATTCGGCGCACGCATCCGCCTTGCCAACAGCGCCGACATATCCGCCAATCACAAGCTGGGTCTGATCAAAAACGGGGCTAGCCCCATTTGGCTGGATGGCGACCAATCCAGTTACGACGGGGGAGCATACCCTGACAAATGGACACGCTTATACGGAGTATGGAAAGCCAGCGTTGCCCCGACTGACAGCCTGAAGCTTTGCATCAGTGGTGCAATCAACAAGCCGTTCCATGTGGATGAAGCCTTTGCCAGCCCATTTACCACCACGGAAGTGGGCTACCAGCCACCCGCCACCCTCGACAGTTCCACCCTGGTTTATGCCGATGGCAATCGTCTGGTGATCGGGCCACAGAAAACACCGTTCATCATGAAGGGCATCAATGTCTACCAGTATGACATGGCGGATAACCCACCCGCGATTGACGCTTTCCGCTACAAGAATGCTGACGCAGCATCTTATAAAGAAATCCGTGACCTTGGCTTCAACTCGGTACGCCTGAACCTGGCTTACAGCCTGTTTGAGGACAACACTGCACCCGGCGTATACAAGAATGAAGGCTGGGCAGTGGTAGACCGGCATGTCCTGTGGGCGAAACAGAACGGTTTGCGCCTGATCCTCGACATGCACGTCCCACCCGGTGGCTACCAAAGCACCAATGAAACCGGGTTTGGCAGCAGTGCCAGCCTGAAAAAACGCTTGGAAGATTTATGGGTTGCCATTGCCCAGCGTTACCGCAATGAAACCACCATTGCTGCTTATGACCTGATCAATGAGCCGCACGTCAACAACTGGTTTGCCTACGCACAGACACTGATCAGCAAAATCCGTGCCGTAGACCCCAACCACCTGATTGACGTGGAAGTGTCTTTCCACTCCAGCGACATCGGCATGTACAAACTGGCGGACAACAATATCCTCTACGATGTCCACTGGTATGAGCCGTGGAGCTGGGCAGGCTCACACACCAACAACACCCCCTACACCGGCACGCTGGAACAATTCAAACAACAACTGCGTACCGGGGAAGGCTTGAGCGAGTTTTATAATGCTGCCACCGACAGCTTCACTGTACCGTTCAACATTGGCGAATACGGCATCACCTTCGAGAAATACGAACTGGCAGGAGTCAATGGGGTGACATGGCTGCAACACGCCAATGCTGCATTTGATTACTTTGGCATCAGCCGTCAGTTGTTCCACTACAATGAAAGTAATTTCGGTGTCTACCGTAGCTGGAACAGCTACCCCAACGAACATACCAAAACCACCGAACCGCTCAAGGCTGCATTGCCTGCGATTAACGGGGCTGAACCACCACCGCCGCCGCCACCACCAGCACTGGACATTACCACCACCAGTCTGACCGCCGGTACAGCAGGCACAGCCTATTCCGCTCAGGCCAGTGCTAGTGGCGGGACATCACCTTACACTTGGTCACTGGCAGCAGGCAGTTTGCCAACGGGTCTGAGCCTAAGTACGGCTGGCATCATCAGTGGCACACCCACCACAGCGGGCACAGCCAGTTTCAGCGTCAAGGTGACAGACAGCAAGGGCTTGTCCGATACCCAAACCCTGAGCCTGACCATCAATGCTGTACCCCCTGTCAGTGGCAACGCAGACATGGCACTGACGTTATTCAAGGCAACCAAAACCAGTGTTACCAAGGGAACCGCCGCCGAATTCAGTTTCACCGTGAAAAACAACGGTACTGATACGGCCACCAATGCCCGATTTGTACTGCCGTTGCCTGCCAACATGACCTGGGTCAGTGGAGCCAGTGAATGCAAAACCACCACGGCACAAGTCACGTGCAGCTTTGGCAGTTTGGCGAAAGGCGTATCCCGTACCCGTTACATCTACCTGCGCCCGGCAGTAGCAGGCAGCCATACCCTGATGGGCACTGCCACCTCAGACAAGGGTGACAGTAACCTGACCAACAACAGCAAGACGGTAACACTGACAGCCCAATAGCCCATCCGACTGATTCACGAGAAGTTGGGGGGGAAACCATTTCCTCCCCTTTTTTTGTCTGCCCGCAGATTCCCCACTTCCCCGGCTTGAATACACTCTGATTTCCCAATAGCATAGGTGCGTAAATCGCACATAAACAAGAGAGGAGGAACCAAGGGTGTTACGCACGCTACTGTTGACTACGCTCATGTCATTGAGTATTTCTGTTCCGGCTGTTTTCGCTGAAACCAAACCGGCTGACACTGCCAAAGCACCTGAAAATGCCTCCAGCGCAGACAAACCGACGGAAGACAAATCCACTGCCGTCAGCACACCTGACAAACCGGCGGATGCAGCCTCCAGCGCCAAGGTTGAAACCCGTGACGTTGCCAAGTTCTTCGATGAAAGTTTCAATGACATGAAAGAAGAGCTGGAAACAGCCAAAACTGACGGCAAGAAAGGCTTGCTGATCATGTTCGAGATGGATGAATGCCCATTCTGCCACCGCATGAAAACCACCGTTCTCAACCGCAGTGACATTCAGGACTACTACAAGGAAAACTTCCGCATTGTCACCGTCGACATTGAAGGCGATGTAGAGCTGACCAACTTCAAAGGCGAAGCCACTACCCAGAAAGATTTTGCCCTGAAAGAATTCCGGGTACGCGCCACGCCAGTATTCCAGTTCATCGGGCTGGATGGTGAACCCATCAAGAATGCCCGCCTGACTGGTGCGACCAAGGATGCTGACGAATTCATGCTGTTTGGCAAATACGTTGCCGACAAAAAGAACGAGGATACACCGTTCTCCAAATTCAAGCGTGAGCAAGGCGGTGACGCAGCCAGTGGCGATGCGGCGAAAGCTGATGATGCCAAGAGTTAAACCCTGGCTGGCACTCCTGCTGCTGACAGGCATTACCCACGCAGCGGAAGTGCCCGACCCCATCAGTCTGGAACAGGCGCTCAACTTTGCCGAAGGCCATCCCCGTACCCAGCTTGCGCCGGAGCTTGCTTTACGCCATCCGCTGCCTGAACCTTTGTATCTGGATTGCCATATGCTGGCCTACAACAACAATGCCAGCCCCGACAACCAGCGTGACCGTCTGTTACCCACTCTGCTGGCTCCACTCGAATTGCAACGGCTGGACATCATGCAGCGTTTCTTTGACGTGGTCCTGGCAGATTCCAGTTCAGTACGCGACAACGAAAACATGGCGGTCTACTACATCCCGCTTGACCGTACCCGTATCCGCAAGGAGCTGAAAGAGTTTTCCGAGCTGGATGTCGCCGAGCTGGATGCCGAATATCAGGTAGTACGCCAGCAAGGTACGGCCAGTGCTGCCTCACAACGCCTGACCCGTTCCCTGCTGGCGCAAGCCATCAATAACCCGCAAAAATTGCCCAACGAAGTCAACCCGATCGACATTGGCGAACTGCCCACCGACCTGCCACCGCTGGATGAACTGGTGGAAACCAGCCTGAAAAACAATGCCTGGCTGGCTGAGCGGCGTGACGATGCCAGTGCTGCCGAACGCGCTGTGATCGACATGGAACTGCGCCAGCAAATCCTTGAGTTGCTGCTGCGGCTGGACATTTTCAAGGTAGCTGCCGAACGCAACAAGGCCGAAACCCTGTGGCGTGACTACTACCTGGAACGCAGCCGCACCCTGTACGAACAGGAAGTCAAATCTGACATCGGTGATGCCATGACCCAGCAAAGCAAGGTACGTTTGCAGAAACAGCAAATCCAGTACTGTCAGGCACTGACGCTGGCACAACTCAATGCTTTGCAAGGCAAACCGGTATGGCCGTTACCCAAGCCTGCTCCCAAAGAGGAAAAACCTGAATGAAAGCACCCATGATGATTTTGTTTGCGGGTTGCATGTTAAGCAGCCTGTCTGCCCATGCACTGGAAATGAAAGGGCGGCTGGAATGGGTGCATAAGGTAGACATGCGCGTGGTGGAAAGCGGTGTGGTCGAAGAGGTCAACATCACCACCGGGCAACACGTCAACAAGGGTGATGTACTGCTGCGCATGGATCAGCGTAAGCAAAAAGCCTCCCTGCTGGAAGCCAAGGCACGAGTAGCCCGTGCCAAACTTGGCATAGAAGATGCCGAGCGTGAAAAAGCCCGAACCCAGGAACTGTTCGACCAAGGGCTAATTGCCGAAGAAGAGCTGAAAGACAATGAACTCAAACATGCTGTTGCCCAGACTGAAATGGAATCTGCCAATGCTGCGGAAGAAGCCGCCAAGGTCGCTCTCGAACACACCGAACTGAAAGCCCCGTTTGCCGGGGTAGTCGCATCCAGTGCCGTGTGGCAGGGAGCCGTGATTTTCGCAGGCAAACAGGATCAGCCACTGGTCAGCCTTGCCCCCGATGACCAAATGCTGGCACGGGTACTGGTAACGGCTGATGTATTGCGCAATTACCCGACTGGCGCTTCCGCCCAGGTACTAGTCAATGGCGCAAACCGCAGCGGCAAAGTGTACCGTCAGGGCGTGGAAGCGGTGCGGATCGAACCGGAAGGCGCGATCTACGAACTTGACATCGTATTCAAACGCACTGCCAAGGAACTGCTGCGCCCGTCCGAATCGGTGAAAGTCATCCTGCCATAAGAGACAGGTAAAAGAAGCCCCCAGACTGGTCAGGAGCGGGGCGGTAATGTGATCACTTTACGGATTTCTGCCACCAGTTTTTCCTGTTGGCGCAGGAGAATGCCGAATGCCAGACCCCACAAAACTGTTGCTGAGTATCGTCGAATTGGGTGGCTATCCTGATTTCACTCCACTCTACCAACGGCTGGGCTATCAGGTAGCGCAGGAACGCTCCATGCGCAAGGTTTTGCAATTCCTCAAGAAAAACACCCCGGTGGTGATCGTGGCGGAATTCAATTTCCAGTCGGATTTTCGTGACCGTACCAGCA
Source organism: Thiothrix sp. UBA5583 (assembly GCA_002425225.1). Lineage (GTDB taxonomy): Bacteria > Pseudomonadota > Gammaproteobacteria > Thiotrichales > Thiotrichaceae > Thiothrix > Thiothrix moscowensis. The sequence goes on from DILV01000018.1 coordinate 52,220, forward strand.
GCTTGGAATCGCTGATGGCCGTGGTGCAGCGGATGCCGGACACACGGGTGATAGTGTTTTACGATAAGGAACAATCGCACCAACTGGCGCGACTGACGGAACGCTTTCCACTGACAACGCTGGCATTTCCAATTCATGAGACTGTTTTGGAAAATGCACTCACAACCGTTTAGCGGCTTTAGAGGCTGAGCCAGGCATGATGTAGTCCGTTGGTATTTTATTGGACGTTGACTGCTGTGCCACTGACAGAAACCATCAACATAGCGCCACTGTTACCCATTGTGATGTTTTCGTAGTCAATGTCGATGCCAACGATGGCATTTGCGCCTAGGCTTTGCGCTTGTGCTTCCATTTCCGCAAAAGCGATTTCACGGGCTTTGCGCAATTCTTTCTCATAAGCAGCGGAACGTCCGCCGATAATGTCGCGGATTCCAGCAAAAAAATCCTTGAAGATGTTTGCCCCCAGAATGGCTTCGCCCGTGACCACACCGTGGTAGTGAGTGATGCGTTTGCCTTCAATCGTGGGGGTAGTGGACTGGATCATGGGGCGCTCCTATTTTGCCGTGATTTGCTTGTGCCGATCATATAACAAGAACTGGAAATGGCGGGTTCAGCCCTATCTGGATAGGGTTTATGGCTGCACCGGCTTGGCGGCATCGGTGTTGTTTACGCCTTGCTGCGCTTGTTCCCATTTCTGTAATTCTGTACGGTAAATGTCCCACACGCAGGGGTCACAGCCGCTTTCACAGCATTCGTTGGGGGCGGGTGGTTGGGGTTTTTCGGTGATGGGGAATTGTTGCATGGTGGTTGCTCCTGATTTTATGGGCGCAACATAGCAAGTTGGGATTGGTGAGGCTAGTATTTTGCACTGATGATCGTGTCGTGTTGCAGGTGCAGGTATGCGGGCATGAGCCAAAATTCCACCTCAGTCAGGTACAGTTTGCGGGTGGGGTGATGCAGGTGTTTGCGCAGATCAAGGCAACGGCAATTTTGTAAACGATTGCCAAACCAGCACATCTGTTGTTACGCCCAGCGCCCGATAAACAGCTTGCCTCCGCCTTTCTGCTCCATCAGGGTGGTGCGGGCGCTGTAGCGGGTTTTGACGAGGTAATCCGGCTCGGATGACCAGCTTACCGTCGAATTAATGACGCGCCCATTGGCATCCAGTTCCACCGTGACTTCTTCGGAGTAGGTATTGATCTGCGACAGGCTATTGGGTTCAGTGTCAGAGGAATTGTCACGCACATCATCGAACGAACCAACCGCCATCACCAGCTTGCGGGTACGATTGGCACTATCACGTTCCACCCGGATGACATTGACGGTATGGTCAAAGCTGCCGTTGCCCGTGTGGTCTATAAAAATCAAATGACCGGGTTGCAAGGTGTTGACCGGTACTTCCGGCTTGCGAGTATCGCCGCCGTTGTGAAAAGCCGGGTTCCAATCCCACACCCGCGCACAGGAACGTGCCACTTGATGGGCACTGATTTCCGGGTAATGCACTGCCACACCTATCAGCATGGATTGCTGCGGGTCGAGTTTTTCCACATTCAGCACCGCTTCGTAACCAGTACGGTTGATGCGGGCGCTATTATCCGAACGGCTGAAAAAACCGCGTGTCTTGTCACGGGTCGCCACAATCCAACTTCTTTCCCGCGCACCACGCAGCACCGGATGCGGCAAGTTGATGAAACGGTCTTGCCTGATCTGCTGGCGGAACTGCTCCATCAGAAATAACGCCATACCTTTGCAGTCGGCTTCGACTCGGTTTTGCTTGATCACTTCCCAGTAGGAGCCAAGCCAGTTGCCATAAGCGAGCTGGATTTCCGGGCTTGCCCAGTTGTAGATTTCACGTGTGCCAACAATACGGATTTCCGGCATCGCCAGACTGCGGAAATCCGACAAATACGCCAGCGGATCAAGTGCCTTCATTGCTGGGGTGCGCCACTCCACACGGGCAACGGCAATATCCAGCAAGGTCAGCAGAATACCGGTCACTTTGCCGGTTGCAGGGATACTGACCGCTGCTTGAAACGCCTTGACCGCATTTTCGGTATTCGGGCCAAACCTGCCATCACACAAATCGTGCAGATGACCCAACCGCCCCAAGCCGTATTGCACCGCCACCACGCCCGTACCATTGGCTCCAAGGGCAAGCTCGCCCTGCAAACCGTTGGGAAATGCCTTGCGCAATGCCATATCCTGAAACGCCATACCCTGACTCCTGTTTATACCCACATGCTGTAAGCGTAGGTTGTTTCAACACAATTTGCGCAGGTATGCCTTACCTTAATAGCGTGATCGCCGGATGGCTGGCACAAATGTTGCTGTACAATACCCGTCAAACCAAACAATCCCGGCAGGCAGAAAACAACCATGAGCGTGGTAGATAACAAATCCATTTTCATTGCCATGAAGCAGGACGGCCCGTTTAGTGTCCGTGACCAGATTGCATTCGAGCACTCGTTTTGCCGCCATAACCGGCTATGGGCAAAAGCATTCCAGCAAGACCGGCAACTGGCAAGCAAATACCGGGCAGTGCGTGACCAGATGTTCGACCTGTTGCAGATTGAACGTTTCGACGAAATTCCAGCCCTGATCCAGAACCCGACCTTGCGCGAACAACGCAGTCAGCGGGCTTACCAGTTGTTGGGCAACCTGTTTGGCGTCAGCGGTGGCTTGCCGGAAATTCAGGCTCGCATCCATGAATACATGAATACCGCCGATGCCGCCATCGCCCACCTCAAGGGCAAGGTGCTAGCCAATTACAGTTCGCATATCGAAATCAGCAACGAAATTGAAACTTCCAAAAACCCGGTCGATTTGCTGCTGATCATTTTCGATGACCGCTATCACAAGAAAATTCGCTTCGAGGCCAAACGCAAGCTGGTACTGATGGGGTTGGCTGGCTCAATTGATCAGCGCGAACGTGAAACCGACATCGAGAACAAGTTTTCATCTTTCCTCAATTTCCTCAACCAGTATATGTGGAGCCCGCAACTCAAAATCGGCGAACTGGATATTGCCTATCTGCACAGCCACCACGATGCGCTGGATTTCAGTTGCACCTTGGTGGATGTGCTGGATGCTGACACAACCCGCCAACTGCCAAAGCTGGGCGACCATGAAAAACTGACTCTGGTTAAACGCCGCCTGTTCCATGACCACGGGCAGGAAATCCCGGTTTATGTCACCGTGCGCAAAAAGGATTCTGCCGCCAAAGTGCTGAAGCTGTTGCGCAAAAACGAGAAAAATCCGGCAGTTGCGGTTGATGATGAACTGGGTCTGATGGCTGTGCTGGACAATATCAGTCACGTCAAACGCTTTGTGCGCCACCTCACCCGCGCTGCGGTCAGGGCGGGGTCAATCATGCTGCTGGAAGACATTTCCGACACACTCGCAGGCAACAAGTACAGTACGACCTCGGTGGGTAGCAGCAGCAACACGCAAATGCTGAAATTCTTTGCCCGCATGGGCGGAATGCGGGTGGAATTCATCATTCACACCAACCAGAGCTACCTCAACTACCGTTACCAGCGTGGCACTTCCCACGACGAGTATGAGGTCAGGCGGCTGTTTGACTCGGGGGTCATGGACTTTCTGTTCCCCGATGACATCTACCATCTGGACATGACACAAGTGCGCGAAAAACAGATCCAGCGTTTCAGGAAGGTTATTGAGCAACAGGGCTAACTGATTATTTTTTATTCAAACTGATAAACTACCTTGTGCAGCAGCCACTTAAACGACCTGTCCTCACTTTATCCACAGGCTTGTACACGGATAGTGGGGATAAAACCTGTTTTGTCCCCAGTGATAACACCGACGTTGTGCCGCATCTCCAACCCAGCAACACTCACTGCCCCAGCATCTCCTGCGTAACCAGCACTACACCTTTTTTCGTCACCCGGAAACGCTCGGCATCCGCCTGCGGGTCTTCGCCGATGACTGTGCCTTCCGGCAAGCGGCAACCCCGGTCGATGATGGCGCGGTTGATGCGGCAATGTCGCCCGATGTCAACTTCCGGCAGTAATACTGAATCACGCACCGTGCTCCATGAATGCGCCTTGACGTTGGAAAACAACAGTGAGTTGACCACAGATGCCCCGGAAATGACACAGCCTGCCGACACCACCGAACCCAGTGCCTTGCCTTCGCGCCCCGGTTCCTGATGTACGAATTTGGCAGACGGCAACTGCCGGTGATACGTCAGGATAGGCCAGCTTTCGTCATACAAATCCAGTTCCGGGTTAACTGCCACCAGTTCCATATTTGCTTCCCAGAACGCATCCAGCGTACCTACATCACGCCAGTAAGGCTGGTTGCCTGTCACCGGGTCACGGAACGGGTAAGCGAAAACCTTGTGCCCGGCAATAATGTCAGGGATGATGTCCTTGCCGAAATCATGGCTGGATGCGGAGTTGGCGGCATCCTTGCGCAGTTGCTCAAACAGGAAGTCAGTATTGAAAATGTAGTTGCCCATTGACGCCAGCGCGGTGTCATCCGACCCTGGCATCGCTTGCGGGTTGGCGGGTTTCTCGTCGAAAGCCCGCACACGGTGGTTATCATCCACGGTCATCACCCCGAAGCCTTTGGCCTCTTCCAGCGATACCCCTACACAGGAAACCGTCATGTCAGCACCCTTTTCGACGTGGTAAGCCAGCATTTCACCGTAATCCATCTTGTAAACATGGTCGCCGGACAGTACCAACACATACTTGGGGTGTAGTGCTTCCACGATGTCGAGGTTCTGATAAATGGCGTCGGCAGTCCCTTCATACCAGTTGGCGGCGATGCGCTGCGAAGCGGGCAACACTTCCATGAACTCTCCCAGGTCGGTACGGAAATGCGACCAGCCTTGCACCAGATGACGGATCAGGGAATGCGCCTTGTACTGGGTGATCACACCAATCTTGCGGATACCCGAGTTAACACAGTTGGACAGCGGGAAATCAATAATACGGAACTTTCCGCCAAAAAATACCGCCGGTTTGGCTCGCCGGTCAGTCAGTTCGTAAAGGCGCGAGCCGCGTCCGCCTGCCAGTACCAGAGCCAGCGTATCGCGGGTCAATAGGCTGACAAAACGTGGGTGATAGGTAGACATGTTATTTTCCTTTATCATTATCGCATTACAGGTATTCTAACCTGAATCGGGGTATTACTTGAATTCACGTTCTAGGCGATTTGAGTGAATCGCATTGGTTAAATATTAATCAATCTGATAAACATGCCCCAGCAAGAAGGACTTATCTGCCCTATCCTCACTTTATCCACAGGGTTGTACACGGATAGTGGGGATAAAACCCACTACCATCCCAAAACACCTGTCCCACCGAGGCTTGCCAGTGCCTCTGCATTCCTGCAAGCTGCTACCAGCCTTCTGCAAACAGACGAGGAATAACTCATGTTTCAACGCTTTATGTTCATTCTGACATTACTGCTCAGCTTGCCAGTGAGTGCTGCCGATTATGACACTTACTGCAATGAGCGCTTCGGCTTTTGTGTGGATTATCCCACCAGCTTTGGTATGAAACCGCCACCGGAAAATGGCGACGGGCGCGAGTTCTACGACCATAGCGGTTTCCAGATGACTGCCAGCGGCATCAACAATGTGCTGGATGCTACCGTGGCGAGTGAAATGAAAAGTCGGGCGCAGGATTTCGACCGTGTGACCTATCGCAAACAGGCGAAGGGCTGGTATGCACTGTCTGGCTACAAGGGTGAGGACATCCTGTATGTGAAAAGCTTTGTCGGGCAATATTCAATCAGTACGCTGTACCTGCAATACCCGACCGCACTGAAAAGTGACTATGACGCGACCGTCAACCACATGGTGAAGTCATTCATTCCGGGCGATTTGAGTGAAGCACACTGATTAAATATTAACCTATCTGATAAACATGCCCCGGCAAGAAGGACTTATCTCCCCTATCCTCACTTTATCCACAGGGTTGTACACGGATTATGGGGATAACACATGAGGAGTTTTGCCATGTCCGCTAAGTTCGTGACTGGAAGGGATTACATTCTGGCACAGACAGGCTGGAAATTCAGCGAATTACTTTTCGCAAAACTCGGCAGGTTTCATCACTTGCACGCCCTGAAACGGATTCAAATCCAGCAAGTCACTGTCGCTAGAAACCAGAATATCTGCACCAACTGCAACGGCAAGTGTCAGAAACTTGATGTCTTTGGGATCGCGGCAACCCGTTTCGATGAAAGGCACATCGGCACACAAATGGGTTTTCGTCAGAAAATCTGTTACCCGCTCCATGCGTATTGCCAAGGGCACATACTGGTGTCGATGACCAGATGTTTCCTCTCAACCATTCAGGATGTCATTCAGTATTTCTGGAGTCAGATCGTTGCGTTGCGCTTCTTCGCCCATTTCATTCACCAGCATGAACAGCAGCATGTAAGGCACAATCTTGCCCACCGTCACTTCCAACGGTTTTGCCAAGGTCGCCAGCAGGTTCTCGAACGTGCCATGTTCGCGCTAGCGGGTGTCGGTGTTTTCCCCACAAGCGGACAGACGAACAGCATAACAGGCAAGATTTTCATGACAAGTTCACTTGACTATGGCATGGTTGCCATTCCTGCTAAACTTGCCCCCATCCACAACACCAGCACAACCACCAAGAGGACATACAACATGACCAAAGTAGCAGTCATTTTATCGGGATGCGGGGTTTACGACGGCGCGGAAATCTTTGAAAGCGTGCTAACCCTGCTGGCACTGGAACAGGCAGGCTGCGAATACCAGGCATTCGCCCCCGACATCCCGCAAGCCCATGTCATCAACCACCTGACTGGTGAAGTGATGGACGAAAGCCGTCAGGTGCTGGTTGAAGCCGCCCGTATCGTGCGTGGCAATATCCGCGATTTGGCAACCGCCAACCCGGATGATTTCGACGCACTGATCCTGCCCGGTGGTTATGGTGCAGCCAAAAACCTCAGCGATTTCGCTTTCAAGGGAACTGATTGCACCATCCAGCCTGACGTGCTGAACTTTTGCAAGGCAATGGCGGCGCAAGGCAAACCACTGGGTTTCATCTGCATCGCCCCTGCCATGATCCCGCAAATCTTCGGCGAAGGCACCAAAGCCACCATCGGTACGGATGCTGCTACTGCCGCCGCCCTCAAACAGATGGGTGCAGTCCACGTCAATTGCCCGGTGGATGAATTCGTGGTCGACGAACAGCGCAAGGTGGTCAGCACCCCGGCCTACATGCTGGCAGGCAAGATCAGCGAAGCCGCCGCCGGTATCAACAAGCTGGTGAAGGAAGTCGTGCGACTGAGCAGGTAAACCCTCATGGAAACCTTCGGCAAACGCTACCACCCTCCCGGTACTCCACCCGGCACACTGGCTCGTCATGGCACAGGCGGTGCTACGCAAATACGCCTGTTTGAATACAACGCTACCCAGTTCAGCGAAACCCTGTCCCCCAGCGTGGCACAGTATCAGGCTGCCACTGGCAACCAGCTTGCCGACTGGCTGGACGTGACCGGCGTACATGACCCGGCAGTCATCAACCAGTTGGGTGAAACCTTTGGCCTGCACCCGCTGGCGCTGGAAGACATCCTCAACCGGGGGCAGCGCCCCAAGATTGACTTCCACGAACAATATGCCTTCCTGATCCTCAACCTGCCACATCTGCTGGATGACGAAATCATGCTGGAACAGGTCAGCCTGTTTGTCGGCAACGGGCATTTGCTCAGCTTTTGCAGCGGTACTGGCGAGGCTTTCGAGCCAGTGCGTGAACGCCTGCGGCAGGGGTTTGGGCGCATCCGCACCCGCGATGTCAACTACCTGCTTTACACACTGGTGGATGTGGTGATCGACTCGGCATTCCCGCTGCTGGAAGACATCGGCGAACGCATCGAGCAACTGGAAGATGAAGTCCTCGCAAACCCCGACAAGGCTATCCTTACCACCCTGCATCAACTGAAGCGTGACCTGTTGCTGCTGCGCCGTGCCTTGTGGCCACAACGTGAAGTGATCAGCCGCATGATCCAGCATGATGCCGAACTGGTCGACAGCACCATGCGCCCCTATTTCAGCGACTGTTACGACCATAGCGTACAGGTTATCGACCTGATCGAAACCTACCGTGAAATGCTCAGCGGAATGCTCGACATTTACCTTTCCAGCCTCAGCAACCGCATGAATGACATCATGCGTGTGCTGACCGTGATTGCGACCATTTTCATCCCGCTGACCTTCATCGTGGGTGTGTACGGGATGAATTTTGAAAACCCTGCCAGCCCGTGGGCGATGCCGGAACTGCACTGGTATTACGGCTATCCGCTGGTGTGGGGCATCATGATCGTGCTGGCTGTCGGCATGTTGCTTGCCTTCAAATGGCGCAAATGGCTGTAATGACAACTCCGCTTATACCTCGGGTCACACCAGACGCGACTTTGCGCCTTTAGCCTTGCGTAACAATTCCTTAACCCTGTATCGTGCGTTCCATAGATAACAAGATTGATGGAGGAGGAACCATGTCGCAGCTTATGCGCATTTACGGGTTTATGGTGTTGTTAGCCGCCCTGTTCATTAGCCCTGCCCTGCAAACCTGGCTAACCAAGCCGCTGGCTGTGTTGCTGGCTATCTTGCCGTTCGCCGCCCTGAGCCTCTGGCAAATGCAGAAAACCGCCTGTACCCAGCAGGACTGGCAGGAAATACGCCAGCACCACGATCTGTGGCTAACCATCATGGGCAAGGCTGTGTTCTGGGGCATCATGCTGGTGTTGCTGGCAATATACCCAGTTCATAGCGTCTTGCTGGGACTGGTAGCCGTCGGGTTGCTGATTGGCGGACTGATTGCGCAACACCTTTCCCGCACCCATATTGAAACCGGCCTGATCCCGGTCGGTGCACTCGGCATCATGGGCAGCATCATCGTGCTGGGCTGGCAACCGGCGCAACCCTTGCCTGCGGCACTGCTGGTGTTACTGGGCATCATGGGTGGGCTGTTTGTTGCCCCATTGCAAGCCTTGCTGGGCTACCACATCCCGGCAGAACGCCAGCCACAAGCCAGTGCGCTTGATCATGTCGTCCAGACAGTGGTCATGCTGCTGTTTGTCGGCATAACCGCCTTGCTGGCATGGGCGGGAACTGGTAATGGCCTGCTGCTGAGTGCCCTGACTGCCGTCACGGTTGCCGGGGCACTGTATACCATTTACCAGATGCCGCAATCGCTGCTGCGTTTCGTGGTCAGCCGTTTGTTCCATGCCCGTTACCGCCTGAAGGTGATCGGCTTTGAACACCTGCCTGCCCGTGGCGGGGTATTGCTGCTGGGCAACCACATCAGTTTCATTGACTGGGCGCTGGTACAGATGGCTTCCCCGCGCCAGTTGCATTTCGTGATCGAAAAAGGCTATTACGAACGCTGGTATCTGAACGGCATCCTCAAATGGTTCGGGGTCGTACCAATCAGCGGGACTGCCAGTGCCGATTCGCTGGAAAAAGTCACCGAACTGCTTAAAGCCGGGGAAGTGGTTTGCCTGTTCCCGGAAGGCGCAATCAGCCGCACCGGACAACTGGGTGAATTCAAGCGTGGCTATGAAAAAGCGGTGAAAGATACCGGCGCGGTGATTGTGCCATTCTACCTGCACGGCTTGTGGGGCAGCCGTTTCTCACGCTCCAGCGGCTTTTTGCGTCAGAACCGCCAGTCCGGTTTCAAGCGCGACATCGTGGTGGCTTTTGGTCAAGCCTTGCCCGCCACCATCCAGGCGTATGAGCTAAAACAGAAAGTGTTCGACCTGTCGTTCACCTCATGGGATGCCTACGCGCACATGCTCGACCCTATTCCGCTCAACTGGTTGCGTTCCGCCAAGCGCATGAGCTTCCGCATAGCGGCATCGGATGTGATTGGTGAACCCATCAGCCACCACCGTTTCATCACTGCCGTGTTCCGTTTTGCCGCCGAGATCAAAAAACTCAGCCCGGAACAGAATATCGGGATGCTGCTACCCACCAGTGCAGGCGGAGCCATTGCCAACATGGCGGTGCTTTCCCTCGGCAAAACCGTGGTCAACCTCAATTTCACGGCAGGCACGGAAGCCCTGCAAAGTGCCGCACAACAGGCTGACCTGCAACGGATTTACACCTCCCGGCGTTTTCTGGACAAGCTCAAGGAACGTAATATTGATGTGCCCACCATCTTCCCCGACCTACCATTGGTGTTTCTGGAAGATTTGAAGGAAGGCATCCCCAAGGCTAAATTGCTGAGCACCCTGCTGATGGTGATGTTGCTGCCGACCCGCGTGTTGCAATGGCTGTACCTGCCGAAAATCGACATGGATGCCACCGCCGCCATCCTGTTTTCCAGCGGCAGTGAAGGCGCACCCAAGGGCATTGAGCTTTCCCACCGCAATCTGTCCGTGAATGCGCGGCAAGTGGCGGATGCGCTCAACACCCTCGACAACGATGTGATCATGGGCACGCTGCCCACCTTCCACGCCTTCGGTTTGTTGGCAAGCACCCTGATGCCGCTGGCGGAAGGTATCCCCATCATCTGCCACCCCGACCCGACCGATGCGGTCAATATCGGCAGGGGGATTGCCAAATACGAAGCCACCTTGCTATTCGGTACTAGCACCTTCCTGCGCCTGTATGCGAAAAACTCGCGTGTGCATCCGCTGATGTTCCAATCATTGCGCTATGTGGTGGCGGGTGCGGAAAAGCTGTCGCCGGACGTGCGCCGCCTGTTTCTCGACCGTTTCGGCAAAAAGATTCTGGAAGGCTTTGGGGCGACCGAAACCTCACCGGTTGCCAGCGTCAACCTGCCCGACCAGCTCGACACCCGTTACTGGCGGGTACAACCAGCCAACAAGGAAGGCACGGTTGGCCTGCCATTGCCTGGAACCAGCTTCCGCATCGTCGACCCCGACACGCTGGCAACTCTGCCCACTGGCAGCGACGGCCTGATCCTGATCGGCGGCCCACAGGTGATGAAAGGCTATTTGCACAACCCGGAAAAAACCGCGCAAGCCATTGCCGAACTCGACGGGCAACGCTGGTACAAAACCGGCGACAAGGGGCATGTGGATGAAGACGGTTTCCTCACCATCGTCGACCGCTATTCACGCTTTGCCAAACTTGGCGGCGAAATGGTCAGCCTCGGCGCGATCGAGCAGCAGGTGCGCAACATCCTCAACGAACCCGAACTGGAACTGGTTGCCGTCAACCTGCCGGATGAGAAAAAAGGCGAAAAGGTCATCCTGATGATTGCAGGCGAGCGTGACGAAGCGGAAGTACGCCGCAAGCTGGTGGATGGCGGGATGAACGCGCTAATGATCCCGGCAGTAATCCGCTGCGTAACCGAAGTACCCAAGCTAGGCAGCGGCAAGACCGACTTTGCCAACGGACGGAAACTGGCGTTGAGCTTGTAATAAAACCACCGTAAGGGCAGCCCCGTGTCTGCCCCTACGACATTTGTACCGGGTTTGTCGCCTTGGCAAACTGCGGCAAGCCAGCTTCTGCGATGTGTGCCGCCGCCGCAGCTTTCAACGCATCTGCTTTCCGGTCAACCAGCCAGTCCGCAACACCAGCACCGATCCACATGCTGAACAGGGCTACCCACGCGGTAATCAGCAAGACCGCCCCGCCAGTCACACCGGCACCGACCGCACAGCCACCTGCCAGCATACCACCGAAGCCCATTAGTGCCGCACCAATGAAAAAGCGGGTGAAACCACTGTCATTGGTGAATTTCTGCCATTTGAATTCACGGGTCAGCAAAGCCGCCAGCAATGCTCCCAGAAATACCCCCGGGATCAACCCCACATCAAAACTCAGCGGCAGATGGGGCTGGTTGATCAAACCCATCAGGGTATCAGCAGAAGGCCCGGTGAAACTCACGCTTTTAACTGCGACTAGGTCGAAGGAATTGCTGGCTTGCCAACTGGTCAGTGCCCAACCCATCGCCACACTCAAGCCAGTGATAACAGCGGCAAAACTCCACCATTTGCTGACCTCATGACGCTTGGCTAACCACAATGCCACTACCAACAAGCCCACCCCCAGCATTAGCCCACCGTAAGGTGGCAACCATTGGGCAAAACTGCGGGAACTGCCATCAACCAGCCACCAAGAGGAAATTTCTTCACGCACAGGGGACAAACCACCACGCAGGGAGGCCTGAGCCACGATGGTCACTACCAAGCCTGCCACCATCGTGCGCATATTGCCGGTCGCTGATAGCACCAGCAAGCGACTGGCACAGCCCCCCGCCAATACCATGCCTGCCCCAAACATCAGGCCACCAATAATGGCTCCTGACATGGAACCGGCATTGTTCAACTGGCGGATTTGCCCGGTATCAATCGCCCCGGTTCCGATGAAATATTGTGTGCCGATCATGGCTGCGGCAAATGCCAACAACCAGATGGAGAACTTTTTGCCTGTCTGACCACGCCAGAATTCCACGCAGGCCGCCCGCAAGCAAAAACGGCTTTGCTGGGCAAAAATGCCAAAGGTCAAACCGATTGCCAACCCGATCAGGGCCGACATTTCGCCTGTATCGAATTGCTCAAGCAAACTTTCAATATTCATTTAGTGCTCCCACCCCCTGAGCCAATGCAGGGGAAACCAGTATCAATGGAGAGCATTTTATATAAGCATATTAATCAATACTAATGATATGGATCAAGATCAGCACATCTTGTTTGCTGCATTGCGATAAATCAAATGGCATTAGAAAGTTGCCAGCACCTTGATAATGAACCAGACCAGCGCGTATACGCAACCGAATACCACCAGCCCCAGCCAGGCCGGTTTGAACCGCAACCCGGACGGTTGTGCCTGAGAAGCAGGCCAGTCAGCCTTACCCAACACCATTGCCTTGATCAGGTTGGTACGCTTGATGAAACGGTAGAACATGACAGCAGCCACATGCACCGTAGCCAGCAACAACAGCAGATTGAAGGTCAGGTGATGGACAGAGGTTAACAATTCAGCCGTTTTGCCAGAGACCAACCCCGCCAGCGGCCCTTCGGTAGCAATGTCATCGGTGGCGAACAACCCAGTACTGCCCTGAAACAACACCATTGCCAACAAGGCTACCACCATCCATGCTCCCAACGGATTGTGCCCGGCATGAAAAGCCGTACCCTGCCCCCGAATATCCCGCCAATGCTGGACTACGTGAGCCGGAGAAGTCAGGAACTGGCTGAAACGCGCCGTATCACTACCGATAAAGCCCCACACCAGCCGGAACAGCACCAGTGACAGGATGAAAATGCCACTGCGTTCATGCCATACCATCCAGTTGCCGCCAGTTTCTGCACAGAACCAGGAAAAACTGATCCCCACGACCAACGCCCAGTGAAACAGGCGAGTAGGCAAATCCCAGAGGCGGACAGGTGTGGTTTGCATTATTTCAGCCCGAGCACATCCTGCATGTCGAACAAGCCGGACTGTTTATCCTGCAACCAACCCGCAGCCCGTACCGCACCTTTGGCAAAAGTCATGCGGCTGGAAGCCTTGTGGGTAATTTCAACCCGTTCGCCCACATCGGCAAACATCACGGTATGGTCGCCAACCACATCACCGGCACGCACGGTAGCAAACCCGATGGTCTGACGGTCACGTTCACCGGTTACACCTTCACGCCCATACACAGCGCATTCCTTCAGGTCACGCCCCAAGGCATTGGCAACCACTTCCCCCATGCGCAACGCTGTACCGGAAGGTGCATCCACCTTGTGGCGATGGTGGGCTTCAATGATCTCGATGTCGACGCTATCACCGAGCACCCGTGCTGCCATATCCAGCAGTTTCAGACACAGGTTGACGCCAACACTCATATTGGGAGCAAATACTACTGCAATCTGCTCTGCCGCACTGGCAATGGCAGCTTTGCCTGCATCATCAAAGCCGGTCGTGCCAATCACGATTTTTTTGCCATTCGCCACACACCAGGCCAGATGCTCCAGACACGGTTCCGGGCGGGTAAAGTCGATCAGTACGTCGAAATCATTGCTTGCCGCCGCCAGTGACGGAGCAATGCTGATGCCGTTGCTGCCAACGCCTGCGACCGCCCCGGCATCCGCCCCGACCAGCGGGTTGGAAGGGTGTTCCGTTGCTACCGTGAGTTCCAGTCCCTCGGTGTGAGCGCAAGCTTCAATCAGCGCCTTGCCCATGCGTCCACTTGCACCAACGATAGCTATTCTGGTCATTACTTATCCCCTTCAAACAGGTCTTTGACAAAATCCTTGGCCTTGTCCAGCCAGCCATGTTCCTGCGGGCTGTGTTTCTTGCCACCTTCATGCATGGAAGCATCCAACTCTTCCAGCAATTCACGTTGGCGGCGGGTCAGGTTGACTGGCGTTTCCAGCACCACGCGGCAAATCAGGTCGCCGGTCGCAGAACTACGTACCGATTTTACGCCTTTGCCGCGCAAACGGAACTGTTTGCCAGTCTGGGTTTCCGCCGGAATCTTGAGGCTCATCTTGTTGCCATCCAGCGTTGGCACTTCCAGCTCACCCCCCAAGGCAGCGGTAGTAAAGCGGATCGGCACTTCGCAATACAGGTTGTCGCCATCGCGCTGGAACAAAGCGTGCGGCTTGACGAATACCTGCACATACAAATCACCCGCTGGGCCACCATTCATGCCGCCTTCGCCTTCACCCGCCAGACGCACCCGATCACCATTGTCCACACCCGCTGGAATGCGTACTGCCAGAGTTTTCTGCTTCTCCTTGCGTCCCTGACCATGACAATCCGTACATGGGTCAGCAATGATCTTGCCCTTGCCATGACAATGCGGGCAGGTTTGCTGGATGGCGAAGAAACCTTGCTGGATACGTACCTGACCACTGCCATGACAGGTTGGGCAGGTTTGCGGATGTGTGCCGGGTTTCGCACCACTGCCATGACAGGTTTCACAGGTTTGCAGGGAAGGAACGCGGATGTCGGTCGTCGTACCGAAGACAGCTTCTTCCAGACTCAGCTCAAGGTTGTATTGCAGGTCGCTGCCACGGTAGGCACGGTTTGCCCCGCCGCCGCCGTTGCGCCCGCCACGACCACCACCGAAAATGTCGCCAAAAATGTCTTCGAAAATGTCACCGAAGCCACCTTGTGCACCACCACGCCCACCGAAACCACCGGCTGACGGATCTACCCCGGCATGACCAAACTGGTCATAAGCAGCACGTTTTTGCTGGTCACTGAGAATTTCGTAAGCCTCTTTGGCCTCCTTGAAACTGGCCTCAGCTTCGGCGTTGTCAGGGTTGCGGTCAGGATGGTATTTCATTGCCAGACGCCGGAATGCCTTTTTCAGGTCATCCTCGCTGACGTTTTTCTGCACACCAAGGACTTCGTAATAATCCCGTTTGGACATGGTTCGGTTCCTGCTTAATTGGAAAAACCCCTCACCCCCTAGCCCCCT
>DILV01000018.1:67818-181959 GCA_002425225.1 Thiothrix sp. UBA5583
CCCCTAGCCCCCTCTCCCTCAAGGGGAGAGGGGGAAAGAAAGCATTTAAGCCCCTCTCCCCTTGAGGGAGAGGGGTTGGGGTGAGGGGTTAAGGGCGTTAAGCTTACTTCTTGCCGTCAACTTCTTCAAACTCGGCATCAACGATGTCGTCGTCGCCTGACTTGCCACCAGCCTGTTGTGCGCCAGCACCTGCCGCACCAGCGTCACCGCCAGCCTGGCCCGCCATAGCCTGCATCAGTTTGCCAGAAGCCTCCAGCAGCGCTTCGGATTTGCGCTGGATCACGTCCTTGTTGTCGCCCTTGATGGCATCACGCAGTTCACTGATCAGGGACTCGATATTCGCACGGTCAGCGCCCGGAACCTTATCACCGTATTCCTTCAGTGATTTCTCGGTCGCATGGATCATGTTGTCAGCCTGATTGCGCACATCCACCAGTTCACGCTGGCGCTTGTCTTCCTCGGCGTGTGCTTCCGCATCCTTGATCATCTGTTCAACTTCGCTGTCGGACAAGCCGGAAGATGCCTTGATGACGATGTTCTGCTGTTTGCCGGTTGCCTTGTCTTTCGCCGTTACGTTGAGGATACCGTTGGCATCGATGTCGAAAGTGACTTCGATCTGTGGCATACCGCGCGGTGCTGGCGGGATGTCTTGCAGGTCGAAACGACCCAGCGACTTGTTATCACGCGCCATTTCACGCTCACCTTGCAACACATGTACGGTCACAGCGGTCTGGTTGTCGTCTGCCGTGGAGAACACTTGTGATGCCTTGGTCGGGATGGTGGTGTTCTTCTGAATCAGCTTGGTGGAAACGCCACCCAAAGTTTCAATGCCCAGTGACAACGGGGTAACGTCGAGCAGCAGGATGTCAGTTACACCGCCACTCAATACACCGCCTTGGATAGCTGCACCAACGGCAACCGCTTCGTCAGGGTTGACATCCTTGCGCGGTTCCTTGCCGAAGAAGTTTTTGACCGCTTCCTGCACTTTCGGCATACGAGTCTGACCACCGACCAGAATCACATCGTTGATTTGGGCAGCAGACAAACCGGCATCTTTCAGCGCAACCTTGCACGGCTCGATGGTACGACTGATCAGGTCATCCACTAGCGCTTCCAGTTTGGCACGAGTGACCTTGAGATTCAGGTGTTTCGGGCCGGTGGCGTCAGCAGTAATGTAAGGCAGGTTGACATCAGTCTGCTGGCTGGAAGATAGCTCAATCTTGGCTTTTTCTGCGGCATCTTTCAGACGCTGCATAGCCAGTGGGTCGCCTTTCAAGTCAATACCGCTGGTTTTGCGGAATTCGTCAGCCAGATAGTCGATCAGGCGCATGTCGAAGTCTTCACCCCCGAGGAAAGTGTCGCCGTTGGTGGAGAGCACTTCAAACTGCATTTCGCCGTCAACGTCCGCAATCTCGATGATGGATACGTCGAAAGTACCGCCACCCAGATCGTAAACCGCGATCTTGCTGTCACCTTTGGATTTGTCCATCCCGTAAGCCAGCGCCGCTGCGGTTGGCTCGTTGATGATACGCTTGACATCCAGACCGGCAATTTTGCCTGCGTCCTTGGTCGCCTGACGCTGGGAATCATTGAAATAGGCCGGAACAGTAATGACTGCTTCGGTCACTGGCTCACCCAGATAGTCTTCGGCAGTCTTTTTCATTTTCATCAGCACGCGGGCGGAAATTTCCGGTGGTGCCATTTTCTTGCCGCGCACGTCTACCCAAGCGTCGCCGTTGTCAGCCTTGACGATTTTGTAAGGTACCAGCTTGATGTCTTTCTGTACGGCATCTTCCTGGAAACGGCGACCAATCAGGCGCTTGATGGCATACAGGGTATTTTCAGGGTTGGTGACAGCCTGACGTTTGGCGGTCTGACCAACCAGCACTTCATCTTCGGTAAACGCGATGATGGAAGGGGTAGTGCGGTCGCCTTCAGAGTTTTCAATGACACGCGGCTTGTCGCCATCCATGATGGCAACGCAGGAATTGGTTGTACCAAGGTCAATACCGATGATTTTTCCCATGATATAAATCTCCAGAATTCTTTGTGTGTTTTTGGGTGTAAACAATTGGCTTGTTTATGTGGGGTCAATTGCCCCTTTTCAAGAGCCTTTGTTACAGAAATTACTTTTTGCAAACCATGACCATCGCCGGGCGCACCACGCGACCGTTCAGCAGATAGCCTTTTTGCATAACCAAGGTCAGGGTGTTGTTGTCAAAGTCAGGGTGCGGTTGCATAGACATGGCCTGATGGTGTTCAGGATTGAAGGCATCGCCAGGCTTGCCAACGGCTTCAATGTTGAATTTTTCCATGACGGTTTCAAACTGCTTGAGAGTCAGTTGCATCCCTTCACGGATTTGTTCGATGTCACCTTGCGCCTGCAAGCCCATTTCCATGCTGTCGATGACCGGAATCAGGGATTCGACGAACTTTTGCGCGGCGTATTTGTGGGCATCTTCCACCAGTTTGTCGGTGCGACGGCGCTGGTTGGCAAGCTCGGCCTGAGTACGCAGGAACTGGTCGTAGTTGGCGGCAGCTTCGGCTTTGGCTTGTTCGAGTTCGGCTTGCAGCTTGGCTACATCGACCGTTTCGACAGCAGTTTCTTCTACAGGGGGCAGGTCTGCGCTGGTAGTGCCTGTGCCTGCTGCGGCATCCGGCATGTTTTCTTTGACATCAGTCATTTGTTACTACTCCACGGCGATAAAAATCAATCTGCCGTGGAGAGTAGGGTTTAATTGCGGGATTTCAAGGCCACACTCAACAATTTCGCAGTAAGATCGACCACCGGAATCACCCGTTCATACGGCATCCGCTTCGGCCCGATCACGCCCAGCACCCCCAGTTGCTCGCCATCCACGGTATAGGGCGCTGTCACCAAGCTACAATCGTCAAATACCGCCTGCCCCGATTCACGCCCGATAAAGATTTTCACCCCGTCAGCCTGCAAGCATTTGTCCAGCAAGCCCAGAATGTCACGCTTGCGGGTAAAGGCCGCAAACAACTCCCGCAACTTGTGGATGTCGGACAAATCGTCATACCCCATCAGGTTGGTTTCGCCCGCAATCACGCAATCTTCGCCGGAAGCATCATCCACATCTGCCACCGTTTTTTCCCCCAACTCAATGGCGGACAGCATCATGCGGTTCATTTCTTCACGGTGTCCGCGCATTTCTTCCAGCAAGGCAGCGCGAGCCTGGCGTAAATCCTTGCCAATCAGGCGCTCGTTGAGGAAATTGGCAGCCTGTTGCAACTCGTTGGCGCTTACTTCGTCATCCAGTTGGATGATGCGGTTTTGCACTTCGTTGCGGTTCATCACCAGAATCGCCAGCACCTGCTTGCCGGACAAACGCAAAAATTCAATCTGGCGAATCGCGGAAGGATTGCGCCGGGGCAGGCTGACAACCCCAGTGAGTTGGGTCATACCCGACAACAGACTGGAAGCCGACTGGATCAGGAAACCGGGATCACGCTCCGCTTTCAACTGGCCTTGCAGGAAATGGATGGCCTGTTCTTCGGGTGGTTTCACCGTGACCAGCGCATCCACAAACAGCCGATAGCCCTGCGAAGTCGGAATGCGCCCCGCCGACGTATGCGGCGCACGGATATAGCCCATTTCTTCCAGATCCGCCATTACATTGCGGATGGTGGCAGCGCTCAGGTCAAGACCGCTGCTGCGGGCAAGGTTGCGCGAACCGACCGGCTGACCGTCATGGATATAGCTTTCCACCAGCACTTTAAGGATATGCCGGGCGCGATCATTGAGTTCAGGGTGCAGATGTGTTGTCATGGCTTCATTTATAGGGGCAAACCTGCCCGGATACAAGCCTGTTTAACTTGCAATTTATCCGCAGCTTTGCCAGCCTTGCAGCTTTTACGGCAAGCCAGCAACATGAGCCTGTTTTCCCACATCGGTATTTTCACCAAACCTAACGACATCCGGGTCGACAAGACCCTGTTCCAGTTGCATGAATTCCTGATCCAGCGCGGCTTTCAGGTGTTTTGCGACCAGAACGCCGGGTTGATTCTGGGTTTGCCTGCCATGTCTGCCGAAGAGCTGGCACGGCGCATTGACCTAGCGATTGTGGTCGGCGGTGATGGAACCTTACTGGGGGCTGGGCGCTTACTGGCGGCGTATGAAGTACCGATTGTCGGAATCAATCTGGGGCGACTGGGCTTTCTGGTGGATGTTTCCCCCGATGAAATGGGCACACAACTGGACGCCATCCTTGCAGGGGAATACCGTGAGGAACAGCGCCTGATCCTGCACGCCGAAGCCGAACGTGACGGTGAGATCATTGGCAGCGGCGATGCACTCAATGACGTGGTGCTGCATGTACGTGATGAAATCCGCATGATCGAATTCACCACTTGGATCGACGGCAGTTTCGTCAACACCCAGCGGGCGGATGGCATCATCATTACCACCCCGACCGGCTCCACCGCCTATGCCCTCTCCAGTGGCGGCCCGATCATGCACCCCGCCCTGCAAGCGATTGCACTGGTTCCGGTTTGCCCGCATACCCTCAGCGACCGTCCGCTGGTACTCAGCAGCCAGAGCACTGTGGAACTCCAGCTTGATGAGCAACGTGATGTTCCGGCACGGGTATCGTTTGACGGGCACAACAATATCGAACTGGAATCCGGCGATCGTGTGCGTATCAGCGCCCGCCCGGAAAAAGTGCACCTGCTGCACCCACAAGGCTATGATTACTTCCACATTTTACGCGAAAAACTGCACTGGGGAGTCCAGCTTTAAGCCATGCTGACACACATCCATATCCGCGACTTCGCCATTATCGAAACCCTTGAGCTTGAACTGCACCCCGGCATGACCGCCCTCACCGGCGAAACCGGCGCAGGCAAATCCATCCTGCTGGACGCCATCGGGCTGGTGCTGGGCGACAAGGCCGACAGCCATACGGTGCGCCACGGTGCGGACAAGGCCGACCTGACCCTGAGTGTGGACATTACCCAAACCCCTTCCGCCCGCACTTGGCTGGAAGAACACGGCATGGAAGGCGATGAGGAAACCTGCCTGCTGCGCCGCGTGATCACCGCCCAGGGTAAATCCCGCGCCTGGATCAACGGTTCCCCCGCCAACCTCACCCAGCTACGCGAACTCGGCGAACAACTGGTCGACATCCACGGCCAGCACGAACACCAATCGCTGATGAAAAAAGATGCCCAGCGCGACCTGCTGGATGCTTTCGCCGCTAATGATGCCCTGCTAACCAGTACCCGTGCAGCCTGGAAACAGTGGAAAACCCTGTACGAGCGCGTCACCCTACTGACCAGCCAGAACCAGCAACATCAGGAACGTATCGACCTGTTGCGCTTCCAGTCTCAGGAACTGGAAGCCCTCAACCTGCAAACCGACGAGCCGGAACAGCTTGACGAAGAACTCAACCGCCTCGCCAATGCCGAACAATTGCGAACAACCGCAGCCCAAGGCTACGACCAGCTTTACGACAATGAACCATCCCTGTATTCCCTGCTAGGTCGCCTGATTCACGATATTGAACAGCAACTGCGGGTTGATAGCCGTCTGGAACCTGCCCACGAATTACTGAATGGGGCACAGATTCAGGTGCAGGAAGCCGCCAGCCTGCTGCGTGATTATGCCGAAAGCCTCGACATTGACCCCGCACGCCTGCAATGGGTAGAAAACCGCATTGCTGACATCCGCAGCCTTGCCCGCAAATACCGCACCGACCCGCACGAACTCCCCACCCGGCTCGCCAGCATTCAGGCCGAACTCGCCCAGCTTGGCGGTGACGATTACGACCTTGATGCACTCGAACAACAGTTGCAAGCGGCTGCTGACACTTATCGCCAGCAGGCTGATGCCTTAAGCCAGGCGCGGCAACAGGCCGCCCAACAGCTTTCCAGCGGCGTGACCCAGGCCATGCAGCAATTGGGAATGCAGGGCGGCAAATTTGCCATCCCCGTCAGCCCCAACACCAGCAACACATTCCAGGCACTGGGCATGGACGAGATCGAATTCACCGTCACTGCCAACCCCGGTCAACCCCTGAAATCACTGCTGAAAGTCGCTTCCGGTGGTGAGCTATCACGTATCAGCCTTGCCATCCAAATGATTGCCGCGCAGAAAGTCACCCTGCCCGCGCTGATTTTCGACGAAGTGGATACTGGCATTGGTGGCGGCATTGCCGAAGTGGTCGGCAAACAATTACGCGCATTGGGTGAAAACCGGCAAGTCCTGTGCGTCACCCACCTGCCACAAGTCGCATCCCAGGCTCACCAGCACTACAAAGTGACCAAGCTCAAAGGCAAGGAACACACCAGCACCGGCATCGAACACCTGAACCGGGCGCAACGGGTGGAAGAAGTGGCACGGATGATCGGCGGAATGGAAATCACGCCGACAACACGGGCGCTAGCGGAAGAGATGTTGGGGTAAACATCTCCTCTCCAACGTTTATTCAGGTCGCATGTGCGGAAAGAGAATCACGTCCCGGATCGACGGTGCATCAGTAAACAGCATCACCAGCCGGTCGATACCGATCCCCTGCCCGGCGGTTGGCGGCATCCCGTATTCCAGCGCCCGCACATAATCGGCATCGTAATGCATGGCTTCATCGTCGCCCGCATCCTTGTCCGCCACCTGCTGCATGAAGCGTTCAGCCTGGTCTTCCGCATCATTCAACTCGGAGAAACCATTGCCGATTTCACGCCCGCCCACGAAAAACTCGAAACGGTCGGTAATGAACGGATTATGGTCGTTACGCCGTGCCAATGGTGACACTTCCGCCGGGTATTCGGTAATGAAGGTCGGTTGCAACAGGCGATGTTCGACGGTTTTCTCAAAGATTTCGATCTGCACCTTGCCGAGGCCGTAGCTATCCTTGAGCGGAATGCCGAGACTGCTAGCAACCGCTTTTGCCCCTTCCAGCGTGTCGATCTGTTCGCCAGTAACATGCGGATTGAAGTGCAAAATGGAATCACGCACACTGATGCGCGTAAACGGCTGGCTGAAATCAAACACTTCACCCTGATAGGTGATTTCGGTGCTGCCAATCACGTCGGTGGCGATACCGCGCATCAGGGTTTCAGTCAAATCCATCAGGTCGTGGTAAGTCGCATACGCCTGATAGAATTCGATCATGGTGAATTCGGGGTTATGGCGGGTGGAAAGCCCTTCGTTGCGGAAGTTGCGGTTGATTTCAAACACACGCTCAAAACCGCCCACCACCAGACGCTTGAGGAACAGTTCCGGCGCAATACGCAGGTACATCGGCAGATCCAGCGCATTGTGATGGGTGATGAAAGGCCGAGCGGTCGCTCCACCGGGGATGATCTGCAACATCGGCGTTTCCACTTCCAGAAAATCACGCTGGATGAAGAAGTTACGGATATAGCTGACAATTTTGGAACGTACAATGAAAGCATCGCGCGTGTCATGATTCATGATCAGGTCGATGTAACGCTGGCGGTAACGCTGCTCATGGTCAGTCAGGCCGTGGAATTTTTCCGGCAGCGGGCGCAGCGATTTGGTCAGCAGGCGAATTTCCCTGACCTTGACCGACAGTTCGCCGGTCTGGGTTTTGAACAGCACACCCTGCGCCCACACGATGTCACCCAAATCCCAGTGGCTATATTCGCCAAACAGCTCATCGCCCAGCACGTTTTTCTGGGTATAAAGCTGGATGCGCCCGGACACGTCGGAAATGGTGGCAAAACTGGCCTTACCCATCAGACGCTTGAGCATCATGCGCCCGGCAACGGTTACTTCCACCGGGTTTTCTTCAAACCACGGCTTGTCATGTTCGCCGTATTGCGCGTGCAGTTCAGCGGCTTTGTGTTCACGCACCACATCGTTGGGAAATGGCACACCCTGTTCACGCAGCTTCGCCAGCTTTTCGCGGCGTTGCGTGATCAGTTTGTTTTCATCGTGATGCTCGTGATGGAGTTCCTGTTCGCTCATGGTATTAACCTTGCTCTTGTTCCCCCTCTACCGCTTGGTGGGAGAGGGGGCTAGGGGGTGAGGGTCTTACAAGCCGCTTTTCAAACTTGCTTCAATAAATTTGTCGAGGTCGCCGTCCAGCACTGCCTGGGTATTGGCAGTTTCCACACCGGTACGCAAATCCTTGATACGCGACTGGTCGAGAACGTAGGAACGGATCTGGCTGCCCCAACCGATGTCGGATTTGCTGTCTTCCAGCGCCTGCTTTTCAGCGTTGCGTTTCATCATTTCCAGCTCATACAACTTGGCACGCAACTGTTTCATCGCGGTATCCTTGTTTTGATGCTGGGAACGCCCGCTCTGGCACTGCACCACCGTGTTGGTGGGCATATGGGTAATACGTACCGCTGATTCCGTCCGGTTGACGTGCTGACCACCAGCGCCGGATGCACGGTAAACGTCAATACGCAAATCCGCCGGGTTGATGTCGATTTCGATGTTGTCGTCGATTTCAGGGGATACGAACACGCCACTGAACGAGGTGTGGCGGCGGTTGCCGGAATCGAACGGCGATTTGCGCACCAGACGGTGTACGCCGGTTTCGGTGCGCAGCCAGCCGAACGCATACTCACCTTCAAAGCGGATGGTGGCGCTCTTGATGCCTGCCACGTCACCGGCGGAGGCTTCCATCAGTTCGGTCTTGAAACCCTTGGCTTCACCCCAACGCAAGTACATGCGCAGCAGGATTTCCGCCCAGTCTTGTGCTTCCGTGCCACCGGAACCGGCCTGGATGTCGAGGAATGCGTTGTTGTGATCCATTTCGCCGGAGAACATGCGCTCGAATTCGAGTTTGGCAACTTTGGCTTCCAGCCCATCCACATCGGCAATGACGGCTTCGGCACTGGCTGCGTCGTCTTCCATTTCCGCCAGTTCCAGCAGTTCTTTGGCATCAGCAAGACCGGAGGTCAGTTTGTCCAAACCGCCGACAATGCCTTCAAGCACGGCGCGTTCCTTGCCGAGATCCTGGGCGCGTTGCGGGTTATCCCAGACTTTGGGATCTTCCAGTTCGCGGCTGACTTCTTCTAGGCGTTCGCTCTTGAATTCGTAGTCAAAGATACCCCCTCAGAGCGTCCACGCGCCCTTGGAGATCTTTGATTTTGGTATAGGTGGGGTTGAGTTCCATGTGTATCGCAATGCAAAAAAGAAAAGCGGGGATGATACCAACCCCGCTTCAGACAAGAAAGAACTATATGATTTAGAAATCTTCCTGCTCAGCTTCCAGAATTGCCAGACTGATGTGTTTGCCCAGAATTTCGTCGAAACTGTGCCAGTCTTTGCTGTCAGTCAGTTTTTCGATGACTTTGGGTTTCATTTCATGGGCTTCCATGGTTTCACGCAACTCTTTGACCGCACTGTACAGGGTACTCATGTACTTGCCGTAAGCTGTCACGATGGCTTTGTCGCCAGTTGCACCGTGACCGGGAACAATGGTTTTTACATCCATTGCGGAAATCCGTTCTGCATTGCTGGCACTGCCGGGAAAACTGCCTTCATCCATCATGATCAGGCGTTTGTTGCTGATGGTATCGCCAGTAAATAATAGTTTGTCCTCCACCACTTCAAACATCACTTCGTTGGACGTGTGGGCTTTGCCTTCTACCAGATGGGCTTTGACCGTCACATTGCCCACCTTGATTGCCTGATCTTGACTCAGGGGCTCGCCGGGAATGACAATTTCTGTACCTGCTGTGGCGTTTTCGGTCATGGTATTCATGGTTTCCACCCAAGAATCACCCGCGCCGTTTTTCGCCTCTTCAATCATGCCTGCACTTGCGTAAAAGCGGGTATCGGCATTGGCTTCCTTGAAAGCCTGATTGCCCAGCCAGTGGTCGCCATGAATATGGGTAATGAAAACCTTGGTGACAGGCTTGTCTGTGACCTTGCGGATATGTGCCAGCACTGCCCGCCCAATCGCGGCGCTGGAACCAGGGTCGACCACTGCCACTTCGCTATCACCCACGATGAACCCCGGATTGTTGATAAAGCCTTGGTTTTCTTTGCTGGGTTGACCGGCAGGGCCGTGGATGACATAAACATGATCCGATACTTTTTCGGCTTTGTAGTTATCCACGATGCCTTGATGGATGGATTTGTCGGCCGCCCAGGTGTTGAGGCTCAAAGCCAGCAAAGCCATGCCGCCCAGCCAGTGCCATACAGGTTGTTTCATGTGTACTCCTTCTGCTCTTCAGTGTTGTAAGACAGTCAGTGTACGTGATGCAGGAAGGCTGCAAAAAATTCCCGTTTCGTTAGCCGTTTTTCAGTTCCTTGCGCATTTCTTCCGGCCAGGTCTTGAATTCGTCCGGCAAACGCTGTTCCTGCCGCAGTTGTTCCAGAATGCTGATAGCTTCACGCAGCAAGGTATCGTGCTGCTGCGCATCCTGGTAGGTTTTCGCCATCTGGTATTTGCTGCCCACAATGCCCATTTGCCAACCAACATGCTCAGGGCTGGTTTTCACCAGTTGCTGAAACATGGCAAGTGCCGTTTCAAAGGAGTGACGAGCATCCGCCAGTTTTTTCTGAGCGAGCAATACCGAACCGATACGGTTGTGGTTGGTCGCCATCTCACCCTGCAAGTCAGCATTATCCACTGATTTTTCAGCCAATTGTTGCGTAACAGTGAGCGCATCGCGGTAACTTTGCAGTGCCCCGGCATTATCCTCCTGAGTTTGCTGCGTTTCTCCCAGTTGAATCAGGCTGCGCAGGTAATCGTTTTTCACCTGGATATTGTCAGGATCGTGTTCCACCAGTTTGCCCCGGATTTGTGCAGTACGCTGCAACAAAGACAGTGCCTTGACCTGATCGTTGTTTGCCAGATGGAACGCTGCCAGATCGCCTAGCCCAACAGACAGATCACGCTGCCATTCGGCATTTTTCAGGTCTTTGCCTGCAATTTTTTCTTTCTGCTCCAGTGATTGCTGAAATGCCGTCAAAGCCGCCTTGTTATTACCCCTGGCTTGCTCACTCTCGCCGATATTTTCGTAGCTGATGCCGAGATCACGTTGCCAGTCGATATTATCCGGGTCGGTCTGGATGAGTTTCTCCAGAATGACCACAGAACGCTGGAAGGCTTGCAGGGCTGCATCCTGTTCGCCACTTTGCTGCTGAAGTACCCCCAGCTTGTTGAGACTAATGACCAGATCGCTTTGCCAGCCAACATCCGCCGGGTCTTGCTGCACCAGTTTTTCCATAATGCCCAGTGCCTGCTGAAAGCGTGCCAAAGCGGCGGGATTATTGCCTTGCAATTGCTCCATTTCTGCCACGTTGTTCAGACTTACGAACAGGTCACGTTGCCACTGGCTGTTGTCAGGCTCACCTTGCACCAACGTTTCGCGGATAGTTAATGCTTGCTGGAAAGCCTTGAGTGCCGCCGCATTATTACCACCGAGACGCTGGGCATGAGCCAGCTTGTTCAAGTTCACACCCAAATCACGTTGCTTACCCGTGTCGTCAGGCGACTGCCTTGCCAGTTTTTTTGCCAGATCCAACGCTGCTTGCAGGTTTTGTAATGCCTGTGCGCTCTCCCCCTTGACCTGATACAGGGAACCAAGGCTGTTGAAGCTGGAAGACAATAATGTTTGCCAGTCAGGGTTATCCGGCTGCTGTTGCACCAGCTTTTGTGCGGTGGTTTGTACCGTTTGATAGGCATGAATAGCGTCGTCCGTTTTGCCCTGCGCCAGTAGCATGTCACCCTTGCCCAGCCAGGCTGTCATGTACAGGGCAGGCTCGCGCTGTGGATCAGCATGGTTTGCCATATCCGTCCATGCCTGAATCGCTCGGGAAGAATCACCTGTTTTACTGGCGATTTCTGCCAGATGTTGCCATGCCGTCAGGTTGTCGGGTTGATGTTTCAGTACCGCCTGATAACGTTCCATTGCTTTGGGGTAATCAAGTTTCAGGGCGCTGACTTCCGCCAGATCAAACATCCGTTGCGCCAGTTGCTGATCCGCCAATTGCTGATCGCGCTCGTAAATACGTTGCAGCAGGGTTTCTGCCACATTCAGATTGCCTGTCTGCAATTCCTGGCGGGCTTGTTGTGCCAGCACGTCGGTCGCAGCATAGTTCCCCAAACGGGTCTGCAAATCGCTGTAGGTCTGGGCAAGCTGGGCAAATTCACGGGTGCGGGTTGCCAGTGCCAGATTCTTGTCAGCGATGTTTTTCAATAGGGCTTCAGCTTGCTGCTTGTCCAGCTTGAGCTTGTCCTGCAACTGTTTGACTGCCTGTTCATCTGCCCCATAAAAGTTGGTGACGTACTGGATAGTAACGTTGCCCTGTACCTGCGTGACGATGGCACTTTGGTCGCCCGTTGTCTGCAAACCCGTTGCCGTTTGCTGCCCTACCGGATTCTGTCCGGTTTTGCTGATGACCGTATCATTTGCGGTCGTAATATGTTGCACGCTGGCTTGTCCTGCCACACCTTGCAGGACGGGTGTCCGGTCAGCAGCAGCCGGGTCAAGTTCCTGTGTAATATTCGCCAGCCACTGTTGTTGCTTGTCAGGCAGGGGTTGGGTTTGTTGCCAGTTTTGCAGGATGGTTTGCGCCTTGCGCAACAAAACCGGACGCTGCTCTGTTTGCAAATCTGCCAGACGCAGGTAATGCGAAGCCAGATCCATCTGCCAGCGCCACACATCAGGTTTGGCTTTAACCAGATTTTCCGACAACCCGATGGCTTGCTGGAAAGTGGCAATGCCTGCTTTGGTATCGCCTGCCAAATGCAGGGCGTAACCCAGCAGGTTGTAACGTGCTGCCTGATCGCCCTGCCATTGCCGGTTGTCAGGGTTAAGCTGAAGCAGTTTGTCCCCCTGTCTGACTGCCTGTTGCAGCGTAGCCAAGGCTGCTTGCTGGTCGCCATTGTCTTGCTGGACATCGCCAACCCGTTCCAGACTAACCACCAGATCAGCCAGCCATTGCACATTGGCGGGGTCATGCTGTACCAGCTTTTCACGAATAGCTTGAGCTTCCTGCAAGGATTTCAGGGCGGCTGCTCCATCCTTTTTCAACTGGTAAATGTCGCCCAGTGCGTCCAGCGAAATGCTCAGATCACGCTGCCATTCCTGATTATTGGCATCCAGTTGCGCCAGTTTGCGGGTAATCGCCATTTCATCCTGAAAGGCTTGCAGGGCTTCATCCAACTGGTTGTTGCTTTGGTATGCACGACCCAGTTTGAAGAAACTGGTAGCAAGATCGCGCTGCGCCCTGGCGTCATCTGGCTCGTGCCCGGCAAGCTGCTGGTTGATGGCAAGCGTGTTCTGGAAGGCGCTCAAGGCAGCTTCAGTGTCCCCCCGCAACATCTGGATTTCTCCGATATTGGTGTAACTGACCGCCAGATTGCGCTGCCACTGGCGATTGCTTGCATCCATCTGCACGAAACGCTGGCTGATCTGCAAACTTTGCTGGTAGCTTTGCAACGCGGCTGGCAAATCCCCCATGTCCTGCTGGATGTCACCCATGTTTTCCTGCACCGGTAACAAATCCAGTTGCACCACCAGATTGTTGGCATCAGCAGCCCATAGTTTCCTGCTAATGTCAGCACTAGCCTGTAAATTCTGCAAAGCAGCCACATTATCACCATTGCTGCGCTGGATGACTGCCATCCGGTTCAAACTTACGGCCAAACCGCGTTGCCAATCAGGGTTATCGGCAAACCGGCTGGCAAGTTGCTGCATGAATTGCTGCGCCTGCTGATACTGTTGCAAAGCTGCCTGACTATTGCCCTGTTCTTTTTGCATGTCGCCACTACCCAACAAGGCAGCGAAATGCATCCGGGGCTGGTTGTCCGCATGGGTTTGCTTGCCGAGTTGATCCCATGCGCTCAATGCCAGTCGGGTATCTCCAACCTTTTCCGCCAGTCTCGCCAGGTTTTGCCAGGCATCCAGATTGTCAGGCTGGAGATGGATTGCCGTTTGATAACGCTCGATGGATTTGTCTCGCTCCAGTTTCAACTCGCTCAATTCCGCCAGCAACAAGGCGTGCTGGCTCAAGCGTTGCCGCGCTTGCTGTGCACCGCGCTGATAAGCCTGTTCCAGCAACTTTTCCGCCTTGTCCAGATCACCAGCTTGCAGGGCTTCCTGCGCTTGCAGGCTTGATGCATCGGTTGAATTGCCAGCCCCCAGATTTTTTTGCAGATCGGCGTATTTCTGGGCAAGGTACGTAAATTCCTGGGTACGGTTTTCAACAGCCACCTGCTTGTTAGCCAACTGTTTGAGTAAGGCTTCGGCAGCTTGTTGCGAGAGATGAAGGTCGTCTTGCAGGCGTTTGACATCAGCGGCATTTGCACCGTAAAAGTTGGTGACGTATTGGACAGTAGCGTCGCCGCTAACCTGCTGGATGATGGGGCTTTGGTCGCCCTTGCCATCAGCTTGAGGGGCAAGCACATCTGTGGCAGCACGCTCATCCTTGTACTGGATATTGACGTTACCAGTTACATCACTGACCACGGCACTTTGATTGCCAGTGGTTTGTGCTGGGGGAATCTCTGGTTCTTTTTCCCCGCACGCGGCTAACAACACCAACAGACTGAAATGGAAATAGTTTTTACCCAACATACTCGGCATCTTACGGACTGTGCAAAACGCATCACACGGATGCGGCAATTATTGGTGGTGCAACATTCTCGACAACTGACTAACAGTCATTTAGAATCACTCCAAACAACTGACCGCTAGTCATTTACATGCAAATCCGTGCCACCAACCCTGAAGACAAGGAACTGCGCCGCGAAGCCATCCTTGATGCCGCCGAACAGCTCTGGCTTGCCCAGCCGGAACGCATGTCCAACGTTGCCGACATTGCCTCTACCGCCGGGCTAGCCAAAGGTACAGTCTACCTGTATTTCCGCAGCAAGGAAGAGCTGTTTCTCGCTATCCACGAGCGCCACGTCAACACCTTTTTCAACCGCATGAAGGCACGCGCCAGCCAGACTGACCAGCCGATGACGTTGAACGACCTGTTTACCGTCAACCGTCAGTTCCTGCACGACTTCCCCGCATTCCTACCACTGGCAACGCTGTGCCACGGTCTGCTGGAACGGCAAATACCGCTGGACATTGCCTTTGCGTTTGAAGAACGTACTTATGCCCAACTGAACGAACTCGTCGAGGCACTACGCACCCATTTCCCCCAAGCCACCCAAGCATTGATGCTGCAAAGTTACTCCCTGTTCCTTGGCTTGTGGCAATTGATGCGCCCTTCCCCACTCAAGGAACTGATGAAAGAACGCTCGCTGCTGTGCGCCTGCACCGACGATTATCTGTACATGCTGGAAACCGCCCTGAACGCCCTGTGGCGTGGCGCACTGATGCCGGAGGAACCATGATGATAAAGTATTTTTCACTTATCCCTCTCTTTCTCTTGTTAACACTCAGCGCCTGCAAGGAACCCGCAACCACCACCCCGGTCATCCGCCCCGCCCAGGTCTGGACAGTCAGCGACCAAACCAGCACCACCACCCTCACCTGGTCAGGCGAAACCAAAGCCCGTTTTGAAGCCGACCTTTCGTTCCGCGTCGGTGGCAAAGTCACCGCCCGCAACGCCGAACCCGGCGATATGGTCAAAGCCGGGCAAACGCTCGCAAGCCTCGACACTGCCGACCTCAACCTCGGCCTTGCCACCGCCAAAGCCAGCCTTGCTGCTGCCGAAGCCGACCTGACCAATGCCAAAGCTGAACTCACACGAGTTGCCGAATTGCGCCGCAAGCAATTCATCGGGCAAGCCGCGCTCGACGCCGCGCAAGCTGCCCACGATGCCGCCGCCGCCCGCGTCGCTTCTGCCAAAGCGCAACTCAAACTGAGCGGCAACCAGACAGGCTACACCGAACTCAAGGCCGACCAACCCGGCATCATTACCCAGGTCAATGTGGAAACCGGGCAAGTGGTCGCCGTCGGACAACCCGTTGCCCACATCGCCTACGACGGTGAACGCGAAGTGCACATCCGTGTCGGTGAAGCCACTGCCCAGTCGCTCAAAACCGGCACTGTCACCGACATCAAACTGTGGTCACAGCCTGACAAACCATTCCAGGGCAAGGTACGCGAAATTTCCCCCTCTACCGATGCCACCCGCAGCTTTCTGGTCAAGATCAGCCTGCTGAACCCGCCGGACGATTTGCGCCTCGGTGTCACCGCCGATGTCAGCCTGCCGAATGCGCAAGCCAGCGGTGCAAGCTGGTTGCCAGCTTCCGCCCTGTTCCAGCAGGACAAGCAACCGGCTGTCTGGGTCGTTGCTGCTGACAACCAGGTGCAACTGCAAGCTGTCACCCTGATTGCTTACCACGACGATGGCGTCACCGTCAGTGGCTTGCAACCGGGCGTCAAAGTCATTGCCGCCGGTATCCACAAACTCAGCGCCGGGCAAACCATCAACCCCGTCCCGTATGATGGGAAGGCCACACCATGAACGGTTTCAACCTGTCGGAATGGGCGTTACGCCACCGCAATTTTGTCCTCTACCTGATGGTATTGACGTTGGGGCTGGGCATTTTCGGCTACAACAAGCTGGGGCAATCCGAAGACCCACCCTTCACCTTCAAGGTGATGCTGGTGCAAGCCTACTGGCCGGGTGCTACCGCGCAAGAAATCGAGTCGCAAGTCACCGACCGCATCGAAAAAGTCATGCTGGAAACCCAGTACGTGGACGTGGTACGCAGCTTTTCGCGCCCCGGTGAAACCAATATTTTCGTCATCGCCAAAGACAACGCCCCTTCCTCCGCAATGGAAGGCATGTTTTACGACCTCCGCAAACGGGTTGGAGACATGCGCCATACCCTACCCCAAGGGGTGATCGGCCCACTGTTCAACGACGAATTCGGCGAAACCTACGGCAATATCTTTGCCCTGACCGGTGACGGTTTCAACTACGCCCAGTTACGCGACGCTGCCGACAATATCCGCAAGGAACTGCTGCTGGTGAAGGACGTAGCTAAAATCCTCAGTATCGGCGAACAGGAAGAGCGCGTCACCATCGAGCTTTCCAACAGCAAGCTGGCCAACCTCGGTTTCAGCGTGCAGCAACTGGTGGATGTGTTGCAGGCACAGAACGCCGTTGCCGCCGTGGGTGCATACAACACCAGTGCCGACCGCATTTACGTGCGCCCGCAAGGGGCTTTCACCAATCTGGAAGACATCCGCAACCTGCCAATCGTGATCGGCAACCGCACCCTGCGCCTGCGCGAAGTGGCGGAGGTGAAACGCGGCTATGCTGACCCACCACATTCCACCTTCCGCTACCAGGGGCAGGAGGCGCTGGGCATTGGCATTTCCATGCGCAAAGGCGGCGACATCATTGCGCTGGGCAAATCGCTGGACGAAGCGCTGGTACGCATCGGCAACCAGCTTCCGGTCGGCATGGAATTGCACCGGGTCAACGACCAGCCTGCTGCCGTCAAACGCTCGGTGGGCGAATTCCTGCAAGTGGTGTTTGAAGCCGTGGTGATCGTGCTGGCGGTGAGTTTCATCAGCTTAGGGCTACGGGCTGGAACGGTGGTGGCACTCTCCATCCCGCTGGTGCTGGCAGCAACCTTTTTCACCATGCACCTGTTCGGCATCGGCTTGCACAAGATTTCGTTGGGTTCACTGGTGCTGGCGCTGGGCTTGCTGGTGGATGACGCCATTATCGCCATCGAAATGATGGTGGTGAAAATGGAAGAAGGCTGGGATCGGGTCAAGGCTGCCAGTTTCGCCTACAGCACCACCGCCTTCCCGATGCTGACCGGCACGCTGGTGACGGCTGCCGGGTTCCTGCCGATTGCCACCGCGCAATCGTCGGTGGGGGAATATACCCGCTCAATCTTTGAAGTGGTGACCATTGCGCTGGTGATCTCGTGGTTTGCGGCAGTGATTGTGATTCCGTATCTGGGGTATAAGTTGTTGAAAGAACCCCTCACCCCCCATCCCCCTCTCCCTCAAGGGGCGAGGGGGGGCAAGAATGATGACCTCTTAGCCCCTCTCCCCTTGAGGGACGACCCCTCAGGGGGCTGGGTGCGGGGTTGGGGTGAGGGGTTATCTTCAGCTTTCTACCGCTGGTTCCGCCACCTGATCCAGCAATGTGTGGCCTACCCCGTCACCGTCATCCTGCTGACCATCGCCACCTTTGCCGGGTCGCTGTTCCTGTTCCAGTTCGTGCAACAACAGTTTTTCCCCGACTCGACCCGCATGGAACTGGTGGTGGATTTGAAACTACCGGAAGGCTCCTCCCTACAAGCCACCCAGACCGAAGTGGACAAGCTGGAGCAATACCTCAACACCCAGCAGGAACACATCGACAACTTTGTGGCGTATGTAGGCAATGGTTCGCCGCGCTTCTACCTGCCGCTAGACCAGCAATTGCCTGCTGCCAGCTTTGCGCAATTCGTGATTACCACCAACAGCATTGCCGACCGCGAAGCCTTGCGCAGCAAGCTGATTGAGCGGCTCGACAACAACCCGGATTTCAGTCTGGCACGTGGGCGCGTGATTCGCCTCGAAAACGGCCCGCCAGTGGGCTACCCGGTGCAATTCCGCGTCTCCGGTGATGACTTGTGGAAGCTACGGGAATTGGGCGAACAAGTTGCCAGCGTGATGCGTGCCAACCCCAATCTGGTCAACGTGCATCTGGACTGGAACGAACGCAGCAAAGCCATCAGCCTCAAACTCGACACCGCTAAAGCCATCAGCCTCGGCGTGACCCAATCCGCGCTGTCGCAACTGCTGCAAAGCACCTTGAGCGGCACAACCATTGGCGAATTCCGTGAACAGGATCAAACCATTCCCATCCTGCTACGAGGAACGGCAACCGACCGTGACATGGTATCGCGCCTTGCCGGGCTGAATGTGCCGACAACCACCGGCAAAACCGTGCCCTTGTCACAACTGGCGAAAATCGATTATGTGCAGGAAGAAGGCATCCTCTGGCATCGCAACCGTACCCGTACCATTACCGTGCGCGGCGATATTTACACCAAGATTCAAGCCCCAACCGTCACCACACAGGTGGAAGCTCAATTGGGTGACATCCGCGCTACCCTGCCACTGGGCTACAAACTGGAAACGGGCGGTGCGGTGGAAGAAAGCGCCAAGGGCAACGAATCCATTGGTGCAGGCTTCCCGCTGTTCATCGTGGTGGTACTGACCTTGCTGATGATCCAGTTGCAAAGTTTCCAGCGCGTGATCATGGTGGTGCTGACTGCGCCGTTCGGCATGATCGGGGTGGCGGTGTTCCTGCTGCTGTTCGACAAGCCGTTCGGATTTGTGGCAATGCTGGGGACGATCGCACTTTCCGGGATGATCATGCGCAACTCGGTGATTTTGGTGGATCAGATTGAGCGTAATATTGATGATGGAGAAGTGCCGCGTGATGCAGTGATCGAAGCTGCCGTGCGCCGCTTCCGCCCCATCATGCTGACCGCGCTCGCGGCGATACTGGCGATGATCCCACTGTCGGAAAGTGTGTTCTTCGGGCCGATGGCAATTGCGATCATGGGCGGGTTGCTGGTGGCAACGCTGCTGACGCTGCTGTTCCTGCCTGCGGTTTACACCGTGTGGTTCAAGCTGGCGAAGGGCAAGCAAGCGTTCCTGGGTGAAGCTCAGCTCAGCGGGTAAAGGTCATCGCAGGTCAAGGCTTGCAGACAATCCTGCAAGCGGCGTCCGCTGGGGAATACCAGATGCGGCGCTAGATCAGCCAATGGCAATACGACGAATGAACGCTCACAAACGCCGGGATGTGGCACACGTAAATCCGGGGATTCGATGGTTTCATCGCCATACAACAGCAGGTCGAGGTCAAGAGTACGTGGCCCCCAGCGCAAGCTGGCATCGCGTACCCGCCCATGCGCCCGCTCAACTGCAAACAAAACATGCAGCAAGGTGTGAGCATCAAGGGTGGTTTGCACGCAAGCGACTGCGTTTACATAATCCGGCTGATCTTGTGGCCCCATTGGCTTGCTGGTGTAGAAACGCGAAACACCTGCCAACTCAACCCCTTCCCAGGCTGCCAGTTGTGCCAGTGCAGAACGCAAATTAACAGCCGGGTTGCCCAGATTGCTGCCCAGTCCGAGATAACAGGTGATGGATGTCATTCCGCCGAAGGCGCGGCAGATTTGGCATTGCTACCGCTATTCTTGCGCTTCTTACGGCGGCGTTGCTGGCTGTTTCTGCCCTGCCCGCCCTTGCACAAACCGGGACGATCTTCCGGGCTAGCCTGCTGGAAAGCAGTCCACCACTCGGCTTCATCCTTGACCGGCTCGCCCGCTTGCGCCCGCAGGCATAGAAAATCGTAAGCAGCCCGGAAACGCGGATTCACCAGCAAGGTATTAGCACGGCGCAAATCGTGATAACGGAAACGTGATTGCAGCGCCCAGATTTCACGGGTTACATTGCTGTAACGGCGCGGAATAGCGGTGCAGTCCACCTGATCACGCAAGGCATCAGTTGCCGCCAGATGCCACGCCTGCATTTCCGGGAAACCCTGCAACTGTGCGGCAACAGAAGCCATGTGCACCTTGTGCCACAGCAATACGGCATACAAGAACGCGGGCATGACCGACCTGCCATCCGCAATACGCTGATCGGTGTTGGTCAGGGACAATTCCAGCATCCGCTCAAAGATACCTTCTGCATCCTCGACAATACTCTCGGCGGTCAACGGCAACAGGTGTTGCAGGATGTCGTATTCACGCAAAAGCTGGAAAGTTTTCCAGCCATCGCCGCAATGCAGCAACTTGATGATTTCGTCGAACAGGCGGGCAGCCGAAATGCCTTCTAGCAGGATGGCGAGCGGCGTAATGAATTCACGGGTACGCGCCTCAATCTCAAAACCGAGTTTGGCGGCGAAACGGACTGCCCGCAGAATCCGTACCGGATCTTCGCGGAAACGCTTTTCCGGGTCGCCAAGCAAACGTACCTTGCCTTGCTGTAAGTCTGCCAGACCACCAACAAAGTCCAGTAATTCACCATTGCTTGGGTTGTAAAACAAGGCATTGATGGTGAAATCGCGCCGCCACACATCCTCTTCCAGCGTACCGTACACATTGTCGTGCAGGATACGGCCTTCGTCGTTAACTTTGCCGCCATCATCGCTGTCATCATGCGGGGCGCGGAAGGTTGCGACTTCCAGATAATCACGCCCGTAATAGATGTGGGCAAGGCGGAAACGCCGCCCAATCAGGCGACAGGAATTAAACAGCTTGCGGATTTCTTCAGGGCGGGCGCTAGTGGCAATATCAAAATCTTTGGGAGTGCGGTTCAGCAACAAGTCACGCACACAACCACCTACCAGATAGGCTTCGTAACCCGCTTTCTGTAAGCGCCTGATCACATCCTTGGCGCGACCACATATCTTGTCAGGGGCAATAGCGTGTACCGTGACAGAAACCGTTTCCTCGTTACTGCCAACAATATCGCCCACTGATTCAACAAATTCCGTTTTGGACACAATATAGCCGTCACTTACACCAGAAAGTGGTAATAATACCACTACTAACCACTAACACATACCCCATCTGCAACCTTTTTACAACACCCACAGCAATGTTTTTGCCATGACGATGGCATCTTCCCGCCCAACTGCCGCCGGGTAGTAACCCTTGCGTACCCCGACCTCATTGAAACCAGCATTCAGATATAGACGAATCGCCTGAAAATTCGATTGGCGTACTTCCAGAAAACAGGTTTCTGCTTTGGCTCCACGTGCAATCCGCTCCAGTGTACCAAGCAAACGGCTGCCCAGACGCTTGCCCTGATCCAGTGGACGAACACAAATATTCAACAGGTGCATTTCATCCAGCACGAACATCATCATGGCGTAACCGCAAATTTGCCCATCCTGCTCATAAACCCAGCCGGAATAACCGTGTTTGAGGCAATCCATAAAAATACCCTGCGTCCAGGGATAGGGAAAAGCCGCTTGTTCAACCTGCATCACTGCCTCAATATCATCGGCAGTCATGGGGCGCAACGGTAACAAATCGGTTTCAGCGGACATAACGGGCAGCAACTTCGCGGGCAAACAGCAAATCCTGCCACGCTTTGCGTTTGTCGGCAGGTTGGCGTAACAGGTAGGCAGGGTGATAAGTCACCACAACGGGTGTACGGCTGACAGGAGCAAGATGCTCGCGCCCGCGTAAACGCGCCAGTGGTGCGTCAGTTTGTAGCATGTTTTGCGCAGCAATGCGCCCTACCACCAAAATCAGGGCGGGATTGACCAACTCGATCTGCCTTTCCAAATAGCCCCGACAGTTGGCTGCTTCATCCGGTTTGGGATCACGGTTGTTGGGAGGGCGGCATTTGAGGACATTGGCAATATACACCGTTTCACGCGGCATCCCGATGGCTGCCAGCATGTTGTTGAGCAATTGCCCGGCTTTGCCCACAAACGGTAGCCCCTGTTTGTCTTCCTCTGCACCGGGTGCTTCCCCGATTACCATCCAAACAGCCTGCTGGTTGCCGGTGCCAAATACGGTCTGGGTACGGGTTTTGGCAAGATCGCAACGGGTGCAGGACTGGACGGTGGCGCGGAGTTCGTCCCAGGAGAGGTGGGAGCAAGAAGAACCCCTCACCCCCCGCCCCGCACCCAGCCGCTCTTCGCGTCGTCCCTCAAGGGGAGAGGGGAGTGAAGAAGGGTACGAGTTTAGCAGAACGGATGGCATCTCTTCCTCCCCCTCTCCCCTTGAGGGAGAGGGGGGCGGGGGGTGAGGGGTATCTTTCGGCTTCCACACCGGAATCCCCATCGCCTGCATGTACCTGTCCCGCAGTTGCGCATCCACCGACGCTTACACCCCGTCGTGCTGGTGCGGATGCGCCCGCTGATCCTGACTGGCGAGCTTGTTCCACGCATCCACATAGGCCTTGGCAGAGGCAATCACGATGTCGGTATCCGCGCCATGCCCGTGGATGATGCGCCCTGCCTTTTCCAGACGTACCGTTACCTCACCCTGTGCATCCGTACCGCTGGTAATGTTGCTGACGGAATACAGCGCCAGCGTGGCGGTTTCACCAACAATACTTTCAATCGCCTTGTAGACCGCATCAACCGGGCCACCGCCCACCGCCGTAGCAGTTTGTTCCTTGCCTTGTGTTTTCAGGGTCACACTGGCTTGCGGCGCTTCACCCGTTGAGGAACAGACGTGGGAAGACACCAGTTCATACGCGACCTGTTCCTGTGCGGAACGCGCATCCATCATCAGCACCATCAGGTCTTCGTCGAAGATGTCGTGCTTACGATCTGCCAAATCCTTGAAGCGCGAGAACGCGGTATTCAATTCTTCTTCCGATTTCAGCTCAATGCCTAGCTCCTGCAAGCGGGTCTTGAGGGCGTTACGCCCGGAATGCTTGCCAAGGACAATCTTGTTGTCTGTCCAACCAACATCTTGCGCCCGCATGATTTCATAGGTTTCACGATGCTTGAGCACGCCGTCCTGATGGATGCCGGATTCATGCGCAAACGCATTCGCACCAACAATGGCCTTGTTCGGCTGCACGGGAAAACCGGTGACACTGGAAACCAGGCGTGAGGTTGGCACAATGTGAGTGGTGTCGATACGGGTTTCGACCGGGAATACATCGGCACGGGTACGCACTGCCATGACCACTTCTTCCAGAGAAGCATTACCGGCACGTTCCCCCAGACCATTGATCGTACACTCTACCTGTCGCGCACCATTCAGGACGGCTGACAAGGAGTTGCCAACAGCCAAACCCAAGTCATTGTGGCAATGTACCGAGAAAATCGCCTTGTCCGCATTCGGAATGGTTTTGATCAAACGGCCTACAATATCACCAAATACGGAGGGAATCTGATAACCAACGGTGTCCGGGATGTTGATGGTACGTGCCCCGGCAGCAATGGCAGCTTCGATGACCCGGCACAGGAAATCAAATTCGGAACGCCCGGCATCTTCACAGGAAAACTCGACATCATCGGTGTAGTTACGCGCACGTTTCACTGCATACACCGCCTGTTCCACCACCTGATCCGGTGTCATGCGCAACTTGTTCTGCATGTGGATGGGAGATGTGGCAATAAACGTATGGATACGCCCGGAATTGGCAGGTTTGATGGCTTCGGCAGCACGGTCAATATCCTTGTCCAGTGCGCGGGCAAGCCCGCAGACTGTGCTGTCCTTCACGAGGCTGGCAATGGCTTTGACCGACTCAAAGTCACCGGAGCTGGCAATCGGGAAACCAGCTTCGATAACATCCACCCGCATTTTTTCCAGCATCAGGGCAATGCGGATTTTCTCTTCCTGCGTCATGGATGCGCCAGGGCTTTGCTCCCCATCGCGCAAAGTGGTATCAAAAATAATCAAACGCTCTTTTGACATGAGTTATGCTCCAAATCACGGCTGCACTGCTTGATTTGCAACCGGGGTATCAATCTGAAAGTGGGGGTAATGATAGCGCGTATGGCCCCGCCGGGCGTAAGAATTTATGCCGCCCAGCCGGGCAGTCGCAGGAAGGGAAAGAATAGAATGTAGCGATTGGCTTTCATGTCACAAACGCTACAACAAAGCGGGTAGAACTTCAAGCATCCATATCTTTTTTACGCCGCTGAAAACGCCGCCAGCGTCGCCATGCCCACAATACCGGGCCTGACAAGGCATACAACAGGAAAACCCCAAACAAGACTTTGGGTGGGTCAATTGTCGTCAAGGCAAACACCAGCAACACCACCAGTACCGCCACAAACGGCACGCGATTACGCAGGTCAAAATCCTTGAAACTGTAGAAGCTGACATTACTGACCATCAGCAACCCCGCCGCCAAAGTCAGGAACAGAGCTGGAATCTGTACATTGCGTCCAGTTACATCCAGATCGTGAAAAACCCACACCATACCCACCATCAGGGCTGCTGACGCAGGACTTGGCAAACCAACGAAGAAACGCTTGTCCACCTTGCCAATTTGCACATTGAAACGCGCCAGCCGCAACGCAGCACACGCCACATAGACAAACGCCGCCAACCAGCCTGCCTTGCCCCATGCCGCGCCGGAAGACTGTAAATGCACCAGCGCCCACTGATACATCACCAGCCCTGGTGCAACACCAAAGGAAATCAGATCCGCCATACTGTCGTATTGCGCCCCAAATTCCGATTGGGTATTGGTCATGCGGGCAACCCGCCCATCCAGCCCATCCAGAATCATGGCGACAAACACGGCCACAGCGGCTGCCTCAAACTTCCCCTGCATGGCAGCAACGACGGCGTAGAAGCCAGCAAACATGGCTCCTGTCGTCAACAAATTGGGTAAAAGGTAAATCCCCTTGCGCGGAGGAGTTTTTAATTCTGCTTGATTATCTTCCACTTTAGAACATTTCCCGGTTACTGAGGTATCAGCATATTAGCCAGCAATCTGAGCAAAGTGAAATGTATTTTCGCGGCTGACTGTTACTTCTCGCCTGACTTTTTGACGAACAACCAGCCAAAGTACGAAACAATCACTATTGTCACCACGATAACCAACAAGCTCAAAATGCCTGTCCAGCTTCCAAACATTAGTTCCGCCATGATAGCCTATGCTCCTATACTACCGATAATAAACGTGTACAATGCACAGTTTAGGCGAATAGACTTACAGCGTTTTGATTTACATCAAGAAACCATCAGCTTTGAAGGGCATGGGAGAGCCGTCCGAGGGAAAATCGGCGTGCTATTGACAATTATCACAGTTTGGAATGACGCATGAAGACAGTCCCTTTGCACAATGCCAAAAAGCCAGCCGTTGCCTGCAACAATTGCAGCCTGAGCGAGCTGTGTCTGCCGCGTGGCCTCAACAGTGAAGAGCTGGAATTACTGGAAAACTCCATCAACAAAACCGTCAAGATCAAGAAAAAAGACTACCTGTTCCACCGCGATGACAAACAGCACGCCATCTTTGCCGTCAAGGCCGGAGCCATCAAAACCTCGCTATCGACCCCTGACGGTGAAGAACAAATCCTCGGCTTCTATCTGCCCGGTGACTTGCTCGGCTTCGATGCATTTTCCCGCGACCGCCACACCTGCGACGCCCAGGCACTGGATGACACATTGGTCTGCGAATTAAGCATGGACAACTTTCAGGAACTGTGCGGCATGTTGCCCGTCATGCGCGGGCAAATGATGCGGCAGATTGGGGCAGAAATTGAGCGGGAACAAATGCTGTTACTGACATTGGGACAAATGCGCACCGAAGAACGCCTAGCAACTTTCCTCTCGAGTCTGGCAGAACGTAACAAGGAACGTGGTTTCTCCAGCACCGAATTCAACTTACCGATGGCACGCCACGATCTCGCCAACTATTTGGGCATGGCGGTCGAAACTCTGAGCCGCATGTTTTCTCGCTTGCAGGAAGAAAAAATCATTGCGGTACAGCACCGTTTGGTCAAAATCGAAGATCCAAACCGCCTGAAACAACTCGCGCATCACACCTGCCGCCCTGCTAGCGATGCGCTATAAGCGCATCAGATAACCCGAGAGAACCGCTGCTGCACCGTTTGCTTGCGTAAACTGACATCAAACACCATGCAAATATTGCGGATCAAGAAACGCCCACGCGGTGTTACTGCCAAACCTGTTGTCGTGAATTGCAGCAATGCATCCTCTGCCATCGGCTGGAGCATTTCCAGTTCACGGGCAAAATAATCGGCAAACTCCAGCTTGAACAAGCGTTCCACCTGGGTGAAATCCAGTTCAAAATGACAAGCCAGTTGCTGAATGATATAGCGGCGCAGCACATCATCCTCATCCAGCGTCAGCCCCTTAATGACCGGAAAATGACCTGAATCAAGAGCCGCATAATACTCATCCAGTGTTTTGGCATTCTGGCTATAGCATTCCGCCACACTGCTGATGGAACTGACCCCCATCCCCACCAGATCACAGTCTGCATGGGTAGTATACCCCTGGAAATTGCGGTGCAACGTACCGTTACGCTGGGCAATCGCCAATTCATCATCCGGCTTGGCGAAATGATCCATGCCGATGTATTCGTAACCAGCCCCAGTCAAATGCTCTACCGCCAGTTGCATGATTTGCAACTTGGTTTCAGCAGATGGCAAATCGGCCTCATTGATGCGGCGCTGCGGCTTGAACAGATTGGGCATGTGCGCATAGTTGAACACTGAAATCCGGTCAGGCGAGAGTGCAATGATCGTATCCAGCGTCTGGCGAAAACTGTCAACTGTCTGAAATGGCAAACCGTAGATCAAGTCCACACTGATGGATTTCGCCCCATAAGCACGGCAGGCATCAATCACCGCACGGGTCTGTTCAATCGGTTGAATGCGATTGACAGCAACCTGTACTCTTTCATCCACATCCTGCACGCCGAGGCTGAAGCGGTTGAAACCGATTTCACGCAACACCCCAATGGTTTCTGGCGTTACCGAACGCGGGTCGATCTCGATGGAATAGTCGCAATCGTCGCCCGTATACAGGGAAAAATGCTGGCGGGTCTTTTCCATCAATGCACGCATTTCATCGTGATTGAGGAAGGTTGGCGTACCCCCACCCCAGTGCAACTGCTCCACCATGCGGTCACTGTCGTACAACTTTGCCTGCATTTCGATTTCGCGGAACAGGTACGCCAGGTATTTTTCTGACAGGGAACGATCCTTGGTCGCAATCTTGTTACAAGCACAATAGAAACAGACCGTATCGCAAAACGGAATGTGGAAATACAGTGATAGTGGCAACGGGATCGGATCTTCGTTGCTCATGTAGACATGAGCCTTGTACTCATCTTCCGTAAATGCCCCAAAAGCGACTGCTGTAGGGTAAGACGTATAACGCGGCCCTGCCGTATCATACCGGCGGATCAAGTCTGCATCGAACTGGACTGTACTCATACCAACCTCTTTTACTGCCGCGAACCCCCGGCAGGCTACATAAATGCAGTATCTGATCAACAATTACAAGGGATTGAAATAAAACATCAATCTTAGTTGACTTGTATCAAGAAACCGAAATTCGACAGATTGTAAACCACATAAAAAAAGAGTGTAATAGCTCCCGAAGGTTGTTGAAGTCGATGTTCGTTACCTCCTCTAAATCAGCAATCTTCAACGCTCTACATACCCTAAAGCACTTGGGCCCTCGCAAGAGGGCCTTCTTTTTGTGATCCGTTTATTGTGCTGGTTGAAGGCTCACAGCCGTACTGTCTGCCCTCGGCAATGTGCCATCCAAACGCCAGCTTGCGTCCAGCGGCAGCAATTGCGCATACCACTTCCCGGCAGATAGGGCATGGATACGCCCCGTCCACTGCCCGGCAGCGTGCTTGCTCAACAACACCTCCTGATCACGGTCAGGAAACGTGGCGTGGAACACTTTCAATACCAATTGCTGCTGATCTTGTACCACCGCATTATCCAAGGTCAGAGTGACCGTTTGCCCGTTAAATGCCAGATTGCCTTGCAAACCCAGTTCAGTCGCTTTTTGCCCCTTTGCCAACGAATGATTAATGGCTTTGCCCACTTTATAGTAGTCATCCACCACCAAGCCACTGCTGCCGGAAGCCGCCAGTGAGTAAGTGTACAGCCCCGCCACCACCGCCGTCGCAGGCATGACCATCAACAGCCACGGCCACGGCTGCTTGTACCACGGGGTATTGTCTTTTACATCAACGTACATATGCTCTACCTCTGACTAGTTTGGCCCCAGGAAACGGGCTTTCTGGGTTTGTGCTACGGTTGGGTCATCTTGTGCTTCAATATGGAACATCACTTCCTGACTGCGGCTGCTCATTTTGTCAGGGTTGACAATAACCTTGACCGGCACTTCCG
Organism: Thiothrix sp. UBA5583; assembly: GCA_002425225.1. Taxonomy (GTDB): domain Bacteria; phylum Pseudomonadota; class Gammaproteobacteria; order Thiotrichales; family Thiotrichaceae; genus Thiothrix; species Thiothrix moscowensis. The sequence continues at coordinate 96,530 of DILV01000018.1, forward strand.
CCACTTTGCCAGAGCCAAGATGCACATTCTCAGCCCCTTGCAGCTTGATACCGTCAATACCGGCAATGGTAATGTTATAGTGGTGTTCCCGCTCGTCCATATTCATGATTTTCAAGGTATAAATATTTTCGACATTGCCATCACCGGTATCACGGAACAGCGCGTTGCGATCTCGGATAATGTCCATTTCCAGCGGCACACGTTGCATCACGGAATACATCAGCGCCGCCGTAATCGCCAGCAGTAAACCGGCATAAATGTAAGTCCGCCCACGCAGGATATGGGTTTTGCCGCCTTGCAGGGCATGTTCGGTGGTGTAACGTACCAACCCACGCGAATAGCCCATTTTGTCCATGATGCTGTCGCAAGCATCAATACATGCCGCGCAACCGATACACTCGTATTGCAAACCCTTGCGGATGTCGATCCCGGTTGGGCAAACCTGCACACACAAGGTGCAATCCACGCAATCACCTTTATCGCTGGGCTTGTCTGCACCACGTTTGCGCGAACCGCGTGGCTCACCACGTGCCTCGTCATACGACACGATCAGGGTATCTTTATCGAACATGGCACTTTGAAAACGTGCATACGGGCACATATACAGGCAAATTTGTTCACGCAGGAAACCAGCGTTGCCATAAGTCGCCAGCCCATAAAACAGAATCCAGAACAATGCCCAGCCGCCAATAATGCCACTACTGAGTTCAAACCACAGTTCATCCACTGGCACAAAGAAGCCTACAAAGGTAAAACCGGTCCACAGTGAGAAAAACAGCCACAGTGCGTGTTTAATCGCTTTCTTGCCGATTTTGACCCGATCCCACGGCGCATTGTCGAGTTTGATCTGTTGCGGGCGATCACCTTCCACCCATTGCTCAATCCAGATAAATACCTCACTCCACACGGTTTGCGGGCAGGCGTAACCGCACCAAACCCTCCCCGCCAGCGCGGTGACAAAGAACAGCAACAATGCCGCTAAAATTAGGATAACCGCCAGATAGAAAAAGTCCTGCGGCCAGAATGTCATGCCAAACAGATAGAATTTACGGGCAGGCAAATCGAACAACACCAGTTGCTGGTCGTTCCATTTCAGCCAGGGCAACAAATAAAACAACCCCAGCAAACCCCACACCGAAATCTTGCGCAAGGTCGTAAACAAACCTTTGGTTTGGCGTGGGTAGATTTTCTGATGTTCTTTGTAGAACCCGCTACTTTGCTTATTGCTGGACATACCAATACCCTTCAACCTGAATGAGTCACAAGACCCGTAAGCTAGCACGCAACACGGTGAATTTATTTGATAAAAAGCGGATTGGAAAACAGTTTGTTGCTTTACGAACCACTTTTCAGATATTTGTCAAAGATTGCCCCCCTCCCATTGAGGGAGAGGGGGTAGCGTGAGGGGTTCTCACCTACTTCTGTGACAAACCATACACATAAGCTGCCAGCAAGTGCACCTTATCTTCCCCAAGGAAGTCAGCGTGCGCAGGCATCTGCCCCATACGCCCGTTGGCAATGGTTTCCTTGATGGTGTCAACCGAAGAGCCATACAACCAGGTGTTGTCAGTCAGGTTCGGGCCACCCAATGCCTGATTGCCTTTGCCATCCGCACCGTGGCAAGCCAGACAGCCATTAGCGGTGAACAGTTGTTGACCTTGCGCCACTTTGGCAGCATCGGCTTCACGACCACTCAGACTCATGACGTAATTGGCTAACGCATCAATACCGGCTGCATCCACCCGATCCTTGTGCGGCGGCATCACCCCATTACGCCCGGCAAGGATGGATTGCTTGATTTGCTCCGGTGCACCACCGTACAGCCAATCCGCATCCGCAAGGTTAGGGAAACCCTTGGCCCCTTCCGCATCCGACCCGTGGCATTGAGCGCAGTAGCTCAGGAACATGCGCCGCCCCATTCCCTGGGCTTCTTCGTTTTTCGCAACCTGGTCAATTGGCAAGGCAGCGAATTTCTTGAAGACCGGATCATAAGTAGCCGCTGCTTGCTCCATCTCAGCCCCGTATTGACTGCCCTGTGACGACCAGTTCAACAAGCCTTTGAAAGAACCCAGACCTGGGAACAGCGCCATGTAAGCCAAGCCGAAGATGATGGTGATGTAAAACAACCACAACCACCAGCGCGGCATCGGGTTATTGTACTCTTCCAGACCATCCCATTGATGGCCTGTCACGTCACCCTCTGCTGCTTCACCCGGACGGGTTTTCGTTGTCCAGCGAATCAGCCAGTAACAGGCAAAAATATTGCCCAATGTGATCAGGATAATCCAACCACTCCAGAAACCACTCATTTGTCTACCTCCTTAACTGACGCACTGTGCACACTTTCCTCTTGCTCATCGAAGATGGAACTTGCAGCACTATCGAAACGCTGTTGACGCCGCTTGCTGTAAGCCCACCACACGACCGCAAAAAAAGCGATCATCACCAGTAACGTCGAAATACCTCGGAAATCACTGTAGTCCATCTTGCTCACCGTTGGGTTTTGAGAGCCGTACCCAAGTTTTGCAGGTAAGCGATGAGCGCCTCCATTTCGGTCTTGCCCTTCACCTCGTCCGCACCCTTGGCGATTTCCTCATCGGTATAAGGAACACCCAGCGTCTGCATGGTTTTCATCTTGGCAGCCGTATCCGCGCCATCCAGCACGTTTGCAGCCAGCCATGGATAACCCGGCATATTGGACTCTGGCACTACGTCACGTGGATTGGTCAGGTGAACACGATGCCAGTCATTGCTGTAACGCCCGCCAACACGTGCCAGATCAGGGCCAGTACGCTTGGAACCCCACTGGAACGGATGGTCGTAGACAAATTCGCCTGCGACAGAGTAATGCCCGTAACGCTCGGTTTCAGCCCGGAATGGACGGATCATCTGTGAATGGCAGTTGTAACAACCTTCACGGATATACACATCACGTCCTTCAAGCTGTAACGCGCTGTACGGTTTCAATCCTGCCACCGCTTCAGTCGTGTCTTTGACAAAGAACAGAGGCACAATCTGCGCCAAGCCCCCAAAGCTCACCACGATCAAAATCAAAATAGCCATTAAACCGACGTTTTTCTCAACGACTGCATGGCCTGTATTGCTACTCATGGCTGACCTCCTTAGTGTGCTGCGGCGGGAATGGCATCATCAGCAGCCTTGTTGCTACCAGCGACGGTTTTCCACACGTTGTATGCCATCATAAACATGCCAGTCAGTACCATCAGACCACCCAGCAAACGCACGGTGTAGTAAGGGTAAGTGGCTTCAACAGACTGTACAAAGCTGTAAGTCAATGTACCGTCAGCATTCACTGCACGCCACATCAAGCCTTGCATCACCCCGGAAATCCACATGGAAGCGATATACAACACCACCCCAACCGTCATGACCCAGAAATGGATTTCAATCAGCTTGGTGCTATACATACCGTCACGTCCGAACAGCTTTGGAACCAAAGCGTAAATCGAACCAATGGAAATCATTGCTACCCAGCCCAGTGCGCCGGAGTGAACGTGACCAACCGTCCAGTCAGTGTAGTGGGAAAGTTCGTTGACGGTTTTGATCGCCATCATCGGCCCTTCAAAAGTTGACATGCCGTAGAATGACAGTGAAACCACCATAAAACGCAAGATTGGATCAGTACGCAATTTATGCCAAGCACCGGAAAGCGTCATGATACCGTTGATCATACCGCCCCAGCTTGGAGCCAGCAGGATCAGCGAGAACACCATACCCAGAGACTGAGTCCAGTCAGGCAGCGCGGTGTAATGCAGATGGTGCGGGCCTGCCCACATGTAAGTGGAAATCAACGCCCAGAAATGCACCACTGACAAACGATAAGAGTAAACCGGGCGGTTAGCCTGTTTCGGAACGAAGTAATACATCATCCCCAGGAAGCCTGCTGTCAAGAAGAAACCGACCGCGTTATGCCCGTACCACCACTGCACCATTGCATCAATCGCACCCGGATAAGCAGAGTAAGACTTCATCATGTCACCCGCGCCAAACAATGCGGTTGGCAGAGCAGCACTATTCACCACATGCAGCAAGGCAACGGTCAGGATGAATGCGCCGTAGAACCAGTTTGCCACATAGATGTGCGGCGTTTTGCGCTTCATAATCGTACCGAAGAACAGGATGGCATAAGCGACCCACACTACGGTAATCAGCAAGTCAATTGGCCATTCCAGTTCCGCATATTCTTTGGAAGACGTGATGCCCAAGGGCAGAGTAATCGCCGCCAGCAGGATGATCAACTGCCAACCCCAGAACACGAAGGATGCCAAGCCATCAGACAGCAGCCGGGTATGACAAGTACGCTGTACCACATACAGCGAGGTCGCAAACAGGGCAGAACCCCCGAAAGCAAAGATGACTGCATTGGTATGCAGCGGACGTAAACGGCTGTACGTGAGCCACGGAATATCAAAGTTGAGTTCCGGCCAACGTAATTGCGCGGCAATAAGCACGCCTACCAACATGCCGACGATCCCCCAGATCACCGTCATAATGGCAAACTGCCGCACGACCTTGTAATTGTAGGTCTGCTGGTTTTGCATAAATTCCTCCGACAGAGTTAAAGGCAACACCGGGCCAAGCCATTACACACACCATGCTGTGTGAAATCACACACCCGATTTGCGAAGCATCTATCAGAGAGACCACCCCATGCTTGACTAAAGTCAAAATCCTGCTGTTGTAAATTGACTACAAACCCTAAAACTGCAAGTTAATGACATATATCAAGAAAACCAATCATGGCTAATTATAAAAATTCAGCAGCGAGCCAATCATCGCACCAATCTATCCGATTGACATTGAGAGGCTTTTACACAAAAGCACGGCTGCTATGCTGGTCGCCAGCCTACACAATAACCCGTTAATGCCTGTTTTCTGGTGCACAACATGTTCAAACAATACAAACGAATCCGGGTCGTACACATCATTACCAATCTGTCACATCATGGCTCCAGCATGATGCTGTACCGCTTGATGGCGCATACCGACCGCAGCCGGTTTGAACCGATTGTCATATCGCTGGACAGGGGGGATGACTTCAAGGAAAAGATCAGCGCACATGGCATTCCCGTGCATACTTTCAACATGAGCAGCAGTCTCAGCTTCGGCGCACATGTCGTCAAACTGGCACACATGTTGCGCAAATTATCGCCAGACATCCTGCAAGGCTGGCAATATCATGGCAATTTGGCGGTTTCCTTAGTCAGCAAACTGCTTCCCAAACCACCGGTACTGCTTTGGAATGTACGTCAGACGGTGTATGACATTGAACAGGAATCAAACAGCAATCACTGGGCGATTGGTTTTTTGCGACGCCTGACCAATACACCCGCCCGCATCATCTACAACTCATGGATCAGTGAAGGGCAACACACCCGTCTCGGTTACAGTGAGCAAAAAAGCCAGGTCATTGCCAACGGTTTTGACCTCCAGATGTTTGCTCCTAACGCCCACAGCCGGGAGATTATCCGTCAGCAACTGGAAATTCCCGAAAAAGCCACTGTGATCGGCATGATTGCTCATCACCAACCTGCCAAAAATCACCGCTTGTTTATCGAGGCAGCGCATCTGCTGGCGCGTCACGACCCTGATGTCCATTTCATACTTGCCGGAAACAGGGTAACGGCAGATAACCATGACATTGCCACCTTATTGCAACGTTTCCCTGAACTGCACGAGCGGCTGCACCTGCTGGGCAACCGCCAGGACATCCCTGCTCTATTAAACAGCATGGACATTTTCAGCCTGACCTCATCCAGTGGGGAAGGTTTTTCCAATGTCGTCGGAGAAGCCATGGCCTGCGGGGTTCCCTGCATCGTGACCGATGTAGGCGATACGCCGCTGCTGGTAGGCAAAACCGGCGAGACCATAAAAAATGCCACAGCATCCTCCCTCGCTTTTGCTTGGCTGGAATGGATCAATGCGGGTGAAATATGGCGACAGGAACAGGGGCAACAGGCACGACAACGTATCCAACGGCATTACCGCATCCAGCATATTGCCCGACAGTATCAGGATATTTACGAAAGCCTGTACCACGCCCATGCAGCAGGAACGCATTCCTTTTTTTCACAACTGCAAATAGCCTGAAAGTTCGTCACCCGGCCTGTTCATTCTCAAAGAAGGTTTCGTCAAACATTTCGATGAAGCGTTTGGCCTGCGGGGTAAAGAACTTGCCCCTTCGCACGATCAGGCCATAGCTACGCGGCGGGAAGTAATGGCGCAATGGGATAGCATCAATTTTTTCGTCACCGGTCAGACAAACCTCCGTCACGATGGAAATGCCCAGACCATGCTCGACATATTTCTTGACGACTTCCCAGCCGCCTGCCTCCATCGCCACCGAATAGGGCACTTCATTTTGGCGGAATACCGTGTCGATCATCCGCCAGGTACTCATGTTACGGGGTGGTAAAATCAAGCCGTAAGGACTGATGTCCTCTAGGGTAATGTCACGCTCCAGACCGGCCAGCGGATGACCTTTAGCAGTCACCAGAATGGAACCAAATGACGCAAACGGCTTGTAAATGATGCTTTCAGGAATCTGCAACAGCGGGCCTACCGCCAGATCCACCTGATCTTCCAGCAGCATTCTCATGCCGCTTTGCCCTTCCACATTGTGCAAATTGATACGGATACCGGGGTAGGTTTCATTAAACAGCTTCAAGTACTTGGGCAACACATACAAAGCCGTTGATTGCCCAGCAGCGATATTGAGTTCCCCCTGCTCCATCTTGCCCAAACTGGCAGCGAAGGTTTCCTTCAGGCCATCAATCCCGGCAGCAATGGGCTGTACCAGTTGGTACAATATTTTGCCCTCGGGAGTCAAACGCACACTCGGCCCACGCCGTTCCAGCAGCTTTTCCCCCATTTCCCGCTCAAGCGCCTGGATTTGCAAAGAAACCGTCGGCTGACTGATATGCAATTGTTCGGCTGCGTGCGTAATATTTTCCTTTTGGGCAACCACGCAAAAGGTACGCAACAGCTTGTAGCGGGTCTGCTTGTAGTAGTGCATTGCCAATGTAACAACTCCTCCATTAATATTTCAGTATTGTGCAATACAATAGTAATAATTGAAACAATTGATTTTTTACTATAAAGGTTTTTGGGTATCTTACGCGCCAGTTAAACATTCACACCGAATGTTTATCTCATGCTAACTGTGGTGCTTGCGGCGTCTCTTTATGGACGCCGCTCTTTTCCTCTCCCCCCGCCCTATGAAACAATAAACCCAAGCACACAAAATACAAGTAGAGCCCAGCAACCAACCCGCAACTTTGTTTGAAGGAGTCCAGTAAATGGCGGATTACATTCTTTGGTTTGATCAGTTGGGAATGCACGACGTTGGTATCGTCGGCGGCAAAAACGCATCCCTGGGAGAAATGATCAGCAACCTCGCCAACGTCGGTGTCAGTGTACCGAATGGCTTTGCCACCACTACCCACGCCTATCAAGATTTTATCCGCGCTGACGGTCTGGCTGACCGCATCAACGCGCTACTGAACTCACTCAACGTAGACGACATCCACGCCCTCACCGACGCGGGCAAAACCATCCGTGGCTGGGTGATGGATGCACCACTGCCAGAAAAACTGCTGGAAACCGTGCGCGATGCCTATGACACACTAGCGCAAGGCTCTGGCGACACCGCTTCTTTTGCAGTGCGCTCCTCCGCTACGGCTGAAGACTTGCCGGATGCCTCGTTCGCCGGTCAGCAGGAAACCTTCCTCAACGTGCGCGGCCTCGACAATGTGATTGCCGCCATCAAGGAAGTGTTTGCCTCCCTGTATAATGACCGCGCCATCGCCTACCGCGTACACCAGAATTTCGAGCACGACAAAGTGTTCCTGTCTGCCGGTATCCAGAAAATGGTGCGCAGTGACATCGGCGCAAGTGGCGTCATGTTCACCCTCGACACCGAATCCGGCTTCCGTGACGCTGTATTCATCACTGGCGCATATGGCCTAGGCGAAACCGTGGTACAAGGTGCGGTCAACCCGGACGAATTCTACGTTTACAAACCGAACATTGAAGCCGGTCGCCCTGCCATCCTGTCCCGCCGTTTGGGGGCGAAAGCGATTGAAATGGTCTACGCCGCCACCGCTGGCGACGCGCACAACAAAGCCACCCTGACCCGCGATGTCGAACCAGCACGCAGTATGCGTTTCTGCCTCAACGATGAGCAGGTTGAATCCCTGGCACGGCAAGCATTGATCATCGAAAAGCACTACCAGCGTCCGATGGACATCGAATGGGCACTGGATGGCGGCGACGGCAAGCTCTACATCGTGCAAGCCCGCCCGGAAACTGTCGAAAGCCGCGCTTCCGCCACCATCATTGAGCGTTACCAGCTCCAGCAAAAAGGCACTGTGATTGCGGAAGGTCGCGCCATCGGCCAGAAAATCGGCCAAGGCCCAGCCCGCATCATCAGCAGCATCAAACAGATGCACGAAGTCAAGGAAGGCGACGTACTCGTCACCGATATGACCGACCCTGACTGGGAACCGATCATGAAACGCGCCTCCGCCATCGTCACCAATCGCGGCGGGCGTACCTGCCACGCAGCCATCATTGCGCGTGAAATGGGCATCCCCGCTGTCGTCGGCTGCGGCGATGCCACCGACCGCATCGACAGCGGCGCAGAAGTTACCGTTTCCTGTGCGGAAGGCGACACCGGCTTCATTTACAGCGGTATCCTGCCGTTTGAAATACGTACCGCTGACACGGGCAACCTGCCCGACCTTTCCGTCAAGATCATGATGAACGTGGGCAACCCATCCCGTGCGTTTGCCTTCTCCCGCCTGCCCAATGCCGGTATTGGTCTGGCCCGACTGGAATTCATCATCAATAACACCATCGGCATCCACCCCAAAGCATTGCTGGAATACGACAAGCTGCCAGTGGAGTTGATGACCAAAATTGGCAAGAAAATTGCCGGTTACGCCAGCCCGGTCGATTTCTACGTGGAAAAGCTGGTGGAAGGCATCGCCACCCTCGCTGCCGCCTACGCTCCCCACAAAGTCATTGTGCGCATGTCCGACTTCAAGTCGAACGAATACGCCAACCTGATGGCAGGCGACCGTTACGAACCGCACGAAGAAAACCCGATGATCGGCTACCGGGGCGTTTCCCGCTACCTGTCCGCCAACTTCCGTGACTGCTTTGAGCTGGAATGCCGTGCACTGCGCAAAGTGCGCAATGAAATGGGCTTGACCAATGTTGAAGTCATGATCCCGTTCTGCCGCACACTGGAAGAAGCGCAGCAAGTGACCGAACTGCTGGCAACCCAAGGTTTGCAGCGCGGTGAAAACGGTTTGCGCCTGATCATGATGTGCGAAATCCCGTCCAACGCGGTGCTGGCGGAAGAATTCCTCGAATACTTCGACGGTTTCTCCATCGGCTCCAACGACATGACGCAGTTGTCACTCGGTCTTGACCGCGACTCCGGCCTGATTGCTCACCTGTTCGACGAGCGCAACCCGGCAGTGAAAAAGCTGTTGAAAATGGCGATTGAAGCCTGCCACAAGCACGGCAAATACGTGGGTATCTGCGGGCAAGGGCCTTCCGACTACCCGGACTTCGCCGTGTGGCTACACGAACAGGGCATAAGCAGCCTGTCGCTGAACCCGGATACCGTGGTTGACACCTGGCTGCATCTGGCAAGTCTGGACAGCAAATAATGGCTAATCGGCGGACAGTTTTTTACTTATCTGACCGCACTGGCATCACCGTCGAAACGCTGGGTCACAGTTTGCTGACCCAGTTCGATGGCATCCAGTGGCGCAAGGTCAGCATCCCGTTTCTGGATTCCGAAGACAAAGCCCGTGAAGCTGCCGAACAAATCAACCTGATGGCGCAACTGGACGGCTACCGCCCGCTGGTGTTCAGCACTCTGGTCAACCCGGTAGTCCGTGAACATATTCAGCGTGCTGATTGTGCCATTTACGACTTTTTCGACAATTTCATCGACTCGATGGAAAAGGAACTGGGTCAGCAATCGTCCCACGCCATTGGGCGTTCGCATGGCTTGCACGACAATGCGTCCTATACCCGCCGCATTGCTGCCATCAACTTTGCGCAGGCCAATGACGATGGCATCAGCGCCAAAAGCTTTGCCGATGCCGACATCATTCTGGTGGGTGTGTCACGTTCCGGCAAAACGCCTACCTGCCTGTATCTGGCGATGCAGTACGGCATCTATGCCGCCAACTACCCGCTGACCGAAGAGGATATGGATGACAGCAAACTGCCCAAAATCCTGCATCCCTTCCGCACCAAGCTGTTTGGCCTGACCATTACTGCCGAACAATTGCAGCGCATCCGTCAGGAGCGTAAACCTAACAGCCGTTACGCCTCGTTCAGACAATGCCAGCAAGAGCTGGAGTGGCAACAGGATCTGTACCGGCGCGAAAATATTCCCTTCATCAACACGACCGCCATTTCGATTGAGGAAATTGCCACCACCATCCTCAACCGCAGCGGTTTGAAACGGCAGTTGTACGGGGAGTGAGGACAGGGAAGGAGAAAGCTGCGACAATACGCGCTTTTCCTTCCCCGCAGGAATCCCCATGACAGCCCAGATCATTGATGGAAAGAAAGTCTCAGCCGAAGTCCGTGCCGAGGTCAAACAACGTGTTGAAGAACGCTTGGCACGTGGCAAACGCCGCCCTGGCCTTGCCGTTATCCTGATTGGTTCCGACCCTGCTTCACAGGTGTATGTCAGCCACAAACGCAAAGCCTGCGATGAAGTAGGCATTATGTCGCGCTCTTACGACCTACCTGCCGATTCCACCCAACATGAACTGGTGCAACTGGTAGATGAACTCAACCGTGACCCACTGATCGACGGCATTCTGGTGCAACTACCCCTGCCCCCACACTTTGATGCTTCCCTGATCATTGAACAGATTGACCCGCGCAAGGATGTGGATGGCTTCCACCCTGCCAATATCGGCAAACTGGCCTTGCGCATTCCCGGCCTGCGCCCCTGCACCCCGTATGGCGTGATGCGCCTGCTGGATAGTATCGGCGAAGTCTACAAAGGTCGCCATGCGGTAATCGTTGGCGCATCCAACATCGTTGGTCGCCCGATGGCGCTGGAACTATTGCTGGCGGGTGCAACCGTCAGCGTCACCCACCGTTTCAGTGGCAGCATGACCCCCGAACTGGTTCGCCAGGCCGACATCGTGGTGGCAGCCGCAGGCAAGCCGGGCTTGGTGAAAGGCGACTGGATCAAACCGGGTGCAACCGTGATCGACGTGGGCATCAACCGGCTGGAAAACGGTAAACTGACCGGCGATGTGGATTTTTCCTCAGCATCTGAACGGGCGGCGTGGATTACGCCCGTACCGGGCGGTGTTGGCCCCATGACGGTCGCAATGCTGATGAAGAATACGCTGGAAGCGTGCGAGAAGCATTCTTTCTAAAAAATAAAAGGCATCCATCAGGATGCCTTAGCTTCTTATTAGTTAACTTACATCATCACGGCGTGTTGTGTTGTGTAGATTTCCTCGCCAGATGTACTCCCTTATTTTTTATTCATTTTGCTAATAGAGTCTGGTACACCGCAACACGTTTTGCCATTCAGTATTATTTATTCCCTTGCGCCATCAATTTATTGATGGTCTCTGCATCCAGTGCACCAGATTCCTGCAAGCGTCGAATAACCGGAGCTGGCAAACAAACCACATCAGACTTGCGGAAATCCACTTCACCAGACGCCATACCGCCACATTTCTGGCGTTTACGGTCGCCTTCCTTGGTAGCATCAGGATCAAATTTCAGTTTACCAGCGTCTACCCAGCCATTCTGCCCAGCCCAACGCACCCGCTCCATCGCAAACTTGCCTGCCTCAGCACGCTGCCCCAACTGTACTACCCAGGATGCATTGTGCGGCAGTTCCACCGCAATGGCATCAGTCCCTTTATCGACGTACATCATCAAGCTCTCACCAGCCACCAGCTCCTGTACACCATAAATCGGGACAGAACGGAATGTACCGCCCTTGGCGGCTTCAGGATAACCACAGCATTCCTTGTCTACCACTTTAGGGTCAGCCATGCAGGCACGACGGGCATTCACCACGTCGGTAGCCTCTGGATCATGTACGAGGGAATCTGATGGAACCCAACCGGTCTGGTCATCCCAACTGATCTTTTCCCATACCACATTATCAACCGTTTGCTGGGCATTACGGCGCACGATCCAAGTTGCATTGTGGGGAATGTTAACGATAATGTCCTTGCCGGGTTCTTTGTACATTTTCAGCACATTACCTGCATTCAGACCTTGAACTCGATAAATGAGCTTACTGTCTGCTGGCATGGAAAGCGCTGCCTGCGACATCAGGGGTGCAGCAAACAACAACACACCTGCCACCAGAGCCAATGCTGGCTTTATTGTCATTCCTTTCTTCATGATTAACCTCCGACCATAACCCTGTCTGACTACCGGGTTAGTCTGTCACCTTAAATTAAAAAGCCGCTTCAGGAGTGGGGTCTCCCGTCACGCACATACGTTATAGAGTGTAGATAAAAACTGGACATCTTTCACAATCCACTGCGTCTTTTACGCACTGATTGTCTCATTTTGACAAAAGCCAGCTCCACCAGCTTTCTCTTGTTATAGATTAAAATTATCTATGAATCCTGTTTTGGCGCAAGAAACATGGCATCACCGTAACTAAAAAAGCGATAACCGTGTTTTATGGCATGGTGGTATGCATTGAATATGTTTTCATATCCAGCAAAAGCCGACACCAGCATGAGCAAGGTGGATTCGGGCAGGTGGAAATTAGTAATCAGCGCATCCACCACCCGGAAACGGTAGCCGGGTGTAATAAACAGGCGTGTATCCCCCTGAAATGGCTGCAATTCACCACTTTTCGCCGCACTTTCCAGACTTCTTACCGAAGTTGTCCCGACTGCCACCACCTTGCCACCGCGTTGGCGGCAAGCTGCCACCGCTTCACAAACCGCCACAGAAACATCCGCATATTCTGCGTGCATGACATGCTGTGACAAATCCTGCACCCGTACTGGCTGGAAAGTACCCGCCCCCACATGCAACGTGACTGCTGCCGTTTGCACACCCTTGTTGCGCAAGGCATCCAGCAACATATTATCGAAATGCAGCCCCGCCGTTGGCGCAGCAACCGCACCCGGATTCTGGGCAAACACGGTCTGGTAACGTTCCCGATCGGCTTTGGTATCTTCACGCTCAATATAAGGTGGCAACGGAATATGCCCGTATTGTTCTAGCAGCAACAAGACCGGCTCGTCATGCAGGAACTCAACCACGAACAGGTCGCCTTGCCTCCCGGTCACTTCCGCATCCAGCAAGTTTTCCAGCCGCAAGCGCGTACCTGCTTTGGGAGCCTTGCTAGCACGGATGTGGGCAAGCACGCTGTGCGTACCAGTAATCCGCTCTACCAGAACTTCTACCTTGCCACCACTGGCTTTCTGACCATGCAAACGGGCAGGAATCACCCTAGTATTGTTGAATACCAACAAATCATCCGGTTGGACAAGCTCCAGGATGTCAGTAAACCGACCGTCACGGTATTTGCCTGTTGCCCCATCCAGTACCAGCAAACGGCTGGCGGTGCGCTCCGGCAAAGGCTCAGCGGCAATCAGTTCGGGAGGCAGGTTGTAATGGAAGTCACTCAGTTGCATCATGGGCGCAGATGATAGCAGCTTGAAAAATTTCTTTCGACAAATGCAAAAAATCAGGTAGAATGTGCCTCCTTCACATCCTTGCCGGGATGGCGGAATCGGTAGACGCAGCGGATTCAAAATCCGCCGATGGTGACATTGTGCGAGTTCGAGTCTCGCTCCCGGCACCAAATTCATAAAAAAGCCGCTGTTACAGCGGCTTTTTTATTGCTACCGGTTCACCGACAACCTATTTGGCCAGCGGTACTGGTTCGGTTGTTGCTGGCGTTACAGGTGCTTCCGCCGCACCCGGCATCCAACCGGAAGACACGCCTGCCGGTGGATTGTTGATAACACGATCACCCGCATTCAGGCCAGAAACCACTTCCACCTTGCCGTTGCCCTGATCACTACCCAAACGCACCATCCGCAGTTCGGAAGTATTGTCTGGCTTGACCACCAGCACACCCGGCAGACTGCTGCCTTTCAACAAAGCAGTGGAAGGAACGGTAATGACTTGTGCAGCGCCCTGTTTCTTTTCAGGGATATGGATTTCTGCATACATGCCCGGCGCAGCAGCCACTTCCATCGGCACATCGAACTTGACCGTTACAGTATGGCGGCTAGCATCAGCAACCGGGTAAATTTCCGCGACACGCACGGACGTATTCATGCTGCCATCAATACGGGCAGACACAACCATGTCTTTGCTCAGGTTGCCCACCAGACCGGACGGCACATCGGCTTGCAAACGCTTGTACTTGACGTAGCCAAACTTGATTAGCGGCTGCCCCGGCTGCACGGTATCCCCGACTTCTACCATTTTTTCCATGATGATGCCTTCAAACGGTGCGTAAGCACTGGCATCACGCAACGAGGAGTCGATTTCCTGCAACTGTGACATGGCTTGCTGATACTGGGCTTGAGCCTGTGTATAGCCAGCCATTGCATTGCTCAGATCAGCCTGACGAATGGTGTCGGAGTCATAACTGCCCATGAAAGACTCGGCAAACGGGCGTACCGCCATCTTGTCGAACATGGCAGGCATACCAAAACCAGGCATTGCGCCAATATCCTTGCTGCGCGGGGAGGTCAGCTCACGGTAGTACTGGCTTTGTGCGTTTTGTATTCCTGCCTGAGCCATCGTGATTTGGGCAACCACTGCATTGCGCTTGGCCATCAACTCGGAGTCATCCACCTGGAAAACGACCGCATTCTGTTGCAGGTTGGTTCCAACCGGGCCTGCCACGTATTTGATGACGCCTGGAAACTGGGCAGACAAGGTAACTTCTTTATAAGGAACGACAGTACTGCCCAATACGGAAGCAGACTGGGAACCAGACGCTTCAACAGCAATGATTTCAGCGGCGTGTAGTGCGGGGAAAGAACAGGTTGCCAGCCATGCAAACAGCAAACCTGATACAGAATTCCTTGTACCCATGTAGATATTTTCCTCAAAGCAACATTATTTTCCGTGCAGGTGAACCTGCAAATTCTCCGGGGGAAGTTACCACCATCAAGATACCAATACCAGCAAAAGTATGGGGTTTACAGCTTATGCGCCAACTCCGAAGACTTCCCGTTGCAAGCCATTCAACTGCACCAGACGCGCATTCAGGTTAAGCTCGATACCCCGCCACAGCGACGCTTGCCCTGCACGGGTTTCGAGGTATGGCATGATGGCTTCTTCAATAATCCGGGAATGGTGAATGTCCAGCTCGATATGCCCGACAAACAGTTCCAGCGCATCATCGCTCAGCCCTGGCACAGTACGCAGCCCGGTCAGCAACATGCGGTAATACGGCGGAATCGGCCATTCCCCGGCAATGCCTGCCACACCGACCGCTGCCAGCCAGTCTGTCCCCTGAGTCAGGCGCATCATGGTGTCGATATAGCCTTGCTGCTCAGGGGTAATCGGTGCATTTGCCATCTCTTCCTCACTGAAATCCAGCGCCCGCAACAACTTGCGGTAAACCTCCATGTGGGAACGCGATGGATCGCCGTTGCCGTATTCATCATACAGGATGTCTGCCAACACCGCCTGGATGCGCTCATCCGGTGTTACCCCCAACGCATTGGCTTGATACAGACGGGTACGCAGGATATGCGGGTAATACAACAAGGCAAATGTGCGTGCCTGCCCAAATGTAAGTGGCTGGCTGGAAAACTGTTGCAGGAAAGGGTGACGCAGGAAAGGATGATCCAGGACCTTATCCTTGAGTTCATGCAGATAGGTTTTTGCATTCATGGCGATTCTCCAAACATGATCGTGACGGCAATGTAACAGGGAAACGGGGCAGACTCGAATTATCCATAAGTTTTTGCTGATATGCTCGCAAAAAGAACAAGTTCTTGAGCAGCAATCCTGAAATGCCGTAATTTTCCTGTGCGTACTATCCCACTGTTCCAAACTCACTTATAGTTCCATCATTACTGTACAAGACCCTTACAAACCTTATGAAGCCAGCCACCAATACCATGATCGACGAAACCGCCCTGTTCCCCATTGGCACAGTCTCAGAACAGACCGGCGTTAATACCGTGACCCTGCGGGCATGGGAACGGCGCTACGGCCTGTTGCGCCCACGTCGCACCCCCAAAGGCCACCGTCTTTACAGCCAGCAGGATGTAGAACGGGTCAAACAGGTACTGATCCTGCTGGAACAGGGGATTCCGGTCAGCCGTGTGCGTGACGTACTGGATACCAACAAACCACACCCGCAACTGCTGCAAGTCGCCCGCGATGTGCAAACCGATGACCCCTGGCGGCATTACCGCGCCCTGTTCCAGCGCTGGATTCGCAAGCTCGACAGCCGTTCGCTGGAACACGCCTTCAACGAAGCTGCCTCCCTCTATCCGCTGGAACTGCTTGCCAAAAAACTGCTACACCCGTTGTACCGCCAACTTCAGCAGCAGTGTGACAGCCTGCCTTCCACTCGTGCCGACTCTGCTTTCCTGCACGAATTCCTGTGCGCCAAACTCGGCTCGCGCTACCTGCAACACAACAGCCGCGCCAATGGCAAACGCATCCTGATTGCAGCTAACACCAACGCGGATACCTACCAGCAGATTGAAGGCTTGTTACTCGCCAACATCCTCGGCAACCACGGCTACCAGACTAGCCTGCTGGGGCTGCACACCACGTTGGATCACCTGCCGCTCGTGCTGGAACGTGCCGGTTTCGATGCCTTGCTGCTAACCGACTGCCGCAACATCGGTGAAGACTTGCAGGTATTGGTGGAAATGACCCGCATCACCGCACTGCTGTGCGGCTATCAGGATGAATTCACCGCTGAACCACCAGATGGGTTGCCTATCCATTGGTTGCCGATGGAACTTACCGAAATTCCAGCCGCTGTTGACCGGCTGCTGGCGGATACATGACCGTACTGGTCTGGTTTCGTCAGGACTTGCGCCTGACCGACAACCCAGCGCTGTATCATGCCTGCCGCACGGGCGAACCGGTCATCCCGGTATTCATTGACGACCCCTTGCCCACCTCGGTCAGCCAGTTGGGTTCTGCCAGCCGGGTATGGCTGCATCACAGCTTGCAAGCACTTACGCAAGACCTGCAAGCCAGCGGCAGCCACCTGATCCTGCGGCAAGGTTCCGCGTCAGTCATCCTGCCGCAACTACTGGCAGAAACCGGCGCAACCCGTCTGTACTGGAACCGCCTTTACGACCCCGCCAGCCTGCAACGCGACCGCCAGCTCAAGGAAAGCCTGCGGCAGGTTTGTGAAGTACGCAGTTTCAACGCCAGCCTGCTGAACGAACCGTGGGAAGTGCTGAAAGCGGATGGCACACCTTACAAGGTGTTCACCCCGTTCTGGCAAGCCATGTTGCGCTATGGCATCCAGCATCAGCCTCTGCCAGCCCCGGCGCAGATACCCGCTCCTGCACAGGTTCCAGCCAGCCTGCCGTTGGATTCACTGAAGCTGTTGCCGCACATCCGCTGGGATATTGGCATGATGTCCCACTGGCAGGTGGGGGAACGTGCAGCCCTGCACAAACTGCTCAATTTCCTGCCCATCGGTGGCAAGGATTATCAGCAAGCCCGCGACCTGCCTGCCCATTCCGGTACGAGCCGACTATCCCCACACCTGCATTTCGGTGAAATCAGCCCGCGTCAGGTGGTATGGCTGGCAGAACAGTTTCTGGCGGAGAATGCCACCGCTGACAGTGGCGTGCGTCATTTCATCCGCGAAATTGGCTGGCGGGAATTTGCCTGGCACTTGCTGTATCACTTTCCACATACTGTTGAACGCCCGTTGGATGAGCGCTTTACCCGTTTTCCCTGGGCAGAAAATCATGAGGAAATATTGATACGCTGGCAACGTGGGCAAACCGGCTACCCCATTATTGATGCCGGAATGCGCGAGCTGTGGCAAACCGGCTGGATGCACAACCGGGTACGCATGATTGTGGCTTCCCTGCTGTGCAAAAACCTGCTGGTTCCTTGGCAGAAGGGTGAAAACTGGTTCCGGGATACACTGGTGGATGCCGACCTGGCCAGTAATGTGTTGGGCTGGCAATGGACGGCAGGTTGTGGAGCAGATGCAGCACCTTATTTCCGCATTTTCAACCCGATCCTGCAAAGCCAGAAATTTGACCCGGATGGTGACTACATTCGCCGCTGGGTTCCTGAACTGCGCGAACGTAGCAGCAAACAGATCCACTTGCCGCGTGAACCGGGAGAAAACAAGCAGAATTATCCTTTACCTGTAGTGGATTTCAAAGCCAGCCGGGAGCAGGCGTTAAGCCTGTTTGAAAAAATCAAACAACCATCTTTCAGGAAGACGTAGATTTTCCCGGTACATAAGTCTATATTTCAAACGACAAACACCAACAACGAAATATATCACCATGCATATTTTGGTCATTTGCGGGTTTGAGGGGCTGAGGTTTTACACTACCAACCTGTTGCGCGAGGCCGGGTTTGTCGTAACTGATACCGCCTGCTTAACCCAAGCCATAGCCAGTGTCTCAACCATCGGCGTCGATGCCGCCATCATCGGCCCTGCTGCTGTACCTGATGAAGAAGTCAGCCTGATTCAGAGCTTACGCCAGCATAACCTGTGGTTTCCGCTGATTGCGGTCAGCCGTTGTGAACGTTGGTCACATATTTCCAACCTGCTGACTGCCGGGGCTGATGAATACATCCAGGAACCCTTTACCACCGCATCCCTGCTGGGCAAGCTGGAAAAACTTTTGCATTACAGCCCTTTGCGCAAGCCCCGCGAACTGAAACTCAATGCTGGATTCGGTACTATCCGCGTGCACAACCTAGGGCAACAGGTTTATATCAATGACACGCCTGCCAAGGTCAGCAGTTACGATTACCTGATGTTGAAATGCATTGCCCAGAACCTAGGGGAAGATGGCCTCACTCCGCATAACCTGCTGAGCCTGCACGCAGACCAGCGTTGTGGTCGGGACATGGCAGAAGCTGCCGAACATCTGTTACAGCGTATCCACCCCTGAGTCGCCACGCGACTGTTTACACCGCGTGGCAGGCAACCTGTCGATCCCCCATCTCACGCAATGCCGGAATCTGTTCCCGGCATATGGACTGTACTTGCGGGCAACGGGTATGAAACACACAGCCTGAAGGCGGGTTCAATGGCGAAGGCAGTTCGCTTGCCCCCACTTTCACCTTGGCTAGCCGTACCCGTTCCTGTTGGGGATCAGGTAGCGGAATGGCATCCAGCAACAGGCGCGTGTACGGATGCAAGGGTTGCCGATACAGGCTTTCCGCTTCAGCAATTTCCATCACCCGCCCCAGATACAACACCAGCACCCGGTCGCTGAGTTCGCGCACTACCCCAAGATCATGGGAAATGAACAACAGGGTCAGGTCACGTTCGCGCTTCAAACCAGCCAGCAACTGCACAACCTGCCGCTGGATGGATACATCCAGCGCACTCACTGGCTCGTCACACACAATTAGTTGCGGTTCGACTGCCAACGCGCGGGCAATGCCGATGCGCTGGCATTGTCCGCCGGAAAATTCATGCGGGTAACGGTTACGCATTCCGCTTTCCAGCCCAACCGCTTGCAGCAACTGGTCAGCACGCTGACGAATGGCAGCTTTGCCCCATTCTGGGCGCAAGGCCAACATGGGTTCCTCGATACAATCCCCCACGGTCATGCGCGGGTTGAGCGCATCTAGTGGGTCTTGAAAGATACATTGCACCGCACGACGATAGGTTTGCATCCCGTGCTGGTCATTTGGGTTCAGCAGTTTGCCCCGCCAGTGGATCTCACCTTGCGCAGGTGTAACCAGTTGCAGGATAGCGCGGGCAAGCGTGGATTTGCCACAGCCTGATTCACCGACAATCCCCAGTGTTTCGCCAATTTGCAGGTCAAAGGAAACCTCAGACAACGCCTGCAAAACCTGCCCGGTTTTAAGGCGGAAACGCACATCTAGGTTGTCGACGGCAAGCAAGGCTGAATCCATCACGCCATCCAGATCAGTGATGCCATGCGTCCGGTTTGCCCATCACGACGGTAGGAGAAAAAGCGTTCGCTATCGCTGTAGGTGCAAAGGTCGCCGCCATGAATCGCTGTAACACCAGCCGCATTCAGGCGCTGCCGTGCCAGCAGGTAGATGTCAGCCATCCACTTGCCTGCATTGACTGATGGCTTGAAAGCCACTTCTGCCGCCACGTCATGCAGGATAAAGGCTTCGCACACTTCCGGGCCAACTTCAAAGGCATCCGGGCTAATCGCAGGCCCCAGCCATGCCAGCAAGTCGGCAGGCTCGCATTGCAGGGATTCGATGGTACGTTCCAGTACACCAGCATCCAGCCCCCGCCAACCGGCATGGGCAGCCGCCACACGGGTTCCGGCGCGGTCACAGAACAATACTGGCAAGCAATCTGCCGTCATCACCACACAGACCTGCCCCTTGCCAAAAGCGGTGGAAGCATCGCCGGTCGGGTAACAGGTTCCCACATCCATGCCACACACATCTACCCCATGCACCTGTTTGAGCCACAAGGGTTCGCTGGGCAATTGCAGGGTATCACCCACCATCATGCGATTGCGGGCAACGGCATAAGGGTTGTCGCCTACATGGTCGCCAAGATTGAGGCTGTTGAAAGGTGCTTCGCTCACTCCACCGTGACGAGTGGTACAAACCGCGCGGATATTGGCAGGAACAGGCCAGGCGGGGGTAATCCAGTTCGGGTTCATGTATTTTCCTTACGCAGCAAATTCAGTAATTCGCTCATGTCGTCTGGCAACGGACGTTCCCATTCCAGATAGTCACCACTGACCGGATGCACCAGCCCCAATCGGGTAGCGTGCAGTGCCTGACGCGGGAAAGTCTGAAGTGCGGTGCGCAATTCATCACTGATACCGGCAGGCACACGTGGCCGCCCGCCATACACCTGATCCCCCACGATCGGCAGGTGCTTCCAGCTCAGATGGACACGGATCTGGTGGGTACGCCCGGTTTCCAGCGCCACCCGCAACAGAGTGTGATGGGGAAAACGCTCTTCTACCCGGTAATGGGTAATCGCTTGCTTGCCACTCTCGGTGACGGCCTGTTTCTTACGATCAACGTGATGGCGACCGATGTTGGCTTCGATGGTTGAACCGGCAACGACCTGCCCGGATACGAGGGCGAGGTATTCACGGCTGACATCGCGTTCCTGTAGCAATTCCACCAGTTTGGTATGGGCTTGCAGGGTTTTCGCAACCACCATCAGGCCGGTAGTATCCTTGTCGAGGCGGTGGACAATTCCGGCTCGTGGCAACATTTCCAATGAAGGAGCGTAATGCAACAAGGCATTGACCAGCGTTCCCGACCAGTTTCCCGCAGCGGGGTGCACGACCAGCCCGACAGGCTTGTTAATAACCAGAATGGCGTCATCTTCGTACACAATGTCGAGCGGAATGTCTTCGGGTGCGAATTCTGTTTGCACCTCCTGTACGGCATTGATTATGATGGCTTCGCCACTGGTTAAGCGTTCCTTGGGTTTGAGGACTTTATCCTCTACCCGAATATGCCCCGCCTTGATCCATTTCTGGAGCTGGCTGCGGGAATACTGGGGGCACAGGCTGGCGACGACCTGATCCAGGCGATAACCGTCCATTTCGGGCGGGACGATGCTGATGATCTGTTGATTTTGAAGCATTCTTAATCCGGTTGAATACGCTATACTTGCAAACTCATTCTATCATCATGTGTTGTTAAGCAAATGTCGATAACCACAAAAAGACTCAAGGCCAGTGCTTATCTGGCGGGTATGTTGGCTCTCACGGCTGGTTTTAGTGGCTGTTCCATCATGTCCCAAACCACGTCGATCTTTTCCCAGACTGAAAAAGACCCTACTGAGGGCTGGTCTGCCAACAAGATTTACGTAACCGCCAAGGAAGCCCTCAACGCAGGTGACTACGAGCGAGCCATCACCCTGTATGAAGCACTGGAAGCCCGTTACCCGCTAGGCCGTTTTGCCCAGCAGGCACAACTGGAAAAAGCCTATGCTTACTACAAGTACGACGAGGCCGATTCCGCACTGGATGAAATCGACCGCTTCCTACGCATGAATCCCGGCAGCGAAAATGTGGATTATGCCCTGTACCTGCGTGGTCTGGTGAATTTCAACCGGGGCAGCAGCATCGTTGACCAAGTTTTCCCGCGCAGCATTGCCGATCTGGACAGCGTGCGCCAGAAAGAGTCATTCCAGGACTTTTCGCATGTCGTAACCCGCCACCCGAACAGCAAATACGCACCGGATGCCCGTTCCCGCCTGCAATACCTGCGCAACAGTCTGGCGGAATCCGAAGTCAATGTGGCGAAATACTACATGTTGCGTGGTGCGTGGCTGGCTGCTTTCAACCGGGCAGAATACGCTATCAAGCATTATCAGGGGTCGCCAGCCATTGCAGATGCATTGGAAATCAAGATTCAGGCTGCCCACAATCTGGGTAAAACCGATTTGGCGGCTGACAGTATGCGGGTCATGGAACTGAATTTCCCGCAACGTGCTGCTGCTTTGCAAAGTAAACTCCGCTAAAACATCGCGCTGAAGCTGGAAAAATAAACGGTTATTTTTCCAGCTTCCACTTATCGGAACATTATCCCCATCCCTCAGAAAATAATTTACATTATAGGCATTAGCCTAAAAGCATAAAAACCTTGGCTAAACCCAAAACAATAATAAGCAAGGGGCTTTGCGAAAATGATTTCACCAAAACTTTCCGGGATTACCGCGCTGTTGTTGTGCGCCATGAGCGCTAACACCTTTGCAGCGGAGTCCTCCGCGATTTTCACCCCCATTGGCAAATCCGCCAGCAAACCAGACAACTATTTGGGTGGCAGCATTGGTCAGTCATCTGCTGATGGCTTTTGTGATGCACTCCAGAACTGCGAAGACACTGACCAAAGCTGGAAGCTGTTTGGCGGTGTGCGTGTAAACGAGACTTTTGTGGTGGAAGGTGGTTACATCAACTTCGGCGATCACAAAGGGCAAGATACTGGCACAGATGTTTCCCGCTCCACTACTGCCGCCATGCTGGCTGGGGTGGCAGGCATTCCCGTGAATGAAGAGATCGAATTGTTCGGCAAAGCTGGCATTGCCCGTTGGAGTCAGGAACGTACCGATGCATCTGGCAAGTCAGACAGCAAAGGAACCAACCTGATGATGGGGGCGGGAGCCAACTATGATCTGGGTGACAACATGGGCATCCGCGCCGAATGGGAACGTTTCAAGGATATAGGCGATGCCAGCAGCAAGGGCGATGTTGATCTGCTGAGCGTCGGGGTGACTTTTTCTTCGTTATAACAATAACCCTGCAACTGGGGTAATGAGGGCTTGCATGAAAACATATCTTTCCTGCTCACTGGCAGGTCTTGCACTATTGCTGAATACCGCCCACGCTGGCGGTGGCTTGGAAGGCTTCGGCCTACCATCCAACATGGATTTTTACGGTGGCGGCAGCATTGGCTCCTCCAGTGAAGACGGTGCATGTGATGCAGTCAACGGAACAACATCCTGTGAAGACTCTTCCACCGGCTACAAGATTTTTGCAGGCGCACGCCTAGCACCCACTGTTAACCAGAATACCCTACCAACCCTGGGTGTGGAAGGCGGCTATATCAATTTTGGCGAAAGCAGTGCGGAAGGTGTCATTCTGTCAGACAGGGGTTTTGTCATTGATAACAGCTCTTCCGAAAGCGAAACATCTGCGGCTTATCTTGCTGCGGTAGGTTATTTGCCCGTTGCGCCACGAACCGAATTGCTTGGCAAGGCAGGTATTACCTACTGGAGCCAGGATGGCAAAATTACCAGCGCAACAGGTGAAACACCATCAACAACATCGTCCGAAAGTGGCATCGGTACATTGCTGGGTGTCGGGGCACAATACCAGATTAATGACAACCTGTCGGTGCGGGGTGAGTACGAACAGGCATTTGGTATCGGCAAGGATACCAGTTTCGCCACCGAACCCAAGATGATGAGCGTTGGCGCGGTCTTCTCAACCTTATAACAAGAACAAAAGCCATGAAAAAACAGCTACTGACAGCCTTGCTCTTTTGCATGAGTGGCAGTGTATACGCCAACGGTTTTTTCAGCCCTGGCATCAACACCGGCACAACACGCCCTCCCGGCTTCATGAATGGCACCAAACTGTACGCAGGCGGCAGCCTTGGCGCAGGCCAGCAGGGAGATGTCTGCAATGATCCATTTTTTAACGGTTCCTGTGATGATAAGGACGTTGCCTGGAAAGTCTTTGGCGGAGCACGATTCGACCCTATGTGGGGAGCAGAAGCCGCTTACAACAAGCTGGGCACAACCAGCAAAACCGGCAATACCAGTGGCAGTTCTGCCGGACTGGAAAACGAGCTGACGGGCATCAGTGTTGCCGCTGTGGGTTACGTGCCGGTTGCTACCCAAATTGAAGCTTTCGGCAAGGGTGGGGCCATTTTCTGGGATCGTGAAACAACGCAAACAGCCGGTGGAGCAACCACCAGCAGCAAGGATGAGGGAACCAGCCCACTGCTGGGCGCAGGCGTGCAATACCAGGTCAATGACAACCTGCACCTGCGCGGTGAGTGGGAACACATGTTCAATGTCGGCTCGGATTCTGCCTATGAGACCGATGCCGACCTGTATTCCATCGGCCTGATGTATTCCACCCTGTGAAAACCTATCTCCCCCGGAAGGGCTGCATTGCAGCAACCTTTCCGGTAGAGTGGGGAGCGTTTTGGTCGCCACAGTTCTGAGGAGAAACAATATGGCACGTCAAGCTGATTTCATTGCACCTTCCATCCTGTCCGCCGACTTTGCCCGTCTGGGGGAAGAAGTCGTCAACGTACTGACTTCCGGCGCTGATATTGTGCACTTCGACGTGATGGATAACCATTACGTCCCCAACCTGACCATCGGCCCGCTGGTATGCGAAGCCCTGCGCAAGCACGGCGTGACCGCCCCCATCGACGTGCACCTGATGGTCAAGCCAGTTGACCGCATCATTCCTGACTTCGCCAAGGCGGGCGCAACCTACATTACTTTCCACCCGGAAGCCTCCGAACACGTTGACCGCACCCTGCAACTGATCCGCAGCGAAGGCTGCAAATCTGGTATGGTGTTCAACCCGGCTACTCCGCTGTCGGTGCTGGAATACGTGATGGACAAGGTGGACATGATCCTGCTGATGTCGGTCAACCCCGGTTTCGGCGGGCAGAGCTTCATTCCGTCCGCACTCGACAAACTGCGTCAGGCTCGCAAGATGATTGATGACTCCGGTCTGGACATCCGTCTGGAAATCGACGGTGGCGTGAAAGCCAGCAATATCCGTGAAATCAAGGAAGCGGGTGCAGATACTTTCGTGGCTGGTTCAGCGATTTTCAATGCAGCCAAAGCCACCGATCCGCAGCATTACAACAGTATTCTGGCGGAATTCCGGGCGCAATTGGCAGAAGCGAAGGTTTAAGATAAAGAACCCCTCACCCCCAACCCCTCTCCCTCAAGGGGAGAGGGGTTAAGAGAGAGAAATCATGTTCAAACCAAAAATGGTATTGATCGACGTGGACGGGACGCTGGTTGACAGCGTTCCCGACCTGACGTTTTGCGTCGATGCAATGATGCAGCAACTGGATATGCCGGTGCGTGGTGAAGCGGCGGTGCGCCAGTGGGTCGGCAATGGCGTGCAACGGCTGGTAGAACGCGCCCTGACCAACGATCTGGATGGAATGCCGGATGCCGCACTGTTTGCACGCGCCATGCCGGTTTTCATGGACTTGTACGCAGAAAACACGTCTAAACGCAGTCGTCTGTATGACGGTGTGCTGGAGGGGCTGGATTTCCTGCAAGGTTGCAAGGGGCTGAAAATCGGCTGCGTCACCAACAAGGCTGCGCAATTCACCCACCCATTGCTGAAGGATCTAGGCATTTTCGACCGTTTCGAGATCATCATCAGCGGCGATACCCTGCCGGAAAAGAAACCGCATCCCCTGCCATTGCTGCACGCTGCCGAGGCATTGTGCGTAAAGCCGGAAGATGCAGTGATGATCGGTGACTCAAAGTCCGACGTAAAAGCGGCGCGGGCTGCCGGTTTCCAGATCATCTGCATGACCTACGGCTATAACCACGGCGAAGATATTCGTAACTATCACCCCGATGCTGTGATAGACTCGATGGCTGAATTCAGCAACCTGATTAGCTGCAACTGATGAAATACATTCCGAATAAAACGTGGCGATGGCGTTCCCGCTAACCCCAGCAGGAAGTGTTTCGTTGACCGTTTTATTTGGAAGCCCTCATGAATCAGGATACCTTTGATACTTATATTGCCCAAGGCTACAACCGTGTCCCCGTCCGCCGCACCACTCTGGCAGACCTCGACACCCCGTTAAGCGCCTATCTCAAACTGGCTGATGCGCCCTATTCCTACCTGTTCGAGTCTGTACAGGGCGGGGAGAAATGGGGGCGTTATTCCATGCTCGGCCTGCCCGCCAAAACGTTCATCAAGGTGTTTGGTTTGCGGGTGGAATTGCACCGCGCCCATCAACCGGTTGAAAGTTTTGACGTAGTTGACCCATTGGCGTGGATTACGTCATTCCAGCAACAATACAACGTGCCGGACATTGAAGGTTTGCCACGTTTCAACGGCGGTCTGGTCGGCTATTTCGGCTACGAAACCATCCGTTACATTGAGAAAAAACTCAGCACGGGGCGTGACAAGCCCGACCCGATCGGCACGCCTGACATCCTGCTGATGGTGTCAGATGAGGTGGTGGTATTCGACAACCTGCGCGGCGAACTGCATTTGATCGTGCTGGCAGAAGCCGGTGGTTTCCAGCAAGCGCAGCAACGGCTGGATGCGCTGGAACGCCAGTTGCAGGAAGCTCGCCGCCTCTACCAACCTGCCCCTAAAGCCCGGCAGGTTGAGGAAAGCGATTTCGTTTCCGGCTTTACCGAGCAGGGCTTCAAGGATGCGGTGGTCGCTGCCAAGGAATACATCAAGGCCGGTGACATCATGCAGGTAGTACTTTCGCAACGCATGAGCATCCCGTTTGAAGCCCCACCGCTGGACTTGTACCGCGCCTTGCGCCGCCTCAACCCGTCGCCGTACATGTATTTCCTCAATCTGGGCGATTTCCACATCGTCGGCTCCTCACCGGAAATCCTGGTGCGTCTGGAAGACGACGTGATCACTGTGCGCCCGATTGCCGGAACCCGCAAGCGCGGCGACACCGAACAACGCGATCAGGAACTGGAAACCGAACTGCTCAACGACCCCAAGGAAATAGCCGAACACCTGATGCTGATCGACCTTGGGCGCAACGACACCGGGCGCGTCAGCGAAATCGGCTCCGTCAAGCTGACCGATAAAATGATCGTGGAACGCTATTCGCACGTCATGCACATCGTTTCCAACGTCACCGGCAAACTGCTGCCGGGGCTGGATGCGATGGACGTATTACGCGCCACCTTTCCCGCCGGAACCGTCAGCGGCGCACCCAAAATCCGTGCGATGGAAATCATCGACGAATTCGAGCCGGTCAAGCGTGGCGTCTACTCCGGTGCGGTCGGCTATCTGGCCTGGAACGGCAATATGGATACTGCCATTGCCATCCGTACCGCCGTGATCAAGGATACTGTGCTGCACATCCAGGCCGGTGCAGGTGTGGTGTACGACTCCATCCCCGATTTGGAATGGAAGGAAACCATGAACAAAGGGCGTGCGGTGTTCCGCGCCGCCAGTGCTGCATTATCCGGCCTCAACGGCAAACACAAATAAGCAGGAGGTGTAAGATGCGTGTCTTAATGGTTGATAACTATGACTCTTTTACTTACAACCTTGTTCAGTATCTGGGTGAGTTGGGTGCAGACGTTCAGGTTGTACGTAACGACGAAATCCCGGTGGAAGCGATTGACGATATTGCGCCGGACAAGATCGTGCTGTCCCCCGGCCCTTGTACGCCGACCGAAGCGGGTATTTCCATCCCCACCCTGCTGCGCTTTGCCGGAAAAATCCCGATTCTGGGCGTATGCCTTGGGCATCAATCCATCGGGCAGGCGTTTGGCGGCAGGATTATCCGCGCCAAGGAAATCATGCACGGCAAAACCTCCATGATCCATCACAAAGGCGTGGGCGTATTCAGCAACTTGCCCAGCCCGCTGGAAGCTACCCGCTACCATTCGCTGGTGATTGAGCAGGCAACCATCCCCGACTGTCTGGAAATTACCGCGTGGACGAAAACGGCAGACGGCAAGCTGGATGAAATCATGGGCGTGCGGCATAAAACCCTGCCGGTGGAAGGGGTGCAGTTCCACCCGGAATCCATCCTGACGCAGTATGGGCATGAGATGCTGAGGAATTTTCTGGATGGAAAATAACGTCACCCTCCTGCGCCGCCTTGGTGCAATGATCTACGACACCGTACTCGCCGGTTTCAGTATCGTGGTGGTCGCTGGCATCATTGCCGTCATTTTCCAGAGCATCACTGGCATCAAACTGCCTGACGTGGCGATGATCCTGCTCTACGCGGGCATGGCTTATGGCTTTTTTACCTTTTTCTGGATGCGCGGCGGGCAAACGCTGGGGATGCGGGCTTGGAAAGTGCGCGTAGTCACCAGCGACGATCAGCCCATCAACCGCCAGCAGGCCTCGGCGCGTTTCCTCTGGTCTATTGCCAGTTGGGCTGCGCTGGGTATCGGTTTTCTGGTTTCCCTTGTCAACACTGACAAACTGACGTGGCATGACCGTTTTTCCGGTACACGTCTGATCAGGATTGAAAAACCCCTTCCCTGGTGGCCCCGGCAGCAAAAATAGTCGGTCTGGGGTAAACTTACCCGCTATCACCACCAGAATGACTGCAAGGATAATGCATGAAC
The DNA here is from genome assembly GCA_002425225.1 of Thiothrix sp. UBA5583. Lineage (GTDB taxonomy): Bacteria > Pseudomonadota > Gammaproteobacteria > Thiotrichales > Thiotrichaceae > Thiothrix > Thiothrix moscowensis. The sequence continues at coordinate 125,553 of DILV01000018.1, forward strand.
TACCACTTTGAGGCATCTGCCAACCCCGCCACCATCCATACCGATTGCGTGATCGTGGGCATCTATAAACAGGGCAAACTGTCAGCGGCGGCCAGTCAACTGGATGCAGCCAGTGAAGGTGCCATTACTGCCCATCTGGACATGGGTGATTTCAGCGGCGACAAGCATCGTACCAGCCTGGTGTACAAACTGCCGGGTGTTACCAGCAAACGAGTGCTGCTGGTGGGCATGGGGGAAAAGGACAAACTAACCCAGGAATCCCTCGCACAGCTTACCCAAACAGCAGTTAATGCGCTGAAAACCAGCAAAACCAACAATGTGGTTTCCTTCCTGACCGATGAAATTGCCCCGGACTTTCTGGAAGCAGCCGTGCGCCAAACAGTAACTGCCGTAACGGATGCGCTGTACACTTTCGACCAGTTCAAGAGCAAGAAAGACGAAGCAGCCCGCCCGGTATTGGCAGGCTGGACGGTTGCCCACACACTCGCCGGTGATTTCAGCAAACCACTCAGTCATGGTATTGCCATTGCTGAAGGCATGTGCGTCGCCCGTGACCTTGCCAACAGCCCCGGCAATGTCTGCACCCCCTCCCATCTGGCAATGGTGGCGCAGGAGCTTGCCAATTCTTCCAACAAAACCGACGTCAACATTCTTGAAGAAGGCGACATGGAAGCCTTGGGCATGGGTTCTTTCCTGTCGGTGTCCAAGGGCAGTGCGCAAGACGGCAAAATGATCATCCTGCAATACCACGGCGGTAAAACCGGTGAAGCGCCGCTAGTACTGGTAGGCAAAGGCATTACCTTCGACACCGGTGGCATCTCACTTAAACCGAGCGCTGCCATGGATGAAATGAAATTCGACATGAGTGGAGCAGCCAGTGTGTTGGGGACAATGACCGCCTGCATTGCCATGCAATTACCCTTGAATGTGGTCGGCATGATCGCAGCGGCTGAGAACATGCCTAGCAGCAAAGCCAGCAAACCGGGCGACATCGTGACCAGCATGTCCGGCAAGACCATCGAAATTCTCAATACGGATGCGGAAGGTCGTCTGGTCTTGTGTGATGCCCTCACCTACGCCGAACGCTTCAACCCGGCAGCCGTCATCGACATTGCTACCCTGACTGGTGCGTGCATCACTGCGCTGGGGCATCACACCAGTGGACTGCTTGGCAATAGCGATGCACTGGCAGAAGAAATCATCATTGCCAGCAAACAGGCCAGTGATGATGTGTGGCGCTTGCCTATGGGTGAAAAATATCAGGATCAGCTCAAAAGCAACTTCGCCGACATGGCAAACATTGGTGGCGCACCGGGCGGCACGATCACCGCCGCCTGTTTCCTGTCACGCTTTGCCGAAAACTATCCGTGGGCACATCTGGATATTGCCGGTACTGCCTGGAAAAGCGGTGCGGCAAAAGGCGCGACCGGACGCCCGGTTCCCCTGCTGTGCCAATGGCTGATCAACCGTGCTGGCACATGACCAAAGTTGATTTTTACGTTGGCAAGACCAACAGTTTGCAGGCACGGCTGTTGCTGGCCTGCAAGGTCGTGACCAAAGCCCATCAACACGGGATGCCGACCTACATCCACACCGACAGCCCCGCCACGACCGCACGACTGGATGATTTGTTGTGGACATTTCACGACATTGCGTTCATTCCTCATGCACTGGCTCCCAGCAAGGAAGCCAATAGCCGCATCCTGCTGGGGCATGATCACGAGCCGATGGAAAACTGTGGATTGCTGATTAATTTATCCAACGAAATACCGTCTTTTTTCTCGCGGTTTGAACGTCTGGCTGAAATTCTGGATCAGGAAGAAGCTATTTTGCACGCTGGTCGCAAACGTTATCAGTTTTATCGGGACAGGGGCTATAATCTGGACTACCATCAACTGAATATCTGACAACAGCCACAAGCAACATGATGCAGGATTTTGACAAAACCATACGCATTCCGGTCATTACCGATCTGGTAAGAGCAGGTAATCCTGAGGTTGTGGGTGTAACCAAAAACCAGCAAGCCAAACAGCAGCGTCGCCAGGTCTTTGAACAACGCCTGAAGGAACGCATTGCCGAGCTGCAATCTGCCACCGGACAAGATGAATATTCCGGCTTGGCGCGTGCCCATGCCATCCGCTCGGAAAGCCACCGGGAAAACGACGCATCCACCCAGTCGCGTTTCGACCCTTCAGTAGAAAAGCACATCGACGCCGCCCGCCACGAGCTGATCCGTGAACTTTCCGGGATGTTGAAGCCGTAAAATCCCGTTATAATGCCGTGTTTTGGACTTGCACAAAGTAGCGGCACATGGAAAAGACCTACCAACCTCAAGACATCGAACAACGCTGGTATCAGCACTGGGAACAAAGCGGCTATTTCGCCCCCAAAGGCGAAGGCAAGCCGTATTGCATCATGATCCCGCCGCCGAACGTCACCGGCACGCTGCACATGGGGCACGGTTTCAACCAGATGGTGATCGACACCCTGATCCGCTACCACCGCATGAAGGGCGACAAAACCCTCTACCAACCCGGCACTGACCACGCAGGCATCGCCACGCAAATGGTGGTGGAACGCCAATTGCTGGCACAAGGTGTGACCCGCCACGATCTGGGGCGTGAGGCTTTCCTCGAAAAGGTCTGGGAGTGGAAAGGGCAATCCGGCGACACCATCAACCGCCAATTGCGCCGTTTGGGGACGACCCCCGACTGGTCACGCGAACGCTTTACGATGGATGAAGGCTTGTCGGAGGCGGTGCGTGAAGTGTTCGTGCGCCTGCATGAAGAAGGCTTGATCTATCGCGGCAAACGCTTGGTGAATTGGGATACCGTGTTGCACACCGCTGTTTCCGACCTTGAAGTTGTGTCCGAAGAAGAAAACGGCAATATGTGGCACTTCCGCTACCCGCTGGCGGATGCGGCGGGCAATGCCACTGACGAATTCCTGATCGTTGCCACCACGCGCCCGGAAACCATGCTGGGTGACTCCGCCGTGGCGGTGAACCCGAAAGACGAGCGCTACCAGCATTTGATTGGCAAAAACGTGGTGCTGCCGCTGGTGGGGCGCTTGATTCCGGTGGTGGGCGACGATTACGCTGACCCAGAAAAAGGCACGGGCTGTGTGAAAATTACCCCGGCACACGATTTCAACGACTATCAGGTGGGCAAGCGTCACCACCTGCCGCTGATTAATATTTTTACCATTGATGCCTGCATCAACGAGGTAGCACCGGAAAAATATCAGGGTCTGGAACGCTTTGCGGCGCGTAAGCAAATCGTCGCGGACATGGACGCGCTCGGCTTGCTGGACAAAATCGAAGACCACAAGCTGATGGTTCCGCGTGGCGACCGTTCCGGCACGGTGATCGAACCGTACCTGACGGATCAGTGGTACGTGGATTTGACCCGCGAAACGCTGGATGACGGACGACCCGGCGGCAAAACCGCGATTGCCCAACCGGCGATTGACGTGGTGGCGAATGGTGAAGTGCGCTTCATTCCGGGCAACTGGGTGAACACCTACAACCACTGGATGAACAACCTCGACGACTGGTGCATTTCACGCCAATTGTGGTGGGGGCATCGCATTCCGGCGTGGTATGACGAGGCGGGCAATGTTTACGTGGCGCGTTCCGAAGCTGAAGTACGCAGCAAATACAGCCTGCCTGCCGACCTCGCCTTGCGTCAGGATGAGGACGTGCTGGATACGTGGTTCTCCTCCGCGCTGTGGCCGTTTTCTACCCTCGGTTGGCCGAATGTTGACGATGAGGCACTGAAAGCCTTCTACCCGACCCAAATGCTGATGACCGGCTTCGACATCATCTTCTTCTGGGTGGCGCGGATGATCATGTTCGGCAAGAAATTCATGGGCGACGTGCCGTTCCGCGACGTGTACATCCACGGGCTGGTGAAGGATGCGGACGGGCAGAAAATGTCCAAATCCAAGGGTAACGTACTCGACCCGCTCGACATTATCGACGGCATCGACCTCGAAGCACTGGTTGCCAAACGCACTACTGGTTTGATGCGTCCCGAAGATGCTCCGAAAATCGAAAAGGCCACCCGCAAGCAATTCCCCGACGGCATCACCCCGCACGGCACGGATGCGCTGCGCATGACCTTTGCCTCGTTCGCCACGGCGGGGCGCGACATCCGCTTCGATATGCAGCGGCTGGAAGGCTACCGCAATTTCTGCAACAAGCTGTGGAACGCGGCGCGTTACGTGCTGATGCAGTGCGAAGAGCAGGATACCGGGCTGGACGCATCCTTGCCGGTGGAATTGTCGGCGGCAGATCGCTGGATCATTTCCTTGCTGCAACAGACCGAGGCTGAAGTCGCCGACCACATCGACAATTACCGCTTCGACCTTGCCGCCAAAGCGATGTACGAATTTGCCTGGCACGAATACTGCGACTGGTATCTGGAGCTGACCAAGCCGATTTTAAGCAAAGCCAACGACAACCAGGCCGCCAAACGTGGCACACGCCGTACCTTGGTGCGCGTACTGGAAGCAGCGTTGCGCCTGATGCACCCGATCATGCCGTTCATCACCGAAGAAATCTGGCAGAACATCAAGGGCTTGGCGGGCGTATCCGGCGATTCCATCATGCTGCAACCCTACCCCGTCGCCGACACGGCACTGGTTGACCAAGCCGCGCTGACGGAAATCGAATGGGTGAAAGCCTTCATCATGGGCATCCGCCGCATCCGCTCCGAGATGGACATCAAGCCGGGGCAAGTGCTGGACGTGCTGCTGCAAAACTGGAACGACACCGACAAGGCGCTGTTCACCACCAGCGAAGCGTTTGCGCGGACGCTGGCGAAAGTCGGCAACGTGACGTGGCTGGAAGCGGGGGCGGATGCGCCGGAGTCGGCTACCGCACTGGTTGGCGAAATGCAAATCCTCATCCCGCTGGCGGGGCTGATCGACAAAGACGCGGAAATTGCGCGGCTGAGTAAGGAAATCGAGAAGCTGCAAAAGAATCTCGGCGGGTTGGAAGGTCGGCTGAATAATCCGGCGTTTGCGGACAAAGCTCCGGCAGCAGTGCTGGAACAGACGCGCAAGCAGGCGGATGAGCAGCGCGTGGCGTTGGGACAGTTGGTGGGGCAGTTGGAGAAGATTCGGGCGTTGTGATTGACTGAATCCTTATCGTAAATTGCGCTTGCAGACGTTGGGATTATGGAACGGGGTGGTTGTATTTGTGGTACACACGCCCCGTTTGTATAAAGACCACATTATCTCCATCCGTAAGGAAGGCAGAGAAACATGAAGAACGAATCTACTGGAAGTATTTCCCCCGATAACCTGACCGATTGGGCGCAGGTACGGGCGATGAAAGATGAAGATATTCATCATGATGCCGATAGCCCCAAGACTACTACCGATGACTGGGAAGGCGCAGTGATGAAGGTGGCAGGGAATGAAGTCGGTACAGTACGCACACGCGGGCGGCAAAAAACACCACCTAAAGTGCAACTGTCGCTACGGATTTCCCCAGACGTGGTGGAATTTTTCCGCGCAACAGGTGATGGCTGGCAAACACGCATGGATGATGCTTTGCGCGAGTGGGTGGAGCAGCATAAAGCAGCTTAGTAATTACCTCGAAAGGCGGGAAGGACGGCTGAATAATCCGCTATTTGCGGATAAAGCTCCGGCAGCAGTATTCCACAAACGCGCAAGCAAGCGGGTTAGCAGCGGGCTACTTTGGGGCAGTTGAAGAAAATTCGGGTGTTGTGAACTAATAATTACTTCTGCCAGATGTTTATATCTTCCGGCAAAAGTCAGAAATGATATTTTATGTAATGAAAAGAGTGTCGAAGCATGACGAATACACGGAAATTTAGATTCAAGTCAGATGAGTCATATGGCCACTGAAATATATCAAACTCAATATGGAAAACTGTTTGGTGCTAACTTTAACGATCTGCACCTAGACCTATTAAAAGAAAAATACCAAGGAAAATTTAACTTAATAATAACATCGCCACCGTTCCCTCTGAACAACAAAAAAAAATATGGAAACCTGAAAGGCGAAAATTACTACCAATGGTTTGCTGATTTAGCTCCTATATTTTATGATCTCCTTGCAGATGATGGCTCATTAGTAATAGAAATAGGAAATTCTTGGGAGGCTAATAGACCCGTCCAATCACTCCTTCACTTGGAATGTTTATTCTCACTTGTTAAAAATGAAGATTCCGATTTAAGATTAATACAAGAATTCATTTGTTATAACCCCTCACGCTTACCATCTCCTGCACAGTGGGTAACAGTTAATAGGTTGAGAACAGTAGATAGCTATACGCATGTATGGTGGTTAGCCAAAAGTGATTTCCCCAAAGCAGATAATTCAAAAGTGCTACGTCCTTACTCTAAAGGCATGAAGAAACTTATAGAAACCAAACAATATAATGCAGGAAAACGACCATCAGAACATGACATTAGCCTACAAACCTTTGCAAAAGATAACGGTGGCAGCATTGCTCATAATCTGATAGAGCTAGAATCAATAGATGAATCTCGTGATGTCAGATTGCCACATAATGTTTTAAGCTTTTCTAATACAAGCTCAAATGATCACTACTCAAAACAGTGTAGAAAAAATGGCATTACGCCCCATCCTGCCCGGATGCCACAAGGATTAGTTAATTTTTTTATTCAGTTTTTAACTAATGAAAATGATCTAATTCTTGATCCATTTGCGGGAAGCAATACAACAGGATATTGTGCGGAAAAGTTAAATCGGCAGTGGATTTCTGTTGAAGCGGACAAAAACTATGCTTATGATTCCATTGTGAGATTTGAAGACCCAAGCATTGACTCAAAACTTGAGATCATAACCCCAAAATAGAGAGGCAAACCAATGATTACCCAACAACTAAATTTAATAATGGAAGGTGATATTTTCAAGGATGGTCGTGATCAGTCTCTTTTTGTTGGGCGACCATACTACCTTGATTATGAACAAGCTAATATTCTTGTTTCAGATGCTTGGAAACACCGAGTCAAGGGCATTCCTCAAGGTGCATTTTTATTAGCATTCTATGATGGAGAAGATGGCGTAGATGAGGCTTTATTATTACGAGCATTAGCCCCTTCAAAACTACCAACTGATAATAATATTGTTAGCTCCATGATTGAATATTACAAAGAAGGCACAGACATAAGTGGAAGAGCAGACAGCGAACAAAAAAGTAAACTTGACGATTTTACACGTTATGAATTCAGTTTTTCTGGCTTACAATGTAGAGTACTTGGATCATTTTACAAAATAAAGAAAAGTATAGGACAAGGAAAAGCAAAAGAAACTATTGAATTTGGTGCTGACTTAGAAAACTTTTATTCTGCCAACAATTACAGTGTTTATAAAGCCACAGATAAAATTTTGCAAAAGATTACTAATCAACGTGACCAAGGAATTATTGCAGGTAACGAAAACGAATTCAAAATAGGTGTTGTGCGGTATAGTTCAAACCGTCGCTTTCAGTCTACTGAGAAGGAAGTGGATGTTTTTGTGAGTCCCCAAGACCTTATCGGAAAACGAACAGCACTTTTTGGCATGACTAGAACAGGAAAATCAAATACAGTCAAAAAAATTATTGAAGCAACTGCTGAAATATCTAAAAAATCCCCCACTAAAACATTGCCAAATACCGTCACGTCATCAACGCCTTTTACACAAGATGGATCACCACAGTATCCAGTCGGACAAATTATCTTTGATATAAATGGAGAATATGCAAATCCCAACATGCAGGATCAGGGAACTGCCATTTATGAGCTGTATCAAAATAATGTAATTAGATATTCCATCACTGACAAAACATCTGAAGGTTTTAAAGTTTTAAAAATAAACTTTTATAATGAGATTCAAGCAGGATTCAGATTAATAGTAAGTGCACTCTCAGATGAAAGTAGTGCCTATATTAAAAGCTTTTGCACTGTTGATCTTGTTGAACCAGAAAATTACAAAGCACCTCGCGATCAAAAAACCAGCGATGAAAGAAATGCAGCAATTGCATATGACAAAAAAATCGCCATTTACAAATGCTGTTTACATGAAGCAAAATTCAAAAAATCATCTAGTCATAATACGGTAAAATTTTATGGTGATGCAGGAACAATCAATAAAATTGTTCCAAATATAAAGCCCCATTCTGGAATTTCTTTAGAAGATGCATCTTTTTGGTTTCAAGAAGTCTTTAACGCTATGGCATCAGATGAGCATAAAGAAAAATTTGAAGAATACAAAAAAGAGAAGGGGAAGAACTTTTTTGATGAGGATATGTTGGCACTTCTCACATTTTTAACTAGAAAACCAGCACCGGGCAAACAAGCTAGTTATAGTGGATTTAGATTATTGCGTCAGTTTCAGAACTTACATACCGAGTTATCAAATACATCTTTTGAACAAGAAATTCTCTATAGTTTACGAAAAGGTAATATCATCATAATAGATTTATCGCAAGGAGAAGAAAATATAAGAAGATTATATTCAGAAAAAATCACTCGTAAAATATTCGAAAATTCCATGGATAGGTTTACAAAAACATTACCTAATAACTTCATTCAGTTCTACTTTGAAGAGGCTCACAATCTTTTCCCAAAGCAAGAGGAAAAAGACTTATCGAATATTTACAATCGACTTGCCAAAGAAGGAGCAAAACTTAGTTTGGGGATAGCATATGCCACACAAGAAGTTAGCTCCATCAGTGCAAATATCTTGAAAAACACTCAAAATTGGTTTATTGCGCATTTAAATAATGAAGATGAATTAAAAGAATTAAAGAAATACTATGACTTTTCAGATTTCACTGCTTCATTATTGAAATTTAGTTCCGGCAATGATAAAGGCTTCGTAAGAATGAAAACATATACAAATCCTTTTGTTGTTCCAGTTCAAATTGATAGATTTCTGGCTAACAGAGAGGTATAGAAGCATGGCGATTACATCTCGAAGCTCCAAACCAAATGAATGGGCGGCAAAAATAAACCACACTCATTTGATCAATGATCCTTTTATAAAAAACTTCATTGATAACTGCCATCTCCCCAAAGATTGTTCGGATGTGGACATTGCAGATATTAGCGAGATCAACACGTTACCTCAAAATATCAACAATCCAATTAATTATATTCTTACTGTTGATGGCGGTTATACAATAGTTGAGCCAAAAAAGACTTTTCCATCTTCACAAATTGCTTTTTTTCAATTTGGGGCAATCTTATTAAAGACTAAGGATCTAAATGACTTATCAGAAAAACCATTTATCTTTCCCGAAGATATGCAAAAGCTACATAATTTGGAAAGACTTAAGCTAGCTATCCCAATAAAAGGCATAACTCGTAGAAAAGAAAATTCACTCAATAACTCCATAAGAAAAACATTGCATGAATTTTTCTTGCAAGATAGAGGTGATGGTACATCTTTAATGGAAAGTCTTAAGTGGCTTTTATTTAGAGAGTATAAGAATACACCTACTGAAAAATACACCTTAGGTAGCGACCCAAACAAGAATATAGAAGATTGCAAAATAGATATTATCAGAAGCCAAATAAAATCAGACTTCACATTTGAATCTAGCTCAGGCTTGATATATTTAACAGATGTGTTTCGTCTGCACGAAATTGTGGATGAAGAGCATGGTGCATCTGGTCTGCTTGGTTATTTAACACGAGCAGTTGAACAACTAATAATTGTTTATTACATTCATTATTTATACAAAAAACAATCATCTTTAATAAAAGAGTTTCTCTTTGTATCAGATGGCCCTCTAAGTTTTGCAGGACAAACTGCCAGATTACATCAGCCATTAAGGGAATTATGTAATTTTTTGAGAGAAAAAGATTACTTATTTTTAGTTGGGGTAGAAAAAAGTGGAGCTTTCACTGAACATGCTCAGCAAATTTGCTCGGCGAAAGATTCTATTCTCAAGTATGGACAGTATATCTTATTGAATAACCAGTATATTTACAAGTATATAATACCTGGCGAAGCAGATAAAACCACTTATGGATCGACTTCTTACTACAGCGGAAAGGTTATTTTTTATTCTAACGACAAACAAATACTAACGATTACTGTACCAACACCTGATAAAAACTCTGTCTTATCTCCCAACAAAAATGACTATGCTAATTTGGATATAATCCTACTGAATCTTCAAAAATTAAGATGTAATATGTATGACGACTCTATTGTTCCTGTTGCATTGGCAAATAAATTAGTTTCACTATCTAACCACCCAAGTCAGATCTTACTCGAAAAATTCACAAAGACAACCATGAAGTTATAGCAAAGCAAAACCTGTATATTGCCTCACTGATGGATGCCGAAACCCCAATACAATATCCGACTTGGGAATACCGGCATCCACCAATTCAGTTGCTACGCCTTCTTCCGTACCGTCGTACTGAATCCAAATCTTACCATCAATCAACTGGATATGAATAACCGCACCTTGTAGATAATCATCTCCACGCCAACCCGCCTGCAATAAAACATAATTGCCATGTTCATCATCAAAACTTACACTGGATTTGATGACATCATCTACGGAATCGTATTTGAGGTATTCCAACAGAATTTTCCTGATAATCTCGGAGTAACTCAATTCAGCACACCCTGATAAATTGCCGCCACACTCAACACTATATCCAAACAAGGCAGCGTAATTTCATCATCCAACCGATCGAACTGCTGTAATCCCCAGCTACCATCAGGCAAGCGTACCAGTATATCCACCTGCGCTTTATCCTGCGCAACGACCAGATAGGCTTGCAGGGAGGCAATACTCTGATAGGCCAGGGATTTTTCCATATAATCCTTGCGAATGGTGGAATCAGAAGCAACCTCAACAATCAAGCAAGGCTTTTCCAAGTAGTAGTCATCCGCCTCATCATCTGCCGAGCAACTCACCACCACATCCGGGTAATAATAGGTTTTGTATTTGGCTACCCGTACTTTTACGTCAGAGAAAAACACCTCACAGCCTTTGCGGTTGGCTGCATCCTCCATGCGATTAATAAAGTTTCTAGCAATACGGTTGTGCCGCTTGCTCGCCCCTGCCATCAGGTAAATTTGCCCATCCACATATTCATGGCGTTCAGCGGCAAGTTTTTCACCTTCCAGATACTCAGCCTCGCTAAGATATTGCCCCGACATTTGACGCGCTACAGGCATAACATTCTCCTACAACACCCTTCGATAAATATCCGCCACCGTCACCCGACATTCCAGCGTACTGATTTCCACCACATCCTGCATCTCATGAAACTCGGAATAGACCCACTGCTTATCCGCCTGCCGCTGGTATTTTTCCACGCGGCAATAATCCTGCGCCACCAACAGGTATTCCTGCAAGGACGGGATCAGTTGGTAATGGAAGAATTTCAGCCCACGGTCATAGGCTTCGGTAGATGCAGACAGGACTTCGATAATCACCAGCGGATTCAGCAATACATCGCCGTTTTCATCCTCATATAGCTCATCACCACAGGTAACGACCACATCGGGATAGCTGAACTTGTTGGTTTTGTCGGTGCGTGTCCTGACTTTCATATCGCTGGAATAAACCCCACAAGGTTTTTCCAGCAATTGCGCCCCCAATGAAACTACCAGATTGGTGGAAATCTGCTTATGTTCGCGGCTTGCCCCCGCCATTGCGTACATTTCGCCGTTCAAATATTCACTTTTGAACTCGGCTTGGCGTTCGTGCTGGAGGTATTCCGCTTCGCTCAACAGGTAAGCAGGTTGCGCTGGCATGGTGTATTTCCTTAAGTCACTACCGCTGAACATAGCACGGCTCGCCCGCTGTCGCTATTCCGATTGAAATACCAGGCAACACTTAGCAGCACCGCTGTTGCCTCCACAAATCCCACGCATTCCAACCAGTCCAAACCAATTACGAGGGGCAGTTTGCGCCCCTCTAGCTGTCAACAATTACTGCAACTTCAGCTTCGCCTTCACCCCATCCACCAAGCCCTTGACCTTGGTATAATCCGGTCCTGCCACAATCACTGTGCCACCGCTAGCATAAGGCTCTTCCGGTGCATCGCAGCCACCTTCGTCACTCACGCAATACAGCACGACCTTATAGTCGCTTTTGAAACCAACAACTTCGTTACGCGGATTGGTGGAACTTTTTTCGGTGACACCCAAGGCAGCAAAGGCTTTTTTGCCCTGCTCGCGGCATTCAGCCAATGGCATACTGGACTCGAAAAAGCCGGTAGTGTGCTCGATGAAAGGGGCATCAGCAGACGCTGCTGCGCTCAGGCAGAACAGGGAAGTGGCTAACCAGGATGTGATTTTCATTACGATGTCCTTGCAGTGATAAACAGCCACGATCATGGCATGTTCCTGCTACGTAGTCATCAGTAACCCCCTGTCAGCCGACACCTCCCCGACGAGGGGAGGCGGGCGGGAAACTGTCAGCTACGTTTGGTCAACCATTCGCCAATGGCGGGTGGAATGGTTTTCTGTGCCTTGCCGCTGACGTAGATACCGATATGACCGCCCTTGAAAGACAGCTCGGTATAGTCAGATGAGCCAGTCGCACCATTCAGCGCACGGGACGCATCCGGCGGAACCAGGTGATCCTGCTCGGCAAACACATTCAGAATCGGCATGGTGACATTTTTCAGATCAATCGTGTACTTGCCGATCTGGACTTCACCTTTCAGCAGCTTGTTTTGCTGGAAAAAGTCCTTGATGAACTGGCGGAAAGTTTCTCCCGCCTGATCCGGGCTATCGAAAATCCACTTTTCCATGCGCATGAAGTTTTTCAGGGTCTTGGCATCGCCCATCATGTCGACCATGCCGAGGTACTTCTGCCCCATCAACTGGTATGGCTTCAGGTTGAGGAATGTCCAGTTGAGCATTTCGCCTGGAATATTGCCGGTCGTATCCACCAACAAGTCGATGTCGATGTTTTGTACCCAGTGGCTGAGCATATTGTCTGGCGTTTGGTAGTCAACCGGCGTCACCATTGTCACCAGATTCTTGACCTTTTCAGGGTGCATGGCACTGTAGCACAGGCTAAATGCACCACCCTGACAAATACCCAGCAGGTTGATGGCATCCACCCCGTGGCTTGCACGGATGAAGTCCACACAGTTGTCCAGATAGCCGTTGAGGTAGTCATCCATCATCAGGTAACGGTCGGAAGCATCCGGGTAGCCCCAGTCGATCAGGTACACATCCTGACCCGCATCCAGCAAGCCCTTGACGGTGGAACGGTCTTCCTGAATATCGGTCATGTACGGGCGGTTCACCAGCGCGTACACAATCAGCATTGGCACGGTATTGGTCGGCTCTTTTTCACCCACGTAACGCAGCAGCTTGAGCTTGTCTTCGGTATACACCACCTCGAACGGAGTAACGCCGGAAGAAATCTCGCCGACTTCCATCAGGTTGGTCACACCCTGGGCAAGTTTTTCGTTGAAAGTTTTCACTTCGCTCAGGATCGCATCGGGACGCATTTGAAACGGCATGTTCGTTCTCCTTGAATTCGCTGTGGTGATCAGGCTTTCTTGCTACGACGGGCTGGTTTGGCAGGTGGTGCAGCTTCAGCAACAGGTTCTGTTGCCGGGGCGACTTCCGCAACCGGGGCAGGTGCGGCTGCCGGAGCCGAAGCAACTGCGCTCAAGGCGTCCAGCTTGCGGGAAAGTTCCTGAACCTGCTGACGCAAAGCACGGATTTCACGGCGGGCTTCCTGCTGTTTCTGGAACGCTGCATTCAGCTCTTTACGGGTTGGCAGGTTGGCAGCCTCATAAATGCTATCCATTTCTGCATTGACACCCTGCTTGAATGCCATCAGCGCATTGACCAAATCACCGTAAACCACTTGATATTCATCGGTCATGGCAAATTTGCCGTAGACTTCTTCGTTAACATCCACCCACAGGTCATACAGCTCACGCAGGCTGCTGATACTCTTGCCCTCTTCACGCAGACTGGCAACCCGCGCACGCAGGGCATTCACCGATTCCAGCCCCTGCTTGGCGAAGGCTTTCAGGTAATCATCCAGCGCTTCCTGATAGTTTGCACCCAGTTGTGTCAGGGCTTGCAGACGTTCCTGGGATTCGCGGTTGTAACCGATCGCTGGCGTACCCAGCAATTTATCCAGTTGTTCCTGCCAGTTTTGTGACATTGGCATCTGGAAACCACCTGCACCCATTTTCTGGAACGCTTCCATCCCCAGACTTTTGGTGACACGCTGCCAACTGTCCAGCAATGCTTGGCCTGCGCCGAAACCGTGGGCAGAAAACTTGCCTGCATCCAGATTCGCACAGCAAGACTGAAAACCGGATTCCATCGAGTTCATCCACGCTTCAATGGCTTCTGCGCCAGTAGCACCCGCCTGCCGGACTTTGTAGGTACTTTCTGCGAGGTTCATGTAGACCTTGCCCATGTCAACCATGCGCTGGAAAGCATCGGTAGAGGCACCGGGAACAGTGTGAGGGCTAACCGCTTTCCACCACTGATCCAGACCCTGTGTCCAGTCTGGCATGGCAGGTTGTGCAGCAATACCTGGCTGACCCATTTTGGACAAATCCGCCCACGCATCCCAGTAACGCTTTTGTGCATCAGACCAGTTTTTCATCATATCGTCAGACCAAGCAGGTATCATTGTTCTATCCTCAATGCGTAAAAAAGGTTGCCTTTCACGAGCTTATCATGCTAATTTGTGCGCCGCAACAATGTTGACAGTTCCACTCAATTACGGCTTGCCAAAACAACAGCAATCGGCTTATTGTTGACAACCCAAGCGCATAGCATAGTTTGAGACATTCTACACCCCCCATCTCCCGCTAGGGAGAGAGGGAAGCAAATTGATGACAGATTACATTACTACATTGAGGAGCATTGATTATGAGTAAGGTTGCACTGGTAACTGGCGGTACTGGCGGTATCGGTAACGCGATTTGCAAACAATTTGCCGCAGAGGGCTACAAGGTAGTCACCACCTATTTCGAGCCGGAAGAGCAAGCCAAAGCCTGGCAAGCCAAGCAAGGCTATGAAGTTGCCATCTACCCTTGTGATGTCAGCAGCTACGACGATTGCGTGAAACTGAAAGAAGCAGTGGAAGCCGATTTTGGTCAAGTTGACATCGTGGTCAACTGCGCAGGCATTACCCGCGACGCCACTTTCAAGAAAATCACCCCGGCGCATTGGGCTGCGGTCATGAAAACCAACCTCGACAGCATCTTCAACGTAACTCACCAGTTCGTTAACCAGATGGCTGACCGTGGTTTTGGTCGTGTCATCAATATCTCTTCCGTCAATGGTCAGAAGGGTCAGTTCGGTCAAACCAACTACAGCGCAGCGAAAGCAGGTGTACACGGTTTCACCATGGCGCTGGCACAGGAAGTAGCACGCAAGGGCGTTACCATCAACACTCTGTCCCCTGGCTACATCGCTACCGAAATGGTTATGGCGATTGCCGAAGACGTGCGTAACAAAATCATTGCGCAAATCCCGGTAGGCCGTCTGGGTACACCAGAAGAAATGGCTGCGATCGTTTCCTTCCTGGCATCCGACAATGCTGGCTTCATCACTGGTGCGAACATTTCTGCCAACGGCGGTCAGTTCATCCACTAAGACTGGCATTATCCTGTCTAATACCCTTCCCCCATGCGAGGCGGGAAGGGTTTTCAGCCTGCATTCCCCCTTTTCGTGCACAAGTTCACGTTTTTTGTGTGCATAACAAAACGTTAACCTATAGAATCAAGGCAAGAGCGACACGGCAGATGTACGCCTGATCTTGTTATCCACAGCACGACAACCAATCGACTATCTATGGCAGAAGAACGCATCATCAAAAAATACCCGAACCGTCGTTTGTATGACACTACCCAAAGCTGCTACATCACCCTGAATGATGTACGCGATTTGGTACTTGCAGACACACCGTTCAAGGTTATTGACCGCCAATCTGGCGATGACATCACCCGTAGCATCCTGTTACAAATCATCATGGAACAGGAGTCTGGCGGTCAACCCCTTTTCAGCGCAGATATTCTGGAACAATTCATCCGCAATTACAGTGATACCACCCGTATGGGCTTCTCGGAATACATGCGTCAGAGCATTGATTTGTTTACCAGCCAACAAACTGCCATGCGCGAGCAGATGCACAAGGTACTGGCAGGCACACCATTGGATACATGGCTCAAAGTAGGCGAGCACAACATGCACACCTGGCAAAAAATGCAGGAAAGCATCATGTCAAGTTTACAGCCAAAAAAGTAACTGTACCTTATCCCCAACACGACCAGACAGCAGGACAGGCATGGATTGCATCCGAATTGGCATCATCACTGCATCAGACCGGGCAAGTGCAGGCATTTACGAAGATATTTCCGGCATGGCAATACAGGACACCTTGAAAAGCTACCTGTTGTCATCCTTCGAGATTGTTTACCGCTGCATCCCTGACGAACAGGCTGTGATTGAACAAACCATGATCGAACTGGCAGATCAACAAGCCTGTTGCCTGATTGTGACCACAGGTGGAACCGGGCCTGCCCCGCGTGATGTCACCCCGGAAGCCACTGAAAATGTCTGCATCAAAATGCTGCCCGGCTTTGGGGAATTGATGCGACAGGTGAGCCTGCAATATGTGCCCACTGCCATCCTTTCCCGCCAAACTGCCGGTATCCGGGGTCAGTCACTGATCCTCAACCTGCCGGGCAAACCGGCCTCCATCCGCCAATGTTTGGATGCGGTATTCCCTGCCATTCCCTACTGTATTGATCTGATTGGCGGCCCTTACCTCCAGTGCAATGAAGCAGTAATCAAGGCATTCCGCCCGAAATCCACCTGATGCATGGAACGGGAGGGTATTCATTATATTGCGAAATAATAATGCTATACTGCCGTCACCCGATACCGCCAAGAAAGTTCCCATGCAACAACTTGAAAACCATGCTACCGAGCAGCCGCTAGTCCCTGCCCCCCACCAGATGCAGACGCAGGCTGGAATCCGTTGGGAACTGCTGTTGCCTATTGTGACTCGCGTACTGGTGTGGGGGGCATTTTTTGGTTTACTGGCATTGCTCAGTTCCTTTTTCACCCTGATCTTCCTGACCTTTGTATTTGCTTATCTGCAATCCAGCATCGTGGATTTGCTGGCACGGCGGGTACGTTATTCGCGCATCCCGATGGTAGTGTTGACCGGGGTGATGTTCCTCAGTGTCATTATAACAGTCGGAGTCTTCGTTACCCCCAAGGTTTACCAGCAAGCCACCGGATTTGCCAAAGGGCTGTTTGTCTACATGGAGCAGCTTGACAAGACCATTCTGGATGTGGCGGAACGCTACCCGATCATCCAGGAAGCCATCCCGGAACTGCGCAAACCTAATACACCCGCCCAACAGCAACCTGCACAGCAACCCGTACCGGAATGGGCAACAGGCACGTTACCACAAGCCACCCCGACGACAAGCAAAGAGCCAGCCCAGCACACCTTCCAGGGATCACCAACCAGCTTGCTGCTGGGGGTGCTAACCGGAGGGGGCAAACCGGTTGATGGTGGACAAGCCGCCAAGGTAGTGCTGGATCATCTGACCAACATCAGCCGCCAGACGGTGACGATACTCTCCACCTTCCTGCTGGCATTACTGTTTTCATTCCTGATCGTACTGGATTTGCCGCGCCTGTCTGCCAGTGTGCGTGAGCTGGAAAATACCCGCCTGCGCTTTGTCTATGTGGAAGTCGCCAACAACATCTACGAATTCGGCAAGGTGCTGGGGCACGCCATGCAGGCACAGTTTTACATTGCCTGCGTCAATACTTTCCTTACCTCCATTTGTTTGCAATTTCTGGGCATGGGGGAACACATCGCGTTCCTGGCGGTGATCGTGTTCCTGTTCAGCTTTGTACCTGTCGCGGGTGTTTTCATCAGCTCCATCCCCATTTGCCTGATTGCCCTGAACATGGGAGGCATCAATCTGGTATTGCTGGTCATCGGCATGATCATATTTATACACATGGTAGAAGGTTATATCCTCAATCCAATGATTTACGGGGCACGCTTGCGGGTGAATCCGGTCATTGTGCTGATTATCCTGACCGTGGGCGGCAAGCTCTTCCATATCTGGGGACTGATACTGGGTTTACCGGTATGCACTTACTTGTTCAACCATGCGATTCGTTACAAACCGCCAAAACCTTGACCCATCCGTCATTTTCCAAGGCTTGATCAAGCATTGATTTGACACAGGTCAAGCCTCTACCTCCCAAAAGACAGACAATAAGAAGGCGCTAATAGAGAACAGGCCATACTGTCATCCCGCAAGGGATAAGGAGGGAAAAAGCATGGCTGATATAACCCTACACACACAAACCGTCGGCGAACACCTGCGAGCGCAGGGCATTTCGCGGCGCGGTTTCCTAAAATTCTGCGGGCTACTGGCTTCCAGCATGGCTCTTGCGCCCAGCATGATCCCCAAGATCGCTGAAGCATTGGAAAACGCCAAACGCCCCTCAGTGATCTGGCTGTCTTTCCAGGAATGCACTGGCTGTACCGAATCCATCACCCGTTCGCACAGCCCCAGCATTGAAGGGCTGATCTTCGACGCGATTTCGCTTGATTACCACCACACTTTGCAGGCTGCATCCGGTGATGCCGCCGAACATGCCCGCGAAGAGGCAATGAAAGAACACTACGGCAAATACGTGCTGGTGGTCGATGGTTCGATTCCGCTGGATAACCCCGGCTATTCCACCATCGCCGGTATCAGCAACCTCGATATGCTCAAGGAAGCAGCCGCAGGAGCAGCCGCCATCGTGGCGGTGGGAACGTGTTCCGCTTACGGCGGCTTGCCCAAAGCTGACCCGAACCCGACGGGTGCAGTGTCCGTATCCGACATCATCAAGGACAAACCGATTATCAACGTACCCGGTTGCCCACCCATCCCGGTAGTGATTACTGGCGTGATTGCCCACTTCCTGACCTTCGGTTTGCCGGAACTGGATAGTTTGGGGCGTCCGAAGGCTTTTTACGGGCAAAACATCCACGACCGTTGCTACCGCCGCCCATTCTATGAGCGCGGCTTGTTTGCGGAAACCTTCGATGATGAAGGTGCGAAAGCCGGTTGGTGTCTGTACAAGCTCGGCTGCAAAGGCCCGGTCACTTACAACGCTTGCGCCACCACCAAATGGAACGGGGGGACGAGCTTCCCGATCCAGTCCGGTCACGGTTGCCTTGGCTGTTCCGAACCCGGTTTCTGGGATTTCGGCGGGCTATACCGGGCGTTGCCGATCCCGACCGGCAGTGTGGGTGAAAAAGTGGTGTACGCCGCAGCCGCCGGTATTGCTGCCGGGGTTGCCATTGGCGCACTCAACAAGAAAACCAAATCCGACGCGGTAACGGCGCACAAAACCGTTACGGTCGAAGAACTGAATCAGGAGTCACAGTCATGAACGAAGTCGATTTCCTGTCACTGGTCAAAGGGCCGCTGTTTGCTGCGGCAACGATCATTTTTGTGTTGGGGCTGGTGTTACGCCTGTTTGAAATCCTTTCCTTGGGGCGCAAGCACAATTTCGCTGTCCCTAAAGGCGACCCGATGCAGGGCGGTTTGCGTGAAATCCTTCGCCGTTCCGTACCAGACAAGGCCACCTTCCAGCGTTCGATGTTCACCATCGTGGCAGGTTATGTATTCCACATCGGCCTGTTTGTGGTGATTTTCCTGCTGGCAGCGCATATTGAAGTGTTCAAAACCGTGCTGGGTTTCGGCTGGCCTAACCTGTCGACTCCGGTGGTGGATGCGTTTGCAGTCATTACCATGCTGGGCTTGCTGGCAGTGCTGGTACACCGCTTGACCCATCCGGTTAAACGTTTTCTCTCTACCAAAGGTGATTACGTGGTATGGGCAGCAACATTTATCCCAGTGCTAACTGGCTACATGGCTTATCACCATTTGCTGTTGTCGCCCTCGCTGATGTTAGGGTTGCACATCTTGAGTGTGGAAGTGCTGATGGTGCTGTTCCCCTTCACCAAGCTGATGCACACTTTCACGGTGTTCCTGTCCCGCTGGTATAACGGTGCATCCATGGGGATGCGGGGGGTGAAATCATGAGCGCACTGACACTCGAACGCGGCATCAATGCTTTCAAGGCGCAGATTGACGCGCCCATGGCCAGCTTCTTTTCCTCCTGCGTGTCGTGCGGGATGTGTGCGGAAGCCTGTTTGTTCTACACCGAAAACCCCGACCCGCGCCATACCCCGATCTACAAGCTCGAACCGTTGCGCCGGGTGTGGGAACAGGAATACACCCTGATCGGCAAACTCAAGGCCAGACTAGGCTTGAGCAAACCAGTGACCGACGCCGACCTCGCCGAATGGCAGGAGCTGGTGTACAACAATTGTTCCCTGTGCGGGCGCTGCACCCTGATTTGCCCGGTGGGTAATGACATCACCTACATGATCCGCAAGATGCGCGAAGGCATGGTGGCTTCCGGTCACGCCCCCGAAGGCTTGATTGGTGCTTCCACCCGTGCTGTCACCATCGGTAGCCCGATGGGGGTAAAACTGCCCGCCTTGCAAGCGCAAGTGAAACGGCTGGAAAAATCCACCGGCATGGCAGTGCCTTTCGACAAGGAAGGCGCGGAATACCTGCTGATGCTGTCGTCGATGGAAATCATGAACTACCCGGAATATTTGGGTGCGGTTGCCAAAATCCTCACCAATGCCGGTAAAACCTGGACATTGAGCAGCGATTGCTTTGAAGCCACCAACTCCGGCATCCAGATTGGTTCGTCCGACATCGCACGGGAACTAGTCAGCCGGGTGGTCAATGCCGCCGAAAAGCTCAAGGTCAAAACGGTGATCAGCCCCGAATGCGGTCACGCCTACACCGCCTTGCGCTGGGAAGGCCCCAACCTGATCGGGCGGCCTTACACTTTCGCTGCCAAGCACATTGTCGAAGTACTGGACGAATTGCGCGAACAGGGCTTGCTGCAAACCGAAGGCATGGAAGATGCCAAGCTCACCTTCCACGACCCGTGCCAGTTGGTACGCCGTGGTGGTGTGGTGCAGCAGCCACGCAACCTGCTCAACATGGTGGCGACAAACTTCGTCGAAATGTCCGATTGCGGCACGCTCAACTGGTGTTGCGGCGCGGGCGGTGGTGTCTCTGCCAACGAAGATGCCGAAGAAGTCAAAATGAAGGCTTTTTTGCGCAAGAAAAAGCAACTGGATGAACTGGGCGTGGATACGCTGGTGACAGCTTGCGCCAACTGCCGCATCCAGTTGGAAGAAGGTCTGGAAGTTAACCAGATGGATATTCCGGTGGTCGGCCTGACGGAAATGATTGCCGAACATCTGGTGGAACGTGAAGGAGGTGCAGCATGATCAGCAATGACAGCGATTTCCGGCAAGCACTCGACAAGCTGGAGGTGGGGCAACAACGCCGGGTGGGTGCTGCTTTTGTGCGCCACGTGCTGGCCTTCAATCCAGTGGTCAGCAAGGCGGTGGACGTAGCAGCCAATGCCGATGCAACCGCCGACGAACTGGCATTAGCCTTCCGCCAAGCCAAGGCTGCCGCGCTCGACAGCCACACCCGTTGCGGCGAAGACAGCGACTGGCAGGCACAAGCCGGTTACTTTGTTGCCCGTGCCGCTGCCGCACTGGTAGCACCGGACAAACAGGCCAAAGCCCCGGCGTGGGAAGCCGCCGCCAATGCGCGGATGGCACGTACCTGCCAGCAAATTGATGCCTCCGACGAATCCATGCACGAGGAAAGCGAAGCACAGTACCGCCTCCTTGAGCAGTTCCTGAACGACATTTGAGGATACTAAAATGACTGAACGTGTCGTTGTAGACCCCATCACCCGCATCGAAGGCCACTTGCGCATTGAAGCGCAAATGAACGGCAACACCATTGAGCAGGCGTATTCCGCCGGGACGATGGTACGCGGTATTGAAATCATCCTGCGTGGGCGCGACCCGCGTGACGCCTGGGCGTATGCGCAACGCATCTGCGGCGTATGCACACTGGTACACGGGCTGGCATCGGTGCGCTCGGTGGAAGATGCGTTGAAATACAAGATTCCGCCCAATGCGCAACTAATCCGCAACCTGATGATCGCGGCGCAATACGTGCATGACCACGTGATGCACTTCTACCATTTGCACGCGCTCGACTGGGTGGATGTGGTATCCGCGCTCAAAGCCGACCCGAAGGCGACTTCCGATCTCGCGCAAAAGATTTCCCCGACTTGGCCGAATTCCTCCGCCGGGTATTTCGCCGACCAGCAAGCCAAGCTGAAAAAGTTTGTCGAAGCCGGGCAACTGGGCATTTTCGCCAAGGCATACTGGGGGCATCCTGCTTACAAGCTGCCACCAGAAGCCAACCTGATGGCGGTTTCCCACTACTTAGAAGCGCTTGCCTGGCAACGTGATGTGGTGAAATTGCACACCATTTTTGGCGGCAAGAACCCGCACCCCAACTTCCTCGTCGGTGGCGTTCCCTGCCCGATTGACCTGAATTCCGATTCCGCCATCAATATGGAACGGCTGGCGCAGGTGCAGGACATCATCAAGAAAATGCAGGAATTCGTCGACAAGGTGTACGTCCCGGATACCCTCGCCATCGCCAGCTTCTACAAGGACTGGTTTGCACAGGGCGAAGGTTTGGGCAACTTCATGACTTACGGCGATTTCCCGGAAAAAGGCATGGATGACCCGGCGTCGTTCCTGATCCCGTCCGGCGTGATCCTCAACCGCAATCTCGCGGAAATCCACCCGGTTGACCTGAGTGCCGACGACCAGATTCAGGAATTCGTCGCCCACTCGTGGTACGACTACAGCGATGGCAAAGACAAGGGCTTGCACCCTTACGCGGGTGAAACCGAGTTGAACTACACCGGGCCGAAACCGCCGTATAAGCAGCTTGACGTTGACCAGTCTTACTCCTGGCTGAAGTCCCCACGCTGGAAAGGTCAGCCAGTCGAAGTCGGGCCACTCGCCCGCGTGCTGATGCTGTACACCAAAGGTCACGCACACACCAAGGAACTGGTCGATTACACCCTGAAGTATCTGGATGCACCGATCGAAGCCCTGTATTCCACCTTGGGGCGCACCGCTGCCCGCACGCTGGAAACCAAGGTCATCGCCGACAATATGCAAACGTGGTTCAACAACCTGCTTGCCAATATCAAGGCGGGTGACACCAAAACCTTCAATGAAACGCTGTGGGAGCCGTCCAGTTGGCCTTCCAAAGCGCAAGGGGTGGGTTTCATGGAAGCTCCGCGTGGTGCATTGGCGCACTGGATCGTGATCGAAGACCAGAAGATCGCCAACTATCAGGCGGTCGTTCCCAGCACATGGAACGCTGGGCCGCGTGACACCAAAAATCAGGCGGGGGCGTATGAGGCTTCGCTGGCAGGTCACGCCCTGCACGACCCGAAACAACCGATCGAAATCCTGCGCACCATCCACAGTTTTGACCCGTGCATTGCCTGCGCGGTGCATGTCACTGACCCGGATGGGGAGGAGTTGGTGAAGGTGCAGGTTCGGTAGTTACCACTGCAATCCCTCCACCCTTTACGGGCGGAGGGTCAGGCAGGGAAATTACCCAATCAGTCTTCCCGGCGGCGGCGGAAGAAGGCGGCTGTAGCCAGCAACATGCTCATGAGCAGCACACCCCACTCACTAAGGGTCGGGATTTGCAGGTTTGCCACAAAACCAAAGCCCAGCGTGGTATTGGTTGCACCGCCATCATCAGGTTCCTCACCCCACTTGAGGCTGAGCGGCTGGCTGATAACGCTGCCATCACCAGTCGGAATGCCGTTGCTGTCGTTGCCGTCATCGTTGTTTGGATCTTTGACCACGATGGTTGGCAAATAACCTGGCGGTGGCGTGACCTTGACCACGTAGGAACCTTCACGCAGATCGGTAAACAGGTATTTGCCATCCGCATCTGTGGTTTGCGGTGCAACAGGGTTGCCAAACAGGTCTTTGACCGGCTGACCATCCGGGGTCAGCAAGGTAATCAACGCACCCGGAACACCCGGCTCACCACCATCCTGCTTACCATTGCCATCCAGGTCGATCCAGATACGGCTACCCAGATTGACCGGACGAATCATGCCGCAATCCACCGTACTGTTGCTGTTGGCATCATCACCGTCCACCTTGGCATCCGGCTCTTTGCCAGCAGTCAGAGTGATTGCCGCCGTCTGGAAACGACCATCCACTACCTTGCAATTGCTGTCGGTATTGGATTCATCTTCATCCGGGTCAGCTCCACCCTTGGTCAGACTGTAACCTGCTGGTGGTGCAACCGTTACGATATAGTCACCCTCAAGCAGATTGTTGAAGCTGTATAAGCCGTCATTACTTGTGGTGTAAGAGCCGACTGGCTTGCCGTTGGCATCCGTAACACCGTTCCCGGCTGCATCCGTCAGGGTGACAACCGCATTCGGCAAGCCTTTTTCACCCACGTCCTGAATACCATTGCCGTTCTCATCAAGCCATACAAGGTTGCCAACAGCCACTACAGCACCCGGCTCAACTACCGACTTGTAGAAACCGCAATCAACAGTCAGGTTACTGTTGGTATCATTGCCATCTGCTGCCATATCAGGTTCCTGACCCGCTGTCAGGTTAAACTGCTGGGTCTGGATATGTGCACCGACCACCTGACAGTTATTGTCAGTATTGGAAGGATCATCATCCACACCTGCACCACCTACCGTAACCTGATAACCTGCTGGTGGCTCTACACGCACCATGTAATCACCTTCCGGCAGCTTATCGAACAAATAGTAGCCATCACTACCGATGGAAACTGACAATGCCAGACCATCCCGCTCCACGACTGTCCCATCAGCATGTAGCAACGTGACGATTGCTCCCTCCAGCGCTTGCTCGCCATGATCAATCTGACCGTTTTTGTTGTCATCAATCCAGATATAGTCACCGACAGAAACGGCTTCCTCCACCACTTTCGGCGGCAGAATGGTCAATGCATAATCTTCCACTTCACCGTCAGCAGCTTCACCGCCGATGCCGTCACCACCTTCAGTAGAACAGCGGAAACGGGCATAAGCAGCCCCTTCCTTGGCAAAGGCGGGAACATCCAGCGTGAGATTGTTTACACCTGCATCAAGCGGTTTATCGTAAAAAATTTGCTCACCGGAACCACCCCAACTGCCATCCTGGTTCCAGTCTACCCAAGCATTCAGTTTGCAGGCAGCACTGGCAGTCGCCTGTACCACAACCTTGGCATCACCAACGCGCAGTTCGCCGATAGCCATGCCGTCTTCATCATCTTTTTTGCCAAAAGCATCTGTATCACACGTACCGTATACCGGCTGGCCTTCATCGCCATCGTCCGCACTGGCTGAACCTTGCAACAAGCCCGAGTCAGCATCCACACACTTACCCAGATAGACACCTGTCCCCAACTGGTGGCGTGCACCCTCACTGGCTGACAGGGTAACAAAGGAAGGATCAGGTGCATCACCGTAATCAAACGGAATAGTCAGGGCTGCACATGACTCGTTATTGGAGGCATTAGTGTCGCCATTTTCCACCGAGGATACCTGGGTACAGTTGGTAACAACTTCGTTGGCATAGGCAACGGGTAGTGTTGCCAGCACACCAACCATGGAGATGCACAAGGACAGCTTGGTTATTTTCATGATAATGCCTTGGATATTTATAATTTTTCTAATTGTTCGTGCGTGCTGTACGGCTTGCCTAGGCTGGCGGTCCTGAATACCGCCAGCCGTTTCTCTTCAACCTGAGCGCGGTTTACTTGAGGGTTGCCGTGATCTTCAGCACTTTGCTACCGGCTGCACCCACTGCCATATCACCCACCGTCCAGATACCGGACGCTTGGTCATACTTGCCTGCGCTATCATCGGAGACATATTGCAGGCTGGCTGGCAGCGCATCTTTCACCGTAACGTTGGTGGCATTATCCGGGCCATCGTTGATGACAGTGAGAACATACACAACGCTCTGGCCACGGCGTGCGGTCGTGATCGGGCTACCCTTGTCGTCAGTGACTGCCTTGGTCAGATTGATGTCGACTTTCGCATCAGGCGCTACAGTGATTTCAGCTATGTCGTGGTCATCTTCATCACCACCATTCTTGCCGTCTTCGTTGATCACATCATCCTTGACCACTGCATCATTACCCTTGTCTGCATCAGGTGTGGAATCCTTGTCAGTAGCCGGGTTGCCATCCTTGTCCTTGGCTGCGCTGATTTCTGCCGTATTGGTCAGTTTGCCTGCGGTAGCGGTATCAGCAACCTTGAAGATAATGTCAACAGAAGCTGAGGTACCTGCCGGAATGCTGGCAATAGCTGTTGTCAGGGTTGCAGTGCCATCGGCGTTGTCGGTCCAGTTGGCATCATTCAGGGTCAGACCGGTCGGGATATAATCAGTTACGACCACATCCTTCGCATCTACCGTACCCTGGTTGGAAACTTCAATGGTGAACTTGACCGCATCACCTGGCTTGAGCGTGGTAGCCTGACCATCTGCCGGACGCTTGACCAATGCTAGGTCGAAGATAGGTTGGGCAGTAAAGGTCACTTTGTAGTCTTCCACCTCGCCATCTGCCAGCAGGCCAGTTGCTTTGGTTCCATCAATGACATCGGTAGTCAAACGGCAACGGGCAAATGTGCCATCCGGCATAGCGGTGCTGGCATTTGCGGGTACAGCAGGCATGTTCACGTTGACCGTTGCATCGGTGCTGCCAGCAGTAACTGTACCGCTACCATATTCAGTGGAATCGAATGTGCCACTCTTGTCGTAGTCGATCCAGCAGGCAACAGCCGCATCTTTACCCAGCGTATTGGTAGCTTTCACTTCAAGTGTGACTGCCTGACCATCCATCAGGGTTGGAATGGTAACACCGTCTTCGTCCACGCCATCACCCGTTGCACCCGAACTGTTTTGACCATCAGCTTCTTCGTCAACGGTAGCACCTAGTTTCAGACCGGGGATGATTTCATGTTGCGCACCGCTGTCTGCCAGCAATGTACCGTATTCCTTGGGAGCGTCCCCGAAATCGTAAATCGACTCGACCGTCAGGATTGCGCACGCCTCATCATCTTCATTGGTCGGCGTAGGTTTGGCAGTGACTGCTGCAAGAATATCCGCATCGCTGGCTTTGTTGTTTGGCGTGGAATCAGTGTCTGCCTCGGTAGTCGCCGTCACTTGTGCGCAGTTGGCAACTTCTGTGGCAGCCCAAGACTGGTTGGCTGCTGACAATACTCCGACAGCACACATGGTCAGAAGCATCGCTTTCAGGTTGGTCATTTTTTTCATCGTTATAGCTCTCTTTGTTCTACATTATCGTTCAAGCGAAGGGATCATTTTTATGATTAGTTCACGGTTACTGTAATCTTCAATAGCTTGTCAGCACCATTTTCAATCTCACCAACAGTCCATGTACCGGTATCCTTGTCATACGCCCCAGCCCCGTCATCACTGACCCAGCTTACACCTGCTGGCAGCTTGTCGGTCACTTGCACACCTGTAGCCTTGGCTGGCCCATCATTGTGGAGTGTCAGGGTGTAAGTGAGCGTGCCACCACGGTTGACTGCCGCCTTGTCCACGGTTTTAGTCAGTTTCAGGTCAATCGGCGGCACAAAGCCAAAGTCAACCGTCAGGTTGGAGTGTGTGTCTGGCGTGCCTTGACCATCTGCACCATCCTGTTGGTCAGTAATGCCATACTCGCTGGTTGGCTCGGTAGCATCCAGTGTAACCACTGTAGAGCAAACGCCATTACTGGCATCATCATCACCGCTGTCATCACCATCTACAGTGGTCGTGTTAGCATCACTAAAGCCTGTACTGGATTTGTATTTGTCCAGCTTGCTGCCTGCGGCAAAGTTGTCGGCGGTAACACAAACCTGATAGCTGCCTGCCGCCAGACCGTGGAACAGGTAGCGACCGTTGGCGTCCGTCGTGGTGGTTTGCAGGACAGTATTGCCTGTGCTGTCTTTCAGTTCCAGCTTGATGCCATCACCCGCGTGCTGCTCGCCGGAATCAGCAATGCCGTTGTTGTTGGTATCAAACCAGACACGGTTGCCAATGCTATGGGTAGGAGGAGGAGGTACAGAACAACCACTTAAAACTTCCACATCGCCCAAACCAGATTTATCCATATTTTCATTAGAACCGACATTGTTTTCCAAGTCGACAACGTAATCATCTTGCCCCAACGTAGCTGTCGTCGAACCCGTCAAAGGGCTAATTTGTATGCCGTAAATGAATGGTGAAGGAAAATGCAGGGCATCGCCCATCAACACGAAAGCGTCTTCGCACGGCTCACTAGCCCCGGCATTGATACCGTAGTTATTGTGACCATAAGAGACTGAACCGGCCGCATTAATTTTGCCTCCGTATAAGCCGACAGCAATAGTGCCATTCCCACTTTCCAAACTGTTGTTTAATGCCCAACTCCCACCTGATCCGACCCATTCGATACCTGTCGTATAATGGGAACTTCTGGCGTAACTTCCACCACTGATGGGCATTTCTGCTGCAAGCATCCGCTGCCCGTCTTTGCTGAAAGCAATATCGGTAATAACCGCGTGGTTTGACCCAGACCAACTGGGTGAAGCGTAAGACAATTCAAAACGTGCCGCACCGTTGGTAGTACCGTTGCTGGCGACCGGAACCGACCAGATTTTGTTGCCATCAGATGCCCATACGGAATAGTACAAGCGTTGCTCAACCGGATTATATTGAACCGCAGAGATCCGTCGACCTAACTGGGTAAACCCAGCCGTACCATCATCCGTGATCGTGGGGCTGGCGGCTTGTGTACCGTGATCAAAGGTTTCCAGCGTTGCACCCGTATCCATACTGATGACATAAATTTTGCCATCCTCATAGTTCGCTACGTACAGACTTCTTGCGTTTGGGTTGGCGGCAATTTGTGCCAAACCCGCATAACGGGTATAGCCATATGCTGAAAATGTGGTATTAGGTAGATTAACCAAGAGCGAGGCTGCTCCACTGATACCGTCAATTTTAAAAACCCCGCCATAGCCGTTAGCCAATGAACCAGGTGTCATGTTAAAAGCGGTATTGCCAAAATATGTACTAGAGCTACTGATCACATAAATATCGGGTTGGGCCTTACTGGTATCCAGTGCCAAACCAAAGACTTCCCCTAAAGTAGCAGCATCCCATGATGCATGTTGGTAGCGCGGAACAGTCCAGTTAGTTGGCCCCGGCAGAGCGAAGGGTGCGCTATTGGCAACCGGATCGCGAATATCTAGTACGGTCAATACCTTGCCTTCCAATAAGGGAGACCAGGTATTGTTATTTGTGCCAGAAAAATGTGTGGTAATCGCTTGTCCCTGCAAGAGTGGCAAATCAGCCCACACTGGATTTGCACCCGCCAACACCGCAACGCCAATCAACGAACATGCCAGCACCGTACTTTGAATGGCTTGTTGCAACTTACCCTGTCCAGAAAAAGACGTTGATAAAACTAGCTTTTTGTAGGTCATGATATGCCCTGCGCATAATTAATATTTATTATTTTCAATAATCAGGCATTGTAGATTCAGTTACCCACGATACTCAAATCAAATCCGAAGAACGGTAGCCACCTCAGCAACAACACCTAGCCGCTATACTTTTTGCCGAAATGACGGCAGCTAACTTCTGGCGCAGCACATGACCCCGACATCTCGACACCGCAGACTTGTGGGGAGCATAGCAATAGAGATGGCGACAGAGTTTCACTAAACGGAAACCCTGTCGCTGCGTGGGTGGTATGACAGGAATAGCCTTTTTACCCAGCCTTATTTTACAGTAGCGGTAATCGCAACTGTTTTAGCTGGGGCGTTGGCTACCATGTTACCAATTGTCCAGACAATGGTATGTGTACCGGCATCATAAACAACCGCAGGATCAGCTACGGCAGGAGCAACATACACCAAGTTGGCTGGCAATACGTCAGTGACAACCACCCCACTGGCGTTGTTTGGCCCTTTGTTGACCGCAGATAAGGTGTAAACCACTGACTGACCACGACGGACATTGGTAATGTCAGCACCTTGGTCATCTTTCACCGTTTTGCTCAACTCAACGTCTACTTTAGGTGTAATGGTGATCTTGGCAATGTCGTGGTCGTCTTCGTCATTAGCAGGATCTGCCTTACCGTTTTCATTGATTTCGTCATCTTTCACGGTGTCACTGTTGGTCGCATCCGCTGTGGAGTCTTTATCCTGTAATGGGTTGCCATTGCTGTCTTCTGCACTGACGGCACTGATTTCCGCTGCATTCGTCAGCTCACCAAGTGCCGCATTGCTGTCAATGGTGAAGCTGATTTCGACTTTGGCAGAACCAGTAGTCGCAGCCAGTGAAGCAATCGGTGTTTTCAGGGTTGCAACATTACCGGCAACATTCCATTCAGCCGCAGAAGCCGCCGCCAAAGTCAAACCCGCCGGGATGTAATCGGTGAGCGTGATGTCTTGGCCTTCGATACTGCTTTGGTTTCGCACCTCAATTTCAAAAGTCACTGTGTCACCAACACTGAAGCTGGCAGGCTGCCCTGCTTTGACTGTCTTGATCAAGGCAACGTCGAACTCAGGTTGTGCGGTAAAGGTGATGGGGTAATCTTCTACCTCACCATCAGCGATGTCTCCGGCGACACCACTCGGGTCAGGCAAGGCTCCAGTGGATTGTGCTGCGGTGGGTTGTACTGTACTCAGACGGCAGCGGGCATAACTGTCGCCAGCGGTGGTGGTCAATGGCACATTCGGCATGGATACTTCGATCGGTGCGCCCAAGCTGGGTGTGTTGGCTGGCAATACTGCACTGCCGTATTCACTGGCATCAAACGTACCGTTTTTGTCGTAGTCAATCCAGCAAGCAATAAATGTGTTCTGGCTAGTGGTGTTAGTTGCACCGGTCACAGCCAGTTTGATATTTTTCTGACCAACGACCAGTGAAGGAACGTTCACGCCGTCCTCATCCGTTCCATCACCGTCTGCCGCAGCACTAGGCACGCCGGTTGATTCATGGTCAATGGTATTACCCAGAGTCAACCAGGGTACAACTTCATGCCTTGCGCCATCATCAGCCAACGTGGTTTGGTAACTTTGGGGCGCATCACCAAAGTCGTAGACAATTTCCAGCGGCACGAGCACACAGGATTCGTCATCCTGCACAGGTGTTGTGCCTGCAAGGTTATTGGGTTGGGAATCCGCATCCGTTTCAGCCGCTGCTGAAACCTGGGCGCAGTTGGTAATGTCGGCTGCCCATGTTGGGCTGGCGATTGTCAACATCCCCACCGCACAACAGGTCAGCACCAGACTGCTCAATCCACCTTTATTGTTTTTCATTCATAAGTTCCTGTTTTTAATTATGTAAATAATAAAGTCACTTATTTTACTTCAACGCTCAAACTCAGCGTGACTGTGCTGTTTGCCGTTACTGTCCCGATATTCCAAATGCGCGTAACCTTGTCAAATGAACCTTGGCTCGCCACCGGGTTGCCCATGATTTCCACACCTGCGGGCAGGTTGTCCGTAACATTGACACCGGTTGCCACCGTATTGGATTCATTGCTCAGGGTTAACGTGTAAGTGAGCATGTCACCCCGCTTGGCAGAAGCCTTGTCCACGGTTTTGACCAGCTTTAAATCAGTCGGTGGCACAAAGCCAAAATCTACCATCAGGTTGGAATGGGTGTCGGGCGTACCTTGACCATCTGCACCGTCCTGCTGGTCGGTGATGCCGTACTCGCCAGTCGGTTCTTTGTCATCCAGCACCAGTACTGTGGAACAACTGCCGTTGCTGAGGTCGTCATCACCCCGGTCAGTGCCATCTGTGCTGGAACCTTCCGTATCGGCTTGACCGGTGCTGGAGCGGTATTTTTCCAGCTTGCTGCCTGCGGCAAAGTTGTCGGCAGTAACGCAGACCTGATAATTGCCTGCTGTCAAACCGTGGAACAGGTAACGACCGTTGGCGTCCGTCGTGGTAGTTTGCAGGACAGCGTTGCCTGTGCTGTCTTTCAGTTCCAGCTTGATACCATTACCCGCGTGCTGCTCGCCGGAATCCGCAGTGCCGTTGTTGTTGGTATCAAACCAGATGCGGTTGCCAATACTGTGGGTGACGGGGGGAGCTTCTGCACAGAAGATTTCCAGATCACCCATACCGGCAGCCTTGCCAAAGTAGGGGCTACCTGCACCTTGCTGGCGATAGACTTGTACGCCTGCGTTGGCACTGCGCCCACCTGTGGCATTATCCAGCCAGATGACACCGCCTGCATTGGCGTTGGGGTTGAGCGGGTTCATGGCAGTCAGGGCAATTTCACCTGAACCGGCTTTGAAGGCCAAACCACCAAAGCTGGTTTCCTGGTGGAAACCACCATCGGCATTCCACGGGTTAAAGTCCCACATTTCACCCCAGTAATATTCACCATTGCCGGGGCCTTGGCCTTTATCTTTGCCTGCTGTGCTGCCGCTAGTGCAAGTGGCGTTATTTTCCAGTTCGTATTTGCCGCCGTTGTTACAAACGCGAATGATGTCCCCACCCGTTTGCCCTTGGATCATGGTGTTGTCATCCGGGTAGTTTGGTGTGTAGTTAACCCCCCCTACCTGATGCCCCATGCGATCCATGAAACCCAGAATCAGCGAACCATCCATATCAAACTCGATGTCAGAGAGGATTGGCTGGGGATAAATGGCAAATTCACCGGATGCCAGGGTTTGGAAAGTACTTGTCCAAGGCTGCCATTTTTCATCACCAGGACCATTGCCAACGCTACCTTTGGGGTAGTTCAGCGCAAAACTGGTGGCGGTAGTGAACGTTGTGCCATCGAACGCTTGCACATAAGCCTTCAGGTCAGCCGCTTGCTGTGAGGTTTCGGCGGAACAGATGCTGCCAACCCAGACCTTGCCATCGTGTACCTTGACCGCCCAAGGGCGGAATTCGCCATTGCTACAACCGGGGTCGGGGATTGCGTGTTTGGCAGTGACTGTGGTGTTAGTCAGATTGATTTCAACCAGTTCGCGCTGCTTGAGGTTGACCGCCCACAGGATATTGCCATCCGCACTGATGTCGATGTCACCAAGGGAGATTTTACCAATTTGGGCAAAGGCATCCCTGTCCCATGAGGGTTGGGACGCATCAGCAGGCAATTCGTTAGGGTCATCCACCACGCCATTGGAAAGGGTGCGCGGGCTGCTACCCAAATCCACACCATTCGCTGCCAAATCAATCAGCAGGCTTGGCGTTGCGCTGGCAGATCTGCCATCCATTTGGTAAATAGCACCGACACCGCCAGGGCCAAAACTGGCATGGCGTTTGAGGAAAGCTGAGGTATACAGTTTTTTACGGGTTACGTCATACGCCAAACCCCAAACTGAGCCAACCTGCCCTGCCGTACCCTTGCTAAATGGGGCAGCCAATTCGCCAGTGGCAGCGTAATCGAAGGTAATCAAGCCATTAACGCTCGCACCTGTACTGCCTGCGGCTTGGCTATCGCCGTTGACGTGGATGGAGGTCGCCAGACGGGTGTCAGCAGTACAACTCATGGCAGATGGGCCGGGTGGCGGTGGAAAACTGGGCGTGCTGGCGACAACCCCAAAATCCACTGTCAGGTCGGACAGGAAATCCAATGTGCCCGCACCATCATTGCCATCATAGTTACCGTCAATGCCGAGTTCTCCAGTAGGTTCGTTGTGATCTAGCATTACTACGGTCGAACAAACCCCATCGCTCTCATTATCATCCCCACTGTCATCCCCATCCACAGCAGTGGTATTGGGGTCGGTGAACCCGGTACTGGACTCATGGTTTTCCAATAACCCGCCTGCTGTAAAGTTATCCGCCGTCAGGCAGACTTGGTAGCCTGTGGGCGAATATGCCAACCCTGCGAAGACGTAATGCCCGTTGGCATCAGTAGTGGCCGATTGCAGGACATCGCCTGCGGCATTTTTCAGTTCCAGCTTAACGCCAGCGCCTACAGGGGATTCCCCCACATCAGCCGTACCATTGTTATTGGTGTCGAACCAGACACGGTTGCCGATGCTACGGGTTTCATTAGGCGTAGGTTTGTAACCAAAATCCAGCGTGTGGTTGTTTTCACCTGCTTTGCCGACAGTAAATTTAATTTCTGCCATGCTTGCATTCGTCGCAGCATCCGAATCACGCAAGTCTGTCAGGGCGTTGTTATCGGTGATGTTATCGGCATCCTGATCAGTCAGACTATAAGTAGAAAGTGCTATCTGGTTATTGTCCACCCACAGGGTACAATCTTCGCCATAGTCCATGAACAGCGCATTGCCACCGGCTGCATTGGTAAAACGGAATAAACCACCGTTTGACGTGGTTGTCGTTGCCCACTCTGTACCCGATGAACCGCAAAACAGCTTGACTTCGACGGAATCAATGCCTGGTTCATCTGCATCCTGAATACCATCGCTGTCAATGTCATGCCACACACGGTTGCCAATTTCGATAGGTGCTGGGTCACACAACATTTCAATATCACCAAGTCCTCCAGACTTGCCAACAACACTTGGTAAAGCAACCTGGAAGCGGTCAACATAGTTGCCGTTAGTCGTTGATAAAAAAGCAACGCCATTATCATAGTCATTTAACAATGCATATCCTGTAGCAGCAACTTCACCAGAGCCGGGCAACAGTATCAGACTACCCAATATTTGCTCGTTATGCCCGCCTCTAATGGTATCATTGAAAAACTCTGAGCCACCTGGTCCTTGATTATTGCTGCCACTCCCCATTCTAAGCCCAACCACTTTATTGTTTTCCAATGTATAGCTAGTGTCGCTATTAGGGGCTGCCATCAAAATATCACCGCCAGCCTCGCCTGTAATTAACACACCTTGCTCACCAGAAACGCCATAATTTCTTTTCCCAAGTTGAAGTGCCAAGCGGTCTATAAACCCAAGGATCATGTAACCCTGCTCATCAAACTCAATATCCGCAAGGATAGGTTGCTGATACGTGGCCATATCGGGTCCGTCATTCTTCATACCAGCCATTCCAGATACCCAAGGATGCCAACCTTTGGCTTGTGCATCAGTGCTGTAAACATTAGCTTTTGTATAATTTAGTGGGAAGTTGAGGACTCGTGTAGCAGCGCCGCCAGCATCAATCCGGTGAACAAACCCTTGCATCTGATCTTCATTTTGTGAAGTTTCCGCTGTACATACTCCACCTACAAATACTGAACCATTATGAAAACTAAGACCAAAAGGCCGATACTCCCCAGCAGCAACATTAATAGCAGCAGGGTTTTCATTAATGACTTCCACGCCAGAAATAATAGCTCGATCTGCTTCGACTGCTCCGGGTTTCAATAGATCAATATTCAGTACACCGTCTGCGGAAACGACTTGCCCTGTAAAGGTTTTGACAATCGCCCTATTTTTCCCACCCGCCTCAGAAAAAATATCAAAACCACTGGTAACATTCACATTTTCAATGTCAATATTGAAAGTACGTTGACCGGCAGCAGTTTTTGTTGGCTCCGCAAAATGTAACTTAATGGTGTAGGTTGTCCCAGTTTTAACCGGGATATTATAAGAAATCGCAGTATTACTATGTTTTGTGCTATTGTAAGTTGCATACAAACCAGCATCGCTAGTACCCGTAATTGCATTGCTTGCCGTGTCAATAACCGCTGCATTGGAATATTTCCAAGATTGCCGGTACATGACATCCGCTAGCCATGTGTGGCCTTTGCTATCTGTAAAATTAGTTTCAGAACCCGAATTAATCCTCAAATGGTCTGGCGAATACGTGCCGCAATCCACACCTGTAATTGTCCAACTACCCGAAAGACTTTTACTTGCTATGTCAATGGCATAAACTTTTTTATCATATAGATTGGTGAAATAGATAGTTTTTTCATCATCACTAATCTCAATATCACCGATACCACGCTTCCCGACTGCATCAAAAGCGTCATCATCGTGGCTTGCAGAATCATATGCTCCCAGACCACGAGCAGTATCAGAGCCAATAGCACCAACATTGATGCCAAGCGTCGTCACATCTAGCCACAGACTTGCATTAGCTACCCCGGAAAAAGGGTCAACTGCATAAATAGCTCCCAAATTACCTGCATCACTGCCCAATAACCCAACGTGGCGCTTCAGGAGAGCGGAGGCAAATAGCCGCTTCTCTGTCCGGCTGTAGGCAAGCCCATACACCGCCCCAGTTTGATTTTTATTAGACAGTGTGGTGATAACGCCGGGATTAGCTGCCACTGTGCCTGATGCATCGTAAGGCCAGCCGAGAATGCTGCGGAAAGTAGATGCTTGATTGCTTGCGCCTGACATGAGTTCCGATGTCACTATCGTCGGGTTGGATTGGCAATATTGCCCTGGATTACCAACGGCCATATTCACGCCAGTGGTGCCATCCTTGACAAACTGTACCGAAGTGCCGCCCGCTGTCCCCGGCTTGAGCCAGCTTTGCGCCCACGAAAATTCCACGCGGTAATCCGTGCTTGCGGTTAAACCTGTTAGGGTATAGCTGCCATCTGCGTTGGTAGTCGCTGCCGTGCCAACTTGTGCACCTGTTGCATCAAACGCTTTGACGGTAACACCCGCCATCCCAACTTCGTTGAAACTTGTACCGGTATCGAATGTACCGTTGGCGTTGAAATCGTGGAAAACTTTGCCGGAAATATCGGCCTGTACCGCAGCGGCAGAGAGCAGCAGCCCAACACCTGCGTATCTCGCGTAATAGGGTATGTTTTTCGTTAGCATCATTCAGCCCATTGTTATTATTACTGGCTTGATCTTATCAGGGGAAGAATACCGCTCATCAGAGCAATGCACCACTAATCCCCGAAGAACGGTAGTTCAATCCACTAATAAGCCTATTTTACGGTCACGGTAATCTTCAGCGTTTTGGTTGCGTTTGCTGCCAAACTGCCCACTGACCAAAGCCCTGTTGCTGGCGTGTAAGCCCCTGCACTGTCATCACTGACGTACAAAACTCCAGCCGGTAACTGATCAGTCACTTGCACCCCAGTGGCAGTTACTGCGGATTCATTGCTCAGGGTTAACGTGTAAGTGAGCATATCACCCCGCTTGGCAGAAGCCTTATCCACGGTTTTAACCAGTTTCAGGTCAGTCGGCGGCACAAAGCCAAAGTCTACCGTCAGGTTGGAATGGGTGTCGGGCGTACCTTGACCATCTGCACCGTCCTGCTGGTCGGTGATGCCGTACTCGCCAGTCGGTTCTTTGTCATCCAGCACGATAATCGTGGAACAACTGCCGTTGCTGAGGTTGTCATCACCCCGGTCAGTGCCGTCTGTGCTGAAACCTTCCGTATCGGCTTGACCGGTGCTGGAGCGGTATTTTTCCAGCTTGCTGCCTGAGGCAAAGTTGTCGGCAGTAACGCAGACCTGATAATTGCCTGCTGTCAAACCATAGAACAGGTAACGACCGTTGGCGTCCGTCGTGGTAGTTTGCAGGACAGCGTTGCCTGTGCTGTCTTTCAGTTCCAGCTTGATACCATTACCCGCGTGCTGCTCGCCGGAATCCGCAGTGCCGTTGTTGTTGGTATCAAACCAGATGCGGTTGCCAATACTGTGGGTGACGGGGGGAGCTGGCGTATTTTTAAACCCAAAATCCACCGCATGAGTGTTTTTGCCCGAGTCCAGAGTCATAACCACAGCAACCGCATGAATACCACTCAATTGCCCATCCGAGTTACGCTCTGCATCTGAACCTTGTTGATCCGGGGTCAAGAATAGACCAGCCAGAGCTGACTGTTTGCCACCACCATCAACATGGCGAATCACTACCTGATAAGTCGTGGCAGCACGCAGGGATACCAAGCCATACTTACGACTAGCAGTACTCGCTCGCCCTCCCTGTATATCCGTCGGATCAAACCCACCCGAATTCCCTGCGGTATCGTTAGGCGCAGTATTGCCCCCCATTGGATAGCCACGTCCATCACCAGAAAACACATAATAACCATCAACATCTGTCAAAGCGGTTGCCAATGGGGTTGCACTTTCAACATCTGCACCTTGGGCAAACAACTCGACTTTCACCCCTGCAATGGCTGGCTCACCAGCATCCTGAATGCCGTTACCATCCTTGTCCTCCCACACCCTGTTGCCAATTTCAACCGCCGGGTTATCGCACATGACTTCCAGATCGCCAATTGCTGCCTGCTTGCCATTGATGGGGCGGTTATCCGGGTAAGTGAAAGCCCCTGTACCACGGTAGAAACCATATCCACGGTTGCGTTGCCCGGCTGTTGCCACATCACCCAAGCCAAGGTCAAACCATGAAACTCCGGCCTCAAAGGTTTGGAAAGGGTCAGCTATTGTATAGGCAGACTCCAGAAACCCCGGAATATGCGCTGCCCCACCATAACTTGCCTGATGGTAGTTTGCGCCCTGATCAACGGGCCATTCCTGGAAGAAAAAATCGCCGCCAAAAGGCCCTTGCCCACTATCTTTACCAGCAGTAGTCACACCAGCGCAACTGCCATTGTTTTCCATCACCCAAGTGTGGGTTGACGCATCCTGCACACAAAGATGCCGAACCACACCATAAGCAGCACCAGCCGCCTTGCCCTCGCTCATCACTTCCCGAAAGGCCAGTACCGCATTACCCTGCTGGTTGAATGCAATGTCAGACGGAAACTCAAAATGCAAACCATAAATATCGCCTGTCACCTTGTAACTCATGCTGGGTGTCGCGGTAAAAGTCTTGGTCTGGCGATCAAAACGGAACATGGAAAAAAGCGGTGCTGCCCAGCCTGTATCACAACGGGTCGCTACATAGATAGCTTTTTGATATTCCCCTAACCCAAAAGCAGCCTTATCGAAGAAACCGACACCATCTGCTTTGCAAGTGCTTTCAAACGGGATAGGGTAACGCTCGATCTTGCCTGCATCAGCCGCCGACAAGGGAGTCTCCTGGACTGGCAGTACGTACAAATGACGGTCAGCCATATTGACAACCACAATAGACGTGCCATCGCTAGTAACATCCAGATCACCAAACGCCACCTTGCCCAAGGCATTGCTTATCTGACCATCTTGATTGTCACGGGTTGCATCACCAGAGGGAACATAGCTACCATCCGGGTAATTCGTACCATCCCCCTTGGGGGCAGTACCGTCTGAAATCTGGGCATAGCCGGGGTTAGCAGGTGAAAATACACCCGTCAAATAGGGGTCTTCACCGGCTGTCGGTGGCGCTGATGGAAAAATTTGGTTCAGATCAGCATACAGCACTGTTACCGGATTAGTTGGATCACTGATATTGGTGCGGTAAATACCCCCTGTTCCACCTGTACCAAAACCTGTCCAGGGTTTCATGTACGCGGCTGAAAACAGACTTTTGGAGGCAGGATGCCACCCCAAACCAAACACGCTGCCCACCTCACTGGCCAATGCCAGATTCTTTTTGGCCGCATCTGCATCCTTGGGAACATCATACCCGGTAGGCAGTGTTAGCGGTTGACCACTCACCCCACTGTTGTAGGGAAAGCCAAACAAATTGGCGACATCATGATTACCGCCCCAAGGAATATTGTGAGTTTGTTGCCCATTGGCATAACGGCTAGTCACCAAATCGGGATTATTCTGGCAGTAACTGGCAGCCTGTTGCACAGCAAAATTCGCGGTATCGCTAGTGGGACTAACGAATTGGGTCAGGATATTACCTGCACCTGCCTGCGTTGCCACTGCATAGGCGGCTGGCAGCGTTGACAGTTGCACAACACAATTAAGTGAACCCTCGATTGCTGCAGGAGTTGGCAGGGTAAACTGACCATTCGTATTAGTCGTTACCGGCCCGAAAGCTGTTTTGCCACTGGCGGTAACGCATTCGGCACGAATTTCAGCACCAGCAACTCCAGTGTCAACTGCTACATGAATATCGTGAGTATTCGCGAAGTTACGCATCGTGGAAGTGTTATCCAGTTGCCCATTCAGGTTGTAGTCCAGAAACACTTTACCGGAAATATCTGCATGAACTCCAGGTGAAGCCAGTAGCAAGATTCCCAGCGCAAAAAGCCGGTACTTCATTGATTTTATTATTATATACATTGCCCCGATCCGTTTTATCGTTGTTGGTCAAATGAACACGGATAACCACTGACTGGATACATTAGCCATTAATCGGTGAAACTCTACCACTGGCACTATATAACCACGATCAAAACCCGAAGAACGGTAGTTGCACGACAACGAGTCACTACGCCAGCGCAACAAATACAGTTTGTCGGCGATACTTGACTATAGATACACAAACACCCAACAATCACCCGCTTTCGGAAACTCTCCTGGCGGGCTTGCCATGCACAATAAAAACAAGGCTGTTTGCGACAGCAAATATAAAATTGCGCTACTTAATTTACTTATGTTATGGGTAACTCCGTGGGTTTACGCCGCTGACGCTGAATTACTCATCATCAAGCAAACCAGTACCACTACACCTGCCGCCGGGGAAGTCTTCACCTACACCATCCGCTATCGTTGTGCCGCTACCGATGGCACTTATTGCCCCCTTGCAACAGTGACGGACAATGTACCTGCCCCCCTGAAAATTGTCAGTCATACCCCGGAAGGCGGCAATGTGGCGAGTACAAACCTGAATGGCAAAACCCTGACATGGCATCTGGCAACACCACCTGATCGCTTGCCCGAAGGCGTGCCAGCCGATGGTCTGGCAGCAGGTTCAACCGGCATCCTCAAGCTACAGGTAAAATTCCCCACCTGCGGAGCGATCACCCCACCAGCCACCGTAAGTAATCAAGCCGTTGCCCAGGCCGGTACAAGCACCCACAACAGTAATGCGCCGGATGTCATCGTACCAGTCGCTACCGGGCAACCTTGCCCAGCACCCCCTCCACTACCCGCTGGCGATTTCAGTAAAACCGGCAGCGCAGACTTCATCCAGCCCGGCGGACTGGAACGCTGGAGTGTCAAACTGCCCAACAGCAGTAACCTCTACCACGTCACCGAAACCATTCCTGCCGGAATGCAGGTTTACACTGCCACTGCCAGCAATACCCCCAAAATCATGAGCCACCCTGAAGTGGATTGCACTGATAACGGCGTGGATGATTTTCACACTATTAACCAGCCATTGCTGGATTGGGTCGCAGCGGAATACAACGCAGGGCGTGGAGCCGACTTGCGCAATGCCAGCGGTATCGCAACCGGCTGTCGTGCCAGCCAGCAAGCCTCGGGTTTGCTCACACTCAATGCCAAACACTTGCGCTGGGTAGTCAACGCCAATAGTGGCAACCAGACACTGGACATCAGGCTGGTGCTGGATAGCAGCTTTAACGGTGACAACCTGCAAAACTGTGCATCATCCTCCCTGCACGGTACGAGCTGTGCACCGCCAGTACCCGTGCTTGCCAATGGGCAGCCCCTGATTACCATCAGCAAAACCACCCCCGGTGGCGGCATCATCTCGGCGAATGGCTCAACCATCACCTACAACGTGGTTGGCTGGAAACCAACCGTTGCCCCCGCTCCTGCCAGCCATGACCATGTGTACCGTGCTGCCTTTGCGGTCGATGAACTCTCTGGTACGGGCACACGTTTTCCAGTGATCGAAGACACCCTGCCCGCCGAACTTGACTACCTGAACACACCGGCGGGCAACTGGTGGCGCGTTTCTGTTCCCACCAACAAAGCCTCAACCAACCAAAGCGCCTGTAGCAACCCACGCTTCAGCCGCACCCTGCAAGCCGATGGGCGGGTAAAACTGCGCTGGGAATTCGACGGCTGCGAATTGCCTGCGGGCATGTCTGACCCGGCATTGGCAGTGTATTTTTCCACCCGTATCCGCCCCGGCACTGCCGCAGGCACAAAAATCAGCAATATCGCCCACGCTTTGACCGGCGACTACCCGCTGGTGCATTGCGCCAATGGCGCAGACTCGGGCAAAACCTGGCTGCCGCAGTGCCGCTCCAGCACGACCAGTTTCACCGTGCCGGAACTAACCAATCTGGATAGCACCCAATGGGTCAAGGGTTCACTGGATGCCAGTCATACCCGAGTCCCCGGTATTGGGCAAACCGCCTTGCCGGAGGGTCGGGGCAATTACCGGCTGGAAATCCGCAATACCGGCAATGTCACCCATACCCAACTGGAAGTGGAAGATGTATTGCCCCACACCAATGACACCATGCTGGTCAGTGGCACACCACGGGGTTCAGCGTGGCAGCTTGCGCTGGCAGGTGCTGTTACGCTAGAAAGGGTTGCTGCGGATGGTACGGTACAAGCCATTCCCGGCAGCGAACTCGGCGATGGCATCCGTTACCAAACGGATCCTCGTGCTTTCCGGCTGCACTGGATTCCTGCCACGGGTCTGAAACCGGGGGAAACCTTGCGTATCCATGTCCCGGTACAACAAGCCGATACAGACACCGCCAGCAGTGGGGTGGCATGGAACAGTTTTGCCTACACTGCCCACTATTTCGACCCCGCTAGCAACAGCACAGAAACCCTGTTACGCACCGAGCCACCCCGACTGGGGCTGGTATTGCTGGATGCAGCCACTACCGCAGGTATCGGCGATACCGTCTGGTTCGACCGCAACGCCGACGGTAAACAGGATGCAGATGAACCTCTACTGGCAGATGTCAGTGTGCGTTTGTACGACGGTGCAGTACTGGTAGCGGAAACCCTCACGGATGCCGATGGGCATTACCGCTTTCAGGGCTTGTTGCCGCAACATCCCTACACCCTACAGGCAGAAAAACCCGGCGAATACCCAGTCACTCACATGAATGCTACCACCGGGATGGCGGGCAGTTTGATGACAGATGCTGATGTTGGCTTTACCTTGCCCGCCCAACTGGGGGATAGAGTCTGGCTGGATCATAATGCCGATGGCTTACAGGATGGGGATGAGC
This sequence comes from Thiothrix sp. UBA5583, assembly GCA_002425225.1. Classification (GTDB taxonomy): domain Bacteria; phylum Pseudomonadota; class Gammaproteobacteria; order Thiotrichales; family Thiotrichaceae; genus Thiothrix; species Thiothrix moscowensis. Next base: position 168,427 of record DILV01000018.1, read on the forward strand.
CGGGGGTTGCCAATGTGCAAGTCAGGCTGGCTGACAGCAAGGGGGATACGATTGCCATGACCCAAACCGACCCACAAGGCTATTACCGTTTTGCAAATTTGAGTGCAGGGCATTATGTGCTGACGTTTACCGGGCTACCCGCCAACCATGTTTTTACCCAAGCAAGAGCCAGTGGCGACCCGCTCACCGACAGCGATACCGACACCAGCGGCAAAACACCGCTGATCACCCTACTTGCGGGCGACAAGGCCAGCGGCTGGGATGCGGGAATCAAAGCCATCACTGACACTGGCTTCTCATGGGGCGCTGGCGTGGATGTCAGCCTGCAAAAAACCTGCGACAGCACCGTATTACGGCGCGGAGCAACCGTATTTTACACCCTCACATTGAGCAACACTGGCCCCGCAGACGCTACGGAAGTGAGTGTACAAGAGCGTTTGCCGCCAGAATTGCTGTTTCTGCAAGCCAGCCCCAACGGGGTTTACGACCCGGTTAACGGAAGCTGGAACGCGGGCACAGTGCCAGCAGGTACGCAAACACAATTGCGGATTGAGGCACGAGTGAAGTGATGGCTTGCAGTAACATCAAACCCCCGCTTCCTGCTGTGCGCCGACGAATACCCAGCGATCCTGCCCAGCATCGTAGGTAAACTGGTAAAGCCGCTTGCGCGGATTGTTTTCCGCCAGCAAGCGGAACCCGAACTCGGTTTCCTTCGCCTGCATGACATATTGCCCCGACTTTGCTGCAAACTCGAGCTTGCGCACACTGGTGGAATTCCCGTCCGGCAGTGTTGCTAGGGCAAACTCATGACGTACATCCTGGGTAAAATCACCCTTGGTATCCAACGCTACCGAATACACATCCGAAGAACGTGCCGAACCGAAATACAGTCGCTTGTGTTGCACACCGTTGAACACCGCAACCCCAATCGCATCGGTTGCCTCCAACTGCGCTTGCACTTGCTGGCTGGCAACCTCAATGCGGTAAATACGCCCATGTGCCTGACGCGGCGCTGACCCCGCCAGCGAACTGGCATACAAACTGTGGGTATCGCAATCGTAAAACAGCCCCATCGTCCCAAACGGATTTGCGGGTGACGGCGGCGCAACCGCTGGCAATTCCAGCCACAATGCCATTTCCCCGCTCTTGGCATCAATCTTGTAAATGCGGTTTTGCAAAGCAGGCGGATTATCTGCAAGGCTCACTTCCGGTGTCGGCGCAACGTAAATATTGCCATCTTTATCGCGGGTAAACGCCCCTACATGCCCGGCATCATCCCACGTCGGGTGTTGCCAAGTTTTACGGGTCTGTGGATTCAGCAAGCGCAAGCCGGTGTAACCGCGCTGCTGGGTATCAATCGCCACCGCCTGCCCAATCCCGGTTTGACTGATGAACGCAGGCATCGCCTGACAAGCGTTTGCCACACCGGGTTTGAAATTACCCATGTCCGGCTCGCCGCAAGCACTCAACAATACGCCCAGTATGATTATGCCCAATACCTTGTGCATCACAAAGCCCCCTTCACCGGCACAAACATCGGCCCTGACCAGCAAGGCCAAACCTCGATATTTGCCACGCCATCTTTTACCCGTATATCCGCCCAGCAATACTCACTACCCGGATTACCGTCGTTTTTCATCTGCGGTACATACCACAGTACCACGTCCTTATCCTGCAACGGCTCCGCAGGCTCGATGAATTGCTCAGGTCCCTGGCGATAATCACTGTTACAGCACGAACCAATCGTTACCGTATCCTGCTCACCCTCTTCAGGTTTATAAGCACTGAAATAAGTAAACGCTTTATCACCGCGCCCGCCATCACCAAACTGCCCGCGCCCCGGCTCGACGAAAAAGCCCGTGCCATCCTTGCTCGTTACCTTGTACTGATAACCTTCTGGGGTCAGCTTGTTATCATCCTGCAACCGCCATTGCTCTTTGTCCCACGTTTGCCATTGACCGCCATCCCACTCCGCCACCGTTTGTTCCGCGCCAGTTTCCAGATCAATCCGCACCACCGGACGGTACATCCCATCCGTCCCGCAACCACGCCCGAAATCGGCTTGCGCTACCCGAAACCGCCCGTCTTTGTAAAACTCAAAGCGTTGCACATAACGGTAGTTGCACGGCGTAGGCCAAGGCGGTTGACGAAAATCCTGCACCACCGCAAAGCCCACTTCTTGCCCATCATTGACAATCGGCTCCACTTTAGGGCCATCATACGCAATCACCACCGCAGCACTGAACAGCGGGCAACCAATCGCATCGCTATACCCAAAGCCTTCGCGGGTCGAATAACTCACGTGCCAATCCAGCAATTTGGCATTTTTCAACACCGGCTTATCGTTGAATTTGACGTTGCTAAGCTGTAAACCATCCGACCCCGTAATCACGTAATCCATGTTCCAGCCATCTTGCGCCAGCGAATTGACCTTTTCACAGAAATTACGGAAGGTGGTTTCATTTTCTAAACTGCGTTCTGTCACCACCGTTTTCGGACCACTGCTGCCCAAATCTGTCCAGCGCGATCCCACCAGTTTGCCATCAGTCAAATCGACAATCGCCCACAGTGCATCGTTTTCAAACACATAGGTTGGCGCAACACACAGATGATGCGAACGTTCGCACATGGAATTCTGCAACGCGGTCTTGAACTCTTTCTTGTCCGGTTCGCGCTTACGATCCTGCAAAATGGCTTGGATTTCCGGTGCTGCTCCGGCAATTTTCGCCGCCAACTCCACCAAGTGTTGTGGCAAATCCGGCTGGGCGAAATTCTGACGACTTACCCCCAACACCTGCTGCTTGCTAACATCCACAAACGCGATGGTCGAGGCATTATGAAAATGGCTATACATCTCCACCCGCCAACACTCGGCTTGCGCACACGGCCCGGCATTGCCGCCGTTGAAATCCCCCGGTAATGCTTTGCGCACATTCATGATTTCATTGCGCAACGCCGCACCGCTCTTGTCATCACGGGTAAATTTGCGGAAATCGGGGTTAGCGACCGCCAATTGTTGCGCCGTTTGTGCATTGGCATCCGGCAATTGGGTGTTATCCAATTGCAAAATTGGCGGATCAGCTTGCAAGGCAGCCTGCACGCGCTGGAAATAGTCCGCCAACTCCGGGATTTGCGCCTGCAACTGCTCACGCGACACGTGTGCAGCCAACTGGCTGGTATCGGTGAATTTATCAACAGCCGGTAACGTCACCGCTTGCGGTTTTTCTTCCCCGCAGCCCCCAAGCCACAGCGAAAGCAGGCATAGCCATATGCCAATACGGGTGTTCATGTTTAGCCCTAAAAAAGAAAAATTTAACCCGGCGGCCAGCCCAATGCCCGCCCTGCCAACAAGTGCAAATGAATATGGAACACCGTTTGCCCCGCATCCACCCCACAATTCATGGTGACACGATAGCCATTTTCGGCATACCCTGCATCCGCCGCAATCTGTTTTGCCGCCAAAAATAGCTTACCCACCAGTGCCGCATCTTCCGGCTGAATGTCATTGATGGTCGCAATGTGTTTACGCGGAATCACCAACACATGCAGCGGCGCTTGCGGGTTAATGTCATGAAACGCGATGACATCTTCATCTTGGTAAGCGATTTTTGCCGGAATCTCACCCGCGACAATGCGGCAGAATAAACAATTGCTCATTTAGTATTTTCTCCGTCCTTCAAAGGCATGGGAAAGGGTTCCGCTATCAACGTATTCCAGTTCGCTGCCCATTGGTACACCGTGGGCAATCCGCGATGCCGGAATGCCACGTTTGGCGGCAAGTTCGCTGATGTAATGCGCGGTGACTTCACCTTCCACCGTCGGGTTGGTGGCGAGGATCAGTTCACGTACTTCACCTTCATCTAGCCGTGCTTCCAGCATGTCCAGCCCGATGTCTTCAGGGCCAATGCCATCCAGTGGCGACAACCTACCACCCAGTACGAAGTAGTAACCGCGATAACCGGTAGCCTGCTCGATGGCAACCACATCGGAAGGGTGTTCCACCACACACAATAGTTCTTTTTGCCGCGCCGGGTTGGCACAGATACGGCAGGTAGTGTGTTCAGTCAGGGTACGGCAACGTGAACAATGCTTGATGTCACGCATAGCCCGCCCCATCACATCGGCAAGGCGCTCGCCACTGCGCCGGTCATGTTCCAGTAAATGGAACGCCATGCGCTGTGCCGTGCGAACTCCTACCCCCGGCAGGCAACGCAGGGCATCAACCAGTTCCTTCAGCAGCGACGAGTCACTCATGCGTCAATCAGAATGGCATTTTGAAGCCAGGGGGCATTGGCATTCCGGCAGTCACATCAGCCATGCGCTCGCGGCTGGCTTCTTCGACCTTGTGGACGGCATCGTTGAAAGCGGCAGTCACCAGGTCTTCGATCATGTCCTTGTCGTCTTCAAACAGGCTAGGGTCGATGTTGACACGCTTGCACTCATGCTTGCCGTTGATAACCACAGAAACCAGCCCGCCACCGGATTGCCCGGTGATTTCCATCGCGGCAATTTCAGCCTGCGCCTTCTGCATGTTTTCCTGCATTTTTTGCGCCTGCTTCATCAAGCCGCCGATTCCGCCTTTACCCATCATGGTTTGTCTTTCCTCATTCTTTGATCAATATGGAATGCAGTTTACTACATTTTATCCGTATCTGTGCGTGGTCGGATGCTGCCCGGCACGATCACCGCGCCAAACGTTTCCTGCAATTGCTTGACGAAGGGGTCATTCCTGATCGCGGCTTCTGCTGCCACCTGTTTTTCAGTGGCTTCACGTTTTGTGCGTTTTTCCGGCGTTTCCTCGCTCAACTCCACCTGATTGAAATGCAGTTTCAAGTCACGCCCGTAATGTTTTGCCAGCGCTTCTGCCAGTTGAGCTGCGGCACGGGGGCTTTGCAGAGTAGAACCGCTTTCGTCCAGCAGCAGGGAAATCTGCTCCTCCCCGACACTTTCGAGCAGGCAGTGTTGCGCGAGTGGTAGCGCCATGCCGGAAAGGTTTAGTTGGGGGAGGATGTTGTGCCAGTCGTTGGTGGAGAACCCCTCACCCCCCGCCCCCCTCTCCCTCTCCCTCAAGGGGCGAGGGGGAGAAAGAAAAGATGAAGCAACAGCGGGGAGATTCTTTAGCCCCTCTCCCCTTGAGGGAGAGGGGTTGGGGTGAGGGGTGTTATCAACTACAATTTTTTTTTTCTCAGCCTGTGCCGAGTTTGTTACCACCTTCTGTGCCCTGCCGTCATCCAGCCGGAATGCCAGCATCCGCAACAACAGCATCTCAAAACCGCCGCGCGGGTCAGGAGCTAACGGCAAATCGCGCCGCCCATGCAATGCCATCTGGTAGTACAGTTGCACATCTGCTGGCGACAGCAATTTCGCCAGTGCCGCCACGTCCGCATCCACCTCTTCCGACGTGACAACCTGCTGGACTGCCACGCTGTGCAACAAAGCAATCAGGCTGTCAGCCGCAGCGGTAAAATCGGTGGTCAGTTGCGACATTTGCGTAACGGTTGCCAGCATTCGTTTGCCATCATCATCCGCAATCGACTGGATCAGGCTGACCAGATGTTCGTGTGGCAACAGGCCGAGCATGTCTTGCACATCGTCTTCGCTGACAGCCCCTCCCCCGGCAACAATCGCCTGATCAGTAAGACTCAGTGCATCGCGCATACTGCCATCTGCCGCCCGAGCCAATAGTCGCAAGGCGGAATCACTGAAAGGAATGTGTTCCTGCTCCAGCACATTCGCCAGATGCCCGCTGATCATGTCCACCGGCATCCGCTTGAGATTGAATTGCAGGCAACGTGACAGGATCGTCACCGGCAGTTTCTGCGGGTCAGTGGTGGCGAACAGGAACTTGACGTGTGGCGGCGGCTCTTCCAACGTTTTCAGCAGCGCATTGAAGCTGTGCCCGGAGAGCATGTGCACTTCGTCAATCAGGTAAATCTTGAAACGACCACGAGTCGGCGCGTATTGCACATTATCAAGCAGTTCACGGGTATCTTCGACCTTGGTGCGGGAAGCAGCATCGACTTCGATCAGATCAACGTGCCGACCTTCTGCAATTTCGCGGCAACTGCGGCATTCCCCGCAAGGTTTGGCGGTGACGCCCGTTTCGCAATTGAGGCATTTGGCGAAAATACGTGCTAGCGTGGTTTTACCGACCCCGCGCGTGCCAGTGAACAGATAGGCATGATGCAGGCGTTGCTGACCATCATCCCCGTTGAGTGCATTCATCAGGGCACGCAGCACATGCGCCTGACCCACCATCTGCTGGAAGTCCTGCGGTCGCCATTTTCGTGCCAGTACCTGATAACTCATGGAATAATTGAATATTTTTGGAGTGGGTGGCAGCCCGCACCAGCCACATCCCGGCGCCCGAATCAGCAGTTACCGTTGCTCCCTTCCGGGCCTGGCGGGGTTCACCACTTATCGTCGCGGGAGAACCAATGCAGGCCACCATTGCGAAGAGTGCCGATTATGACTAAATTAACTGGGAGTCACAAGCATTTGCTGACCGAGTTATTTAGTCGACGATCTTCGGCATTCCGTAGAAATAAGTTTGCTTAATGCCAGTGGTTTGACTATAAAGGTGCGAGTGATTAATTTGTCCGCTCCCCCAAGCGGTCGAGAGACAGGGCGACAGACCCTGATGCCCCCAACAACATGAAGGGAACCCTATGTTGAGTGAGCAAGGAACCCCATCTGCCATCCACAAAGTATTGATTGCAGATGATTCCAATACGGAACGACTGAATCTTAAGCAGATCCTTGAAGCGGCTGGCTATGAAGTAATCACAGCCCAGTCAGGTAATGAAGCCAAAGCCCTGGCAGAGTCCCATATGCCCGATCTGGTCATGTTGGATATCATCATGGAAGATGGCGATGGCTACCAGACATGCCGGTCATTGAAACGCAACCCGGCTACCCAGTCGATTCCGGTGATCATGGTTTCCAGCAAATCCAACCCGGTGGATCGGCAATGGGCGCAAAAACTGGGCGCAAATGCTTACATTGTCAAACCCTACAAGGACGAAGACGTTCTACAGCAAATTGCAGCCCTGTAGTAAAGAAAGCCCGGTATCCAAGAACAATAAAAACAACCCTTCCAGAACAGTAAAAACCTGAGAGGGGAAATGAACAACAAGCGAGGAAACATAGGTGTCTGAGTTGCCTACGCCGGTTGCGAGCCGGTTTTGTTACCGTATCGGATCGCACCTGATCCTGTTGGAACCTGAAATGAAGGCTGAGGTCTTGACCGCGCAGCCGCTCTACCCTGTGCCTTTTGCTCCCTCATGGTGCGCCGGTCTCATTAGCTTGCGTGGCGACCTGTTTCCGGTTGTTGATATGCACAAGGTTGTACAGGGTTCATCATCCACTACACAGCAACAGTTACTGCTGGTACAACATTTCCGCTTTCCTCCAGTTGTTTTGACCTGTGACGGCTACCCACGCCAGATCAGGTTGCCGGATGAAGACATGACCGAATATCCTGCCGAAAACCTGCCAGGCTGGATTCCCCATACGCTGCAACACAACGGACAAACCCTGCTGGTTGCAGATCATGGCAGGCTTCTGCGACAAATTCAGCGCTCCACCAACAACAGCTAGCAATCAACCACCCGTTTCAAGTCAAGGGAGATAGAAACATAATGGCTATCCAGGAAAAGAAACCCTCCAACTTTCTAGGCAATCTGTCGGTTGCCCGCCGGATTTACATGCTGATCCTGGTGCCGTTGGTCATCCTGTTCATTACAGGCATATTTGCTGTCATCGCCTTGAACCAGAACCGCGTGGCATTCCAGGACATCAACAACCGGGTAGTGGCCATCGACAAGGGCAACAAGGTTATCCGCCGGATGCAACGTGATTACATCGGCGTCCTGTACGAAGTACATATCGGCAGCCGAACCAAGGAAGAAGGCATCACCGCCTTGGAAAAACTGGATGCTGACTTGCACAGTTCTGTATTGCCCGCCTACCAAGCGGTCAAACCAGCACCGGAACAACAGGATGAACAAACCAAAACAGCCTTTGCCGAACTGGAAAAACTGCTCGCAACCACAGAAGAACGTAAAAAGCTGCTGCAATCCGAAGACCCTGAGACACTACGCCAATATCTGCTTAACGAACTCAAAAAAGACACAACACCATTGCGTGACAGTATCCACAAGGAAGTAGAACGTGACATTCAGCAGGTTGAAGAATCTTTCATGACCGCGCAAAGCAATGTTAAAAAATTCCTGTACATCACCATCGGTCTGATCCTAGCGGGAACGCTGCTAGCAGCTTTCCTCAGTTACTTCATTTACCATTCCATTGCGACCTCTATTGATAAACTGCTCAACACAGTACGCAAAATCTCTGCGGGCGATTTGAACGCACGGGTTGAACTGGAAGGGACCAACGAACTGGCAGAACTTGGGCATAACTTTGACCAGATGGTGGAAGAGCGTCTTGCCACCCAAGCACGTATCGACCGGGATCACCAACAACTCAACCAGTCAGTCAGTTCCTTGCTGGATGCCGTATTCGACCTTAGCGAACGTAACCTGACTGTCCGCGCCAAAGTAACCGAAGACGCTACCGGCCCGTTGGCAGATGCGATCAACCAGTTTGCGGAAGACACTTCCGACGTATTGAAACAGGTACGTGAAGTTGCCACCTCGGTAGAAACAGCCTCGCAGGATGTAAATCATTACGCACTGGAAGTTAACAAACTGGCACAACTGGAACAGTCGGAAGCAGAAGAAACCGCCAACCAGCTTGAAAACATCCTGCAAAAACTGGATAGCATCGCGCACGCAGCCCAGCAGGCCAACCAAGTTGCAGATACCACCTCCAGCACCACCCGTCATGCGCAGGAAACAGTATCCCGTACTCTCGATAACATGACCAACATCCGCTCCACCGTACAAGAAACCGGCAAGCGCCTGAAACGTTTGGGTGAACGTTCCCAGGAAATCAGCCAGATCATCGACGTAATCAACAACCTCTCCGAACGCACCACCGTACTGGCCTTGAACGCTAGTATGCAAGCCACCGCAGCCGGTGAAGCGGGGCGCGGCTTCTCCATGATCGCGGAAGAAATCCAGCGGCTGGCAGAAAACTCGCGCGAATCCACCAACCAGATTTCCACCCTGATCCGCAACATCCAGCAAGAGGCCAACACCACCATCGCCACGATGGACAACACCATCGAACAGGTTGTGAACGGCTCATCCCTTGCCGAAGAAGCTGCCCAGCAAATGCAGGCCACCCTAGAAGCAACCAACCAACTGGTTACATCCGTTGAAAAAATTGCGGTCTCCTCCGCAGAACAGGTCTCCATCAGCAAGGAACTGCAAAACCGTGCCGAACGCATTCTGGATGCCACACAATCCACGGGTAAGGAACTGCTGTCCCTGACCGGCCTGACCAGAAACATGGCTGAATACGGTCAACGTCTGGTGAAATCCGTTAACGTCTTCAAGCTGGAAGCCTGAGTTTATGGATGACGCCATCGCTTTTGCCGAGGAACTGGAAGACGTTGCCCTGCAACTTTCCAGTCTCAATCCACTGGTAGAAGAGCCGGATGAAGTTGCGACTACCGTGGAAACTGTCGTTGCCGAATACGAACGCCTTGGCATGACCGCTGCCATGTATGGACAGGAAGGTGTCCAGCAGGCAACCGAATGGATCAGTGAAATGCTGGTCAGTTTTCAGGAAACACTACCGGAAGCGATTCTGGAGTTGCTGCAAGGCGGGCAACTGTTTGGCTGGATCGAACTCACCGCCATTGTCTTGCGGGAACCAGAAGAACTCTCTCACCTGCCAGCCCTGTCAGCCGAACTGATGAGCGATGCATGGCCGGAACCACCAGCACCAGAACTAATGGAAAAACTGCTGGTCGGTCTGCGCATGAGTTCCTTGCAAGCTGCCCACTCGACGGCAACGGAAGAAGGCAATGACGACGCAACAGCCGAGTCACTGAGTGCCAACGCTAGCGGGCAACCCAATCTGCTGGCATGGGATGCCGACATCCATCCTGAACTGCTTGAAGCATACATGCAGGAAACCCCCGGTCAGATTGCGGAGGCTGCCCGTCTGATCCACCTGATTGCCAAAGGTAGCAGCACACCTGAACAGAAACGCCATGCAGCCCGCCTTGCCCATACTGTCAAGGGAGCCAGCGGGGTAGTCGGTGTCAGTGCCATTGCAGAATTCACCCACAGGCTGGAAGACATTCTCGAACTGGACATCAACCGGCACTTGCCGAACGGGTTGGGTGCCACCCTCGAAGCAGCCGCTGATTGTCTGGAAAGCCTGTTTGATCACTTGCAGGAAAACAAACCCCTGCCAGATGAATATTCCATCCTGCTGGCAGCGATGGATGACTGGGAACAACGCCTGGGCGAACCTGCCACAGATACAGCCGTTCCCGCCGCAGAAGAGATTGCCGACCTGCTCCCCACGGAGCCATTGGTTCTGCCCGATTTCATCCTGCAAACCGGGCTGGAGGATGACGAAGCCAGTGATGACAACACCCCTGTCGCCGATATTCCCCGCAGCAGTTCGACCCACCTCAGCGTACCGATGGAAACAGTCCAGCGCCTGCTCAATCTGGCAGGTGAATTGATTACTTCCACCAGCCAAATTGCCGAACATGCTCAACAAACACTGGCTTTCGGCAAATACCTGCAACAGCAAGATGAGCATGTCCGACAAATGCTGGACGAGCTGGGTGAAGCCATTGACCAACAATCTGCCAATATCGGGCAGGCATCAGGTCGCCGGAATTTCCTGCCCAGCCAGACTGTGGACAATTTCGACCAACTGGAACTGGAGGCATACAATGACCTGCACAGCACTTCCAGCCTGCTAACAGAATCCATTGCTGACAACCGGGAGCTGACCCGTAACCTGCAACAACAAATCCGCCAAATTTCCGATCAGGTTTACCAACAACAACGTCTGCAACGCCAACTGAGCGAAACCATCCTGCGTACACGTCTGGTTCCTGTACAAGCCATTACCGCCCGTGTAGAACGCACCGTGCGCGAAACCTGCCGCCGTACCGGCAAAAATGCTGTTATCCGCATCCATGGTCAAAACCTGCAAATCGACACGGACATCCTGCAAGGGCTGACAGCCCCCCTGCTACACATGCTGCGCAATGCCATCGACCACGGCATCGAACTGCCAGAAGAACGTAACGCGGCTGGAAAAGACGCCCAAGGGCATGTTGAATTGCGCTTTGAACAAAAAGGCAGTCACATCCACATGACCCTCAAGGATGACGGGCGAGGGCTTGATACCCAGCGCATTCGTACACGTGCCATTGAGCGCAAACTAATCCAGCCGGACGACCAATTAAAGGAAGAAGACATCCTACGCCTGATTCTACAACCCGGCTTCACCACTCGCGATCAGGTCAGCGAAATTTCCGGGCGCGGGGTTGGCATGGATGTTGTCCAGACTGCGGTCGAAAACCTGCAAGGCTTGCTTCACCTCGACAGCAAGCCAGGACAAGGAACCAGTATCCACATCCAGGTTCCACTCACCCTGATTGCAACTAACGCACTGCTGGTACGTACTGGGGGTCATCTTGTTGCAATTCCCGGTAGCACCATCCAGCAACTGCTGTATGTATCAGCCAACGAACATCTGCAAGAAAACGGACAATGGTCTATCCAGCATCAGGAAACAACGTTACACGTCATGCAACTTGCCCATCTACTTGGCTGGCAAAGTACACCTCCTGACTTGAGCAAAGGACAATCACTCTTGCTCATGGAAAGCGAACATAAACTTCACGCCTTGCACGTTGATGAAATCCTTCAGCCACGTGATATTGTTGTCAAAAGTCTTGCGCCGTGGATAAATATCACCCAAGGTGTCAGTGGTGCATGTATTCTTGCCAATGGTACGGTTGCGCCAGTGCTTGATACCTTGCGTCTATTGCGTAGCCTGGAACAAGGCTTGCTGACACCCGGCAAACAACTGACCACACAATCCCGTGTTGCCCAAGCCCGTTCCCGCATCCTGATTGTTGATGACTCACTCAGCAACCGCAAATCTCTGAGCCTGATGGTAGAACACATGGGTTATCAGGCGATTACAGCGGTAGATGGGTTGGAAGCTCTGCAACGTTTGCACGAAAATCCAATAGAACTGGTATTGACCGACCTTGAAATGCCGCGTATGAACGGTTTGGAAATGACACAAGCTATCCGTATTTGGCCAGAAAAGCGCCACATACCTGTTATCATGATTACGTCACGTAGCACACTTAAACACCGGCAGATGGCACATCAAGCTGGTGTTGATGATTATCTGACGAAACCAGTTAGCCAGGACACATTAAATACACAACTAGACAAATGGCTCAGAACACAGCTAGCGGCCTGAGCCCACGGAGAGAATACAGCAATGCTTGCGACAAAAAGCACAACCATTGGCATCTGCTTGTTTGACTTGCCGGACAAAGATCAGGCGGTCATCCAGCGTGTTATCACTTTCGGCTCCTCTCAAGGAAAACCCTATGCGCAGCACCCACAAGTGGAAGGCGCACATATCGTTATCGCACTGGACAATATCAGCCTTCCAGCAACTAATGCCCTGACCATCCGCATTGGTGATGCCGGTATACACCCCAGTGATCTGATATTGCAACGTCCATTGCTAGTGACCCGCGTCATGCGGGCACTGGATGATGCCGCCCATTTGCTGCAAACCCGCCCAGTCGTTGAACAAACAGATCCGACTAGTGAATCCCTTGTGCCAGAGATCCAAGCGGTCATTACGACAGCACATCAGGATCAGGAAACCAACACAGGCATCATCCCTGAACAAACCCAGCATCTGGAAATCCCACCAACAGCCCCCGTCTCAGTAGCAATACCAGTTCCAGAAACTCCTGCGGCATCAACAGCAAGCCCTCCTGCCCCTGTTGAAGAAGCACCTGTTGCCAGTCAGGCAGCGACGACACCTCCAGCCAATACAGAAAATGGTCAAGAAACACTACAAATCTTACCCACAGTATCACCCGATGCAGCAACAGAAGAAGAATATAGTTATCTGGCACTGGTAGTTGATGACAGCGCAGCTATCCGCAAACAACTAGAAATCGAGTTGCGTAATGCCCAAATCAAAGCTGACTTTGCGGAAAGTGGTGAAGAGGCTCTGGAAAAATCGACTCAAAAACAATATGACTTAGTTTTCCTCGATATTATCATGCCAGGAATTGACGGCTATGAAGTATGTCGTCAAATGCGCTCGCGTAAAACCATGAAGAAAACACCTATAATCATGCTTAGCGGCAAAACGTCCCCACTGGATGAAGTGCAAGGTGTCATTGCTGGTGCGTCAACCTATCTGACTAAACCCGTCAAACACGAACAATTTCAGCAAACCCTGAAAAGAGTATCGAAATGGCTAACTGAGTTTGCCCGTTAACACGGGCTTTCCAGCTTGTGGGTAGCGCATAGCTTGCATTTTAGCTTTCGGCATCCTTGCTTTGTTTTTCAAATTTTTTCCATAAAAAAAAGCCCTGCTAACGTAACA
>DILV01000027.1:0-223 GCA_002425225.1 Thiothrix sp. UBA5583
GCACCAGTAGCACCAGTAGCACCAGTTGCGCCAGTAGCACCTGTTGCGCCAGTAGCACCCGTTGCGCCAGTAGCACCAGTTGCGCCAGTTGCGCCAGTAGCACCAGTAGCACCAGTAGCACCAGTAGCACCAGTAGCACCAGTAGCGCCAGTAGCGCCAGTAGCGCCAGTAGCGCCAGTTGCGCCAGTTGCGCCAGTTGCGCCAGTAGCGCCAGTAGCGCCAG
>DILV01000027.1:509-70865 GCA_002425225.1 Thiothrix sp. UBA5583
CCAGTTGCGCCAGTTGCGCCAGTAGCACCAGTTGCACCTCTTGGGCCTCTAGGACCTCTTGGGCCATGACCATGACCATGACCACGTGGGCCATCGTTAGGGGCGCAATCGTTATTGTTGGAACCGCTGCTGCTATTGCTGCCGCTGCTGCTATTGCCGTTCAGCAATTGCTGGATAAGCTGGTTCAGTTGATTCAGGGCATTGTTGGTGGTGTTGCCAGAACCATTGGAACTGCCATTGCCACCAGTGGATGGATTATTCTGGCTGTTTTGGCCACCTTGGCTATTTTGATTTCCCATGCTGTTAAGCAGGGAGACCAGAATGTTCAGAACACTTCCGATAACTTGCTGAAGCTGCTGGTTGTTACCATTCAAGGCAGAACCAGAGGACGAATTGTGACTGCTTGAACTTCCCTGACAAGTGTTACAGGACGATCCTGTCCCGTGCACCGTCGAGGTGTTGTTGTTGATTCCGTATAAGGACATTATTTGATGCTCCTTCGTTTCATTTGAAGATACGGCCGAAGTCATTTCAGCCGGTTTTTTCATCTACTGGCGGTGCACATGACCATTAACGGTGCTCAGGCGTGCGTTCCAGAATCCTTTCAGGAACAGAAGTCATGAGAGCCTCCAGCAAGACAAAATCGTTGTATGAGCAGTGATATTTTTGGGGGTTTGCAGCTCATTTAAGTTGCATTGGAGTATGGGGCAGGCTTTTCTGGCTTGTTTCCCTGTCAGGGATGAGTGAGCTGTAACACCTTACAAACGGTTCGTAAGGTATTCCCCTTCCACTTGTCTGAAAGCCAATAGGGGATTTTGCCAGCACTGCGGATAATGGCTGGCATGACTAATAACAGGCGACTGACGCTATGCAGCTTCCTCACAGTATTAATATGGATGATGAACTGACCCAGGCCGTTTGGCGTTTCAATTTCAGACCTGACACGTACCTGCACTCAAGTTGGCTGTCGGCGATGGAAGAGGGTGCAGTGCTTGCCGCTATTGGCGGGACGCAACGCGGCGCTGGCAGGTTGGCACAGCATCTGCTCACCCGTTTGGGGGTCGCGGAAAATGTTTTTTTTGATTTTCGCAGCCCCCTTGCCCAGATTGCCTTGTGGAATGGGGAAGACATTGCCCGTCTGGCAGAACAGATTGGTGCAACCCTGTATTGCTCCCTGGTAAAACGGGTGATTGCTCGTGATGACATCATACGTTTACGGCATGAACTGGGTGAGGATTTGTATGCCTTCATGCACCAGCGTGCCCCCGCTCTGACCCACAAACTGGGCAAGCTGCCGGTGTTGCCACGCAACTTGCCCCTGCGCCAGCGTATCATCCTGACGGGTTTGTTATGCCTGCACTCTGCATTCAGTCGATTTCCTGCTGCCTTCTGGAAACGTTTGATGTTCAAGCTGGATCGGGACTGGTATATCCAGTGGAAGCGTTATGCCAAACAGGGTGTTGTTCTGGAAGCCGTTTCTGGGGAATGCGCTGTGCTGGCGCAGAAAGTTGCCATCGAAATCAAAATGAGTGTCGGACATGACGGGAAAATTCTTTTCAGTTAAATCGCTCGGCTCACCGCTGGGTGCTGACCAGCGCGTGGTGAAAGCGGCTGATTACGAGCAACTGGTGCAATACGAAACGCTGTTGCAGCAGTTGCAGGAACGCCACCAACACAGTGAAAAGGTTATGTCGGCGGCAATGGGCAAGTCCATCCAACGCGGTATGGCGCAAGGCATGGAACGTGCCAATCAGAAAGCGGCAGAGCAGATGCTGCTGTTTACGGCAGCGATGGATGATTACCTGCAACGGGTTGAGCAGGAACTGGTGGAAGTGGTCATTTCTGCTGTGCGGCGTGTTTTTCACAGCTTTGACGATGCCACGTTGGTGCAGCAAGTGGTGCAGTCGGGGATGGAAATGGTGAAGGGCAGCCGCAAGTTACATATCAGGGTACACCCTACCGTGCAGGTGGAGGTGGAACAGCGGCTGGAGGCTGTCCGGCAACGTTTTGCCCATCTGGAAGTGATTGGTGATGGCGACCTGAATGAGACAGACTGTATCCTGGAATCCGACATCGGTATTGTCAATGCCGGTTTGTGGGCGCAACTGGAGGTTATTGAGCAGACTCTGCGGGGGTTGGTTGCGCCTCCTGTTTGATAATGATTTCCTTCATTTTTTCCAGCTTGAGGTTGGCGGCACGTGATTGCTGTCGTGCCTGCTCCACCTGTTTTTCGGCATCCGTCACCGCTTGCTGGGCCTTTTGCAGTTCCTGACGCAGGTGTTCTTCCTGCAAGCGCAACTGTTCGAGCGTTTCCTGATAGGAATGCCAGGAGGTGGTAGCAAATGGTTTGCTTTGCAGGTCGGCAAACAGGCTTTCCTGCTGTTGTAAACGCCAGCGCTGGAACTGGTATAGGGTGGTTGCCTGTTTGTCCAGTTCGGTTTGCCAGTTTGTCAGGTTATGGCGAGTGGCTTGCAGTTCGACAAAGCGCTGTTCCATGCGCCGCTGACGGAGTGCTTGCAGTTTTTCCAGACTCATCGGTTGTTACCCGCTTAGTTGCATTAACAGTTGTACTGTCTGGTCGAGTGTCATGTAGTCGTCAGGGGCTTGTTTGAGGAAAACCTTGATCGCGTCCATTTTGCGGATGGCTTCGTCTGCCAGCGGGTCGGAACCGTGCTGGTATTCCCCGACACGCAGCAAAAACTCAACTTCCTTGTATTTGGTGAGCAGGTTGCGCAGGTGAGAAGCGGCGGTGCGGTGTTGTGGCGAAGTCAGGCGCGGCATGATCCGGCTCAGGCTTGCCAGTACATCAATCGCCGGATAATGGTTGGCGGAAGCCAGATCGCGTGAGAGTACGATGTGCCCATCCAGTAGCGAACGTACTTCATCGGCAATCGGGTCATTCATGTCGTCGCCTTCGATCAGGACGGTATAGAACGCCGTGATCGAACCTCGGCTGGAATTGCCTGCGCGTTCCACCAGTTTGGGCAGTTCGGAAAAGACTGAGGGTGGATAACCGCGCCGGGCAGGGGCTTCCCCGGCTGCCAGACCAATTTCACGCTGGGCGCGGGCGAAACGGGTGAGTGAATCCATCAGCAGCAGTACCTGTTTGCCCTGATCGCGGAAGTATTCAGCGACCGCAGTGGCAACATAGGCAGCCTTAAGGCGTTCGATGGCGGGGCGGTCGGAGGTGGCAACCACCAGAATGGTTTTTTCCATACCCTCTTCACCGAGGGATTCTTCAATGAACTCGAGCACTTCGCGTCCACGTTCGCCAATCAGGGCGGCGACGTACACATCCGCATCCGCATGTTTGACCAACATACTGAGCAGGGAGCTTTTGCCCACGCCAGCACCGGCGAAAATGCCGATCCGTTGCCCAACACCGCACGTGACCAGACTATCCAGTGAGCGTATGCCTAGCGACAAAGGTTCCATCACTCGTCCGCGTGCCAGTGGGTCTGGCGGGTTGGCGTAAATCGGGTAACGTTCTTTCAGTAACGGTAACACGCGCTCGGCATCTTCCTGGATGTTGCCCATCCCATCCAGTACGTGGCCTTTGAGGGCTTCGCCGACCGGGACTTCCAGCACTTTGCCGGTAGCGGATACCTGAGTATGGGCAGAAACGCCCTGCATGTCCCCAATGGGAGCCAGCAAGGCAATATTCTGCTCAAAGCCGATAACTTCAGCCGGAATTTCGCGCAGTTCGCCGGGGTTGCGCAACATACACAATTCGCCCAGTTTGACACGCGGCACAATCGCTCGTACCACTGTGCCAGTGACTTGCACAATACGCCCGTGCAAGACCAGCGGTTGGCAGTTTTCCACAGCAAAGCGTAACCGCTGTGTGGATGGCAAGCGGGCAGGCAGTTGTTCAAGGGGCAGGCCGGGAATGTTCATGTCAGGCGAATCTCCCCGGCTGGTTGCAGGGATACGTTTGCGGTCAGTTCCTGCGGTGACATGACCGGGATGTCAGCAAATTCAGCCGCAATATGACGGCGCAAATGGCGGCGCAAGTCCAGACCGGTCAGGATCACGGGGCGGGCAGGCAGTTGCTTGTCTTGCTGCGCGGCTTCCAGTTCCCGCAACTGGCGGGAAAGGTTTTGGGTGGTTTCTGGGGTAAAGGCGAAAAACACACCGCCGGGGCTTTGCCGCAGGCTGGTTTGCAACAGTTTTTCTGTTTCCGGTGCCAGCATGTAAACAGGCAGGATGCCCGTGCCGTTGGTAAAGGTGTAGGAAAGCTGGCGTTTCAGGCTGATGCGTACCCGTTCTGCCAGCATTCCCAGATCTTTTTCGGTTTCGCCATATTCTGCCAGTGTTTCCAGAATCTGCCGCAGGTCGCGGATGGAAACGCCTTCGCTGAGCAGGCGGCGCATGATGTCAACGGACTTGCTGGTGGATACAACCCGCTGGGCTTCACGTACCAATTCCAGATAACCAGCTTGTTCCAGTTTGCTGTACAGAGCGTGGAGTTCCTGTATGCCGATGAATTCAGCAGAATGTCGGTGTAATACAAACAGCAAGTGACGGGTAATGGTCTGGATGTTGTCCGGTGCGGTTTGCCCGGTGGACACCAGATTACCGTTATCTGACTGTCCAGTTGTGGTATTGCCCGGCAGGCTGGCAGGTTTGAGCTGGCCCTGGGCAACCGGGATGCCGCGCACGGAAATGCGGTAAGTATCAGGTGCAAGCTGGCTGGTCAGGCGCAGGCTGATACCGGGCAGAGGAACGCCAAGATTCAGATACAGGTTGCGGCGGGTACTGGTGAATTCCTGATTGAGTGCTTCCAGTGAAAACAGGGTTTTAACCTGTTCAGGCAGTTCAACCAGCGCTGGGGATAGCGGCTGCATGTCTTCCTGTAAGCGCTTGTTTTCCATCTGTGCCAGTTGAGCCGTTGCAGGGGCGTGGCTTTCGTTGGCGATCAGGGTGGTTACTTCGGCAGCAGCAAACTCCTGACGTGTCTGTGCCTTGCGCAGGGTTATGCCGGTAAAAGCCAGCAGACTGCCCAAAAACAGGAACACGGTGGTGGGGAAACCGGGTACTGCCCCCATGGCAGCCACAATGGCGGCGGCTGCCAGCAGGGCACTGGGTTGCGCGAGTATCTGTTTACCGATGTCGCTACCGAGGTTGCTGTCATCATCAATGGTCACGCGGGTAACGATAATACCGGCAGTGATGGAAATGAACAGGGCAGGAATTTGTGTGACCAGACCGTCACCAATGGTGAGGATGGAATACAGTTGCACCGCAGAACCCATGTCCATGCCGTTTTGCATCGTCCCGATCGACAGGCCACCGACGATGTTGACGATGATGATGATCAGACCGGCAATGGCATCACCCTTGACGAATTTCATCGCGCCATCCATCGAGCCATACAACTGGCTTTCCTTTTCTAAGCGTTCACGCCGGTGGCGGGCTTCTGCCAGCGTAATGACGCCCGCCCGCATGTCGCTGTCGATGCTCATCTGTTTGCCGGGCATGGCATCCAGCGAGAAACGGGCGCTCACTTCCGAAATGCGTTCCGAACCCTTGGTGATGACGATGAACTGGACGATGGTAATGATCAGGAATACCACTAGACCGACCACCAGATTGCCACCTACCACAAATTCGCCGAAGGTCTGGATGATCTTGCCTGCATCAGCGTGCAACAGGATCAGGCGGGTTGAAGCAATGCTCAATGACAGGCGGAACAGGGTGGTCAGCAACAAGACAGATGGAAATGCTGAAAACGACAGTGGTGAAGGAATGTAGATGGCCATCATCAGCAGCAGGATGGAGATGCCAATGTTCAATCCCAGCAGTATGTCCAATACTAGGGTGGGGATGGGCAGTACCATCATGAAAATGATGGCAACCAGCAGGATGGCAAGGGCTATGTCGCCGCGCTGTGCCAGACGGCTGGAAAAGTCCTGTAAAGCGGTAGCTTGCATTCAGGCTTCCTCGTTAGGGTTTGACTGGCGTGACGTAGAGTGTCCGGTCGCTCAGGGCAATGATTTTTACCTGTTTGTCAGCCGTGCAATCCATGCCTGACAGTTGCCATGTCTGGTTATCCAGACGGATTTCACCTTTGCCATCGGTAATGGGGGTGGTCAGGGTAATGATTTGCCCGATGAGCTGTTTGCCAGGGTATTCGGTAAACGGCTTCTTCAGGGCGCGGTAAATGTCGGCAAGGTACGGAGCCAGCAGTACGGCAACAATCACCAGCGGAATTTGCCATCGCCACAACCCGTCAGGGTTCAGCAACAGTAACAGGCCGGTGAAGCCTGCACCCATTCCCAGCCATTTGTCCCACTCATCCATGAAACGCTTTTTATATTGGGCAACCGACTGGTTGCGTTGCTTGATGCGTTGGGTTGCCTGAAAAATGGCGTAATGCAACTGTGCCTGCGGATTGGATTGTCTAAAACCCTTCCACATGCCTTGCAGGCGGGCACGTGGAGAGCTGTCTTGATTTTGTTGTTCCATAATACAGCCATTATAGGTGCGAGGGGGAACAGGCTACAGGACACCTATCGCGTAATTGCTTGCGTTTGTCTTGTCAGGGCGATTTGGCAGTTTTACGCAAGGCGTCAGCAATTTTCGGGATGGTGGATTCAGGGATGTACTGGTCAATCTTGCCTTCGTCCGCCAGTTTTTGTGCCAGAGTCGGGTCGCTGACGATGGGGACATGTTCTTTCTGGGCAATTTCAGCCATTTTGCGTGCCATGTTGCCTTTGCCGATGGCAACGATGATGGGCAGCGGTGTTTTGTCCTGCTCGTAATGGATAGCGATTGCCAGTCCCATGTCCAGCACCAGCAGGCGTGAGGTGCGGATACGTTTCTGGATGTCCTGTTCCGCCATTTCCCGGCGGATGCCTTGGCGTGCGCCGCGTACATGCGGGTCGCCGAACTGTTCCTTGAATTCCCGCTTGATCTCTTCCTTGGTCATGCGTTGCTGTTTCATGAACTGGGCACGCTGGAACAGGTAGTCAAGTACCGCCAGTGCAATCAGCACTGGCAACAGGTACAGGATCAGCCTGCCGAGCATGTATTCGGTGATGTCCTGCTGGCAAGCCACATGGCATTGTTCGATGGCGTGCAGCAGTTCTTTCATGCCCATACGCAGCACAATCAGCAACACCAGGCCAACAATCAGGGTTTTGGCGAGTGACAGCAGGGTTTGCACCACTTGGCGCATGGAAAAAATCCGCTTGGCTCCTTCTGCCGGATTAATCTTTTCCGGTTTGGGCATGATGGGGTCGAGGGAAAACAGGAAACCAAACTGAAGGATATTGCCCAGAATTCCGGCAATCACCAGAAACATGGAAAACGGGATGGCCCAGGTGAACAGGGCGTCCACTAGGATGGTTTCGATGGCGGCAGGCAGTGTCTGATGGAAGTCCTTGCCCAGCAGTTGTGGTGTTACCAACAGCATGGCCTTGAAGGATTCCACCATCGAGTCCCAGCTTAGCCACAGGTAGAGTGTGGCAAACAGCAGCGTCAGGGTGGCAGGGATGTCATTGCCGCGCGGTACTTGCCCCCGCTTGCGGGCTTCGCGGAGCTTTTGCGGGGTGGCATTCTCGGTTTTTTCGCTGGAATCACTCATCGCATCAGCTTATCCAGCAAGGTCAGGCTATTGCCTAGTTGCAGGAACTGCCCCTGGATGTATTGGGCAATGAACAGGACATACAGAGCCAGCACAAAGAAGGTCACACCGGATTTGACCGGCATGGCCTGCATGAAAATGTTCATTTGCGGCAGGAAGCGCCCGATCAGCCCCGCACCAATGTCTATCAGCAGAGTGATGCCGATCAGCGGGCCTGCAATCAGCACGGCGATATACAGCAATGCATCCAGTTGTTGCAGGAAAAAGCTGACGACTTCCTGATTGATGACCGGAAAAAAATTCGGGATAGGCCAGGTCTGGTAGCTGAGGAACAGGCTTTCCAGCAGCAGCAGGAAAGCACCGGATGCAAACAGCAAAGCAATCATCAGGTTGGCCAGCAGACTGCCGATCGGGGAGGTCATGTCCTCGGTTGGTTGGGAAAAAAACACCGCACTCATGGCACCCCGTTGGGAGTCCATCAGGAATCCGGCAGCCTTCACTGCCCAAAACGGGATGCTCATGGCGTAGCCCAGCATGAAACCCAGTACACATTCCTTGACCACCAGCGTCAGGATGGTCAGGAGGTCGAGTTCGATGGGGCGGGTCTGCTCATAAGTCAGGGGTAGCAGGAACAGGGCAAGAATGATGACAATCCCGTTGCGTAACTGGGCAGGCAGAATGGAGGACGTGAGTGCTGGCAACAGGGCGAATGCCACAATCACACGCGGGATGGTTAATCCCCATGCAATCAGCCAGTACTGGATGTCGAGTGGGTTCATCTAGCGATACCGGATGAGCGGAATCTGTTCAAACAGGTTGTTGGTAAAGGTCATCAGCTCTGGCCCCAGCCAGCGCACAGTGGCAGCTAGGGCAAAAATGATGGCAACCAGCTTGAAGCCATGTGGCAAGGTCTGTTCCTGGATGGAAGTCAGTGCTTGCAACAGGCCGATGATCAGGCCGACGATAGTGGCAGCAGCAATGGCAGGCAGTGACAGGTACAACACCAGCTCCATCGCTTGCGAAGTCAGGTGGACGATTTGCTGGGTGTCGTTCATGGCTGGTAACTCAGGATAAGCCCGTGCAGCAGGCGTGACCAGCCATCGACCAGTACAAACAGCAGCAGCTTGAAGGGCAGGGAAATTGTCATGGGCGACACCATGATCATCCCCATGGAAATCAGGATGTTGGACACGATCAGGTCAATCACGATAAACGGCAGGAACAGCAAAAATCCCACCTGGAAAGCGGTCGTCAGCTCGCTGACCATGAATGCCGGGGTCAGCACCAACAGATGGTCGGTGGTCATGTCTTTGGCGTATTTTTCCGGCCAGAGTTTGTGGGCAGTCCGACTGAAAAACTCGCGCTCACTTTCACTGGAATGCTGGGTAAGGAACTTGCGTAAGGGGTCGCTGCTGGCTTTGAGGGCTTCTGGCAGTTGCGGATTCTGGATGTCGCTGATCTTGATCTGGTAGCCGTTGAAAATTTCATGTGTTTCCATTGCCACCGGCGCCATGATGTAAATCGACAGGATGATGGCGATGCCACTGATGGCAAGGTTAGGCGGCTCCTGTTGCAGGCCGAGCGCACTGCGCACCAGATGCATGACAATGACCAGTTTGATGAAGGAACTGGTCATGATGGCAATGAATGGCGCTAGCCCCAGAATGACAAAAGCTATCGCCAGTATGATGGGATTGGCAAAAGTGGTTTCCACGGTTTAGCCGCCTTTGCCTTGTTTACCAAACAGTTTGAGGATGCGTACCCCGACTCGCCCGTTGATGTCTACCAGCTCGCCGCTACCGACCAGTCGGTTGTGAGAGCGGATTTGCACCAGTTCCGGCAGGGACGCGGACAGTTCCAGAATATGACCGGGGCGCAATTGCCGTACTTCGTTGAATGAGAGGGTCTTTTCCCCAAGGTCGAAGGACAGTTGCACGGGAAGCTGGGCAATATGGTTGATATTGGTTTTGGTTTCGTTGTCTGACATGGCATTCCACTCGCTTGTTATGGTTAGTGCATTTTTATCGGTAGAGGTGAAACGGGCTGAACAGCCAACACCGGAATCAAGGCGCAGGCGGATGATGCCGTATTCGTGGAAAGCGGCATCCGGCAACAGCAGGATGTCCGCCAACTGCAACTGGTTGATTTCCGCCATGCTGAAAGACTGGCGGCTGATCTCGAAATGGACGCTGGTGGTGTGGGCATCCCAGTCCTCGTTTTCTGTTGAAGGCCATGCCCGCAGGCGTTCCTGCAAATGTGGGTACAGTTGCGGGTCAATCACCAGCAGGCCGCTAATGCTGGCATGGACTGTTTGGGTTGCAGGATCGGTTTCCTGCATCTCGAAACCGAATGGCAGGGTGTATAGCGGGGTATTCGGTTCGGCAAACAGCGATTGCAGGCTGATGCGTAGTTGCAGGGCGCGTTCTGCCTGTTCCAGCAAGGGAGCCTGACTGCTCTCGATCACGCTAAGAGCAAGGTTTTCAGGCAGTTTTTCCAACATGCCATCTGGCAGCAGTTGGCGGATGCGTTCTGGTTGTGGCCAGGCAGACAGCCATAATCCAGCGGTGGTATTGCCCAGACTGATGGTCAGACCGATAGGGCATTGTGCCAGGGTCTGGATGGAGCCAGGCAGCAGACGGAGGCTGATCAGCTTGCCGTTTGCCAACGCAAAGCTGTGAGCCTGTGTCTTGTTCATTAACAGGTTATTAAGCCGCACAGACGGCACATCCAGCTTGGGGATGGGTAGCGGCTTTAGTGCGGCCTGCGAGTTTTTTATTATGACTGACATTGGCTCGCCATGCGGTGATAGGGGTTTCATGCGTAAATGTTAAGGGTTAATGCTGTCAGGTTCGAGCTTGTCTAGACAAGTGGGGGGTAATGCCTGATAACCCGTGTGAGGTGTTTTACAGGGGGAATTTCCGGTTTTTCATGGACTTGTTTTGATTTTTCCCGCTGGGTGGTCTTTTCCATACGCTTGTCTTGTTGCCGCTGGTAGTGCTCGCCTGAGTCGCTACATTAACAGCATGTATCGCTGAGGATTTTGACACGATGAGCTGGAAAGCTGCCTTGCTGGGTGCGGTTATGTGCGCCGTTGTTTCCCTGCCCTTGTCTGCGGCATCACTGCCGTGGGAGGGCGGTGTTTATTCGCATTTTTCCGATCAGGAGCCATTGAGTGAGGTGCTGAAAACCCTCGCTGCGTCACAGGATACGCCCATAGTGGTCAGCCCTGCGGTCAAGGAAATCGTCAGTCTGAAACTGAAAGAAGTCACGCCCAAAGCCATGTTTGACGAACTGGTGCGGACATATGGCCTGATCTGGTATTACGACAAGGAGTCCTTGTACGTCTACAAGGAAGAGGAAGCCCAGACGGCTTCGGTTAGTCTCAAGAATCGCTCGCCGGAAGAATTTACCGCCACCCTGAAGCGGCTAGAAGTGCTGGATGAACGCTTCAAGTGGAATGTCTCCGAAATCGACAATCTGGTCTACTTCACTGGGCCTGAGCGCTTCATCAGTTCGGTGCTGGAACTGGCGCAGGTAACGGATACCCAGCGTCTGGCGCGGCAACGGGTATACCGCTGGACAGACCGTAACGGTGTCACCAATTTCAGTTCCGAGCAGCCTGTCAGTGCCAAGGCGGAGGAAATCGACGTTCAGGCTGAAAAAAAGCTGCCAGGGTTTGAAGTGGTTGATGTGGTTAAAAAATCAGGAAAATAAAGCATGACAGTACATCAGACCGTGTTTATTTTACGTGTCCTGCGTGGCACGAATGCCGGGGCGGCTGTACGGCTCAAGACAGGTTCGCTGGTTATCGGGCGCTCCATGAGCAGCGACATTATCTTGTATGACGAAGACATTGCCGACAAGCACGTGCAGCTCACCGTTACGCCCAGCGTTGTCACCCTCAAGCCACTGGTGCAGCCTGTGTTTGTGGGTGGGCAGGAGGTCGGGGTGGATGAAATCAGCTTGCCGCTTGCCCTGCCTGTCCGTGTGGGGAATGCCGAATTTGTGGTGGTGGATAGCCGCGCTGCCAATGACCGGCGTAGTGGTTCGGCATCGGCGACTGCTGCGGTTGGCAAGGTTGCTCCTGTCCATGCAGATGGGCAAGCATCAATATCTGGCGAGTCACAACCAACCGTAGCGCCACCGCTCGTCCGCAAGCCCGCCACCCGTAAACTGGCGCCTTGGCTAGGAATCGGTCTGGGTTTACTGATTCTGGGTAATCTGGTGTTTTTTGCCCCTCGTCTCCAGCCGTTTATGCAGGGAATGGGGCTGGGTTCTTCCAGCGAACAACAGGCTGAAGCCCTGATGCAAAAACTGGGGCAGGAAGACTTTGCCCTGCAACAACTGCCGGATGGTTCCCTGACGCTCAAGGGTTATGTGGATACGGTTGCCCAGCGCAGTGAGCTGATGCGTGAGGTGCAGAAAGCAGGCATCAAAGCCAACATGAGCATTTGGGCACAGGATGAGTTGCTGGATAGCGCTGAAATGATCAGCCGTACCTTGGGTGAGCCAGCCATCCGTCTGCGTGGCGTGCAACACGGTCATCTGCTGGCGGATGGCTTTGTCAGCAGTGACCAGGCATGGGAACGGATCAAAACCAGCATTATGGAAGATGTGACTGGGGTTAAGGACATTGCGGATGACAATATCCAGACGCTGGAGCGTTATCAGGCGACCTTTGCGCAGTTCATCGGTAAAAACGGTCTGTCCAACCGTGTCAAACTTTCTACAGAGAACAACGCGGTTATAGTGAAGGGCGAATTGACTCAAAAGGAAATTGAGCAACTAACAACCTTGCGGGAAGAGTTTATAAAAAGTTATGACGGGACAGTGCCGGATATTCTGCTCAAGGTTCGAGATGTCAGGGATAGCATCAAGCTGGCAATACGTAGCGTCAGTGTTGGCAAAGTTCCTTTCATTGTATCCAAAGAGGGAAAGAAGTATCAGGAAGGCGCCAATCTGGGCGAAAACTACTTCATAAAATCCATCAAGCCCGATTTCATTTTGCTGACCAGTAACGGCGTGGAAATTCCACTGTATTACGGCATTGAGGAGAACAAAAGCCATGTTGCAGATCGAACAAAACTTGAAAAATGATGCATCCGGTATTTACAAGGCAGAGTTGCTGGAACGCCTCGGCCAAGAAGCATCAACAGTCCGCTTTGAGCTGAACCAGGGTGTAGACCCGGTAGAATACGAAAAACTCAACCGCTTGTTGCAGGCATTGGAAGCCAGTGCAGAAGTGGTTGAGCAGGTGTGGTTCCAAAGCCACTAAGGTAAGTGTTAACGGAAGGCATTGAACGCATGTCTGCTCAGGAAATCATGATTCCCTCGCGTTTGGTTTTGAATCGGGAATTTTTCGGAGTTTATGGATGAATCATGTAAGGAGATATGACGATGGGTGATACAGCCGCTACTGGGGCTTCAACCTCGGCTAATTTGATATCTAGCTTTAGCCCTAGCGATATTTTGAGTCAATCTGAAACCCAGGCAAATGAAGCCATGCAGTTTCAGGCAAAGATGAGTGATCTGAACCGCAAGTTTCAGATGCACCGTGCCTTCTATCAGTTCCGGGATGCTATGTCTCAGGCTATCGCAGGCATTATGCAGAGCCAGTCACAACAATTGGGTCGTGCAGGCTAATTTGTCTCATTGATTTACTGTGTTTATGGAGTGATGCCATGGTTATCCATGGCATCCAGTTTGAGGGAGAAAATAATGCAAGTTAATAATGAATTACTCCAGTTACTCTCCGAAGTCAGCTATCTGGCTTGTTTCAAGGGGGATATGCAGCGTTCGCAAGTCATCATGGATGGTGTCGATGCGCTGGGTGGTGAACAGATTCCGGTCAAAATGGGTGTTGCCATCACCAAGGTTTATGCCGGTGATTACGCACAGGCCATTGTGATCCTGCGTGACCAGATTCTGGTGCGCGAACCCGAGCACATGAGTGCCAAATGTTTTCTGGGTATTGCCCTCAGCCAAACCGGCAGTGCTGATGAGGCCAAAAACCTGTTTGAAGAAGTCATTCAACACGGCAATCAGGATGAGAGGACTATTGCCTCGGCATACCTGAATAGTTGAGGTATCTATGTTTGATGTCAGTGCGCTGGTTAATCCTGATGTTATGGCTGGGGGAGCGGTTGCCAAACAACTGCCACCGCCGCCGATGGAGAATATGTTGCGTTTTGAAAGCATCATGAACGGTGGTGGCGATGCGATAACTGATCTGACCGGTGGGCTAAATGCCTTGATGCGTGATACCCCTGTTTTGCAGGTTCAGCCCCAGGAGAGTGATGCCAGCAGCACTGGTTCTGCGGTCATCAAGCAGGTTACTAGCATGGATCAGGCTTACCAGCGCATGTTGGGACAATTTACCAATATGCCGACGTTTAGTGAATTTGTTTCACAGGAACCTGCACAGGCGGCTGCGGGAATGCGTTCCTATCCAGAAGTGAATGCGGGTACAGGTGGCAAGGATGTGGGTAATCAGTTGAAGAAAATGTTTGATGCCGAATACCAGCGCACAACTACCGTAATGGAATACCAGGGTCAGTTGTCCCACTGGCTAACAAATTCGCAGATGCTGATGTCAAAAATCCGCATCATTTCTGCGGCGGTTGGGCAGGCGGCTGATGGTTTCAAAACCCTGTTCCGTGCCGGAGGCCAGTAAATCGCCCCCGGACAGATATTCTTTACACGAGGCGCACGATGACAACCATAACGAAAAAGTTTTGCCAGACAGCCTGTCTGTTGGCAGTCATGCTGCTGGCAGGTTGCAAGACAGAGTTGTACAGCAATCTGGATGAACAGGATTCTAACGCCATGCTGGCTATTCTGCTGGATAACGGCATTGATGCCGCCAAAACAGGTGACAAGAAAGCCGGAACCTATTTCCTGCATGTGGCGGATTCCAGCATTCCACAAGCCATCAATCTGTTGAAAGAACACGGCTACCCCCGTGAAAAAGCCGCGACCATTGGTGAGTTGTTCAAAAAAGATGGTCTGATTTCTTCCCCGCTGGAAGAGCGTGCCCGGTTCATTTTCGCCTTGTCACAAAGTGTACAGGAAACCCTCAGCCAGATTGACGGGGTGCTAATAGCGCGGGTGCATGTGGTATTGCCGGAAAACAATCCGTTGGGTGATCAGATTACGCCGTCTTCTGCCTCGGTATTCATCAAGTACAACCCTGAATACAAGCTGGAAGATATGAAGTCCGACATCAAGCTGATTGTGGAAAAGAGTATTGAAGGCTTGAGCTACGACAAAGTGTCGGTGGTGATGGTTCCGGCGCAATTGCCTGCCCGTTCCAGTCTGTAAGGTGCGTTTAGTAGAGCTTGGCTTCTCTGGCTGGGCGGGTACGGAATAGCTTCAGCGTCCACATGTACTGGTGGATGCCACGTCGGATCAGGTGTTCCAGCTCTGCATTGACCCGCGCCGCATTATCTTGTTCGTCGTTGCCCGGAAAATCAGGCATGGCAGGTTGTAGCACAATCTCGTAGCAGCCATCGTCAGCATTGAAATAGGCCATCACCGGAATGGAAGCCGCCTTGCCCAGTTTGGTTAGACGTGCCGGAGTCGTCAGGGTTGCCTTGGGGATGTTGAAAAAGGGGGTAAAAACCGAATTTTTGAGGCCATGATCTTCATCCGGCATGAAAAATACTAGCCTGCCCGGCTCCAGTACTCTCACCAGTTTCATCATGCCATCGGCACGGGTCATCAGCACATCGGCGTCCCGCCAGCGGCTACGGGCAACTAGCCAGTCAGCCACGGGGTTGGGCAACGGTTTGTAAAAGCCCACCATGCGGTAATGTTGCCCCAACGCTGCACCAGCGAATTCCAGCCAGACGGAATGGGCTGCCTGCAAAATGATGTTTTGTCCGGCGGCGATGGCGTTATCAATATGCTCTTGCCCCTGAATCCTGCAACGTTGGTATAACCAGCGACGTGAGCGGAAGAACAACAAGCTGTAATCCAGCAGGGCATGGGCGTACTCCTGAAAATGCTGCTGTGCCAGTTGCTCGCGTTGTGTCTCCGCCAGATCCGGGAAACACAGGTGCAGGTTGATCTGCACAACCTTGCGCCGCTTGGCGTGATAGGTATAAAACAGTTTGCCCAGTTGCTTACCCAGCCAGCGACGGGTTCGCCATGGCAACCAAGCGAGGATGGCGAACAAACCAATTCCCAGCCAGGCAGGCCAGTGACGTGGCGCAAGCAACTGGCGCGGCAATGCCTGATTCACGGCAGGCGTTCGCAAGCGATATTGTCAGCCTGCATCCGTGCTTCAAACCAATCTGCCGCAGGCTGTACTGCACTGGTTTTACCTTTCAGGCCGAAATCAATCTGGCGGCGGATAGTGGTGCTGGGCAGGCTGGACAGGTGCACATCGGGAAAAGTGCGCAGCAGTTCTTCCATCAT
Source organism: Thiothrix sp. UBA5583 (assembly GCA_002425225.1). Classification (GTDB taxonomy): domain Bacteria; phylum Pseudomonadota; class Gammaproteobacteria; order Thiotrichales; family Thiotrichaceae; genus Thiothrix; species Thiothrix moscowensis. The sequence goes on from DILV01000027.1 coordinate 16,516, forward strand.
CGGGATCAGTTCGCTTTCCAGTGCTTCACGCAACAGCCAGCGTTGTTCCACGGGTGGGGTGGTGTCGAAATGTTGTGAATAAAAGGTGTCCAGTGCCCATTCCACCATCGGCCAAGCCATGTCGGGAAAGCCGGGGACAAAATGGTGGTTGCCAAGCTTGAATCCGGGCATTTGGTTGACCGGGTTGGGCAGCAAGATACTGCCATCCGGCAGTTCACCCATGCGGATACGGTTGGGGTAAGCACCTTCGCCAAAGCGGCCTTCGATCAGGGCAACCGCTTGCGGGTGACGCAGCAAACGCCGCCCGGACGCTGTGGCGGCTGCTTGTCGGGTCAGGTCGTCCGGGGTTGCACCAATGCCACCGAAACTGAACACGATCTCCTTGCGCTGCATGGTTTCGCGCAGGGTTTGCACCAGCAAGTCCCAGTCATCGCCGATCATGCGTACCCATGCCAGTGACAGGCCGCGAGCCTTGAGGAATTCGAGGATTTTGCCCATGTGCTTGTCCTGACGCAGGCCGCTTAGGAGTTCGTCACCGATCAGGATCAGTCCGACTTTCATTTGTTTGCTCCCTTGTCGGTGGCGCGTTGCAGGACTTGTTCTGCCTGTTGTTGCTGTACGGATTCCTGCCAGTCTGCGGCGGTTTCAGGCCAGCCCTGGGTGTGTTGCTGGATGATGTCTGCCAGCGCGTGGATGTGTTTGGTGTTGGTATTGAGTGCCGGGATGTAGTGGTAGTTTTCCCCACCTGCGTGCAGGAAATATTCACGGTTTTCCACCTGGATTTCTTCCAGCGTTTCCAGACAGTCAGCCGCGAAACCTGGGCAGATCACATCCACCTGCTTGATGCCCTGACCTGGCAGGGCTTGCAGGGTTTTGTCGGTATACGGTTGCAGCCATTCGGCCTTGCCAAAACGCGATTGGAAGGTGACGCGGTATTCCTCTGGCTTGAGGTTGAGTTCTGCTGCCAGCAGGCGGGCAGTCTTGTGGCATTCGCAAAAATACGGGTCGCCGAGGGTCAGGTTGCGTTTGGGGATGCCGTGGAATGACATGAGCAGTAATTGACCGCGCGGTTGTGTTTCCCAGTGTTCCAGCACGCTGCTGGCGAGGGCTTCGATGTAGCCGGGGTGGTCGTGGTAATGGTTGACCAGCCGCAGTTCCGGCATCCAGCGCCAGCGTTTGAGTTCGTCAAACACCTTGTCGAAGGTGGTCGCATTAGTGGCGGCACAGTATTGCGGGTACAGCGGCAGGATCAGGATGCGCCGTGCACCGGCTTCCTTGAGCTTGAGCAAGCCGGAAGCAATCGACGGATTGCCGTAACGCATCGCTAGTTCGATTTTGACTGGGCCAGAAAAGCGGATTTCCATTTCTTTCTGCAAGGCTTTCTGCTGTTGCAGGGAAATGGCTAGCAGGGGCGATCCGTCGGCTGTCCACACGCTTTGATACTTTTCCGCACTGGCAGCCGGGCGCTTGTTGAGGATAATGCCGTACAGGATCGGATACCAGACGATACGGGGGATTTCGACCACGCGCGGATCAGACAGGAACTCCTTCAGGTAACGGCGCAGCGATGGTTTGTCGGGCGCATCCGGCGTACCCAGATTGACCAGCAATACGCCAGTACAGGCTGATTTGCCGTGGAAATAGTCTTTGTCGTTGAGAAATCGGCTCATGGTATCATTCCTTTTTTCGGCATGAAGGATAAACCATGTTGCCAGACCTGCAAACACTCGCACAGGCGCTACGTGATATTGCGCGGGAAGAAATCCTGCCGCGCTTTGAGCGTGTGGGTTATTCCCTGAAACAGGATGGCAGTGTGTTGACTGAGGCTGATCTGGCAACTGACCGGCGTGTCCGCGCTTTCCTGCATGAGCACTGGCCTGACATCGCGTTCCTGAGCGAGGAAATGGAGCGGGAAGAGCAGGAACGCTTGCTGCGTGAGTCGGATGCCTTGTGGTGTCTCGACCCGCTGGATGGAACCAGCAATTTCGCGGCAGGCATTCCCCTGTTTGCCTCGTCACTGGCGTTGATCCGGCAGGGTGAGGTGGTGCTGGCGCTGAGTTACGATCCCTTGCGTGATGAAATGTTTACCGCGCAACGCGGGCAGGGGGCGTGGCTGAATGGCAGACGCCTGCAATGCCAGTCAACCGGTTTCAAACTGCGCAATGCGGTTGCAGTGGTTGATTTCAAACGTCTCGGGGATGAACTGAAATGTGCCTTGATGAAACATCCCCCCTACGGTTCGCAACGCAATATCGGTAGTTGCGTGCTGGAATGGGCATGGATGGCAGCCAACCGGGGGCAATTGTACCTGCATGGCGGGATGAAGCTGTGGGATTTGGCAGCGGGTACGCTGATCCTGTCTGAAGCTGGTGGTCATGCTTGTACCTTGCAGGGCGAGCCGGTGTTCAAGGCTGCGATGGAAACACGTTCGGTGGTGGTTTCACCCGACCCGGAACTGTTTGCGGCCTGGTTGCATTATTTGCAGGAACACAGCTAAGCCATGCCCAGCCAGCAAGCGATTGGGGTGTTTGACTCCGGGCTGGGGGGGATTTCGGTCTTGCGGGAAATCCACCGTCTGTTACCCAATGAGCACCTGATTTATGTAGCTGATTCCGGTCACGCGCCGTATGGTGGCAAAACCCCTGACTATATCCGTGAGCGTAGCAAGCGGGTGGCTGATTTCCTGCTGGAGCAGCAGGTCAAGGCGCTGGTAGTGGCCTGCAATACGGCGACTGTCCATGCAGTGGATTATTTGCGGGAGGTATTGCCGATTCCGGTGGTGGGCATTGAGCCTGCGGTCAAACCGGCAGCACGCCTGACCCAGACCGGGGTGGTGGGGGTGCTGGCGACTCAGCAAACAGTGAACAGCCCACGTTTGCACCGTTTGATCCGTGAGTACGCCAGTCACGTACAGGTGATTACCCAAGCGTGTCCCGGTCTGGTCGAACATGTCGAAGCCGGGGATTTCCACAGTGATGCTGTGCGCCAGTTGCTCAAGCACTATACCTTGCCCTTGCTGGATGCGGGGGTGGATACGCTGGTGCTGGGCTGCACCCATTACCCCTTTCTGGCAGAAGCTATCCATGATGTGACCCACGGCAGGATGACGGTGCTGGAAACCAGTACGCCAGTCACGCACCAGCTTATGCGGGTGCTGGAACAGCATGATTTGCGCCAGATGGAAAATCTGGAAGGAGACATCCGCTTTTTTTCCAGCAAGCAGGGCGAGCAACACCATCTGAGTATGCAAGTGTTGTGGCAAAAGCCGCTTGAGCTAGTAGTACTCCCAGCGCCTTATGTCTGAAAAGATGCATTGTGCCCTGCAATATGTCTGATTTCGTACTAGATTAACGGGTTTGTAGTGTACCCGAGGGGCTGCGTTATGCTGAAAAAATATACTGTTTTTGTATCTGCCAGTGTCTTGTGGCTGGTCATGGGGAGTGGTGTCGCCGTACACGCGGAAGACAAGGCGGAAGACAAGGCGGAAAAAGAGGCAGCCGCACCTGCTGCTGCATTGCCTGCCACACCGGATGCGGTGCGTGACGGGGTGGTTTGCCTGCTGCCTGAGCTTTATCACCGCAATCTGAACAGCACCTTCTGGTTGCTGACCAGGCTGAATGATGAAGTCCCGCCGGAAAAGCTCGCCATTACCATGACTTTCCATAACGGTACGGTATCCGGTTATTCCGGCTGCAACAGCTATGCGGGGACATTCGTCAACCCCAACGATACCCTGTTTGGCATCAAGGACATTGAAACCACCCAGCGTAAATGCGAGGAGGCGGTGTGCCCGACCTTTGTGGATGGTGGCAACTGGGAAGAGAAATACCTAGCAGCCTTGCCCAGCATGGCAAAACTGGACAAGAGCGACAATGAGCTGAAGTTGTTTGACGGGGAAGGCAAGCTGGTGATGGTGTTCAGGAGCCTGAAGTAGGGAGAATCCCTACTCCAGACCAGCCGTGTTTACACTACGGCGAATGCCTGTTCCATATCGGCAATGATGTCGTCGATATGCTCGATACCGATGCTCAGGCGGATGGTTTCCGGTGTGACACCTGCCCGCAGTTGCTCTTCCGGGGTGAGCTGGCGGTGAGTGGTTGAGGCGGAATGTGATGCTAGGGTTTTGGCATCACCGATGTTCACTAGACGCTTGATCATCTGCAACTGGTCGTAGAATTTCACGCCTGCTTCAAAGCCCCCCTTGATGCCGAAGGTCATCAGCGCGGCTGGTTTGCCGTTGAAGTATTTCTGCGCCAGCGAGTGATACTGGTCGCCTTCCAGACCGGCAAATTTCACCCATTCCACTTTCTCATGGTTTTTCAGGTAATTAGCAACCGCAAGGGCGTTGTCGCAGTGGCGTTCCATGCGCAGTGCCAGCGTTTCAATCCCTTGCAGAATCAGGAAAGCATTGAAGGGTGAAATGGCAGAACCGGTGTTACGCAGCGGTACGGTACGGGCGCGACCGATGTAGGCGGCAGGCCCCAGTGCTTCGGTGTATACCACGCCGTGGTAGGAAGGTTCCGGCTGGGTCAGGGTAGGGTAACGCTCGGCGTGTTCCGCCCACGGAAATTTGCCGGAATCGACAATGATGCCGCCCAGCGAGTTGCCGTGACCTGCCATGTATTTGGTCAGCGCATGTACTACGATGTCAGCCCCGTATGCGATAGGGTTCATCAGGATTGGGGTGGCAACGGTGCTGTCGACGATGACGGCAACACCATGCCGGTGGGCGGCAGCGGCGATGGCTTCGATGTCGGCGATGTTACCGGCAGGGTTGCCGATGGTTTCGCAGAAAACAGCCTTGGTCTTGGCGTCGATCAGTTTCTCGATGTCTTCCGCGCTGTCACTGGCGGCAAAGCGTACTTCGATGCCCTGTTGCGGCAGCATGTGGGCAAACAGGGTGTAAGTACCGCCGTAGAGTTGCGGGGTGGCAACGATATTGTCGCCGATTTGCGCAATGGTCTGGATGGCGTAAGTAATGGCTGCCATGCCGGAACTCAGTGCCAGGGCAGCGATACCGCCTTCCAGCTCTGCGACACGCTTTTCCAGCACATCTTGGGTCGGGTTCATCAGGCGGGTATAAATGTTGCCGGGAACCGCCAGATTGAACAAATCAGCACCGTGTTGGGCATTGTCGAATTCATACGCAACGGTCTGGTAAATTGGCACGGCAACCGATTTGGTGGTTGGGTCGGTGACATAGCCGCCGTGGATCGAGATGGTTTCTTTTTTCATGGATGCTCCTCCTTAATGGAATGGCAAGATATATCATAGCGTTTGTGATTTTGCATTGTTCGCATTTGTGCGGGTGCATAAACTTGCGCCTCTGAGTTTCAACAGAAAGGAAAAATCATGTCATACGAGTTCAACACTACGCTTCAGGGCGGTTTTGAAGAAGCCATCGAAAAAGTCCGGGCAGTTTTGCTGGAAGAACAGTTGGGCGTTGTCAGCGAAGTCAACGTGCAGGCCATTTTCAAAGCCAAAATGGACAAGGACATCCTGCCTTACCGTATTTTCGGTGCGTGCAACCCCAAGCTGGCATCACAGCTTCTGGAGGTGGAGCCGAATGCAGGCACCTTGCTGCCATGCAATTTCATCATGTATGAAACGGCTCCCGGCAGCGTCGTGGTCAGTTTCATGGATCCTGTCACGGTGCTGGGGCTGGCACAAAGCGATGCAGCACAAGAAGTGGGCAAGGTTGCCAAGGAAAAGCTGTTACGGGTAGTCAGCAAGCTATCGGCTTGATTTGTTTTACCTGGAAGCAACCATTTGCTACGGTTTCGGTAAATCTATCATGACCCAACGACAAAAACTGAGGAAGTACCGCCAATGGCTCTGATCACCTGCCCGGAATGCAACCAGCAAATCAGTTCCCGCGCCCGTTCCTGCCCTGCCTGCGGTTATCCGCTGGCATCGGCGCTGGATAAGCAAGTGACCTCGGTCAAGAAAAAGGCTGGTATCCTGATGACTGTGGTTGCTTTGCCATACACTATCCATGCTGCACTGGGTTCCATGAGTCCGGTGTGGCTGGAATGGCTGGTGCGGGGTTCCGTGGCGGACAGTTTCTGGCAAATTGCCATCCTGACTGCGCCATTGATTGTAGCGGTCATGCTGATTGCCTATGCCTTGCTGGAAGGCTGGATTGAAAATGGTGCCTTCACCACGCTGGTTAGTGCCATATTGCTGGGTGTGGCGGCTTATATCGCTTTCCTGCTGGCGGATTCCCCCCCGCTGCTTGCCCAAGACCCCATGCTGTATGCCTTGACCAATATGGCCCAGGAAGACATGTTCCTGCCCAAAGGCTGGTTGGCAGCGGTGGGCGCGGCACTCTACGCCTTTTTCATGCTGTATGGCTTGTGGAATTTCATTTCTGCCATCCTGATCGGTGGATTTTGCGCCTGGGTGTTGAACAGCAAAATCCACCAGCAACTGTGGGATGAGCGCGACGCCTGAGCGCTTACCCCGGCAGGAAATCCAGCAAACGGCGAATATCCGGCTGGAAGAAAAAGTTGGTGTGGTGCACCTTGTCGCCCTGAAATTTCACCACCTGGGTTTCCGGCAAGCGGAAATGGCGGTTATCGGCAACGCCGGTGGTGGGAACCACCAGATCGTTGGGTGACTCACCAAACAGACCATCCACGAAACGGTTTGCCCCGGTCAGTACTGTGCCACTGGCCTTGATGGCCTCGCGCAATTTGCCAGACACTTCATAATTGGCTTGGAATGCAAAGTAACGGGGAGCCTCGGCTTGTGAATCCGTCAATGCCTTGACGAGTTCACTGTCCGGTTGCTGATCATCCAGACCCGGTACATACGGCAAACCGGCTTCGGCAATTCCTGCCGCGAGCGACAGCAACATGCCGCCGCCAATGGTCAGCAGGCTGTCGGGGAAAATATTGACGTAATTTGCCAACCGTTCCAGCGCCTGCGGAATATTGCCGGGGCGAGCCAAGTCTGTGCCACCGTTCGGGGTTGCCACGAATACAATGCGGTCAATGCGGATTTTCACCGCTGCGGGACGTTGCCAGCCATCCAGCCGTTGTGCCAGAAAGGCATCCGGCAACCGGGTAAAGGCGCGTGACACCAACCCACCCCGGCTGTGACAGATGATGTCGAATGTGTATTCACCCGGATGCTGCTGGAACGCTTCATAAAACTGCCGCACATTGTCTGCCACGCCAATGCTCATGGTGTGATGGTTGAAAGCCAGTACCCGCCCGCCATAACGCTGGTACAGGGTATCGGCAACATCACGGTTGCCTGCTTCCAACAATCCGGCAAATGCACCGGCGGTACTGCTGCTGGTTCCATGCACGAACAGCAGGGCTTTTTTGCCACGAATGCTGTCCCATGCGCCAAACGGTTGCGGCTCGGCCTGCATCAGGCTGCTGAAATCCGCCCCGCCATGCAAGCCCTGAAATGCCCGCGCACTGTTTTCCCACTTCTGGATGGCCCAGTGCCCCAGTTTGCCGGTTTGAGTCCCCAGTAGCTTGCCGACCACAATCTTGACGATCTTGCTGCCGATGAAACCTAGTAAGCCACGTGAGCCTTCCGTGCCTTCCCCGCGAGCCTTGCGCAAGGGAATCTGGTAGCGGTATTGCAGTGGTGAGCCGAAAGCGCGGGTTCCGGTCGCATCGGCTGCCGTTTTTTGCGGGTAATGGAAAGAAATGGTGCCTGCTTCATCGGTATAAATGGCAAATTGCACTTCATCCGGCCTGCCTGCCACCTGCAACTGGATGGCATCGTGGGCAACCGCCTGCCCACCGGCACGGGTTGTACTGCCAAGCTGTGGTTCCGGGGTAGGGGCTTCCAGTATCAGGGTATGGCGGTCTTCCAGCCCGGCTTCTGCAATAGCCTTGTCCAGTGCATCGCGTTCGCCGCTCAGGGCGCGGGTTTGACCGGTTTCGCGCTTTCCGGCATAGCTGCCACGCCCGCGCAGGCCAGGGGCAATCAGGACGATGCCTGCCTCACGCAATTCAATGGGGGTGGGATTTTCCTTCAGGTCAAAAATGTTGCTGCTCATGGTGTTTCCTCGCGGTTGTCTAGTTGTTGGCTGGGCGGAAAAAAACCTTGGCCTGCGGATCGCCATACAGGACATAAGCCAGGAAGGTCAGGTGTTTTTTGTCTTCCCACTGGCGGTGGATGGTTTGCAGGATTTCCCCCAGGGTTGCACCGGGGTTGGCGAAAGCGGCTTGATAAAACTGCTCGGTAATGGCTTTGGCGTGCTCATCGCTGATGGTCCACAACGGGCTGATCACGGCACTGGCTCCGGCTTTGAGGAAAGCCCCCGGAAACCCCGCCATCAGCGATAGGGCTTGCCCGCTGGAGCCAAGCTGGCAGGCATTGAGGAACACCAGTGGATGTTCCTTGCCCAGACCGGTTTCGACTTCATTGGCTGAAATCACCGTGGGGCGCAGGTTGTCAGGGGAATCCTCCATAATCAACTGGCTGCGTAGCGGGTTGTGCTGATCCATCTGCCCGTGGCAGGCGAAATGCACGGCTTGCGCCGAACCAGTTTTGAGGAAATTCAGCACGTCTGCCGATTTCAGCGGCACGGTTTTGGCCTGATACTGCGTGCCCAGCCAGGCCAGCTCATCCTTGACCCACGGCAGGGTGGGGTAAACTGCATCGAAGCCCACGTAATCCGAGCCGCAAGCCACCATTTCCCTGACCGGAATCTGTTGTGACAGGCGCGAAGAACACTCCGCTACCCAGCGCCCGACCGCATGGCGTACCGACAGGAATTCCGCAGCAATGTTTGCACCACGCTGCTGGTCTGCCACCCGCATCAGTTCCCACGGGATAAACGGCTCATCGGTAATGAACAGGATGTTCTGGAACGCTTGGTTGTTGGCTTGCAAGTGGTTATGCAGTGCCCAGTAAGTGGTCTTGAACAGTTCCGGGGTGCTGTCGTAGATGTGTTCGCCTACCCCCTTGATTTCTTCAACCTTGACGCTGTTGAGGGTGGCGCGGGAATACTGCTCAAACAGGTCGTACACAAAATCAGCGGCATTTTCCGGCAGGCTCATGTCCGCAGGCAGGTTGCGGTCAAACTGCATGTGACGTGACAGGCATACCCAGCGATAGCTTCGTTCGCCGGTTTTGTGGATACGTACCAGCAGGTCGGGTGGTTGTGCGCCCTGTTCCAGCAGGATCAGGCTGCGCCAGTGGTTTTCGGCAGGTTTGGGCAAGCGGCGTAACGGCGTTACCGTGTCATCCAGACGCAGATCCAGGTAACGCTGGCCTTCGCCACACCAGCGGTTTTCATAATAAAAGTTGGCGACCACCAGCAGCTTTTCCCGTTCGGGGTAGTTGCCGCTGGCATCCAGTGCCACATCGGGGGCGGTGAAGGTGAAACTGGCGGCTTTGCCAGTACCCGCTGCCTGACTGTATTCAAGCGTGTCCCACAGGCTTTCCTTGCCGCACAACAGGTGGACTGTCAGCTTGAACACAAAATCGGGAGCCGCTGAGGGCAAGCCGACCGTACCGCTGGTTTCCGTGTCAGCCTGGGGTTTGAGGCTGATGCTGAGGGTCAGGCTTTCGCCAACAACGGGAGACTTGCTGGATGGCTCAATGGCGGGAAAAACTTCCTGCATCTTGTTGTCAGGGGGGGACAAGGTTTCAAACCCGTCACCTGCACTGGTGGTATCCGCACCGCTGGCAGAGCCTCCCGAACCGTCACGGGTAATGGAAGGGGAGCCGTAACTGCGGTTGAGGATGTCGCCCGGATTCGTGCTGCGGGTAGGGTGAGAGAGGATGCTGCTGGTCAGTGAGCCCCAGTCGAGTTTGCCGAAATCAACGCCCAACTGTTCCAGAATGGAAGGTTTGGCATGAGTGACGGGGCTAGCGGCAGGCGGTGCAGCAGACTGGGTGGGTTCCCATACACCGCTGGGTTGGTTGTCGCGCACCGCTACCGGGTATTGCGCAGCGTGCCAGTTGCCCCGCCCGTATTCATCTGTCCAGCGCGGCAACTGGATATTGGCGGGAACCACGGGTGCTGAGCCGCTTTCACGCAGTTGTGGCAGGCAATCCAGCAAGTGCGGGAAAGTGCTGCCGGATACTTGCCCAATACATTGCTGGATGCGTTGTAACAGCTCCTGGCTGGTAAACACGTAGAACCAGAAGCGGCCTGTTTCTTGCCGGGGGCGACGTAGCACGATGTAATCGGGTGATTTTCCCAGCAGTTGTAGGGTGATCTGCTCGATAGTCGTGTCTATGTCAAAGGTTGCGATGTTATTGTTCAGACGGACGCCCATGTGAATACTCCCTGCCTCGCTTGTCATCCCTGAGTTATAGCAGAGATTCATACGGTCGGGTTATCGGCGATTAAACAATTCATCTGAACGGTAATCGCGGCGTCTGGGGTCACGGAAATCGGTGTCAATGATGACCCGCAGCCGCCCGTCAGCCAAACGTTTGAAACGGATGTCACGTTTGGCAAAGCCCTGATCAATCGTGCCACGCTTCCAGCCACCGGCAATGTTGTTCGCTCCCACTTCCTGCCATTCACACGCGGTTGGGTGGCAAGCACCGTACAGCTTGATGTAAAACGGTTCGCCGGGTGGGTAAGGCTGGCCATTCAAAATCTGATCCTGACACTGGAAACGCACATCAGCCCGGACAATGCTACGGGTGTTGGCATCTACATTAGCCCATGACCCTTCTTCACCCGGTGTGACACACAAGGCAGCAGCCGGGGCAGCATAAAAGCCTGCAAAACCAAATAACAACAGTGCGTGAGCAATAATACTGGAACGTTTCATGGTGGTTTCTCCCTCTGGTTTCAATTCGCCTCTCGCCAAGGCTTGAAATCAAAGGTACAGCGAAACCCTGCCACGTTCTGTTAAATAGTACCGAAACCCGTTAGCTTATTGCTTGCCTGCCACCGCGTTGCTGCCTGCCCAATCCTGTGACCAGAACGCACCGTTGTGAAAGTAATGCACGTTGTTGCCGCTGATGATGCTGCGATCCCTTTCCGGGTAATGCCAGAAATCTTCCGGGGCTTTTTCGGTAATCAGGGGTGGCAAGCTGCGGATTTTGCGGGCGCTCTGGTCGATTTCAAAACGGTACAACCCGGTTTGGGTATGCCCGTAATAATCGGAAGGTTGCCCACTCATGCCGGGTTGGGGTGTTTCGTGCAACCTGACAGGCAAGGCGACCCGCAAGCTGTTTCCGGCCAAGGTTGTGACCGCATGGTGGTCATGCAGGGCAGCAGAATCCGTGCCCCGTTTGCCGAGGATCAGTTTGTTCACTTCCCGCAAGTTACCGGGATTACTGGTGTCGATCAGTGACAGTTTCAGCCCTTGATACCAAGCTCCCCGGAATTCGCCGTTTGCTGCGGGAATAGCGTCTTTGCCAATCCCTAGCAACAGGTGTTTGCCAACCGGGTGCAAATAATCGGAGAAACCCGGAATTTGCAGTTCCCCGGCAATGTAAGGGTCTTGCGGGTTGCTCATATCCAGCACATACAAGGGGTCGGTGCTCTGGAATGTCACCAGATAAGCACTGTCACCGATGAAACGGGTGGCGTAAAGCTGTTCATCCGGCTTGCCCAGATGGGCAGGGCGTTGGCGGTTGGGCAACTGGGAAACCAGTGTCAGACCGGATTCACCGCCTTCTTTAAGGATGCTGAGAATGGCAGGCGATTTGCCATACGGTGTGGTCAATACCGTGGTCGGGTTGGTAAAAGTGTCATTGTAGGTAATGACCCGCAGCAAACCATCCTGTTCACTTAGACGGAACGGGCGCTGGTCTTCCTTCCAGCCCAGATTGCCGGGAACGTCACCTGTACCGCGATAAGCAATGTCAGTCCCCGCAAAAGCAAACTTGTGGATGCCGGTACTGCTGCGCGAGCCTTGCACCGGGTCATGGTGATAATCGGTAGTTGCCACGTAAAGCGCCTGTGGTGAGGCGTACAGGGTTTCGGTTGAGCCGACAAAGCAGCGGCTGTTGAAACGCAGGCTGTTGGCGTTCAAATCCAGTGCGACGATGCTGACAATTTCATGGCGGGCGTGCTGTTCCTTGCTTTCCTGCTGGTTGATGTAGCAGTTGTCCGGGGCAACCAGTGGCTGGCTGGCAGCACCGTTGAGGCTATAGGTGGGTAACAGGTCGGCGACATTCATGCTTGCCAGTGCCTGTTTGTTTTTCGCCTTGTTTTCCTCGCTGCTGGCGTAGGGAACCCAGCCCAAACCTTCCATGCGCGGATAGCTGCGTAACACTAGGTACAGAGTGTTGTTGACGCGCCGACTGGCAATCAGGCTGCCATCCAGACTGACTTTCAGGGTGGGTTTGGCTGCTGCCGGGTTGCTGACATCCACGTACTGAAGGTCGGTTTTTTCCGGCATCAGCAGGTAGGGGCGTGGCATCCGCAAGGCTGGCATGGTCTGATTGAAACTGGAGCCGATACTCACCAGTTGCTTGTTGCCGGAAGCAAGGTACAAGCCGGTCATGGGGGAAAGTTTCAGGCGATTGACCTCGTTGAGACGGGCACCATCCTCACTGATCTGCATGATACGCAGGGTGTCTTCCACGTATTGGCTATCGTTCGGTACGCCAATGGCATAAAGATAACGCCCGTCGGTTTTGAGCAGGTCAGCTTCGTCAACCCCTTGTTCCTGCAAGTTGGTGGTGGAAAACGCGGGGCTGGCTTCGGCACTACGTGCTGCTCCGGCGGCATTGGGCATCAGGGAGGGCAAGGCAACGGGGCGTGGCTCGGCACTGAGCTTTTCTGTCAGATAGGCATGTAACCCGGCAGCGCTAGCCCGTTTCAGGCCATTGGTGGTGCTGGTATTGTCGCTGAGTGGCGTGACGGACGTGCAGGACACCAGTAGCACTGCCAACCATGCAGGCATTGTGCTCAAAAAATATTTTATCTTCATGATTTGTATGCCTTATTCGCGTTTTGTAGTTTATATTTCTATTACAACAGCAGTTTAGACCATGTAAATGAAAAATCGTTGACTGGTATCAAAGCAAATTGAATCTGCCCAGTAAGCTGCGACAATAGGGCGTTTATCCCTATCAGGAATACAGCAAGCATGTTGTCAGGGCTTTATGTGATCACGGATGGTTCCACCGGCAATACCCTGCTGGAAAAAGTGGAACAGGCACTTCTCGGGGGCGCAGCCCTCATCCAGTATCGCGACAAAACCAGCGATCCGCTGCGGCGGGAACAGGAAGCTGCCGCACTGCGCAGCCTGTGTCAGGCACACAATGCGCTGTTGATCATCAACGATGACATCCATCTGGCGAAAACCGTGCAGGCGGATGGAGTGCATGTCGGCAAGGATGATGCCGCACTGCTGGCTGCCCGCGATTATTTGGGGAAAAAATCCATCATCGGCGTGTCCTGTTACAATCGTCTGGAACTGGCAGAGGTCGCGGCGGCGCAAGGTGCTGATTACGTGGCGTTCGGCAGTTTTTTCCCTTCCCCAACCAAGCCGGAAGCAACCCGTGCCAGTCTGGCTTTGTTGCAAACAGCCCGTGCCCGTCTGAGTCTGCCTATCTGCGCTATTGGCGGCATTACGCTGGCTGAAGCACCTGTGTTGCTGGCAAACGGTGCTGACATGCTGGCAGTCATCACCGATGTGTTGGGAAACCCGGATATTCGCCAGCAAGCCAGCCTTTACCAGCAACAGTTTGTCAGGCAAGCAGGCTGACAGCAAATTGAGAAATGTTGCAAAGCAGCACAGGTTTTTTTATACCTGACTGGACATTAGTGGCTGGCTCATTGAAAATAAGCGATTATTAATATTTGCCAAGGATTCCCGCAGTGACCCGTTCCGAAGCCCTGTTCGAGCAAGCCAAGCAAACCATCCCCGGTGGTGTGAATTCACCCGTGCGGGCTTTCCGTAGCGTAGGGGGAACACCACGTTTCATTGCGCGTGCCCAGGGCGCTTACATGTGGGATGCGGATGGCAACCGCCTGATTGATTACGTCGGTTCCTGGGGGCCAATGGTGGCAGGTCATGCTCACCCGGAAGTGGTAGCCGCCGTGCAGGCAGCAGCCATCAACGGCTTGAGCTACGGCGCACCGACCGAACTCGAAATCACCATGGCAGAAAAAATCTGCGAGATTATGCCTTCCATTGAAATGGTGCGTATGACCAGCTCCGGTACGGAAGCCACCATGTCAGCCATCCGGCTGGCTCGCGGCTTTACCGGTCGCAATTACATGGTCAAGTTTGAGGGCGGTTATCACGGGCATGGCGATTCGTTGCTGGTGAAAGCCGGTTCTGGTGCCTTGACCTTTGGTCAACCCAGCTCGCCCGGTGTACCGGCGGAACTGGCGCAATACACCCTGACGCTGGACTACAACAACAGCGCACAGGTACGCGAAGTGTTTGCCGCACGCGGGCATGAAATTGCCTGCATCATCGTCGAGCCAGTATCCGGCAATATGAACTGCATTCCACCCGTGCCCGGTTTTCTGGAAACCCTGCGTGAAGTCTGTGACCAGTCGGGTTCAGTGCTGATTTTCGATGAGGTCATGACTGGCTTCCGTGTCGCTCTGGGGGGAGTACAAGCAGTTTATGGCATCAAACCTGACCTGACCACGTTGGGCAAGATTATTGGCGGCGGAATGCCGGTCGGCGCATTCGGCGGACGACGCGACATCATGTCCCATCTGTCCCCACTGGGGGCGGTATACCAGGCAGGTACACTGTCTGGCAATCCGATTGCCATGAGCGCCGGTTTGAAGATGCTGGAAATCATTGCGCGTGAGGGGTTTTATGCTGAACTCACTGCAAAGACCACAATGTTCGTCAAGGGGCTGCAACAGGCAGCCGATGCGGCTAGAATACCCTTCACTACGCAACAGGTTGGTGGCATGTTTGGGCTTTTCTTCACCACAGAACAGCGCATTGATACCTATCAGCAAGTGACCGCCTGCAATATTGCCCAATTCAATCGTTTCTTCCACGGAATGCTGAATCGTGGTGTCTACCTCGCACCATCGGCATACGAGGCCGGATTTGTTTCCATGGCGCACAGCGACGCTGATTTGGCGGAAACCATCGCCATTGCTAGTGAGGTTTTTGCCAGTCTGTGATGTAGTTTTTCTGGGGCGACTCCGGCTATAGCGCAGACTTAAATTTGCGCATTTTTATAATTACTAGCTTTTACAAGCGGGAAAACAGGGAATGTACCGTTTATTACAAAAAATCATACTGGCAATGTGTTTGCTGGGGCTTGCGGGGGCGGGGCTTGCCGAAACAGCCTCCTCTTCCATTTATCAGGATGCTGAGCAATCCATTTATCAGGTGCGTGTCATCAGCAAGCAGGGCGGGGAAAAAACCGCGATTGGTTCGGGTTTCATTGTGCTGGAACCCAACATCATTGCGACCAACTATCACGTGGTCAGCATGTTTGTAAATGACCCGGAAGAGTTCGACCTGGATTATCTTTCCACCACTGGCAAAACCGGCAGTCTGGAATTGTTGGCGGTGGATGTGGTTCATGACCTTGCGGTGTTGCGGGCTGATGCACCATTGGGTGCGCCCTTGGAACTGGCCGATGTGCCACCCAAAGGAGCGCGGCTGTACGCGATGGGCAACCCGATGGATCTGGGCTTTGTCATTATCGAGGGCACGAATAACGGTATCCTCAAAAATAGTGATGAAAGCAATATCCTGTTTTCCGGCAGTTTGAATCCCGGCATGAGTGGTGGCCCAACCCTGAATGAGGAGCGGCAAGTGGTCGGGGTCAATGTTGCCACCTCAGGCAATGAAATCAGTTTTCTGGTGCCTGCCCGCCATCTTGGGGTGATTCTGGGGCGGCTCAAACTGACGGGTTTCAAGCCGGATACTGACATCAGTGAACGGATTGCCGAACAGATTCATTCCCATACAGGCAAGTACTTCGAGCGCTTGCTTGATGCCAAATGGAATGTCCGTTCGGTTGGCAAATTCGGGGTTCCTGGCAGTATTGACAATTTCACCCGCTGTTGGGATGAAGTCAGCAAGCCGGACGAAGAGGAATTGCTGCGGATACGGGATACCAGTTGTGCCAATGATGCCGCCATTTACCTGGATGATGGTCTGGAAGTGGGGCAAATTGCCTACGACTACCGCTGGTTTACCAGTGATGCAATGATTTCCCCACGCTTTTACAACAGCTATCAGGAACGCAATGTCAGCGTTTCCAACAGCGAGGCAGACAAAAACGACGTTACCAACTTTGACTGCCACGCCGGTTTCACTCGCATAGCGGAACAGGAGTTCAAGATGACCGTTTGTCGCCGTGACTATCACAACTATGCAGGCTTGAGCGATGTCATGGTGACGGGGGCGATGGTTGGGCACAAGCAGCAAGGGATGATCTTTAACCTGGATCTGAAAGGCGTTGCGTTTGAGCAAGCCATGCAAGTACTCAAACGTATGCTGGGGGAATTCAAATGGCAAAACTGATCCTCGAAATCCAGAAGCGCGGGTTGCACCAGTATCAGCGTCTGGAACAGTTCCCGGTCACGATTGGGCGGGCGCTGGATAATGATGTCATTCTTTCGGATGTTTCCGTTTCTCCCCATCATTTGCGCATCGAGCAGGATGAAGCGGGCGAGTTGTACCTGCACAACCTGTCAAAAGAAAACGGCACACGCATGAATGGGGCTTTGCTAGGTGAACTGCCAGCCCGTTTACCTGTTCCCAGTCGCCTGTTGTTGGGTAGTCGCCGCCTTAACCTGCTGACTTCCGATACGCCGGTTACGCCTACCAATATGCTCAAGTTCGGCAGTTTTTATTCCATCATGGCCAACCCTGTGTGGGTCGGGGTGTTGCTGGTGTTGGCTGTGGTCGGGCTGTTTTCTGAAAATTACCTGCATACCTTTGTGGAACAAGGGGTATGGTATTATCTGAGTGACATCCTGCTCAATCTGGTGGTGATGGCGGTTATTGCCTTGTTTATCGCCGGGGTCAACTGGCTGGTGTCGCACCGCTGGGTGTTCAGTTCGGCGCTGGGAATTGTGGCTTTACTGACTTTGTTGAAATCCCTACTGGGTGTGGTTGGTGATGGGCTGGATTACTTTTTTACCTCCGATACCCCGCAGAATGTGTTGCTGACCTTGTACAATATCCCGCTGGTAACGTTGCTGCTGTATTTCTTTCAACGCTGGGCAAGTTATTTACGCCCTTGGTCTGCTCTTGGTATCGCAATCCTGTTGAGTTTGCCGCTGGTTATTCTGGAGGTGGTCGGTTTAGGTGATGAAGCCAGCTTTGGCGAAGGGTTTTCACCGAATCCGGTTTACAACCAGACCTTGAGTTCATTCAATATCCATGCAGCACCTACCTTGCCGTTGAACGAATTCCTGCAACAAGTGGAAGAGGCCTTGCCGAATAGCGTGGAAAAATAAGCGCAAATAGCTGGTCAGATGTCGCCGTAACGGTGCTGGAGCAATGCCAGTGCCGTCGTGCTGGCAGTCTCTGCACGCAGGATGCGCGGCCCAAGTGATACGGCAACGACGCCAGCCTGTTGGCACTGCGCCACTTCCTCGTCTGTAAATCCGCCTTCCGGCCCAATCAGCAGGGCAAAGGGTGAGGGCAAATCCAGCGGCAGGGCATTGATGCGTGGGAATAACCCAGGAGCAAGAATCAGGCGCGTGCCTGCGAAGGGCTGTTGCAACCATTGTTCCAATGTCAGTGGGGTCAGTACCGGTGGCAAGCAGGTACGCCCGGACTGTTCACAGGCTGCCTGTACCACGCCTTCCCAATGCTGAACCTTTTTATCGGTTTGTTCTTTGCCAATCCTCACCACGCTGTGTTGGGTGATCAGTGGCTGGAGGGTGGCAACACCCAGTTCCACCGCTTTTTGCAGGGCGAAATCCATCTTGTCAGGTTTGACGATGGCCATGACCAGCGTCAGGTGCAATGGGGATTCGCTATTAAGCGGAGAGAAACCTTCAATCAGGGCAGCAGCAGTACGTTTGCCTGCCAAGACAAGCCGCGCTTGATATTCACCACCTTGTGCGTTGAAAAGGATGAGTGATTCGCCTACTTTCAGACGCAAGACCTGCATGGCATGACGGAACGTACCCTCAGGCAGGGTGAATTCCTGTCCGATGCTGAGTGCTTCCGTGACGTAAAAACGGGGGATACGCATCAGGTTGCTAGCTGATTAATGGTTGCGGTTGATCGCAAACCATGCCAGTGATTCCAGTGCTTGCCGGTAGTCGCTATCCGGCAGGCATTGCAGGCTGGCAATCGCCGCTTCGGTTTCACCCTTGGCGCGTTCCAGTGTGTAATCAATCGCCTGGGTGTTGGCAATCGCCTGCATAATGGCATCAATCTGTTCCAGCCCACCCTGTTCGATCGCTTGGCGCAGCAAGGCCGCTGTTGCCGCATCGCTGCGCTGGATGGCAATGATCAATGGCAGGGTTGGTTTGCCTTCTGCAAGATCGTCCCCGACATTTTTGCCCATTTCTTCGGCATCGGCGGTGTAGTCCAGCACATCATCCACTAACTGGAACGCAGTGCCGAGGTGCATCCCGAACCGAGCCATCGCCTGTTCCTTGTCTGCATCCAGCCCGCTCAATACCGCACCCAACTGGCAGGCCGCCTCAAACAGCTTGGCAGTCTTGGAATGGATCACTTCCATGTAACGTTGTTCGGATGTGTCGGGGTCGTGGCAGTTGAGCAGTTGCAGCACTTCGCCTTCCGCAATCGTATTGGTGGTGGTGGAGAGGATTTCCATCACCCGCATACTGCCCACATCCACCATCATTTCAAAGGAACGCGAATACAGGAAGTCGCCAACCAGCACGGCAGCCTGGTTGCCCCACACATTATTGGCGGTTTCCTTGCCCCGGCGCATGTCGGATTCGTCCACCACATCATCGTGCAGCAGGGTGGCGGTATGGATGAACTCCACAATCGCCGCCACGTCCACGTGTTTTTCACCCTGATAACCACAGGCACGGGCAACCAGCAACGCCAACAACGGGCGCAGGCGTTTGCCGCCGCTGCCGATGATGTAGTGGCTTAACTGGTTGATCAGCACGACTTCGGAGTGCAGGCGGCGCTGGATCAGCGCGTTGACAGCCTGCATGTCGGCGTCGGCGAGTTGGCGAATTGCGTTGAAATCCATGATAATGTGGGCTGCTGAAAGTCCCGAATGCTAGGAACAGCACCCCAGCATGTCAAGCGATACCCTCAAGTAGCGTCAATATTTATTTCGCGTTTGCTTTTAGTGCGGGCTACAGGTAGAATCTTGCGGCTCTTTAACAGGACATTTTTGGAGAATCGTAAATCATGTATGCGGTCATCGTAACAGGCGGTAAGCAATACCGCGTCGCTCAAGGCGATACCCTTCTGGTTGAAAAACTGGATGTGGAAGAAGGCGCAAGCATTGATTTCGATAATGTCCTGATGGTCGGGGAAGGTGATTCCGTACAAATCGGCACACCTTACGTTGCAGGCGGTAAGGTGACTGCAAACGTTGTGGCCCAGACTCGCGGCGAAAAAGTGCGGATCATGAAATTCCGCCGCCGTAAGCACCATCAGAAATGTACTGGTCATCGCCAGTACCTGACACAGATCGAAATCACTGGCATTTCAGCGTAAGGGGATACAGCAATGGCACACAAAAAGGCAGGCGGTAGTACCCGCAACGGTCGCGACTCAGAATCCAAACGGCTTGGCGTCAAGCGTTTTGGCGGTCAGTTCGTACTGGCTGGCAACATTCTGGTACGTCAGCGTGGCACCAAATTCCATGCCGGTGAAAACGTCGGTATCGGTAAGGATCACACCCTGTTTGCAAAAGCAGATGGCGTGGTGGTTTTCCAGCAGAAAGGTGCGCAAAACCGCAAGTTTGTCAGCATCCAGCCAGTTGAAGGCTGCTCTGCGTAAGGCAAGCGTCCCATAAGGACACTTTGCGAAAAGCCCCGCTGGTCGGGGCTTTTCGCGTATGTGGGCAACCCGTTTGCCCAAGGTAATGTGATATGCAGTTTGTTGATGAAACAGTAATCCGCGTCAAGGCGGGCGATGGTGGCAATGGTTGCGTCAGCTTCCGCCGCGAAAAATACATCGAGTTCGGCGGGCCGAATGGTGGTGATGGCGGCGATGGCGGCGACGTGTATCTGGTTGCCGAGCGCAATTTGAATACCCTGATTGATTTTCGCCACGAGCGTTATTATGAAGCGCAACGCGGTGAAAACGGTTCTGGCAATAACATGACCGGCAAGCGAGGCGATGACCGCGAAATCCGCGTCCCGATCGGTACGGTGGTGTATGACGAGGAAACCGGCGAACTGATCGGCGATCTGACCCAACCGGAACAGCGGCTGATGGTGGCAAAAGGCGGTTGGCATGGGCTTGGCAACCTGCGCTACAAGAGTTCGGTTAACCGTGCGCCGCGCCAGTCCAAGCCGGGGACGCCGGGTGAATTGCGCGTGTTGCGGCTGGAACTGAAACTGCTGGCGGATGTGGGCTTGCTGGGCTTGCCGAATGCGGGCAAATCCACCCTGATTAGCGCCGTTTCGGCTGCCCGCCCCAAGGTTGCCGATTACCCGTTCACTACCTTGTACCCCAATCTCGGTGTGGTACGGGTTGGTGCATTGCAAAGTTTCGTGATGGCGGATATTCCCGGCCTGATCGAAGGTGCAGCGGAAGGGGCAGGGCTGGGCATCCAGTTCCTGCGCCACCTCGCTCGCACCAGCCTGTTGCTGCATGTGGTGGACGTAGCGCCGATGGCGGAGGAAAATGAGCCAGTGCGAGCCGTGCGCACCATTGAGCAAGAGCTGGAAAAATACAGTGATGAACTCGCCGCTTACCCGCGCTGGCTGGTGCTGAACAAGATCGACATCCTGCCATCGGAAGAACGTGAACCCCGTTGTCAGGAAATCGTTGATGCACTGGGCTGGACAGGGCCGGTATTCCGCATTTCCGCCGCTACCAGCGAAGGCACGCAAGACCTGTGTTTCCACATCATGCAGTATCTGGACGAACATGCAGAACAACAATCACCGCAGTGAATTTCTACCCAAGACCCAGCGTTGGGTGGTCAAAATTGGTAGCGCCTTGCTCACCCGTGATGGTGAGGGGCTAGACCGTGAAGCCCTGGCAGATTGGGCGGGGCAAATGGCGCGTTTGCATAAATCCGGCGTTGAAATCGTGCTGGTGTCTTCCGGTGCAGTCGCCGAAGGTATGAGCCGCATGGGCTGGAAAACCAAGCCCAAAGCCCTGTTTGAGAAGCAGGCTGCCGCTGCCATCGGGCAGATGAGCCTGATCCACGCCTATGAAATGGTGTTCCAACAACACGGTTTCCACTCCGCACAAGTCTTGCTGACCCATGACGATTTGGCTAACCGCCGCCGTTACCTCAATGCCCGCAGTACCCTGACCACCCTGATTGAACTCAAGGTCATTCCGGTGATCAATGAAAATGATACGGTGGCTTTCGAGGAAATCCGTTTGGGTGACAACGATACGCTGGGGGCGTTGGTGGCGAATCTGGTGGAGGCGGATGTGTTGGTCATTTTGACCGACCAATCCGGCTTGTATGACAAAGACCCGCGCAAGTTTGCCGATGCGCAACTGATCAGCGAAGGCCGCGCCAACAACCCCGATTACGTCGAGTTTGCCGGTGGGGCGGGAACCCTGATCGGTAGCGGTGGGATGCGTACCAAGGTGCTGGCAGCGCAGCGGGCTTCGCGTTCCGGCTGTGCCACGGTGATTGCTTCCGGGCGGGAAGCGCTGGTGTTGGAACGCCTGCGTGCTGGCGAGCAGCTAGGCACGTTGTTGCTGCCGGATGCCGCCCCGATTGCTGCCCGCAAGCAGTGGATTGCTGGGCAACTGGCTGCCAAAGGTACGTTGTGGTTGGATAGTGGTGCGGCTGATGCCATTCTCAATACCGGGAAAAGCCTGTTGCCTGTTGGTGTAACTCGTGTGGAAGGTGTGTTTGATCGGGGTGAAGTCGTCAGTTGCGTCAGCGAAGACGGTCGTTTGATTGCCAAGGGTCTGGTCAACTATTCCAGCGAAGAAGCCAACCGTATTAAACGCCAGCCTAGCAAGTCAATTGAGCAGGTATTAGGCTATGTGGATGCCCCGGAGCTGATTCACCGCGATAATCTGGTATTATTGTAAGAAAGAAACCGCTTTAGTCGGATTTTGTTGTCGAATATTTCAAAAGTGCTATATGTTCTGGCACAGAGTGTTTGAGGAACGGTTTTTATGGAAGCTGAGCGCTACAAAATCCAGGTGTCGGTTGAGTCCCATTTTATTGAGAAAGAGTCTGACCCTGATCAGGCAAGGTATGTGTTTGCCTACACAGTGACGATGGTCAATCAGGGGAGTATCGCTGCCAAATTATTAACCCGGCACTGGATCATTTCCGATGCGGATGGGCGTACCCAAGAAGTCAGGGGTGAAGGCGTGGTTGGGGAAAAACCGTATTTGCAGCCGGGGGAGGGTTTCCGTTATACCAGCGGAACCATTCTGGATACCCCGTTGGGTGTGATGCGTGGCACTTACCAGATGTTGGCAGACGATGGCGAGCGCTTTGATGCGGAAATTTCTCCATTTCGTCTGGTTGATCCGCGTATTTTGCATTGATTACCGTTAGTCTACAAAAAAGGCTCGCGCACAGGGTACGCAAGCCTAGGGTGCGGTATCACCATCCCTATGAATACCCGCGCAACTGGCATTTCAGCCAATTGCAGTTAAGTGTAGAACAGCATGGAAAAATTTCAACTTCGCCGCTTGTCTGGATGCTGCTGGACAAGCCAGTAAGTCGGTGATTATATTCAGACAAAAGATTTGTTGGATGATTATGATAAAAAGAGTGTAGTACGGTGTTGATCCGTATTTTTTCCAGTAAGTCAAATATCAATAAAAATAATGTGATAATAATGAATACACCCAAGTATCCTCGTCACGCAAAAAGTATGTTGGTACTGTCCGCGCTGTGCGGTGCAGGCTTGTGTGCCCAGTCAGCAGAGGCGGCTGTTTATACCTATGTGGATAAACAAGGAACCCGTTGGCTGACCAATACCCCAAAAAAAGGTAACAAATACAAACTGGTTGCCAAATACGGTGCTCCCCAGAAAAACAAGCCGGTCAAAAATGCGTATGTGCCACCTGCACCTGGGGCAGTTTTTGCGCCGATGCCCACATCTTTGCCCGTGACTGGTGTCAGTCGCAGCCATTGCGGTGGGCAAAGTCATGCCCAACTGGAGCGCAAGGCCGCTGTGCACATGGATGACATCCGTACTTATGCCAGCATGTATGGGGTCGACGAAAATCTGGTAAAAGCGGTGATGAAACAGGAATCCTGTTTCAATCCGGGGGCTTTGTCCAGCGCTGGGGCGATGGGACTGATGCAGCTCATGCCAGGTACGGCTGACCAAATGGGGGTTGCAAATGCTTGGGATAGCGGGCAAAACATCAAAGGCGGGGTCAGGTATCTTTCGCAGATGTTGCGCGAGTTCAATGGCAATACGCATCTGGCATTGGCAGCCTATAATGCAGGGCCGGGCGCTGTGCGCAAGCACGGTGGGATCCCACCATACAAGGAAACCCGCAATTATGTTGCGAAGATCATGGCAGAGTACAATCATTTGGGTAATCGGGGTGGGGGTATACAGCAAGCTGAGGTAGGTTTTCAGCGCAATGCTCGGGTGACAACAGCGGCTGCCCGTGGCTCCGGCTGGGCAAAACCAGTACAGCAATTTACGGTCTTTCAGGGGCTTGACCCTGCCCGATACTAGATTTTTTTGCTCCACAACCCCCAGTGGGCAAAGGTTTTCTCCAGCCCTGACGGTGTATGCCGCAGGGCTTTTTTTTGCATTTCACGGGCTGGCAACAAATGTATGCTGCGTGTATGCTTCCCGTTTGATTTTGATCTGTGGAGATAAGCAATGTCGATGTCTGACCGCGATGGTTTGATTTGGCTGGACGGTGAAATGGTGCCGTGGCGCGAAGCCAAAACTCACGTCCTCACCCATACCCTGCATTACGGCATGGGTGTGTTTGAAGGGGTGCGGGCATACAAGACCGATCAAGGCACTGCTATCTTTCGCTTGCAGGAGCATACCGACCGCCTGTTCAATTCCGCCAAAATTATGCGGATGCCGATGCCGTTCAGCAAGGAACAACTGAATGAGGCGCAGCGTGCAGTCGTGCGTGAAAACAAGCTGGATTCCGCTTATATCCGACCCATGTGCTTTTACGGTTCAGAAGGTATGGGGCTGCGTGCCGATAATCTGGCAACGCACGTGATGGCGGCTGCGTGGACTTGGGGCGCATACCTTGGTGCGGAAAACATGGAAAAAGGTATCCGTATCAAGACTTCTTCCTTCACCCGCCATCACGTCAATGTCACTATGTGCAAGGCGAAAGCCAACGGCAACTACATGAATTCCATGCTGGCATTGCGCGAAGCACTGGATGACGGTTACGACGAAGCACTGGTGCTGGACGTGGACGGCTATGTTTCCGAAGGTAGTGCGGAAAACTTCTTCCTCGTCAAGGAGGGTGTGATTTATACGCCGGATCTGACTTCGGCACTGGACGGCATCACCCGCAAAACCGTGGTAACACTGGCGCGTGATTTGGGTTTTGAAGTGCGTGAAAAGCGAATTACCCGTGACGAAGTATACGTTGCTGATGAAGCCTTTTTCACTGGCACTGCGGCGGAAGTAACCCCGATCCGTGAACTGGATCGTCGTGCCATTGGTTCAGGCTCACGTGGCCCGGTGACGACGCAATTACAGACACTGTATCTGGATATTGTGCATGGTCGTTCCGATAAGTATCGTCACTGGCTGACTCTCGTGTAACTGATTGCTGGAGGTTTTATGTCTGCACCAAGCCTTGCCGATTACAAACGTCTGAATGAAACCCGCGAAGTGGTGGTAAAACAGCAGAATTTGCCACTGCATTG
This sequence comes from Thiothrix sp. UBA5583, assembly GCA_002425225.1. Taxonomy (GTDB): domain Bacteria; phylum Pseudomonadota; class Gammaproteobacteria; order Thiotrichales; family Thiotrichaceae; genus Thiothrix; species Thiothrix moscowensis. The sequence goes on from DILV01000027.1 coordinate 41,389, forward strand.
CCCAACCGACGAATCTGCATTGTGGTGTTCACATCCGCGTGTGTTTCTGGCGATTGAATCCAGTGCGGACAGAACCGCTCGTTGCCCGTATTGCGGTACGCTCTACCGGTTGCTTGACTAAAACACATGGCGTTTAACCCCCAACGTTGCCTGATCGTCGGCCCTTCCTGGGTTGGCGATATGGTAATGGCGCAAAGCCTGTTCATGGCTTTACAGCAACGTTTTCCCCATTTGCAGATTGATGTGCTGGCTCCCAAGTGGAGCAAGCCAATCCTCGCGGCGATGCCACAAGTCCACCATGCGATTGAAATGCCGGTAACACACGGCGAACTGGCCTTGCGCAAGCGTTTCCAGGTGGGCAATGCATTGCGGACGAATGCCTACGACTGGGCAATTGTGCTGCCGCGCTCCCTCAAGTCTGCGCTCGTGCCGTTTTGGGCAAGGGCGCAGGTACGTACCGGCTACAAGGGGGAAATGCGCTACGGTTTACTGAATGACATCCGCCCGCTCGACAAATCGGTGCTGACCATGACGGTGCAACGGTTTGTGGCGCTGGGCTTGCCAGCGGATGCGCCGTTGCCACCGGCAATTGAGCCGCCGCAATTGGTGGTGACTGAGGCGCAGCGGGAAGCAGTACGGCAGAAGTTTTTGGGAGAAGGGCAGAATATTCTCGCCCTCTGCCCCGGCGCGGAATACGGCGGAGCCAAGCGCTGGCCTGCTGACTATTTTGTGGAAGTTGCCCGCTATCACCTTTCACAAGGCGGGCAGGTTATTCTGCTGGGTTCCGGCAAGGATGCGTCTGTCACCGCAGACATTGCATCTGCTGCCGCTTCTCCCGCTTGTTTTGATTTGGCAGGCAAAACCAGCCTTCAGGAAGTGCTTGCCTTGCTGTCATTGGCAGACAAGGTGGTCAGCAATGACTCCGGTTTGATGCACGTCGCTGCTGCCGTGGGTACGCCGGTGATTGCCCTGTATGGTTCTTCCGATCCCCATTACACCCCGCCATTGAGTGACAAGGCAAAGATTCTCCATTTGGGGCTGGAATGCAGCCCGTGTTTCAAGCGCGAATGTCCGCTGGGGCATCTGGATTGCCTTCACAAGATTTCCCCGCAACAAGTGATTGCCTGTCTGTAAGCGGTGATCAGGCTGCTTGTGATAATGACGTTTTGGTGGAAATCGGCAGTAATACCTGAGAATTGCCCCGGAACAAATCCAGTAGCACTGCCTTGATGACCGGTACAGAGACGGAGTTACCAAACTGCCGGTAAGCATTGGTATCCTGCGGATGCAGGAGGAAGCTGTCAGGAAAACCTTGCAGGCGGGCGCACTCACGCGGTGTAATCCGCCGTATGTGTCCATTGTGTACCACCCCCAGTTTGTGGGCATCACTGCTGACCAGCGTGATGGAAATGCTGTCTGGGTCAAGGAACTTGAAGACTTCAAACGACATATTGCCTGCTACCGGGTTGAATTTGCCGCCGTGGTCTTTCAGGTAGCCCTTGTTCAGCAAGCCGCGCATGATGTTGTCTAGGTCGGGTGGGTTGAAGAAGGTTTTGATCTGCTCCAGCGTCAGCTTTTTGCCGTCCTGTTCTGCACCGAAATGTTTTTTGCGGCGGTTGGCAATCAGGGCATTCATGAAAGCTATTTCATCTTCAGTGCATTCCCCCTTGATACCTAGTTCCCATGAATGGATGGAGTTGCCATTGCGGTGGTCGATCATGCGGATTCCATGCAGGTTTTCGGCTTTGCCATCCACCATACGCAACAAACGCTGGGTAAAATCCACGGAGCAGTCGTATTTGCTGGCTGGGCTGGGTTCAAGGATGTCGCGCACAACCCGTAACGGATAGGAGGTTTCAAACAGGCTGGATTGTGTCAGTTTGTCCTTGAATTTGTGGGAATCTGCCGCTCCCAAGTCTGACTGGATGGCTAAACGTGGTGTGTCTTGATAAATGCCCACGATATAGACCCTTACCCGGTTTTGTGGAATGCCAAAGCTGGAGCCATTCAATAGCAGGTATTCAACCCCATAACCCAAGGCTTCCAGATGTTGGAGGATGGTTTTGAAGGTTCGCCCCTTGTCGTGGGTCGTCAGGCCACGCACATTTTCCAGCAGGAAACCTTTGGGTCTATGCTCACGCAATATCCGCTCAATTTCAAAAAACAACGTGCCTCGCGTATCACCGAAGCCTTGCTGTTTACCTGCATAAGAGAAAGGTTGGCACGGAAACCCGGCCAGCAGGAAATCAAATTCGGGGAATTGCTGAATGCCGTAAATGTCACCCTGTGGTGTTTCGCCAAAATTTAGGGCGTAGGTTTCCTGTGCAAATTTGTCAATTTCAGAAGAAAGTACACAGTGGCAGGGTATTCCCAGTTCCTGCATGGTCTGCTCAAAACCAAGACGGATACCGCCAATCCCGGCAAACAAATCCACAAACCGCATCATCTCTCCTGTGTAATGTGTCTTACGGATGGCAGACTGCCCGATTTTCCTCGCTTTACTGGAAAAAATCACGTCTGGGCAGGCTACTTTCTTGCTATAAAGCAACTAAACACCGCGTAAAATCCGTTATGCTGTGCTGCAACAATTTTTTTGTGAAAGGTATGTCGTATGGAACTTGAGCAGATCAAGGTGCGTAGTTATTTGGCGAAATGTTCACCGTTGAAGGATTTGCCAGCGGAGTGGCTGGATCGTCTGGCGGAAGCGGTGTCATTTAAATGCCATGTGTCAGGCGATGATGTAATGAAAGTCGGTGAGCAGAATAATCAGGTGCTGCTTGTCCGCCGTGGGGCAGTGGATGTGTTCCTACCAGATGGTGAACTGTACGGGCGTTTCGGCAAGGGCGACTGGGTAGGCTACCGTTCGGTGATGCGTGGCGGCGTGGTGGGCATGAATGTCAAAGCGTTGGAAGACTGCCTGTTCTTCGCTGTGCCGGGTGCGTTGTTCCTGGAACTGGTGGATAGTTTCGAGCGCGTTTCCCAATACTTCTCCGAACGCAAGCCGGAACGTCTGCGTAGTGCGATCAAGGAAATGCGCGGTTCCGATGACTACGCCATGATCACCCTGCATGTGCGTGACCTGATGAAGCCACCCTTGCTGCTGGGGCGCAATGAGCCGGTACAGTCGGTTGCCCAGCAGATGATGGCTGGCAAAAGCCGTACCGCCATTATCACGGGCGATGATGCCAGCCTGCTAGGTATGGTCAGTGATACCGATTTCCGGCGGGTGGTGGCAGAAGGGTTGAGCGTGGCCCAGCCGATTGGCGACATCATGACCCGTAAGTTGTATACGTTGTCAGCCAGTGATCAGGCTTCCGAAGCCTTGTTGTTGATGGCTCGTTTCAACCTGCGTCATGTGCCAGTGGTCATCGGTAGTGAAGTGGTAGGGGTCATTTCCGCCACCGATTTGCTGCGTGGGCAAAGTCAGAATGCCATCTACATGGTCGGTGACATTTTTACCGCGCCAGATGTGGCGCGTTTGGCGGAACTCAGCAAGGGTTTGCCGCGTGTGCTGGTGGGGCTGGTCAAGCATAACCTGCCTGCCAATGACATCGGTCATGCCATTACTTCCATCGGTCAGGCCATTGTGCGCCGTCTGCTGGTAATGGCGGAAGAGCAGTTCGGCAAGCCACCAGTCCCTTACGCTTTCATTGTGGCAGGGTCGATGGCACGGCGCGAACAGACCGCTCATTCCGACCAGGATAACGGCATGATCCTGTCGGATGAGTACAACGAAGCCGAACACGGTGAATACTTCCGTAATGTTGCCAAATTCGTCAGCGATGGCCTGAATGACTGCGGCTATGTGTATTGCCCTGGCAATGTAATGGCGACCAATGACCAGTGGCGGCAACCGCTGTCGGTCTGGCGTGGTTACTTTGAAACCTGGATCAACAAGCCAGAGCCGATGGCGCTGATGTACGCCAGTATTTTCTTTGACCTGCGCTGCTTGCACGGTGATGAAAGCCTGCTCGACAGTTTGCAGGAAGAAGTGCTGTTGAAAACCAGAGCCAGTACCTTGTTCCAGGCATTCATGGCTGGCAATGCGCTGAGCCACAAGCCGCCGGTCGGCTTCTTCCGTGGCTTTGTGCTGGATAAGGATAGCAAGGATGACAAAGCCGACAAGGGTATGGACATGAAAAAGCGCGGGGTTGTGCCGGTTATTGACATGGCTCGCCTGTATGCGCTGGCAAGTGGTTTGAAACCGATCAATACGTGGGAACGTCTGGATGCGATTGCCGAGGCGGGTGGCATTTCCCGCTCGCTCATTGATGATTTGCGGGATGCATTCGAGTTCATTAGTACGGTACGCTTGCAACATCAGGCACAGCAGATTGAAAAAGGCCAGAAGCCCAACAACTATGTGCCACCTGAAGAACTGTCGGCGTTGGAACGGCGTCACCTGAAGGATGCGTTTGAAGTGGTTTCCACCATGCAGGACACCATGACCACGCGCTATCAGGCTAACCAGTTCAGATAAAAAGAAACTGCTGGAGGAGAATGACAGATGTGTTGCATGTACACCTGACCGAGCTTGCCTGCCCGGCTTTGACTGTGGCAGAACATGAAACCATCCAGACTGTTGCTGCCCGCATGACAATGGCGGGCAGCCGGGCTGCGCTGGTATTGGATGCTGCTGGTAAGCTGCAAGGCATTGTCACGGATATGGATTTGCGGGCGCGAGTGCTGGCTGTTTGGTTTGACCCCGGCCTGCCGGTCAGCCACATCATGACGCCTGAGCCATTGGTCATTTCTGCTGGGTTGATGCCTGCTGAAGCCCTGTTGTTGATGGCAAGGCGCAATATCCGTCATGTTCCTGTTACACTGCCCGAGGGCAATTTCGGCATTGTGTCGATGTTCGACCTGTTGCGTCAGTATGACTATCATGCAGCTTGGCTGGTCGGTGACATCCATGTCGCCCCGGATGTAGAGGCTTTGGCACGTCTTAGCCAACATTTGCCGCCTGCTTTGGTACGCATGGTGCAAAATGGCACGCCTGCCCATGACATTGCGCACTCCCTCAGTTTGGTCGGGCAGGAAATTGTGCATCGCCTGCTGACACTCGCGGAAAACCGTTTCGGTGCACCGCCCGTTCCTTATGCGTTCATCGTTGCCGGTTCGATGGGGCGTTACGAGCAAACCATCCACACCGATCAGGATAATGCCATGATTCTGGACGACAGTTTCGTGGCGGAATTGCATGACAGTTATTTCCAACAAGTGGCGCAATTTGTCAGTGACGGGCTGGCTGCCTGTGGTTATGTGTATTGCCCTGGCAACATCATGGCAACCAACCCGCAATGGCGGCAACCGTTGCACGTGTGGCGCGAGTATTTCCGTCATTGGATTGATACCCCCGAACCGCAAGCCTTGGTGAATGCCACCATCTTTTTCGATCTGCGCTGCACTTATGGTGCTGACAGTCTGTGGCTGCGGCTGCGTGATGACTTGCTGCGGCGTACCCGTGCCAGTAGTCTGTTTCAGCGCTTGTTGACAGAAAACGCGCAGACCTTCTCACCGCCGCTGAATTTTTGGGGCAGGTTTGAGAGTGAGCGCAATGCAGTAGGTGAAAAAGTAATCGACCTAAAAAAGCGTGGGGTTGTGCCGGTGATTGATATGGCACGGGTGTATGCGTTAGCGCACGGTTTGCCGCCGGTGAATACGGTGGAACGTTTGCAAGCCTTGGCAGAAGCCGGAGCGTTGAACCGCGCTGATGTGGGGGAATTGCTGGAGGCGTTGGAGGTGATTAGCCGTTTGCGTTTGCAGCATCAGGCTCGGCAGGTGCAGGCGGGGGTAAAGCCGGATAATGCACTACCGTTGGCGAGTGTGTCGTCGTTGGAGCGTAATCACTTGAAGGGTGCTTGTGAGGTGGTGGCACGCTTGCAGCAGGGGATGTTCCGGGCGTATCGGAGTGGGGGATGAGGTTCGCCTGAGAAAATGGAGTCGCTAACGCCAAAAAACATTATAAAATGGCGTTACGAACTCCATTTTACGGTGATGCAGATGTACAGCCGACGGGGCGTGCTTTGCAATACCACTTTTTCCCGCTGACGGTGCAGGAAGTGGGCAGTGATTTTGTGCTGGAGCGAGCCTTGCGCTACGGGATGCTACCGTCGGTATTCAGCGAAGAGAATCCCAAACACTACTTGCAAGCCTACCTTCAAACCTATTTGGAGCAGGAGGTGCAGCAAGAAGGCTTGACCCGCAATATCGGCGCCTTCAGCCGCTTTCTGGAAGTCGCCAGTTTTTCCCAAGGCGAATCGCTGAACATCACTGAAGTGGCACGCGAAGCCAATATCAACCGCAAGGTGGCGGAAAACTATTTCACCATCCTCGAAGATTTGTTGATTGCCTACCGCCTGCCGGTCTTCAGCAAACGCGCCAAACGCAAACTGACCCAGCACCGCAAGTTTGATCTGTTTGACACCGGCATTTATTACCATGTACGCCCCAAGGGGGTACTGGATAGCCCGGAAGAACTGGAAGGCGTGTGTTTGGAATCGCTGGTGTTGCAGGAAATTCGCGCCATGAATGCCTACCGTGACTGGAGCTATGACCTGTCATTCTGGCGCACGGCGACTGGGATTGAGGTGGATATTGTCTGCTACGGCGAACATGGGTTTTATGCGCTTGAGGTCAAACGCACTCGGCAGGTTTCCAGCAAACACTTGAGCGGGCTGAAAAGTTTCCGTGAAGATTATCCGCAAGTGACGCCGTATCTGCTGTATGGCGGTGATGATGTGCTGGAGGTGGATGGGATTAAGGTGATTCCGGTTGTTACGTTTTTGAAGGGGATGGACAGATACTTGATGCCTGAAGGGTGTTGCTAAACACAGTGGCTTTTAGTCAGGTGGTCTGGTATGTGCTACCATTATGGGTAACATTGAAAACGGGAAATCTATTATGCAAACCTTTTCCATCCGTGATTTGCGCGAACGTAGCGGTGAATTGAGCCGTGAGGCGGAAGCAGGGCGGCTTTCCCTGATTACCAAACGCGGTGCGCCGATTCTGGTCGCCTTGCCGTTTACCGATGCCGTATTGGGCAAAGGGGTGCAGGTGGCTATGGCGGAATATTTGTTCAAGGAAGGTATTTTGTCTTTGGGGAAAGCTGCCAAAGTCGCCGGAATGTCTTACGTGTTGTTCATCGAACACCTGAGTCGGGAGGGGATACCAGTCGTCGATTATCCGCCAGAGGATCTGGAAGATGAACTACGGGTTGCCAGCCTGTGAGTGTGCTGATTGTTGCGGATACCGGGCCGCTCGTCATTCTGTCCAAACTCGATCACTTGCACTTGTTGCGCCAGCTTTATTCGGAAGTGCGGATACCCGAAACGGTTTTGCTGGAGTCCACCGTGTTGGTACATCGACAGGATGCCAAGCGCATTAGGGAATTTGTTGCACAGTATGTCAAGGTGTGTCCTGATCTTGACCCGCATGATCCTGCTTATCTGGATCATGGCTTGGACGAAGGTGAAACCCAAGCCATTTCATTGGCAAAGCAGGCGGGTTGCCCGGTGTTGCTGGATGAGCGGCGTGGCAGGTTAGCCGCCAAACAGGAACACCTTGAGGTATTGGGTACGGTCGGTTTGTTGCTCAAAGCGAAACAGGCGCAGTTGATCCCGCAGGTCAGCGGTTTGTTGGATAACATGCTGGCATGTGATTATCGGCTTACGCCGGAGTTGGTGCGGCGTGCCAAGGAATTGGCGGGGGAATGATGGTTGTTTTCGACTGCGCTCAGGCAACGGCACGTGCGCTGGCTGAGCACAGTCGAAGCCAGGTTCAGGCAATCACTCCAGTTCTTTCAGCAGTGAGGATTTGCCCGCACCTGCATGAATTCAAACCCGCACCACTGCGAAGCCAGCCAATGATCACTCAGTAGGCAAATCAGCGCGTGGCTACGCTGGATTTCACGGTACAGCTCTTTTTCCCACTCGCTGCCCGCCGCAATGCCATGCCGTGCGTCAGAATCGAGGAACAGCGATTCAAAGCCGTGGCTTTCCAGCCAATGCATGAGCTGGAGTGCTTCCGCCTTGTCTTTGCTGGAATGGCTGAGGAAAACGAGTGCCACAAGCAAGCGCTTGTGTGGTTGGGGATGGCTGTTTTTATAGCCGCAATGGGTTGTAAAGTCCAGTAAGGTGCTAGAATCCGCTACACTGTAAACACAGTCATCTGACGGATAGCAACAGCATGAAAATCCCCTACGGCGAAAGCAATTTCAAAAAAGTCATTACGGGTGGTTATGTCTATATCGACAAGACCGCCTACATTGCCCAACTGGAAACCGCAGGCAGCTACCATTTTCTGTTGCGCCCGCGCCGCTTTGGGAAAAGCCTGTTTGTGTCGATGCTGTGGCACTATTACGATATGGCGCATCAGCATGAATTTGAGGCACTGTTTGGCAAGCTGCACATTGGGCAATGCCCCACGCCACTGAAAAACAGCTATCAGGTACTGCTGATGGATTTCAGTGGGATTGCCACAGCTACCCCCGAACGGGTATATGACGGTTTCGCTGCTTCGGTCAATACCAGTCTGGGGGACTTTTTACACCGTTATGGCTACGCGCCTGAGGTATTTGCCCGTATTTCAGGAAAAGCTGCACCTGAAGAAAAAATCCGTATTTTCTTTGAAGCGGTGAAAATGGCGGGGCAAAAAATCCTGCTGCTGATCGACGAATACGACCATTTCGCCAACACCTTGCTGGCGGAAGACCTCTCATTATTCCAAAGCATCATGGGCAAGGGCGGTTTCGTGCGCAGCTTCTACGAAGTGCTGAAAAGTGCCACCATGACGGGCGTGTTAGACCGACTGTTTGTTACCGGTGTTACGCCCTTGATGTTGGATAGCCTCACCAGCGGTTTCAATATTGCTAAAAACCTTTCCATTCACGTCGGTTTCAATGCGGCGATGGGCTTTACCCATGAGGAAACGCACAGCCTGATTGACCCTGTTGCAGTGCAATGTGGGCTAAATACCGAGGCAGTGATGACGGATGTCACCGACTGGTACAACGGCTACCGTTTTCATCCAGAGGCTGCTGAAACCGTCTTCAATTCGGATATGGTGTTGTACTTTGTGATGGAGTTTAACCGTCAACACTGCACCTACCCTAAACGGATGCTGGATGAGAATATTGCCTCCGATTACCGCAAGATCATGGCGTTATTCCAGATTGGCGACCGTGATGCCAATTATCAGGTGCTGGACGATTTGATCAATAACGGTGACGTGTTGGCAGTACAGCAACGCAAATTTGAGCTGGATAAACACTTCGACCGCAACGATTTCATCAGCTTGTTGGCGTATATGGGCTTTGTCACCATCAGTGGTGAAACCATGACCCAGACCCGTTTTGCTATTCCTAACCACGTCATTCGCGAACTGTATTTCCAGTATTTCAAGGTGGAACTGGAACAACGCAACCAACTGAAACTGTCCAACCAAACGCTCCCTGTGGCGATTGAAACACTGGCATTGCAAGGTGATTTGCAACCCTTGGCAGTGGAAATGCAGCAGGTATTGGCAGGGCTTTCCAACCGCGACCTGATCAAGCTGGATGAAAAGCACATCAAAACCCTGCTGTTGACGCTGCTGTACCAATTTCCGATTTATTTCATCCATAGCGAACGCGAAATGGACAAGAAATACCCCGACGTATTGTTACTGGAACGTAGCCCATTTGCGGTCAAACACCAGCATTTGATTGAGCTGAAATACGCCAAAAAAGGCGATGGTGCAGCCGGTTGGGAAGCCAAAAAGCAGGAAGGAATTGCGCAGGTGCAAGGTTATTTACAATTGTCTGCGATTACCGCCTTGCCGAAGCTTCGTGCGTGGCTGATGCTGACGGATAGTGAGCGGGTGGAAGTGATCGCAATCTGATTCAACCATCCAATAAGGAGGAACAAGATGTTAAAAAGCAGCATGACCACGCAACGCTTGTTGGCTCTGTTTGCCGCCGGGGTTGCTTTCCTCAACTTTCCGCTGTTGGCATTGTGGAATCACAACGTGCAGGTATGGGGCATTCCGCTGTTTCCGCTGGGCTTGTTTACGGTGTGGGCGGTGCTGATTGTGCTGCTGGCACTGATCATGGAAACGGGTGAGGATTAAGCCATGTTGTCACCCGTGCTGGTTATCGGTGTTACCTTTGCCTATCTGTTAAGTCTGTTTGCGGTGGCGTATCTGGCGGATAAACGTGCGGAAGTCGGGCGTTCGGTGATTGCCAACCCGTGGGTGTACGCGCTTTCCATCGCGGTGTATTGCACGGCGTGGACGTATTTCGGCAGTATCGGGCGGGCTGCCAGTGGCGGGGTGTGGTTTCTACCGATTTATCTGGGGCCGATGTTGGCAATGGTGCTGGCCTGGTTGGTGGTGCGCAAGATGATCCGCATTGCCAAAACCTACCGGATTACTTCAATCGCTGATTTTATTGCCAGCCGTTACGGTAAAAGCCCATTGCTGGCGGGGCTGGTCACGCTGATTACGGTGGTGGGGATCGTGCCTTACATTGCCTTGCAACTGAAAGCGATTGCCAGTGGTTATGCGGTGCTGACCCTGCCACTCGGTGAGAAACTCGCCACGCCGACCGATTGGTGGGCGGATAGCACCCTGTACATCGCGCTGGCACTGGCGGGTTTCACCATTATGTTCGGCACGCGCCATTTGGATAGCAGTGAACGCCACGAGGGCATGGTGGCAGCCATTGCGTTTGAGTCAGTGGTGAAATTGTTGGCATTCCTGCTGGTCGGGCTGTTTGTTACGTATGGCATGTTCAATGGCATTGGCGATATTTTCGGGCAAGCATTGAATGCTGAACACTTGCGCAAACTGTTGACCTTTGACCAAGGGCAGCAGCCATTTGTGTATACGCAATGGTTTACTTTGACCTTGCTGGCGATGCTTTCGGTGATTTTCCTGCCACGCCAGTTTCAGGTGATGGTGGTGGAAAATGTCGATGAACGCCATTTGCGCCGCGCGGTGTGGGTGTTCCCGTTGTATTTGTTGTTGATCAACCTGTTTGTGTTGCCGATTGCCTTGGGTGGTTTGCTGTATTTTGGGGTGGGAACAGTCAACCCGGAAACTTTCATCCTGTCGTTGCCGCTGGCGCAAGGGCAAAACACCTTAGCACTACTGGCATTTGTCGGCGGAGTATCAGCAGCCACCGGCATGGTAATCGTGGAAGCCATCGCGGTATCAACGATGGTGTGCAACGATCTGGTGATGCCTTTGCTGTTGCGTACCCGGCGTTTCGGCGAGCGTTCCGGCGGTGATCTGACCCAAGTGCTGCTGCGCATTCGCCGCATGGCTATCATTGTGATTTTGCTGCTGGGCTATCTGTATTTCCATTTGGCAGGTGAAGCCTACGCCTTGGTCAGCATCGGTTTAATCAGCTTTGCAGCAGTAGCGCAATTTGCCCCGGCAATGCTGGGCGGCATGTACTGGAAAGGTGCGACCCGTAACGGCGCACTCGCAGGCTTGCTGGCAGGCTTTCTGCTGTGGGCATACACGCTGATGCTGCCGTCGCTGGCAAAATCGGGCTGGATGTCGGCGGATTTCCTGCAACACGGCTTGTTCGGGATTGCGCTGCTGAAACCGGAAGCGCTGCTGGGCTTGAGTGGGTTGGATAGCATTACCCATTCGCTGTTCTGGAGCTTGTTTGCGAATATCAGTGTTTACGTGCTGGTGTCATTATGGCATCGCCCCAGCGCCCGCGAAGCCAGCCAAGCATTGCTGTTTGTCGATGTCTTCCAGCGCACCCATGCTGCCCACCCGGTATTCTGGCAGGGGCAAGCCAAAGTCACCGATTTATTGCACCTGACCGAGCGTTTTCTGGGGCGCGAAAAAGCACAAAATTTGTTCAGCAATTACGCCCGCCAAGTGGGTGTTCATGATATAGGGCAAATACCGGCTGACGCCAAACTGGTACACTTCGTAGAAACGCAACTGACTGGCGCAATTGGCAGCGCGTCGGCGCGGGTGATGGTGGCTTCCGTGGTGGAGGAGGAGGTGCTGGAACTCGACGATGTGATGCGCATTCTGGAGGAGGCATCGCAATTACGCGCCTATTCGCAAGCACTGGAGGAAAAATCGCATTCCCTGCAATTGGCAACCGATGAATTGCGGGCAGCCAATGACAAGCTGAAAAGCCTTGACCGGTTGAAAGACGAATTCATGTCATCCGTTACCCATGAATTGCGTACCCCGCTGACCTCGATCCGAGCCCTGACCGAACTGATGCAGGACGACCCGGAAATGGAAGTTGAACAGCGCCAGCAATTCCTTGGCATCGTGGTGGCAGAAGCCGAACGCCTCAGCCGTCTGGTCAATCAGGTGTTGGACATGGCAAAAATTGAATCCGGTCACGTCGACTGGCATGAAACCGAGGTCGACATGGCAGATGTGGTGCAGCAAGCGGTGAATAGCGTGGCAGCCACCTGCCGCGAACGCAGCATTACGCTGGATACGCAATTGCCGGAACAGGTGATGCCAGTGCGGGCAGATCATGACCGGCTGGTGCAGGTCATGCTGAATTTGCTGTCCAATGCCATGAAATTTGTCCCGGCACAGGCTGGCAGGATTGCAGTGTGCTTGCAGGACAGCGCCGCAGGCGTTACGGTCACGGTGACAGACAATGGTGTCGGCATTCCAGCCGACAAGCACGCTTTGGTGTTTGAAAAATTCCGGCAAGTGGATAATGCTTCCGGCTCACAGCAAGGCACAGGATTAGGCTTGCCCATTAGCCGCGAAATCGTGGAACATTTCGGCGGACGAATGTGGCTGGAATCCGAAGCAGGCGGAGGAGCGTGCTTCGGCTTTTTCTTGCCGAGATAACAACAGAGAGGAGAATAACATGACTAAAACCGTACTGATCGCGGATGATGAACCCAACATCCTGATCTCACTCGAATTTCTGATGAAGCGCGAAGGTTATCGCGTGCTGCTGGCGCACGATGGGCAGGAAGCCTGCGACCTGATTATGACGGAACGCCCGGATTTGTTGCTGCTGGATGTGATGATGCCGAAAAAGACCGGCTTCGATGTCTGCCACGAAGTTCGCGCCCATGTCGATTTCAAAAATACCCCGATCTTGTTGTTGACTGCCAAAGGGCGTGATACCGATGTCGCCAAAGGGCTGGCAATGGGGGCGAATGCTTACATGATCAAGCCGTTTTCCACCAAGGAACTGGTGCAGAAAGTCCGTGAGATGCTGGGGGCTGCGGCATGAGACGCTTTGATAAACGTGTCGCCATTGGCGTTGCCATTATTGGCGTGATCTGTTTGCTGTGGTTGGGTGCTACTGGCGGTTTGATCTGGTCAACCTTGGACGAGAATGGGCGCACCATCCTGAAAGATACCGTGGGTGAGCGCATTGTGCTGCTGTTGGGGATGTGGGGTGTATCCCTGTTTGCGGTTGGTTCCGCCTTGCGTTGGTTGGTGGCTTATTTCATGACTGCCCCGGCACGGTTGGCTGAAGAAGCCCAGGTTCTGCTGGGAACTGATGTCAAACGTCAGCTTGTTCCCTCCGGCAGTATTGAAAACCGCCGCCTGACTGACTTGTTCAATCAGTTGGTGCAACAGCGTGAAGCCCTGCGCAACGAAATGGATGAGCGGGTTGCTGAAGCTGCCCACAATACCGAGCAGGAAAAAAACCGTCTCGCCGCGCTCATGTCGGAACTGACCAAAAGCGTGGTGGTGTGCAACCTTGACGGGCGCATTTTGCTGTATAACAACCGGGCACGAATGCAGTTCCGCAAGCTATCGCAAGCCCCTGGCGCTATCGGTGGCACAGAACTGATCGGTTTGGGGCGTTCGGTTTACGGTGTGTTTGACCGTAAATTGGTGGCACACGCGCTGGAAAACATCCAGCACCGTTTGCAACGCGGTGCGGCTGCGCCTTCCGCGCAATTCATCACCACTACCCCGTCGGGTCAGTTGTTGCGGGCGCAAATGGCACCGGTGCGTTCGCCGCAGGAAGGCAATGAACCAGCGAAAATGACCGGTTTTGTGCTGATGCTCGACAATATTACCCGCGAATTTGAGGCACAAGCGCGTCAGGACAGCATCTTGCACACCCTGACCGAACGCAGTCGCGCGGCGCTTGCCAATATGCAGGCAGCACTCGATGTACTCGAATACCCCGATCTCGAACCCGACATGCACGAACGCTTGCTGAAAGTGCTGCGCGAAGAAACCGAAGGACTGGGCACACGCCTGCGCGAAATCAAGTCTTCCGCTGTGGATGGCACGGTATTGCGCTGGCCGCTGGAAGACATGCTAGGGGCGGATTTGGTAGCCGCAGCGATTCGCCGTATCGAAACCATCGACAACTTGTCTGCCGTTGCTAATCAGGTAGATGATTCCCTGTGGCTGAAGGTGGAAAGTTTCTCACTGCTGCAAGCGCTGTCCTACCTTGCGGAACGCCTTAAGCAGGAATGCGTGATTACCACCCTGCAATTACGTCTGGGCATGGGTGATGGTCGGGCGCAACTGGATTTGTGCTGGCAACCTTCTGCGGATAAAGCCACCACGGAAGTGATTCCCGGTTGGGAAACCGACCCGATGCGTTCCGGTGGCGAAGACACGTCCCTCACCATTCAGGACGTGGTGGAACGCCACGGTGGAGCATTCTGGTTTGGGCGTGAATCCGAAGGCGGCACGGTATTTTTCCGCTTCCTGTTGCCACTGGCAGCCCCGCAGGAACACCTGGAAACCGCCAGTGTGGTGCGCAATGAAAGTCGCCCAGAATACTACGATTTCGACCTGTTCCAGAGTTCCGCACAAACCCGCTCACTGGAAGATAGCAAACTCAGCGAACTGTCATTCACCGTATTCGATACCGAAACCACCGGGCTTGACCCTGCCAACGGCGACGAAATCATCCAGATTGCGGCGGTGCGCATTGTCAACGGCAAGCTGCTGCGCCATGAAAGTTTCGATCAGTTTGTTGATCCAAAACGCAATATCCCCGCGCATACCATCCCCATCCACGGCATTACTCCCGACATGGTGAAAGGGCAACCAACTATTGATAAGGTACTGCCTGCGTTCCACCAGTTTACTCAGGATACCGTGCTGGTCGCGCACAATGCGGCTTTCGACATGCGCTGCTTGCAGGTGAAGGAAAAAGTCACTGGGCTGGTGTTTGACAACCCGGTCATGGATACCTTGCTGTTGTCTGCCGTTGTCCACCCCAATCAGGAATCACACCGGCTGGAAGCGATTACCGAACGTTTCAACATCAATATTCTCGGGCGGCACACCGCATTGGGGGATGCGATGGCGACGGCGGAAGTCTTCCTGCGACTGATTCCGCTGCTGGCAGAGAAAGGCATCTTCACCTTGGGGCAAGCGCGGGAAGCCGCCCAGAAAACGTATTACGCCCGTTTGAAATATTAAGGGTTGACCTCGGATATAATTCGGCTTAGTTTAGTCTATTGATTATATTGCTGAGCGAAATTGAAAGATGGCACGTATTACGGTTGAAGACTGCTTGCAGCATGTGGATAACAATTTTGAACTGGTATTGAAGGCTGCCAAACGCGCCCGTGACATTTCCCACGGTGCGCAACCATTGGTGGCGGAAGAGGGCGACAAGCCCACGGTGATTGCCCTGCGCGAAATCGCTGAAGGGCTATTGAGTCAGAAGCCAGTGGTGATTTCCACTTTTTCCCTGCATGACTAAATCACGCTGAAAATGCCCGCCTGAGATTCGCTCTCCGGCGGGCTTTTTCATTGTGGGTTTTTGTCGCTCGCCGCCCTTGCGTTGTCCAGTGAGGAGGTCATTATGTCGGAAGATAACAGCTACATCGGGTCATTTGCTGCCGCTGATGGTGGTGCTGGTGCGTTTTCTGCCGGGAATAACCGTGACAGCACGGACAATGGTGAACAGGATCAACAGGTAATGCCTACCCCGACTGCTCCTCAACCCCCTGAAAAACAGCCAGTGCCCAAGCCACAGAGTGCTTTCCGTGCGGCTGATCTGATGCGCTTGGTTGAGCGCTACATGAGCGAGGCTGGAACCAACAAGGTCTACGATGCATTTCTGATGGCGGCGGAAAAGCACGATGGTGCACTGCGTGCCGACAAGGTGACACCCTATATTACCCACCCACTGGAAGTTGCCCACAATCTCGCCCAGTTGTATCTGGATGAAGATACTCTGTGTGCTGCCTTGTTGCATGATGTGCTGGAAGATACCACTTGCCCGCGTGAAGAAATAGCCGACAAGTTTGGTGAAACGGTCGCGGTACTGGTGGAGGGTGTCACCAAACTCAAGCGCAATGACGAGCTGCCCACCAAGGAAGCCGTCACCATCGCCAGTTTCCACAAGATGATGCAGGCCATGACCAAGGATTTCCGGGTAGTGCTAATCAAGTTGGCGGATCGTTTGCACAACATGCAAACCTTGGGGAATATGCCCCCGGAAAAACGGCGACGCATTGCCCATGAAACTGCCACCACCTATGTGGCACTGGCACGCCGTCTGGGGATGAATGACATTCGCCGCAAGTTGCAATGGCTGGTGTTCCAGAACCTGTATGCTTGGCGTAGCCAGATCCTGCAAAAAGCCCTCGACACCTATCAGGCAGAGCACGAAGCAGAGCACCAGAAACTGTTCGACAGTATTGAACAAGCTCTGCAAGCCGCCATTCCCCGCAGTAACACCATGAAATGGGACAAAAACCTGTTCCGGGTATACGAGCAATGCCGTCGCAAACGGGTTAAATTCCGTCAGCAGTGTGACTTGCTGGAAATCAGCGTGCAGGTTGGTGAAATCAGTGAGTGCTATCAGGCTATGGGTGTCATTCATGGGATGTTCCGCCCGCGTATGGGGTCGGTGCGGGATTTCATTGCAGCCCCGCGTGCGTTCGGTTTTCAGGCATTGCAGACCACGGTCACGGCGAAAAATGGGCAGGTAATCCGCTTCCAAATCCAGACCCGCGACATGTTTCACATGGCGCAGTTCGGTATGGCATCCTGCTGGCGTTACCCGGATGCGCGTTCCTCTCAGAAAGCGGAATATACCCAGTCGGTTTTCCAGTCCTGGGTGGAACGGGTCAAGGACTTTGACAGTCAGGCGCAAAACCCGGATGAGTTTTATGCAGACATGCAGGCTGACATGTTCCAGACGGAAATTTATGCCTATACCCCGGCGGGTGAGGTCAAGGAGTTTCCACGTGGGGCGACCTTGGTGGATTTTGCCTATGCTGTGCATACCGAAGTTGGGCATCGCTGTGTCGGGGCATTGGTGGATGGCAAATCTATGCCCTTGCGTACCCGTATTCCCAACGATATGGCAACCATCAGGATCCTCATGGGCAAAACAGCCAGACCACAGTTGGGATGGTTGAATTTCGTCAAGACCAGTTCGGCGCATTCTGCCATCCGTAGCTGGTTGCGTCAGCACGGGGAATTGCCGGTGCGGGGCGAGCGTGAGGCCGGGCAGAAAATGTCTGCTAATATTGTGGTGGACGTGCGCGATGTTAAAGGTATGTTGCGTCAGATTACCAAAAGTCTGGATGGTCTGGATGTGAACATCGTCGACCTGAAAATTATCGGCGAGGGGCGCATCAAGCAGGATGCTTTTACCTTGCAGGTTGATGATGCCAGTCATTTACAAGAAGTCATTCGTCAGCTAAAACTCATCCCCAATGTATTGAATGTTTACAAGTCGACGAAAAAGGACAGCAATGAATAAGACCATCATTTCCACCAGCGATGCTCCGCAAGCCATCGGCACGTATTCCCAGGCTGTGAAGGTGGGCGATACTGTGTACCTTTCCGGGCAAATTCCACTGGTTCCCGAGACCATGCAGATGGTGGAAGGCGGCATCGCTGCACAGGTGCGCCAGGTATTCCGCAATCTGGCAGCCGTGGCGGAAGCTGCTGGTGGTTCACTGAATGATTGTGTGAAAGTGCATGTGTTTCTGACCGATCTGGTCAATTTTCCCGTTGTGAATCAGGTAATGGCCGAGTTTTTTGTCGAGCCTTACCCGGCTCGTGCAGCCATTGGCGTTGCTTCACTGCCACGTAGTGCGCAGGTTGAGGTCGATTGCATCATGGTGTTGGACTAGTTTTTCCGTAAATCCCCCGTTTGAACCCCTTTCCCCGGCAATGGGGCGAGGGGGCTTGCAAGAGTGTCTCCCTCATGTATCAGCTTGCTGCGATTGATCTTGGTTCCAACAGTTTCCACATGATTGTGGTGCAGGTCGATGACAATGACGCTATCACGGTGCTGGATCGCCTGCGGGAGCCAGTGCGGCTGGGTGGCGGGTTGGATGCCAAGGGCAACCTGTCAAAAGAGGCGCAGCAGCGGGCACTGGATTGCTTGCGGCGTTTCGGCGAGCGTCTCCGTGATTTTCCGTCGGAAAATGTGGCGGCGGTGGGTACGAATACCCTGCGTCTGACCAAAAATGCCCGTGAATTCCTGCATCTGGCAGAAGCGGCACTGGGGCATCCGATTGCCATTATCAGTGGTCGCGAAGAAGCCCGCCTGATTTATCTGGGGGTTGCCCATTCCCTGGCGCAGGATCAGCAGGGCAAGCGTTTTGTGATGGATATTGGCGGGGGTAGCACCGAACTGATCATCGGGCAGGGTTTCGAGCCAGTGCATCTGGAAAGCCTGCGTATGGGCTGTGTCAGCAGTAGCCGCGCCTTTTTCCCGGATGGCAAGCTGGGCAAAGCCTGCTGGGACAAGGCCATTACCGCAGCCTTGCTGGAATTGCGCCCGATCAAGGCATCCTACCGCACGATTGGCTGGGAGTCTGCTACCGGTGCATCGGGTACGATCCGGTCGGTGAAAAAGGTTATCCAGCAAACCGGGCTGGCTCCTTACGGCATTACGCTGGAACACATGTACCGGGTGCGTGAAATGATGATCGAAGCTGGGCATCTCGATAAACTCAAGTTGCCGGGTTTGAGCGACGAGCGCAAGCCGGTGTTCGCCGGGGGGCTGGCGGTGCTGATTGCAGTGTTTGAAGCCCTGAAAATCGAGCGCATGTCAGTGTCGGATGGGGCGTTGCGCGAAGGGCTGATCTACGACCGGCTGGAACGTTATCAGCATCACGACATGCGCGACCAGACCGTTAAATTGTGGCAGCAACGTTTTCAGGTTGACCAGATGTATGCCGAGACGGTGAAAAGCACTGCGCACAGCCTGTTTAACCGTTGCCGTGATGACTGGAAACTGCCCGGTCATCTGGATACCTTGCTGGGTTGGGCGGCTGATTTGCACGAAGTTGGTCTGGCAGTATCCCACAGCAGTTACCACAAACACGGTGCTTATTTGCTGGAAAATGCCGATTTGCCGGGGTTTTCCACCGCAGAGCAACGCTGGTTGAGTGTGCTGGTGCGTACCCACCGGCAGAAAATTTCCTCTAGGCTGTTTGATTTATTGGATGCGGAAGATTACCAGAATGCCTTGTATTTGAGCGTATTGCTGCGGCTGGCGGTATTATTGCACCGTTCCCACAAGGAAGCTGCCCCGCGTATTGAACGCATCAAATTGGGCAAAAGCAGGCTGGAACTCTGTTTTCTGGATGACATCCGCAGCCGCAAGCCGCTGCTGACTGCCGATCTGGAGCGTGAACAGGCGTTTTTGCGGGCAGTGAAAATGGAACTGGTGTTCTAACGCCGTTTTTCTGCGGGCAGAAACAGGGTAGGGCTGTAGCTCTGCTCAGCTTCTTCGATACGGCGGGTCTGGGCACGGCGTGCAAGTTGCGGTGCCATTTCTTGCAAGCGCACATACAGGTCGCGGGCAGCGCGTGACGGCTGGCTGACGGCAGCATTGGGGTGATGGGCTGCGTGTTTTGCCAGCTTTTCCATCAGGTATTGGGCTTCCACTGCATACAGAATCTGGTATTGGGCATACAAGGTATAGCGCCCAACGGTTTGCCAGCGCTGGATGATCTCCTGCATGGGTTTTTCCAACTCGTAATTGGCTTCATCATCCAGATAATTATGAATCTGCCGCAGGCTGTTCTCGATCTTGATCTGATTATCATGCAAGATTTGCAGGCTGCTGATCAGGGTGTGTTCTTGTTTACTCTGTAGCCATTGCAGCAAAAACTGGCGGTTTTTTTCGGTATATGGCTCGAAATAACGTTCCATGCGCGGGTTTTTCAGGTCGCGGGGAATATCGGTGTTTTCCAGTTGCTTACGGGCAGCGAGCAGCAACTGGTCGATTTCTGCCTGTTCCGCTTGGTCAGAGGTATTGTCGAAGGCTTGCGCATCCTTGATCTTGTCTACCAGCAGGTTGGATTCTTCCTCAAATACCTTGGCAACGTAACGGCTTTGCCCGGTCTGGTAGTGTATCCAGAATTCGCGCAGGCTCAGGTCTACGGCTTTGTCAGTGGCACGCAAGGCTTCCAAGCCTGACCAGCGGATATTGATGATGTCGTTGAGGAATTTGATTTGAGTGGGAGAGGCTTCCGCCCATTGTTTGACTTCCTTGAAAAAGGTTCGCAATTCAGCCAGCCGTTGTTTGAGGCTGCTGCGGTAAGCATTCAGGTTGGGGTAGTTCTGGGCAACGAAGGCATCCATTTCCGTGGGGGCGGGCTGGATGGGTGTGCCGGTTGGTTCGTCAATGATGGCATTTGCCTGGGTGGGTTCTGCTGGATTGCTGTCTTCGTGCAGGTTCCAGAAGAACTTGAGCGTGCCGAAAATCATCAGGCCAACAAAAGCAATGACGGTGATCAGGCGCGTTTCACCCGTCATGCCAAACTGAGCCAGAAAGCGGGGCAGCCAGCGGGCGAACAAAAATATCCCGACTGCGGCAAGCAGCCCGAGCAGGATCATGGGCAAACCGGATAACGCCAGTATCATGTGTAGCAACGTGATTGAATCATGCCGGAATTGTAGTGTGTTTTTAGTAGCGTATGTACTTTGCGCTGGCAAAATGCCCAGTTTGACCGCTATTCACCGATACGCAACAAATGTGCTTGACAACCCTCGGGCAAAACGCTGTAATAGCGCCCTCAGTTGGCCGGGTAGCTCAGTTGGTAGAGCAGGGGATTGAAAATCCCCGTGTCGGCGGTTCGATTCCGTCCCCGGCCACCACCGTATTTTCGATTACCCCCTTTAGCCTGCAAGAGCAGGCTTTCTTTCTGCAAGCCTCAACCTTTACACCCCTCCAGGCAGTTTTCCTGACAGAAGGGGCGGGTCAGTGCTTATTACTTCCTCACTCCCTCAACCGACAAAATCATCTCCACTTCCTGCGAAGCTGGCCCTAGGTCTTTCTTGATGTCGAAATCTTTCAGTGCAAACTTGGTGCTACCCTCAAACCCACGGCGGAAACCACCCCAAGGGTCTTTGCCCGCGCCGATTTCCTTGACATCAATGGTAAGCGGCTTGGTCACGCCATTCAGGGTGAGGTTGCCTTCCAGCTTGCCGCCGCTGTATTTGGTGCTGACAAACTTGGCTTCCGGGTATTTTTCCACATTGAGGAAATCATCCCCGCGCAAGTGCTTGTCGCGCTCAGCATGGTTGGAGTTGACGCTGGTGGTATCAATGGTCACTTCGATCTTGGCGGCTTCTGGTTGCTTTTCGTCGTAGCTGAAATTGCCGCTGAATTTGTCAAAACGCCCGTACAGCCAGCTATAGCCCAGATGCTGGATGCGGAACTGGATGAAAGCGTGCATCCCTTCGGTATCAATCACGTAATCTTCCGCGTGTGCCGCTGTGCCTGAAAGCAAGCCCAATGCCAGCAGTGAAGTTGCAATTGTCTTTTTCATGTTTGTCTCCTTTGTGTTTAGCCCTTGCCCAACATACGGGTCAAGGTGTTGTCTTTCCAATAGAAATGGTGGATGAAAGCAGCCAGCGCATGTACGCCGACCAGTAAAATGAATAAAGTCCCGGCAATTTCGTGAATCTCACCTGCCAGTTCCCCACGTTCCTTGCTTTGCGGCAATAACGCGGGCAACTCAAACAGCTCGAACACGTTAATGCCATGCCCTTTTGCCGTCGAAATCAGGTAGCCGCTGACCAGCATCACCAGCAACAAGCCATACAATGCCACATGCCCCAGTTTTGCTGCCAGATGGGCGATGTCCGGTGCGTGACTAGCTGCCGGTAGTGGGCGCGGCTGTGAATGCATCCACGCCAGTCGTGCCAACACCAAACCACCCAGCATCACCCCCGCTGCCTTGTGCCATTTCGGCAGGGTGTGATACAGCGCGTCGTAATACTCCAGCCCGACCATGTAATCGCCACTGAAATACATCCCGATTAACGCCACCGCCATGATCCAGTGCAGTGCAATCGACACCAGACCATACGTTTTTTCCGAATTTCCAAGCTGCATAGCCATCTCCTACGGCAAATCAAACACCAGAAACTCCGCATCCGTTGCCGTTGTCATCAGTAGTTCCGCCTCATCCCGAATCTGCACAGCATCGCCTGCCTGCAAGTTCACTCCATTCAGTATCATTTCCCCACGTGCCACATGTACATAAACCGCCCGTCCAGCGGGTTTCTGATAACTGAGCGCATCGCCTGCCTGCAACACACTTGCATACAAACTGGCATCGGTATTCATGCGCAACGAACCGTCACGACCATCCTCAGAGGCAACCAGTTGCAAACGTCCACGCCGTTCTTCCAAAGGAAAATATTCCTGCGCATAGCCGGGTTGGATGCCACTGAATTTGGGTTGAATCCATATTTGCAGCAAGTGCAAGGTTTCGTCGCTGGTGGGGTTAAATTCCGAATGCAAAATCCCGCGTCCGGCGCTCATGCGCTGCACTTCACCGGGGCGGATGGTGCTGCCATTACCCAGACTATCCTTGTGCGCCACTGCACCCGCCAGCACGTAGGTGATGATTTCCATGTCACGATGCCCGTGCATCGGAAAACCGCCTTTAGCTGCCACCCAATCCTCATTGATCACTCGCAGGGTGGAAAAGCCCATACGTTGCGGGTCGTAATACTCGCCAAACGAAAAGCTGTGGCGGCTATCCAGCCACTCATTTTTGAATGCACCACGTGAATCCGCTCTGATAATTTCCATGTGAAGCCTCCTTTCTGTGACTGCTGTTTACTTGAGTGAAAGTATAGGATTTGATATTTTGTTAATGAAGATATTAAATGTGAAATAACTATTAACTAAAAGTTGAGATGAGTCGACTCGAATCCATGCAGCAATTCGTGGCAGTGGTGGATGCAGGCAGCATCACCGAAGCTGCCGATAAACTGGGGTTAACCGTAGCCGCTGTCAGCAAACGCCTGAAATTGCTGGAAACGGATTTGGGAACACGCCTGCTGACCCGCAATACCCGCCAACTTGCCGTCACCGAAGCTGGGCAGTATTACTACCAGCATTGCCGTGCCATCCTTGATGAAGTTGGGCGGGTTGAGCAGCACTTGCAAGCCCTGCAAGGCAAACTCAGCGGCACGTTACGCATCAATATGCCGATGACCTACGGCAAAGTGCGCCTGAGCAAACTGTTGCTGCGTTTTTTGCAGCATCACCCCAACATCCAGCTCACCACGCATCTGGATGATGCTTACGTGGATGTTGCCAGCGGTGAATACGATGTCGTCATCCGCATTGGCACGCTGGATGATTCCGGCTTGGTTGCCCGCAAGCTGGAAAATGCCTATTTGCAGGCGGTAGCTTCCCCGGCTTATCTCGCCCAATACGGTATGCCTCAAACCCCGCAGGAACTCGCGACACATCGCGGTTTGATTTACACCAACGTCAGTCAGCGCGAAGGTTGGGCATTTTTTGATAGCCAAGGCAAGCCGATCACAGTACAAGTACGTGGGCAATTCTTTGCCAATAACGGTGAAGTGTTGAAACAAGCGGCAATTGCCGGGGTCGGAGTAGCCTATTTGCCTGATTTTGAAGTGAACGATGCTTTGTTGAGCGGGGAGTTGGTGCGGCTATTACCCAATTACGCCGCACCTTCTGTGACTGTCTATGCCTTGTACCCCACGCGCCAGTTCCTGCCGGAAAAGACGCGGGCGTTGGTGGAATTTCTCATCCACGAATTGCAGGTTGGGTGAGTTATGCCGGACGGCGTTTTTGCCAGAAGTAATACACGATAATCACTACCGCGACAAACGCCAAGGTTGCCAGCGTAATACTGGTCAGGTTTTCTTTGAGCAATGCCTGGTTGTCACCAATGAAATAGCCGAGGAAGGCCAAAATCATCACCCACAAACCCGCACCCAGACCGGTGTAAAATGAAAACATCGGGATATTCATCCGTGCCAACCCAGCAGGCAAGGAAATGTACTGACGTACTGCCGGAATCAACCGCCCGGTAAACGTGGAAACATGCCCGTGTTTGGCAAAAAACCGTTCCATGCGTTCCAATGTTTCTTCCTTGAACATCACGTATTTGCCGTAACGCACCAGAAACGGTCGCCCAAACTTTACTGCCAGCCAGTAATTGAACAACGCCCCGCCAAGGCTGCCTGCAATCCCGGCGGCAATCGCCAGCCAAATATCCATTTTTCCTTGGTGTGCCAGATAGCCTGCCGGGATCATTGCCACTTCGCTGGGGAAGGGAAAGAAACTGGATTCGAGAAACATCATCACAAAAATGCCGGTATAACCCCAGCCGTGGACAGCTTCCACTATCCAATTAATCACGTCGTGTAGCATTATTAATCTCTTGGTTAATTACAAATGGTCGGAAGCGTAATCCGCCAGCCGTGAACGTTCCCCACGTTGCAGGGTGACGTGTCCGCCGTGTTCCCAGCCTTTGAATCGGTCAACGACGTAGGTTAGACCAGATGAGGTTTCCGTCAAGTAAGGCGTATCAATTTGGGCTATATTGCCCAAACACACCACCTTGGTTCCGGGGCCTGCACGGGTGATCAGGGTTTTCATCTGCTTCGGTGTCAGGTTTTGCGCTTCGTCGATGATGATGAAGCGATTGAGGAAGGTACGCCCGCGCATGAAATTCAGTGAGCGGATTTTGATCTTGCTCATCAGGAATTCATCCGTGGCAGTGCGTCCCCATTTGCCGCCATTGCTGGGTTGGGTCAGCACTTCAAGGTTGTCCATCAATGCCCCCATCCACGGAGTCATCTTTTCCTCTTCCGTACCGGGCAGGAAACCGATGTCTTCACCCACTGGCACCGTCACGCGGGTCATGATGATTTCCTTGTAGAGCTGTTCATCCAGTGTTTGTGCCAGCCCTGCCGCCAGGGTCAACAGGGTTTTACCTGTACCTGCGGCACCCAGCAGGGTCACAATGTCGATTTCCGGATCCATCAGCAAGTTAAGGGCGAAATTCTGTTCACGGTTACGAGCAGTAATGCCCCACACGCTGTGGCGTGGCTCTGAATAATCACGGATGGTTTCGATAACCGCATGATCAAGCGCTTTTTCGCGCACAATCGCTTCAAACGGTGAATCACCGGGCATGGCAATAAAATGCCCCGGCAGCCATTCGCTGGTCATGGGACCGGATAATTTGTAGAAAGTGTGTCCCTGTTCCTGCCACGATTTCATTTCTTTGGAATGCTTTTCCCAGAAATCAGGGGGTAACTCATGGAAACCCGTCGGCAACAGGTCGGCATCATCCAGCACCTGGTCATTGAAGTAATCTTCTGCCTTCAGCCCGACAATGGTGGCTTTGATCCGCAGGTTGATGTCTTTGGAAACCAGGATGACATCATGTTCCGGGTATTTGTCACGCAGGCTCAGCGCAACACTGAGGATGTTGTTGTCGGGGGAATCCCCAGGCAGATTGCGTGGCAACTGGTGGTTCAGGGCTTCTGTCTGGAACAGCAAACGCCCGCTGGCGGCTTTACCATTCCCCGCAAACGTATCAGCGACCAATGAAACACCTTCATGGATCGAGGCTGCATCCACCCCGGTCATCAGGTCGTCCATAAAGCGGCTGACCTGACGCACGTTGCGTGCCACTTCCGACACTCCTTTTTTGCTGCGATCCAGTTCTTCCAGCACCACCATCGGTAGGAAAATGTCATGTTCCTGAAAGCGGAACAGGGCAGTGGGGTCGTGCATCAGCACATTGGTATCAAGGACAAACAGACGTTTTTCGTGGGTATGGGGGGCGTGTACCGGGCTCATGTTGTTCCTGTAATTGTAGTCATTCGGATAAGGCTTGCGCGGCTGCCAGTACGGCATCTACATGACCTTTGACGGAAACTTTTCTCCATTCATGGCGCAGGATGCCCTGTTTGTCAATCAGGAAGGTGCTGCGCTCAATGCCGAGTACCTGTTTGCCATACATGTTTTTCAGTTTGATGACATCGAACAGGTTACTCAGGGCCTCATCCTTGTCAGACAACAATTCGAATGGAAATGACTGTTTGGCCTTGAAGTTTTCGTGGGAAGTCAGGCTGTCACGCGAAATACCAAACACTTCGGTATCTGCTGCCTGAAACTGCGCATAGGCATCCCGAAAATCCTGCCCTTCTGTCGTGCATCCGGGGGTGCTGTCCTTGGGATAAAAATAGAGGACAACCTTGGACTTGTCTCTGAATTCAGACAGGCGGAAGGTTTTTCCGGAAGTCGCCGGGGCGCTGAAATCGGTAACAATCTCGTCAATATGGGGGGTAGTCATACGGGCTCCTGTTGTTTCATGATAAGTGGCAGTCACGCTCATTCCGTGTAGTGCTTGTGTTTCATTAACTGCGCCAGTAGTATGCTGTCAAATTATTTTTTGGAGGAATACATGTTTCGCGGCAGTATGGTGGCACTCATTACCCCGATGACAGCAAACGGGGACATTGATGAGGCAGCATTGGAAGCACTGGTGGCTTTTCATCTGGAAAACGGCACTGATGCCATTGTGGCAGTCGGTACTACTGGCGAGTCGGCAACCTTGTCTTACGAGGAACACCGGCATGTAATCAAACGTGTGGTTCATCTGGTTGGCGGCAAAATTCCGGTGATAGCGGGCACAGGCTCCAATAGCACCACCGAAGCCGTCGAAATGACCCGGTATGCCATGCAGGATGGGGCTGATGCCTGCCTGCTGGTAACGCCTTACTACAACAAGCCAACCCAGGAAGGCTTGTACCGGCATTACAAACTGATTGCTGAACAGGTTGCCATTCCGCAAATTCTCTACAATGTACCAGGGCGTACAGCGTGTGATTTGTTGCCGGAAACTGTAGAGCGTCTGGCCTCCATTTCCAATATCGTGGGTATCAAGGAAGCAACCGGCAATCTGGAACGCGCCAAAGACATACTGGATCGCTGCGGCGACCGTATGGATTTGTATAGCGGCGATGATGCCACCGCAATGGAACTGATCCTGCTGGGTGGCAAGGGTGACATATCTGTCACTGCCAACGTTGCCCCCAAAGCCATGCACGAGATGTGTGCAGCAGCAATGGCAGGCGATCGTGATACAGCAAGCCGTATCAATGCCACACTGGAAGATTTGCACAAAGACCTGTTCCTGGAACCGAACCCGATTCCAGTCAAATGGGCGCTGGCCCGTATGGGTTATGGGGATGAACAGGGCATCCGTCTGCCGCTGGTAGCATGTTCCGAGGCTGTTCAGCCACGGGTGCTAGCCGCTATGCGCAGGGCAGGCATTGAGTGTTAGTTGTTAAACGGTATACAGAATGAATTCCATGAATATCCGCTATCTGTCACGTTCGGCTTTGGTCATCAGCTCTGTGCTGGTGTTGTCAGCTTGTGGTTCCCTGAATTTTGATGTCGGCGACCGGATCGATTACAAAAACAGCCGCAGCATTAATGCGCTGGAAGTTCCGCCAGATTTGAATTCACCTGCTTACGATCCAAAGTTCGCTGTTATTCCGGGAAGTGCGGTTAGTGCCTCGGCACTGGCGCAAGGTTCAGCGCAAAGCGACAGTCGTGCCGTATTGCCTGCCAATGCAGGTCTGCAAATCATGCGGGATGGTAATGTGCGCTGGTTGCAAGTCAGTGCGCCTGCGGAAGCTGTTTGGCCAAAGTTGCAGGAATTCTGGCGTGTCATGGGTGTCGATCTCAAGCGTGATGAACCACGGGTTGGCATCATGGAAACTGACTGGGCAGAAAACAAGGCGGAAATCCCGTTGGATGGTATCCGCAAACTGCTGGGCAAAGCCTTTGAAGGTATGTATGACGCAGGCAGCCGTGACCGCTATAAAATGCGTCTGGAGCGTCCGTCAGCACAAGTAACCAATGTATACCTCAGCCATGAGCGTGCTGAAGAGATTGTCAGCGGTACGGGTACAAAATGGCAGTACGCCCCATCCAGACCAGAGCTGGAAGGTGAAATGCTCAATCGCCTGATGATTTTCATGCAGGGGGGCGATCCTGCGAAAAGCGCAGCCCCTATTCCAGAGTCAACACTTACTGCTGTGCCGGTCGCTATGACCAAGCTGGATGCTGGTCAGCCAGCCTTGCTGGTGGGTGGTGGTGCTAATGATGTGTGGATTCGTACAGGCATTATGCTCGGTCGCATTGGTTTAAGTATTGAAGGCCAGCAACGTGAGCAGGGTATTTACGTCGCCACCTATCAGGGTGATACCCGCGATCAGGAAAAACAGGGTTTCTTTACCCGCATGTTCAAGTCTGACCGCGATGTGCTAAAAATTGGGGCACGTTATCAGGTACAAATTGCTGATGCAGGTAATCGTAGCGTCATTACAGTCGGTGATGCGGATGGCTCCCCCTTGAATCCTGCGATTGCCAACGGCTTGCTGGAGCGCCTGAAAGCCGAATTTGAACGCTAATGCTGCGCTTTGCTTCACTCGGTAGTGGCAGCAAAGGCAATGGTACGCTCATAGAATCCGGGAAAACCCGGATTCTGCTTGATTGTGGTTTTACCCTTGGTGAAACAGAGCGCCGCTTGCACCGTTTGGGCTGCCCGCCGCAATCACTGACTGCCATTCTGGTTACGCACGAACACAGTGATCACGCTGCTGGCGTTGGTCGACTTTCCCGCCGTTATAATCTTCCTGTATGGTTAACTGTTGGTACGCACCACTCTATGCGTGATACCCAATTTGCCAGTGCCCATTTCATTAATGTACATCAGGAATTGGATGTGCACGACTTGCACATTACTCCCTTTCCGGTTCCTCATGATGCCCGTGAACCCTGCCAGTTCGTCTTCAGTGATGGAAATAGGCGTTTGGGTATCCTTACGGATGTTGGCAGTCACACGCCGCTGATTATCCAGATGTTACAGCGTCTGGATGCCTTGATGCTGGAATGTAATTACGATGCCAACATGCTCGCCAACGGGCCTTACCCGCCGTCACTCAAAGCGCGTGTTGCCGGGCGTTACGGTCATTTGGACAATAAACAATCCACATATTTGCTGGAGCAGATTGATTTGGGTGGTTTACAACACCTGATTGGGATGCATCTGAGCGAAAATAACAATTTGCCCGAATATGCCCATCAGGCTTTGTGTAATGGAGCTGGTTGTGAGCAAGGCTGGATTCAGCTTGCAAATCAACGTGATGGCATTGGCTGGTGCGAAGTCTGCTAAAAAGTTTCAAGAAAGTTTCATAAAAACAGTTGACGGCTCTAAGTC
>DILV01000007.1:0-181735 GCA_002425225.1 Thiothrix sp. UBA5583
ATTTTTAATGCGATTGCCCTAAGCTATTGTAATTGCTCATACACGTTTGCCGCATAAGTGTATGACAAACCGCTCAGTGTCAAGCCGTGCAAGATGGCTTCCCGGCTGTTGAATGCCGCTTGGGGTGTTGGGAAAGTACCGGCGCGTACCAGTTCTTCGCACATCCACGCCACGTTTGCGTAGGCGGTGCGTATTCCAAACTGTGGATTGATCTGGAACATCCGGTAGATTTCGGAACTCATCCGTAACCAGATTAACTGGCGTTGGTCTTTGAAACGGTCAAGGGTGGCGGCGATTTGCTGCGCGGTTGGGGTCATGACGGGAATAATCGCCCTGAAAATTTGATAGCTCAGGTCAATCAGGTTTTCGCTGCTGGCTTGCAGGGTGTATCCACCACGTTCGCAGTAAAACAACTGCTGCTTGAATTCGCTGATTTCCACCGTCAACCAGTCTTCGGTGTATTCACCGAAAGCAGGCCAGCGGTTGATGCGGTAGGGTAATTGTTGCGCCAACGTCTGCAATTGCGTGGCGTAAGCAAGGTGGTCACGCAGCGGGAGCAAACTGGTCAGATCACGGAATGGAATGCTGGTGGTCGGAGTGGGTAGCGGCATTGCGGTTGTTTCCAAAAACAGGATCATAAAGCGATTGAGTGCAGCTTTCCATGCGGGGTTGGGCATTGTTCACTTGCGTGCTGCCTGCTCTATACTCTATGCCCCCGACGGGTGATAATAGCCCTAACAATAATACTCATAGGACACCACCATGTTGCGTATTTTTCCGCTGCTGTTGTTTTTCCTCTTGTTGTCCCCGGCACATGCCAACCCGTTACCGCCTGATCAAGTCCCCGACCCACTCAAACCTTGGGTAGGCTGGGTGCTGGATGGGCACAAAGACCGCAATTGTCCCTACCTCTACAATGCCGAGCAACGCCAGTGTGCCTGGCCAGGTTCGCTGGAACTGCAACTGACCGACACAGGCGGTACTTTTACCCAACATTGGCAAGTGTACGGTGAAACCGCTGTGCGGCTACCCGGCAATGCGCAATACTGGCCGCAGCAGGTGCGCAATGGCGAGAATACCCAGCTTGCCGTCACGGAAAAGGAAGGCTACCCGGTCTTGCAATTGCAGGCAGGTAGCTACGACCTCAGCGGACAATTTTTCTGGGACAAACTGCCCGAGGCGCTATTCGTTGCCCCGGATACGGGTCTGGTCAAGCTAAGCGTGAATGGCAACCCGATTGCCACGCCGGAATTCAACGAGGCAGGCAGCCTGTGGTTGAGCAGCAACACGCAGGAAGCCAGTGAAGACAACCTTGAAGTGCAAGTCTTCCGCAAGGTGGAAGATACCCACCCATTGCAAGTGACCACCAGCATCCAGCTACGGGTTGCAGGCAAACAGCGGCAGGCGGAACTTGCCCCGGTATTGCTGGACGGTTTCATCCCGCTGCATCTGGATAGCCCCCTGCCAACCCGCATGGGGCAGGATGGCAAACTGCAAGTGCAATTGCGTCCCGGTGAATGGACACTCAAACTGACCGGGCGTGCCACCGCCAGCCTGAATGCTCTGGCTTTGCCTGCCAGTAGCGCACCCTGGCCTGCGGAAGAGGTGTGGGTATTTGCCGCTGACCCTGCTATGCGTCAGGTGCAGGTGGAAGGTGTGAACAGCATTGACCCCAGCCAGACGCGCTTGCCAGAGGAATGGGCAAGTCTGCCTGCTTACCTGATGACTACGGGTGGCAACATGACATTGGCAGAACAGCATCGCGGCATGGCTTCCAGCCCGGCACAGCTCAGTTTGCAGCGCCAGTTGTGGCTAGATTTCGATGGTGGTGGCTACACGCTACAAGACCGCCTAAACGGCACACTGGCGCAGGAATCACGTCTGGAAGTATTGCCCGACATTCGTCTGGGGCGCGTCAGTCTGGATGACGAGCCGCAACTGATAACCCGCCAAACCAACGGGCAAGCGGATGGGGTGGAAGTACGTAGCCGTAACCTGAACCTGGAAGCTGACAGCCGTTATGAAGCCGCTGGCGGGTTGCCGGTCAGCGGCTGGCAACAGGAATTACAACAAGTGACCACTACCCTGTACTTGCCTGCTGGTTGGCTGCTGTTTGCAGCCTTGGGAACGGATAACCTGCCGCATACTTGGTTGCAGCAGTGGAACCTGCTGGATCTGTTTCTGGTGCTGTTGATCGTGGTGGCAAGCGGCTATCTGTATGGCTGGCAATGGGGTGCTGTTGCTGGGGTTGCCTTGCCGCTGACTTGGCATTTGCCAGATGCACCGCAATACATCTGGCTGAATTTGCTGGCAGTGGTGGCGTTGTTGCGTGCCTTGCCTGCGGCTTATACAGGCTTGCGCCACTGGCTGGAACGTTACCGCTGGTTGAGTCTGCTGATTCTGGTGCTGATTGTATTGCCCTTTGCTATCGGTACGGTGCGTACTGCCTTGTATCCGCAACTGGAACAGGCCAGTAGCAATATGGGCGGATTTGGTATGGCGTTTCAGGCTGATAAGGCGGCTGTTGCACCTGTACCGGCTCCCATGCCTGCTGCTCCGGCGGCTGCCCCACCGCTGGAAATGGCAGCCGATGCAGTGACAAACGTGATGGAAGAACAAGCTGCCCAGCAGGTTGAGCGCAAAATATCGGTTCCCAAGGTGCAAGCATCCGGCGAGTATCAGGATAGTGGTTATGGTTCCGTATCGTCTTACGCCAAATCCGGGTTGGGAGCCAAGCGTGAAGCCAATCTGCGCACTATCGACCCCAACAGCATGATCCAGACCGGGCCTGGTTTGCCACAATGGCAAGGCGACACGGTGGTGCTGGAGTGGTCTGGTGTGATTACCCCGGAAGAGCGGGCTGATTTGTGGCTGATTCCACCACTGGCGTATTCCTTGCTGAAACTGCTAGGGGTGTTGATATTACTGGTGTTTGCCCTGCGACTGGCGCTGTTGTCTGGTCTGGGTGGCGGCTGGTGGCAACGTTTTCTGCCCACTGCGCGTAGTGGGCAAGCTGCCGCCCTGCTACTGGCATTGCCGTTGCTGACAGGCTCACCGATACCTGCTGATGCTGCCGAGCCACCCACGCCACCGACTGACATGCTGCAAGCCTTGCAGGAGCGTCTGTTACGTGCGCCAGACTGCTTGCCGGAGTGCGCCCAAATTGACGTGATGGACATGCAGTTGCAAGCCAGCAGCCTGACCGTGCGCTTGCGAGTACATGCGGCTACCCAGGTTGCTGTGCCCTTGCCGGGTAGTCAAAGCACTTGGTTGCCGCAAACTGTACTGGTGGACGGTACTGCCAGCCAGACCCTGCGGCGTGATGATGAGCAGCAGTTGTGGGTGGCGCTGGATCAGGGGCAACATGACGTGCTGTTGCAGGGGGAATTGTCTGCCCGCAGCAACATGGCTTTACCTTTGCTCCTTAAGCCGCACCGTGTGACCTGGCAGGGCGAGGGCTGGCAGGTGGATGGCTTACGTGATAATGCCGTGCCCGAAGACCAGTTGCAGCTTAACCGCACGGCAGCGGTGGCGGATGCCAGTTCGCAGGACATGCCGACCCTGCCTGCTTTCGTCAAAATCAGGCGGCAGCTTGATCTGGGGCTGGACTGGTATGTGACGACCACCATTACCCGCGTGTCTGACAGTGCTTCCCCCATTACCTTGACAGTGCCGCTGCTGGAGGGTGAGCAACCGCTGAGTGAGCAGTTTACCGTCAAAGATAAAACCATTCAGATCAACCTCAAGCCACAGCAGGATACGCTGGAATGGACTTCACGCCTGCCTCAGGCAGAGAAGCTACAGCTCACCGCCAGCAACAACAGTGCATGGCTGGAGGAATGGCAGGTGGCTGCCAGCCCGGTATGGCATGTGGAGGCCACTGGTTTGCCAGTCAATGCTTATGAGGAAGATGCCAAACAGAGTTTGTTGCTATGGAAGCCGTGGGCAGGTGAAACCCTCACACTAGCGATCAACCGTCCGCAAGGCACAGAAGGTCAGACTGTCACCATTCTCGGTAGCCAGCTTGCCGTAGAGGTTGGCAAACGCGCCCGTGACGTGAGCCTACGTCTTAACCTGCACAGCAGCCGGGGTTCGCAACATACGCTGACCTTGCCGGAGGGTGTGGAGCCAAAAAGTCTGACGGTGGATGGAACCAAACAGGCTATCCAGCAACAGGGCAACAAGCTGGTGTTGCCATTACTGCCCAAAAAACAGGAAGCCGTACTGGAATGGCAGGAAACGGGCGCAATGCCGCTTGGCTACCGTTTTCCGCTGCTGGATTTGGGCTTGCCCAGTGTCAACAGCGAGTTTCGCCTGCAACTGCCGGAAGACCGTTGGGTTTTGTGGGTAAACGGGCCACTGATGGGGCCTGCGGTATTGTTCTGGGGCATGTTGCTGGTATTGCTGGTGCTGTCGGTGGCGTTGGGGCGTTCCGGTCTTGCCCCGCTGCGAAGCTGGCAATGGTTCCTGTTGGGCATTGGCTTGAGCCAGAGTAGCCCTTACCTGATGGTACTGGTGGCAGGCTGGCTGGTGGCACTGGCATGGCGCGGCAAGGCATCGCCGGACGCACGGCCTTGGTGGCAATTCAATCTGTTGCAGGTCGGGTTGGTGATGTTGACGGTATTTGCCCTGTCTGCCCTGATTGGGGCGGTTGCCAAAGGTTTGCTGGGTTTGCCGGAAATGCAGATTGATGGCAATGGTTCGTGGGCACAAAACCTGTTGTGGTATCAGGATCGTTCCGGCAACTCACTGGAACAGCCGTTGGTGATCAGTGTGCCGCTGTTGTATTACCGTGTGCTGATGCTGGCGTGGGCCTTGTGGCTGGCAATGGCCATACTGGGCTGGTTGCGCTGGGGCTGGCAGGCGTTTGTGCAGAATGGCTTGTGGCGGCAGAAACCGCCTAGGGTAACTCCGGCAGTTGCGGCTCAAACCAGTGTTTCCTCAGCCACAACAGGAAATGATGCTTGAGTAATCGGGATGAAGACTGGATGCGCCATGCCTTGGGGTTGGCGCAAAAAGCGGCAGATCAGGGCGAAGTGCCAGTGGGGGCAGTACTGATCCGTGATGGTGAAATTCTGGGAGAGGGCTGGAACCAGCCGATCAGCTTGCATGACCCTTCGGCCCACGCAGAAATGTTGGCATTACGCGCAGGTGGTATTGCCGCAGGCAACTACCGTTTGCCGGGTTCCGTGTTGTATGTGACGCTGGAACCCTGCCCGATGTGCGTGGGGGCGATGATCCATGCGCGGGTGGAACGGGTGGTGTTTGGTGCTTTTGACCCCAAAACCGGCGCGGCAGGTAGTGCTTTCAAGCTGTTGGGCGACGAACGGCACAACCACCGAATCAGTGTATCCGGTGGCGTGCTGGAGGAAGCGTGCGCGGAAGCCTTGCGGGCATTCTTCCGCGCACGGCGGCTGGCTCAATCAGCGACCAAGCAGACGGGCTAGCAAGCGTTCCCACCAGGTCATCGGACGCGGCGCGGGTGCAGGTGTCGGAGCTGGCGTGGGTGTAGGACTAGGTGTTGGTGTCGGAGTGGGCGTTGGCACAGGTGTCGGAGTGGGTGTTGGAGTTGGCACAGGTATTGGCGTCGGGGTTGGAGCCGGAACCGGAGTAGT
This sequence comes from Thiothrix sp. UBA5583, assembly GCA_002425225.1. Lineage (GTDB taxonomy): Bacteria > Pseudomonadota > Gammaproteobacteria > Thiotrichales > Thiotrichaceae > Thiothrix > Thiothrix moscowensis. The sequence goes on from DILV01000007.1 coordinate 5,616, forward strand.
GCCCGCCCGTGAGAACTTGATCAGGTGTTCCACAATGGCTGCCAGTGGTGCACTTTGCGATTTGGAGGCAGATTGTGCCGCAGTCCGCCAGGCTTGTGGCAATGGGCTGCCTTGTGCCCAGCTTCCGCTTGCCTGTGCGTCGTAACTGGTTTGCGCCCGTGCGCTTTTGGCGGGTGTCCACAGGAAGTCGGGATGCAGGTTCTGATACCATTCCCCACCGATGATTTTCTTGTCCGCGTCCAGTTCCAGATCGTAATAGTAAGTGGCTTGCTGGATGGCATCATGACTGGGGTTGTCTTCTTCCCGGTGTGAAGGTCTGGTTTCCACCACATAGGAAACCGTCATCTGGATGCCTACCACAAATTTGGTGTTTGGGCTGCGGAAAGCACGGAATTTGTCAGCGGTAAAACTTGCCATGCTGATCATGGCTTCATCCAGCTTGCTCTTGTACTTGCGTGTCTGTGGGTCGAAGTAGCGGTAGCTGTAACCGTAGGTCGGCTGGTTCCAGACTTCGTAGTCGTAGGTAACATCCAGCACCATGCTGCGTTTGCTGACGCCAATCTGGTTGACGACTGCCAGATGCCAGGTACCGGGGTTGGTGTCGAAACACTGGCTGGAGGTGGTGCGTCCGGTGGATGAATCGGTAGCAGGTTCCTTGTCATTGCAGCGCCCGCCGATGAAACGGGTAGCAGGCGCAACATTCGCCCACAGCAGGGATGCGAGTGCCTTGATGTCGGAAGGGTAAAAAGTAATGGGCACGTTGTTAGGGGTTTTCACCGTGATAGCCTTGGTTGGGCGACCCAGCATGTAGGCTCCCGGAGCCCAGCCGTGGCAGATACCCATCCAGCTTTCAACTTCGCCGTGCATGTCGTAATAGCTTTTGCCTTCTGCCCAGCCTGCCTTGGTTAGGGATTCATTGGCATCGCCAACCAGCGCATCGTATTTTTCTGCGGGGGACAGTTTGTTGATGCGGCTGGCACTGCCGCTGGTAAGGATGGCGGATGCCGGATTGCTGCGGATGTAATCGTGGTTGGCTTTCCAGTCAGCAGAAGCCGGGAAGGAAGGGTCAGCGTAACGTGCGCCGAGAATGCCCTTGTAAATGGCCCAGTAGTCATCTGACCAAGGGGACTCTGCTAGGGTAGCCTGCATCAAACCGGCGCTTTCAATGTCTGCCAGCTTGTTGTATTTGAAGGTATCCACCAGATTTTCAGCACGGTCGTTGGAAGCAATTGCTGCGCGGGTTTCACCGCCTTCACCTTGCAGGATGTGCATCCGCTGGCTGTCACGTGCTGCAATGAAGGCTTTGCTGTCAATGGCTTCCTGTGAAAACAGGGTTGCACCTGTGGTGGGGTTGCCTGCCGCATCGGTTTTCGGTGGGCGACGTTGCATGAAGGTAACGGTATCCTGGGAAAACGCCTGCAAGTCGTCATTGATCCGTTTTTCAACATCATTAGACATGAAACACTCCTTGTTGGTCGGGTCAGGAAGCCCGCGACCAGATGGTTATGGTTTTTAAATGTACTTACCCCCGTGAGTATAGCTGTGATTTATTAGGCAGCGATGAAAACCGATCAAATGTAGTGCCACTGGTCGAAAAAAGCCGCTTGTCCGGCGTGGTTTCCCTGAATATCGTGCAAATTCCATACAATGGCATTCTGGATCAGGAAACGTTGCCCGTTGCTGGCAATCCGCACTCCGGCGTAATTGTCGATGTAGCCTTGCCGTGATACCGTCTGCAACAGGTGTTCGCGTTCTTCGCGTGCCAGCGGTTCGGCGGAATAGCGAGATGGCAGGTGGGTCAGGGTGTCCCAGTCCATCGCAAACAGTTGCAGGGCAGCCCGGTTGCCGTAGGTGAACACCGGGTCAGCAGCCGTGTTGTGTGACAACAGCACGAACGGGGCGTCATCCAGCACCCGTGCGGTGCTTTCACCCTCCCACACCAGCCCGCCGAGGTCACGCCCGACGTAATGGCGGAAGCTGCGGTGCAACAGGTGCAGGTGAGCGGTGAGTTGGGCAATATCCATCATACGCTGGCCAGGTTCCCCTTGGTTTCCAGCCACTGCTTGCGGTCAGCGGCACGTTTTTTTGCCAGCAGCATGTCCATCACGGTATCGGCGGCTTCGCTGTCGTCGATGCTGAGTTTGACCAGACGGCGGGTGTCGGGGGAAATGGTGGTTTCGCGCAATTGCAGCGGGTTCATTTCGCCCAGACCCTTGAAGCGGGTGACAGTGATCGTGCCACGCTTCTTTTCGGCAGCAATGATGTCGAGCCGTGCCTGTTTTTCGGCTTCATCCAGTGCGTAATAGACTTCCTTGCCGATGTCGATGCGGTACAGCGGCGGCATGGCGACGTAGACATGCCCGGCAGCTACCAAGGGGCGGAAGTGTTTCACGAACAGCGCACACAACAGGGTGGCGATGTGCGCCCCATCCGAATCCGCATCGGCAAGGATGCACACCTTGCCGTAGCGCAACTGGCTGAGGTCACAATGCCCCGGTTCCACACCGATGGCGACGGAAATGTCGTGCACTTCCTGTGAACCCAGCACCTGTTCCGGGTCAACTTCCCAGGTGTTAAGGATTTTACCGCGCAACGGCATGATGGCTTGGAACTCACGGTCACGCGCCTGTTTGGCAGAGCCGCCCGCCGAGTCACCTTCCACTAGGAACAGTTCGGTGCGGTTGGTGTCCTGCGAAGAACAATCTGCCAGTTTGCCGGGCAGGGCGGGGCCTGCGGTGACGCGCTTGCGGATGACTTTCTTGCTGGCCCGCATCCGCCGCCCGGCGTTGCTGATGGCGAACTGCGCCAACTGGTCGCCGATCACGGTGTTCTGGTTGAGGTAGAGGCTGAAAGCGTCCTTGATGACGCCACTAACGAAACTGGCGGCTTCGCGGGAAGACAGGCGTTCCTTGGTTTGCCCAGCGAATTGCGGCTCCTGCATCTTGAACGACAGGACGAAGGCGATATTGTCCCACACGTCATCCGGGGTCAGTTTCAGCCCGCGTGGCAGCAGGTTGCGGAATTCGCAGTATTCGCGCAAGGCATCGGTCACGCCGGTGCGCAAGCCGTTGACGTGTGTACCACCTTGTACGGTGGGGATCAGGTTGACATAACTTTCCTGCACCGCTTCACCACCTTCCGGCAGCCATAGCAACGCCCAGTCAAGCGCTTCACGCGGGGAAGACAGCGAACCGGTGAACGGGGTCTCAGGCAGGGTGATGAATTCGTTGACGGCATCGCGCAGGTAGTCCCGCAGGCCATTTTCGTAATACCACTCGGTGACTTCCGCTTCAGTCGCTGAAGCATCGGTAAAGCGGATGCGCAAGCCGGGGCACAGCACCGCTTTTGCCCGCAGGTTGTGTTTGAGGTGGCGGACGCTGAATTTCACCGTGTCGAAGTATTTTGCATCCGGCCAGAAATGTACCGTCGTGCCGGTTTCGCGCTTGCCTGCCTTGCCGATCACTGCCAGTTCGCTGGCCTTGTTGCCGTCGGCAAAGCCCATGCGGTAAAGCTGGCTGTTGCGCTTGATGGTGACTTCCAGCTTACGCGACAGGGCGTTGACCACCGATACGCCCACACCGTGCAAGCCACCGGAGAACTGGTAGTTCTGGTCGGAAAATTTGCCGCCTGCGTGCAGGGTACAGAGGATGACTTCCACCCCCGGTTTGCCCTGCTCGGGGTGAAGGTCGACGGGCATCCCGCGCCCGTTGTCGCTGACAGCGATGGAACCGTCAGCGTGCAGGGTGACTTCAATCTGGTTGGCGTGTCCGGCGAGGGCTTCGTCCACGCTGTTGTCGATCACTTCCTGCGCCAGATGGTTGGGGCGGGTGGTGTCGGTGTACATGCCGGGGCGTTTGCGTACCGGGTCAAGGCCGGTGAGGACTTCAATCGCCGAGGCGTCGTAGGTGTTGTTGCTCATTGTTTGTTTTGGTTTGTCAAATCATGCAAGGTTGTGCAGCTTAACCCAGCGGGATGTAGTGCTGCAAAATGTTCTGCTGGAAACTGGTGGGCAATTCATCCCACTCCAGCAAATCGACCCGGAAGAGCAGGGAGCTTTCCTCCAGTGCTTCGCGGGCGGCATAGACCTGGCTTGTTTGCGTGTTTGGCACAAAAGCGATCAGATCAAGGTCAGATGTGGGGCGGGAAGTGCTTTTTGTCCGTATTTACTGGGTTTTAATGGGTTCGCCGAATTCACGGTTAACGTGGAAAAATGCGATGAAACGCTTTTCCGCTGAACTTAGGTTGCCAGGTAGCTTTTTGTAACGTTTTTCAAAGGCTTTGTATACCTTGTCGTATTTGCGTTGGGTGAATACCATTGCAATCCCGGAATTGGCATTAAAATCAGGGTAACGCATAATCCGGGCGAACAAGATATGGTGGTGCGGTTTCAGAGTACGGCTTAAGCCCATATCGGTAACGGTAACTAATGGCTCGGTTTTGTTCAGTAGATTACGCAGTGTGACGGTGTATTCAAGGCGGTTAGCCGCAACAACACCGTATAGACTGGTTTTGGCAGCATTGTAAATAGTCAGTGTTGTATGTTTGCTGGTATTGCTTATATCGGTTTGTTCAAGTTGCTGTTGTACCAACGTTTTGCCATCACGGGAGCGAAAGTCAAAGAGAATGAAATCCAGTCGGTAGTCAATCTCGATTTCCTGATGGTAGACAAAGTTTCCATCTTCATCGAATGAATCGAGCCTTTGTGCTGCCCCCGAGTATGCTTCATCTGTAATCAAGTTGGTTAGTTCTTCATTCAATAAAAGATTTTCTTCGCGGGTTTTCTGGTAAGCGATGATTCTTGGTGTTTCCATTGTGCCCATGTGGTTTTGCATATCTTGTAACAAGGCATCCCGCAACTCTGCTGGAATGTTGTCAACAATGGTTTTGATGTTTTCGATGGCATTGTCATGCTTACTCATGGCTATATTTAACCTCCACTTGCTTCTGTGCATCTTTGATGGCTTGAGGGGATTTTGTGATGACTGGTTATACCTTCCTGACGAACTCCGATTTCAGGCTCATCGCGCCAATGCCATCAATTTTGCAGTCGATGTCGTGGTCGCCTTCCACCAGCCGGATGTTTTTCACTTTCGTGCCGACCTTGACCACCAATGATGAGCCTTTCACTTTCAAATCCTTGATGACGGTAACAGTGTCGCCGTCTTGCAGGACATTGCCGTTGGCATCCTTGATGACCCGTGTTTCTTCTGCGGCGGTAGCGGCAGTGGATGACCACTCGTGGGCGCATTCCGGGCAAACGTACATCGCACTGTCTGCGTAAGTGTATTCAGAGCCGCATTGTGGGCAGGCTGGCAGGTCGCTCATGGGTATTCCTGATCGGGTAAAAGGTTGCAAGGGTAACGATTGTGGCAGGCTAGCGCAAACCGTCAGTGTGCCTCGGCTTTCAACATCAGTACACTTGCCGCTAAACCCAGCAGAAAGAAACCAGTGACCAGTGGCAATACCGTACCGTCATAACTTTGCCCGATCAGGATACCCAGCGGAATGGCGGTCAGTGTCGACAACGAGCCGATGACAGAGGCAGCAATACCGGCAATATGCCCCAGTGGTTCCATTGCCAATGCATTCAGGTTGCCGAACATGATCCCCAGTGCCACGAAGGCCAGACTGAGGTATACCATCAGGCTGGTGAGGGATGGCTGCCCGCCAGCCTGATAGGTTATCACCCAGAAGATTGCCGATAGCAGGGTAAAGGCAAGGATGGCGCGGTGCGACAACCAGCGCATTCCATAATGCATCACTAGTCGAGCATTCAGGAATGATGCCCCGCCAACAGAGAACGCCAGCACTGCAAAATACAGCGGAAACTGTTCCCCCAGCCTGTACTGGATTTGCAAAATCTGCTGTGATGAACTCAGGTAGCTGAGGAATACGCCAAACACCAGCCCGGCAGTCAGCATGTACATCATGCTGCTACGGGTTGTGAGGGTTTCCCGCAAGGCTTGCTGTAATGTCTGGCTATTAAGGGGGCGGCGTTTGTCCGCTGGCAGGGTTTCCGGCATCCGCAGCCAGAACCAGCCAGCCACAATGACCGCCAAGAGCAGAAAGCCGCTGAAAATGCTGCGCCAGCTTGCCAGCAACAGGATGGCTTGCCCCAACGACGGTGCAATCATTGGAACCAGCACGAAAATGCTCATGGTGAACGACAGTACTCTTGCCATGCCACGCCCTGCGTAGCAATCACGCACCAGTGCCATGGTCAGGATTCTGGGGGCTGCTGTGCCCAGACCTTGCAGGAAGCGCCCCAGCAGCATCTGGGAAAAATCCTGTGCTAGCATCGCCACCAGACTACCCAGCATGAAAATGATCAATCCCGCATACATCAGTGGTTTGCGCCCGTAAGCATCTGACAATGGCCCGACCACGATTTGCCCGAATACCATGCCGACGAACAGGGTGGAAATGATCAATTGTGGTTCATTGGCATGTTGTACGTGCAGATCCTGTCCAATAATGGCAAGGGCAGGCAGCATCGCATCAATGGACAAAGCCGTCAGGGAACTGAGCATCGCAATCAGGGTGACGAATTCGCCAAAGCGGGGCATAGTAGGTTGCATGAGCGTATACAGGTGAATGCAAAGCGGAAAGTGTAGCAGTTTTCCCTTGTTTGCCTACGTATATTCACCCATACCATTACAAAAGTGAGACAATACCTATCATTGGTCAGCCTGAAAAGGTCTTTTCATGTACAACAAAGCGAAGTTACCTTGATGGACGAGTACGAACGCATAAAAATTGGTATCAGCGCCTGCCTGATCGGGCATGAAGTCCGTTACGATGGCGGGCACAAACGTGATGCCTATATAACCAACACGCTTGGTCAATACTTTGATTTTATGCCGCTATGCCCTGAAGTCGGTGTGGGGCTGGGTGTGCCGCGCCCCACCATGCATCTGGTGCGAATGGGTACAGACATCCATGCGGTGGACATCAAGGATGCCAGCATCGACCACACCGAACGGCTAGCCGGTTATATTGACAAAGTGACGGCACAACTGGCGCAGGTCTGTGGCTATATCCTCAAAAAGAATTCCCCCAGTTGCGGCATGGAACGGGTCAAGGTGTACAACCTCTCACGCTCCAACCTGCCACCTGAACGCGATGGTACGGGTATTTTTGCCCAAACCCTCAGGCAACGTTTCCCCTTGCTGCCGGTGGAGGAGGAAGGGCGTTTGTGCGACCCGGTATTGCGTGAAAATTTCATCGGGCGGGTATTTGTCTACCATCGCTGGCGCGGTCTGGAAGCTACCGGGCTGACACCAGCATCACTGGTTGATTTCCATGCTGACCACAAATACATCCTGATGGCACATGATCAGGAACAAGCCCGTGAATTGGGGCAAATGGTGGCGCAAGTCGGCAAAGTAGAGAATTTCCAGCAACTGGCTGATGCCTATATCCAACTGCTCATGCAATCGCTGGCAAAACGGGTATCACGCGGGCAACATGCCAATGTCTTGCAACACTTGATGGGCTATCTGAAAGCCCATCTTGACGCAGGCGACCGGCAGGAGCTGCTGGCAACCATTCACCAGTATCGGCAGGGGTATGTGCCACTGATTGTGCCGATTACCTTGCTCAAGCACCATTTCCGGCGACATCCTCAGCCTTATGTCGAGCGTCAGTATTACCTGACACCGCATCCGGGGGAGTTGATGCTGCGCAACCAGTTGTAATCGAAATATTTTATACTTCCTGAAACTTGCTTAGACTAATTGGCTTGGTGAGTGATGAGCTAATAGTACAACAGTCGAAGGAGGATGCTTGAAACCACGCAATAACAAAATTGGCGGCTGCCGTGTCGGTGCTGTTCCACCTGACGCCAAACGCCGCAAGGTTGGACGTTCTGCTGCCAAGCCCTTGCCTCCCAAAGTTGACTTGCGCCCTTACCTGACTTCAGTGGAAGAGCAGGTTGGTAATAGTTGTGTAGCCAATGCCTGTGCTGGTGCGTATGAATACCTTGCCAAGCGTACCCTGGGTGATGCTGCTGATGTCAGTCGCCTGTTCATCTATTACAACGCCCGTCTGGAAGATGACGATGTTGAACAGGATGAAGGCACTTCCATGCAATCCGCGATTGAGGGTTTGAAAAAATACGGAGCTTGCCGTGAAGACCTGTGGCCGAATGATGAAGACAGCATCATTGCTGAACCCGCAGAAGAAGCCTATCAGCATGGCGCTTATTTCAAAATTGCGGAAGCAGAATACGTCGAAACCGATCTGGATTTGTACCGTCATACCCTAGCTGACGGTTATCCGATTGCTTTTTGCCTGAATACATTTACCTCATTCGATCATGCCACCGATAACCGTGGGCGTGTACCCATGCCCAGAACAAGCGAGCAGGAACGTGAAGAGCATGGCTGGCACGCCATGTTGTGCGTGGGTTATCTGGACAAGGACAAGATGTTCATCGTGCGCAATTCCTGGGGTAATGAATGGGGTGACAAGGGTTATTGCTACATACCTTACAAGTACGTTATCCACAGTGACTGGAATGGGCATGATACCTGGATCATCAAGTCGGTCGAAGATCTGGATTTTGCTCAGGAAATCGAGTCGGAAGATGATAGCTCCTACTTTGCCGAAGACGGTTCCGTCCAGTTGTTTGATTTCTATGTTGCGACTGATGATGTGGAGGGTTTTGCCACTGCCCTGGAACAACTGTGTGAGGAATATGCCACGGATGAGGAATTCTATTTCGATTATGAGGAAACCGAAGAAGAAGGAGTCACTTACGCTGAAATCAGCAACTTTGATATTGCCCTGGAAGACCCGGAAGGTTTTTTGGAGGAATTGGATGACCTTTGTAACGAGTGGGCGGAAGATGAAAACTATGATTTCAGCGTAGAGGGTTACGAAGAATCCGGGGAGGAAGAAACGGAAGAAGAGGGGGGCGAAGAGGTTGAAGCTCTGACTCTGAGCGGTTTTTACATCTATACCGAACGCGGCGAAAAGGTTGTTGAGCGGATTGACAAACTGTGTGCCAAGCACACCACGGAAAGCGACTACTACAGCTTTGAATGGTCAGAAGATGCAGACGATGACGGGACTTATATCGAGTTTTCCACCTTTGAAATCATCCCCAATGATGAGGATGTTTTTCTGGAAGAGCTTGAAGCCTTGTGTGAAAAATTGGCAGACGAAAGTGGCTACAACTGGGAATAGCTATAGCGTCGCCGCAGGCTTGAACTCCAGCGACTTCAGCAGTTCCGTATTGTTCAGCAGTATCAGGGCATTTTCCGGGCTATCAATGAAAGGGTTGCGGATGCCCCGGCGGGTGTAAACCCAGTTGTTGTAGGCAATCTCCCAGGCACTAGGGCTGTCGAGCTTGGCCCAGTGAATCAGGGTGTCGATATGGCGGTTGTAAAGCTCGTCGATTTCATACACCAGCAGCATGTAAAGGATGGAGCGGGCAATGTCCCCTCGGTTACGGGACGGGATGACCCACTCATGGTCTGCATCGAAGCCTGTCCCGGAAAAGTTTTCCGGGTGCAGCTCAATCTGGTAAGGGCGCACAATGTGGTCGTCGTCCAAATCAAAGCGGAAGTTGGAGCGTTTGGCATTCAAGCCGCGTTCTGACGGGGCAAGGTTGAAAGGATTGACGGTTGCACCGTAGCGCACATGGCGGGGTGCGCCCTTGCGTGCCAGATAACGGTCAAGAAAATCACGCGGAATGATGTGCTCGATGCTGTGGCGCTGTTTCTGGTAAAGCTCGGAAACCGGCAACGTACCATAAAGTGCTGTCACCCAGCCGTATTCGGTATCAAAGAAAAACGACCAGAAATTTTTCCACTTGTCGCGGCTGTCCCACTGGCGGAAGTGCTGGTAGGACTGATACACACCACCTGCGTATTCGACAAAATCCTGCCGGGTAATGATGTCAGCGAGGGACGTGACCAGATGCGCCGGTTTCTGCCGGATACCTTCCACATGCTCAGGCAAGGCATCACACGGGCGTAGTTCCACACAAACTTGCCCATGGTCGGATTGCAGGCGGTCGTCGATACCATCCCTGTCCAGATGCTGATTCCAGACTTCATAAGCGGCAACTTCTGCCTTGGCTTGTGGGTTTTTGCTGTTGAGTACATTGGAAACCAGCACGTAATCCAGCACACCGCCATCGCCACGCCGGATATGGGTAAACGGGCGCACCCGGTGGCGCATGTTGGGTGCCAGCCGGAAGGTATCGGTTAAACGGTATTCGTGCAGGTGTTGGGTAATGCCTTGCGGCCAGTTGTCTTCATCCAGCCCACCGATGCTGTGGACACGTTCCTGCATGGTGAGGGCATCCAGTGGGATCGAATCCTGGCTGTCGTTGAGGTCGCCCAGTACCACAATCGGGTGGTTGGCATCCTGTTCCAGTTGCTGGCTGATATGGTGGTAGACCAAGGTGGCTTCCATGCCGCGCTGGAACAGGGAAGCAATCGTGCCGCGTGACAAGCGGCGCAAGGTATCGCGTACCCGATGGTTCCATTCCAGCTTGTCATCGTAATGCATGTCAAGACTGACCGGGCGTTTGGATTTGAGGTGCAGTACATAAACGCTCAACTTGCCCAGTTCCGGGGTATCAAGCTCCGCACACACCGGGCGGCGGCTGAAGCGGAAGCTGTCAGTAATGGGTAAATCCTGCCGAATATCGGCTGGAATTTCCAGCGAATGGGTACGTACAACCGGAAAACGAGATGCCAATGCAACCACAGAGCGGAAATAGACGGCTGGATCTTCCGGCTTACTGCCTGGTTCATCCACCGTGACGAAATGCGGGTAGCCTGCGGCAATACACAGTTCACGCAGTGCCGGTATGCTGAAAACTTCTTGAAAACCAACCACATCGGCATCCATTTCATACAGGCGCTGGCTGATCCAGGCGGTTTTCTGTGCCCATTCGGTAGCGGTGTAAGTGTTGTGTGGGTCACGTGCGTACCAATAGCTGTCGCTGGCAACGAACTGGTACAGGTTGAAGGTGGCAAATTTCATGGCAGTTCCCGTTCATCTGTTATTTATTGGGCATCCATTACGATCTGGTTTAGTGTAGTCATCACAAAAAACAGCAATAAAACTACACTTTTCGTCATTCTGTAGTCTAACGTTTAAGATAGACTAACAGGCAAGAGTTTCACGTTATTATCCAAGGGAAACGACATGAGCAATATCTTTCGCCATTACCAGTCCCGCTACGAAACCTTACAACAAGAAGAATACTCGTTACAGGAATACCTCGACATCTGCAAGCAAGATCCGATGGCTTACGCTACCGCTTCTGAACGGATGTTGTTCGCCATCGGTGAAGCAGAACTGGTGGACACTTCCCGTGATCCACGTTTAAGCCGAATTTTCGCCAACAAAATCATCCGCCGTTACCCCGCGTTCTCTGAGTTTTACGGGATGGAAGACTGCATTGAGCAGATTGTGTCCTTTTTCCGTCATGCCGCGCAGGGTCTGGAAGAAAGCAAGCAAGTGTTGTACCTGCTGGGGCCGGTCGGCGGCGGCAAGTCTTCACTGGCTGAGCGTCTGAAAGCCCTGATAGAAAAAGCGCCGATCTACTGCATCAAGGGTTCCCCCATCAATGAATCTCCGTTGGGTTTGTTCAATGTTGAGGAAGATGGTGCGATTCTGGAAGAAGATTACGGCATTCCGCGCCGTTACCTGAAAACCATCATGTCGCCGTGGGCGGTCAAACGTATGCATGAATACGGTGGTGATATTACCCGCTTCCGAGTGGTTAAGCGTTACCCGTCACGCCTCAACCAGATTGCGGTTTCCAAAACCGAACCGGGTGATGAAAACAATCAGGACATTTCTTCGCTGGTCGGCAAGGTCGACATTCGCAAGCTGGAAGATTATCCACAGAATGACACCGACGCTTACAGTTATTCCGGTGGGTTGTGCCTGTCCAATCAGGGTTTGATGGAATTCGTGGAAATGTTCAAAGCGCCGATCAAGGTGCTGCACCCACTGCTGACCGCAACCCAGGAAGGTAACTTCAATGGCACGGAAAGTATTGGTGCGATTCCGTTTTCCGGGATCATTCTGGCGCATTCCAATGAATCCGAATGGCAGACCTTCAAAAACAACCGCAACAACGAAGCCTTCATTGACCGGGTTTCCATCGTCAAGGTGCCTTACTGCCTGCGTGTGACCGAAGAAGTGAAGATTTACGAAAAACTGTTGATCAACAGTTCCCTGTCACAAGCACCTTGTGCGCCGGATACGCTCAAGATGCTGGCGCAATTCAGCATATTGTCACGTCTGAAGGAACCGGAAAATTCCAGCCTGTTTTCCAAGATGCGTATTTACGACGGTGAAAACCTCAAGGACATCGACCCCAAGGCTAAGACTATCCAGGAATATCAGGATGCGGCTGGTGTGGATGAGGGCATGAGTGGGCTTTCCACCCGCTTCGCTTTCAAGATTTTGTCCAAGGTGTTCAACTACGATGCCACCGAAGTAGCGGCTGACCCTGTGCACCTGATGTATGTGTTGGAACGCCAGATCGAGAAAGAGCAATTCCAGGCAGAAATCCAGGCACGTTACATCCGTTTCATCAAGGAGTATCTAGCACCGCGCTATGTCGACTTCATTGGCAAGGAAATCCAGACCGCTTACCTTGAATCCTATTCCGAATACGGTCAGAACCTGTTCGACCGTTACGTGACTTATGCCGACTTCTGGATTCAGGATCAGGAATTCCGTGATCCTGAAACCGGCGAATTTCTTGACCGTGCAGCACTCAATGCCGATCTGGAAAAAATCGAGAAACCGGCAGGTATCAGTAATCCAAAAGATTTCCGTAATGAAATCGTCAACTTTGTGCTGCGGGCGCGTGCCAACAACAATGGGCGCAACCCGGCCTGGACTAGCTATGAAAAGCTGCGGCGTGTGATCGAGATGAAAATGTTCTCCAGTACGGAAGACTTGCTGCCGGTCATTTCCTACGGTGCCAAATCGTCGGCGGATGAACAGCGCAAGCACGACAATTTCGTCGAGCGCATGATGAAGCGCGGTTACACCGAGAAGCAGGTGCGTCTGTTGGCTGAATGGTATCTGCGGGTGCGCAAGTCGCAGTAAAAGGAGTGCCGTATGGCCTACATCGTCGACCGTCGGCTGAACAGTAAAAACAAGAGTTTGGTGAATCGGGAACGTTTCCTCAAGCGTTACCAGAAGCAGATTCGCCGCGCCGTGTCGGATGCAGTCAGCCGCCGCAACATCACGGACATGGAACAGGGGGAAAGTATCACCATCCCCAAGCGCGACATTTCCGAACCCGTGTTCCGGCACGGGCAGGGTGGCAAGCGTGACATTGTACATCCAGGCAACAAGGAATTCGTGCAAGGCGACCGTATCCAGCGTCCGCCCGGTGGGGGCGGCGGTGGCAGTGGTTCCGGGCAGGCGTCGGCAGATGGCGACGGCATGGATGATTTTGTTTTCCAGATTTCGCAAAAGGAGTTTCTGGAGTACCTGTTTGAAGACTTGGCTTTACCCAACATGGTCAAACGCCAGTTGCTGAGTATGGATTCCTTCGATTATCACCGTGCCGGTGTCAGTGAAGTGGGCAATCCGGCTCAGATCAATATTGTGCGTTCCATGCGCAGTGCCCATGCTCGCCGTATTGCCCTGCGTGGCAAAGATCGCCGCCGTCGCAAAGAAGTGCTGGCAGAATTGGCGGCACTTGCGCAGTGTGACACCTGTGACGAAGTGGAAGAACAGCGTTTGCTGCTGCAAGCCGAGCTGGAACACCTGAATGTACGGGTTCATGCCATTCCCTGGCTGGATGATTTTGACCTCAAGTACAACCTCAAGGTGAAAGTACCCCGCCCATCCCCCAAAGCTGTGATGTTTTGTGTGATGGATGTGTCAGGCTCCATGACGCAAGACATCAAGGATGTTGCCAAGCGTTTCTTTTTCCTGCTGTATCTGTTTCTGAAAAAGAATTACGAGAAGATTGAGGTAGTGTTCATCCGTCACCATACCCAGGCGCAGGAGGTGGATGAGGAAACCTTCTTCTATGCCCGCGAGACTGGCGGTACAGTGGTTTCCAGTGCCCTCAATCTGACAGGTGACATCATCAAGGAACGCTATTCGCCGGATGCGTGGAATATCTACGTGGCGCAGGCATCCGATGGTGACAACTGGCATGAAGACAACCAGCGTTGCCATGATGCCCTGATCAGTAACATCCTGCCATTTGTGCAGTACTACACCTATATCGAAATTGGCGACCGTGACCCGCAGGGCTTGTGGTATTTGTACGAGCATCTGCAACGCGATTTCATGGATCGTTTTGCCATCCAGCGGGTGCGCAACAATGCCGAGATTTATCCGGTATTTCGCGAGTTGTTCAAGAAACATACGGGTGAGGAGATAACATGACGGTCCAAACAGCTAACGGCAAACATTACATTTCGACCAGTTCTGAATGGACATTTGAGACCATCGAAGCCTATACCCGTGAAATTGGGCGTATCGCCAAAGACAAATTCCGGCTGGATACCTATCCCAACCAGATTGAAATCATCCGTTCCGACCAGATGATGGATGCGTATGCAGCCATTGGGATGCCTGTTTTCTACAATCACTGGTCTTACGGCAAGCATTTCGTCAATGTCGAGCAAAACTACAGCCGTGGGCGCATGGGGCTGGCGTATGAAATCGTCATCAATTCCAACCCCTGCATTGCCTATTTGATGGAAGAAAATACCCTGACCATGCAGGCGCTGGTGATTGCACACGCTTGCTACGGGCACAATTCGTTTTTCAAGGGCAACTACCTGTTCCGTACATGGACAGATGCGGAAGCCATCATCGACTACCTGATGTTTGCCAAGAAATACATCACGCAGTGCGAAGAGCGCTACGGAGTCGAACAGGTGGAGCTGTTGCTGGATTCTTGCCATGCCTTGATGAATTACGGGGTTGACCGTTACAAACGGCCTTCACCGATCTCTGCTGCCGAGGAGCAGCAACGCCAGCAAGAGCGCGAACGCTACATCCAGCAGCATCTGAATGATTTGTGGCGGACTCTGCCACACCGTGGGCGTGAACGTGACGAGGAAAAGGCGGTACGCAATTTCCCTGAAGAGCCACAGGAAAACATCCTGTATTTCATCGAAA
The DNA here is from genome assembly GCA_002425225.1 of Thiothrix sp. UBA5583. Taxonomy (GTDB): domain Bacteria; phylum Pseudomonadota; class Gammaproteobacteria; order Thiotrichales; family Thiotrichaceae; genus Thiothrix; species Thiothrix moscowensis. Next base: position 20,751 of record DILV01000007.1, read on the forward strand.
AAAATTCACCGTCACTGGATACTTGGCAGCGTGAAATTATCCGTATCGTGCGTAAGGTCGCGCAGTATTTTTACCCACAGCGCCAGACCCAGGTGATGAACGAGGGTTGGGCAACCTTCTGGCATTACACTATCCTCAATGAAATGTACGACGAAGGGCTGGTGAATGAAGGTTTCATGATGGAGTTCCTCACTTCCCACACCAATGTGGTGATGCAGCCGGGATTCGACAGCCCCTATTACAATGGCATCAATCCGTATGCGCTAGGTTTTGCCATGATGACTGACATCCGCCGTATTTGTGAAAAGCCGACGGAGGAAGACAAATATTGGTTCCCGGACATTGCCGGTTCAGATTGGGTAACAACTCTGGATCATGTGATGCGCAACTACCGGGATGAAAGTTTCATCCTGCAATTCATGTCGCCGAAAATCATGCGGGATTTCCACTTGTTTGCCCTGGAAGATGATGATCGTAAAAACACCATTGATGTAACGGCCATCCATAACGATGAAGGCTACCGGCGTTTGCGTGAAACCTTGTCACAGCAATACAACCTGAGCCATCAGGAGCCGGACATTCAGGTGGCGCGGGTCAATTTGCGGGGCGACCGTTCCTTGTCCTTGCAGCATGTGTTGACCAACCGGCGTCCCCTGAACAATGATGTGAATGAAATGTTGCGGCATGTCCACCGTTTATGGGGTTACGACGTCCATCTGCATTCCGTGGAAGCCGATGGACGGGTCGTGCGTAGTTATCATCTGGTGGGTGAGATGGTGAATGCCTAAAAACCGAATTTTTTCAGGCCAACATTGACGGTGCGGGTGGGGCAGTTACCCCGGAACATGTCCCATTCCTCGCAACGCTTGCCATCGGACAGTATGCAGTAAGCAACTTCGCCTTGTGCCGTGCGTTCGATCTGCAATTTGCCGTTCTGCTGGATACAGTTCATGGATGCAGGGTTGGCGGCACGTGCTGATGCCGGGTCGGTTGGAATGGATGCAGGCTTTGGTGCTGGTGCAACTGCCGTACATGCAGTCAGGACAAGCGCACATCCGAGCATGGTGATGGTCATTAATGGTTTCATGTGATTAATCCCCCAGTTCAAAAGAGCAGCTTATTCTACTGCAAGACAATGTGTATTTCCTGCTTGAAAATAGCACGGCTCATAAGCCGTGACCGCTTGAATATAAATTGTTTTTAATAACTAATTCTTCGACTTTCACTAAAATATATGCATAATGGACAGCCGCAGGGTATTTGTCATGAATGTGTGTAGTGGTGTTATCAATGGATGAAATACATGTTTCTATTGATTCGACCGTAGAGAATCGAGTCGTAGCTGGTCAATATGTGCTGGAATCACTGATTGCCGAGACAGCGCTGGCAACATTTTTCCGTGCACGGGATCGGATGACACTGGAAGTTGATGGTACAGAAAGCCGGGTGATCCTTGCTGCGGTAGTGCCTACCTTGGTTGCTTATCTTGGTTTTGAGAACACCTTGCAACGGGTGCTGGAAGAGTTTGATAAACCGACGTCACCGTTGAGTGTTGCAGGTGCTTATCAGGATGCAGATACCTGCTGGCTCATTTATAACGAAAGTGCCGGTCACACCATTTCTGAAATCATTCGGCAACACGAACACGATGGCAAGACTTTCTCTACCACAGAAGCGCAAGCCATCCTGTTCAATATTTTCCGTGCAGCCAAGCATTTTATTTCACGTGATGGTTACGGGTTTCTGGAGCCAGGGGCGATTTTGTGTACAGGTAATGCTTGCAAGCTGCTGAATGCCCCGCTGGCTGTCGTTTTGCGCGTCCTGACTGGTGTGTCGACACAACAACGAGTATCCCTACAGCTTGAGTCTGCTTATATTAGTCCTGAAGTGGCGAACGGCTTGTTGCCTGTTGTCCCGGATGACACTTTTTCCCTGGCTGCTATTGCTTACCATTTATTGGGAGGGCGCAGACCATTTGCGGATGCCAGTAGCCTTCAGGCAGAAGTTCAACGGTTAGCTCCTGTTCCTTTGGCGGTACTTGGAGGGGCTGGCTGGAAGGTTGTTCAGCAAAGTCTGGCATTCCAGCGGGTCAAGCGGCAAATGCTGCCTTACGACTTGTTGCAGGGCATTGCTGGCGGTGTGTTTGATGAGGATGAGTCACCTGTTGAGCAGTTACCCAAAAAAGCAGGAAAAAGTGGCGTTTTGCCCCGAGCCATGGTCATGACTGGTGTTGGTTTGCTGTTAAGCTATGGTTTTTACCATGTTTATCAGGAGACAAATATTGAGACAGTAGCACGGATAGAGACCCAGCAAGAGGTGTCAATCGTTGAAAAGCCGGTGGGTGTGGCGGCATTGACGCTGCCTGTGATGCCGAAGGAAGCCAGTGGGCAGGCTGTCAGCAATGTGGGTGCTGAGAAATCCTTGACAGTTTCTGTCCAGCAAGCAGCAGATACACCAGCAGATCAACCTCGACCAATGGATAACGGGGAAGCCGTAGAGCGTGCTTTGTTAAGTAGCACGGATTCCAGCAAAAAGAACGAAGAGAATACGGCGAGCGAACCCAGTAACCAGCCAACAAGAATTGTTCAGAGTCGGTCAGAGCCAGCGGACAAAAAAGAACAAAAACGCGAAGTGGCAGCTCGACAACCACCCCAGCCGCTACCATCGCCTGTTACTTGGCAGCCAGTTCAGCCAACTCCAGTAGTCGCGTATCAGCCACCCGTTCCACCAGCAGCAAATGTAGTTGCACAAACACAAGTGCCTGCGGCTGTTACCTATGTTTCCACCCGTAAAGTCGTTCCCGTAAATCCGACTACCTTTGTTGTCGTAGGGGGAGTCGCCGAGAAGACGCCAAGCCCGCGAAAGGTTGCCCAAGTCGGGGCAAACACTTTCGTTGTCACGGTTGACTGATGCTCGCCAAGCCTATTTGGCGCAGCGAATACAGAAGGTTGCGTAAGGCAGGGCATTCAGCCGTTCCGGGCTGATTTCTTCGCCGCAATTGGTGCAAGCACCATAGTCACCGGCTTCAATACGCTTGAGGGCAGAGCGTACCTGTTGCAGTTCTATACGAGTTTCTTCCTGAAGGTTGCGCAGTACGTCCTCGTTTTCACGTTCTGTTACCTGTTCGGCTGAATCAGCGCTATGTTCGCTGGTCAGGTCGCGGGTAATACCCGCCAAACGGGAAATCAGAGTTTTCTCCAGTTCCATCAGGTAGTTGTGCTTTTCTTCATGCATTACACTGTTCTCATTGCGGTAGATCAAGTGTTGATAATAGCGCATTGCTTATTATCCGCCATGACGAAAGGCAAGAATGGATGGTCTATGCTGACTGAACCCGTTATCATAAGCGGGTTCAATCTGACGAAATCCCTGATTCTGCGAGGAGCAGGTCAGGGATTCTCGTTCAGTCCCGGCGCGACAGATAGAGTACCATGCCCAGTTGATTATCCACGGCATTTTTCAGGAATGCCTGCAAGGAACTGAATCGCTCCAGGCAAGTTGCCAGCGCGTTTTCATTGTCCCATATTTGTGGGTATATATCGAAATCCAGCATTTTGCTGGCATCAAAACTGGTGGTCAGATCTCGCCGGGTTTTGCGCAAGACAGACCGGGCAATGCCTTCAACCTCTTTGGCTGTAAAGACTCTGGCGGGACCATAGCCTACATCCACATCACCGACGAATTCTCCTCCATCAATCAGGAAGGCATCTGGCAAGCTGCCGCACCATACTTCCTGACACATCAAATAATGGAGACCATGCCAGTATTCACCCAGACTTTCTTTGAAAGTTACTGGTTCGGGTTCAAAACTGTTGCGATGAAGCAAGCCTGAACCCATATTTTCTTCTGGCGAATATTCGTTTCGTGTTGTTAACAGATTGGAATATTGAGGAAAAACAATATCCCAAACCAGTCTGGGATATTGCAGTAAAATACCCGTATTGGCATCGCCAATAGTAGAAATGTCCAAACACACGCCCATGTGAAGACCTTTTCAAAAAACCAAGTTGACAGAGACTACTCATCGAAACGTGTAGATTAAAAACACGCCTGACGACATTATCTCATGAGATTAAAAAAAAACCATAATTAATATAATTAAATTTTTTTATATTATGTCTTTGTTTAATTATTTCTTAGCGCTATCCGGCGACTAAGCTCATTGGTGAATTGCCAAAAATCCTTTTCATTAGGATTTTCTTTCCATAGATAAATAAAATTTTCATTGCTCTGCAAGTGCCTGTAGATGACCAGATTAGCCGTATACATCGTGAAGCGATACAAAAGCACCAAGGTTGTGCCAGCAAAAATGGCTGACAAACCATACAGGGGAACAGAGGCATATTGTATCGCCCAAGTCAGCAGCAAAGCGGTGATGCTGCCAATGAACAAACTGTTTAGCAACCACTTCATGGAAAAGGTAGAGGCGTGAGTCGGGTTTGGCTGGATAACATCCAGCGGTATAGTGGTTTCATCTCGGCGGAACAGCGATTGTTCACGGATGGTAAGCGTGTCATTGTCACGCAGCACCAGCTCGCGTTTGCCGAACAGCCAATGCTTTTGGCGCAGACGGATGTCATAAATTTCATTCATGGGCAAAGTTTCTGGGATGTTTGGATGGGGCAGTCTCTACATAAAAGTATGCTAATTGCCGGAAGCCCCCGCCAGCCTGTGCCGACGATCCGTCCATTTTTGCGGACTGGATGATTTGCCCTGTTTGATGGCTTTGTTATCATGCGCTCCATTCATCACAACAATGAGTTTTGTATGCAAAGTATCCTTTCCCGCATCGCTACCGAATTGGCAGTCAGGGAGACCCAGGTCGTTGCTGCCGTTGAGCTGCTTGACGAAGGTTCCACTGTCCCGTTTATTGCTCGCTACCGCAAGGAAAAAACCGGGGGGCTGGATGATACCCAGCTACGTTATTTGGAAACCCGCCTTGGCAGCCTGCGTGAACTGGAAAAACGGCGTGAAACCGTCCTCAATTCCATCCGCGAGCAGGGAAAACTGACCGCTGAACTGGAACAGCAGGTCTTGCAGGCATCGACCCGTACCGAACTCGAAGACATTTACCTGCCTTACAAGCCCAAGCGCCGTACCAAAGCGATGATTGCCCGCGAAGCTGGAATTCAGCCGCTGGCTGAGGCACTGCTTGCCAACCCTGGTCTTGATCCTGAAAGCGAAGCAGTCAAATACCTAAACTCGTCGATGGAATTTGCTGATACCAAGGCAGTACTGGATGGTGCTCGCCAGATCCTGATGGAAGATTTTGCTGAAAATGCCGAACTCAGCGGGCAATTGCGCGAATACCTGTGGGAACAGGGCAGTTTTGAAGCCAGCGTCATCTCAGGTAAAGAACAGGAAGGGCAGAAATTCTCCGACTATTTTGCCTATGCGGAAGCTATCGGCAAAATCCCGTCCCATCGTGCGCTGGCGTTGTTCCGGGGGCGCAATGAAGGCATTCTTGATCTCAAGCTGGATGTACCTGTCGCTGAGAGTTCAAGCCACCCTTGCGAAGTCAGGATTGCAGCGGCTTTCAATATCCGTGATCAGGGTCGGGCAGCAGACCGCTGGCTGCTGGATACGGTACGTTGGGCGTGGAAGGTCAAGCTGCATAGCCGTTTGAGTGTTGACCTGAACCTGCGTTTGCGTGAACAGGCTGAAGCGGAGGCCATCCGTGTGTTTGCCGCCAACCTCAAGGATTTGCTACTGGCAGCTCCGGCGGGTTCCCGGGCAACGTTAGGGCTGGATCCCGGTTTGCGTACCGGCGTGAAGGTTGCCGTGGTCGATGCTACCGGCAAGTTGCTGGATACGGCCACTATTTACCCGCATGTTCCCAAGAAACAATGGGATCAATCCCTCGCTGTGCTGGCTGAATTGTGTGCTAAACATGATGTGGAACTGGTCAGTATTGGCAATGGTACGGCCTCCCGTGAAACCGACCAGTTGGCAGCAGACCTGATCAAACGTCACCCGGAACTGAAACTGTCGAAAATCGTGGTATCCGAAGCCGGTGCATCGGTGTATTCGGCTTCCGAGCTGGCAGCCAAAGAATTCCCGTTACTGGATGTATCCCTGCGCGGGGCTGTCTCCATCGCCCGCCGCTTGCAAGACCCCTTGGCAGAACTGGTCAAGATTGAGCCTAAATCCATCGGGGTAGGCCAATACCAGCACGATGTAAACCAGCCGGAATTGGCGCGTTCCCTCGATGCGGTGGTGGAAGACTGCGTAAATGCCGTGGGTGTGGATGTGAATATTGCTTCTGCGGCCTTGCTGGCACGGGTTGCAGGTCTGAATCAGGGCATTGCCGAAAACATTGTGGCCTTCCGCAATGACAACGGTGCATTCCGTAACCGTAACCAGTTGAAAAAAGTATCGCGCCTTGGGGCAAAAACCTTTGAACAGGCGGCGGGCTTCCTGCGGATTCGAGACGGTGAACACCCGCTGGATGCTTCAGCAGTTCACCCGGAAACCTATACTCTGGTGGAACAGATTGCAGCGGTTAACCGTAAACCGTTGGCTGAGATGGTAGGTAATGGTGAGTTTGTCAGGCAGTTGAAGCCGACGGATTATGTTACCGAACAGTTTGGTTTACCGACCATCCGCGACATCCTTGCTGAACTGGAAAAGCCGGGGCGTGATCCGCGCCCTGAATTTGTCACGGCAATTTTCCGTGAAGGTGTAAACGAACTTGCTGACCTGCAACCGGGCATGATCCTCGAAGGTGTTGTCACCAATGTGGCGAACTTTGGTGCTTTCGTCGACATCGGTGTGCATCAGGATGGCTTGGTGCATATCTCGCAACTGACCAGCAAGTTCATCAAGGATCCACGCGAAGTGGTACGTACCGGCGATGTGGTCAAGGTACGGGTGGAAGAGGTGGATGTGCAACGCAAACGTATTTCCCTGACCATGCGCCTGGATAATCCGGCTGAGCAAAAGGCGTCACCAAAGCCGGTAGCCCGTGAGCGTGATGAACGCAAACAGGCCGGTCATGCCGGGCAGCAGCAAGCAGGCCGGGTGCAGGGCAACAAAAAACCGGCCAGGGAAGTAGCGGCGGCTGCCAACTCAGCCATGGGTGATGCCTTGGCGGCAGCTTTTGCCAGATCACGCAAATAATGTTTTGGGCAGAATTGCCCAAAATAGTCAGCTATAATCCGCCATTTGCAAGCAAAGCTACTGGCTAATTGCCGGTAAGCTTTGTATGCTTCGCGCATTTTCAACACAGCCTTTTTTCAATGCCCCTTGTCCACGAGTAGTGCCATGCAGGAACAGTACAATCACAAAACACTGGAACCGGAAGTCCAACAATTCTGGGAGGCTAGCCGTACTTTTGAAGTGACGGAAGACCCTGACAAGGAAAAGTATTACTGCCTTTCGATGTTTCCTTATCCCAGTGGTGTTCTGCATATGGGGCACGTCCGCAACTACACCATCGGTGACGTGATTGCGCGTTTTCAGCGGATGAAAGGCAAGAACGTGCTGCAACCGATGGGTTGGGATGCTTTTGGTTTGCCAGCAGAAAATGCCGCCATCAAAAACAACACCGCTCCAGCAGCCTGGACATACAAGAATATTGACTACATGCGTGGGCAACTCAAGTCGATGGGGCTGGGGATCGACTGGGCGCGTGAAATTGCGACCTGCAAACCTGAGTATTACCGCTGGGAACAGTGGTTCTTTACCCAGCTTTATGAAAAAGGGCTGGTATACCGTAAAAAATCCACCGTCAACTGGGATCCGGTTGACCAGACGGTGCTTGCCAATGAACAGGTGATTGACGGGCGAGGCTGGCGTTCTGGTGCGCTGATTGAACAGCGTGAAATTGACCAGTGGTTTCTGAAGATTACGGCCTATGCCGATGAATTGCTCGATGAAATCAGCCAGATGCCGGGTTGGCCGCAGCAAGTCCGTACCATGCAGGAAAACTGGATCGGGCGCTCTGAAGGGGTGGAATTGGAATTTGGCCTGTTGGCTAGCCCACTCAGCGACCAAAATAAGCTGACTGTATTTACCACCCGCCCGGATACCCTGATGGGTGTTACCTATGTGGCGGTAGCTGCCCAGCACCCACTTGCCCTGAAAATGGCAGAAACCAACGCCGAGTTGGCAGCTTTCATTGAAGAATGCAAACAGGTCAAGGTTGCCGAAGCCGACATGGCAACCATGGAAAAGAAAGGGATGGCAACCGGTTTGCAAGCAGTGCATCCGGTTACAGGTGCGACCGTGCCTGTCATGGTCGCCAATTTTGTGCTGATGTCGTATGGTTCTGGGGCAGTAATGGCGGTTCCGGCACATGACCAGCGCGACTGGGAGTTTGCGCAGGTTTACGGTCTGCCTGTAAAACAGGTGATTGCGCCGGTTGATGGGCGTGAAACTGATCTGGGTGCGGCAGCCTTTACTGACAAGGGCGTGCTGGTGGCATCCGGTGAATTTACCGGTTTAAGCTCACAAGCAGCGTTTGATGCCATTGCTAACTGGTTGTCAGAGCGTGGCAAAGGCCGTCGTCGGGTCAATTTCCGTTTGCGTGATTGGGGTGTTTCCCGTCAGCGTTATTGGGGTTGCCCGATTCCCATTATCTATTGTGATGATTGTGGCGCAGTACCTGTGCCGGAACAGGATTTGCCTGTAGTCCTGCCGGAGGATGTCACGTTTGACGAAACGGGTGGTTCACCGATCAAGCGGATGCCGGAGTTTTACCAGACAACCTGCCCATGCTGCGGCAAACCGGCTACCCGTGAAACTGATACCTTTGATACGTTCTTTGAATCATCCTGGTATTACGCCCGTTATGCCTGCCCGACTTATGCGGACGGGATGCTTGATCCTCAGGCTGCCAATTACTGGCTGCCGGTAGACCAGTATATCGGTGGTATTGAACATGCCATTTTGCATTTGCTGTACTCACGCTTTTTCCACAAGCTGATGCGTGACAGTGGTCTGGTAGAATCGGATGAACCGTTCACCAACCTGTTGACCCAGGGTATGGTGCTAGCTGATACCTTCTACCGTGAAAAGGCCGGTGGTGGTCAGGAATGGTTTCCACCCAGTGCGGTCAGTGTGGAACGTGACGACCGGGGGCGTGCAGTAGGTGCTACCTTGCTGGCTGATGGACAAGCGGTGATTCCGGGTGGTGTCACCAAAATGTCCAAATCCAAAAACAACGGGGTTGATCCTCAGGAAATGATTGAGCGTTATGGCGCTGATACCTTGCGCCTGTTCTCGATGTTTGCGGCACCTCCTGACCAGAGTATGGAGTGGTCAGATTCCGGGGTGGAAGGCGCACAGCGTTTCCTGCGCCGTTTGTGGAAACAGGTATTTGACCACGTATCTGCTAGCAATGCAGCCAGTGGTGAAGAAGGTTCTACCGACGCCCGTCAGGCATTACGCCGCAAGGTTCATCAGACGCTGCAAAAAGTAGGGGATGACATGGCTCGTCGCCACACTTTCAATACCGCAGTGGCTGCCAACATGGAACTGCTGAACGATATTGCACGTTTCACTGACACCAGCCCTGCCGGGCGTACTGTGCAGCAGGAAGCGCTGGAAATGGTGGTACTGATGCTTGCACCCATTACACCTCATATCTGCCATGCCTTGTGGCAAGCATTGGGGCATACGGATGCTGTGGTTGATGCTGTCTGGCCTGAGGTAGACGAGGCAGCTCTGGTTCAAAGTACCTTGGAGCTGATTGTGCAAGTCAATGGCAAAGTACGCGGCAAGGTACAAGTCAGTGCCAGTGCCAGCGAAGACGAGATCAAGGCTACTGCCTTGGTCAATGACAACGTACAGAAGTTTCTTGAGGGCGTAACTGTACAAAAGGTTATTGTTGTCAAAGGGCGTCTGGTTAATATCGTGGCAAACTGATGAAACAACTGTTTATTGTTATTGCTTGGTTGTTTGCCCTTGCCGGGTGCAGTGGTGAGCCGTTCCATTTGCGTGGCAAGGCAGCGCTGCCTGATGCTGTTCAGCAAGGTATTTACCTGCAAGGGGTCGATATTTACAGTGGTTTCGGTCTGGCGTTGCGTGACGTGCTGGAAGATGCCGGAGCCAAAGTCACCCAGCAACCCCAGTTTGCCGCGACTGTCCTGACGGTTACACGTCTGGATGAAAAACGTACTGTTTCTGGTTATTCCTCTACTCGTCAGGTGCGGGAGTTTATCCATACGGTAGAGGTCGGTTTTCGGGTCAAAACCCCTGCTTTGCCAGAAGCGGTAGAACATGGCGTGCGGGCTGAGCGCTCGCAGGTTTATGACGGCGAGTACGTGCTGGGTACAGCGGACGAGGAAGTTGCCATCCGGGAAGAACTGCGTCAGGAAGCGGCGCGGTTGATCCTGTTACGCCTGCAAGCAGTCAAATAATCGCCGGTTAATCGCCTAGTAAATCCTTGAGGTTGGCGATGTAAGCCTGTGCAGTCGCTTGCCGTTCCTCATCTGATACCACTTTCTTGTTTTCCCATTCCAGATGTTCCGGCGGTAGTTCATCAAGGAAACGGCTGGGTTCAACCGTGGATGACTCCCCGTAGCGTGAACGTACCTTGGCGTAGCTGATGGTGAGATGTTTCTGCGCACGAGTAATGCCGACGTAAGCTAGCCGCCGTTCTTCTTGGATGCCGTGATCATCGAGGCTGTTGGCGTGGGGTAGCAGCTCCTCTTCCATGCCGACCAAAAACACGTTGGGGAATTCCAGCCCTTTGGCGGCGTGCAGGGTCATCAGGGTGACGGCATCCTGTTCCTGCTCTTCGCTGTTGCGCTCCAGCATGTCAACCAGGCTCATGTGGGCGATAATGTCGCTCAGGGTTTCCTTGCCAGCGCCGTCGTCGTGCAGTTTGCGTACCCATTCGACGATTTCCCACACATTCTTCATCCGCGCTTCGGCCTGTTTGGGGGTATTGCAGGTATTTTTCAGCCAGTCTTCGTAAGCAATGTCGGTGATGACCTGGCGGACGATTTTGGTCGGGTCAGCGCCTTCGGTAGAACGCACCATTTCATGCAGCCAGAAGCTGAAGGTTTCTACCCGCTGCTGGGCTTTGGCGGAAACACGCTGGGCGAAACCGAGTTCCTGCGCAGCGGCGAACAGGCTGCTGTGGCGCTCAAAGGCGTATTCGCCGAGCTTTTCCAGCGTGGAGGTGCCAATTTCGCGTTTGGGGGTGTTGATGATGCGCAGGAAGGCGGCGTCATCGTCAGGATTGGCGATCAGGCGCAGGTAGGCGAGGATGTCCTTGACTTCAGAGCGCTCGAAAAACGAGGTTCCGCCGGTCAGTTTGTAGGGGATGTTGTTTTCGCGCAGGGCTTTTTCAAACAAGCGGCTCTGGTGATTGCTGCGGTAGAGGATGGCGAAATCCTTGCAGGCGGCGCGGTCGCGGAAACGTTTTTTGAGGATTTCACCGACGACTTTCTCGGCTTCATTGTCCGGGGTGCGGCAAGGCATGACGCGGATCGGGTCGCCTTCGCCGAGCGTGCTCCACAGGTTCTTGCTGAACAGGTGTGGGTTGTTGCCAATCAGCTTGTTGGCACTGTTGAGGATGCGGCTGGTGGAACGGTAGTTCTGTTCCAGCATCACCACCTTGAGCATCGGATAATCACGCTGGAGCTGGATGATGTTTTCCGGGCGTGCACCGCGCCAGGCGTAGATCGACTGGTCGTCGTCGCCTACTGCGGTGAGTGCGCCGCGCATTCCTGACAACAGGCGGATCAGTTTGTACTGGCAGGCGTTGGTATCCTGATATTCGTCCACCAGCAGGTAGCGCAGCTTGTTTTGCCAGTGTTGCAGGGCGTCGGGGTGTTGCTCGAACAATTGTACCGGCAGCACGATCAGGTCGTCGAAATCGACCGCATTATAGGCTTTGATCTGCCGTTGATATTTTTCGTACAAAATGGCGGCGAGTTTTTCGTCCGGCGTATTGGCTTGCAGGGCGGCTTGCTCGACGGAAATGAAGTCGTTTTTCCAGCGCGAAATGATCCAGCGCAGGTTGTCAGCTTCCTCCACGTCCTCCTTGTGTGCCAACTCTTTCAGGATTGCGCCGCTGTCTTGCGCGTCGAGGATGCTGAAATTGCTCTTGTAGCCCAGCCGTTTGGCTTCGCGCTTGATGATGTTCAAGCCTAGCGTGTGGAAGGTGGAAACTGTCAGACCTTTGGCCTCTTCCTTGCTCAACAGTTTGCTGGCACGTTCACGCATTTCGCGGGCGGCCTTGTTGGTGAAGGTGATCGCAGCAATCTGGTCAGCGGAATGCACGCCCTTGCGGATCATCCAGGCAATTTTCTGGGTGATAACGCGGGTTTTGCCGCTGCCAGCGCCTGCTAGTACCAATAGGGGCGTGCCGAGGTGGGTGACCGCCTCTTGTTGTTGGGGGTTGAGTCCTTGCATGTTATTGGAAGACTTGTTGGAGCCAGTGGGTGAAGGCGGAAAGTGCAGCAGATTCATTGGCGAAAACACCGGCTTGGTAGGCTTTGCCTGCGGATGTACCGGGTTTCTTTTGCCATGCCAGCAGGGTGGAAAGGCGGGCTTTGGAAAGGTGTGTGTCTTTGAAGGTACGCAGTTCGCCTAATCCACTAATGGCTTCGTCGGCTTTAGCCAGTAGTGATTGTTGCGTGGTATTGTTTAAATTGCCGAGCAATAAATCTTCCAGCATTCCATCATCACGGTGGGTTGGCATTATCCATAAGCCGACAGGCGTATATTCATCTGGGTGAGTGAAAATCTCCCCCTTTACTATCTTCTCTGGAAGTTGAGGGATGTCATAGCCATAGTCACGTAACACGCTAGTGATCTGCTCCCTGCGTTTGGCAAAACCATAACCTTGTTCTTGAGCGTCTGCATCAGCTATTACCGCAATCCGGGTGATTCTTCCTTCTTCTTGTATACGTTTTAGGGCAATAGGTAATGCACGTGTTCTGAGTACATCAATGCCGTCACTTTCTGTTTGACAGAAATCTTTTGGTGTTTCTGGTTCAATATTGACAGATAGTTTAAGTTGGCAAATGACTTTCTGGAAAAAATCCCGGTCATCTTGGCCCTCAACCAACAAAATTCGTTGTTCAGCCGACATTAGCGAATCTCCGTCCGCGTGTTGACGATCCACTCCAGTTCTTCTTCGTTATATACATGTGAAATGATTCTTCCCCGATTTGTTTTTCCGGCATTTTTGCCTAATGTGATGAGCTTGCCTTCTACCTCTTTGTTTGCAACAGCAACTTTAGCAAATGCTTCTAATGTATCTCGGCTATGTGTTGTTGCAAATATCTGAATATCAAGCTCTTTTGCTAGCTTGAAAAGCTTTTCCCATACTTCTTCCTGAATCGAGTAGTGTAAGCCATTCTCGAATTCGTCGATCATCAAGTAGCCGCCACGGGCTTGAAAGGCATGAAGAAAAAGTTGTAGCAAGCGGCTCATACCTTCCCCCATGCTTTTTATAGGGCGTGCTTTACGTTCTTTTGCAAGAGAAACCATTGTAATTCGGTTTGTTGTGTAGAAAACATTCTCAACTTTGGAGTCAACTAATTGTAATGCTTCAGATGCAAGATTGTCTTGTTTGTGAATTCTAATATCATCCCATATCTCTGCCATATCTTTGTCTGGTTTTATGCATGTGTCGATGCTAGAGAAAGGGTAATTGTGGCTATTAATTCTGTTCTGAAACGCTTGCGGGAAGTTATCGGGAAGTTGCAATGAGTCATCAAAAACATGATGCCGTTTCTCACTGAAATGGAATCCTAATGTTTGTGTTTTGTTTCCTACGAAAATTCCTTCAGGTGATATGGAACCATTAAAATAAATGCTTTCTAATTTTAGTTGGTTACTGTAAGACTCATTCCGTTTGTTTAGAATATCCAGTAAAGCAGCTTCTCTGCCATGTTGGGCAAATGCTATTACAGCTTCCAGCAACGTGCTCTTCCCACTATTATTCTTCCCTACAATCAGATTCACCCTTCCCAGCGAGGGGATAGTTAAATCTTCAAAGCAGCGGAAATTCTTGATGTGCAGGCTGTCGAGCATGTTTCTTGTCCTTCGTCCATAAGTCCCCAAACTATAGCAGTTTCGTGCAAGGGCGGTAACGGGTGCGTGTATAATGCCCACCATGACAGAAATCGCAAGACTTGACGACCTCAATTTCCATCATGTGCTGGCGGAAACGCTTGGCGCAACACTGGTGTTTTTCACCGCACCCAACTGCGGCGCGTGCCGCAACCTCAAGCGGGCATTGGAGCGTTTTCTTCAGGAATATCCCCCATTGCCGGTATTTGAAGTTGATGCAGTCCATAACGGTGGTATGGTCAACGCACTGGAGATTTTTCACTTGCCAGCCCTGTTTCTGTATGTGGATGGGCATTACCACCGCGAATTGAAATGTGAGCCGTTACCTGCTCGCATCCACAGTACCATCCAGTCTGCGCTGCTTCTGCCAGCCGAAGAGGAACCATGAAAATTGATGTTGCCACCGGTCTGCTGGATGTTGCCCGCCAGTGCCCATCACCCAACCATGATGAGCGCCCAGAGGGCTGTATGCCTGACTTGATTGTGCTGCACAACATCAGTTTGCCACCTTACGAATTTGGTGGGGAGTGGATAGATCGCCTCTTTACCAATCAGCTTGATCCTACCGTTCATCCGTTTTTTGCCGAAATCTGCCACCTGCGGGTTGCTAGTCATTTGCTTATTCGTCGTGATGGGGAAATTGTCCAGTATGTGCCATTTCATCGGCGTGCCTTTCATGCTGGCGTTTCAACTTATCGGGGCAGGGAACGTTGCAATGACTTTTCCATCGGTATCGAGATCGAGGGAACGGATTTTGAAGTATTTACAGAAGAGCAATATTTTCAAATGGATAAGTTGATTTTGGCATTGGTCAGAGCTTATCCGGCTCTGAGCCTTGAACACATCACTGGGCATGAGCATATTGCACCGGGGCGTAAAACGGATCCAGGGCCATTCTTTGACTGGGAGCGTTTGGGTGCGGCCTTGGGTGTATGTCTGCCCGCCAATGCTTGCTCTCCAGAATAATTGTTGTATAGAAACCACAAATATCAGAGTAAAGATTCTCTCCTGCAAACTTTTTATCCTGTCCTATACTTTACGGTGTTGCTAAAAAAAGACAGTTGTCTGGGGAAGGGTGTCACCCAAATCAGCCTGTCAAGCGTTCAAAGCTATGTCGCACGGTGAACAAAGACGAGGGAATGTTTCTATGAACAAACGCGATCCACACTCCAGATCATTCATGCAAACCCGCCGGAGTTTGCTGCTACTCCCGCTGGCCTTCGTGGCAACACGCTTGGCTGCTGAAAGTTCGGTCACTACTGCTTCCACACCTGTTTTGCCGCCTGGAGCCTGCCCCCTGAACAGTGGTGGCCCTTCCTTGCTGGGAACTCGCTGGCGTTTGGCAAGCGTTTATGGCAATCAGGTTCCTCCAGAGCTGGAAATTACCATGGAGGTAGGGGAAGACTCCCTGAAAGGTTTTGCCGGTTGTAACCAGTACACGGCCAATTTCAAGCGGGTAGGGCATACCGGTTTTAAAATGGTCAAAATTGACAAGGGACGGGAAGGATGCCCGATCATTTCTACCGGGGAAGGGATGCCGACCATCAATGTTGGTGATTGGGAAGGCAGCTACCTGCGCACGCTGGGGCGGGCAGGCAGTGTTCAGCAAGAAGGCCCGATCCTGCAATTTTACAACCTGAGTGGTGAAAAATCGGTAATCTTTGCCAAGAAATACGGCGATGCTGGTATCAGCGATAGTGGTTCAGGCAGTGCAGTTCCTGCTGCGGACAAACCAGAAGCTGGTGTCGTTGCAGCGCCTGCGGCGGTGGAGGGAGATTCCGGCTCTTTGCTCGGTACGCTGAGCAAGTTTCTTTCTGGCAAAGAATAGCGGTGCAGCACCATAGGTTGGGCCAAAAAAGGGTGCTATAATGCAACGCTTTTTTAGTTTCCAACGTGCAGGAGAAAAGCGGCATGTTTTCCAGCCAGATGAAAATCGCAGGGTATGATGATGAGCTGTGGGGCGCAATCCAGTCCGAAGTGCGCCGTCAGGAAGAGCATATTGAACTGATTGCCTCCGAAAACTACGCCAGCCCGCGCGTGATGGAAGCACAAGGTTCAGTGCTGACCAACAAGTATGCGGAAGGCTACCCTGCCAAGCGTTACTACGGTGGCTGCGAATACGTCGACAAGGCTGAGCAGCTTGCCATTGACCGTGTAAAACAACTGTTTGGTGCGGATTATGCCAATGTGCAACCGCATTCCGGTTCCCAAGCGAACGCAGCTGTATACATGGCGCTGCTGAATCCGGGCGATACCGTACTGGGTATGAGTCTGGCACATGGCGGTCATTTGACCCACGGTGCGAAAGTCAATTTCTCCGGCAAGATTTACAATGCGGTGCAATACGGCATTACAGATGATGGCTACATCGACTACGCTGAAGTTGAGCGTCTGGCGGTTGAACACCAGCCGAAAATGATTGTTGCCGGTTTCTCTGCCTATTCCCGTGTGATTGATTGGAACAAGTTCCGTGAAATTGCCGACAAGGTAGGGGCATACCTGATGGTTGATATGGCACACGTAGCCGGTCTGGTTGCCGCTGGTGTCTACCCAAGCCCGGTACAGATTGCTGATGTGACCACTTCCACTACCCACAAAACCCTGCGCGGCCCGCGTGGTGGCATCATCCTCGCCAAGTCCAACCCGGATCTGGAAAAGAAATTCAACTCGCTGGTATTCCCCGGTATCCAGGGCGGCCCGCTAATGCATGTGATTGCAGCCAAGGCAGTGGCTTTCAAGGAAGCGTTGGAACCTGAATTCAAGGCTTACCAGCAACAGGTTGCCAACAATGCCAAGGTGATGGCAGAAACCCTGATTGCCCGTGGCTATAAGATTGTTTCGGGCGGAACCGACAACCACCTGATGCTGGTTGACCTGATTGCCAAAGGCATTACAGGCAAAGCAGCGGATGCAGCCTTGGGTGCTGCCAATATCACTGTCAACAAGAACTCTGTACCGAATGACCCGCAATCACCGTTTGTGACCAGCGGTATCCGCGTGGGTACGCCAGCCATTACCACCCGTGGATTCAAGGAAGCAGAGTGTGCGCAACTGGCCAACTGGATGGCGGATGTGCTGGACAATATCGAAGATGCTTCTACTATCGAGCGCGTCAAGGGGCAGGTTCTAGACATTTGTGCACGCTTCCCGGTATATGCTAGTACGTCGTTTGGCGACCACCCGGCCTAAGCGATGCGATGCCCTTTTTGCGGAGCAGATGACACGCGGGTAGTCGATTCCCGTCTGGCTAATGACGGTGATCAAGTGCGCCGTCGTCGGCGTTGCGTGGCTTGTGATGAACGTTTCACCACTTACGAAGTGGCAGAATTGACTATGCCGCGCGTCATCAAGTCTAACGATGCGCGTGAGCCGTTCAACGACGACAAGTTGCGGGGCGGTATCATGCGTGCGCTGGAAAAACGCCCGGTGACGATTGAAGAAATCGAAGCCGCGCTTAGCCATATCCGCAAAAAAATCCTTATCAGCGGTGAACGTGAAGTGCCTTCGTCCATGATTGGTGAACTGGTCATGGACGAGTTGCGTGGGCTGGATGAAGTTGCCTACGTGCGTTTTGCTTCAGTCTATCGCCGCTTCGATGATATTGACGAATTCCGCAACATGATTGAGCGGCTGGAAAGTGATCCATCCCCAGAGCAAAGAAGCCGCCAGATTGATTTACTGCCGCGTCGCTCTCCCAAAGCATGAGCTTTTCTGCTGACGACCACCGTTTCATGGCACGAGCGCTGCAACTGGCGCGGTTTGGCTTGTATACCACCCACCCCAATCCCCGTGTTGGCTGCGTGATTGTGCGTGACGGGCAGATTGTCGGTGAAGGCTGGCATAAACGGGCAGGAGAGCCACACGCCGAAATCCATGCACTGCGTATGGCGGTTGAAGCGGCACGTGGAGCGGATGTGTATGTCACTTTGGAACCCTGCTCCCATTTCGGGCGGACACCTCCCTGTGCCAATGCACTGATGCAAGCAGGTGTAGGGCGTGTTGTCGCCGCGATGGTTGATCCCAATCCGCTGGTTGCTGGCAATGGGCTACGCTTACTGGAGCAGGCTGGCATCGCTACCGCTTCCGGCTTGCTGGAAAGTGAAGCCCGCGCCCTGAACCCTGGTTTCATTACCCGCATGGAACGCAACCGTCCGTTTGTGCGGGTGAAAATGGCGATGAGTCTGGATGGACGTACCGCGATGGCTTCCGGCGAAAGTGTCTGGATTACCGGTGAGGCAGCGCGGCGTGATGTGCAATTCCTGCGAGCGCAAGCGGGTGCTGTCCTCACGGGTATTGGCACGGTGCTGACGGATGATCCTTCACTCAATGTGCGGCTAACTCCGACAGAGCTGGGCATTGCGGATGATGTGCGCCAGCCGCTCAGAGTAGTGCTGGATACGGCGTTGCGCTTTCCGCTGGGTGCAAAATTATTGTCCCTGCCTGGTCATGCCCTCATTTACACCTGTAGTGCCGACAGGCAAAAGATCGCCCAACTGCAACAAGCAGGTGTGAACATTCGCCAGTTCAGTGGTGCAAAGCTGTATTTGCCAGAGGTCATGGCTGCATTGGTGGCTGATGGTATTACCGAAGTTCATGTTGAAGCCGGGGCAACCCTGTCAGGTGCTTTGCTGGAACAAGGGTTTGCTGACGAACTGGTAATTTATATGGCTCCCCATTTGATGGGTTCCGGTGCTCGTCCCTTGTTCGACTTGCCACATATTGCCCGGATGCAGGAGCGGATGGCTTTGACCATTCGGGATATTCGCGCAGTGGGGGGGGATTGGCGTATTATTGCCAGCCTGACCTGAACGAGATCACCCCAATGTTTACCGGAATCATCGAAGCCATCGGTATGGTGCGCGACATGCAGCCCAAGGGCGGCGACCTGCGCCTGACCATCCATACTAGCAAACTGGATATGCGTGATGTGGCACTGGGTGACAGTATTGCTGTCAACGGTGTGTGTTTGACCGCGATTGCTTTCGACAGCAGCAGTTTCAGTGCTGACGTGTCACGCGAAACCTTGTCGCTGACCAGTCTTGGCAATCTCAACCGTGGTTCCAGTGTCAATCTGGAAAAAGCCCTGACTCTGCAAACACGTCTGGGCGGGCATCTGGTCAGTGGGCATGTCGATGGGCTGGGCGAAGTCATCAGCCGCCACGATGATGCCCGTTCGGTGCGATTCAGCATCCGCGCCCCGAACAATCTTGCCAAATACATTGCTGCCAAAGGTTCCATCACGGTCGATGGTACCAGTCTGACCGTCAACAAGGTGGATGGCAGCACTTTTGAACTCAATATTGTTCCGCATACCTTGCAGGAAACCATCATTGCCGATTACCGCAGCGGTGCAATGGTCAATCTGGAGGTGGATGTGATTGCCCGCTACCTTGAACGCCTGCTGCTGGGCGAGCAAGCGGCGCAAACGACTACCAGTAGCGGACTTACCGAAGCATTCCTTGCCGAACACGGCTTTATAAAGTGAGCACCATGGCATTCAATACCACAGAAGAAATTCTTGAAGATCTTGCTCAGGGCAAGATGGTCATCATCGTGGATGACGAAGACCGCGAAAACGAAGGCGACCTGTTGATGGTTGCCTCCCTGACCCGCCCGGAAGACATCAATTTCATGGTCAAGGAAGGGCGTGGGCTGGTGTGCCTGACCCTGACCCGTGAACGCTGCAAGCAGTTGAATCTGCCGCTGATGATTTCTGCCACGGATGAAGAGCACCGTACCAATTTCACCATCTCGATCGAAGCGGCGGAAGGTGTCACCACCGGCATTTCGGCTTATGACCGGGCGCATACCATTCGTACTGCTGTTGCTCCCAATGCACAACCCTCTGACATTGAGCAGCCGGGTCACATTTTCCCGCTAATGGCTCAGCCGGGAGGGGTACTGACCCGCGCAGGCCATACCGAAGCCGGGTGCGATTATGCACGACTGGCCGGTTTCGAGCCTGCGGCAACTATCGTGGAAATCCTCAACGAAGATGGCACGATGGCTCGCCGCCCCGATCTGGAAATTTTTGCCCAGAAACACGGCCTTAAGATCGGTACGATCGAGGATCTGATCCGCTACCGGGTACAGAACGAAAAGAACATCGAGCGCATTTTCGAGAAAGATGTGCAAACCGAGAGCGGCCAATTCCATCTGGTAGCTTATCAGGAGCAGGCCAAGCACGATGTTCATCTGGCGCTGGTTAAAGGCGAGCTTACCCCGGATGATACCGTGATGGTGCGTGTGCATCTGGAAAACGAATTGTGCGATTTGCTGGCTCTGCGTGAACCGGGTTGCGGCTGGCCGCTACGCAGTGTCATGCAGCGCATTAATGAGGCGGGCAAAGGGGTAATTGTGATTTTGCGGGAGCCTTCCCAGTCACAAAACCTGCTTAAACAGTTGAAAGGGTTTGAATCCCGCCCCGTTGTGCGGGAAAATGCCCCCTCTTCCCCGGCGGAACTCAAAACTTACGGCATTGGTGCACAAATCCTTGCTGATTTGGGCGTGCGCCGGATGCAAGTCATGAGTGCCCCACGGCGTCTTCACGGGATTGCAGGCTTCGGTCTGGAAATTGTCGGTTACATACAGGATTAAGGTTGTTGTTCAATGGGTTTTAATGTCATCGAAGGTGATTTTTCATCACAAGAAGCCAAGTACGGCATTGTTGTTGGGCGTTTCAACAGCTTCATCGTCGAAAGTCTGCTGTCCGGCGCTGTGGATGCGCTCAAGCGTCACGGCGGTGTGAAGGAGGAAGACATTGACGTAGTGCGCGTGCCGGGGGCATACGAGCTGCCACTGGCGGCACAAGCGATGGCAGCCAATGGTGACTACGATGCCATTATTGCACTTGGGGCAGTGATTCGTGGTAGCACCCCGCATTTCGATTATGTAGCGGGGGAAGCCTCCAAAGGTCTGGCTCATGTAGGTCTGGCTCACGAACTGCCGGTCATTTTCGGCGTGCTGACTACCGACACCATCGAACAGGCGGTTGAGCGTGCTGGAACCAAAGCAGGCAACAAGGGTGCGGAAGCAGCTTTGTCGGCGATTGAAATGGTCTCCCTGTTGCGCAAAATCAGGAAGGCATAATGGCCGGACACAAACCCCTTAGCGAATCCCAGCAATTGATTGCGCGTCGCCGTGTTGCACGGCGGCTGGCGATGCAGGGCGCTTACCAATGGCTGATTACCGGCAACGGGTTTCAGGAAATTTACCTGTATTTTCAAGAAGACCGTGAACTGGCAGAAGATTTTCGCAAGTCGGATGCGGCTTTCTTCCACAAGTTGCTGCGTTGTGCGATTGAAGGTGGCGAAGAGCTGGAAAAGTACATTTCCCCCCATCTTGACCGCAAACTCTCACAGGTTGACCCGATTGAGCACGCCGTGTTGCGGGTGGCAACGTGTGAACTGCTCAATCATGTCGAAACCCCTTACAAGGTGGTGGTGAATGAGTATGTCAATCTGGCGAAAAAGTATGGTGCAGAACAGGCACATAAATTCGTCAACGGCGTACTCGACAAGGTAGCAACCGACATCCGTCCACTGGAAGTTGCAGCCGAGCGCAAATAATGGCTGCATAAACCTTCCATCGGCTCTGCACGCTTTCTGCACATACGGGCGTTATGCTTGTCAGTCATATAGCAACAATGACAAGTGGAGTGTGGCGCAACATGAACCCCGTCATGGAACAATTGAAACACGATAACAAATTTCCCCTGCTGTTGAGGCAGGGAATACGGGTGCGTCCTGTGGTTGCACCTGTCCCGCAAACCCACCGGGTAGAACGGATGCAGTGTTGGCATAGCCGCATGGAAAAGCTGTTTGCCCGCCAGGCGTACTAGCCATACCTGATGTCCGAATTTGATCTGATCCGTGATTATTTCCAATGGTCAAACCCGCCTTCTTCGGTAGGGCTTGGGGTTGGGGATGATGCAGCCATTCTGCGTGTGCCTGCCGGGTGCGACTTGGCTGTATCGGTGGATACTTTCAATGCAGGCATCCACTTCCCGCCAGAAACACCACCCCACGCGGTAGGTTACAAAGCACTGGCGGTCAATCTCAGTGATTTGGCAGCAATGGGAGCCGAACCTGCGTGGTTTACCTTGGCGGTTTCCCTACCGGAAGCCAATCGCGAGTGGATTGCCGAATTTGTCAGAGGAATACAGGAACTGGCGCAGCAACACGGTATTTTTCTGGTAGGTGGGGATACGACCCGTGGTGCGCTCAGTATTACGATACAGGTTATGGGTTTCGTCCGTGGGCAGGCATTATTGCGTAGCGGTGCAAGACATGGTGACTTGGTATGTGTATCCGGTACGCTGGGGGATGCGGCTGCCGGACTGGCGATTGTGCAGCAGCGACTGGTCATGCTAACAGAGGCAGCCACGCATTGCATCGGTCGGTTGAATTACCCAACATCCCGTAATGCTTTAGTGGAGATTCTGCGTGGTCACGCCCATGCCTGCATGGATGTTTCAGACGGTTTGCTGGCAGATTTGGGGCATATTCTCAAGGCATCGGGCGTTGGGGCAAAACTTTATCACCAGGCAGTACCTTTGTCGGCGGCTCTGTTGCAACTCCCACTGGAACAACGCCTGTTGTTTGCCCTGACGGGTGGAGATGACTATGAGTTGTTGTTTACCCTGACACCTGAATCTTTCGGGCAGGTAAAAGAGGCAGCGGCGCAGCGAGGCATTTTGCTGACAGCTATTGGCGAAATAGATGAAAATTTGACCGACTTGCGGCTTGATTATGAGCTGCTCAACCAAAAACGTGGCTACGATCATTTTTCTGCGAATTGAATTCTTGTTTGGGAACCTTTTGAAATATAAGATTGTCTATTAGAACAACAATCCACTTGGGGCTTTATATTATGCAAAACAAAATCAAACTGGGGGTAGCTACCCTTACTCTGGCAACATTCATTTCTGGCTGTGCACCGATGGCAAATACGGCTGACCCACAAGCAGGTACTGTGCCTGCCGGTGGCAGTTATGGCACAACCACCAGCTATGATGCAAATACCAGCGGTTCCTATTACGATGCCGGTGTAGCAACTGATGGCAACAATAATGCCGGAGGTGCTTATTCTTCTAGTTATGACAGCTATTATGCGGGGGGCAGTTCCTCAACTGGTGGCTCAAATACAGGCGGTTCTTCCAGCTATTATGATTACAGCTCGTCTGGTTCTTCCAGCTACGGTGGTGGTAGTGGTGGTTCCAAAGGGTCTGCCAGTGGTTCCCATGCTGTCCAGGTTGTAGCCAGCCCGAACCGCAGTACTGCCGAAGCCATGGCTAGTCAGATGAGATCCATGGGCTATACGGCGGTGATTGATCAAGTTGGTGGTTATTACAAGGTTCGTGTGCCTTACACCAGTGCCAGCGAAGCCAAGGCTAGCCTGAACAGTATCCGTTCTTCCGTGCCTGACGCTTTCTATACTACCCGTTAATTGCGATCATTCAGGGCATGGAGTTGCTACCATGCCCTGAATCCTGCCTGTTTCCTGTCACGCTGGTAATGTAATCTGCTCCGTTCTTCCGATAGATGCGTGTCTCTCAGACCATTTCATTATAAAAATCACATATTGACTCAATAAGTGAAACTGGCGTCATGACAAGATTACCCAGATTTTTGACAACTTCTGCTTTACTGTTGCTCTGCTTACAAGCCGATGCAGGCATGTACCGTTGGGTGGATGAAAGCGGCAAAGTACATTATGCAGATGTTGTGCCTCCCCATGCCGTTCGCCAAGGGCATAGTCAGTTGGATGAGCAGGGAATGCTGGTGGGAAGCTGGCCTGCGGCGCTGACACCCGCAGAACTGGCAGAAAAAAAGCGCAGTGAAACACTGGCAAAATTGCGTGATGTCATTGATGGTAATCAAAAAGCGCACGACGATTATTTGCTGGCAAATTACAACGATGTCACTGAGCTGGATGCGGTTTTCCACAGCAAGCTGGTGCTGTTGGAGCGTAATACAAGCAACATGCAGGAAAGACGTAGCAGCCTTGCTGAACGTCTGGATGCATTAAAACTGCGGATAGCGCATATGTCTGATCCCGCCAAACGCAAAGAACTGGCTCCCTTTATCCACGATGCAGAGCAAACGCTGGCGAGTTACGATTATGCCTTGCAGGAAAACCAGACAGAGCAGGATCGTTTACGCCAGCGTTATGAAAAGGATCGTGAGCGGCTAAGCAAACTGCTCAGCGCGTCACCATCGTCCCCACGCCCTGATCGGTCAACAGTTCCAGCAACACTGCGTGCGGCACTCGACCATCAATGATGCTGGCATTAGCTGCACCGCCGGAGATGGCATCCATCGCACAGGCCAGTTTAGGCAACATGCCGCCCTGAATCGTACCGTCAGCAATCAGATCCTGGATGTCTTGCTGGCTGAGTACTTCCAGTAGCTTGCCTGCCTTGTCCAGTACGCCGGGCGTATTGGTGAGCAGCAGCAGGCGTTCGGCATTCAACACTTCCGCCATTTTGCCTGCAACGATGTCGGCATTGATATTGTAACTGGTTCCATCCCGGCCTACGCCGACTGGGGCAATCACCGGGATGAAACGGTCTTCTTCCAGCATCCGCACCACGCTGGCGTCGATGTCAGTGACTTCGCCAACGTGACCGAGGTCGATGATTTCGGAAGGCTGGTTTTCGGCAGCCTTGCGTTCCAGTACCATCTTTTTGGCAATGATCATGTTGCCATCTTTGCCAGTCAGACCGATGGCGCGTCCACCTGCCTGATTGATCATGTTGACGATCTGTTTGTTGACCAGACCACCCAGTACCATTTGCACCACATCCATAGTTTCGGCATCGGTGACACGCATTCCATCGACGAAATAGCTTTCCTTGCCGATTTGCTTGAGTAGGTTGCCGATTTGTGGGCCGCCGCCATGCACCACGACCGGGTTGATACCAACCTGTTTCAACAGCACGATGTCGCGGGCGAAACTTTTTTGCAGTTCCGGGTCGGTCATGGCATTGCCGCCGTATTTGACCACGATGGTTTTGCCTGCGTATTTTTGGATGTAGGGCAATGCCTCCATCAGGATGGCAGCAGTGTTATTCGGGCTGTTCGTCGTCATGTTTGATGTAAACCTTGTAGTTTTCCTTGAAGTCACGCAGGTTGTCGCCCAGCATGTGGCGGAACTGCTTACTGAGGTAGTCCATGGTCTCGTCCATGTCAGCGATGTATTCCTTGCGGTCAACCGAGGATGAGGCCACCACAAACGCATTGAAACGGGTGGCGGCAAACAGCATGGCTGCGCCAATTTTACCCGGATCAGTGTTTTCAAGCGACTGGTTTGCCAGTTCGATGAACTGTTCTGCCAAATCCCAGAATTGCTGGTCGTTGTCGTGCTCGCTAGCTGTTTTTTTCTTGCTCATGCGTTCAATGTGTCCCTGAATGCCCGAAGCCGCCAGTGCCCCGATGTGATTGGTCAAAATCATTCACTGCCTGCAAGGCTACCTGAACTACCGGTACAAATACCAGTTGTGCAATGCGTTCACCTGGCTGGATGATGAAACTGTCTTGTCCCCGATTCCAGCAGGAAATCAGCAGTTGCCCCTGATAATCGGAGTCGATCAGCCCGACCAGATTGCCCAGCACGATGCCGTGTTTGTGACCCAAACCGGAGCGTGGCAGGATGACGGCAGCCAGACCAGGGTCGCCAATGTGGATGGCAAGGCCGGTCGGGATCAGGCTGGTTTCACCTGGATTCAGGGTGAGGGTAGTTTCCAGGCAAGCGCGTAAATCCATTCCGGCGGAACCACTGGTCGCATAAGCAGGCAGCGGAAATTCCGTACCGATGCGCGGGTCGAGGATTTTGTATTCAATGGTCGTCATGATGTAGCTAACTTCCGTGCGTGATATTGCGTGGCGATGATTTTCAGGAGTTCATGGGCAAGCACATGTTTGTCCATCTCCGGCAGGGAAGTATGCCCGTCCCTCCACACGACTTCCAGCGCATTGGTGGATTGGTCGAATGCCTTGCCATTGGCGACGGAGTTGGCAGCAATCATGTCCAGACCCTTGCGTTCCAGCTTGTCACGGGCGTAATTCATCAGGTCATGGGTTTCTGCGGCAAAACCGACGGTAAACAGGTGTGGATACTCGCGTTTGATGGTTGCCAGAATGTCGGTGGTGCGTTTCATGCCCAATGACAGGGTTTCGGCATTTTTCTTGATCTTGTGCCCTGCCACTTCCACAGGGGTGTAATCAGCGACCGCCGCAGTGGCGATGAATAAGTCAGCCTGCTTGGCCTGTTCGCAAGTGGCTTGGAGCATGTCAGCAGCCGATTCGGTGATAATGCGTTGCACACCGGGTGGGCATTCCAGTGCTACGTGACCAGATACCAGCATCACTTCCGCACCCATTTGTGCGGCTGCTTGTGCCACCGCGTAACCCATTTTGCCGGAACTGCGATTGGTTAGGAAACGTACAGGGTCGATGGCTTCACGGGTTGGCCCTGCTGTTAGCAGCACACGCTGACCTTTGAGCAACTGACTGGTAGCACAACATTCTTCCAGTGCATCCACTAGCTGATACGGTTCCAGCATCCGCCCAGGCCCTGTATCACCACAGGCTTGCTCGCCTGCTGCTGGGCCGAAAACACGTACACCGCGTTCGCCCAGGGTGCGGGTATTGTGTTGGGTGGCAGGATTTTTCCACATCTGCTGATTCATGGCTGGAGCTACCAGCAACGGCGCTTTCGATGCCAGACACACCGTCGTCAGCAAATCATCCGCCAGCCCCCAGGTCAGTTTTGCCAGCACATTTGCCGTCGCTGGGGCAATCAGGATGAAATCCGCCCACCGCGCCAGCTCGATATGCCCCATGCCCAGTTCTGCCGCAGGGTCGAGCAACTCGGTATGTACCGCATTCCCCGACAACGCTTGCAGGGTCAGGGGTGTGATGAAATGTTGCGCGGAAGCCGTCATGCATATGCGCACATTGGCTCCCTGCTTGCGCAGCAGACGTACCAGTTCGGCGGATTTGTAGGCTGCAATGCCGCCACTTATCCCTAAAAGAATGTTTTTGTCAGTGAGGAATGACATAAAATGTGTGACCTAACCCAATCAATAACAAAGTGAAATACTATGGCAATTACCGACTGGCCTGTCGATGAACGTCCACGCGAGAAACTGTTGACTCGGGGTGCTCAAGCCTTGTCTGACGCCGAGTTGCTGGCAATTTTCCTGCGTGTTGGCATCAGGGGCAAAACAGCCGTTGATCTGGCACGCGAGTTGTTGCACGGGTTTGGTAGTTTACGCCAATTGTTTGATGCGGATGCACAAAAATTTTGTGCAGTGCAAGGTATGGGTGAAGCCAAGTATGTGCAATTGCAGGCGGTGCTGGAAATGTCACGCCGTTATCTGGCGGAAAAAATGCGCAGGGGCGATCCACTCAATGACCCGGATGCCGTGCGCTTTTACCTGACCTCGAAATTACGTGATTACCGTTCCGAGGTATTTGCCTGCCTGTTTCTGGATAACCGTCACCGGGTAATTCAGTACGAAGAAATGTTTCACGGCACGATTGACGGCGCGTCAGTGCACCCGCGTGAGGTGGTGCGGCGTGCCTTGCAACACAATGCGGCTGCGGTGATTTTTGCCCATAACCATCCTTCCGGGGTGGCGGAACCCAGTCAGGCCGATGAACGCATCACCCAGAAATTGAAAGATGCGCTCCATCTGATTGATGTCCGGGTTCTCGACCACTTTGTCATTGGTGACTCGGTGGTGTCGTTTGCTGAACGCGGGATGTTATAAACGCACGCTTTGCGGATGACGGATAACGTTGTCCGGGTCAAATTTGCGCTTCATTTCCTGCAAACGCGGGTAGTTTGTGCCGTAGTAAGCTGTTTCCCAACCCTTGATTTCCACATCTGGGTAGTTGCGGTAGTGCGCCGTGATACCGCCTGCCGTCAGTTGCCCCTGAATGTCCCGTACAATCTGTTCTGCATCCTTGGTCTGGCTGGCCTTGTCGTAGTAGGTCTGCAACTCGCCCATGAAAGCGAATTTGCGGTGTGGGTAGGCGGCAGTGCTTTCCAACGCTGGGTTATTGATTGCCCCACCCATGGTGTTGATTTGCAGGATGGTGGTCATTTTGGCGCTAGCAATTTTCTTGCAGATGCTGGGCAGCATGGTTTTCAGGTCAGTGAAACTATTGTAATAACCGGCAGAAACGTTCTTGAAGTAAATGGGGTCGGTCGTACCTCGGTAACGCTGGATACCGGTCAGGAAGGTATCCTTGCGTGGTGTCATGACTTCGGTAGCTCCTGTTTTGAGTTTGGTATCAATCGCCTTGAGGGTCGTGCCGGGAGTGGATGCGGTATCTGTCAGTAGCACGGTCAGGTGTTTGCCATTCAGCACCCACGAGGAATAAGCCGTGTTGGGCAAGGTCTTCATCAGTTCAAACCAGCGTTCCGCCAGTTTGGTGGCAGTTTCCGGGGTCAGGTTGCGGTATTTGTAACGGTAGCTGTTGAAATGGGTCGGTGCAGGGTGGGTCTTGAATTCCAGTTCGGTAATAATGCCGAAATTGCCATTACCGCCACCTTTGCAAGCCCACAACAAGTCTGGGTTGTTTTGGGAATCATGAATCTGGCCTTTGCCATCCACCATGCGTACCCGCAGCAGACTGTCACAAGTCAGGCCGAGTTGACGAGCAAAAAAGCCATAGCCACCACCCAAGGTCAAGCCAGCGACCCCCACTCCCGCACACGAACCTGCCGGAATCAGCCGCCCGAACTGGTTCAAGTAACTATAGACACCGCCCAATTTGCTACCTGGCTGGATCAACAGGGTTTTGCTACTTGAGTTGTATTTGGGGACATTCATACCTGACAAGTCAATCATCAGACCGCCATCGTTGGTGGAAAAGCCTTCAAAACTGTGCCCGCCGCTTTTGACAGCCACTGGCAATTTGGCGGTACGGGCAAAGTGGACGGCTTCCTGAACACCTTTTTCATTGGCGCAAACCGCGATGTATTTGGGCATGGCGGTAATGCGCTTGTTGAAAATTTGCCGATGCTTGAGGTAATCGCTGTCACTGCGTTGCAGGAAGCGCACGTTGTTGCTGGCAACGGGGCTGACACCATCGGCTTGGGCTGTCAGCGGGAAATAGAATGCGGGGATGCTGGCAGCCGCAACCAGTGTATCCAACAGGAACTGGCGGCGTTCAGGATTAATGGGTTCGTTGGTCATGGTGGTACTCCCTGTTTGTTTGTCTGATTATAGAAGGAATCAGGTTAACCCTGACCCCTTCCAGGGAGCTTTGTGATAATTATTTTTGTTTCAGCAAGTCGCGGATTTCACCCAGCAAAACTTCCTGATTGGAAGGTACTGCGGGCGCTTCAGGAGCCGCTTCTTCCTTACGCTTGAGCTTGTTCATGGCCTTGATGGCGATGAAAATGGCGAAAGCAACAATGACGAAATCAAAAACGGTCTGGATGAAAGCACCGTAGGCTAGTACCAGATCAGGTATAGGTGGTGTAGCGGCAGGATTGCCTGCTTTCAGGACAATCCCCAGTTTGCTGAAATCAACCCCGCCGACCAGCAGCCCCAACACTGGCATGACAATACCATCGACAAAGGCAGAGACAATTTTGCCGAAAGCTGCCCCGATGATGACACCGACTGCCAGATCAACCACATTGCCTTTCATGGCAAATTCTTTGAACTCACTGATCAAGCTCATAATACCTCCAGTTTTTAATGGGAAATCCTTTGCGTTCCATGGAACACAGATAATTTTAGTCTATGTTTTTCATTTTGACTGGAAAGTAACAGAGGCGAATAAGACCAGCCTGACAAGCTCTATTGTTTTGGGGATAAACGTGGTCGTAGTTCTTTTGTCAGGCAAAAATCTGTGAATATCTGGTTTACAGTGAACCGCTACGCTTGATGTCAAGATAGTGGTTGACCAGATTAACAGATAGTTCAGGTGGGGGAACATCCAGACAATGGATTCCGGCAGCCCGTACCCGTTCCAGAGTCGCCTCCCGCCTTTGCAGGTAATGCTGGACAGCCGCCGTGCGCAAGGCATCTTCGCGGTTGTTGACCGGGGCGATTGCTGCCTGGTCGAGTGCCTGTTCGCGCATACTTGCCAGCAACACCAGATGGCGTTTGCGTAGCAGGTGTAGGGCAGGTAACAGGTCATCCAGATCTTCGTCACGCAAATTGGTGAGCAACACCACCAGGGCGCGTTTTTTCTGCCTGACCAGCAGTTCGGTGGCTGCCTGCGCATAATCCGGTGCTTGCGGGGTCGGTTGCAGGTCGTACAGTGCATTCAGCATGTGTTGGACATTGTGTTGCCCTTTGTGGGCAGGCAGCCAGCGGCTGGCTCCGGCAAAACTGCCCAAACCTACGGCATCACCCTGTCGCAAGGCGACATAGGTCAGCAGCAAAATAGCATTCAGAGTATGGTCGAAATGTGAAAGGGCATCGTCTTTCGCCATCATGCGGTGTCCACAATCCAGCATGAAGATGATTTCCTGGTCGCGTTCGTCCTGGTATTCGCGGGAAATGACCTTGTTGACCCTGGAAGTAGCTTTCCAGTCGATCTGGCGCAGGCTGTCACCTTCACGGTATTCACGCAACTGATGAAAATCCTGGCCTTCACCCCGGCGGCGCTTTTTCATGATTCCCAAATGACTGAGATGGTTGTCAGTTGCCAGCAGGGCGTATTGGGCGACGGCGGCAAAGTTGGGGTAAACCTTCACTTCGGAAACAACGGGCAGTTTCAGGTCATGCCACCACAGTTGCAGCGGAGAGAGTATCCGCACCTGCACACACGGAAACACCAGTTTGCCACGTTCGTTGGCAGTAACTTCGTAGAGGGGTTCGGCAAATGCCCCAACCGTCAGTTGCAGGCTCATGGGAAAGCCAGTCGTGCTGACTTCCAGCGGAAAATGATCAAACACTTGCAGGCTGAGTGGGCGTTTGCCTGCATTGTGCAAACGCAGGCGAACGCTACGTTTGACCCCGAGTGGCAGGGAATGGGGAACGAAGCGCTCGGCTTGCGGGGGCGCTTCTGTCACTGCCAGCAACAAGTCAACCAGTAATGCCAGCAGGCTGATGCCAACCGTGGCGTACCACATCGGCAACAGGTTTGGCACGATGCTGACCAGCAGGGCAACCGCAGCATTGCCCCCCACCAGCAGAAAGGTATGGCGGGCTGGCAGGATCATTTGCGGGGTGCTTCGGTTTTTTCCAGAACAGCTTTCAGCAGGTGGTCGCTGTTGTAGCCTTCCAGCTCCATTTCCGGGGCAAGTGACACGCGGTGGCGCAAGACCGGCAGGCAGATCTGCTTAATGTCATCCGGGTGGACGAAATCACGCCCTTCCAGCATGGCATTGGCGCGGGCGGCACGTACCAGTGCAATGCTGCCACGCGGACCAGCCCCGAAGCGCAAGCCTTGCCACTGGCGGGTCGCACGGGTAATACGCACGGCGTAATCCAGTACCGCAGTATCCACCGCAATATTCGCAGCAACGGTTTGCATGGCGAGCACCTGTTCGGGTGTCACCACGGCTTGCAGGCTGGCAAGGTTGAATCGGTCGCCAATTTGCTGGTCGGTGACGACTGTCACCATCTCGGCTTCCTCTTCCAGAGTCGGGTATTCGATAAAGATTTTCAGCAGGAAACGGTCAAGCTGGGCTTCCGGCAATGGATACGTGCCTTCCTGTTCCAACGGATTCTGGGTTGCCAGGGTCATGAAAGGCAGCGGCACGGGATAGGCTTTGCCTTCGATGGTCACTTGCTGTTCCTGCATGACTTCCAACAGGGCGGACTGGGTTTTGGCGGGGGCACGGTTGATTTCATCTGCCAGCAACAGGTGGGTGAAAACCGGCCCCTTGCGCACGTTGAAACGCTGATTCTGCATGTCAAACAGCACGTGCCCGCTGATGTCGGCTGGCATCAGGTCGGGCGTGAACTGAATGCGGGCAAACTGCCCGGCAATGGTATGTGCCAGCACCCGTACCAGCAGGGTTTTGCCAAGGCCGGGTACACCTTCGATCAGCACATGTCCGCCAGCCAGCAGGGCGATGAGGGTTTCGCGCACGACCTGTTTCTGGCCAATCAGTGCCTTGCCGATTTCGTGGCGGATACGTCCAGCCAGTTCGCTGGCCTGTTCAAGCGTCAGGCTATTTGTTGTCATGGGGTTTCCTTGTGCTTGGGTAAAGTTGTTCGACGGTTTGGGCAAAATCCTGGTAACGCGCATCAGTGTGCTTGCTGTACCGCTTCCACATGAACAGGCCGCTGGCATGGATGTGTTCCAGAATCCGGCGGCGTTCCGGTTGGGGCTTGGGAATCAATGGGCCAAAACGCGGGCTATGCGCGAGGATGGTCAGTGGAATCAGCATTGCCAGTGATAATACCAGTGCCCAAGCGTGTTCCCAGATGAGTTGCGATAAGGGCGGCATGTCATCAGTATGGATCAGCCAGATATTGGCAGGCTCCGTGTGCAGGCTGTGCAGCATGTGCCAGAAAAAGGTGGCATGTTCGTACTGGTGGATGCTGCCGTTTTCAATGAAATCCAGATTGGCTACCACGGTGACAAGCCCGTTGCCCCAGGGTTGTTCCAGCAGCCAGGTATGTTCCTTGTAGCTCAGCGTGTTGGCATCGGTATTTTCGCTGTGCAGGCTATAAAAGAATCCAGGGTCAAGCTCCAGTGCTTCTTCCATGCCGGAAAGTTCCGCTGCCAGCGGCAAATCCTCGTCTTCGGGCATAACGTGTTCGCCAATACGGATACCCAGCGCTGTCTGCAAGGGATCGCGTTCAATGGCAGAATCGCTTTCTTCTTCCTCGTCATCATCCATGTACTGCGTTATGGCGTTACTGGTGCGGGCGCGGGTGATGAGATGACCGCCACGTTTGATCCAGGCAAGGATTTCTTCCACCTTTTGTGCAGACAGGGTATAGCGGGGGGTATTAATCACCAGCACGGTATTGGTATCTGGCAGGGTACTGAGGGTGTCAGGGGTTTCTGCCGGTATGCCCATGCGTTTGAGTAGCAGGCGCGATGCGAACAGCGGGTTGGTTTTAGCCTCTCCCCGGAAGCCGGTGTATTCATCCACTTCGCGCAGCTCAAAATTCTGTACAAACCAGCCAATACTGACGATGACAACCACGATTGCCAGCAGGATGGGAACAAGTTGTGACTTGTTCATGCCGGGTTGCCTCCTGTTACTGATTCAGCGGGCGGGACATGGATGAAACCTGCCCAGCCATCGAACAGGGGTTCAACCAGTGCAGTTGCCGGGGAGCGGTGTGCATAGGCAATTTCCTGCCAGGCACGGGTGACAGCCCGCAACCATGTTGCCCGATGCGGGGTAATATGCATTGCTGCCAGTTGTAAGATGTCACCTTCCGTATGGCTGTCCTGCACTGGAAGCCGGTCATGCCGGGTCAGACGCATCAATGCTCCCCGGTACAACAGGCTCAGGGCTTCGCGTTGCTGGCCTGCTTCCCATAAACGGCGGCTGGCGGCTGCAATATCATCCGGTAGGGATTCCGGGCGGATGTCCATGCCAAACAGGATGTCGGGGGCTGGTTTCTGCTCGGGCTTGCGCTGCAAAGGCTTGAGCAGGGCAAGCAATTGCCTGCGATAAACAAAAGCCAATACCACCATCACGATGACGGCAACCCACAACATGATTTTCAGCAGGTTGGCAAACAACACCTGCAAGGCTTCCGGGATGCTGTAAGACTTGTTTTTCTCCAGCTCGTCTTCCTTGTTGATGCGTTCCCAGCGGGTTACAGTACGCATTTGGGCGAATTCTTCTCGCTGCATGATGGCGTCGATTTGTGTCTGCGCTTCTTCCGGGGGTAGGCGTGTTTCTGCCAGGGATTCACTGGTGTCTTCTGCCAATGCGGGGGGCGTAGACAGGCTGCTTGCCGTGATGATCAACAGGATTGCCAGTACCATTGCCAGCGGCGTTTGTGCCAGTGTGCGCAAACGGTCGCCCAGATTGCGGAACGCCAGTTCGATGTCCCACGCTTCCAGTTGGGTGCGGCGATTCAGGTACAGGCTGAAACTGGCGGCAACATACAGGGGTTCAATCAGCCAGACGCTGAGCGTATACAGGCAAACGTAAATGAGGGTTCCCCACAGGCGTTCTTCCGTTTCAGCCATGTCATCAAAGGCGCTGCTGATGTAATCCCATGAGCCATCGGTGGGGTCAAGTAGTAGGATGAGTGCATACAGGCTGAATAGCACCACCAGTTCCAGCAGGATACAGCCCAGTGTGATCCATACGGCATGGGAATGTGCCTGCACGTGCAACAGGTGTTGGCGGTCACTGCGGGCTTTGCCGCGCAATTGTTCCAGTTGCCAGATAGAAAGGTTGAAACCGCGCGAAAACGACAAGCGCCGCCAGATCAAGCCCCCCAGCAGGCCGGTGGTATGGAACAGGCGCGGTATGGCGCTGAAAATGTCGGCGGTGGATAGGCGCTGGTCGAACATCTGATGGCTGAGGATGTGCAGCAGTACCCGGTCAAACAAGGGTTTCAGCCACCAGACCAGCCAAGGGATATACATGCGGTAATCGGCAGGTATCAGCAGCCACAGGATCAACACCAGACTGAACAGCAACAAAGTCCATGCCGGAAAAATCCAGCGGGCATTGTGCTGCACTAGCGCAAACCCCAGATCGGCAGCTTCCCACGGGGTACGCAAACGGATATGGGCGGTAATGCTGTCCAGTTTCATTTGCGCCCCGCCAGCGTGAAATAGGCAAGCACGACCAGCCACAGGCTGATACCCACCGCGTATTTGATCATGACTGGAATCCAGGTCTGCGAAGACCAGAAGGCTTCAACGAATGCCGCCATGATGAACAGGGTAGCCGCCCCGTAAACGATCTTGATGGCATCCTGGCTATTGTCCAGCAAGGCCAGCAGACGGGCTTTGCGCCCAGGCATCACCAGTGCCTGCGCCAGTTTGAAACCAGCAGCCCCGGACAATACAATGGCGGTCAGCTCAAACGCACTGTGTCCGGCGACGAATCCCCAGAAGGTTTCGATATAACCAATTTGGGTCAGATGCCCAGCCACTGCACCAATCACCAGCCCGTTGTACAGCAGGAAAAACAGGCTGCCTATGCCGTATAGCAAGCCACCGGCGAAGACCTGAAAACCGATGCCGGTATTGTTGCGGATGTAAAAGCCAAACATGAACACATCACTGTCCGCTTCCCGCTCGCGCCCCAGGCGTGACTCACGGTTTACAGGATCATACATGGCTTCCATGCCCGCTACTTGCTCACCATCAATCACTGAATACACCAGCTCCGGTTCAAGCTGAATGGCTATCAGGACAGCAAAGAAACTGCCAAAAAACAGCAGGCAGGACAATAACAAGGGTTTGATTTCCCGCCGGACTAGCCGAGGTAGGTCACGCAGGTAGAATTCGGCAATCCGGTGCAGGAAATGCAGGCGCGAGGTATACAGGTGGTTATGCCCGCGAATGACCAACTGGTTGAGCTGTTCAATCAGCAAAGGGCTGTACATGCGTGATTGTGCCAGTGCCAGATGGTGGCAAAGCTGGCGGTAAGCCGCCGGAAAATCAAGTTGCGGCTCCTGCAAGCCCTGCCGTTCACGTTCTTTTTTGGCGGTTTGCTGATAATCCAGCCATGCCTCGAATACGTTCCATAGCGGCTGGTAACGCTCGATGAACTGCTCCTGTTTCATGCGGTGCGGCCTCCTCCCAGCCAGTTGGCAATGCCGTGCAACCAGCGGGCGGGTTGTGCCTGCGCCTCAATCAGCGGGCCGGTCATACAGGCGAGTTCCTCCTGACGGGAAGAGGTCAGGGTTTGGCTGCGCTGGGCAAACAACAGGATGGCCTGTTGTTCCGGCAAGGTCAGCGACATGGGGGGGCGCACTGGCTCGGCTTCCACATGGGTATGGCGGCGTTTGTGGTTGTTCTTGTGCAGGACAACCGTGTTGGCGGCAAGGTCGCCCAACCGTTGGAAACGCCGGTTTAGCATCATGCTGGCAAGCCCGAAACCGTACAAAAAGGGCAGGAAATCCACCACCCGCAACAGGTTGCGCACGATGGAGGCGGATGGCGTGACAGGGCTGGCATCGGTTTGCGCTACATACAAATCCAGCATTTTCTTGCCGGGTGTTTGCCCTTGCTGGCGCAATTCAAAATAAACCGGGTAAAACCACTCCAGCAGGAAAATCAGGATCATTGCCACACCCACGCCCATTTTGCCCATGAAAGACAAGGTAATGATCAGGGCAAGACTGATCAGCGAACGCAAGGCAAGATCAACCAGCCATGCCAGTAAACGTGGCAAGGGGCCTGCTGGGGAGAGTTGCAAGGCAATGCCTTCAGGGGTGTTAACAGTGTAGGTGGTATCCAGTCGCATCCGCGCGGGGTATCCTTTTGCATGTATAATCTGCGCATTATTTCCATGCAGAATGCAATTCAGACCGCCGGATGTCAACCGGGAAGCGACAGGGTGAAAATGTTTACACAAATACAGGCGATTACATCGACCGCGATTTTTCCCATTGCCAGCACAGACTGGCAGCAAGTACACGCCAACTTTGCAGAGGCGGAACGCAACTGGCTACGCCACAACCGTTTTCAGGGCAAGCCTGGGCAAAACTGCCTGCTGCCGGATGCTCGCGGCAATATTGGCAAGGTACTGACCGTCTACGATGCCAGCGAAGGAACCCGCTGGGCACTGGCAAGCCTACCTGACTTGTTGCCTGAGGGAAATTACCATCTGGAATGTGACTGGAATCCACAGGAACGTGCCGATGCTGCGGTGGGCTGGGGGTTGGGGTGCTACAAATTCAATGCATTTCGCCAGACAGAGACCCGACCATCGCCTGTATTGTATACAGGGATAGATACCGGGCGGAGTGAGGCCTTCATCAGCGCCATTACGCTGGTACGCGATTTGGTCAACCAGCCCGCCAACCACATGATGCCGCAACAACTGGCCGCTGCTACGGAACGTCTGGCTGATGAATATGCTGCCACTTTCCAACAGTTGGTGGGCGATGATCTGTTGCAACACAATTATCCAGCTATCCATGCCGTGGGGCGTACCAGTCACCATGCGCCGCGATTGCTGGAGCTGGAATGGGGTAATCCTGACCATCCGACCCTGACGCTGGTCGGTAAGGGGGTCTGTTTTGATACTGGCGGGCTGGACATCAAACCTTCCCAGTTTATGCGCCTGATGAAAAAGGATATGGGGGGCGCTGCGCATGTGCTGGGGTTGGCAAAGCTGATCATGCACCTGCAATTGCCAGTGCGGCTGCGGGTGCTGATTCCGGCGGTGGATAACGCGATTGGAGGCGATGCTTTTCGCCCCGGTGACATCCTCGCTACCCGTGCAGGCAAGCAGGTGGAAGTGGACAATACCGATGCTGAGGGCCGCCTGATCCTGTGCGATGCCTTGTGTGTGGCTGCCGAACAGCAACCCGGTCTGATTGTGGATTTTGCCACCCTGACAGGAGCGGCACGGGTGGCACTGGGTACGGAAGTTCCAGTTTTTTTCTCAAATAACAAATTTCTGAAAGAAAAACTTCAAGTTGCTTCTGAAGAAATTCAGGAGTTGATTTGGAATCTGCCCTTGCACAAACCTTATTTCGAGCAACTGAAAAGCCAGTGTGCCGACTTTACCAACAGCGGTGGCAGTTACGGGGGGGCAATCACGGCGGCGTTGTTCCTGAATGAATTTGTCCCGGAAAACATTCCCTGGGCGCATTTCGATGTGATGGCATGGAATACCCGTTCACGTCCGGGGCGTCCTGTTGGAGGGGAGGCGATGGGTTTGTTTGCCGTTTATGCGTATTTTGAGACCGTTTATCTGAACCATACCTAAACAACGCACGACATACCCATTAAGGTAGCATTCAGTTTCATGATTGTGCTCTATAATCAATACTATTAATGGTTCCAACGAGGGTGTGTGTATGGAGTCCTCTTCTTCGCGGTTTACGGCAGTCAAGCAATTGGTTTGGCTGGTTTTGTTTATCTATGCGCTGATGATCATCTTTTTCCTGCTGTTTCCGCCTAAGGCGGAGGCAGCCACAGGGCAGGATGAACAGGCGCAATTGCTGGACGGCTTGCTGGGGCGTTTGGAATACACGGAATCCGGGGTATTCGTGCCGGTAGCTGATGCCGCTCTGACAACGGAACTGATGCAGTTGCAGGCGCAATACCATCTGGATACCGGGCAAGGTTCAGCCTGGATATTGGACAAGCAGACTGGCTTTGCGGTGTGGGGAACTGCCCATTTCCCGCTCAAACCCGCAGCATTGGGCGAAGCTGACAAGCATAACCTGCAATTCTTGCTGAAGGCTGACCGCCGCTATGCAGTGCAAAATTTCCATTTGTCGGTACAGGATGGTTCCCTGCTTGCATTCCAGATGGTAGTTGCCTTGCCAGTAAACTGAATTCAGGGCTATGCCTTGCAGCCAAAATCCATGAAAATAAGCGGCTGCAACCACAGGATACATGGCAATGGTCGATTTCTACGACGAACTTACCTACGAAACCAACCCTTTCCCTGAAACACATCCCGGCAATCTGGCGGCACTGGGGCGTCTGTTTGGCATCCCGACTGCTCCGGCACAGCGTTGCCGGGTACTGGAACTGGGTTCAGCCACAGGTGGCAACATTATCCCGATGGCGCATTACTTGCCGGATAGTGAGTTTTTCGGGGTCGAACTATCAGCGCCTCAGGTAGGCATCGGTCAGGCAATTATCCAAGCTGTCGGGCTGGGGAATATCCGTCTGGAGGTTGGCGACATTCTGGAGCTTGATCCTGCACAGATTGGGCAGTTTGATTATATCATCGCTCACGGGGTGTATTCCTGGGTTCCAGCCATGGTCAGGGAAAAAATCCTGCAACTGACCCGCGAATGCCTTACACCTAACGGTATTGCCTATATCAGCTACAACGTACTGCCCGGCTGGCGGATGCGTGGCAGCCTGCGTGACCTGTTACTGTATGCCACCCGTGATGCAGAGGGCGCGGTTGCCAAACATGCGGCTGCCATTGTGGCACTGGAGCGCCTGCAACAATCCCTGCAAGGTACAGAAGCTGATAGCAGCCGTTATGTGCAAAAGGAAATCGGCTATCTGCTCAAGGCGCACCCCAGTTACCTGTTGCACGAATACCTTGCCGGGGAAAACAATGCCTTTCTGTTCAGCAATTTTCTGGCAGACATTCAGCGGCAGGGTTTGCAGTATGTGTGTGAAACCGACCTGAATACCCTGTTCGACACAACCTTGCCAGCCCCGGCACAAGCCGCTCTGGCAGATATTGATGACCCCTTGCAGCATGAGCAATGGATGGATTTTGTACGGATGCGTACTTTCCGCAAAAGCCTGTTGTGCCGTGCCGACTTGCCGCTGGAACGGGAAATCGACATCGACGTATTCAAGACGTTTTTCTTCAGTGCCAACCTGCGCCCCAAGGGCAAAGTGCAACTTGCCAACAACAAGCCCGCCACTTTCCTGTACCCGGACAATACGGAACTGAATGTTGCCCACCCCCTTACCAAGGCAGCGTTACTGCATTTGCGCGATGTTCACCCGTATACGCCTGATTTTGCCGAATTGCTGAAAATTGCCAGTGCACAGGTTAGTGCAGCGGGTGGCAAGCGTTATGCGGAGGAAAGCGGGGAACTGGTCAGCGAACTATTCAGCCTGTACAGCTACCGGGCGGTGCTGGGGCATTTGCAGCCTTGCCATGTGCAGCCTGTTTTGCCGGAACGTCCGCAGGTAGCCACTCTGGTACGTTTGCAGGCAAGGGAAGGTTGGAGCAGTGTTGCCACTGTGCATCATTTGGCTCTGAGTGTGGATGGCTTTGCGCGGCGTTTGCTGGAACTGCTGGATGGTTCACGCACGGCTGGCGAAGTGACGGCTTGTCTGCTGGCGGAAGTACAGGCCGGTACATTGCAGGTTCCCGGTGGCAAGCAGGCACAAGCGAAAGGCAAGGGTCTGGAAAAAGAGCTGGCAGACAATGTGCAACACCTGCTTCAGGTTTTTGTACGGCATGGTTTGCTGGTTTAAACCCGTGTTTGGTTAGGGAAAAGTTCTATTTATTTGATAAGAAAGATAATTTCTGTATGATGCAATGGTCTGGCTTGACTTGGGAAATACAGGAGAACATGAAAATGCACAAGTGGGTAGCGATCAGTTTGACGGTCGGTTTGTTGAGTGCTTGTTCCGGCGGGCACAATCTGGACAACCCAATCAAGACCTGCAAGGCCATTACGACAGTGCTGGCAGGTGACAAGAGCGTGGTATGGCACGCGGAAAAGCAGACCGAACAGCAAGGCTCGCAACTTCAGGTGACATTGGATTTTTCACTGGTAGGTGAGCCGCAGGGTGAGGTGTCACAAGCTGTCTGCATTTATGCCCAGAGCAGCCAGGACATGGACTACCGCAATGCGATGGGTGAATATGCCAATACCCCCACCTCAATGCTGATCAATGGAATGCCCATTCCTGCCAACGATCTGGTACAGGCAGTCAATCGTGCCACGGCTGATACAGTCCATCAAGTCATCCAGAAAAGCGTGTCGTATTGAGTGGAAAACGCAGACTGGCTTGTAGACCGGGGTGATTGTCGTCCAGCAGGATGGTCGCCCCGTGTAGGTCAGCAACCGCTTTCACCAGACTTAAACCTAGCCCATTGCCCGGTGTGCTGCGGGCGTTGTCCAGCCGGGTAAAGCGTTTGAAGACCTGTTCGCGCTTGTCAGCAGGAATCCCCTGCCCGTTGTCAGCAACCGTGACGACAACATGTTCCCCCTGACGGGTAACGCTCAGGCTGATAGTGCCGGGGGCGGGAGTGTATTTCACCGCATTGTCCAGCAGGTTGGTAATGGCTTGCGCCAGCAGTTGCCGGTTGCCATGCACATACAGGCCCGGCTCGGCCTGATGGGTCAGGGCAAGACCAGCCTCCTCGGCAACGGCAGTATACAGGTCGGCAAGCTCGTCGGTCAGGGTGGCAACATCCACTTCCGCCCAGTCTTCACGTTGCACCCCAGATTCCATTTGCGCAATGCTCAGCAAGGCATTGAATGTCTTGATCAATTCATCCAGATCCTGCATGGTGTCCTGGATCAGGGCGGGGTAATCGGCCTTGTCCTGTGCTTCGTACTGGCTGGCTTCCAGCCGGTTGCGCAAGCGGTTAAGCGGGTTACGCAAGTCGTGGGCCAGATTGTCAGTGACTTCACGCATTCCCTGCATCAGTTGTTCAATGCGTTCCAGCATGGAATTTAGCACCCGGCTGAGGCGGTCGAATTCGTCGTTGCGGCTGGTGACTGGCATCCGTCGTGCCAGATTGCCGCTGATGATGTCATTGGCGGTTTTACCGACTGCATTAATGCGTCGCAGCACGTTGTAACCCATGAAGCTGCCGCCTAGCAGTGCCAGTGCCACAATGGTGGCAATCGCGGCAATCACGGTCTGGAGCAGGCGATCCAGCAGGGTATGCTGTTCTTTCAGGTCAGTAACAACCAGCAACTGGTAGCCGCCGGAAAGTTGCGTCCACAACAGACGCACCGGTTGGGTTTGCTGGCTGGAGCCGGTAATCTTACCCAGTGGTACGGTGGCAAATGCCTGGGTATGGTCACCACTGAGGGTCTCGAAATCGAGTTCTCGGGTCAAATCCTGTTGTTGGCGGTGTACCAGATTGGAAATCAAGAAACCCGAACCACCTTCACTGTTGCGGATCTGGATGATTTGTACCAGACCTTCTACTGCTGACGTGCGGTAACGGCTCAGCAGGACATCGGTTTCCAGTTGCAAACGGGTGTCGGTTTGCTGCTGCATTTGCGCTTTCGCCATCCAGTAAATGAAACCGAGTGCACCCGCCGCTACCATGCTGAACAGCAGGGCGTACACCAGTGACAAGCGGAAAACCGAGGTTTCAAACAGTTTGCGGATCATGCAGCAAGTACCCCGCGCCCCGGATGGTGTGTAGCAACGGTGTGTCGAAATCCTTGTCGATCTTGCTGCGCAAGCGGCTGATGTGTACGTCGATGACATTGGTTTGCGGGTCGAAATGGTAGTCCCACACTTTTTCCAGCAGCATGGTACGGGTCACGACCTGCCCAGCATGGCGCATCAGGTATTCCAGCAGGTTGAATTCGCGGGGTTGCAGGGGAATGGGGACACCGTTGCGAGTCACACGCCGCTTGAGCAGATCCATTTCCAGGTCACGTACCTTGAGGAAGGTCTGTTCCTGCGTTGGCTGGGTGCGGCGCAACAATGCCTGCAAGCGTGCCAGTAGTTCACTGAAAGCATAAGGTTTGACCAGATAGTCATCCCCTCCGGCACGCAAGCCTTCCACGCGGTTATCGACTTCGCCGAGGGCACTGAGGATCAGCACCGGGGTCTGCATCCCTTGCGCCCTGAGGGTCTGGATCAGGGAAAGCCCATCCCGTCTGGGAAGCATCCGGTCGACGATCAGGGCATCGTAGTGACCTTGCAGAGCCAGATGCAGGCCATCCTCGCCGTCGGCAGCGTGGTCAACAACATAGCCACTTTCCATCAGCCCTTTCTGGATGAAACTGGCAGTTTGGCGGTCATCTTCAACGATCAGTATGTTCATGGTTTACAAGCATAAACCAACAAGCGGATTTGGGAAGTGACGGATTGTTAATGTTGCCTGTTTTCCGCAAGTCATGGGCTTTTGTGTAAAATGACAGACATGAAAACACAACAGGATGTAATGCAAATAATGTTGTTGCATAAAGGTTTGTTGCGGGTAGTGACATGGATGATGTTGGCCTGCTTACTGCCTGCTAGCGGGTTGGCTTCCCAGCCAGTACTGGAGAATGTGACCCTGCAACTGAAATGGTGCCACCAGTTCCAGTTTGCCGGTTATTACGCTGCCCAGGAAAAAGGCTTCTTTCATGAGGAAGGTCTGAATGTCAGCCTGCTTCCCGGTGGGCCAGCGATTGCGCCCCTAACCGAGGTGATGGAAGGGCGGGCGCAATACGCTATTGACGCAGGCGAACTGGTGTATTACCGCTTGCAGGGTAAACCGGTGGTGGCGCTGGCAAGCATTTTCCAGCATTCCCCGGCAGTGTTGATGACGCTGAGCAATTCCGGTTTGCGCACCCCGCACGACCTTGCATACAAGCGGGTCGGTATTCTGGTGGGCGGCAAACCCATCGTGGAAATGGCTGCCATTTTTGTCAACGAGGGCGTCAAGTTGGATGCCTTGGCGTTGCATTCCAATGCGGTTGGTATGGATGCCCTTGCCAAAGGGGAGCTGGATGCCGACTACGGTTACATGACCACGGATCCTTTCCGCAACCAGCAGGCAGGACGTGAGATACATTACATCCAGCCAATCAACTACGGGGTCGATTTCTATGGCGACACCCTGTTCACCACCGAACGGCATATACAGGAATATCCCGAGCAGGTGGCTGCCTTGCGCCGTGCGGTGGTGCGCGGCTGGCAGTATGCACTGGATAACCCGGATGAAATCATCAATATCATGCTGGAGCGTTATCCCGACCTTGAGCGTGATGCGCTGAATTTCGAGGCTGAAAAAATCCGCGAACTGGTTAGGCCAGACATTGTGCAAATCGGGCACATGAACCGGGAGCGCTGGCGGCGTATGGCGGATACCTTTGTAAAACTGGGTATGGTGAATGACACCACTTATCTGGACGGCTTTCTGTATGACAACGGGCAAAAGCCGGATTATGCCTGGGTATGGTGGACACTGGGGGTGCTGGGTATTGCGGTTGCTGTCGGTTTCTTTGTCAGTGGTGTGGTTGGCTGGCTGAATGGGCGTTTGCAGGAAAAGAATGCCTTGTTGCAACAGGCCATACAGGCGCAGCAGGAGACCGACCAGCGCTTGCAGGAAAGCCAGCGTTCCCTGCAAAGTCTGGTCGGCAATTTGCCGGGCATGGCTTACCGTTGCCGTCATGACCGTGACTGGAGTATGGAATTTGTCAGTGAAGGCTGCGAATCCCTGACCGGGTATCCGCCAGTCATGCTGACGGGTACGCACAGGCTGGATTATGCCAACCTG
The DNA here is from genome assembly GCA_002425225.1 of Thiothrix sp. UBA5583. Lineage (GTDB taxonomy): Bacteria > Pseudomonadota > Gammaproteobacteria > Thiotrichales > Thiotrichaceae > Thiothrix > Thiothrix moscowensis. The sequence goes on from DILV01000007.1 coordinate 64,827, forward strand.
ATTCACCCGGACGATATGGATCGGGTCTGGCAACTTGTTGATACGGCAGTCACTGCGCGACAGCCTTTCCAGCTAACCTACCGTATTCGCCACCGTTTGGGCGAATGGCGTTGGGTGTGGGAACAGGGGCATGGTGTGCAATGGGATGCAGCAGGTGTACCGCAATTGCTGGAAGGCTTGATCATGGATATTACTTCACAGGTCGATACCCAGCAAAAACTGCAACAGGCCAAGGACCAGGCGGATGCGGCCACCCGCGCCAAATCCATTTTTCTGGCGAATATCAGCCATGAAATCCGTACCCCCCTGAATGCTGTTACCGGGCTTGCCCAGTTGTTACAACAGGCTGGGCTGGATGGCAGGCAGCGTGATTACGTTGAGCAGCTTTACAGCTCTTCGCGGCTGTTGATGGGGATTGTGGAAGATGTCATGGACTTTTCCTGTATCGAAGCGGGGGAAGTGGTGTTGCGTCCGGCAGCATTCAATTTGCAGGGTATTCTGCAAAGTGTCGGGCATATGATTCAGGGGCAGGTGCAAGCCAAGGGACTGTTGTTTCATCTGGAGCTGGATACCAGCATACCGCCGGTACTGGTGGGCGACCCTTTGCGTTTGAGTCAGGTGCTAAACAATCTGTTGGGCAATGCGGTCAAGTTTACCCGGCAGGGCAGCGTGTTGCTGCATGTCAGCCAGCAAGCGGCAACCGATGGTCAGATCCGTTTGCAGTTCAGCGTGCGGGATACCGGCATAGGCATTTCTGCCAGCCAGCGGGAACGTTTGTTCGAGCCGTTTGTGCGGTTGGAATCAGGGCATCCGGGCACGCAAGGGGCGGGGTTGGGGCTTTCCATCAGCCGTCGCCTGATTGAACTGATGGGGGGCAGCATCCGGGTGGAAAGCATTCCCGGTGTGGGGAGCGAGTTTTCGTTTTGCGCCGATTTCGGCGTGGAAGCCCGGCATACTACGCTGACAAACCGGCCAGTGGTCAGGTCTGAAAGTATGGCATCAGGTCTGGCAGGCAAGCGGATTTTGCTGGTGGATGATGAGGCATTGAACCGTATGCTGGCTCAGGAGTTGCTGCACATTTTCGGTTGTCAGGTACAGAGCGCCAGCAGCGCGGCTGAAGCCCAGGCAATACTGGAGCAGGCAACGTTTGATGCCGTGCTGATGGACGTTGAAATGCCCGGTATGAAAGGTGACGAGCTAACCCGGCAATTGCGTAAGGATTCGCGTTGGCAGACCCTGCCAATTATTGCCCTGACGGCTCATGCCACTACAACAGTCCGTGACCAGTGTCTGGCAAGTGGCATGAGTGATTATCTTGCCAAACCGTTTGAAGTGGCGCAGTTGCAGGCAATCCTGTTGCAGTGGGTAGACAAGCCGCTCAGCCAGCATCCGGTGCTGGCTTTTTCGCAGGTGGCAGTGGCGCAAGATAGCCAATGAACAGCAGCAGGATGCCCACACTCAGGAAAGACGCAATCCGTGCTAGCGTGCCAGACGAGGCGAAATCCACCACAAACAGTTTCAGTACTACCGCTGCCAGCAAGGTAGCCCCGCTACTCCACAACAGACGGCTTCCGGTGCGGTTGCCACGCCAGGTCAGCACCAGCCCTGTGAGTGTCCACAAGATAGCCAGCCCGGTCTGGGTACTGGGTTCCGCCAGCAAATCCGGGAATACCCACGGCAAGCCACCCCAATGATGCTGGACACGCAGCCAGACAACATTGAGCCATAGGAAAGCCAGCACCAGCAACACTTGCAGCACCGTCTTGCCGCTTGCGCCATCCACTGCCAGTGCCGGGAATATCTGTTGCCGGGTAAAGGTGCGGTACAGTGACAGGCAGGTGACACCCAGCAGCAAGGCCACCGCATCCAGCGGGTTCAGCAACGGCAACCACGGCAACGGGCTGCTGTCACCAGCAAAGCGCAGTGATGCCAGCAGCCAGAGTGCCAGCAAGCCCGCCAGCGGAATGCCAACCCCCAGCAGCAAACCAGACTGGTAAGCCGGAACAGGCCACCACTTGCCACGCATCAGCCACCACAGGCCAGCAATACCTGCCAGTGGCAGGCTGGCGACATACCAGGCATTGGTGGTCACAAAATGTGCCAGCATCTGCACATGGGTTTCATGGCTCAGCAACAGGAGCACCAGCCACATAACGGCTACCTGCATGAATACCAGCCACTCGCCCAGCCAGCCACGTTGCTGATAGCGGAACAACACTGCGTACAGGCCAGCGATGTTGGCAGGCCACAGCCACCAGCCCTGCGCCAGCAGCAATGATTCCTCGCGTGTCGCCAACTCCAGCAGCGCCATACCTGCCAGCAACACTGGCAACAGCAGCAGGATGCGCAACAGGCTCCATTCCGCCAGCCAGCCCATTGCCAGCAGCAGGAGGCAAACCAGCAATGCATAAGCCAGATGCAGGTCGATAAACTGCGTATCCAGACTGAAACGCACAATCTGTAGCTCAAACAGCGCGGTCAGGAACAACAAGCCACTCAACAGCAACACAATGGCCAGTGGTTGTTCATAGCCCCGTTTGCCCACAAAATGGGCTGACAGCAAGCGGCTGGATACCAGCATGGCAAGCGCGACCAGCAGCATGGTCAGGAAATGCTCGTTGAAAAACGCCATCGCCCCGGCAGGCAGTGGTTTGAATGCCATGCCCCACAGCAGCGCCAACAAGGCTGCATAATGCAGCAGGATGGCAAACAGTCGCCGTAACCATTGCTGCTGGCGGATACTGATCCACAGGATACCAGCCCCTTCCAGCGCCCAGGCTGAGGAAGTGGCAACCCCATCTACCGCAAACGGAATGGCCAGCGTCAGGAAAATGACCCCCAGTGCCAGGAAGGTATCCGCCAGCAATTGCTGCGCCTTGCCAAAACGCAGCCGAATTCCCCACCTCGCCAGCAGGTAGAACACACCAACGACCGCTGCACTGATGGCGATGCCGTATTCAAACTGCTGTACCAGCGCCACCTGCATTCCAAAGCCCAGCAAGGGTGTGCCGAATACCAGTGTGCCATCCACCTTGTCCTTGAAGCTGACCGGGGTACGGGTGGCAAACAGCACTGCAATCGCCACATAAAATACAAAGAACAGGATCAGGAAGGGTTCGGTGGTGTTGAAATTTTCCGGCTGATAGCTGTGCCAGCCCCACAAGCTGGCAATCACGAACGTGAACACAAACCCCAGCAGGTTCAGCAAGCGCCACGAGCGGAACCAGGCAATGCCGACAATTCCAGCGTTGAGGATGGCATAAAAGCTGAACAGGCCAATGTAATTGTTGCTGTCGGTTGAGGTTAGCAGCGGCGCAAGAAACCCGCCCACCGTGGCATAAGCCGCCATTGGCAGACTGTTTTGCATGACCGCCAACCCAGCGGCTGCGGCAACAATCACCACCAGCAAGGCAAACGCAGGGGTAGCGGGTAACAGGTGATATAGGCTGAATGCGCCAAACACGGTCAGGTACAGCAGCCCAACCCCGCCTGCTTGCAAAATCAGGCCGTATGACCCGGCACGCTCCCGCAGTTTCCAGCCATAGGCCAGCAAGGCCAGTGCTCCGGCAGCGGCTCCGGCTAGGCGCATTTCCACCGGAATCAGGTTGTGTTCCAGTGAGTAGCGCAGCAGGAACACCACGCCTATGAACAGCAGCACGATACCTGCTCGCACAAACGGGTTGCCGCCGACCAGCCAGTCCCAGGCGGCAGTGAATGCCTTGTCCAACACTGTTCCTTGCGGTGGTGCCGGTTGCCGCTCGGGTTGTGGGCGGGTTGGCGCTGCTATCCACTGTTCGCTGTCGCCATCTGGCTGGATGCTGCTGTGTGTAGGTGTCGCTGTTATGGGGGCAGGTTCTGCGACATGTTCATGGCTGGTACGGGTAATCACAGGTGTTGTGGCTTGGTGGGGAATCTCGCTGGTTTGCGGGCTATGCGTCAGCCGTTGTTGCAGATGCCTGACCTGTTCGGACAACTGGTAAACCCAGGCCAGCAACAGGCCAAGCAGCCCGCCAGTGATGGGGGATTCGTCAAAAGCCGTAAACAGGGCGGCTCCAGCAATCAGGCTGAACAGTACAAGCATGGCAGTCACCTGCGGGTTGATCACGGGCTCAAGTATAGGGAGCTTGCAGGCGGTGGGCAGCAATAGCAGGATAGGTGGAGATTTTTGGCGCTGTCAGTAGCGAATATCGCTACTTTGGGCAAAGAAAAAGGGAGCGCAGTGCGCTCCCTAACTCCTTTATTGGTATTCTCAGCGGAGAATGCTATTGCTTATTTCAAATCATCGCCGGTCATTGGGGTCAGGGCAGTCGCATTCTTGGCGATGTCTGGCAGTTTGTCTGCCGCGACTGTTACCAGACCTTTGTCAGCCAGATAACCATCCACGCCCATTGCATTTTCGCTGACGTATTCAGCAACAAATTCCTTGATGCCTTTTACTTGATCAACGTGGGCGTTTTTCACGTAAACGTACATGGAACGGGACATCGGGTAGCTTTTGTCGATCACGGCTTCGGCGGAAGGTTTCACCCCATCAATACCCAGACCGTTGAGCTTGTCTTCGTTTTGCTCCAGGAAGCTGAAACCAAATGCGCCCAGTGCATCAGGGTTGGCTTCCAGTTTTTGCACGATCAGGTTGTCGTTTTCGCCTGCTTCGATGTAAGCACCATCTTCACGGATAGTTTGGCAAGCCGCTTTGAAGGCTTTTTCGTCTTTTTCTTTCAACGCTTTCAGGGAGTCGATTTTCTTGCAACCGCCTTCCATGCCGAGTTCGTTGAACGAGTCACGAGTACCGGAGGTTGGTGGCGGACCGAGAACTTCGATCTTGACAGCAGGAAGCTCAGGATTGACATCTTTCCAGGTTTTGGCGGTGTTGGGTACGAGCTCGCCCTTGTCGTTAGGCACGTCTTTTGCCAGCGCCATGTACAGGTCTTTCAGGCTGAAGTTTTTGAACTCCTGGCCTTTTTTGGATTGTGCAATGGTCAGGCCATCGTAACCCATGTGGATTTCAGTGATGGCATCAACGCCATTTTTTTTGCAGTCTTCAAACTCGCTTTTTTTGATGCGGCGGGAAGCGTTGGTCAGGTCTGGTGTTTCGATGCCAGCGCCTGCACAGAACAGCTTCATGCCACCGCCAGTGCCGGTTGCTTCAACTTTAGGAGCCGGGTTGCCGGTTTTCTTGGCAAACTGTTCAGCAACAGCCGTGGTGAATGGATAAACGGTGGAAGAACCAACGATTTCGATGTTGTCACGTGCCTGAGCAGCAGTAGCAGACAGCGCCAGAGCGGCAGTGATTGCCAGAACAATTTTCTTCATTTGAAAATCTCCAAAATTTGCATGTCGAATTCTTTGTCAACCATTTTCGGCTGAACTGTGGTGTACTCTACGGTGCAAATATGACAGCTTTGTGACAATCGGAAAAATATTGCGTTGCAGACTTTTGCTTGCCAGCATAGGCAGATAATGTCGGCAGAACCCATAAAAAGGAGCAAGTAGTGAAGCCAATTCGCCGAATTTTTCGCCTAATCCGTTTGGTACTGCACATTTTGAACGGGGTTTTCCTGACTCTGTTGTTTGCGGGATTGTTGCGTATGTCATTTGATACCCCCTTTTTCAAACGTCTGGTTGGTTGGTGGCTGGGGCGAATTCCGCACCTGATGGGCATACGGGTCAGTGTGACCGGTGAACCGGCAGGACAGGCGGTGCTGATGGTTGCCAACCACATTTCCTGGCTGGACATCGCGGTGCTGGGGGGCGCTGCCAACCCGCGTTTCCTTTCCAAGCAGGAGGTGCGGCACTGGCCGGTGATTGGCTGGCTGGCAGCTAAATCCGGTACGCTATTCATCACGCGTGGGCAAGCAGGGGCGGCGGCACAAGCGGCTTCCACCATCCTGCAAGCCTTGCAGTCGGGCAGGGGGGTGCTGCTGTTCCCGGAAGGCACGACCACGACTGGCAACGATGTGCGTACTTTCCATGCGCGTCTGTTTGCCCCGGCGTTTGATGCGGCAGTGCCGGTACAGCCGGTGGCGTTGCGCTATCCCGGGGCGGATGGTCTGACCCATCCGCTGGTTCCTTATGTGGATAACCAGTCGTTGATGGATAACCTCAAGGCAGTGCTGGGGGAAACGGGGCTGCGGGCAGAGGTGCATTTCCTGCCACTGGTGGAAACCAGCGGCATGGATCGCAAGAGCGTGGCTGCCCGCTGTGAACAACAGATCCGGGCAGCGGTACGCAGCGAGGGTTAAGGGTTAGTGGCTGTCGCGCTGGTTGGTCTGGTTGCCATGACCGCTGTGGCTGTGGTGGCTGATTTTGTCCATGACTGCATACAGCACGCCGGAAACTACAAAGGTCAGGTGGATGCCAATCATCCAAGCCATGTGACGGTCGGTATAGTTGTCAACACCCATGAAGGTTTTGAGTAGCTCCACCCCGGAAATGGCAACAATAGAGCCGATCAGTTTCAGCTTCAGGTCGGTGAAGCCGATGTGCCCCATCCAGTCCGGTCGGTCGGCGTGCCCGTGCAGGTCTTCCATCTTGGAGACGAAGTTTTCATAGCCGCTGAAAATGATGATGACCAGCAGGTTCATGACTAGGGAGATGTCAACAAGGGAAAGCACCCCCATAATGATTTCATTATCGGAAGCGGTGAACAGGTTGGAGAGCAAAAACCATAACTGCTTGCCTGCCTTGACCAGCAGGACGACCAGCGAAAGCACCAATGCAAGGTAGACCGGGGCAATCAGCCAGCGGCTGGTAAACAGGAAGTGTTCAAAGTGGTTTTCCAGTTTTTTCATGTGGGGAATCTTCTTGGGGTAGCTAAAAACCGGGCAATCATAGCGGTCGCATGGGTTGCCAGCAAGCAACCACCCAATCTTCTGAACCCGGCAATGGACAATACGACAGGTGGGAACTGGGTGAATTGTTAGCCCTCACCATAACCCCCGCCACCCGGTGTAGCCACCGTCAACACATCCCCCGCTGCTACCTCCACCTGCGCAATGCCTTCCAGCGTTTGCAAATAGCCATCGGCACGTAATACACGATTCACGCCGCACTGCCCATTCCTGCCGCCCGCCATCCCATACGGCGCAACCTTGCGATGCCCCGACACAATGCTCACGGTCATTGGCTCCAGAAACCGGGTTTTGCGCACCACACCATCGCCGCCGCGCTGTTTGCCTTTACCGCCAGAATGCGGGCGAATGTGGAACGCTTCCAGCCGCACCGGAAAGCGCGTTTCCAGAATTTCGGGGTCGGTCAGACGTGAATTGGTCATGTGGGTATGCACCGCGCTTGCACCGTCTGCTTTAGCCGTTGCTCCCGCGCCGCCGCACAGGGTTTCGTAATATTGGTGTTGTGCATTGCCCCACGTCACGTTGTTCATCGTGCCTTGTGCCGCACCCATAGTGCCGAGTGCGCCGAACAGCGCGTCGACTACGTATTGCGAGGTTTCCACATTGCCCGCCACCACTGCCGCCGGGTATTGCGGGTTCAACATTGAGCCGGGGGGAATGATGATGTGCAACGGTTTCAAGCAGCCTTCGTTGAGCGGGATATTGTCTTGCACCAGACAGCGGAATACGTACAGCACCGCAGCGCGGGTAATCGCAGTTGGCGCATTCAGGTTGCCGGGGTGTTGCGGGCTGGTTCCGCTGAAATCCAGCGTAGCGGAACGATTTGCCGCATCCACGGTAATTTGCACGCAAATGCGGCTGCCATCGTCCATGTCATACTGGAAACTGCCATCTTTGAGATTGCCAATCACACGCCGCACCGAGGCTTCTGCGTTGTCCTGCACATGGCGCATGTAGACTTGCACCGTTGCCAAACCCATTTGTGCAATCATGCCGGTAAGCTCGGTTTCACCACGGGTACACGCCGCCAGTTGTGCCTTCAAATCGGCGATGTTGTAGTCGATATTCCGCGCCGGGTACGCACCCGATGCCAGCAATGCACGAATTTCAGCTTCGCGGAAATGCCCACGCTCCACCAGTTTGACGTTGGTGAGGAGGATGCCTTCTTCGTCAATCGTGCGGCTTTGCGGGGGAATCGAGCCGGGGGTAATGCCGCCCACATCCGCATGATGCCCACGGGTGGCGACGTAGAAAATGATGGTGTTGCCACTTGCTTCAAACACTGGTTTGACGACGGTGATGTCGGGCAAGTGCGTGCCGCCGTGATACGGGTCGTTGAGGACGTAGGCATCGCCTGCTTGCATTTGCCCCGCGTTAGCACTGATGACGGCTTTGATGCTTTCGCTCATGCTGCCCAGATGCACCGGCATGTGCGGCGCGTTTGCCACCAGATTGCCGGAAGGGTCGAAGATCGCGCAGGAAAAGTCCAGCCGTTCCTTGATATTTACCGATACTGCCGTTTGTTCCAGTACGAAGCCCATTTGTTCAGCGATGGACATGAAGAGGTTGTTGAAGATTTCCAGGCGGATGGGGTTGGGGGTATCGTGCCTGTGGCTCCCCCCCATCCCCAGCCCTTCCCCCGCAAGGGGGGCAGGGAGTGAAGAGGAGGAGGGGAGAGAGCACATCTCAAGATTGCCGAGTTCGGTTAGTTGAACTTTCCAATTAGGTTCAACTACCACCGTCCCGGTACTTTCCAGAATTACTGCTGGCCCTGTAATTATTTGTCCAACACACAAATGATCCCGTTGATAAAATGGCGTATCCCGCCATTCCCCGCGCATAAACACCTGATGCGAAGTGATGTACTCTTCGCTCCCTGCCCCCCTTGCGGGGGAAGGGTCGGGGAAGGGGGAAAGTCGGGCTTCAGCCCGACCCACAGCAATCCCCTCCACCTCAACACTCGCCACCACCACCGCTTTTTCGGCCGCAGTAAATCCAAATCGCTGCCGATGCCCCCCCTCAAACGCTGCCCGAATCCCCGCCGCATCCTCACCAACCCATGCCACCAGCAAGCTCGAATCCGATCCCGCATATCGGCAATGCAAGCGCGTTTCATGTCGTATGTGCGCCGTGTTGACACCTTGGCTACGAATATGCGCCGCCGTTTCCGCCACCAATTCTACCTGTCGTTGCTGCAAACCCACCAGCAGCGCATCATCCAACACCGTTTCCACACTGCGCGTCACAATATGGCGCACATCCGCCAGCCCCATGCCATACGCTGACAAAACGCCCGCCAACGGATGCAAAAACACCTTGCGCATTCCCAACGCTTCCGCCACCAGACACGCATGTTGTCCACTCGCTCCGCCAAAGCAGCACAGCGCGTATGCGCTCACGTCATAACCGCGTTGTACCGAAATCTTTTTAATCGCATTTGCCATATTCTCAACAGCAACGCTGATGAAACCTTCGGCGACTTGTTCGGGTGTGAGGCTGCGGCTGCGTTCAGCCAGTCTGGTGAATTTTTCTCGCACTACCGTCACATCCAGCGGTTCATTGCCTTCGCGCCCGAAGATATGCGGGAAATAATTCGCCTGCAATTTACCCAACAACACATTGCAATCGGTGATGGTTAATTCGCCACCACGCCGATACGCCGCAGGCCCCGGATTGGCTCCGGCAGAATCGGGACCAACGCGGAAACGTTGCCCATCGAAATGCAAAATCGAACCGCCACCCGCAGCAACAGTATGAATCAACATCATTGGCGCACGAATCCGCGCCCCGGCAATGTGGCTTTCCAGCGTGCGTTCGTATTCGCCTGCAAAGTGGCACACATCGGTGGATGTGCCGCCCATATCAAAGCCAATCAGCTTGTCGAAACCCGCCGCCTGTGCGGTTTGCACCATGCCGACCACGCCACCTGCTGGCCCTGAGAGAATCGCATCCTTGCCCGCAAAGTGATCCGCATGGGTCAAGCCGCCGTTGGATTGCATGAAAAACAGTTTCGTATCCGGCAATTCCCGCGCCACTTGCTCCACATAACGGCGCAACACCGGGGAGAGGTACGCATCCACCACCGTGGTATCGCCGCGCCCGACGAATTTGATCAGCGGGCTGACCGTGTGGCTGGTGGAAATCTGGGTGAAACCAATGTCGCGGGCAATCGCTGCCACCAAGGTTTCGTGCTGCGGGTAGCGGTAAGCGTGCATAAACAGAATCGCTACTGAGCGCAAACCCTTGGCGTAAGCGGCTTGCAGGGCAGGGCGGATTTGCGCCGCATCCGGTGCTTGCAGGATTTCACCGTCAGCAGTAATGCGTTCGTCGATTTCCAGCACGTCGGTGTAGAGCATTTGCGGCAATGTAATGTCAAGCGCGAACAGATCGGGGCGTTGCTGATAGCCAATCCGCAAAGCATCGCCGAAACCGCGCGTCGTCACCAGCAGCACGGGTTCGCCTTGATGTTCCAGCAGGGCGTTGGTGGCAACGGTCGTACCCATCCGCACCGTGTCGATGTGTGCGGTGGGGATGGCTTGCCCAGCCTCCAGCCCCAGCAAATCGCGAATGCCTTGAATCGCCGCATCGGGGTAGCGTTCCGGGTTTGCGGATAGCAGTTTGTGGGTGCGTAATGTGCCGTCCGGGGTGTGCGCCACGATGTCGGTGAATGTGCCGCCACGGTCGATCCAGAATTGCCAGCGGGCTTGGGTCATGGGGATGCTCCAGGGGTTTGAGGTTGCCTATTTCGCCGGATTATATCAGCGTTATGCTGCACGGCTTTGGTTCAGGGTTATAATCACCCCCCATGAAAATCCAGGTCAGCCAACTCATCGTCAGATTCCTGCAACAACTGGGGATCGACACCATTTTCGGAATGCCGGGGGCGCACATCCTGCCGGTATACGATGATTTATACGATTCAGGCATCCAGACCGTGCTGGTCAAGCACGAACAAGGGGCGGCCTTCATGGCGGGTGGCTATGCCCGCGTGAGTGGGTGCATCGGTGCGTGCATCACCACCGCAGGGCCGGGGGCAAGCAACCTGATTACCGGCATTGCCAATGCCTACGCCGACAAGCTGCCGATGATCGTGATTACCGGCGAAGCCCCCACCCACATCTTTGGGCGCGGTGGCTTGCAGGAAAGCTCCGGCGAAGGCGGCAGCATCGACCAGACCGCGCTGTTTTCCGGCGTCACCCGCTATCACAAGCTGATCGAACGCACCGATTACATCACCAATGTACTGAACCAGGCTGCCCGCCAACTGGTGTCGGATGTACCCGGCCCGGTGGTGTTGAGCATCCCGGTCAATGTGCAAAAGGAATTGGTGGATGTGTCGATTCTGGACAAATTGCCCACCCTGAAGCCGCCGCCCAAGCTGCAAATTCCACCGCAATTGCTGGAACAGTGCGCCGACATGATCCGCCAAGCGCAACGTCCGGTGGTGTTGGCGGGCTACGGTTGCGTGCAATCTGCCCAAGCCCGTGCCGAATTGCGCAAATTCAGTGACCACCTGCACATCCCCGTTGCCACCAGTTTGAAGGGCAAGGGCGCGATTGATGAGCGTTCCGACTTGTCACTAGGCAGTCTGGGCGTGACCTCCAGCGGTCATGCCATGCACTATTTTCTGCAAGAAGCCGACCTGATTATCCTGCTCGGCGCGGGTTTCAACGAACGCACCAGCTATGTGTGGAGCAATGGTATCCTGCACAACAAGAAAATCATCCAGGTTGACCGCAATGTGGCGCAACTGGAAAAGGTGTTCAAGGCGGATTTGGCGATCCAGTCCGATCTGGGCGATTTCCTACGCTCCATCAATGCCTGTTGTGTCCCGCAAGGGCTTGAGCCGAAACCGCGCCCGGATTTGGCAGCCTTCAAACAGCGCATCGACCAGCACAATGCCCACAGCGGGCAAATCATTTTCAACGAAAAATTCGATCTGGTGAAAACCCTGTTTGCGCATCTGGAGCAGCATTTCCAGCAAGGCATTGTGCTGGTGGATGACAATATCATTTTTGCGCAGAACTTTTACCGGGTGAAAGACGGCGACAACTTCGTGCCGAATACCGGGGTATCGTCGCTGGGTCATGCAATACCCGCCGCGATTGGCGCACGTTTCACGCAAGCTATGCCGACTTTCGCCATTCTCGGTGACGGCGGTTTCCAGATGTGCTGCATGGAAATCATGACGGCGGTGAATTACCAGATTCCGCTCAATATCGTGCTGTTCAATAACCAGACGCTGGGTTTGATCCGCAAAAACCAGCACCAGCAATATCAGGCGCGTTTCCTCGATTGCGATTTTCAAAACCCCGATTATGCACTGCTGGCAAAATCTTTTGGCATTAACCATTTCCGGGTGGAAACGGCTGCCGATTGCCAACAGGTGTTTGCGCAAGCCGATTTCCAGCGCGGCATCAACCTGATTGAATTGCTGGTTGACCGCGACGCTTACCCGAATTATTCCTCACGCCGTTAAGATGCCAATGTCTGCCACCTTTGATTTTATCCTCAGCATCCCGGTCGCTGACCGCCCCGCGCATTTGCGCCACTGTCTGGAAAGCATCCAGCAGCAACGCGCATTGTACGGCTACCCCGGCAACATCACGGTGGTGGTCGCCGAAGACAGCCGCGAACCGCGCCACATCGCCGCGCACAAAGCCCTAGTGGCGGAATACCGTGCACAAGGGCTGGCGGTGATTCACTTTGATTTGCCGGAACAATATCGGGTGTTGCAAAGCATTCCTGAATCGCAACGGCAACAGTTGGGCAGGTTATTGACGACCCAACCCGCCGAACACTTTTACCGCAAAGGGCAAGCAGCCAACCGCAACCTCAGCTACCTGAAAATGCTGGAGCTGACCGAGGATAAAACCCGCACCCTGTATTATCTGGTGGATAGCGACCAGTTGTTTTTGCCGGAACTGGATTATTTCCACACCATCAACCGCATTTTCCAGACCACCAACACCACGATGTTGACCGGGAAACTGGTGGGCGACCCGCCGGTATCGCCTGCGGTGATGGCGGCAAATTTTCTGGATGATGTGGGGGCGTTCCTGCATGAAATCGGCGGTTATGCCGGGCAGGGCGAATGCCAGTTCCACCGTGATACCCCATTACCGGGCGATGCGGCTTATCACGACATGGCGCCACTGTTTGGTTTGGGGCAACAGGTGGATCATTTCGCTTACCGTTGCCCTTTGCACGGCGAACATGACCATGCGGCTTGTCTGGCGCATTTTGCCGTGCGTTTGTCCGCGTTCTTTTCGGGCGAACATTTGACCCGCAAAACCGCGTTCCAGCCCGCTGCGGATGTGCTGCAACTCTCCCCGGCGCGGACAGTTTACCCCGGCAATTACATCGTCAATTTCGACGGGCTGAAATACATCATCCCGTTCGGGCATTTGCGGTTGCGGATGTCAGGGCCGACGGCGGGGCGCTTGATTCAAGCGGAAATCGGCGCACGCTTTGCCTCCGCCAACCTGCCGATGCTGCACAAGCGCACCACGGATGAGGATGACGGTTTCCGCCCCGGTGTGGAGCAACAGCACGACGCGGCGATTGATATTTCCGATGAATTCGAGCGGCAGTTTTTCGGCGATTTGATGCTGTTTTCGGTGGTGGAGTGGTTGAAAACGTACCACCTTGACCAACTCAGTGACACTGATTTACTGACGCAAGTGCTGGCAAAAGTCGAAGCGGAATTGCTGACCTTGTATGCCAGCAAACACGCGGCGGTGAATGCGCGACGGCTGGAGCTGGAACAGTGGGTGCAACAGCCGCACCATTGGTGGCACGGGACGCCAGCGATGCAGCAGGTGTTGCAATTCCTCGGCAATATCGGGCGGAATTTCAGTGACCAGTCGCCTGCGTGGGGGCAAATCCAGTCGGTCGCGCATCGGCAACAGCGCAAGCAGCAGATTCTGGATGCGTTGATGAATTACCGGGCGGAGCGGGCAGTGTGGGATCAGTTGTTTGCCTGGTAATGTGCCAGTGCATTCGCCACGAGTTGCTGGCGGCATTCCTGATAAGCCTGTCTGGCTTGCGCCAGTAATCCGGTTTCCAGCACGACATCGGGATAGGGGTTGGCTGTACTGAGCACCGTACCGCTTTTGATCGCAGGTGAGGTATCGCCCGCGCCCGCTACCCCGGTTTTGCTGAAATGCTGGTAGTTGGCGGACAGCGGTGTATTGAGCCGCAGCCATTGCCCCAAGGTCGCCAGCATCTTGCCGGTATCCATGCGGATCAATTCAGCATCGAAATAGTAATAACGCTGCGGGTATCGGCAGGCAAAGGCTGCCAACTGTTCCAGCCGCCGGATGTAATAGTGCGTGGCTTCTGCCGGGTCGGCATACAAGGCGTTGGTATTTTTGTCCGCAAACAGCTTGATGATGCTCTTGATGGCCGCTTCTGGTTGGCGCAGGGCGAGCAGGATGGTGACATCTGCCAAGGACAGTGTTTCCAGCTTCAGGGGGTAACCGTTGTGCAGCAACTTGTCGAACAGGTAGCTGCTACCGGGCTTGAGCGCATCGTGGCGGGCGTATTCCTGTTCTTGCCGCGTCAAATCATCCACCGAGGTGTAGCCCTGCTGCATTTCGTAATAGCCGTTGATCTGCGGGTGTGAGCCAAGGATATGCCCCAGCAAGCTGGTGTAGGCACGCATGTGGCTGAGCAGGAAAATCCGGGAAAGTGACTGGGACATGGGGCGTTATCCTCCGCAAGATCAGTTTGGCTGTCAAGTATGCTTTTACGGGTGTTGTTGTTTCTCTGCCAATCCTGCCTCACTGGGCTATAATGCTCCAGCACACACATAACAAACACTAAAGCATCACGGTTGGGTAAAATTTCCCCCAACAGGCTGGAGAATAAAACGCATGAGTAATATACAACAGGGTATGGACGAATCCTTCCTCGACGGCGAACACGCCAGTTTCCTTGAACAGCTCTACCACCAGTACCAGCAGAACCCGCAGAGTGTGGCGGAAGAATGGCAAGGCTATTTCCAGCGACTGGATGCCAGTACCGCGACAACCCAAGCCGGTAGTGGGAACGGGCAGGTGATGACGCATCGCAGCGAGCAATTGAATGTGTCGCGCCTGATCAATGCTTACCGCTATTTAGGGCATCTGGAAGCCAACACCAACCCACTGGGCGATTACGCCTACACGGTTGCAGTGCCGCAACTGATGCTGGAGCATCACCGCCTTGAGAATATTGACCAAGATACCCTGTTTGATCCCGGCTCTTTCAATATCAGTGTCAAACCGACCTTGGGCAACATTCTTCAAGCATTGCGTGCAACCTATGTGGGCAGCATCGGTTTTGAATACATGCATATCCTCGACATCCAGGAAAAGCGCTGGTTGCAGAAGCGGATTGAGCTGGATATGGGTAAACCCCGCCTCCATCAGCCAGAACGCCGCAAGATACTAGAACAACTGACTGCCGCCGAAGGTTTCGAGCTATACCTGCACAAGCGCTATGTCGGGCAAAAACGCTTCGGTCTTGAAGGGGGCGAAAGCCTGATTCCTTTGCTGCAAACCATCATCCACGAAGGTGGCAAACAAGGTTTGCAGGAAATGGTGATCGGCATGGCGCACCGTGGGCGGCTTAATGTGCTGACCAATGTGCTGTGTAAGCCCGCCGGGGATCTGTTTCAGGAATTCGAGGGCAAGGTCGACGCCACTTATACCGGTGACGTGAAATACCACAAGGGCTATTCCTGTGATGTCAGCACGCCCGGCGGCCCGATGCATCTGGTCTTGGCGTTCAACCCATCGCATCTGGAAATCGTCAGTCCGGTGATGGAAGGCTCGGTGCGGGCGCGGCAAGATCGGCGTGAAGACAAGGACGGTGATCAGGTGCTAGGCATTTCCATCCACGGTGACGCAGCGTTTGCCGGGCAGGGTGTGGTGATGGAAACCTTCAACATGGCGCAGACCCGTGGCTACCGTACCCGTGGCACCATCCACATTGTCATCAACAACCAAATCGGTTTCACCACCAGCACGGTGTCGGACAGCCGTTCCACCTATTACCCCACCGACGTGGCGAAAATGATCAATGCGCCGATTTTCCACGTCAATGGCGATGACCCGGAAGCGGTGGTCTATGCGGCACAAGTGGCGCTGGAATACCGCCAGGTGTTCCAGAAAGACGTGGTGATTGATCTGGTCTGTTACCGCCGTTTGGGACACAACGAAGCCGATGAGCCAAACATGACCCAGCCGGTGATGTACAGCATTATCCGTAGCCTGCCAACGACCCGTGCCAAGTACGCCAAACGGCTGGCAGATGAGGGCGTGGTGTCGATGGAAGGTGCGAACGGGCTGGTGGATGCTTACCGCACCAAACTTTCCAACGGCGGCATTACCTGCTGCAACAGCCAAACCCGTTCCGGTTTGCCGCCCGAATTGCAGACCCACTGGAAAGCCTATCTCGACAAACCGTGGCGGCAGGAAGTGGACACGAGCTGCACGCCTGAACGTGTCCGTCACATCAGTGAACGCTGGGTTAGCAATATTCCACAGGATTTCATGGTGCATCCGCGTGTTTTCAAGGTGCTGGAATCACGCGCTGCGATGGGGCAGGGCAAGCAACTGGCTGACTGGGGTTTTGGTGAAAACCTAGCTTATGCCACCCTGCTGGAAGAGGGGTTTGATGTGCGCCTTTCCGGGCAGGACTGCGGACGGGGAACGTTTTCACACCGCCATGCCGTGTTGCACCATCAGCAGCGCCGCGAACAGTGGGTTCCGCTCCAACATACTGCTGATTTTCAGGCCAAATTCACGGTCATCGACTCGGTGTTGTCGGAAGAAGCGGTACTGGCGTTTGAATACGGCTATGCTACTGCCGAGCCGGAAACGCTGGTGATCTGGGAAGCGCAGTTTGGTGACTTCGTAAACGGTGCGCAGGTGGTTATCGACCAGTTCATCAGTTCTGGTGAGCAGAAATGGCAGCGCCTGTGTGGGCTGGTCATGTTCCTGCCACACGGTCTGGAAGGCCAGGGGCCGGAACACTCTTCTGCGCGTCTGGAGCGCTTTGTGCAACTGGCAGCGCAGGAAAACATGCACATTTGTATTCCATCCACTCCGGCACAGGTATTTCATATGCTGCGGCGGCAGATGCTGCGCAAATACCGCAAGCCGCTGGTAGTGTTTACGCCGAAAAGCCTGTTACGCCACCCGCTGGCGGTCAGTGCGCTGGATGAATTCACCCAAGGCAAGTTCGAGCTGGTGATAGATGATGTGGACATTACCAGTGCCGAAGCCAAAGCCAAAGTCAAGCGCGTCATCATGTGCAGCGGCAAGGTCTATTACGACCTGCTGGAAGAGCGCCGCAAACAGAACCTGACTGATGCTGCGATTGTGCGTATTGAACAGCTCTATCCATTCCCAGCGCAGGAACTGGTAGAGGTAATGGCTCACTATCCCAATGCTGAAACCGCGATCTGGTGTCAGGAAGAGCCAGTCAATCAGGGCGCATGGAACGGCATCAAACACCGCTTCGAGGCTTATGAACGTGCCGAAGTGGTGTGTGTCAGCCGCCCGGCAATGGCAGCCCCGGCGGTCGGTTCGTTGTACATGCACCAGCGCCAGCAACAGGCATTGGTCAGGGAAGCGTTAGGTCTGTAAGCAGGTTGTCAGCCGCTGCAACGCGGGAAGTTGTTCATCCATGATGCAATTTCCCGCGCACCTTCCTGAATCCCACCAAAATATCATCAATAAACGTAAACACCACTGGAATTACCAGCAAGCACAAGAACGTCGAAGCCATCAACCCACCAATCACCACAATTGCCATCGGCTGGCGGAAGCTGGGGTCAGCCGCCAGCCCCAGCGCGGTTGGCATCATCCCCGCACCCATGGCAATCGTGGTCATCACAATCGGTCGCGCCCGTTTGTGGCAAGCATCCAGCAAGGCTGGGATGCGCCCGCTCTGGTCACGTTCCCGCGCCATCACCGCATAATCCACCAGCAGAATCGAGTTCTTGGTCACAATCCCCATCAGCATCAGCAGGCCAATCACCGCAGGCATCGAAAAGCTGCTGCCAGTAATCAGCAAGGCCACAAATGCCCCGCCCACCGACAACGGCAATGCCGCCAGAATCGTGATCGGTTGCAAAAAGTCGTGGAACAGCAGCACCAGCACGATGTAGATGAACATTACCCCGATCAGCATCGCTCCACCGAAGCCGCCGAACAGTTCCGCCATGCGCTCGGCATCGCCGGAACTTTGCCGTTCCACACCGGGCGGCAGGGTCTTCAGCGCAGGCAGTTTGTCCACCATCGCCGTCACCTGACCCACCGGCAAACCATTCAGTTCCACATCAATGCTCACATTGCGCTTGCGGTCGAAACGGTCAATCCGCGCCGGGCCGCTGCCGAGGCTCACATCTGCCACCGCCGCCAGCGGTACGGAGCCATTGCGCCCCGGAATCCGCAACTGGCGGATGGTGTCGAGGTCGGCACGCACCGCTTCGTCAAATTGCACGCGGATCGGGATTTGCCGTTGCGGCAAATTCAGCTTCGGCAAGCGGGTGGAAAAGTCGCCGCTGGTGGCGACCCGCACTGCTTGCCCTAGGGTTTCGGTGCTGACGCCCAGTTCGGCAGCGCGGGCGTAATCCGGTGTGATGTGGATTTCCGGGCGTTGCAGGCTTGCGCCTGACACCACATTGCCGATGCCCTGCACGGTGCGCAGGTCGCGTTCAGCCGCTTGTGCCGCTGCAATCAGCGTGTCGCCGTCGTCACTCGCCAGTACCACCTGCATCTTGTCGCCCGCCCCGCCGGAACCCACAGTGAAACGCACCCCTGGTAGTGGCTTGAGGGCAGCGCGGATGTCGGCTTCCACTTCGGTCTGTTTGCGTGAACGCTCTTCGCGGGTGGTCAGTTGCAGGGTCAGAGTCGCCTTGCGGGAATCCGTGCCGCTGGCTTCCGCAAACGGACCGCTGCTGACCCCGCCACCACCGCCGACCACGGTGAAGACTTTCTTCACGTCAGGCAACGGTGCAAGCAACTGGCGGGCTTGTTCGGCAACAGCGTAAGTTTCTTCCAGTGGCGTCCCCGGCTGCATTTCCATTGACACGGAAGTCAGAGCGGTATCGGCAGGTGGCACGAAACCTTTTGGCAGCAACGGCACGATTTGCAGCGAAGCGACAAAAATCGCAATCGCGGCAAACAGGGTGATGAAACGGTGCTTTAAACACCATGCGGCGGCTGCCATGTAATTGCGCATGAACCAGCCGTCTTTTTGCTCCTTCTCCGGGTGCGGCTTGAGGAAATAAGCCGCCATCATCGGCGTGAGCAAGCGTGCGACTGCCAGCGAGAAAAACACCGCTACCGCTGCGGTAATGCCGAACGATTTGAAAAATTTGCCCGGCACGCCACCCATGAATGCGGTGGGCAGGAACACGGCGACCAGTGTGAAGGTAGTGGCAATCACCGCGAGGCCGATTTCGTCGGCGGCTTCCATTGCTGCCTGATACGGGGTTTTGCCCATACGCAGGTGGCGCTCAATGTTTTCCACCTCGACGATAGCGTCGTCCACCAGTACACCAACCACCAGTGCCAGCGCCAGCAGGGTGAGGATATTGAGCGAAAATCCGAAATACTGCATCGCTAGGAAGGTGGGGATGATCGCCAGTGGCAGCGCAGCGGCGGATACCAGTGTGGCGCGGATATTGCCTAGGAACAGGAACACCACCAGGATGGCGAGGGCAGCGCCTTCGTACAGCAGGTGCATGGAGCCGGTGTAGTTGGCCTGGATACGCTCGATGGTGTCGTAGGCTTCGTCAATCTGCACCTGCGGGTGATCGGCGGAGAATTTGGCAACAGCGGCACGTACCCCGTTTACCACGTCGATTTCACTCGCGCCGCGTACTCGTGTGATCTGGAAACCGACCACGGATTTGCCGTTGAACAGGGCATGGGTGGAACGTTCAGCGATGGTGTCCTTGATTTGGGCAATTTGGTCAAGGCGCACATGCCGTCCGTTGGACAGCGGAATGTCGATAGCGCCCAGTTCCGCCGCTGTTTCGACCCGCCCCAAGGTACGCACGGACTGGATGCCACCGCCTACGTCGCCGCGCCCACCGGGTGCATCCTGTTGCATTTGCCCCAGACGATTGGATACGTCAGCAGCGGTGACACCAAGGCCAGCCATCAATGCGGGATTGAGGTCGATGCGTACTTCGCGGTTGACTCCGCCAACCCGAGCTACTTTGCCCACGCCCTTGACGGACATGAGGGCACGTGTGATGTCGTTGTCGACGAACCAGGACAGGGCCTCCTCGTCCATACTGGCGGAAGCCACCGTGAACGTGACCAGCGGGCTGCCTGCGGTGGTGATTTTCGACACGATCGGGTCGTTCATCTGCTGCGGCAGGTTGGCGCGGATGGTGTCGACCGCGTTGCGTACCTCGTTGAGGGCGACTTCGGTATCTTTTTCGATAGCGAATTCGGTGGCAATGCTGGCGCTGCTATCGGTCAGGGTGGTGCGGATGTGTTTGACGCCGGTGATGGTGGCAAGCTGGTTTTCGATCTTACGGGCGACTTCGCTTTCCAGTTGTTCCGGGTCAGCGCCTTCTAGCGAGGCGGTGACGACAATGGTTGGCAGGTCAATGTCAGGGAAGTTCTGAATGCCGAGTGCTTGGAAACCCTTGATGCCGAGGAAGGTCAGCAGCGCGAACAGCAGGATGGCGGGAACCGGGTTGCGGATCGACCAGGCGGAAACGTTCATGATTTGTCCCCGCTATTACCCCCCATCCCCGACCCTTCCCCCGCAGGGGGGGAAGGGAGCGAAGAGGTAGGAGCGGAAGGGGCGTCTTGTTCCCTCACCCCTTGCGGGGGAGGGTTAGGGAGGGGGGTAATTTCCACAGTGTCGCCGTCGTTGAGGAAGCCGCCACCGGTGACGACCACGCGGGCAGAGGCGTCGACGCCATCGGTGATTTCAGTCTGGCCTTGCGCTGTCCTGCCGACTTTGACCTGACGCTGGGCTACCTTGTTTTCTGTGCCGATTTCAAACACGTAATAGTTGCCATCACGCAGGATCACCGCTGACTGTGGCAGGGTCATGGCCTTGGCAGAGCCGGTGAGGATGGCACCTTCCGCAAACATGCCAGCCTTGGCAGGGCTGTCGCTGGGCAGGCTGATGTAAACGATGGCGTTACGGGTATTGGGGTCGAGGGTGGGGGAAACCATGCGCACTTCGCCGCTGACGCTTTCGCCGCCGGGCAGGGTCAGGTGTGCCTGTTGGCCTGGCTGGATGCGGGAAGCGTCACGTCCGGCAATTTCTGCCCGCCATTCGAGCTTGTTTTGGCGCACCATGCGGAACAGTTCCGTGCCGGTTTGCACCACCGCACCGAGGGTGGCAGTGCGGGCGGCGATTACGCCGTCATCGGGGGCAAGAATACGGGTTTGCGCGAGGCGGATTTGCTGGGCTTCGAGTGCGGCTTGCGCCACCGCTTCGCCGGTCAGGTACTGGTCGATCTGCTGGGCAGGCAGTGCGCCGCTGGTTTTGAGGCTGCGGGCGCGGGTGGCATTGGCGCGGGCTTCGTCCAGTCTGGCTTGCGCCTGGGCGACATCGGCCTTGACCGAAGCTTGCGATAGTTTGGCGAGTTCCTGTCCCTTTTTGACTTCTGTACCAACATCAACCAGCACATCGGTGATTTTCAGACCACTGATTTCAGAAGCGATAATGGCTTCTTGCCAGGCAGTCAGTGCGCCACTGGCGGTAATGGTGCTGTTCCAGTCCTGCGTCTGTGGGCTGGCAACCGTGACAGCCAGTGCGGCTTTGGTTGGGGGAACATCAGCCGGTTTGTCTTCGGCATGGGAGAGCGGCAGGGATACTATCGTTGCCAGTGATAGGGCAAGCATGAGGGTAGCGAGCGAGAGGGTATTCTTCATGTTAATGACTGCCAGTCAATTGTTTGTCGGCAAGATTAGATGACCATTGGTCAGTTGTCCAGTTTGACATGGAAAGAGCGCTGTTGCTAGCGGGGTGACACGGTGAATTTGGGCTAGGCAATAATCCTGCGCAAGGATATTTCACCGTCAAGCTGTCCTGACAATCGGTGTGTTTTTTAGGATAATGGAAACGTTTTATCGTTGAATGGACATGCATGATGCAAATTATCAAGCCTTATGGACGTAGTGTTGTAGACACCGGTACAGGTGAACCAACCCAGCGCAAGCTACAGGATAAAAACCAGCAGCAACATGATATTTCGCAGTTTGTTCATGAACATGCCGAACTGGTTGTTGCCCAGTGGATTTCAGTGATTGACAAGATTGCGCGAAAGCCTCATGCCAATGGCAAGAATGCAGGTAAGTGCGGTCTGCCAACGGCAGGGCAGTACCAGTTGCGCGACATATTGGGAACAGCGGCCTGGGTCGAAGTTCTCAAACATTTGTCACCGGGTATGGATGCACAGCGGCAACAGTATCTGGAAACATTGTGGTACTCGAAGATTCATCCCTACGGTAAACAAACACAAGAACAGGAAAAAGCAATACCTCTGCAAGGGCGTTGGTATCAACGGTTTGTAGGTGATGTTCTACCGGAAAATGTTGATGTTGCTTTGGCAAAGCAAGTGGCAGAACGTATCCACCTACATTTGTATGAAGCAGCACTGCGTATCAATCCCGAAGTTAGTGCACGTCGCAAAGGCAGTATTCAGGCGCAGGCAGAAACGATTACGAATAATACTTTGCACCCGGTAGTGCCACCAATGACATGGAGCAAGGCCGATTGGTCGGCCTACAACCGTTATGATGTAGCAGAACGTATCTATCTTGAAGCCAAGTACCGGCTTGAACAAAAGCAGGATGCACGCCAAAAGAAACAACCCATACAGCCCGAATGGCGCATTGACGGCAGCCTGGCAGGCAAGCTCCTGTTTGAACATTGGGCACAAGTGTTCAAAGGCAGTGATGGCAAGTCACGTATCAGTGAGGCCAAAACCCATGCCGCAGGATTATTTGCCTTACATATGGCTGTAAAGGATTTTTATACCCGCCTGTTTGATAGCAACAGAAAAGAAGAAACCTTGGTCAAGTTTCTGTTACCCCAGAAGAAAAAGGCATTACAGGAAAAACTGACGCAGAAATTACAAAATACAGATGTCGCTGCCCGTATCCGTTTAGGCAAAATCCAGTATTACCGTAAAGCACAAGGGGAAGTGGTTCCTTTGGCAAACAGCCGTTTTTGGGGTAGTGATGGGCAGGCAGAAATCAAACGGGCAGAAGCCTTTGTACGTGTATGGCGGCATGTTTTGGGGCAGGCAAATTTAACGTTGGCGAATTGGGCATCACTGGCTTCGCCCGCTGATTTGTGGGGAGGTGACAGTTTCTTTGGTCACTTTTCTACTCATATAAATGGCAAGCTGTTTGCGACGGATATAGGTCTGGATAGTCGCCGCACTGTATTTGATCAAAATCTTCATTTGTTGTTTGGTGATGCTGCTGGTTTGTTCCAGAGTGATGATGAGACCCGCAAGGCAAGCATTTTACTGGCACATAAGTGTGGTGGTGCACTACGCAATGCCGCTTTCCACTTTAAAGGACGCGCCAAGTTTTTACAGGCACTGGAAAATGACCTGCCACAAGCTGCGCAATCGGGTTTGCAAATGCAGTTGTCCAAGCTGTGGGATGAAGCTCAAAACCAACAGGGTTCACGTTTACTGAAGATTTTGGAAGGGGCACATGTTTTTCATGTGTGCACACAGGAACAAGTACAGCAGTTGGTCAATACTTTGGGTAATGTATCAGCGGGGGAGTTGCCATTACCACGTTTTGGCAGGGTTATCGAGCGTAATCATCATGCCCGGTTGGGTACAAACTTGCCAGTACGGGGCAACCGTCAGGCAATGGAGCAACACCCGGCACGCAAGTGTCAGTATGTGATGCTAAAGCTGTTGTATGAACGGGCTTTCCGTGTATGGCTGGAAAATACTACCGATGAGGTGTTCAGTGTCTGGTTGGAGACAGCACTGGAACGTACTACCAATGCAGCACGCAACAACCCGAATGTACAGGGAAAGTCGCAACATGAGCGTGAGTTGGTAATGGCGCGGGCAGCCAAGTTGCCAATTTCCATGCGGAGCAAGGGCGGGAAGGGTAAGGAAAAAAGTATCCGCCAGTTTTTTTATGATTTGTCGGCAGCCACAGCAAGTGAAATGCGTGTTCAGCGTGGTTATGCCAGTGATGCCGGGAAAGCACGGGAACAGGCTGAATACATTGATGAGTTACTGCGTGATGTGGTGGCACTGGCGTTCAGGGAGTTTATCCGTGCCAATGGTTTTGACTGGTTGCTGGATATTGATCCACAGCAGGAATTACGGGAAACCCGCTGTTGCTTGATGGAACATATCCGTTTTCCTGCGATAGCTCCTCGGTCAAACGCTTGGCAACCCGTCTTGTATTTCCTGTTGCATTTGATGCCAGTGGGAGAGGTATCGCAATTGCTGCACCAATTGGCAAAGTGGGAAATTCTTGCCAAGCCGGAACAGGCGCGGACAGATGAAGAAGGGATGCGTCTCCACGCATTGCAGCAGACACTTAAACTGTATCTGGACATGCACGACAGCCACTACACGGGGGCAGAATCCATGCCAGCAGTGGAACGTGCAGTGTTGGATACTTTTGCCACCTTTTATGAAACACGCAATGGGCTGGACAAGGTATTTGAAGATCAGGGCAACGGGCGTGATGGTGCTCGTTATTTGCCACAGCGGGGGTTGCGTGAAATCCGGCGATTTGGGCATGTCCCTGTTTTGCAGGCACTGGTGAAGGATAAAATCACGGCACAAGATGTGACGCATTGTTTGCAGCAGGAAACTGTGCCTGCCAATGGCAAACTCTCGCCTGTTGCACAAGCACAACAGCGCCGTGAAACGTTGCACGGAGAATGGGTGAAGGAGCGTAAACAGTTCAAAGCATACCGTGATTATGCGGCAGCTTTGCAAACAGTGGTGGTGCATCGCCAGCTTTCCAATCATATTCGTCTGGTAGATCATGTGGCTGCACACCGTATTGTGATGAAAGTACTGGCGCGGCTGGCAGATTTTTCTGGCCTGTTTGAGCGTGATCTTACATTTGTAACACTGGCAGCCTTGCATGAGCATCAATTGCAGCCCGAAGATTTCTTTGTGATTGATAATCCACCCAGGTACAACAATAGAGGTGAGCTAGAAAAAGACGGTTTGACCTTGTTCAAGAATGGTCAAGTTATCGAGGCTTTGGGCAAAGTGCAGGCATGTAGGGATGCACTAAAGCATCAAATTGTGGGACAGGTCAATCTTGATGTGCACCGTTCTGTTCGTAATGATTTTGCCCATTTCAATATGCTGTATGGTAAACAACGTACCACTGAAAGTGCCACCAACAGGGTCATTAAATGTCCGGCTGCCCAAGGGTTAAACTTAACCTGTTGGGTTAATTGTGCTCGTAATCTCATGTCTTACGACCGCAAACTCAAAAATGCCGTGAGCCAATCCATCATTGAATTGATGGAGCGAGAGGGATTCATTCTTACATGGGAAATGGACACGAACCACCAACTGTGTAGTCCAAAGCTGCAATCCCGTCAGGTTGAGCATTTGGGTGGACAGCGTTTCCCGTTGGTTAAGGATGAGCGCAAGAAATTGACAATCCGCGAAAATCTGCACTCAGTGGGAATGGTAAAACTGTTGGCACATGCATTTGGTGCAGTTGCAGAAGACGTGAAAGACATCAGTACGCTGGATTTGAATACGGTCAAGTGGGTGAAAAAGGATGCAACATTATAAGAAAAAAGGCAGAATGGCGGGCATCAACTCCGATTGAGGAAGCTGAATGGTGAGCTTTGTTTTCAATGATTTGGCTATCTGTATTTGAGATGGAAATGCTAACTCGGCATATCTCTTTTGATATAGATAGAAAAGTCATGCAACTTGTTGATCCTGAAGGCGATTCTTGACAGGTTGGGGTTTGAATACCACCCCCACATGACGGGGGACTGCAACAATCGCTTTATCGGATCGAATTGATGACTTGAGTTTGAATACCACCCCCACATGACGGGGGACTGCAACCAATTGTATATTATTCAGCCAAGTTTTAATGGTTTGAATACCACCCCCACATGACGGGGGACTGCAACATTCTGATACCTCGCTTGCGCCTGATGTGTCTGTTTGAATACCACCCCCACATGACGGGGGACTGCAACCCACTTCCTATGTCACTGTTTTGGTCGCGCAGGGTTTGAATACCACCCCCACATGACGGGGGACTGCAACCATATTGGTCTCGTCGTTAACAGCGTATGATACGTTTGAATACCACCCCCACATGACGGGGGACTGCAACTGCCGTATCCAACAACATTTTGAATTCCGTTGTGTTTGAATACCACCCCCACATGACGGGGGACTGCAACCGGTTTTTTCCGCTACATCCTGAATCGTTCCCGGTTTGAATACCACCCCCACATGACGGGGGACTGCAACCTAACAACGCGGCTCGACGACGGACGCGGCGTTCGTTTGAATACCACCCTCTCATGGCGGGGGATTGCTTGAACCGGTGAGGTTGATCACCTAAACTTGTCTGCAAGATAGGACAAGTCAGGATAATTCATGCAAGTCGTTACCTTTTCCGAAGCCCGCAACAACCTGAAAGCAGTGCTCAACCGCGTGGTTGAAGATGCCGATTGCACCATCATCACCCGTCGTGACGCGGAGGATGCCGTGGTCATGTCGCTGGATTACTACAACAGTCTGATGGAAACCCTACATCTGCTGAAAACACCCGCCAACGCTGCCCATCTCCAACAATCCATCGAACAGTTCCGCCGGGGTAAAATCACCCCACGGGATTTGTTGCATGAATAGGAAGTTGGCTTGGACAGATGCCGCTTGGGCAGATTATCTTTACTGGCAATCGCAAGATAAAAAAACGCTCAAGCGCATCAATAAACTGATCGAAGAAAGCAAACGCACGCCTTTTGAAGGTATCGGCAAACCTGAGCCGTTGCGCCACAATCTGGCAGGCTTCTGGTCGCGTCGCATAGATGACGTCAATCGTGTGGTTTATGCCGTTGACGATGAATACCTCACTATCATTGCCTGCTGCTACCACTACGAAAACTGACCGTGCACCACCGCAACCACGACCATGACCACAATCCACCGGATGGCAGCAATATTTACGGCAGTGTCGCCACGCCTGCCGCTTCCAAAGCCTTGAGATAGGCATCGACGACCCGTGCCTGTTCTGCCGTGCTTTCCTGCGCATACATGGTTTGGCGGAAAGTATTGCTGTTGTGCAGACCATTGGTATACCAGGCAATGTGCTTGCGGGCGATGCGGCAACCGGAATATTCACCATAAAACTGGTACAAGTCGTCCAGATGCTGGAGCAAGACAGCGTGGATTTCAGCCACATCAGGTGGTGGCAACGTTTCTCCGGTTTGCAGGTAATGCCTGATTTCACGGAAAATCCACGGTCGCCCTTGCGCAGCACGCCCGATCATGATGGCGTCTGCACCGGTAACATCCAGTACCTGTCTGGCCTTTTGTGGGCTGTCGATGTCGCCGTTGGCGATAATGGGGATGTGCACGCTGCGTTTGACTTCACCGATCAGTTCATGGCGTGCCTGCCCGGTGTACATCTGTTCGCGGGTACGCCCATGAATTGCCAATGCGGCAATGCCTGCCTGTTCTGCCATCGCGGCCACCCGCAGGATGTTTTCCTCACCGTTGACATAGCCCAGCCGGGTTTTCAGGGTGACAGGCACATCGACCGCTGCCACCACGGTATTCAGAATCCGTTTGACCAGTTCTTCATCTTGCAACAAGGCAGAACCAGCCAGTTTGCGGCAGACTTTTTTCGCAGGGCAACCCATGTTGATGTCAACGATCTGTGCGCCGTTGGCAACCTGATAGCGGGCGGCTTCCGCGAGTATTTCCGGTTCGGAACCGGCAATCTGTGCAGAAACAGGGGCGAGTTCACCGTCAAAGTTGGCGCGGTACAGAGACTTCTTTTGTGCATACAGGGTCATGTCCGCCGTCATCATTTCACTGATGGCGTGGCCTGCGCCAAAATGTTTGCACAGAGTGCGGAACGGGCGGTCAGTGACCCCCGCCATCGGGGCAACGATCAACGGATTATCAAGGGTGTAAGGGCCAATCTTTATCATGGTGTAGCAGTTTACCACAGCAAATTTGCCTGCTTGTGGTAAAGTATCTGCCCACTGAATAAACCATCTGCACGGAGAACAAGTGTGCGTCTGAGCGTAGAGCAATACCGCAACTGGGAAAACAAACGAATCACCCTGCTGGGCATGTCTGGCGTTGGTAAAACCTATATTTCCAGCATGTTGCGCAACCATAACTGGTTCCATTATTCCGGCGACTACCGTATCGGTACGCGCTATCTGGACGAGGACATCCTTGACCTGATCAAGGAACAGGCCATGAAAGTACCGTTCCTGCGCGAGCTGCTGCGCAATGACTGGATTTACATCCGCAACAACATCCGTGTCAACGATCTGGGGCCAGTGCTGTCTTTCGTTGGCAAGCTGGGCAACCCGGAACTGGGCGGCGTAGCGCTAGATGATTTCATGCGTCGTCAGGCCATGTACCGCGAAGCCGAAATTGCTGCCATGCACGATGTACCCGAATTTATCCGCAAGGCGCAACTGATCTACGGCTATTCCCACTTCGTTAATGATGCCGGGGGGAGTCTGTGTGAACTGGAAGACCCTGCCGTCTTCGACACCCTGGCGGAAAACACCCTGATCCTCTACATCAAGGTGACAACCAAGGAAGAGGAACAGAAGCTGATTGACCGCGCCCGCAGCGATCCGAAACCGCTGTATTACCGCCCAAATTTCCTCAAGGAACATCTGGCGGTGTACTTGCAGGAAAAAGCCTTGCAATACGCAGCGGAAATGGAGCCGGACGAGTTTACCCGTTGGGTGTTTCCACGTCTGTTCCATTCACGTTTGCCACGCTATGAAGCGATTGCCCGTGACTACGGTTATACCGTAACGTCTGAGGAAGCCGCGCAGGTGCGTAACGAAGATGATTTCAACGCACTGATCGAAATGGCGATTGCCCGCCATGCTTGATGTTTTGTCCCTCTCGTTCTTGGCGGGAGAGGGGCTACAGGGGAGGGGTAGAAACACACCATGCCATTAGTCGCACATACGGCATTGCCGACATTCGCACGCTTGCGAGAGGAGGGTCAGACTGTCCTGAGTGAGGATTACGCTTTCAATCAGGACATCCGCGAGCTGCATATCGGTTTCCTCAACATGATGCCGGATGCTGCGCTGGAGGCTACCGAACGGCAATTTTTCCGGCTGGTAGGTGAATCCAACCTGATTGCACAGTTTCACCTTCACCCTTTCACGCTGGATGGTTTGCCGCGTGGTGACAAGGCGCAGGCGCATGTCAGCCAGTATTACGATACCTTTGCCAACCTCAAGGAGCAGGGGCTGGATGCGCTGATCATTACCGGCGCAAACCCGGTAGCACAGCATCTGGAAGATGAGCCGTTCTGGGATGGTTTGTGCGAAGTGGCAGCCTGGGCGCAGGAAAATGTTACTTCCACCCTGTGTTCCTGTTTGGCAAGCCATGCCTTGGTGCAGCATTTGTGGGGTATCCGCCGCCGCCCGTTGGGTTTCAAGCGCTGGGGCGTCTACAGCCATGCTGTCACCATGTCGGAGCATCCTCTGGTCAAAGACCTTAATACCCGTTTCGATGTACCGCATTCGCGTTTCAACCAGATCGACCGTGAGCTGCTGGAAGCCGTTGGCGTGCAGGTACTGGTGGAAAGTGCTGAAGCCGGGGTGCACATGGCGGTCAGCCCCGACCTGTTCCGCATGGTATTCATGCAAGGCCACCCGGAATACGATGCGGTCAGCCTGCTGAAGGAATACCGGCGTGAAGTGACCCGCTGGTTTGATGGCACGCGGCTGGATTATCCGCCATTCCCGGAAAACTACTTGCGCCCCAAGGCCAAGGCAGTTCTCAACGAATACCGGCTTGCACAAGAGCTGGGCAAACGTCAGGGCAAACCCATGCCGGAATTCCCGGAAAAGTTGCTGTTGCCCATGCTGCACAATACCTGGCGCGATACCGCAAAAGTGTTCTACAGCAACTGGATTGGCAAGGTTTACCAGATCACCAACAATGACCGGCGCAGGCCTTTCATGGACTGGGTAGACCCTGATGACCCATTGGGGCTGCGCAAACAGGCGGAAATGGACTAAGCTCGTGGGCATGAGAATCTGGAACCTTACCTTGTTCGTTGTATCGGTGCTGCTGCTGGCGGGCAGCATCAAGGCATTGCTGGATTACTGGCAATATGACGAAATCGCCCCGGATGTAGCTCAGATGATGCTGCATCAGGTCAGTGCTGAGCAGATTCACCAGCAAGTGGAAGAATCCATTGCCAAGGATAATCCGGCAGATGCCCGCATGTATTTGCGGCTTGCCCAAACCTTTGGCTACCCGCTGGATACTGCCGCTTATGAACCACGCTTGCAGGAGCTCGAATCCCCCCTGAACAGCGCACGCCGTAGTGTCAGCGAATTTGCCAGTGGTTTCGTGGATGGTACGGCAGAAAGTGGTGCAGGTGTGGCGGGAGCGATTACCTCTGACTTCACGGTGGTCGGTGACGTGCGTGACTTGTGGGAGCAATACCAGCTTTATGCTAAAAACGAACCTGTCAACGAACTGATCGTGACATTGGCAGGCGTTGGGGTGGGTTTGACTGCTGCTACGCTTGCCAGTGCTGGAACGGTAACACCCGCCAAGGGTGGGGTTTCCACCACCAAGCTGGCGGCGCGGGCAGGCAAACTGACACCCGATTTCCAGCGTTACCTGCTCAAGCAGGGCAGTGATGTGTTTGATTACAAGGGATTCATGCTGGCAGCACGGGCTGAAAAAAGTCTGGATGGCGTTGGCAAGGCTGCTACCAAAGCCTACAACCCACAAGCCGTGAAAGCACTGACCCAGACAGCGGAACAGGTTAACAACATTCGCAAGGCCAGTTCTACGACAGACGTGGTGCATATGCTAAAATACGTTGATAGTGGCGAGGATTTGATGCGACTGGAAAAACTCAGTCTTAAGTATGGTGCTGAGACCAAGGGCGTGCTCAAGTTTTTGGGTAAAAGTGCGATTGGCTCCATGCGTGTGTTACGTAAGACAGTAGAATTATTAATCAGTTTAATTGCGACATTTGTTTCATTTCTGGCAACATTGGCATCACTGGGGAATTTCCGCCGGATTTTTACCACCTGATTCATTAAGCCTTCAGGTTTGGTCGGTTAATAATGCCCGTATGTCGTCGATGGGCTTGAGGAATGTATGTCAGTTCTCACCTTTGCAGAAGCTTCCCACTTGGTTTCTCGCACCGGGTTTGGTGCGGAATGGCAAGTGATTAAACAGCTTGAAGGTAGAAATCGTCAGGATGCGGTTGAGCATATCCTGAACGTTACCCCTTCTCCGCTCAAACCACCGCCCAACATGACACCATGGTACAAGCTGGAGCCAATGCGTCTGACGGATGCGGAAAGCCGCAAGCGGGCATGGATGATTTCCCAGGGAGAAGGCAAACGCTTGCAGGCATGGTGGCTTGAACAGATGCTGGCAACCCGCTCGCCCTTTATCGAGCGCATGACTTTGTTCTGGCACAGTCATTTCACGTCTTCCATCCAGAAAACCCTGCAACCCAGCCTGTTGCACAAACAGAACCTGTTGATCCGCCAGCACGCATTGGGTAATTTTTCTACTTTCCTGAAAGCCATCGCCAAGGATCCAGCCATGCTGGTGTACCTAGATGGTTATCTGAACGTCAAGGATCACCCCAATGAAAACTTTGCGCGTGAGTTGCTGGAGTTGTTTACTCTCGGGCGTGGTCATTACAACCAAGCAGACATCAAGGCGGCTGCCAAGGCATTTACTGGCTGGAATGTAGACAATAGTAACGGTCAGTTTGTCACCAGAGCGGATTTGCATGACAAAAGCACGGTGACATTTTTGGGCAAAACCGGCAGTTTCAATGGTGACAGTATCATCGACATCCTGTTGGCGCATCCCCGCACGGCAGAACGCATTTGCGAGAAAGTGTGGAATGGTTTTATCAGCAGCAGCCCGCCGAATCCGGCAGTCATCCAGAGTTGGGGGCAGTCTTTCCGCGCTTCTGGTTACGACATCAGGGGCTTGATGCGCACGGTGCTGAATAGCGAGACATTTTGGGATGTGCGTAACCGGGGAACCTTGGTCAAATCCCCTATCGACATTCTGGTCGGTACGGTGCGGATGATTCCTTACCCGCGTGAATCCACCACGGAATTGTTGAACCTGTGCCGCTTGCTGGGGCAAGAATTGTTTGATCCTCCCAATGTCAAGGGTTGGGTCGGTGGCGATCACTGGGTCAGTACGCAAACCTTGTTGATCCGCCATTCCTATTTGTCCAAACTTTCACGTGGCAATCTCAACGAGCGTGTTGAGACAGGTCTGAATTTGCCCGATGTGCCTCCGGCTCAGCTAATGGAATGGCTGTTGCCGGTCAAACCTTTGCGGTCATTGCCGGATATTCCGGGCGACCGTCGGTTAGTCAGGGCATTGCTGCTGGATCCTGCTTTTCAGGTGACCTGAATACGGGTCTTGCGATTTTTTGAGTTGAGGGTGTGTGCAAGTGAATCGACGCGAGTTTTTGGGAGTGGCAGCCGCGCTGCCGTTCATGGGCCTGTTGCCGGAACAGGCACTTGCTGCCGCAGGCCAGCGGGTGCTGGTGCTAGTCAAGCTGGCGGGTGGCAATGATGGCTTGAATACACTGGTTCCATATACTGATCCGCTGTATTACCAGTATCGCCCACGTGTGGCAGTCCCCAAGCATCAGGTGCTAGACATTGGGCAGAACATGGGGCTGAATCCCTACATGAAAGCGCTCAAACCAGCCTGGGATGCGGGAGAACTGGCTTTTGTCCAGGGCGTAGGCTACCCAGGCAGTGATTTGTCCCACTTCCGCTCCTCTGATATTTGGGAGGCAGGTTGTGGGGCAAACGAATATGCGAGCGAGGGCTGGCTGGCTCAGGTCATGCCGGGATACAAATCCGGCTTGCACGGCATTATCCTCGGCGAAAGCATGGGGCCGCTGGCAGGCAAGGATTGTCATACGGTTGCCATGCAAAGCCCGCAGGTATTCCTGAGCCAGATTGATTTAGTTGATAATATTACACCCAATCGGCAAACTCCCGCACTTGCCCACCTGACCAATATCCAGCAGCAATTGTATGATGCAGGCCAGCAATTGCGCAGCAAACTGGCACGTCCGGTTGCGCTGGGCGTCAACTTTTCAACCAGTGACTTGGGGCGTGATCTGGAATCTGTTGCCAAAATGATTCTCAGCGGTGTGGACGCAGCGGTTTACATGGTAACACTGGATGGTTTTGATACTCACGCTAGTCAGGTCAATACCCAGGGCAACCTGCTCAACCGTCTGGGTGTGGCGCTGGATTCGTTTGCCCAGGCCATGAAGCGGGGTGGTCGCTGGAATGACGTGCTGGTTGTTACCTATTCCGAATTCGGGCGGCGTGTGCAGGAAAATCATGCCGGGGGAACAGACCACGGTACGGCTTCCGTGCAAATGGTCATGGGTGGCAAAGTACGTGGCGGCCTGTACGGCGAAGCACCACGCCTGCGAGAACTGGACGCAGATGGCAATTTGCATCATACACTCGACTACCGGGCAGTCTACGGTACGTTGACGCAAAACTGGTTGCGTCAACGCAACCCTTGGTCATCATTTGGCACAGTGCCGTTTGTTTGAGTTTGGTTGGCGGTTTCCGGCATAATCCGCCTTCCAGTTATCAATAAAAAGGCCGTGCCATGTGGTTCAAAAACCTCTACCTGCTGCGTTTCAGTAGCGAATTCGCCATGTCCCCCGAAGAGTTGCATGATGCTTTGTCATCCCGCCCGTTTCTGGGTTGTGGCAAGGAGTTGCGTGAGGCGTCCGGCTGGGTATCACCACTGGGGCGCAACAGTGAACAACTGGTACATGCTGCCAATGGCTACATCCTGCTGACGCTGGCGCATCAGGAAAAAATGCTGCCTGCTTCGGTTATCCGCGAAGAGCTGGAAGCCACGGTTGCAGAAATCGAGGAAAAAGAAGGGCGCAAGCTCGGCAAACGCGAAAAGCAGGATTTGCGTGACGAAATCGAATTTGAACTATTGCCCCAAGCCTTCACCCGCACCAAAAAAATTGACGCCTGGATTGATCCGCAGCACGGCTGGATGATCATCAACACTTCTTCCAGCACCCAAGGCGAACGCTTGACCCACCTGTTGCGCAACACCATTGGCAGTTTGCCGGTTGTACCACCCAAAACCGATGTCACCCCTGTCACCCTGATGACCCAGTGGCTGGCTGATGAAAGCAGCCTGCCTGCACCGTTTGCCTTGGGTGAAGATTGTGAATTGCGCAGTCAGGGGGAAGAGCAAAGCGTGGCTGTATTCAAGCGTCACGAGCTGACGGCAGAAGAAGTGCAAGCCAATCTGGCCGCAGGCAAAACCGTTTCCAAACTGGGGCTGGTGTGGGATGAAAAGATCAGTTTCATCCTGAGTGAAGATCTGGGCATTCGCCGGGTACGTTTCCTCGATGTGTTGGAAGACAGCCTCAAGGATGCTGACCCACAGTCACACGCCGAAAAACTGGATATTGAATTCAGCCTTATGACCGGCGAAGTCAGCAAGTTGCTGGCTGACCTGATGAAATGCTTTATTGCCGACCAGCCCGAAGCAACCAAGCCTTAAACGTATTACAGGGCAGCCCTGATTGTTTCGATCCGGGCTGTCTGGCTGGCAAGAGCACTTGCTGGCATCCCCCCCAAAGCAAGCCACTGTTTCAGCAACGGCATGGCTTGCTCTGTCGGGCTGCGGGTTTCCTTGCGGCTGAGCATGGCTTCCGATAGGTGGGCAAGCTGGTATTGCATCCGTACTTGCTGGAATTCTGCCGGGCTAGATAGTTCCAGCAGGATTTCCAGTTGCAGACACAGGCTTTCACCGGTCGACTGGTTGGCTGCTTGGGTAGCCGTGTCGGTTTCGACCTGTTTGTTCAGGTCAGACTGGGTAAACAGTGCGTCCAGCTCAGCCTGTTTCTGTTGCTTGCGTTCCTGTTCGCGCTGGCGCTGTTCTGCTTCCTGTCGGGCAGTTTCGGCCTGACGTGCCTGATATTCATCGCGTTTCTGCTGACGCTCTTCGCGGGAACGGGCAAATAGGGCATCAATCGGTTCACGGAACTGTTTCCACAAACGTTGTTCATCGGCAGGGCGTGCGGCAAGCGTAATTTGCCAGCGAGCTTGCAATGGCTTGACCTGTTCTATGGCTTGGGCAGCATCAGGGTATTCCAGCAGGGTTTTGGCTTCTTCCACCAGTTGAACTCGTTCTTGCCAGTTGCGTTGGCGCTCACTCTGGAAGTGGGTTTCCAGCGCGTCCATCGCAGCATTGAAGCGCTGGTTGACGGTTTTCCAGTCCTTGTGGCTGATTGTGCCGGTTTCTTTCCACTGGGTGCGCAACCGGTTGACTTCAGCCTGTTGCTGCCGCCAGTCGACTACATTTGCCCAGTCGGTGGTGCTTTCCATGCTTTCCAGTTGGGCACAGAGGGCATTGCGCTGGGCAAGGTTGGTTTCACGCTGTTGGGCTTGTTCGTTGAAATGCTGCTTGCTGGGTTCGTAGGCAGCCGTTACGCTGGCATCGAAGGTTTTCCACAAGGCGCGTTGCTGCCCCGGCTCCATGTGGGCGAGTTTGCGCCATTCGTCACGCAGGGATTGTACCTTGCGGGCGCGTTCCTGTGGGTCAAGCTCTGCGTCATTACGCAAATGGTCGGCTGTTTCGATCAACTGCTTGCGTACTTGATCTGTTCCCCAACGTCGCCAGTCTTGCAGCTCGCGGATATAAGGTGTAAGTGCCTGCAAGCGGTTGCGGCAGAAAGCCAGTTGCTTGTGGGGAATGCCCGTGGTTTCTTTCAGGCGCTGGTGCAGGGCATGGTAGATGTCAATTGCTTCGCCGTATTGCTCGGCTTCCAGGTGCTTGTCCAGGGTTTGCAAGCCGTCTCGCAGGTGCTGGAGTGTTTCTTCCAGATGAGCCTGTTGCTGTTGTTGTTGCTGGCGTTCCCTGGTTTTGGCTTGTTGCTCGCGTTCCTGCTGTTCGCGTTCGTTTTGGGCGACCTGTTCGGCAAGGGCGGCGGCTTCAGCTTGTAATCGAGCCTGTTCGGCTGCCTGAGTTGCCCGTTCCTGTGCCAGTTGCGCCTGTTCCGTTTCATAGATGGCAAGTTGCTGCTGGAAGGTGCTCAGGGCATTCTGAAAGCGTTCCTGTTGTTCAGTGGATACTTGTGTAGTGATGCTGGCCCAGCTTTGTTGGAGGACGCGGGAACGGGTCTTTTCCTGTTCCCATGAGGCGTTTTTCCCTAGAGATACAGCTTCGGCACACAGTTTTTCAATATGTTGCTGACGTTGTTGTTCCTGTTGGAGTTGTTCGCTGCGTTCCTTGAACAACTGGCGCAGACGTTTGTTGTTTTTGCCGTGGCTTTTTTCCAGTGTTTTCAGCTTTTCAATATCGCTGATCCGGCTGGCTGCCAGAAACTGGATTTCCTTGGAAGGATCCGTATTGGCGATGTCAAACAACATGTCTTCGTCGTTGAGAGAACCAATAGCCTGATGGCGCAGTTTGACACCCCGCATGAAGTCACGAGCAATGCTGCGTAGCAGGGTAGGGTTTTGCAACCAGTGGAACACGTCTGCCAGCAGATGGTCGTGATGGTGGTCAGTTGCTGCCAGCCCAACCAGGCGCTGGCGGGCACGCTCACCGATAGAGCCGGACGTATGCCCCAGTTGCACCAGGGTCGGCAGATGTGCAAGGCGCACAACGGCTTCCATCCGCACTGACATGTCGGGGTCGGTCTGTGCCAGCTTGATCAGTTCCACACTGTCGCCCGCCAGACTGTTTATTGCCTGAATACGGACTTTGGCGTCCTTGTGCAGCCATTTTGGCTTGAAAAAATTCCCTAACATCGCTACTTCACTTCTGCTTTTGTCCGCAAGGTTCGGTTTTTTATACTTATTTCACGCGCATTCCGGGTGTTGCGCCGTTATCCGGGGTGAGAATGAACAAATCCTTGCCGCCGGGGCCTGCCGCCAGCACCATACCTTCCGATACACCGAAGCGCATTTTACGGGGGGCAAGATTGGCGACCATCACTGTCAGGCGACCTTCAAGATCGGCAGGATCATACGCTGATTTTATGCCCGCGAATACATTACGGGTTGCGCCCCCCAAATCCAGCGTCAATTGTACCAGTTTGTCCGCCCCCTTGACGTGTTCTGCCTTGATGATTTTGGCGATACGCAGGTCGATTTTGGCAAAGTCGCCGTATTCAATCACCGGACTGATCGGGTCATCCACCAGCGGGCCGGTGGGTTTGGCAACTTCTGTCGGGGCAGGTATAGCCTGTTTGTTGTCTTCGAGCATGGCTTCTACCATTGCAGGTTCCACTCGTGTCATCAGGGCTTTGAAGGTGGCAATTTCTTGGGTTAGCAACGGCTGGGAAATACTGTTCCAGTCCAGTTCACCAGCATTCAGGAAACTTTCTGCGTCTGCTGCCAGTTGGGGCAATACCGGCTTGAGGTAGGTGATAATGGCGCGGAACATGTTGATGCCTTGCGTACAAACCGTTTGCACATCGCTAAGGCGTTCAGGGTCTTTTGCCAATACCCACGGTTTTTGTTCGTCAACGTACTGGTTAGCTTTGTCAGCTAACGCCATGATTTCACGCATGGCCTGATTGTAGCGGCGGGTTTCGTAAAGCTCGGCAATACGTTCGGAAGCGTCGCTAAATTCCTGATATAAAGCGGCATCTGGTAGCGCCTCTGCCAGCTTGTTGTCAAAACGCTTGTTGATGAAACCAGCACATCGTGAAGCAATATTCACAACTTTGCCAACCAGATCACTGTTGACCCGTGCTACGAAATCTTCAAGGTTGAGGTCGATGTCATCCACGCCGTTGCTGAGTTTGCTGGCGAAATAGTAACGCAGCCATTCCGGGTTCAGGTGCTTGAGGTAGCTTTCTGCCTGAATGAACGTGCCGCGTGACTTGGACATTTTCGTGCCGTTAACGGTCAGGAAACCGTGGCAGTTGACAGCAGTCGGCGTGCGGAACCCTGCCCCGTGCAACAACGCAGGCCAAAACAAGGTGTGGAAATAAGCAATATCCTTGCCGATGAAATGGTAGACCTCGGCATCAGAACCCGGTTGCCAGAATGCATCGAAATCCAGGCCAGTGCGATTGCACAAGTTCTTGAAGCTCGCCAGATAGCCAATCGGCGCATCCAGCCACACGTAGAAATATTTATCGTCTGTATCCGGGATTTTAAAACCCCAGTAAGGCGCATCGCGGGAAACGTCCCAGTCGCTCAGGCCATTGTCAGATTCAAACCATTCCATCTGCTTGTTGGCGATTTCTTTCTGTACTGCGCCGCTGGACAAAAACTCGCGCAGGAACGCCTCGAAGTGCCCCAGTTTGAAGAAATAGTGCTCGGTTTCTTTCTCGACAGGTTTGGTTCCTGAAATTGCCGATACCGCATTTTTCAGGTCGGTCGGCGAATAGGTTGCACCACACACCTCACAGTTGTCACCGTATTGGTCTGCTGCCCCACAGCGAGGGCATTCACCCTTGATGAAACGGTCAGGCAGGAACATTTTCGCTTGTTCATCGTAAGCCTGGCGGATGGTGCGCTTTTCGATATGCCCGTTGTCACGTGCTGCCTTGTAAATAAACTCGGCAAAATAACGGTTTTCGTCGGAATGCGTGCTGTAATAGTTGTCAAAGCCAACCTTGAAACCGGCGAAATCACGCTGGTGTTCTTCACCAATGCGGGCGATTAGCTGTTCCGGGGTAATGCCTTCCTGCTGCGCACGCAACATGATCGGTGTGCCGTGGGTATCATCGGCGCATACGTAGTAGCATTCATTACCACGCAGACGCTGGAAACGTGCCCAAATGTCAGTCTGTATGTATTCCACCATGTGACCGATGTGGATCGGGCCATTGGCATAAGGTAGGGCACTGGTGATGAGGATTTTTCTTGTCTTCATGGCAATATTCGGCATTCCTTGATGAGCCGGAAAGGGTAGCAGGTTGCAGGGTGTTTCGCTACATGGATGAATCCGGTAACAAGCTGATTCGGGTCATTCCGGTGAGGCGATTTATCCTGACTTCCACTTCACAGTATTCGGTTTGTTCGCACAGGGGTGTGGGGTCATCGGCACAGCAGCTCCCGGCGATGACGCCTGCATAGAAAATTCCAGCCTTGATTTGCAGCAAACTGGCGGTTGCCGTGGTTTGCAGGACAATGACCCGGCGCGGGCTATCACTGACATGGCTGCTATGAGCCAATGCCTGTTGCAGGGGCAATTCAGCAACATCGAGTTGCTGAACGGCTTCTGCGAAGACGCGGGAAAAATCAGGTGTTGCCCATGCCTGCAAAACTTGGGGCAAGGTAATCACGGTTTTTCCCATTCAGGTTTGCGCATGACGTATTTGGACGGTGCTGCAACTTTTTCCCACATGACCACCAGTATCAGCGAGGCAAGGAAACAAACCAGTTCAGCCAGTGTGCGTACCCCGTTGCTGTTGACCCAGCTATCACGCAGGCTTTGCCAGTCAGACGGTGGTACTGAGGGATTCCACGCCAGCATTTCCTGATGCAACGGAATGATGGTGATAACACTTACCCAGTACACCCCCACAAAGTGGAGCAGGGCAACAAATAGCCAATACATGGCCATACGCCGACAGCTTTGCCATGCTGCCATCGCAGCAGAGAGGAAGAGAAAGATAACTGCGCCAAAAAACAGCAGGGCAAAACCGTAATTACTGATGGTCTGATTCAGCTTTTGTTGTAGCTGGATATAGGTGGACGCATCCAGTTGTTGCATGGCAGGTGCAAGATCCAGCGTATTACCAAGGAATACGCCGGACAGCAGACCAGTCATGATGACCGCAGCAATTTGGGGAATGATGAGAAATTTGGGTGTCATGATTGCACTCAATGGCGGAAGTGGCGCATTCCGGTAAACACCATCGCCATGCCATGCTCGTTGGCGGCGGCAATGGTTTCTTCGTCACGCATGGAGCCACCTGGCTGGATCACGGCCTTGATGCCTGCGGCTGCTGCGTTGTCGATGCCATCACGGAACGGGAAGAAAGCATCGGAAGCCATCACGGAACCCGGCACTTCCAGACCCGCGTGTTCGGCTTTGATACCTGCAATCCGCGCTGAATTCACCCGGCTCATCTGGCCTGCACCTACCCCGATGGTCATGTCATTTTTGGCGTAAACAATGGCGTTGGATTTGACGAACTTGGCAACTTTCCACGCAAATTGCAGGTCACGCAGTTCTGCCTCGGTTGGCTGGCGGGTAGTGACTACTTTCAGGTCGTCCAGCAAAGCGATGTCGGCAGTTTGCACCAGCAGGCCGCCGTTGACACGTTTGAAATCCAGCCGGTTGGCGTCACCCGCACCCCACATGTCCACCGTCAGTAGGCGCACATTCTTTTTCGCCGCCACCGCTGCCACTGCTTCGGGGGAAACGCCCGGTGCAATGATCACTTCCACAAACTGGCGGTCAACGATGACTTTGGCGGTTTCACCATCCAATGGCTGGTTGAAGGCGATGATGCCGCCAAACGCTGATTCCGGGTCGGTGCTATAGGCGCGGTTGTAGGCTTCCAGCAGGTTTGCACCCATTGCTACCCCGCACGGGTTGGCGTGCTTGACGATCACGCAAGCTGGAACACCATCAAACTGCTTCACGCATTCCAGAGCGGCATCGGTGTCGGCGATATTGTTGTAGGACAGTTCCTTGCCCTGAATCTGGGTAGCGGTAGAAATGCTGCCAGCGGGGGCGTTGTATTCGGCATAGAACGCACCGGCCTGATGGCTGTTTTCACCGTAACGGCAGTCCTGTTTCTTTTGCACTTGCAGGCTGAAGGTGCGCGGGAACTGGGTCGGTTGCTCGTGGCTTGCGCCATCCACCCGTGCGCCGAAGTAGTTGGCAATCATGCCGTCATAGCGGGCAGTGTGCTCGAATGCCTTGATGGCGAGGTCGAAACGGGTTGCCGGGCTGATGCAGTTGCCGTCGGCTTCCATTTCGGCCTGGATGCGTGCGTAATCACCCGGTTCGGTGACGATGGTGACGTGGGCGTGGTTCTTGGCGGAAGCACGCACCATTGTCGGGCCGCCGATGTCGATGTTTTCCACGGCGTCTTCAAACGAGCAGCCGGGTTTGGAAACAGTGGCTTCAAACGGATACAGGTTGACCACGATCAGGTCGATGCGTCCGATGCCGTGTTCTGCCATCACGGCGTCGTCCGTGCCACGTCGCCCGAGGATGCCGCCGTGGATTTTCGGGTGCAGGGTCTTGACGCGCCCGTCCATCATTTCCGGGAAGCCGGTGTGGTCGGACACTTCGGTGACAGCCACGCCGTTGTCTGCCAGCAGTTTTGCCGTACCGCCGGTGGAGAGGAGTTGCACACCTTGTGAATGCAGGAAGCGGGCAAATTCAAGGACGCCGGATTTGTCGGAAACGCTCAGCAGGGCGCGGGTTACGGGCAGGTTGGATGCAGTGGTCATCGTGTGTGAATCCTGGGGCGAAAAACGCGCTATTGTAGCGGTTTGCGGGCAAGCACGGAATAGCCGCCATCAGTGGTGTTGTTTAGTCGCGGCTTGCCATCTGTTACACTGCGGCGCTTTCAACCCGACCGTTGACAAGGAGAGACGCATGGCGGAAATGAGTTTGCTGACCTATATCCTGAGCCACCCACTGGTATGGTTTGGCTGTGGCCTATTCATGGTGGCAAGCCTGCTAGTGCTTTCTGGCAAGTTCAGCAAGCGCGACCCTGCGCTGCTGTACACCTTTGTGGCTGCGGTGCTGATCGTGCTGATGGGGGTGGCCTCGGCCATGACCCGGATGCAGCAGGACAAGCTGGAGGCGCAACCGCCAGCAGCAGCGGAGCAGGTTGCGCCAAAATAGTAAGTTGATGTGAAGAGGGGGAGGGTTTTCTTCTACAACTTCCCCTGAATAAACCCAACAATTTCCGCCACCGGCACTTTCACCGCATCGCCGCCACTACGCGCCTTGTACTCCATCTCGCCAGCCTGCAAGCCACGCTCAGAGATAATGACCCGATGCGGAATCCCCAGCAGTTCGTGGTCGGCAAACATTGCCCCAGGCCGCAGCGCCCGGTCATCCAGCAGCACATCCACCCCGGTGGCTTGCAGTTGTGCGTACAGTTCTTCCGCTTTTGCAGCCACATCGGGCGATTTCTGCATATTCAGCGGGGCAATCACCACGGTGAACGGCGCAATCGCCGCAGGCCAGCGGATACCGAATTCGTCGTTGTTTTGTTCGATGGCAGACGCCACCACGCGGGAAACACCGATGCCGTAGCAACCCATGGTCATGACTTGCGCCCGCCCGCTTTCGTCCAGCACGGTGGCATTCATTGCTGCGGAGTATTTCTTGCCCAACTGAAATATATGACCGACTTCGATACCGCGCACGATGGAGAGTGTGCCGCAACCATCCGGGCTGGGGTCGCCTTCCATCACGCTCCGCAGGTCGGCAATCTGGGGCAAGGCGACATCGCGTTCCCAGTTGATGCCGAACAGGTGTTTGCCATCGACGTTTGCGCCAGCACTGAAGTCGGACATGTTCACCACGGTGCGGTCAGCGATGACCGGAATCTTCAAGCCCACCGGGCCAAGCGAACCAGGGCCAGCACCGATCAGTTCACGGATTTCGTCTTCGCGGGCGAAGCGCAAGGGGGCAGCGACTTCCGGCAGTTTTTCCGCCTTGATTTCGTTGAGGGTGTGGTCGCCACGCACCAGTAGGGCGATAAAGTCGGCTTCACTGTCTTCCGCCGCTGCCACGATCAGGGTTTTGACGGTCTGTTCAATCGGCTGCTTGAATTGCGTTACCAGTTCTTCAATGGTTTTGGCGTTGGGGGTATCGACTTCGCGCATGGCTTCGGTTGGTGCAGCACGTTCCGCAATCAGGCAAACGGCCTCCGCCAGCTCGATATTGGCGGCGTAGTTGCTGCCAGAGGCAAAGGCAATCGCGTCTTC
Organism: Thiothrix sp. UBA5583; assembly: GCA_002425225.1. Lineage (GTDB taxonomy): Bacteria > Pseudomonadota > Gammaproteobacteria > Thiotrichales > Thiotrichaceae > Thiothrix > Thiothrix moscowensis. The sequence continues at coordinate 107,858 of DILV01000007.1, forward strand.
ACCCGAATCTGCCAGCACATGGAATTCGTGGGAGGCATTGCCACCGATGGAGCCGGTATCGGCTTGTACCGGGCGGAAATCCAGCCCCAGCCGCTGGAAGATACGTGAGTAAGCGGCATACATCGCGTCGTAGGTTTCCTGCAAGGATTCCTGGGTCAGGTGGAAGGAGTAGGCATCCTTCATCAGGAATTCCCGCGCCCGCATCACGCCGAAACGTGGGCGCACTTCATCGCGGAACTTGGTCTGGATTTGGTAGAAATTGATCGGCAACTGCTTGTAACTGTTCAGTTCCTTGCGGGCGTAGTCGGTGATGATTTCTTCATGGGTTGGACCATAGCAGAAATCGCGCTGGTGGCGGTCGCGGATGCGCAGCAGTTCTGAGCCGTATTTTTCCCAACGACCGGATTCCTGCCACAGTTCGGCGGGTTGTACCGATGGCATTAGTACTTCGATTGCACCGGCATTGTTCATTTCTTCGCGCACGATGGCTTCGACCTTGCGCAATACCCGCAGGCCATACGGCATCCAGGTGTACAGGCCGGAAGCGAGGCGGCGGATCATGCCTGCCCGCAGCATCAATTGGTGGCTGATGACTTCAGCGTCTGCCGGGGTTTCGCGCAGGGTGGTGAGGGGGAATCGGGAAACTCGCATGGTGGTATCTTTATCCGGTATGGGAAACCAGCGATTATAGGATTGACCAGGGTTTTTCGGAACCCCTGATAGACTGTCTGTTGAGGGATGTTGCCAGTGCAGCACGGTACGCTTTGACAGGTTGTACCGTGCTGCTGGCGGAAAGGGTCTAGATTTTTGCCCGCACGTAAGTGCCTGGGGCGTCACCGATAGCTGGCAACTTACCAGAACCGGGGATGCGGGCATCGACTTCTTCGCTTGAGAACGTGCCTACCCAGCGGTTCCAGTCATGCCACCATGACAAATCCACTTTGGTGGCATCAAACAGCCAGTCATCTGCATCGGCTTCCAGCGTATCATTCACCCAATGCCCGTATTTGTTGGCAGCAGCAGGGTTGACGATACCGGCAATGTGACCTGATTGCCCCAGGATAAAGCGTACCGGCCCAGCGAACAGTTTTGCACCTGCATAAGTGCTGCGCCATGGGGCGATGTGGTCATCATGGGTGGAGACAAAATAGACCGGAGTGTCGACTTTGCTCAGGTCAATTGGCGTGCCAGACAGGGTTATACCATTGGGTTTGCACAGACAGTTGTTCAGGTACATGTTGCGCAGGTAGTAGCTGTGCATCGCCGCAGGCATCCGCGTACTGTCTGAGTTCCAGTACAGCAGGTCGAATGGCATCGGGTCATTGCCCAGCAAATACAGGTTTACAAAGAATGACCAGATCAGATCATTGGCACGCAACATGTTGAAGGCAGTGCCCATATCCTTGCCATCAAGGTAGCCACGTTTATCCATGCGTTTTTCCAGTGAGCCGACTTGTTGTTCACTGAGGAAAACGCCGATTTCGCCGGGTTCGGAGAAGTCCAGCAAGGTCGTGAAGAAGGTGGCGCTTTTTACCCGGTCATCGCCGTTGGCTTTCAGGTAGGCAAGGGTGGCAGCGGTCAGCGTACCGCCGAGGCAATAGCCTATCAGATTGAGGTCACGTTCGCCTGTCGCAGCCTCGACGGCATCCATCGCGGCAATAGCGGCTTGCATGTAGTCTTCAAAGTTCAGGTCGCGGTGCTGGCTGTCCGGGTTGACCCATGAAATCATGAATACGGTGTTGCCTTGATCAACTGCCCATTTCACAAACGAGTTCTTTTCGCGCAGGTCGAGGATGTAATACTTGTTGATCCAAGGTGGCAGGATCAGAATCGGGCGCTGACGTACTGTAGCAGTCGTGGGAGTGTACTGGATCAGTTCCAGCAGTTCGTTTTTGAATACCACTTTGCCGGGGGTGGTGGCAATATCGCGCCCCAGTTCAAACGCTTGCATATCCGTCATGCGGATGCGTAGCTGACCATCCTGGAAATCATCCAGCAGGTTGCGCATCCCTTTCACCAGATTTTCACCATTGCTATCGAGGATGGCTTGCCATACCTGCGGATTGGTATGGGAGTAATTGTTGGGGGCAAGTGCGTCAATCATACTGTTGATGAAGAACTCGGCTTTTTTCGCATCCTGCTCAGACAGACCGTTGGCGGTTTGTGCCAGGGTTTTCCAATATGTCGACAAGTTCAGGTAAGACTGAATCAATACTTCGGTGAACTGGTGTTCTTGCCATGCGGGGTGTTTGAAGCGTTTGTCCGTCACAGCTGGTAAATCAGGTGACAAGTGGCGGAAACCAAGCCAGCGGGCAGTCGTATGCTGCAATAGGCTGGTCTGGTTTTTGAACAGTTCCAGGTTGGCTTGCATGACGGCATTGGGGTGCAGGAACAGGTTCATGCCCCACTTGGTCATTGCCTTGGTAAAGCTGGTGTCGCTGGGCGCGGCAGCATCTTTGGCATTGTTGCTGGCAGTCACCAGAAAGCGGGCAATGAATTGTTGCCACAGCAATAATGCCGTCATGACATTGGTTTGTAACAACACCGGATCGGTTGAATGTGTCGGTTTTTGCGCAAGCTGTTGCATAGTCAGGGATTCCGTAAGTGCAAGCTGGGGTAAATGATAGGTATGTGACAATAACCACTTTATGGGGTGATTGTCGACAATTTTATAGAGATGTATCGTTGGCAAGCGCAGCGTAGGTAGCTCTTCATTTTTCGCCTGCTCGTGATTTACCGATGGAGCGGCTTAAAATAATCACCGGAATAATCCCCGCTGCCACGATCATCAGCGACGGCAAACCAGCATCCGCCAGACGTTCGTCCGACGCCAGTTCATATGCCCGCACAGCTAGCGTATTAAAATTGAACGGGCGCAAGATCAGGGTGGCAGGCAATTCTTTCAGTACATCCACGAACACCAGCAGCAGGGCAGTCAGCAATGTGCCTTTCATCAGCGGTAAATGCAGTTTGTGCAACACCCCAAAGGCACTCAAGCCTAGCGAACGTCCGGCATTATCCACAGTCGGTTTGATCTTGCCCAAACCGGCTTCCACCGTTTGCAGCGACACCGCCAGAAAACGCACATTGTAAGCAAACAGCAGGGTAAACAGTGTACCGCTTAGCAGCAGCCCGACACTGCTTCCTAGCCATTGCTTGCTGAGGTGGTTCAGTTGGGTATCTAGCCAGGCAAACGGGATCAGCACCCCAATCGCAATCACGGTTCCCGGTACGGCATAACCCATTGCCGCCACCCGCACACTCAGGCTGGTCAACGGGTCATTGTTCAGGCGTTTGCCATAACCCAGAATCAATGCCAACAGTAGTGCAAACAAGGAAGCAAGGCTTGCTAGCATCAGGCTGTGCCACACCAGATTAATGAAATCGCCATCCACCCCATCTTTGGCAACTGTCACGCTCCAATACAGTAATTGCCCAACTGGAATGACAAAACCCAGCAGCAAAGGCAGGGCGCAAACCAACACCGCTAGCCATGCCATGCTCCCCGTCAGACGGTATTTGGGGATGCGCGAGTACTTGCTGGATGTATGGTGATACCGCGCCCGGCTGCGTGACCAGCGTTCCAACAGGATCAGCACGAACACAAAGCCCATCAGCAATGCTGCGAGTTGCGAAGCCGCCGCATGATCACCCAGCCCGAACCAGGTGCGGAAAATGCCGGTGGTAAAGGTGGAAACTCCGAAATATTGCACCGTGCCAAAGTCCGCCAGTGTTTCCATCAATGCCAGCGACAAGCCGGTAATAATCGCCGGGCGTGCCAACGGCAAGGCAACCCGGAAGAAACTTTGCCACTGGTTTGCCCCCAATGTACGGCTGACTTCCAGCACACAAATCGACTGTTCCAGAAACGCGGCGCGTGCCAGCAAATATACATAGGGAAACAGCACCAGCGACAGCATGGTGACTGCCCCACCGAGTGAACGCACATTCGGGAAGTAATAATCGCCATATTTCCAGCCCGTTACCTCACGCAACAGGCTTTGTAGCGGGCCGGAAAAATCCAGCATCCCGGTGTAGGTGTACGCGATGATGTAAGCAGGCATCGCCAGCGGCAGCAGCAATGCCCATTCAAACAGACGCTGCCCTGGGAAGCTGCACATGCTGTTCAGCCATGCAGCGGGAAGACCCAGCAGCAATACGCCAAAGCCGACACCTAAGACCAGCCACAGCGTATTCAGCAGGTAATCGGTCAATACGGTATCGCGCAAGTGCTGCCAAACTTCAGGTGCAGGCACAAACACATAGCCAAACACGGCAAGGATAGGCAGGGCAGTAAGCAGCGCCATGCCCAACAGCACGGCGCGCCACAACAACGGTTTTATTTCCAACCGGCTTTATCCATGATCTTGACTGCTTCGGCGTTGTTTTTGCCGAGTTCGCTGAGGTTTACGCTATCCGCTTTGAATTCCCCCCAGCTCTTGAGCATCTCGCTGGCGGCAACACCGGCTTTCACCGGGTATTCCTGATTGGCTTCGGCGTACCATTTCTGCGACTCGTCGCTGACGAGGAATTCCATCAGTTTGACGGCGTTATCCTTGTTTTTGGCAACCTTGGTGACAGCCGCGCCGCTGATATTGACATGGACGCCACGGTCTTGCTGGTTAGGCCAGAAAATCGCAACTTTTTCCGCAGCAGCTTTGTCTTCTGCTTCTTCACCTGTCAGCATCTGCCCGTAGTAATAGGTGTTGGACAAGGCAATGTCGCATTGTCCAGCCGCTGCTGCCTTGATCTGGTCACGGTCGCCACCTTCGGGTGGGCGGGCAAAGTTTCTGACGAAACCCTCTGCCCACGCCTGGGTTTTTTCCACCCCGTTGACCGCAATCATCGAACCTAGCATGGACTGGTTATAAATATTGTCGGATGAGCGTACACAGATACGACCCTTCCATTTTTCGTCAGTCAGGGCTTCGTAAGTGGAAAGTTCTTCCGGTTTTACCTTGTCTTTGACGTAGAAAATCGGGCGGGCGCGGGAGGTCAAGCCAAACCATTGGTTGGCAGGATCACGCAGCGTTGCGGGAATGTCTTTTTTCAGGGTTTCGGATTCCACTGGCTGGGTTAGACCCATTTCCACCGCACGGTGTAAACGACCCGCATCAGCAGTCATCAGCAGGTCAGCAGGGGTATTTTCACCTTCGAGTTTGAGGCGTTCCAGCAGAGCATCGTCTTTGCCGGTGACAAGGTTGACCTTGATGCCGGTGGATTCGGTGAATTTGTCAAACAGTGGCTTGATCAGTTGCTCCTTGCGGGAAGAGTAGACATTAACTTCGCCATCGGCAAAGGCAGGGGCAGCAAGGCTGGCAACCAAAATAGCTAGTGTGATTTTTTTCAGCATTTGAGAGTTCCTATGGTCTAAGAATGCAAACAAGATGGATTTGCATTATCTACAAAATCATCTTGAATGCAAGTATTTCTCATTACCAAGGGTTAAAATGCGTAAGACAGTTGTGCGGTGAGGGTTCTGTCTTGTTCACCCTGATAGCTTTTGGAACGGATTAGTTCGACTGCCCCGGAAATGTCCTTGTAGATAGGCTGCCGGTAAGCAGCACCGTAGTATTCTTTGGGCAAACCGATGTCTTCGGCTTCCTTGGTCTGGTTCCATGCAAGCGCGACCGTGCGGTCATTGTTCAGATCAAAATTAGCTTCCAAATGAGTGGCAGAGGGCTTGGCATCAGTAGTGATGCTGCCATCCAAGTCACCTGCCTTAAATGATTTGCTGGCAGTGACATGTTCGCCCAGCAGGGTAACGCGCCCAAGCTTGACAGAGCCGTTGAGGCCAATGGCAGGAACCTCAGAATCCATTAGGCTGGAAAGATAGTCAACGCCAACACTAGCCTTTTCTGTGCTGTAGCCAACCCGTGCGCCGTAGCCATTTTCTGCTTCGCCTTCAAACCCATAAATGCTGGCATGGATGTTGCCGTTTTTGCCGGAGGCTTCCAATACTTTGTCGAGACGGGTTTCGCTTAAATCCAGGGTCAATGGGTCAGAAACCATAGCGCTTTCAAACTTGCCAAACGGCAAGTATTTTTTACCGGTCGTTATGTCCAGTTTTTCATCGGGCAGGGCGTGCCATGTAACGAAGGCTTCGTCGATTTCCAGCGGTGTTTCTACTTCGTGCAAACCTTCTTCGTATAGCCATGAGGTTGTGATGTCGAATTTGTCATTTGGCTTTATCACTGCACCCAATGCGCCTGTTGCTAGGGCAGTGCCATAATCATTGCCCGAGTCGCCCCGGTTTGCGCCGTATTCCAGCTCGATTGTGCCGAATACTTCCAGTTGGTCGCTGACCTCGACGGCGAGTGCAGGAGTAGTCAGGGCTGTTGCTATCAGGGTTGTAAGTAGTTGTTTTTTCATCATCATGCTCTATAAATTGTCGGTTAAAAGGTTAGATCGGTTGATGCTTTTTTATGCCAGTACCAGATGATTGTCCCAAAGCTTGTCCTGGAACTGGTGTAACAGGCTGGCAGAACTAGCCAGTGTTTGTGAGGGAAAGGTATGAATACCACCGGTCGCATCTGATACCAAAAACTGGCGATGATTGGGCAGAAAGGCAATGCCACTCGGCTCTGGTAGTGGGTGGGCGTGCAGAAAGCGGCGTTCGCGGGTACTCCAGAAACTGGTGTGGTTGCCGCGCGGTGACGATACCGCAAGTATTTGTTGTTGCGGGTCATACGCCAAATCTGCCATATAGCCGTTGAAGCGGGCAACATCCGTTGTACTGATGTCAAGCAGTTGCAAATCGCCGCCCTGTTCCTGCCAAGCTACCAGCGAGGCCGGTTGCTTACGGTACAAGTCGCCTTCGTATTGCAACGCCACCCCAACACAGCCATCAGCAGTAGCAATCAGGTGGCGGATACTCAGGTGGTGGTCGGGCAAGCGGTATTCGTCGATTTTCTTGCCGGTTTGCACATCAATGTAGACCAGTGAGGGTTGCATGGTATCGAGGTTGAGTTTGCGCCGCCCGAAATCGGGGTGTTGCTCGATACCGCCATTCGCAACCACCAGGGTTTTACCGTCGGGCATCAACTGTAGATCGTGAGGATCAAGCCCGTAAGTGTCGTATTCACCGATAGGTTGGAAGGTGTGGCTGTCGCGGATACCGAGTACCCCGCGCTTTTCGTCGTAGGCATTTTCAGTGGTGAAGAGTACATCACAATTGGTTGAGAAGCAGCCGTGACCGTTGAAATGCCGCCCCGCTGTCGCGGAGATAGTCCTCACCCCCGTGCCTTCTCCCTCAGGGGAAGAGAGGACGAATTCTACCACGGCGCATTCAAAAGCAGGTCGTCTCCCAAATAGCAAGGCACTGTTGTTCGTCAATGGTAGTACCGCATGACCCCGCACCGGCACAGCAACCGTCTGCACCTGTCCGCTTGCAAGTTCCACACGGCTGAGAAAATGCCCACCTGCCGGGTTATCGTTGGCGGAATACAGCCGTTTGGGGGCAGGAGGGGCGGCAGTAGCACGTTTCATTAGTTCATTGACGGCAATGGCTGTGCCTAAGACTCCGGCAGTGGTCAGCCACAGGAAAGTGCGGCGGTTCATGCTTTAATCCCCGTCATTGTCGTTGAAGCCGAGGTTTACCCCGAGGATTTTTGCCAGTTGCAACTTGACCCCGTTGAGTATGTCGTTGCCCAGAAAATAGTAGCCTTCCAGTTCTTTGCTTTGCCCGGTGCTGACCAGCGTGAACGGGTCTGTCTGGGGTTGTGGCAGCTTGAGATAGTTGTCCAGACGTTGTTCCATCGCGTCGGCGACAAATTTTTCCGCCCCGCTACGGTTATGTTCGCGTAGCCACTGTAGCAAGCCGCCATCACGCAGGATGCGTTGCATACCTTCCACATTGGCGCGTATCACCTGGATGGAATAGCCGCTGCGCCAGGCTTCCAGTTGGTAGGCGTTGGAAGTGTTGATGACTTCCTGTTTGCCACCGGTATTGAGGTCGACACCCTTGCCCAGCGGGTTGCCGATACGGTTTTTGGTGGTTTTCTCGGCAGACTGGTATAACTTACCCACCAGCAGGTCAATCACTTGTTGCGCATTGGCGAAGGTGGCATTGCCAGGTGTGCGGAAGGCGGTAGCGTAACCCTTGCTGTCTTTCAGCCAGCCATCGGCAATGGTGCTGATGTCCTGGTGCAGCAGTTGGCTGGCAGCTTGCACATAGGCGCACCGGCGTTTGCCTGCCTCACCTTGAAAGGCGGAGAGTTGCTCGGTTTCGGTTTTGTCACGGTCAAACAACAGAAACTCCAGCGTGCCCAAACCTTGCCCGCCAACCCCGGATTTATCGACCAGTTCCGGCGTCATGGGCAAGTCATCGGTCAGCAGACGGCTGATGATCAACTTTTTAGGTGGATTGAAGTTGATGCGGAAATCCACTTGCTCTTCGACTGCCGGGCCAAACAGCAGGGCATCTGTGCGATGCCAGGCCAGCAGAGTTTCACCCCAGCCTTCACGCAACACCTTGAATTTTTCCGCGTTTGGCTCGCTACAAAAGGCTTTGCTGCGTTGCTCTAGGGTGTTGGCAGTGACTTGCAGTTCGCGGTACAGCGGGATGATGGCGTTATTCACCAGTCTGCCTAGTAATACCTCGGTATCTGTTAGGGGTACTGCCGGGTTGGGGGTGGTTTCTGCTGCAACAAGAGTGGGCAGGAATAGCAAGCAGAATAAAAGTTTTTTCAACATCGTCATTCTCACAGGGAATTCAGGAAACGCAGCAGCGCTTCCCGTTCGGGTTTGCTCATGGATAGTACGTTCTGTTTCGTGCTTTCGGCTTCGCCACCGTGCCAGAGAATGGCTTCCAGCAGATTGCGGGCGCGTCCGTCATGCAGGAAACGGGTGTGTCCGCTGATTGTTGCGGTCAAGCCAATCCCCCACAGTGGCGGTGTGCGCCATTCACTGCCACTGGCGGCAAATTCCGGGCGGTTGTCTGCCAAACCTTCGCCCATGTCATGCAGCAACAGGTCGGAATAAGGCTGGTGCGGCTGGTTTGCTAACGCCGGGAAGTCGGGGATATGGCAAGCGGCACAACCGGCTTGCTGAAACAGTTTCTGCCCTTGCAACACTTGCGGGTCATTCACTTCGCGGCGTGGTGGCACAGGCTGGTGGGTCACGTGGTACACCACGGTTGCCAGCAGGTCGTCAGGGATTTCGGGTTTACCGCCTTCCGGCAGTTTCAGGCAATCACGTTGCGCAATAGTGCAGGGCTGCACAGGGAACAGGCTAGAGGTAATACCAATGTCATTACGGAAGGCATCGGCACTTTGCTGCTGGATGCTTGGCTGATTGGCTTTCCAGCTAAACCGCCCCAACACGGTTTTCTGCGCGGCTATATCCCAAATGTGGTTGGGTTTGCCGGAAATGCCGTCAGCGTTGCGGTCGTCAGGGTCGGCATTGGCAAGGATCTCTGCTGCCGGGATACTTTCCAGCAAGCCCATCCCCGCCAGTGGCGGGGCAACGCGGGCAGAAAAACGGGTATCAGCGGCAAATGCACCGTAGTTGGGCTGTTCAATGTGCAATTGTGGCTTCAGCAGGGTATAGCTTTCACCATCCCGAAATTGCCCGTGCACTTCGGTATGGGTGAAGCGTGGTGTACCTTCCCCCGGCAAACCTTTAATCCCGAAGGGCTGCAAATGGTCGCCATATACCGGGTCAGGTGCAATACCCAGTGTTTTAGCTTGTGTCTGTTGTTCGGCGCTTTGTGGTGGAATACCCAGTTTCACGATGGTTGAGATAAAAGGCTCGGTATCTGTCAGGGGTGGATGCCCGCGCCCGTGCCCGATGTGACAGGCAAGGCAGCTATTGGCTTTGAACAGTGGCCCCAAACCATCCCGTGCGCTGGTTGAGGCAGGCGCAATCACCCACGGTTGCTGGAAGAATGCGCCGCCAACGGCGAAATCTTCGTGCTGCTGAGGTTTGTCACCGCTATTGGCTAGCCCTGGCAGCATGAACAGGCTGCTCAGGGCAATGGCTATTGTTGATCTCATAGTTATCCTTGAAGAAACCCCTCACCCCCTAACCCCCTCTCCCTCAAGGGGCGAGGGGGAACAAGAATGATGACCTCTTAGCCCCTCTCCCCTTGAGGGACGACCCCTCAGGGGGCTGGGTGCGGGGTTGGGGTGAGGGGTTCTTTTCATCCACCAAATGAGTCGCTGCTCTCCGGGTTGAGGTTGTCAATGCCCAGCACTTTGGCAGCCGCTTCAATGTCACCGGTCTGGCTGCGCAGTGCCGCAATCGCTGTCTTGATGCGTTTGTTGCCATCCTTGTTGTCGGCAGTAATTTGCTGGTCGAAATGTTCGCCGTTTTTCGCGGCGGTTACAATCGCTTCGACCTTTTGTTGGGTGTCGGCAAGTTTCCCCACCAGGGTTTCGCTGACTTTGGCATCCTTGGCGGCAAGCAGTTGGGCAAGGCTTGTGCCGGTTACTGTTGTGCCGTTGGTGCGGGTGTAAGTGCCGTTGAAAATATTTTGGATGCTGCGGGCATTTTCGGCGATGTCGTGGTGGGTGTTGTCGCTGAAACAGGAATGTTCGTCTTCCTGTGAACGTGCCAGCAACGCTACGTTCATGCGCTCACCAGCCAGTTCGCCGAGGCTGAGGCTGCCCATGCCAAACAACATGCGGCGCACGGCTTCCTGTTCGTCGATGGCGAGGAAGGCTTTGCGGTAGTTTTCTTTGCCGGATGCCCAGTCATCCGCCATGGTTTGCAGGTCGGCAACCAGCAGGTCGGTGGCGGCTTTCAGGTATTCCGCGCGGCGTTCGCAGTTGCCGTTGGTGCAGGCATCAGCCTTGGCGTAGTCGGTGTGGGGGCGCTTGCCAGCATCCTGTGGGTTTTCGTTGAAATCCTGACCCCACAGCAGGAATTCGATGGCGTGGTAGCCAGTGCCGACATTAGCTTCGGAACCGCCTTTTTCATTCAGGGATTTCAGCAGTTCAACATTGATCGGGTCTTTGCCAGCGATGATGTTGGCGCTGGCAAACGGGTTGCCTTCCTCGTGGTCGTAACTGTCCTGCTTGACGTAATCAATCAAGCCTTCGTCCAGTGGCCAGGCGTTGACCTGACCTTCCCACTCATCCACGTTTTTGTTGCTGAAGCGGAAGGCTTCGGTTTGCCCGTAAGGTATCCGTGCTGCCAGCCAGGCGTCTTTGGCTGCTTGGTGGGTTTCAGCACTGGGGTTGGCGATAAATGCATTGATTTTGTCCTGCAAGATTTTGGCGGTTGCTAGGGCATCGTCAAAGCTGGCATGGGCAATATTGACGTAAGTTTCCATGACCGCTTTGGTGCTGATGGTATCGGCTTGCACAAGGGGCGCAGTGGTGGCTAACAGGCTTCCGAACAGGGCAGCAGATACAAGCTGGCGAATACGTTGCATAAGTTGGTTTTCCGGGCTGGTAAAATAAAGGTCTGGCTGGGGCAGAGGAGGCTGGCTGGCTTGACCGAATGCATTGAAGGGTTATTGGTTGCGCGGGGATTCAGACAGGTCGTCAAGCGTTGGCTGTTTGTCTGCGTCATCATCAGCGGAGGTCAGGATCAGATTGCCCCGGCGGGTAATGGTCAGACAATAAGGACGCTTGCCGTGCTGAAGGATGATCTTTTTGCAACCACGCATCAATTCTTCCAGATTGATCCGTTTGGGTTCTACATCCGACATTCTCAAGGCTCCAGTCATCATGCGAATGCACCTTGCATCAGGTTGAAGTCAAAGGTTTCAGGGTTGAGGGTTTCGTCGATTACTTCGCGGGCATGGTGTTTGCAGCGTCCGCAACACGTGCCGACTTTCAGCTCTTGCTGGATGGCCTCCAGTGTGTCGTGGCCTTGTTTGACCGCTTTCTTGATGGCTTTGTCGGTCACGGAATGGCAAATGCAAACGTACATACACTTCCCCTAAACAGTAATCATTCTTAAAACAAGGCGGATGATAACCATCCCTATTTACAAATGCAAGTGGTTCTCAGTGCATTTGTGAAAATGAGAAAAATTCTCAAAAAAATTCTTGAATCAAAAACAGGGATCATTATCATTTAGTCCATCGAACAGGTTTTGCCTCTCCTCAAAACGGCAACCAAAGTAGTCAAGCCATGTGTACCGTAACTCCACGCTAGCCAGACTCACTTTTCGCAAATACAGACGCGGAGGTGCGTGATGACGTTTTACATCAATGCTTGGCTGGATCGGGTTGACCCCTTCATCAGCCTGCATAACCGCCACACGGGTGAAGTAGTGGCGCGGTTTGACAAGGATGAAGTGCGGGAATGCCTGGAACAAGGCGATTTCTGCGTGAATGAATTGTGTAACCCCAGCCAGCGGGTACAGCAGGAACTGGTCAAGTGTTTGTTGCTGGCACAATGTTCCCAGCAGGTAAGGCAACAATTGGAGAGCATTTACCGCAGCTTTTTCCCACCACCTGCTAGTGCGGAGATCATTCCTTTCAGGGCGAAGCAGTCTGCCATGCTAGCGTATGAGCAGGGTTACGCCTGAGTTAAAGTGTGTACAACCTGTCAGGTTAGCCTTGATAAAAATAACTCTGACCTGACAGGAATCCTGGTTCCTCTAGGAATTTTGAAACATCGTTGGGGGCGCAAGCCCCTTTATTTCTTGTCAGTCTGTTGACCTGCATCAATTGTAATGCAAGTTGTTCTCATTTATATTGCGAAACTCCTGAACTGTTGCGGATAGCTCAACCCATGCGTGCCGTCATTCCCTGCCTGCTGTTATTGCCCCTCGCTGCCAATCCCTTGCTGGCTGAGGACAAACCCGTCGCCACCAAGGCCGAACTGGGCGAAAAACTGTTTTTTGATGTCAACCTGTCGAAAAACCGTACCCAGTCCTGCGCTACCTGCCATAACCCGGAACACGGTTTCGTTGATAACCGTTCCACTAGTGTCGGCAAGGCGGTGTCACTGGGGGATGATGGCAAATCACTGGGCGACCGCAATGCGCCAACGGCGGCTTATGCCAGTCTCAGCCCGGATTTCCACCAGAACAAACAGGGCAAGTATGTGGGCGGACAATTCCTCGATGGGCGGGAAAAGGACTTGGCAGGGCAGGCAGGTGGCCCACCCACCAACCCGCTTGAAATGGGGATGCCCGACAAACCAGCCGTGGTGGAACGGCTCAAGGAAAATGCGGCTTACGTCAGCGCTTTCAAACAGTTGTTCGGCGACACCGTGTTTGAGCAGCCGGAAGTCGCCTATGCCGCGATGGCGGAAAGCCTTGCCGCGTTTGAAAAAACCGACCGTTTTGCCCCGTTCGATTCAAAGTATGACCGTTACCTGCGTGGTGAGGTGGACTTGACCGATCAGGAATCCTTGGGGGAATCACTGTTCTTTTCCAACCAGTTCACCAACTGTAATCGTTGCCACCAGTTGAAAGCATTCCCCGGCAGTGAGGGTGAAACCTTCAGCAATTACGAGTACCACAACCTTGGTGTGCCAACCCATCAGGCGGTGCGTGAGGCTAATGGCAAGGGCAAGGATTTTGTGGACAAGGGACTGCGGGAACACCCGGATGTCAAGGATGACAAGGAAACAGGCAAGTTCAAGGTTCCCACCCTGCGTAATGTGGCGATTACCGGCCCTTACATGCACAACGGGGTATTCAATGACCTGAAAACGGTGGTGCTGTTTTACGACCAGTTCAACAACAGCGAACGCAAGCTCAACCCGGAAACCGGCAAGCCGTGGGATGCGCCGGAGGTGGATGAAAATCTGGCGTTAAAGGAAAAGGATTTCCAAGCCCCGGCATTGAAGGATAGTGAAGTGGATGCACTAGTGGCTTTTATGCAAACCCTGACTGACCAGCGTTATGAGCATCTGCTGGAACAGGATTGACACAAGCGTAATATGTTGGAGTGAACTCACCGGGCGATGGGCGTAAGATGATGTTTCCTGATACATCCAATAAAGGAGACGCCTATGAAAGGAAACCCCGACATCAACCGTTCGCTCAATCTAGCGCTACGCAGCCAGTTGACCGCGATCAACCAGTATTTCCTGCACGCCCGCATGTGCAAAAACTGGGGGCTGGAAAAGCTCAACAGCAAGGAATACAAGCGTTCGATCAAGGCCATGAAACAGGCCGAGGAGCTGATCGAACGCATCCTGTTCCTTGAAGCCCTGCCCAATCTGCAAGACCTTGGCAAACTTTACCTCGGTGAAGACGTGCCAGAAATCATCGCCAACGACCTGCGCCTTGCCGGTGAAGTGGTGGCGGAATTGCGCAAGGTCATCGGTGAATGCGAACAGGCGCAGGACTACGTTTCCCGCGATATGTTGCAGGAAATTCTTGAAGAGGAAGAAGAGCAGATCGACTGGCTCGAATCCCAGCAGTGGGCGATGGATAACGCCGGTCTGCAAAATTACCTGCAATCCATGATGAACGATTAAGGAGCAAATAATATGAAAGGAAAAGACCGTGTAATCGACGTACTGAAAACCCTGCTGGCAGGTGAACTGGCGGCGCGTGACCAGTATTTCATCCACTCACGCATGTGTGACGACTGGGGTTTGAGCAAGCTGTACGCACATTACGAACATGAACGGCAGGAAGAAAGCAGCCATGCTGACGCCATCATCCGCCGTATCCTGTTCCTCGAAGGTGTGCCTGACCTCAACAATCAGGACAACCTGAATGTGGGTTCCGATGTACCCAGCATGTTCAAAAACGATCTGGCACTGGAATACCATGTGGTGGGTGCGCTGAAAGCCGCGATGAAAATCTGTGAGGAAGAGCAGGATTACGTCACCCGTGAAATGCTGCGGGCGCAACTGGATGATACCGAACAGGATCACGCCTACTACCTGGAAAAGCAGCTTGGTTTGATTGACAAGATCGGCTTGCAGAACTATTTGCAGTCACAGATGTAACCCTTCCCCCAATCCTCTGTTCAGGCACACGCGGTCGTCACGATGCAGCGCATTACCCAGACAGGGATTCTTCACTAGACATGGCTTCGCGTCTTTGTTTGAATCAGCCCCTTTTGCGGGATATTCACTGTGGAAGCCTTTCTTGTTTCAACCGGCATCGTTGCCCTCGCTGAAATCGGCGATAAAACCCAACTGCTCTCGCTGGTGCTAGCCGCCAAATTCCGTAAACCCGTTCCCATTATCCTCGGCATTCTGGTTGCCACCTTGCTCAACCATGCGGGCGCGGGTGCAATCGGCGCGTGGGTCACAACCTTGCTGGGTGAAAATGTTTTACGCTGGATTCTGGGTTTGTCGTTTCTGGCGATGGCGGTGTGGATCATGATCCCCGACAAGCTGGATGACGATGATGTCAAAGTGGATGCGACGCATTACGGTGTGTTCGGTGCAACGGTGGTGGCGTTTTTCCTCGCGGAAATGGGCGACAAGACGCAAATTGCTACCGTGGCATTGGCGGCACAGTACGCATCCCTGTTCTGGGTAGTGGCAGGTACGACGTTGGGGATGATGATTGCCAATGTCCCGGCGGTGCTGCTGGGCGACAAGATGGCGCACAAGCTGCCGCTGAAGCTGGTACATGGCATTGCAGCGGCAATTTTTGCGGTGTTGGGTGTGTTGGCGTTGCTGGGGGGATGAAAGTTGGCTTATTGCCAACCCACCTTGTCCATGATCATGACGGCTTGGGCATTGTGCTTGCCCAGTGCTGACAGGTTCAGCGCATCGCTTTTGAAGTTGCCCCAGCTTTGCAGTTCCGGGCTGGCTGCAATGCCACGCTTGGCAGGATATTCACCGTTGGTGTTGGAATACCAGCGTTGCGCGTCATCCAGTACCATGTATTCCAGCAATTTTACGGCGTTCTCCTTGTTTTTGGCGGATGCTGTCATACCTGCGCCACTCACATTAATATGCGTGCCCCGATCCGCTTGATTGGGGAAGAATACTTTTACCTTGCTGGCAGCGGCTTTTTGCGCAGTATCGCCACCGTAAAGCATTTGTGCATAGTAATAGGTGTTGGCAATCGCCACGTCACATTGTCCCGCTGCTACTGCTTTGATCTGGTCACGGTCGCCACCGCTGGGTGGCTTTGCCAGATTTGCCACCAAGCCTTGCGCCCACTGTTCGGCTTGCGCCGCGCCTTTGGCAGCAATCAGGGAAGCCAGCAGCGATTGGTTATAAATACTACTGGAGGAACGCACACAAACACGCCCATTCCATTTTGGGTCAGCCAGGTCTTCGTAGGTGGAAAGTTCGTTGGCTTGCACTTTTTCCGGGTTGTAGAAAATTACCCGCGCACGGTAGGTTAGCCCGAACCATTGATTGCCGGGGTCACGCAAATTGGCTGGAATCGCTTGGTTCAATTTAGCGGACTGGGTTGGCTGCAATGTGCCCGCCTCTACAGCACGGTGCAGACGCCCAGCATCGGCGGTAATCAACACGTCAGCGGGGGAGTTTGCGCCTTCGCGTTTGAGGCGTTCCAGTAGTGGGTCATCATCGCCGGTAATCAGGTTGACTTTAACGCCAGTGTCTTTGCTGAACGCATCCAACAGTGGTTTGATCAACTGCTCTTCACGGGCGGAATACACATTCACTTCATTAGCCAAAACTTGGGTGCTACATAGCAACAGCAGGCTGGCGATCATCTTTTTCAACATAAAATACACTCCTTCTTACTCCCCTCTCCCCTTGAGGGAGAGGGGTTGGGGGTGAGGGGGTAAAACTAAGTATCCGCCCAACGGCGAACCAGATTGTGGTAAATCCCGGCGAGTTTGACGGTTTGCGGATGCCCTGCACCGAGTTCCAGTGACAATTCCTGTATGCTCTGGTCAAGGTCGTAGAGCAGGGTACGTTGCCCGTCATCACGCACCATGCTTTGCATCCAGAAGAAGGATGCAAGCCGTGCGCCGCTTGTCACCGGGCGGACTTGATGCAGGCTGGTGGCAGGGTAAAGCACCATGTCACCTGCCGCGAGTTTGACCTCCTGTGCACCGAAGTTGTCTTCGATCACCAGTTCGCCGCCTTCGTATGCTTCGGGTTCGGCTAAAAATAGGGTGGCGGAAACGTCAGTGCGTACCCTAACGCTGGTTCCGGGTACAGTCATGACCGAACCATCGGTATGGATACCAAAGTGCCCACCATTTTCATAACGGTTAAATAACGGTGGAAAAATCTTGAGAGGCAGAGCGGCAGAAATGAATTGCGGCTTGTTCGCCAGTGCGTCAAGGATCACATTCCCCAGCTCATGTGCAACAGGTGAGCTTTGAGGAATTTGCACATTGCTTTTGACGGTAGCAGGTTGTGTGCCTGTGGTGGCTTTGCCATCTATCCACTCTGCTTGATTCAGTTTATTTCGGCAAAAAGCGACTTGTTCTTTGGTGAGAACATTGGGTATACAAATCAGCATTGCCTATGCTCCTAAAAAAATATTACCCCCTAAACCCAACCCCGCGACTCATGACCACGGGGCGGGAACCAGGACTTAAACTGTCAGATTAAAAGTCATAGGTGAGACTGACGTTGGTCGTGCGACCGGGTGCAATGTAGGTAAAACCGCTAGGATAAGAAGCATCAATGATGGTTTTATCGGTTGCGTTTTTCACATTTAATTGCGTACTCAGTTTTTTGTTGATTTTGTATTCTGCCATAACATCTAAACGGTTGGATACAGGAATAACGCGGGCATCGTTAGCGGCAAAGTTACTGCCATCAGAGCCTTTAAATTTCCCGGTATGAACGACAGTGCCGCCGAGTGCCAGTTTTGGTGTGGCTTGGTATTTGGCTTGGATGCTCGCACTTTTTTCAGCAATTGACCCTAGCTTTTTCCCAATATTAGAAGCGGTTGCTGAGTTGGTAATTTCAGTATCCATATACACGATGCCACCGGACAAACTCAGTTTTGGTGTCACGTTGCCAGATACTCCAAGTTCAACCCCATCTACTCGTACCTCACCTGTTTGCATTGGCGTATTGCTGACCACTTCAATCTTGTTCTTTTTCTCCGTGCGGAAGATAGCGGCACTGAGCGCAAGATCATCGTTGGCTAAGTTCCATTTAGTACCAAGCTCGAAACTTTTGTTCTTTTCTGGTGCAGTGTCTTTGGTGACGACATTAATCCCACCGTAGTTAGGATTGGTTGCATCCAGTGCTTCGGATGGAATATTGGATGAGGTACTGATTGAGCCGTAGATGCTGCCATTTTCTTTTGGTTTATACACAAGACCCAAATGTCCATTGGTAAAGTCTTTCTTTACTTCAACGTCCTGGTTGTTGAGTGGATTGTATACATCAGCGTTTTGGCGTTTTTCAATATCGAATTGATCCTGACGAATACCGCCAAATACTTCCCACTTTTCGTTCAGTTTTGCGGTATCCATGAGGTAAAGCGATTGTGATTTAGCGGTATTAGCCCCCGGTGCGGCAGTAAATGTGACCGTTGCGCCTGTTGCACTGTTATTGGGGTTATATAAATCCAGCGGCGTATTTGTTCCTGATACTGTTCCAGATTGGACTTTTACTTTCTCTTCAGAAACTTCTACACCAGCGACGATGTTGTGTTCCACATTATTAGAAGCGTGAAACTCATGCGAAATCATCGTGTTGTTAGCCACCAGTTTATTTTTGACGCGACGTGCCGTTGTGCCGGGTGTAACTGTCAACGTTCCACTCACATTAGCAGGATTGCTAACAATATAGTCGTTAGCCGTTTCGCCAATACGGGTTGTATTGGTAACACTGGTGTTATCCGATAGTTTGGCGTCTACTGTCGTGGTTAGGCTATCCGCACCCGTATTCCAGAAGTCACGGTTTTTGTAGCCGTAAAAGTTGTTACGATCGACATCACCATACAGTTTTGCGACGACAGCGTTATAAGGTTGACCGCGATCAGGCATTGCTTCATTTCGCAGATGGTAAAGGTCAACTTTAACATTGACTTTATCAGTAGCTTGATAGTCGGCTGCTAAAGCAACGCCATGACCTTTTTTGAATACTTCGTCACGCCCAGCAACATTTGAATCTTGCAGCATCACGTTGGCACGAATTTTTAATTTATCATTGACCACTTTATTTGCATCCAAGGTGGTGCGTTTTTCAGTGCCTAATGTCAATGTGCCACGGGTAAAGTCAGTGTCTTGTGCTTTTTTAGAAACGATATTGACCGCACCGCCCGTCGTTCCGCGTCCACCAAAGGTAGAACTTGGTCCTTTGGTGACTTCGATTTGTTCGGTCGCAAAAGTTTCACGAGCAGTCATGCCCGGCTCACGCATACCATCGACAAACGTATCACTACGAGCATCAAAGCCACGAATATAAAAACGGTCGCCTTCTTGATTGCCGTTTTCTCCCGTACCTAAGGTGATACCGGGCTGGGTACGCATCAAATCTTTCAATGCGCTGACACCCGCGTCTTTCATTTGTTCCTTGCCAACCACATTGATGGTTTTGGAAACGTTCAGCAGTGGCTCGGTGAATTTGCCATTGGCGGATTTGTCAATTTTATAGGGTGCTTCCGGGTCAGCATTCGGGTTGGAACCCGGCTCAGCTTTTTTTGCTTGAGCGGTTACGCCTTCAAGTTGGGTAACATCGGTTTTGTCTGTTTCTGCTTTTTTGGCGGATTCAGCAGCGAAGGCAGGTTGGGTGACAGCAGCCATCACGACAAAGGCAGCGGAGGCTAGGGCGATGTTGGGTTGTTCAGCACGGCTTACCGTACCCCGGATCAATACGGGCTTCTTCTGATAGCTCACGTGATACTCCTAAAACTTGAAAGGAAAATGTGTTCAGGGCATCCGTGGCTATCGGGCTATACGATGCTTGTTGGGTTGCAGATGATAATTGTTCTTCTTTTCAAGTCAATAGTCTTTGTGGTAAAAATGCAAATTATTTTTATTTGCTTGTTGCCCAATGATCTACTAGCTGGAGTCCAAATGCCTGTCAAACCGTATCTGAGTCAGATTCCCAACACCATTGCAGCGGTCAGTGATTACAAAGCCTTTGCCCGTGAACGGCTGGATGACAACGCCTGGGCATACCTGCACAGCGGGGCAGCAGATGAGATTACTTTCCGCAACAACCGTCTGGCATTTGATCAATGCGCTTTGTTGAACCGGGTACTGGCAGATGTACGCGGCGGGCATACACGCCTGGAACTGTTTGGGCAAACGTTGCAACACCCAATATTGCTTGCGCCTGTGGCGTACCAGCAACTGTTTCACCCGGAAGGGGAGTTGGCAGCAGTACGCGCCGCAGCAGCGATGGATGCAGTCATGGTCGTAAGTACCTTGGCTAGCCACACGCTGGAAGACATTGCGCACCATGCCTATGCTCCCTTGTGGTTTCAGCTTTATTTTCAGCAGGATAGGGTATTTTCTTCAAGTCTGGTGCGAAGGGCGGAAGCGGCAGGTTATCGGGCGTTGGTAGTGACGGTGGATGCCCCGCTTGCCGGTGTACGTAACCGTGAACAACGTGCAGGTTTTCATCTGCCTGATGGCATTGCTGCGGTGAATTTACGGGGGATGCAGCAATCACCCGTGACGCTGGCGCAAGGGCAAAGCGTGGTGTTCGACGGTTTGATGGCACATGCACCGACATGGCGTGATATTGAGCGGCTGCGCCAATTGACCGATTTGCCGTTATTGCTCAAAGGCATCACTCATCCGGCAGATGCACAACTGGCTATGCAACTGGGGGTGAATGGCCTGATCGTTTCCAACCACGGCGGGCGTACCCTGGATACCGTACCTGCAACACTACACGTTTTGCCCGGCATTGTCGCAGCGGTACAAGGGCAATTGCCGGTGTTGCTGGATGGTGGAGTACGACGTGGGACGGATATTGTGAAAGCGCTTGCCTTGGGCGCAAGTGCTGTTCTGATTGGGCGTCCGATGATTTACGGCATGGCAACAGCCGGGGCGCTGGGTGTTGCGCATGTGCTGCGTTTGCTATGGGAAGAGATGGAAGTGGCAATGGCATTGAGCGGATGCCGGACACTATCAGACATAACACCAAATATATTAGCCATAAATAATACTTGAAAGTATAAATACTAGCAATTATCATTTGCAAAAATTTACCTGATACCACTAGCCATCCGCCCTCTACAGCCACGGTAGCCAAGGTTCAGTAAAACCCTGTTTCCAACTTTAAAAGGTTTTGCTAATCCTATGGAATTCCTGAAACTTTATCTTGATCATCTGGTGTTGGGCACGCTCGGCTTCATGAGCTTTATCATGCTGGCATTTGCGGTGGAACGTTACATCTATTTCTGGCGCATCAAGCTGGCGGAATTCAAGCATATTGAGCTACTCAAGGTCGCCTTGACCCGCAACCTTACCAGCATTTCTAGCGTTGGCTCTAACGCGCCTTATGTGGGCTTGTTAGGTACGGTACTGGGGATTCTGATCACCTTCCACGAAATGGGACAAAGCAGCAAGTTGGATGTGAACACCATCATGCTGGGTCTGGCAATGGCACTGAAAGCCACCGCTGCCGGTCTGCTGGTGGCGATTCCCGCCATCCTGTTTTACAACGGTTTAATGCGCAAAGTGGATGTATTGGTTTCCCGCTGGACTGCCTTGCAGGATGGTCACGCATGAAACGTTTTGACCAGATCAATATGATCCCCTTCATCGACATTATGCTGGTGTTGCTGGCGATTGTGCTGACCACGGCAAGTTTTGTGTCGCAAGGGCTGATTCCGGTGAATTTACCCACTGCCGCACAAGTCAGCGAACCGTCGCAAGACGAAGATCCGCTGGAAATTGCCATCAATGACAAGAACGTGCTGTTCCTTGGTGAAGATGAAGTCACGCTGGAACAACTCGCAGAGAAACTCAAAACACAGGCTACGCCGGAAACCCTGATCGTGTTGCGTATCGACAAAGCGGCGGTATTTGAGCATTTCGTCAAGCTGATTGATTTGCTGAAGTCACAAGAGTTGAGCAACCTTTCCATACAGGCACAACAAGACCCATGAAAACCTGTCATATCAGCGGCTTTGGCATTTCTACTGCCGTCCATGTCGGGCTGGCGTTGTTGCTGATGCCGTTATTGTTTGCGGACGATAAAGTGCCGGAAGAACCGCCGGTTCTGCCGGTGGAATTGAGCATGTTCGAGCCAAAAGCACCGGAACCTCCCCCGCCACCGCCGCCCAAACCGCCGGAAAAACCCAAGGAAAAACCCAAACCCAAACCGAAGCCGGACAAGCCGGTTGAAAAACCCTTGCCCAAGCCACCAGAAAAGGACTTGCGTAAGGAACAGGAAGAGCGTGAACGCAGTAAGGAATTGCAGCGGCAAAGGGAAGAACAGCAACGACTGGAGGATTTGCGCCGTCAGGAACAGGCACGCGCCGAAGCCGAGCGTCAACACCAACAGGCACAGGAAGCTGCTGCACGGGCTGCTGCTCAGGCTCAAAACGCAGTGCCGGTTATTACCAACCCGCGTTACAGCCGCCCACCCAGCCCACCAGATTACCCGCGTCGTGCGCTGGAATCAGGCACGGAAGGTACAACCATTGTACGTGCCAACGTTAGCCCTGGTGGCAACGTGACATCCGCACGGGTGCATCAGTCGTCCGGCAACAGCTCGCTGGATTCGGCGGCGGTGAAAGCAGTGCGCGGCTGGTCATTCGTCCCTGCCACCCGTGGCGGGCAAAATATCGAATCCATCGTGCAAGTGCCGGTGAATTTCAGGATCAATTGAGGAATGCCGTGATGAAATTATTAGCCAAAACGTGTATCAGCTTTGCCATGTTGGTGATGTTGGGAGCTTGTGCCAACGATCCGGTCAAGGAACAAACAGCAGATGCTAAGCCGATCAATTATGGTTGTCGTGGTACATCGCTCAATGACTGCATGACGTTCCATACACCGGTTACAGGAGGCAAGCTTTCCCGCTGAATGATTCCATCGGGAAAACTGTGTTGGGTCATTTCAGCTTGAGCGTAGCGTCCTTGTCCATCTCTTGCGCGGAAGCCCCTTTATCCGTCACCCATTCCGCTTTGACTTTCTGGAAGCCTTCTGGGAATGCCGCAAACAATTTGGTGGTCACTTCCTTCAATTCGGCGGGTTTGGCGCAGGCAAACGTCCAGGTCACATCCATGTCACTGTGGGTTTCACCCTCCTTGTGTTCATGGTCGGAGTGTTCTTCCGCCGCTTTTTCGGCATTGCCTAACAGGGCAGAAACCACCTCGGCACTTTTGAAGGTGCATTCCGCTTCCGGGTTGATGCTGAACAGGTCTGCCCCGGCTTCCAATTTGGCTTTAGCCTCCGCCAACTTTTTCTTATCCTCATCACTGTTGGCGGCGTGTTCAAAACCGACGATGTTGGCAGCGGGGGATTCGAGGGCAATCTCCAAACCATCCACTCCGGCAGCAAGGCTCAGGGTGGCAGCACCGTGTTCGTGTGCGCCGTGTTCTTCGTGGCCTTCGGCTTCATGTTCATGCGTTTCGGTTTTGGCTTTAT
The DNA here is from genome assembly GCA_002425225.1 of Thiothrix sp. UBA5583. GTDB lineage: Bacteria > Pseudomonadota > Gammaproteobacteria > Thiotrichales > Thiotrichaceae > Thiothrix > Thiothrix moscowensis. The sequence continues at coordinate 131,238 of DILV01000007.1, forward strand.
CATCGTGGGTTGCTTCGTGCTTGTGGTCGTCAGCGTAAACACCGCCAAGCGACAAGGCAACAAACAGGCTGAGGGTACTGATCAAAATGTGTGGAAATTTCATATTGTTCTCCGGTTTTACTGATTTTCGAGGGTTTGTGTGAAAGAAGACAGCAAATTGCTGACAAAGGTTTCATCTAGGTCAGAGGTAATAAAGACGAAACGGCTGCGCTGGTCGTCATCAGGCCAGCGCGGCAGTTCCACCGAGGGGTAAAATAAATGTTGCACTGCGTGCAGCACCACCGGGCGAGCGGGGTATTCCTGCACATTGACGATGGCTTTCATGCGCAACAGGCGGTGGCTGCAAAAGCTAGACAGCGTTTCCAGCGCATCCGAAACCCCTTGCCAAGGCAGCGGCTGCTCGAAGGTCAGCGAAAAGCTGCGGATGCGACCATCAATGCCGGGGGCGGCGGGTAGGCTGGGGTTGCGGATGCCGGGACGGCTGGGCGCAACGGGCGTGACCAGACGGAAACTGTCCGCCGCCAGCCACTGCTTCGCCTTGACCGGCTCGGACTGGTGGTAGGCACGCAAGCCAAACACATGCTGCGGGTCTACATCGCCGTGCAGCACGGGGACAATCGGGGCAGACGGGTTAAGTTTGGCCAGACGGCTTTCAAGCTGGGCAATCTTGTCCGCATCGGCGAGGTCAGTTTTGGTCAGCAGCAGGCGGTCGGCGGTGGCGACCTGCCGCACTGCCTCGAAATGCACATCCAGTTGCCCATTGGCAAACACCGCATCCACGGTGATGACGACCCCATCCAGATAATGCCGCCGCGCCACCCAGTCGGAACGTAGCAGGGTTTCCATCACCGAAGTCGGGTCGGCAACGCCAGTCGTTTCGATGATGATACGCTCATACGGCGGCAATGTGCCGTCACGCCGCCCCATCCACAGGTTTTTCAGGGTGGGGACAAGCGAACCCTGGATTTCACAGCAAATGCAGCCACCGTTGAGCAGTGCCATCGGCCCCGGCGTGTCGCCGACCAGTTGGTGGTCTAGCCCGATGCTGCCGAACTCATTCATAATCACCGCCGTCAACGGCGGTATGCGCAACAATCGTTCCCAGAATGACGGTTTCAACAGGTTATTGAGGACAGTGGTTTTGCCGCTGCCCAGAAAACCGCTGAGGATGGTTATCGGAAAGCGGGTGTCCACCAAGTCATCCGGGTGTTGCTGTGTGGTTGGGGTCATGCTTAGGTCACTTCGCTGCCAATGCCTGATACAAGGTTTCGATATTATGCTTCATCATTGCCAGATAAGTCCCGGCGACACCATCCGCAGGCGACAAGGCATCCGCATACAATGTCCCACCTACTGTTGCGCCACTTTCAGCCGCAATCTGTTCAAGCAAACGCGGTGATACCATGTTCTCCACAAAAACGGCGGTGATCTTTTCAGCACGAATCTGCTCAATCAAGGCAGCCACATCTTTGGCAGTCGCCTCCGTTTCGGTGTTAATGCCTTGTGGGGCAAGGAATTTAAGCTGGTACGCCGCCGCAAAATACCCAAAAGCATCGTGACTGGTCACAACACTACGGCGATCTTCGGGTAATTTGCCTATGGTTTCGGCAAGTTGCTGTTCCAGTGCAGCCAATTGTTGCAGGTAAGTATCGCGGTTGATGGCATACACCGCACTGCCTACCGGATCAGCATCCTGCAAGGCACGAGTAATATTCTGGATGTACGTTTTGGCGTTGGCGAGATTTTGCCAAGCATGGGGATCAACCCCTCCATGATTATCCCCATCAGCTAATGGCAAGCCGGTAATGCCTTCTGTCGCGGTCACAACCTTGCCTTTATAACCGGATGCTTCGACCAGTCGTTCCAACCAGCCTTCAAACCCCAAGCCATTGACGAACAGAATATCCGCCTGTGCTACTGTTTTCGCATCGGCAGACGTGGGTTGGTAAACATGCCCGTCACTATCAGCCCCCACCAGCGTGGTTAACTGGATGCGTTCCCCGCCAACCGCCTTGACCATATCCCCCAGAATGCTGAAAGTAGCAACCGCCTTGAGTGGGGCTTCCTCGGCATGAACCCACGGTAGCCATGTCACCAACAAGAGCAGCAGGCAACACCGTAACCATTGACTTAACATCCTATTTTCTCCTTAATCACTGTAAAAACTGTCGGACAGAATCGACCTTGCCACGCTGCGGGCGTAACGCAAACAGGGCCGACAAGATGTACATCCCCCCCAAACTCAGGATGATGGTCGGGCCTGAGGGCAAGTCAAAATGGAAAGACATCAACAAGCCAAGCCAACTGCACAACATGGCTACCGTCACCGCCAATGCCAGCATCGTACCTAATTGTTGTGTCCACAGACGGGCAACGACAGCGGGCAAGATCATAATGCCTACAGCCATCAACGTTCCCAGCGCATGGAAGCCCCCCACCAGATTCAACACCACCATGACCAGAAACACCACGGGTGTCCAAACCCCAAAGGTACTGACCGAACGGCAATAAGCGGAATCAAAGCATTCCAGCACCAAGGGACGGTACAAAACCGCCAAAGTCAGCATAGAGAGCGTGGCAATGCTCGCCACCAGCAACAATGCCGCATTATTCAACGCCAATACTGACCCAAACAGCACATGCACCAAATCCACACTGCTGCCCTTGCTAGAAATAATCAGTACGCCCAAAGCCAATGACACCAGATAAAAAGCAGCCAAACTGGCATCTTCCGGCAAACGGGTTAGCCGTGTCACCATGCTGGTTAGTACCGCCACCACCATACCGACCACCAACCCGCCTAGCGTCATCGCAGTCAAGGATAAGCCCGCCAACAGATAACCGACGGCAATACCCGGCAGAATGGCATGTGCCATTGCATCCCCGACCAAACTCATACGTCGCAATAGCAGGAACACCCCAAACGGCGTTGCCCCCAATGCCATTGCCCACGTCCCCACCAAGGCGCGTTGCATAAACACATAATCCGCAAAGGGCGCAAACAGCAGGTCATACAGCATTAGGCAACCCACCGTTCTGACTGTTGCCCCAACACCTTTGCCGTGTTTCCGTATACGGCTTGACCGTCTGTCAGCCATAAGGTAGCGGGGAAATACTGGCGCACCAGCCCCCAGTCATGTAACACCGTCAGCACAGTACGCCCTTGTTGATGCCAATGCTGGATTAGCTTCAGCAGATCAAGGGTGGTGTTGGTATCAATGGCATTGAATGGCTCATCCAACAGAATCACCGGCGCATCCTGTAGCAACAGGCGGGCAAACAATACCCGTTGCATCTGTCCGCCGGACAAACGGGATAATGTGCTGTGTTGCATCCCCCCCATCCCCACTGTTGCCAAAGCGTCGGTAATTTTGTGTTCCTGTGCTGGTGAGACACCGCCAAAAACACCAACCTGCCGCCATAACCCCATTGCCACGCAATCATGCACATCCATGGGGAAGTTCTGCTCCAACGCCACCCGTTGGGGCAAGTAGGCAAGGTCGCGCCATCCAAACCCCTGCAAATGGATACTGCCGCTCATGGGTTTAAGCTCGCCCATCAATGCTTTCAGCAAGGTGGATTTGCCTGTGCCGTTTGCGCCAACCACCGCGAGCAATGCCCCGCGTGGCACGCTTGCCTCCAGATGCCGTAGCACTGCATGTTTCCCATAACCCAGCGTCAGGTCATGAAAGCTGATAGCGGGCGGATTCACCATAACACCCATCCAACCGCCAGCCACAAAAGGGCAATCAGTAGTGTCACCAATAACAGGCGATAGCCCAGCCCTGCGGTCAACAAGCTATGGTTGAGGTAACTATTGTGTTTCATCGTCTGGCTCTTGGTACATTTCTATAGCAGCATCCACGATCTTATAGCCTGCGTCGGCAAGATCAGTTTTGGTGCTTTCTGTCTTAATTGTTCCAGAAACCCAAACAGGCTCATAAACTCGTTCCATACCAATGCTTTTGCCTGTTTTAGGTTTAACCAACAGCGTTTGGCTCAAGGGCGGAGGGGGCAGATGGATACACGCGCCAAAATAGGGCACTAATAAAAAATCGCCTACCATCCCGTTGCTTTCGTCTATTTCCAACGGTGCAACAAAGCCGGGTAATTTGATTTTTTTACCATTCATTGCCGGATTGACTGGGGCAGTATTTAGCTCAGCCTGCATTTTCTCCATTACGGCTTCTTCTGCCGGGTCGCCTTCCGGGATGGCATCAATTTGGGGTTGGTATTTTTTTACGATGTCTTCCAGCCCGTGCCCCGGTAATTCCAGATTCTCCCAGGCAATTTTTGGGTATTCGTCGGCGGGTGATGCGGCTGTGCTGTCTGAGCTTGCCAATTGCTGGATTTTCGTCCCTAGCGCGGGAGCATTTGCGGGCAAGGTGGTTGTCTCTGTCTGCCTACCACTTGGCGCTGTTTCAACACCGCAACCTGACAGGAGTAGGGACGAAATCACGAATAAGCAAGTGCAGTATTTCATGAAGGTTGGGACTCATTGACAACAACGCTGGCAGATGCCGCATCCACGTCAAAATAGAAGCAGTTGGAGCGCAGGGCGTGACAAGCGCCGCCACCCTGTTGATCCACCAGACACAACAAGGCATCGCCGTCGCAATCAATCCGCATGGTTTTGAGTGTTTGCGTATTACCGCTGGTTTCCCCCTTGACCCAAAAGGCTTGCCGGGAACGTGACCAGTAAGTCATTTTGCCGCTGGAAAGTGTTTTCTGGATGGCTTCGCTATTCATCCACGCCATCATCAACACCTGCCCGGTATCATGCTGTTGGGTGATGACCGGAATCAGCCCTTGCTCATTGAACGTCAGGTTGTCCAGAAAGGTATCCAGTGGAAACCGTGTCTCACAAGAGCTGGTCTCAATGGACTGGAAAAACGCTTTTTGCATGACGGCTTACCCTGCAAACTGGCGTTGCTGGATTTCACGGTAGGCTTGCGCTTCCAAACTCAAGGTTGCCGTCGGGCGTGCCAGCAAACGCAGCAAACCAATTGGTTCACCGGTTTCTTCACAATACCCGTAGTTGCCGCTGTCAAGGCGCTCCAACGCCTCATTGATCTTTTTAAGCAATTTGCGTTCGCGGTCACGGGTACGCAATTCCAGCACATGTTCTTCTTCCAGCGTGGCTTGATCTGCGGGGTCGGGCAGCAATTCGCTTTCGCGCAAGGATTGCATGGTCTCTTCGCCACGATTGAGAATTTCTTGACGCATGTCCAACAAGCGTTGGTGGAAAAACGCCAGTTGTTGCGCGTTCATGTAATCGTCTGGCGGCATTGCCAGTAATTCAGCTTCAGTCATCATTACTCCCACACCGGAATCGGGTCAGGGAAACGTTTCCAGCCTTCCGACCCCAGTTGCATTTCGTCGTCATTCAGCAAGGCGCTGTCGAGTGCGGTGGTGATGCGGGCTTGATCCAGCCCTTGCCCAATGAAAACCAATTGCTGGCGGCGGTCGCCATAATCGCCCTCAAATTGCGCCAGAATGTGTTCACGGTATTCCGCATCATCCGGCCAATCATCACGGTGAACAGCCGCCCACCAGAAACCCGCTTTGCCCAGCCGCAGCAAGCCGCCCGCCTGTGACCATTCGCCCGCGCTGTGGTGGCGGGTCGCCAGCCAGAAATAACCTTTGGAGCGCAGCAACGTACCGCCGCGCAAACCATTGTCCAACACATCTGCCAACCGTTGAGGGTGGAATGGGCGGCGGGCGCGGTACACGAAACTGCCGATGCCGTATTCCAGTGTTTCGGGGTTGTGTGTGCCGCGCAATTCCTGCAACCAACCGGGTGCTTGTGCTGCACGTTCAAAGCTGAAACGCCCAGTATCAAGGATTTTATCCAGTGGTGCTTGCCCAAAGGTCACGGGGATAATCTCGGCTTCGCGGTTGAGTTGACGTAAGGCGTGTTCGAGACGGGCGCATTCTTCTGGGGAAACCTGATCGGCTTTGTTTAGCAAAATCACATCAGCAAATTCCACCTGATCAACCAACAATTCCGCCACGCTGCGCTGATCGTCTTCGCCCAACGATTCGCCAACCTCTTGCAAGGAACGGGCACGATCCAGCTCCCGTGGGAAATTGGCGGCATCGACCACCGTCACCATCGTGTCGAGGCGGCTAATCTGGGACAGCGATTGCCCGTTTTCATCTTCAAAGGTGAAGGTTTCCGCCACGGGCATGGGTTCGGAAATGCCCGTGGATTCGATCACCAGGTAGTCGAATTTGCCTTCCTGCGCCAGCCGCCCGACTTCCAGCAGCAAGTCTTCGCGCAAGGTGCAGCAGATGCAGCCGTTGCTCATTTCCACCATTTTTTCTTCGGTACGCGACAGTTCCGCGCCGCCGGAACGCACCAGTTCGGCGTCGATATTTACCTCCGACATGTCGTTGACGATGACGGCAACGCGCTTGCCTTCGCGGTTGTTGAGGATGTGGTTGAGCAGGGTGGTTTTGCCTGCGCCGAGGAAGCCGGAAAGCACGGTTACGGGCAGGCGGTTGTCAGTGGTGTTGTGCATTATTGAAATCCGTATCGCAACTTAGTTGCATTGGATTGTAGTGAGGTCGCTTTATGTTTGCAATTAAGTTGCACTTTGACATCCCTTTGCAGGGTTGACCCGACAGAAGTGTGCCTTCTCATGCTACTTGGGCAGCTTCGGTTAGTATGGTGTTTGCCTTTACCAACAATCCACCGGTGCTAGCGATCATGTCATATTCATCCAAACTTGCTGCTGAGTCCTGCGTCACAAGCCTCGATGCGTTTGTGCAATTGGCTGATTATTCCCTGATGGACACTCTAAATGCCGATCCTGACGCTAGCGACGATGGTCATGATCACCGTGCCCGCCAGGTGTTTTCCGGGCATTTCGTACCCGTGACGCCGACACCGCTTCCAGAACCGGAATATGTCACCCACAGCAGCACTTTTTTTAAGGAACTCGGCTTGGGCGATGAGCTGGCGCTGGATGAAAAGTTTCGCCAAGTATTTTCCGGCGACCTGTCTGCAACGCAAGCGCCTATGCGTCAGGTGGGCTGGGCGACGGGTTATGCCTTGTCGATTTATGGCACCGAATATACCCAGCAATGCCCATTCGGCACAGGCAACGCTTATGGTGATGGCAGGGCAATATCCGTGTTTGAAGGCATCATCAATGGTCAGCGTTGGGAAATGCAATTGAAAGGTGGTGGTCGAACGCCGTATTGCCGGGGTGGCGACGGGCGTGCGGTACTGCGCTCCAGTGTGCGGGAGTTTCTGGCGCAAGATTATATGCACGCTTTGGGTGTGCCGACATCGCGCTCTTTGACGCTGTATGTTTCCAAAACCGAGACTGTTACCCGACCCTGGTATTCCCAAGACTCCCACTTCACTGACCCCGATATTATGGTGGACAATCCTGCGGCTATTACAACGCGCGTTGCCCCCTCCTTTTTGCGCGTTGGTCAGTTGGAGCTATTTGCCCGCCGTGTGCGTCGTCATGCGCATCCAACAGCATTGGAAGAGTTGCGCATGATCGTGGCGTATCTGATTGCGCGGGAATACAAACGCGACATCAATCAGAACCTTGCTTTTACAGAACAATTGCTTGTGTTGGCTAAACTGTTTCGCCAGCGCCTTACTTCGCTGGTGGCTAATTGGCTACGTGTTGGTTACTGCCAGGGTAATTTTAACAGTGACAACTGTGCCGCTGGCGGCTTTACCCTCGACTATGGCCCTTTTGGGTTTTGTGAAATTTTTGACCCTGCGTTTCAACCTTGGACTGGCGGCGGTCAGCACTTTTCATTTTTCAACCAGCCAGCCGCAGCAGAAGCCAATTATCACATGTTCTGGAAATCTGTGAGGCCGCTGCTGGCAGAAGATACCGAAGCGTTGGAACAGTTCGATCAAGTACGCCACGATTTTGCAGAGGTGATGCAAGCGCAGATGCAACAGATGTGGGCAGCCAAACTTGGCCTGACTGAATTCCATCCAACGCTCTTCAAGCAGTTGGTGCAGTTGATGACTGACTCAGAAGTGGACTACACCCTTTTCTTCCGGGAGTTATCTCATATCCCGGATGATGTTTCAGCCTTGAAAAAAAGCTTTTATGTTAAAACCTCACCACAACTTGATGCGCAATGGCAGTCTTGGCTAAAAGGCTGGCGCGACCTCGTGAGCAACGCTGGCAATTTGGCTGAGGTGTCAGCAAAAATGAAACAGATCAACCCCAAATATACATGGCGGGAGTGGTTGATTGTTCCCGCCTATCAACAAGCGATGCAGGGTGACTACACGTTGGTCAAAGAGCTGCAAGCAGTATTTAGCCACCCCTATGATGAGCAATCACCAGCAGTGGAAGATAAGTACTATCGCCTGAAACCCAAGGCGTTTTTTAACGCTGGCGGGGTGTCGCACTATAGCTGTTCCTCTTGATCTGGCATAACAACCGAAAAAGCGTTATACGTGCATTTGTCAGACAGGCAAGTCCACTATAAAACCTGCTTTTCCAGCACTTCCCACACATTCTCCAGCACCTTGGGTTGCGCTTCTGCCGTGGGGTGCAAGCCATCCGCCTGCATCAAATCCCAGTTATCCGCTACTCCTTCCAGCAGAAATGGCACAATCGGTGTGTCATATTGCTTCGCCAGTTCCGCATAGGTGGCTTCAAACTTGTCGGTGAAGACAGTGCCGTAGTTGGGAGGTAACTTGATCCCCACCAGTACCACCTTGGCTTGCGCTGACTGTGCCAGCTTGATCATCTGTTCCAGATTGCTACGCATGGTGGCAAGGTCGATACCGCGTAGCCCGTCATTCGCACCCAGTTCCAGCAGCAAGTAAGCAGGCTGGTGTTGCTTGAGTGCCTCCGGCAGGCGGGTCAAGCCCCCGGCAGAGGTTTCACCGCTGATGCTGCCATTCACCACGCGGTATTTGTCTCCCAGTTTCCCTTGCAACAGGCTGACCCAGCCCTTGTCGACCGGAATGCCATACGCCGCGCTCAGGCTGTCGCCCCATACCAGCAGTTTGGGTGACTCGGCAGCGAAAACCACAGTAGAGGACGGTAAAACACCCAGCAGGGCGAAGATCAGGTACAGTACGCGCAACATCAACGGAATTCCTTACAATATGAACAACACAGCCATTCAGACCAACAATCTGGTGAAAACTATCCCCCAGGCAGGGCGTGATTTGCAAATTCTCCGTGGTATCAGCCTGCACATTGACAAGGGCGAGTCAGTTGCCATCACTGGCATGTCCGGTTCCGGCAAGAGTACCTTGCTGGGGTTGCTGGCGGGGCTGGATTTGCCGACCAGTGGCACAGTGCAACTGTTTGGGCAATCGCTGGATGGGCTGGATGAAGACCAGCGGGCGGCATTGCGGCTGGGCAAGGTGGGATTCGTGTTCCAGTCGTTCCATTTGCTGGAAAACCTGACAGCGCTCGAAAATGTCATGCTGCCGCTGGAATTGAACCCTCCCACCCATCCCGGCCTTCCTCCGCAAGGGGGGAGGGAGCAAAGAGCCAGAGAAGCGCTGCAACAGGTAGGGCTGGGCGAACGTTTGAGCCATTTCCCCAACCAGCTTTCCGGCGGGGAACAGCAGCGGGTAGCATTGGCACGCGCCTTTGTGACCCGTCCGCAAATCCTGTTCGCGGATGAGCCGACCGGCAACCTTGACCGTGCGACTGGGCATGAAATCAGTGATTTGCTGTTTGCCTTGCAGGAACAAGTGCAAACGACCCTGGTGCTGGTGACGCATGATGAAACGCTGGCAGCACGGTGTCAGCGGCATTACCGGATGGAAGAGGGGAGGCTGGCATGAAGCACCTGCTCTTGCATTGGCAGCAGCGTTGGCGGATGCCTGAACTGCGCCTGTTGCTATTGGCACTGATGGTATCGGTTACGGTAGTAACGACCGTCGGTTTCTTTACCAGTCGGGTGGAAAATGCCATGCAGGCGCAAGCCCGTCAGTTGCTGGGGGGCGATCTGGTACTGAGTTCCGCCCGACCGCTCGACCAGACTTACTTGCAACGCGCCCAGCAACTCGGGCTGGCAACAGCGGAAACCATTACCTTTCCTAGCATGGTCAGTGGCGGTGACAAGTTGCAACTGAGCCAGCTCAAGGTGGTGTCACGCACTTACCCGTTACAGGGTGAACTGAAAACTGCTGTTGTCCCTGGTGCTGCGGAGCAGGTAGTCAGCGGGCAGCTTCCTGCCAGTGGTGAAATCTGGGCAGAAGCCCGTTTGTTTGCCGAACTGGGTGTGCAGCCGGGAGCGCAGGTGCAACTGGGCAAAAGTACATTCACGCTAGCGCGGGTACTGACGCAGGAGCCTGATCGCAGTAGTAACCTGTTCCAGCTTGCTCCGGTGGTATTGATGAATCTGGAGGATCTACCCGCCACCGGCTTGCTCACGCCAGCCAGCCGCGCCAGTTTCAACCAGTTGTTTGCCGGGGAAGGTAACGCGGTGAAGCAGTTGAAAACGGCGTTGACCCCACTGCTGAAACCGACTGAACGTATCCGCACCCTGGATGAAGATTTGTCATCGGTGCAGCAGACCTTGCAGCGTTCCGGGCGCTTTCTGGGGTTGGCAACGCTGTTGAGTGTGGTACTGGCGGGTGCTGCGGTGGTGTTGACTTCCACCAGCCTGATGCGGCGTGAATTGCCGGGGGTGGCGGTACTGAAAGCAATGGGCATGTCACGTCGCCAAGTGTTGCAGGATCAGGCGTTTTCTTTGTTGCTGACGGCTTTGCTGGCGGCAGTGATCGGCATCGGATTGGGGCTGTTGTTGCAGTTTGTGTTGGCAGCTTGGCTCAGCCAGTTTGTAGGCAAGGATTTGCCTGCACCCAGCCTGTTGCCCGCACTGAATGGTTTGCTGACGGCAGTGGTGCTGTTACTGGGTTTTGCCCTGCCGCAGTTGCTGCGGCTGGTGGATACCTCGCCGATGCAGATTTTGCAGGGGGCGTTGCAGCGCCCTCGCCAGTCGGTCTGGGTGATGCTGGCAAGTTTGCTGCTGGCAGTGTTCGGGTTGTTGTGGTTGCAGGCTTCCGACCTGAAATTGGCAGCCATGTTGCTGGCAGGCTTGCTGGTGGGGATCGGGCTGTTCTGGGCGTTGGCACGACTGGCCTTGCGCCTGATGCAAACGCTGGGGCGCAAGTGGCAAAGCCGCTGGCTACCTTCACTCGGGCGTTCACGTCGGGCAGTGTTGCTAGTGGTGGTGTTTGCGACCGGGCTGTTTTCCCTATTGTTGTTGACTACGGTACGCACCGATCTGCTGGATCGTTGGCAGGAAGCCTTGCCCGCTGATGCACCTGACCATTTCCTCATCAATATCCAGCCCACCGAGGTAAATGCATTGGAGCAGTTTTTCGCGGAACGCAAGATCAAAACCCGCTTGTATCCGATGGTGCGCGGGCGCTTGGTGGCGGTGAACGGGCAGCCGCTTGACCCTGACAAATTCGAGAATCCGCGTGCGCAGCGTTTGGCAGAACGTGAATTCAACCTGTCGTCTTTCGCAGAGTTGCCAGTCAGCAATGCCTTGCTGCAAGGGCAGTGGTTTGAGCGGGGTGTCACGGGGTTTTCCATCGAAAAAGGCATTGGCGAAACCCTGGGCTTTGGTATGGGCGACCAGTTGACCTTCGACATTGCCGGGCAACGCCTGACCGATACCGTCAGCAGTGTGCGTGAAGTGCGCTGGGATAGTATGCAGCCGAATTTCTTTGTAATTGCAGCACCGGGTAGTTTGGGGGAAATGCCCAGTACCTTCATCACCAGTATTCATCTGGGTGAGCAGAAACTGCTAGTGACAGAGCTGATTCGCCAGTTTCCGAGTGTGACGGCGATTGATGTGGGGGCGATTGTCGGGCAGGTGCGTTCGCTGGTCGGTCAGGTCAGCATGGCGGTACAGGGCATTTTTGTGTTCACCCTGATTGCCGGGGTAGTAGTGCTGGTGGCTGCTTTGCAATCGCAAAAAGCCGAACGGCGGCGCGAAATCGCCATCCTCAAATCGCTGGGGGCAGGGCGGGCGGAATTGCAACGGCGCATTTGGGGCGAGTTCCTGCTGCTGGGCGGTCTGGCAGGGTTATTGGCGGGCTTGCTGGCACTGACCGCCGGAAATCTGTTCGGCTACTACTTGTTTGACCTCGACCTGAAACTGAACCTGTTGCCGCTGTTGATAGGCGGTGTGGCAGGCAGTGTGCTGGTGGGGGTGACAGGCTACTGGAATCTGCGCGGCTTGCTGGATGTGCCACCGATGTCATTGTTGAAAGCCTGAACGCTTGTCGCCTGCTGGTCGTTTCCTGCCTGTGTTGCTGCTACACTTCCCGCATATAACATGTTTAAAAATAACAGCGGATTCACAGTTTATGGCAATAGCGCAGCAGGAAGCGCCAACTTCCAGGTTCATTCCTCTTTCTGAAAGCAAGGCCAAGGCTTGGGTGGCAGCTCTGCCGCTGGCTGATCCTGGCGAAACCACCCGGCGTGTGTTTCATGGTCTGGTGGATTTGAACCGGCGGGCGTTGACACCGCAAACTAGGCTGGCAATCAGTGAGTTGCTGCGTCCGGCTGTGGACGTCGCGCTGGAAAACCTGCAACGCCATCTGGTGGCACGGGCTTTCCCCCTGAGCCGCAAAAGCCAGAAGATTTTTGAACTTACCCAGTCGCTGATGCTGGAATTTGCTGGCTCTTGGCAATTGACAGCACTGGACATCCTCACCAAACAGGATGGCAACAAAAAGGCTCTGCAAACCGCTATTTACCGGGCGCTGGATTACATGGGGCGAGTGTTGTTGCTGACCTATTCAGTCTATATCCGTACCCGTGAAACCTTGTGGCATGACATCCATCATCTGTACCTGCTGGCAACCGAACACGGGCTGGATCAGTTGCCGATGAAGGACGCTGTTGCCGGTGCGCCGAATATTGAGGCACGTTATATCCAGATGAACCTGCTGGCGCTGGCAAAACCCTATAGCCTGCGTCAGGGTGAGGCTGCACGCCTGACGCAGTATTTTGCCCGTCATACCTCACTGGTCACGATTACACGGGAAGCGGATGAGCCGTTGGGCAAGTATGTCCATGTAGTGGTGCTGAATAATGATGAAGCAGCGGTGATGATGCCCGCCAGTGACCTGCCACATTCGCCGACGGTGCGGGTACTGAACCTGAATCCCCTGCTGGAACTGATGGATGGGCATATTCGCAAACTGGAAGTGGATGGTATCCCCGCCATGATTCTGCACGATGGCTTGAGCCGCAATCTTGCCAAACGGGTGATTTTTCACTTGAGTTCGGTGCGTAATCGTAGTTTCAACCGTTTTCCGCAAAAGGAAAAGGTCGGCATGGTCACGCGCATGAGTGATGTACTGGCGGTGATCCGCGACATCCAGAAAGCGGAAGTTAGTACCGAAGAAGAAGACATGCTGTTTAACGTGTTCGTTTCCAGTGACTATGATTCGGAAGAGGATGTCAAACAGGCAGTGATTGCCCAGGCCAGTGATGATGAAGGCGCACGTGTCCAATCTTGGGCAGTCATGAATACCAGTGTTGGCGGTTATGGTTTGTGCTGGAGAGACACGGAGGAGTCAGGGGCGCGGGTGGGCGAAATCGTCGGTTTGCGCGACATGGGCAAGGAAAACTCGGTGTGGATGATTGGTGTCATCAAATGGATGGAGTTCGTGGGGGGCAAGGGTTTGTGCTGCGGGGTGGAATTGCTCTCCACCAAGGCGATGGTGCTGAGTGTGTTGCAAGTGACCAACCGCAGTTTGCGCCAGTCCCTGCCGGTAGATGGCCTGATGTTGCCCAGTGTGGAAGGTGCTCGCCCTGACCCGGCACTGGTGTTGCCTGCCTACATGTTCCAAGTAGGTGATGAGGTGAAACTGGAGTTTGCCGAACGCGAGGAAAAGGTGCGCCTGATCCTGCTGGATGAATGTCTAGGAGCGTTTGCCTATTTCCGTTTTACCACGTTGGCAGAGAAAGTGGTGGAAGAAGAAGAGGACGATTTCACCTCCTTGTGGCAATCCCTCTAACCTCAAAACAGTTTGTCTACAACTAGCACGCGATAATCGGTGTTTATGTAGGTTTGCCAGTGCCTGATGCGTATCTTCTGTAAGTATGAAAAAGCAGAAGATACAGTGTGTCATTATTGACCGGGATGTAGAAGTAACCGCCTCGCTGGATGCGGCGTTGCACGATTCCGACGTACTCCTGGATATGGAAACGGTTACGGCGGTACAGCAGATTGTGCCCGCTCTGGGCAAGAAGCCGCATTTGCTGTTTTGCCCGCAAAGCCGGAACGGCGAGGGCAACAAGACGTTGCTGGATGCTTTGCAGCGGTATTCTCCTGATACCTTGTTGGTGTGGGTTACACGTGATGAATGGCAGGGTTTGACCACCTGGCTGAGCGGGGTGGAATCCTGCACCTTGCCACTCAATGACGTGGACTATTTCCGCCAGTACGTCGATTTCCTGCTGCATTATTCCGGTATCAAACAGGAGTTCCGCCAGTGCAAGCATTTGCTGGGGGTTGCCGAGTTGCGCTGCCACTGGTTGGTGGATTACTCGTGGGAAGCCATAGCCTATGTTTCGCAGGGAATGCACCTGTATGCCAATAATGCCTATGTGACTCTGTTTGGTTTCGAGTCACTGGCAGAAGTACGTTCCATGCCGGTTGCTCATCTGGTGGATACTGCCGAGCGCAAGGTGTTTGAAACCATGAGTAAGGCGGCGGATGATGGCAACAAGCCTTCCAACCGATTGCTGACCACCTTGCGCTGCTTGAGCGGGGAACGTTTGCGGGCGGAAATCCGTTTCATTCCGGCAGTCCTGAAGGGCAAACGTTGCACCCAGTTGCATGTGCGTCCGCTAGAACGGCATGTACGGGTCAACCCTGAGCTGCATCGTGAGGATAACCCTTGGGAAAAGACCGAGCAGCGCTTGCAGGCCATGCCCGAACCGGGAATGCCAGTGGCAGCGCAGATTGCACCTTTGCAGGTACAACAGGCGGAAATCAAGGCAGCACTAACTCCATCAGGCATGAAAATGGTTTTCACCCAGACCATGCGCCTGCGCCAGCGTTTGCCAGAGCTGTTTGTGGCGGAGCCGGTATTCCAGCAACAGGACGGACAGATGGTGACGCATGATGCCTTGCTCAAACAACTGGGCCAAGGTGATGGGCGTTTCCGTCTGGATTACTGGAGTGTAGGGCAGGTTGCGCTGAAACTGTCTGCTGAAAACGCTAAACCTTCCGGTTATCTGATTTTTGTGTCAGTTGGAGAGGCTATTTTCAATAATGAACTGCGTTTGAAGCGGTTGCTTGAAGTGCTGAATGCCTCGCCTGATGCTGCCTGTCAGATTGTGCTGGGTGTGCAGTATCAGGTTTGCAGCACTCATGTCAGGCAACTGCCGGGTGTTGTCAGGCAGTTGAAAGCCACGGGTGTCCATTTGGCTATAGATGGTGTCAATGATGACGAGCTGGCAGTCAAACTGGTGCAGGCAGTCAAACCGGCTTTCGTGCGTTTGTCAGCAGCGTTGTCAGAACGGCTGGCTCGTAGTACGGAAGCTGCCCGGCAATTGCACAAGCTGGTGCATCGTCTGGGCGAAACCAGCAGGGTGATTGTCGGTGGCGTGAATGAAGCCGCCGCCCTGAATCTGGTGTATGCAACCGCTGCGACTTACGTAGAGGGTGAAATCACCCAGCAAAAATGATTAAAAATTATAAGGCGAACAACCCATGTCAGCTACAGTGTTCCGGGTTGCCCTTGTTATTGAGGGTGAACATGTTTCCGCTTGGCAGCATCTGATGCTTGCCCGTTTGCAGGCAGTGGCAGGTGTGTCACTGGTTGCTGTCATCTTGCGCCAGCCGCAGGCCGTTCCTTGGTTGCAAGGTTTTGCCAGCAGGTTGCTGCATGGTCTGCAAGTGCTGGATGCCAATCTGTTCAAATGTCCTGCGAATGCCCGGACTGCCCAAAGTGTACTGGATTTGCTGGGTGACATCAGCGTGTGTGGCGCAGGGGGCAAACGCTATCAGGAAATACTGGGCAAGCAGCCAGTGGATGCCGTTATCGACCTGAGCGGGCAGGAGCCGCTGCCAGAAACCATCCTGTGGGCGCGTCAGGGCGTGTGGCGCTATTTCTTCGGCAGACCTGCCAGCTTGTCTGACCGGTTCGTCGGTTTACAGGAATATGCCAGCGGGCAGGATGAGATCATTTGCGGGCTGGAACGCATCATGGAAACCCGCAACGAGCCGGAACGCCTATTTTATGCGACCACCAGCACTGACCCGGTTTCCCTCAACCGCACTGTTGAGCGTACCCTGTGGAAAATGGCGGATTTCATGCCGCAGCGCTTGCAGGAACTGATCCAGACAGGGGAGGAAACGTTTTACCGCCATGTTCAGACTCGCCTGATCACTTTTCCGTTAGTGCAAAACTATGTGGTGCGTTTGCCTGCATTGCGGCTGGTGCTGACAGCTTGGTTGCGTTACCCGTTCAATGTCATCCGCAAGTTGTATCAGGCATTGTTTCGCACGGAACAGTGGGTGCTGCTGCTGGGTAAGGCTGGCAATCTGCATGATGTGCGGGTGCTGGAACAGTTCCGCAAGCTGATACCACCGCCTGACCGTTTTTGGGCTGACCCGTTTGTGGTGGAGCACGCAGGTGGGCAATACGTGTTTTTTGAAGAAATGTTTTATGCGCGTGGTATCGGGCATCTAGCCTGCATCCGCCTGAATGCGGATGGCAGCCATTCCGAGCCGGTCAAAATCTTGGAAAAGCCCTACCATTTGTCTTACCCGTTTGTTTTCGAGTATCAGGGGCAGCATTACCTGATCCCGGAAACAGCAGGCAACAATACCCTTGAGTTGTATCGCTGCGCAGAATTTCCGCACCGTTGGGTGTTCGAGAAAAACCTGATGGAAAATGTGGAAGCCTATGATGCCACCTTGCAGGAGCATCAGGGGCGCTGGTGGATGTTTGTCAGTATGCGCAACCATGCCAGTTGCTCACCCAGTGAAGCCCTGTACCTGTTCCATGCGGATAATCCGCTGAGTACTAACTGGCAGCCACACCCGCAAAATCCGGTGGTGGCACGGGCTTCCCATGCACGTCCCGCCGGGCGCATTTTCGAGGTGGAAGGGCGCTTGTATCGACCTTCACAGAATTGCGCGGGTGCTTACGGGCGTGGCCTCAACATCAACCTGATCCAGCAGCTTGATGAACGTTTTTATCGTGAGGAAACTGTCAGCCGTTGCTTGCCGGATGGTGGCAATGATATGAATGGGGTGCATACCCTGGGGGTCGGCAAGGACATCGTAGTGGCAGATGCCGTGCATGTGCGCCGCCGTCTGGGGATGCTGGATCGTTGGCTGGTGAAACACGCATGATGTCCCGCAGGAAAATTGCCTTGGTGGTGTACTCGCTGGGAATGGGCGGGGCAGAAAAGGTGGTGTCTGACCTATCCTTCCAGTTTGCCAAACAGCATGATGTGTCTGTGATCCTGTTTGACAACCGTTCGCCGTATTACCCTTATGCTGGTGAACTGATCGACATCAACTGTCCCTCAAAAGATGGTTTTTTTTCTAAGGCATTCAACTTTCTGGAACGCACCTTGCAGTTGCGGCGCATTTTCCGGGTGACACAGTTCGATACCATCATCAGCGTGATGGAACACGCCAATTTTCCTGCCATTCTTGCCAGTCGTGACACCATCGCCGCCAACCATTGCAACCCTGAGCGCAACTTCACCCGTTTCGACTGGTTGTTTGCCCGCTGGCTGTATCCCAAGGCCAGGAAAGTGGTAGCGGTGTCGCAGGCTGGGATGCAGATTTTCAGCAGGCATCTGCAATTGCGGAATCTGGATTGTCTGTATAACCCGGTGAATCTGGCACGAATCCGGGAGCTGGCGCTGGAATATCCGGCAATATCCATTGAGGGGCGTTACATCGTGGCTGCCGGACGCCTTAGCCCGGAGAAAAACTTTACTGGCTTGATCCGTGCTTATGCGGTTTCACAGGTGATCAAACAGTTCAAACTGGTGATTCTGGGGGAAGGGAATGAGCGCCCGCGTCTGGAACGTCTGATCCGTGAGTTGCGGCTGGAACGGCAGGTGTTGCTGCCGGGTTTCATGCACAATCCTTACCCTTATATTGCCAACGCCCATTGCCTAGTCTTATCCAGCCTGCACGAAGGCTTTCCTGTCATTCTGATTGAAGCCTTGGGGCTGGGCAAACCGGTGATCGCCACCGATTGTGAAACCGGCCCCCGCGAGATTGTGTATCCGGGGGAAAATGGTTTGCTGGTTCCGGTGGACGATACGGCAGCCATGTCGGTGGCTCTTGAGCAAATGTGTCTGGATGAAGCGGTGTATGAGGTGTATTGCCGGAACACCCTGCCGTCGGTTGAATATCTGGACATTGAGAGGGTGGCGGAAAAATGGCTGGCACTCTGATTCGTTACCTGTTGTTTGCATGGTTTTTACTAACATTAGCAGGTTGTGGTGTGCCGGAAACACCTTGGCAGGTCAGGGCGATTGGCGTGCTAGATCGGGTAGCCCCGTTTGAGACGGTGACGGGGGCTGACCGTGTAACGATTGCGGCTGCCCGTAACGAATACGAAGGTTTCCAGTTTGTGATCAGTGCCGGTTCCGGTGGGCTTGCCAATGTCGAAGTGACCGTTTCGCCGCTGAAAAACCAGCAGGGAGCCACGCTGGCAGACATACAGGTATTTCGTGAGCGTTATGTGCAGGTTAGCACGCCATCACCGCATTCACCTTATGCACCGCAGGCATGGCCTGACATATTGCTGCCAGCCAGTAACAACCAGCAGAAACTTGCCAGTGCCTGGCGGGCATTTCCACAGAACCTGACTGCACAGGAAAACCTGCCAGTGTGGGTGGATGTGTACATTCCGGCAGATGCAGCACCAGGACAATACAGCGGCAGCATCCAGGTCAGTGCTGATGGGCAGGATACCCTGACTTTGCCAGTAACGTTGACTGTTTGGGATTTCACCTTGCCGGAGCGTTCCCCCTTGCGCACGGTGTTTGGCACGAATGGCTATCGGCTGGCAGAAGTCTACGGGCTTGACCGCTCGGGGGCAGTGGAGGCGGATAACCGGCTGATCCGCCGCTGGAATGATTTCCTGCTGGATCACCACCTTGCTCCGGAAAGTTTCGAGGATGCCACCCCGCACGCCGATGCCAGCGGCAAGCCTGATTTTGGGCGCAAGGTTGCCGGGCTGGGGACGGTGACAGACAACATGCGCCATTACATGCAGGACAAGCACGCTTCCGCCTATACCTATGTGTTTGCCGACAGTTATCCGTTTGCCGATCCGCTGGGTAAGGAGCGGGTGCAGGCGCAAGCCTTCATGCGGGATTATGCAGACTGGTGTGCGGGGTTTGCGGGGGCAGAACGTTGCTATACCGACCCGTCGTTTGTGGATGAGCCGGATAGTGCCGCTGCCTACCAACATGCCCGTCACTGGGGTGAGTTTTTTGATGAGGCGCAAGGCAAGGGCGAAAAAATCCGTTTTCAGGTCAGCGAACCGCCCCTGAATGAAGACCCGGCGCTTGGCAATCTGCACGGTGCGGTGGATGTGTGGATTCCCAAGTTCCATGACTTGTGGCGTGATGTCGATTATCTGGGCAGGAATGTGGCGGCTGAGCGTTTGGCAACAGGTGATGAAATCTGGGCATATACTGCGTTGGTGCTGGATTTTGACCATTATCGTCATATCAATCCGCGTGCCGATGCGTTGCAAGGCAATTATCCACCTGTCTGGCAACTGGATTTTCCTGCCATCAATTACCGAATCCCGACCTGGCTGTTCCACCGTTACGGTGTCACAGGGCTGGGCTACTGGGATACGGTCGCCTGGTTTGACAAGGCAGACATCTGGCACGATGCTGCCAGTTTTATTAGTACCGATCCGCCAGGCTTTGTGTTCAACGGTGATGGCTTGCTGGCTTATCCGGGCAAGCAGGCACAAACCGGGTTTGATGGCCCGCTGGCATCCTTGCGCCTGAAATGGATACGCGAGTCGGTAGAAGATTACATGTACATCGACCTGTTGTTACAGGCAGGGGAAGCTGCGTTTGTCCGCCAGCAACTTGAGCGCATTGCCCGTAACTTTGGTGATTGGGACAACAATCCTGCTTTGCTGATGCAGGTCAGGCAGGCATTGGGCGAGCGGCTGGCAGCAGTAGGACGACGCTGATGGATACCCTCAGGAAAGCGGCTGTTTTTTTCATGATGATGCTGGTGTTTGCGTTGCCCACTGATGGTGCGGCGGAAATTGCCGGTATGTCACTGGTCAAGATTGCTGGTTTGATGTCATTTGGGCTGGCAGCAGTACTGTTGATGATGGGAAATGGTATTCATGCCGTACCGGGTTTCCATTCTGCTGTATTGCTATACGTTGCTTGGGTCATGCTGTCGTATACCTGGTCAGAAATGCCAGTGCCATATGAAACCTCGCAAGCGGTCAGTAGTGAGCAGGCACTCAAAAGCAACCTGTATATCCTGATGATTGCCTTGCTGCTGTTCCAGTTGGCAGCAACCCGGAATGACCTGAACCTGTTGTATGTGGCTTTGGTACTGGGTTCCTTCTGGCTGGTATACCTGATGGTCAAGGATTACCAGATCGGTGGTAACACCGTGCGTCATGAAATCAAGCAGTTTGATGCTAATGAAGTGTCGGTCAAGCTGGCAATGGTCATCCCGCTGGCAATTTATCTGCTGACCCTATGCCAGCAATGGTGGTGGCGAGTCTTGGGATTGGTGTACATACCGGCGGCCGGTTTTACCATCCTGATTACCGGTTCGCGTACTGGTGCTGTCATCATGGTGCTGGGACTGGTTGGATTTGTGCCGGCCATCCTGCGTTCCGGGCTGATTGGCAAAACTGCCAGTGTGCTGGTGGTGATGGTGGCGCTGATTGGCATTGCGAATGTCATTCCACAAAAAACCATTGAGCGTATTTTTTCGACCGGCAAGGAAATATCCAGCGGAACCTTGAATGAACGCAGCGTAATATGGGCAAATGCGTATGAAGAGTGGGAAGAAAGCCCCATTATCGGTCATGGTCTCGGTTCGTTCCGGCGCATCATCAACCCTTACAATGTGGATTACACGGCACACAACAGTTTTGTGGCGGTAACGGCGGAGCAGGGCATTATCGGTACTGTCCTGTATTTGGCGGTTATCAGTGTTGCGTTTGCAGCAGCTTGGCGTTTGAGGGGGGATGAGCGGCTACTACTGAGCCTGATGCTGCTGATCGTGGTAATCGGGCAGATGTCCCTGACCCTGCAAGACCGGATGTATATCTGGTTTGCTTACGCACTGGCTGTATTGGGAGCCTATATCAACAATAATCCGGTAAAAACGGCATATTCCAGTACCAACAAAATGGCGGTCAACACATGAAAAAAATTGCAATCGTGATTGCCGAACTGGCGGCTCCAGGGGGGGCGGAAAAGGTGGCTGTTGATCTTGCCGAGGAATTTCGGCAGCGCCAATATGAAGTAACCGTGGTCAAGTTTGCCCGTTTGCCCCCCGATACAATCCGGCATGACATTCCGGTCAGGATAATCAATCTGGACATTCCAGAAAGGTCAGGTGGTTTCCTGACCCAGCTTGTGATCCTGTTGCAGCGGGCATGGCAGTTTCGCAAGCTGTTCCAGCAGGAGCGTTTCGACCATATCTTTTCCTTTCTGGAAGCCGCCAATGTGCCGTGTGTGTTGGCCTGCCCGGATGCGGTGCTGTCCATCCATCTGGATCCCGGAACCATGACTCGTAGCGAGTGGTTTGCGTTCCGTTGGTTGTACCCACGTGCCAAACGGGTGATTGCGGTTTCCCGCCAGATGCAGGTTTTGCTGGAACAACGTGCTTCCCTGAAAAATGTCAATTGCATCTATAACCCGGTGAATACCCGCCTGATCCATGCCAAGGCACAGGAACCGGTCGGGATTAACGGGCGCTTTATCCTCGCGGTGGGGCGGCTGGAACAGCAGAAACGCTTTGACTTGCTGATCGAAGCCTTTGCCCTTAGTCGCACACAACCTCATTGCCAACTGGTGATTGTCGGGCGTGGTAGCCAGCAGGCCATGCTGGAGCAGCGTATCCATGCACTGGGGATGCAAGACAGGATTGTGCTTGCCGGATTTGACCCCAATCCCTACAAGTACATGGCAAAAGCCGAGTTTCAGGTGATGAGCAGCGATTACGAAGGTTATCCGCTGGTGCTGATTGAAGCGCTGTCCCTCGGTTGCCCGATTGTTTCGACGGATTGCCCAACCGGGCCGCGTGAAATCATCCGCCATGCTGAAAACGGCCTGCTGGTGGCAAAAGGTAATGTGGAGGCCATCGCCGCCGGGATTGATGAACTGTTTTTCGATGATGCCAAACGTCAGCAGATGCGTCAGCAAGCGGTGGAATCCGTGCGTGGCAATGACATTGCGGCGGTGGCTGATGCGTGGCTGGCGGCATGAATACGCTGCCCCAATGCAGGCTGCTTGCCCACAGTGATAGCCCGCACCTGTCGCAGGTACATACCGGTTTCAGATTATTGCGGCAGGCAGGCAAGATCAGTTTGCAATACACCTTTGCTGACTGCCGCTGGCGGAATCAGCTTTTCCTGCGCAGGCAACCCCCGCTGGGTGGCATGTATGCCTTGCTGAACGACCAGCATCTGCTCTATTACGATGTACGGGATGGGGCAGATTTTGATGAAACGGCACTGGCAACTGCCGATGTTTATTTCAAGCGCAGTTATTCACCCGCGCATACACCACCGGCTTGGCAGGCGAAAGTCAAACCCCTGGGGCTGAATTATGAAATTTACCCTGACAAGGCGGATTGGGCTGATGTCAGAAAACTGCTGGCCCAGCCCAGCCTTTCCCGATACACCCTGCGCCATCTGGCACGGCTGGTGAGTCAGGCGAGTGGCTATCCCCTGTTGTTTGTACCAACTCTCGGCAACATCCACGCATTGCCCGACCCGGACAGTGAACCACGGGTGTTGTTCATGATGCACGCCTGGGATCCTGAGGAAGTCGCTGATTTACCGGAAGCCATTCGCCATGACCGCCATGTTGTCAACCAGATGCGGGCTGAGTGTGTACGTGCCTTGCGACAAACGTTTGGCGAACGCTTTTACGGCGGCTTTGCCCACAGTGCTTATGCACTCAAGCATTACCCGGATGCCTTGTTGCCGGAACGCGGTGCGTCTGACAAGGCCAGTTACCTGCAAATCCTGAAAAACCATCCGATCTGTATTGCCACCACCGGCCTGCATGGTTCGGTAGGCTGGAAATTTGGCGAATACGTGGCGTTTTCCCGTGCCATTGTCTCGGAAAAGCTGCTGTTTCCGCCACCGCAGGGGTTTGCTGCGGGTAGCCATTATCTGGAATTCACCAGCCCGGAGGAGTGCGTGGCTGCGGTAAGTCGCCTGATGACCGACACGGTTTTGCGCCAGCAACTGATGCAGAACAACCATGCCTATTACCGGCAACACCTGCGCCCGGACAAACTGGTGGGGCAGACGCTGGCACAGGTGCTGGGAGGTGAACATGTTTTTTAAGCACGGCATTACCTATTTTCTGGCAACCCTTGCCCCGGCCTTGTCGAGTTTTCTGGCAGTAGCATTTTATACGCGCTGGATGGATACCGCAGAATACGGTGTTTACACCACGGTGCTGATGGTGGCTTCCAGCATCAATAGTGTGATGCTCGGCTGGTTGCAGGCTGGCATCATGCGCTTCTGGAACGACAAGCTGGTGTCGGCAGAGGCTATCCGCAACCTGATTGGCAGTGCCGTACTGGTGACTTCCGTGCTGGTAGCGGTGTTGCTGCTGGGGTTTGCGCTGGTATCGGGGGAACGGCAGGTGGCGTGGGTGCTGGTGCTATTGTTCGTGGCGACTGCCTTGTATGAGGCATGGCAGCGCATCAATTCCATCACTTTCCAGACCCGCCAGTATTTGCTGGCAGAAATTGCCCGTGCTGTGCTGATCGTCGGGGTCGGCTTGTCGCTGGTCAAACTCGGTTATGGTTGGGGGGGGGCGGCTTTGGGAGTAGTGTTGGGCAATCTGCTGGTGTTACTGTTTTCCGGCAGTTTCTGGCGGTTGTTGCACCCGCAGCTTGCCAGTATTGACCGAGTGGTGCTGAAAAAAATCCTGGTGTACGGTATCCCGATGAGCCTGTCAGCCATCCTGTTCGGGGTGATCCAGATTGCGGAACGTACCCTGATTGGCTGGTTCAGCGGTTACGATGTGGTGGGGGAATACGCAGCGGCCTATAACCCGCCCCGCCAGATTTTGTTCATGATTGCGGGGGCGCTGAACATGGCGGCTTACCCGCTGATTATCCATGCACTGGAACAGCAGGGGGTGGCGCAGGCTGCCAGCAGGATGCGTGACTACATCATTTTCTACGTCGGGGTATTTGCCGCCTGTGCATTGGGTCTGCTGGGAATTGCCGATGATTTTGTGCCGATCCTGATCGGTGCGGAATTTGTGGCGACTGCCTTGCAGTTTTTCCCGTGGGTGATTGTGGCTGTGGCATTCCACGCTTTTTACCTGTTCTACATTTCGCTGTTTTTCCAGATCAACAAGCAGACCGGGCGGGAAGTACAGGTTATTTTGCTGGCAGCGGTGGCAAGCGTTGCCCTGAATGTGTTGTTGTTGCCGTTATACGGTTTGGCAGGGGCGGCAGTCACTGCGATTGTCACCTACCTGCTGTGCGTGGTGTATGGCTATGTGCGTGGCAAAGGCAGCTTTCAGGTCGCCGTGCCGTGGCTGGACATGGGCAAGATAGCACTGGCGGCGTTGACCATGTACCTGCTGATGGGGCAAGCGCCAGACTGGCACAACCACCTTTATAACCTGTTGCTGAAAATACCGCTGGGTATGCTGGTTTACGCTGGCATGGTCTGGCTGCTGGATATTGGTGGCATACGCCATTTGCTCAAGGGGAGGCTGGGATGGCTAACATTCTCTACATCATCACCTCGCTGAGCGTGGGTGGAGCGCAAAAAGCGCTGCTGAACCTGACCGGTTCCGCTTTCAGTGCAGATTACACGCCGCATGTGATTGCCCTGGTGGAGGTGGATGGTATCCGCCAGCAGTTTGAACAAGCTGGAATTCCGGTGACAGTGCTGGGACTGAACCGGCTGGTACGTCTGCCTTTGTTGCTGCCACGGCTGGCAGGTCTGGTGTGGAAGATCAGACCGCAAATCATCCACGGCTGGATGCATCACGGCAACCTGTTTGCCACGTTTGCCTGGATGTCGGCAGCCTGTCGCCCAACCCTGCTATGGGGGATGCACCATACCCCGGAAAAAGCCACGCTAGAACGCGCCCAGCACGCGGTTGTGCTGACACTGGGGCGCTGGTTGTCGCGCTTTCCGCAGCATATCGTGTATGTGTCGAAACGCAGCCTGCAACGCCATACCGAACTGGGTTATGACCACCGCCACGCGCAGGTGATCGCTAATGGCATTCCGTTGGGCAAGGGCAGTGAGGCTTCAGACTGTTACCGTAGTGTCCGTGAGGAACTGGGCATCCCGGTTGATACGCTGCTGATTGGCAGCTTGACCCGTTACGTGCCTGAAAAGGATATTCCCAACCTGATTAACGCGGTTTACCAGTTGCAGGTACAGGGTGTGTATGCCCATTTCCTGCTAGCAGGCGAAGGCATGGATCAGACAAACCTGGCTCTGCACGCCTTGCTGGCAAACCTGCCGGAACCCCGGCGGGTGCATCTGCTGGGGGTACGCACGGATGCTGCCCGCCTGATTGCGGCGCTGGATGTGGCAACCCTGTCATCGCAGCGTGAAGCCTTCCCGCTGTTTCTGGCAGAAGCGATGGCAGCGGGAGTGCCGTGCGTAGCCACCGATGTGGGCGATATTGCCGAGTGTGTGGCTGATACCGGGCTGGTTGTACCTGCCGGGGATGCAAGCGCACTCGCACTGGCATGGCGAAACCTGCTCCAGTTGGATACTCCCCAGCGGCAGGCGCTAGGGGCAAGGGCGCAGCAACGGGTGGCGGAACGTTACAGTTTGGATGCGGTAGTGGGGGCGTACCGACAATTGCTGTAATACCTGTCCCGGAACGAGGTAAACGGGTAATCACGCAGCAATTGGTGCAGCTTTCCAGCAACACTCCCGCGCCGTGCAAACTGGTGATACTTCATTTTCTGTGGAATCTCCATCAGTTTTGAAACCTCGCGGTATTCATGCGTATCTGTTTCATACGGGTGCATGTAAAACACGCTGGTATCCCGATCCAGATCGCGTGCCAGCCAGCGGTTAAACCAGTAAGGGTAAAGCCGGAAATAGCCGCCGCCCATCACCGGCAGGTTCTTGCCCAGCAACTTGCTGACACTCATCGGGTAGGTATCCAGCCCGCGCTCGCGGATGCGTTGCAGAATGCCATCATCGTTGAAACCGTAACAACTACGCACGGTTGCCAGCATGATGGAAGAGTCGTACACAATGCCTTCGGTTTTTAGCGCATCGCAATACCAGTCGAGGTATTCATCCCGTACCGAAAAGGTGGGGGCGCGGAAACCGATGACTTTTTCCCCGCTTATGTCTTCGAGGATGGCAACCGAACGGTGTAATTCGTCACGAAATTGTGCCTCTGTCAGGTCGTAAAGCCGCCGATGCGTGTAGGAATGGCAAGCAAGCTCGTGTCCGGCGTGGGCAATCGCCTTGACCAGACGCGGAAACTTTTCAGCCACCATACCTTGCACAAAAAACGTGCCTGTTACCTTGTGTTCGGCAAGGATGTCGAGCAGACGGCTGGTGTTGAACAGCACCCGGTTGGAAACCGCCCGGTCAAAGTCGTAGACAGATTGTTGCCAGTCTTCGATGTCGGCACTGAAGATCATGCTTCTGCCTCCTGTGGGGAAACTCCTCCCAGCCTCCCCTTGTCAGGGGCGGAGCCAAGAGGTTTTGCACACGCCAGATAAAGCTCACCGAGGATGTCAATGACACGTTCTTCCGAGAAGTTGTTGACTGCATGGATACGGGCAGCCTTGCCCATTGCCCGCCGCTGGTCAGGGTGTTGCATGAACCACAGCATGTGCCCTGCTAATGCTTGCGCTGAATCCAGCGGCGTTGTGAAGCCGGTCATGCGGTCGATGATGGCTTCGCGGCTGCCTTTGACATCGGTGCAGATTACCGGTTTGCCGGATGCCATCGGCTCAATCAGGGCGCGGGGGATACCTTCCGCAAACGAGGTCAGTACCGCGACATCAATGCTTTGGTAGAAGGCTGGCATGTCGTTGCGGTAGGCAGCGATTTCCACCACATCCTCCAGCCCTTTCTCACGGATGCTTGTTTGTATTGCCGCTTGCAGATGGCCTTGCCCAATCAGTTTCACCCTGAAATCACGGGTTTGCTTTGCCAGCAATTCCACCGCATCCAGCAGCAAGGCATGATTCTTGATCGGCTCAAACCGCGCTACCATCCCAAATACCGTAGGGGAGTTACTCCCTTCCTCCCTTGCGGGGGAAGGGCTGGGGATGGGGGGGCGGAAGCGATCCAAATCAATCCCGTTTCCCAAATACACCATCTGTGTTTCATTTAGCAGCTTGTATTCCCGCGCCAGTTCCATGTCGCTGCGCAACTGGAACAGCGAATATCGCACGGTATGTTTGAGTAGTTTTTCAATCAGGATGAAAGCCCTGCGTGCCAGTGTTCCGGTATTTTCTGCGATACTATAGCCGTGACTCTGGTAAACCCACACGGTCGTGCGGTCGAACAAAGCCAGAAAGCGCCCCACCAGCCCCGGAATACCGAAATGCAGGTGTACCACATCGTAACCACCCTGACGGATGGCTCGCCGCAAATTCCATGCCGAGCGCAGCAATTGCCAGGGGTTGAGGCTGCGATGCAGGGTTGCCACCACCACCTTCATGCCCTGTTCACGCATCAGTGCCACTTCCGAGCCATCGCTACATAGCATGTCTACCTGCATTTGTCCGGCATGTCGCTGGTTGAGGCGTTGGGCACGCTGGAATACCAGTGCGTAGGCTGAACTGCTGACGGTGCATACTTCCAGTATTTTCATTGACTTGTCCTTGTTAGTAAAAGCGATGGATGAGAGTGCGGGAGAGTCCGTCCATGACCATTTCCGGGGTATGGCGGATCAGCCAGGAAGCTGCATCCTGTAGGTGGGAGCCTGCTGGCGCAGGGGCTGTTGTCCTGAGCCGGTAGTAGTAAATCTTGTGGCTGCGGTTGGCGAGTTTCAGTTTGAACTGGTGTGGATTGCTGCCTGCGGAGGAGCGCCCGAGATTGTAGGTTTTGCGCCCGCTGGCGGCACAATGCTCCACCATTTGCCACAACATGGCGAGAAACACATTGTGCTTTTTGTAGTCCGTGTGGATGCCAGACCATGCGCCATAAATTTCATCCTCACTGGTGAAACTGATGGATGAGACCACCGGGATGTTGTCCATGTAGCCGACGAAAATTTCAAGGTATTCACTACATTCCGCCAGCAAGTCGGCAAAAAACTGCCGGGGATGGGGCAGGCTGCCGATGTCATGCAGGCTCATGCGGTATAGCTGGTAAAACTCGTCCAGCAAGGACGCACTTTTGCCAATGACTGCCCTAAAGCCGTGTTTGAGCGGGCGGCGGATATTTTTGCGGGTATTGGTGGAAAGGCTATCCCATACGGTGGCGATGTCCGGCTGGATGTCGACATTGAGTTCCACTTTGTCGGATTCGTCCCGCAGGCAGGGAATGTGCGCAGTAGTGCGGATTTCCAGCCAGTCTGTGCCGGTTTGCGCCAGTTCCTGACCCAGTTGTTCCACCAGATGTGGGTATACGTCGGTTGCTACTTCCGGGATATGGCCTGTTTTGTCGAATCCGGCTCCAAGGATGACTGTTTTTTTCCCCAACAGGCTGGAGCGACAAAAAGCAGGAATACAAGTATTTTGTCCGCTTGTCTCTAATCTGATTTGCACGGGTTGCAGGCGGAATTCCTTGCCGATGATGGCACGGAATGCCGGGCTGGCAAAAATATTGTCGCTTGTGACACCAATGCCCGAAGCGGTATCAGGGGTGATAGTGATGCTCATGGATATGCCGGTTCGTTTATTTTTGTGATGCCGGGTATTGTCGGTTGTTCCCGCACAGATATGCCAGCCGTGACAGATTAGCGGAAGGCTTTATGGGGTAGGCGGCGATAGGCGGTGATGTCTGTCCGCTTATCCAGAAAATGCCCACGCATACAGCTTGGGCTTTGCGGTCTGCGGTGTGGTGTTGGAGAATAAGCAGCAATACCAACAATTATCTCGATACGAGAAAACATGTTAACTGTCGCCGATAAAAAGAGTGTTGCAGCCCATCACCATACCAGTGCCGTGACCGCACCGTATATCGCCGTGCCTGCTGCGGGTATTCCGGTACATACCCTGACACTGGAAGATGTCTGGAAGCGTCTGCTGCGGCAGAAATGGACACTGTTGCTGACCGCACTGGTGATTACTTTGCTGACGGCCTGGATTACTTGGAGCACGCCACCCAGTTACCGTTCGGGGGCTACCATCCAGATTGAAAAGGAAGGGGTACAGATCGTCAATTTCGGTACCTTGTCCAGTGCTTCCCCCGATATGGGCGAACAGGATCCGTTTTTCCGTACCCAGTATGAGCAACTCAAAAGCCGCAAGTTGGCCGAGCAGGTCATTGCTGATCTTGATTTGAAAAACCGCCTGTTTGAACGCCCCGAACCTCCCAATCTGTTCAAATCCCTGCTCAAAATCATCAAGCGCATTGTGTTTGCGGTGCTGCCGTTCAAAAGCAGTGACGAGGAAAAGGCAGCCGAAGCTGATCACACTGATGCTTTTATCCAGAAACTGTATGTTGAACCGATCGAAAAAACCCATTTGGTCAAGGTCTTTTATGAAAGCCCCGACCCGCAATTGTCAGCAGACATCGTGAATGCCCTGATTGCGGCTTTTATCAAGGACAACATCAGTTCACAAAGTGAAACCGACACTTACGCCCGCGAGTTTCTGGAACAGGAAATGGAGAAGGCGCGTATCCGCTTGACCACCCAGGAAGCCAAACTGCTGGAATACGCCAAACAGAACGACATCCTGGAAGTCAACAACAGCCAGTCCAGCCAGGAACGCAAGCTGGATGAACTCTATTCGGCACTGGGGCAGGCCGAACGCGCCCGTATCCAGGCGGAAAGCCAGATGATCCAGGGGCGCAAGCATGGCAATGTGCGCGAAGTCCTCAACAATCCGGTAGTGGAAGGCATCAAGCAGAATCTGGTCAAGATGGAAGCGGAATATCAGGAAAAGCTCAAGATGTTCAAGCCCGCTTACCCGGACATGCAGCTTTTGCAACAGCAGATACAGGAAACCCGCCGCCAGTTACAACAAGAAGTGGGTGGGTTGAAACAATCCCTGCAAGCCGAGTATGCCGCTGCCAAAAAGCTGGCAGACGACCTGCGGGCGGAACTGGACAATTACAAGGGTGAACTGGTCAGCCTGCGTGACCGCAGTATTGAATACAATGCCCTCAAGCGTGAGGTGGAATCCAGCCGTGATTTGTATGACGGCCTGCTGCAACGCATGAAAGAGGTCAACGTTGCCGCTAATGTTACCAGTAGCAATATTCGTGTGGTGGATGCAGCCAGCCCTTCCCGAGATGTCTTTCGCCCGAAAAAAGCCCTTAACCTGATCATCGGTACATTGGTAGGCTTGATGCTGGGCGTTGGCGCAGCATTGCTGCGGGAAACCCTCAACCAGTCGGTTGCTTCGGTCAACGAATTGCAGGCACTCAGCGGCTTGCCAGTGTTGGGAACTATCCCGCATGTACGCAATGTTTCCGAAGGCAATCTGGCGCTGGCGGCGGTGCGTGACATGGGTTCGCTGCTGGCGGAAGCCTACAGGGTGGCAACAGCCAACCTGCGTTTTGTGTTGCCTGCCGGGGTTGCGCCACGCATCACCCTGATTACCAGTGTCAATCCGGGTGAAGGCAAATCGACTTCCTCTGTCAACATTGCTCTTAGTCAGGCATTACAGGGGCAGAAAGTGCTGCTGATTGATGCTGACCTACGCAAGCCTTCCATTCACGCCAAGATGGGGCTACCCAACCTGAAAGGCTTGAGCAATTTTCTGGTGGGTGATGCAGATATTGCCAGTGTTACCCAGTCGTTCCGTGAAGTGAAAGGTTTTTACCTGATTACGGCCGGAACACTAATGGCTGACCCGGTACGTATGGTGTCCAGCCCGGCGATGGCGCAATTGCTGAATCTGGCTACCCGGCATTTCGATAGCGTGATTATCGACGGGCCGCCAGTTGCCGGGTTTGCCGATGCCATTTACCTGTCGTCACTGGCGCAGGCAACGGTGCTGGTGGCAGATGAAGATCATATCAACCGCAAGCGTTTGCTGACAGTTATCGAGCAATTACGCCGGGTGAAACAGAATGTGGTCGGTTTCCTGATGGTCAAGTCGCAAGAAGACGTGACCGATTACCGCTATTATGATCGCTATCAGAGCCGTATCCAGAGCAAACCTGCTGCCAAGCCAGCCAAGGGCAAACGCAAGGGCTTGAATCTCGCGCCAGCCTGATTGTGGCATTGCTCAAAAACGGTCAATAAGTTCCAGCACATCCCGAAAGCGGGTAAAGCCGTGGTCGCCACCCTGAAAAATGAGCTGGTGTGCATCACGGTAGTAGCTGTTGGCTGCTCTCCAATCCAGCGTTTCATCCGCAGTTTCCAGCATGACCAGCAGGTTACCGGGATTATAGGGGGTAAGCTGATCTAGGGTGGTCAGTTCATCCAGATGCGCTTGGCTGAATGTATAGCTGGTGTCGTTATGCCAGCCGGTTTGCGTGCTGCCTAACAGGGGGCGCAACAATAAGGTCGGATGCACCGCAGGGTTGATCAATACGGCTTTCAGGTCGTATTTGCCGGCCAGATAGTTTGCATAAAAACCACCGAGGGAACTGCCAAGCAGCTTTGGCGGTGTTGCAGCTTGTTCAATCAGACTAGCAAGCAGGGTAATGGCTTCCGCCGGGCGGTGGGGCAGGTCAGGGCAGATCCATTCGTGCGCCCGTTCGCGTGCTGCCAGCCAGCGTTTCAGCTCCTGCGCTTTGCCAGATTGGGAGGATGAATTGAAGCCGTGAATGTAGATGATCATGATGTTATTCAGGTTTGGTTTGATACGGTTGCCTGTCATTTTCCAGATGGCTAACATGTTTGTCCATGAACATCATTTATCCTCATGCAGAACTTGTCGCCCACCAGCAGGCATTGCGCCAGTGTACCCGTTGTCCAGACATGATCAGACCGGTCATTACCGGTGAACCTGTATTTTCCCCGGTCATGTCGATTGGGCAGGCTCCCGGTATTCACGAAGCCAAAGTCCTGCGCCCGTTTGGCTGGACTGCGGGCAAAACCCTGTTCAAATGGTTTGAAGGCATTGGCCTGAATGAAGAGAATTTTCGCAAGCGGGTTTATATGTCGGCGGTATGCCGTTGTTTTCCCGGCAAGAACCCCAAAGGCGGAGACCGGATGCCATCGCAGGTGGAAGTTACCAACTGTACCTACTGGTTGCAAACCGAAATTCGTATCTGTCAGCCGCAACTGATTATCCTGATTGGTAAGTTGGCAATTAACCAGTTTCTCCCTGATGCCAGAAAACTGGATGAGGTGGTTGGTCAGGCTCACCGGGTCATGTTGGCAGGGCGTAAAACTGATCTCGTCCCTCTGCCGCATCCCTCCGGTTTGTCGACGTGGCCCCGTATGGAACCGGGCAAAACCTTGTTGCGGGATGCCATGCAGGTTATTGCTGAACATCCTGCTTGGCGGTCAATACTTCAGGTTAAAACAGACGATTGGTAGTTACGCTTGTCAGATTTTCAGGGAAACTCAGGGGCAATCATGGCAAAGTTATGACTTCCGAACTTTACTATAAAGAGAGAAAACCATGATGAGAAAAATTCTGGCTCCTGTAGCTGTTTGCGTATTTTCCCTGTTTACAGCGTCATCGGTATTGGCAGAAATGGTCAATATCAACAAGGCAGATGTAGCTGCACTCGATTCCCTGGATGGTATCGGCGAGAAAAAAGCTGAGGCTATTGTTGCTTACCGCACTGAACACGGTGAGTTCAAAACCTTGGATGATCTGAAAGAAGTGCCGGGTATTGGCGACAAAATGTTCGAGAAAATCAAGGATGACATTTCCTTGTCGGAAGGAATCACAACCTTGGCAGAAAAAACCAGCAAGGAAGACAAAGCCAAAAAGCTGGAAGAAAAAACCGAAAATAAAACCGATGACAAGGTTGGTGATAAAGCTGAAGCAGGCAAGAAAACCGACAAGGTGTCAGACCAGTCAGCACCAAAAGCTGACAAGTCCTGAGTTTTTTCTGCTATCTTGTCGCATGGGCAGCCTATCATGTGCCCATGCGGACAAGAAGGTGAAATAAACGATGGAAAATACAAAAACAATTCTAGTGACAGGCGGGGCAGGTTATATCGGTTCCCATACCTGCATTGAACTGCTGGCAGCCGGTTTCAATGTTATCGTTCTGGACAACCTTTGCAATAGTTCAGCCGAAGCATTAAAGCGTGCGGCGGATATTGCCGGGCATGACAGCATACCGCTTATAAAGGGTGACATCCGTGATGCGGCTTTGCTGGAGCAGATTTTCACACAACATGCCATTGACAGCGTAATCCATTTCGCCGGGCTAAAAGCCGTGGGCGAATCGGTGGAAAAACCGCTGGCGTATTATGACAACAATGTGTCAGGTACAATTAGCCTGTTGCAAGCCATGCAAGGTCACGGGGTCAAGAGCATTGTCTTCAGCTCTTCGGCTACAGTGTATGGAGACCCGCATACCACCCCCATTCAGGAGCATTTTCCCTTGTCGGCAACCAATCCTTATGGGCGTTCCAAGTTGATGATCGAGGAAATGCTGGGGGATTTGTATAAGGCTGATCCTGCCTGGAAGGTTGCCTTGCTGCGTTATTTCAACCCGGTTGGTGCTCATGACAGCGGCAGAATCGGTGAAGACCCCAGGGACATTCCCAACAACCTGATGCCTTACATTGCCCGTGTGGCAGTCGGAAAATACCCACACCTGTCTGTGTTTGGCGGGGATTATGCGACTCCTGATGGTACAGGGGTGCGTGATTATATCCATGTGGTCGATCTGGCAAAGGGGCATGTCAAAGCGTTGCAGGCATTCGAGCGTAATGATGTTCCCGGTCTGTTGATGGTAAATCTGGGAACTGGGCAAGGCTATTCCGTGCTGGATATGGTCAAGGCTTTTGCCCAAGCCAGTGGCCGTGAAGTTCCTTACCGTATTGTGGCGCGACGGGCAGGGGATATTGCCTGTTGTTATGCAGATCCTTCACTGGCACGTGAATTGTTGCACTGGCGGGCGGAAAAATCTCTGGAAGACATGTGTCGTGATGCTTGGAACTGGCAAAGCCGTAACCCTGACGGTTATGAGGTATAGCAAAGCTGTCATTCAATAAAACTTTTTGATAGAAAAACCGGGACAACTCCCGGTTGTCTGCCTGAGCTTCATCTATATTCCTGTTGTCTGTGTTTTGCTTACGCTTAATCGGTAAAAACTCGTCTGTAAGCCGCAGAGGATCTACCATCCATAACAAAGATGGATACCGTCCATAATCCCTTTAAAAGTGAATTGCTAAAATTATTATCAGGGAGATACCCAATGAAAAATGCATGGAAATTGTTGTTGACTCTCATGTTTAGTGCAAGCGTGGTTGCCTGTTCCAGTGGGGCTGGCCCCCAGTATGAAACCTTGCCGTCAAGCATGGCTGTCAGCAGCGCTGTTAAACCAATGGCTCCCGTAGGGCGCTCTGCCAGTGATGCCATTTCGCCGCAGGATCTGCTGGAAATCGAGGTTTTCAAAGTGCCTGATTTGTCCAAGGAAGTCCGGGTTGATGAGGGTGGTAATATTACCCTGCCACTGGTTGGCACTGTGCGTGCGGCAGGTCTTAGCCCGTCCAAACTGGAAAGCCTTATCGCCAGCCGTCTGGAAAAAGACTACATGAATAACCCGCAGGTTAACGTGCTGGTCAAGGAATCCAACAGCAACAACATTACTGTGGGTGGCGCAGTCAACACGCCAGGCATTTACCCTCTGACTGGGGATGTGACTGTAACTCAGGCCATTGCGATGGCGCAGGGTACCAACCGCCTTGCCGTCAAGGACAGGATTACCCTGACACGTAATGGCAAACCGTGGACTGTACCCTTGGAAGCCATCAACCAGGGTAAGGTAGAAGATCCGCTGGTTCTGGCTGGTGACAAGATTTTTGTACCTACCTCTGGAACCAAGGAAGCCCTTCAGGACTTCGGTGGCCTGGGCGGTATCCTGTCACCATTCGGTTTGTTGCGTTAATTGACACGGGCAAATGTGTCGGCAATGGGCAGCTTCGGCTGCCCATTTTTTTAAAGCATCCGCTTAGCTTTTGACGGTTTTGTGCAGATAGGAAAGAATTTCTGCGCGTGCATCAGAGAGCACTGAATCACGGTCGAGGCTATCCAGAATCTGTTGAACAGTCAGTTTTGGCCCCGCATCTCCCCAGGATTTGCCATTGGCCAGCCAGGTTTCAGCAACCCGCCCAACTACCAGTGTGCCATACCAGGCTACTGCACCTTGGGCAGCACCTGTCAGCAGGGTGGAAATGCCACCTGTTCCCAGTTTGAGAGCAGCCGATACCAGATGTACAGCCCATACGGTTCCCATCAGGAGCACCATTTGCGCCAGAATGGTACGAACCAGATCACCGGCTTCATTACGTGAAATGGGCAAACCATACAGTTTGGACAAGTGCATGATCATGCCCGCGTCAATAACTGCAGCAGCAACCAGGTCAGCAACAGGGATGGGATTAAGGGCAACAGCTACCCCTTTGCCCAGACAGTAGAGGCGAATGGTCTTCTCACCCAGTTCCCGCTTGATGGCAAGAATGCGTTGCCCGACTGCACTGCTGAGGTTGCCTGCGAACAGGGAGGCATTGAGAGCTGCTAGGGTTTTGCCTTCCGCCTCCACGATGTCCCACAAGCGAGCCTTAAGCGCACCGACATTGACAGGGCGTTCGCGTACTGTTTCCTTTTCGTCACCGTTTTCATCCACATAAATGACTGTTTGGCGGTTGGTCTGGGCGATGGTGAAAATGATGTTTTCCGGGGTAATGATGCCTTGGGTGCGGTTACGCAGGACGCTGCGTAACTGGCGTTGTTCGTCTTCAGTGTAACGGTCTGCCTTGTTGACAACCAGCAGGGTGGGGCGATGGGTGGCAGTGACGATTTTCAGTGCTTGAAACTCGACATCCGTCAAATCGCTGTCGATCACAAACAGGAGCAGGTCGGCACGGTTGGCGACTTCATGCGCCATTTTTTCGCGAGCTTCACCGTCAATTTCATTGATGCCGGGGGTGTCGATCAGGAAGATGCCACCATCGGCGTATTCTTCCCACTGTTGCATGTTGACGCTACGGGTTTCGCCGTGCAGTACACTGACACTGAATGCCGGTTTGTTCAACAAGGCATTCAGCAGGGAGGACTTGCCAACACTGACCCTGCCAAATACCGCAACATGCAAGTGCCCATGTTCCAGTTTGGCAAGCATCCCCCGGATCTGGGCGTAATCATCCCGCAGGCTGTCACGGATACTGTCTGGGATGCGTGCGTCATCCAACAACTGGCGCAGACTTTCGGTGGCAAGCTGCAAGTGGGTGTCACCGCTGGGCGTGGGTGTTACTTCCAAGCTGGTTTCAGCCGTCGTGTTTGCCCCGATACTGTTCAATAACCAGTCTGGCAAATGTTTTTGTACGTTCTTCCAGATTTCCACTCAGCATCTCCTGAAAAGTGGCAACAGCCGGGGCTGCCTTGAATGCGCCGCGTTGTTCCAGTGTGTGTGCGACCGAATGTCCGAGCGCATCGAAAATGATTCCGTAAGCCACCGCATGAACCAGCCCGCCCGCCACCGTACCGATGCCAGGAAAGGCTTTGAGGGCATTGCCTGCCACTGCCAGCAGTAGCGGAATACTTTTTTGCAGTTGCCCCTGACTGAAGTTCAGGAACTGGTCAATGTCGAGTTGGTTGACGGGAGTGTCATACAGCTTGCAGAGTTCTTGCACCATGCGTGTGCCGATGACGCCTTGAATAAGCAGATCCGTGCCGGGGCTGACCGATGCCAATGCGCCAATAATCGCTTTATGGGTAGAACTGCGCACGATTTTGGCAGCCTGTTGGCGGCGGTATTCGGCACGGGTGCTATCGAGTTTTTCCTGAACCAGATGCAAAACACTGCTGTCCCGCAGGTGGGAAAGTTGTTCCAGGCGGTTATCAATCTCGGTTTGCAAATGTCGTGTTAGGGCAGAAACATCGGTTTTGCGCGGGCGTTGGAGGGTTTCTTCACGCCCATCCGGGTAGACGCGCACGACTTCCTCAACACCGCCGGACTGGATGAACACAACCTGGACAGGTTCTTTGCCTGCTACCCGTGAGCGGATACGTTCTGCCAGTTGCTGCTGTTCGGCATGGCTATACTGGTCGCGTTTGTTGAGGGCAATAACCAGTGGCTTGCCAAACGTTGCCAGTTCTTGAATATCCTGATACTGGCTGCGGTTGAGGTCGGAGTCGGTGACGTACACCACGATTTGTGCACGGATGGCTTCATCACGAGCTGCTTCATCCAGCGTTCCTTCGGCTTCGTTGCGCCCCGGCAGGTCGGTGAGCAGCAAACGGTCGCCTGTCAGGGTTTGCCAGGCATATTCACGGATTTCGCGGGTAGAGCCGCCCTTCAGGCTGATTTCGACCCCGGCTTCCGGCAGTAGGGCCTTGATGATAGATGATTTGCCGGTGCTGACATCGCCGAAAAAGGCAATGTGTACCTGTCCGCTGGCCTTGCGTTCCTGCCAGCGGTCAAGTTCGGTGTGCAGGTCGGTGGTATCCATGCCTGCATCTTCAATCTGGGTAATTTCCGTTTGCAGGGATTCCTCTGAGGGGGGAACCATACGCTTGTTGTTCTGCATGGCTGCTTTGGGTTTGCCTGTAAACAGCAGTTTGAAAATTAACCAGCCACTCAGTAACACCACCAGCACGATCAGGCTGCTATAGAGGTAGAACAGCCACTCAGGCAGTTGTTGCAGGCGATCCCACAGGTCGAGGAAATTTTTGGTCGCAAAAAACAGGAACAGCAGGAATAACAGGGTCATCAGCAAGATGCCACCTGCCAGTAACCAGCGTAAGCGTTGCGTGATTTTCATCGTTTTTGGTGGCGTCCTTATGCTTGTTGCTTCATGGTCTGCATTATCCATTGAATAGATGCGTCTGGGAAATATAATGGGGGTTCCTGCTTTCTCAATGGGCAAAAAAGCGTGATAAAACCACTGTTCACCTTTCGCTACAGCGTCATCGCGCTAACATTGTTCTGGTTGGGGCTGTTTGTGCTGGTTCCACATGTGCTGGTATTGATTGTCAGTGTGCTGTCACCAGACCCGCAACATCTGGTGGTATGGCCGCTGACACTGGATTCCTGGGCACGCCTGTTTGACCCCCTGTATCTGGAAGTGTTCTGGTATAGCTTGTGGTTGTCAGGTCTGACCACGCTCATTTGTTTGTTGCTCGGGTATCCGTTTGCGTGGGTGTTGGCGCAACTGCCTGCGTGGTGGCGCGGGGTGCTGCTGTTTTTGATGATTGTGCCATTCTGGACTAACAGCCTGATCCGTACTTACGCCATCAAGTTGAGCTTGGGTAACAAGGGTGTAGTGAACAGCTTGCTGGTGGGGTTGGGGATTACCGATGAGCCGGTGGAATTATTGTATACGCCTTTTGCGGTGGTGTTCGGGCTGGTGTATGTGTTGCTGCCGTTCATGGTGCTGCCGCTAGTGGCAAGTTTTGACAAGCTCGACAAACACCTGCTAGAGGCGGCACGCGATCTGGGAGCAGGGTGGTGGCAGCGTTTCAGGCATGTGGTGTTGCCGCTGACCATGCCGGGGGTGATTGCTGGTTGCCTGATTGTATTCCTGCCTGCGATGGGGATGTTTTATGTATCGGATTTGCTGGGCGGGGCAAAAAACCTGTTGCTGGGCAATATTATCCGTAACCAGTTCATGGTGGTGCATGACTGGCCTTTCGGTGCTGCCCTGAGTGTGGCGCTGATTATGCTGATGGCAATGCTGCTGTGGTTGTATTTTGCTGCCAATCGGCGGATCAACCGGCAAGGGGGGCTGGATGATGACGGGATTTAATCGGAAGTTTTTCCAATGGAGCTTCATCACGGCCATTTTCGCCTGGCTTTACCTGCCCATTGTCCTGCTAGTGGTCAATTCCTTCAACGATTCAAAATATGGTCATGAGTGGAAAGGCTTTACATGGAAATGGTATGAAAAGTTATTTGAAAATGAAGCGCTTGTACAGGCATTTCTGAATTCGCTACTGATTGCTGGTTTAGCAGCTACCGTTGCCACCATCATTGGTACACTGATGGCACTGGCAATCCACCGTTACCGTTTTCCGCTGAAAGGCACTGCCAGTGGCATGTTGTTTGTGGTGATGATGTCGCCGGATATTGTGCTGGCAATTACCTTTTTGGTGGTGTTCATTGCGCTGGGCATCCAGTTGGGGTTCTGGTCGCTGCTGATTGCCCACATCACGTTTTGCCTGCCATTTGTGGTGATCACTGTCTATGCGCAACTCAAGGGCTTCGACAAGCATCTGCTGGAAGCCGCACAGGATTTGGGAGCCAGCGAAAGCCGTAT
Source organism: Thiothrix sp. UBA5583 (assembly GCA_002425225.1). Lineage (GTDB taxonomy): Bacteria > Pseudomonadota > Gammaproteobacteria > Thiotrichales > Thiotrichaceae > Thiothrix > Thiothrix moscowensis. Next base: position 170,981 of record DILV01000007.1, read on the forward strand.
CTTCCGCCTCATTATTCTGCCACTGGTGTTTCCCGCCATCATTGCTGGCTGGTTGTTGAGCTTTACCCTGTCACTGGATGATGTAATCATCAGTTCGTTTGTTACTGGCCCCAGCTTTGAAATCCTGCCGATCCGGGTGTTTTCGATGGTCAAGGTCGGTGTTTCACCCGAAGTGAATGTGCTGGCAACCCTGTTGCTGATCATTTCCTTGTTGCTTGTCACCCTATCAACCTTGCTGCTCAGGAGAAAATACTGATCATGAAATTGCCTTCCCTACTTGCTACCTTGCTCGTGGCTGCTGCAACCTCTCTGTATGCCGAGGAAAAAGTGGTCGTTTACAACTGGGCGGAATACATTTCCGAAGACTCGCTGGCAGCCTTTACCCAAGAAACCGGTATCAAGGTGGAATATTCCACTTATGACAACAACGAAACCATGTATTCCAAGCTCAAGCTGCAACAAGGCAAGGGTTATGACATCGTGGTTCCTTCCACCTATCTGGTGTCGAAAATGCGGGCAGAGGGTTTGCTTCAGGAAATTGACCACAAGAAGCTCACCAACTTGCCCAACCTCTCCATCAGCCTGATGAACAAGGATTATGATCCCGGCAACAAGTACAGTATCCCTTACCTGTGGGGTAGTACCGGTATTGCCGTCAACAGCAAGGAAATTGATCCTGCCACTATCAAGGGCTGGGCAGATTTGTGGGATTCTAAATGGCAGGGAAAACTGCTGCTGATAGACGATTTGCGCGAAGTGTTCCACATGGCACTGAAAAAGAATGGTTACTCCACCAATACCACCAACCCGGATGAACTCAAGACAGCTTACGAAGACCTGCAAAAGCTGATGCCCAATGTGCGCGTGTTCAATGCTGATTCGCCCCGACAGCCTTATTTGTCGGGTGATGTCAATCTTGGCATGATCTGGAGTGGGGAACTCATCATGGCGCAACAGGAAAACCCCGACATCCAGTACATCTTCCCGCAGGAGGGAGCTGGATTCTGGGTAGACAGTTTTTCCATCCCTGCCGGTGCAGAAAATGTTGAAAATGCGCATAAATTTATCGACTACATGCTACGTGCCGATGTAGGTAAAAAAGTGGTGGAAGAACTGGGCTACAGCACACCCAATGGTGAAGTGCGTAATCTGCTTGATGGCAAATACCTGAATAATAAAGTTATTTTCCCGCCTGCTGAGGCGGTTGATAAAGGTGAATTCCAGAAAGACGTGGGTGAAGCAATGAAGCTTTACAATGAATACTGGGAAAAGCTAAAAGCTGGAAAATAATACTGTGGCTGGTAGGGGCGGTGTATGAACCGCCCCTATTAATTCTCGACGGCCTTGAACGCCGCATCCAGCGTTTGCCAGGTATTTACGAAATGACAAAATAAATCTGCTGTCTTTTCAGCGTCATACACGGCTGAATGAGCTGATTCGCTATCCCAGCCCATGCCTGCCATCTGTACCACCCGTGCCAATACGGTTTGTCCGTAGACCACTGCCCCCAAGGTAACGGTGTCCAGCGTACTGAAAGGGTGGAATGGATTGCGGCTGGCTTTTACCCGGTCAGATGCAGCGTGGACAAAATTCAAGTCAAACGGCGCATTATGCCCCACCAGAATGGCGCGGTTGCAGCGGTTGATCTTTACTTCCTTGCGTACTACCCGGAAAAACTCTTCCATTGCCTTGGGTTCAGGAACTGCCATGCGCAATGGGCTGAATGGCTTGATGCCATTCACTTCCAGCGATTTGGGATCCATATTGGCATTGGGGAACGGCTCGATATGCCAATTGAAGGTACGGTGGCGCGACAGCTCACCTTTTTCATCAATGCGCAGGATCACGGCTGCCAATTCCAGCAACGCATCCTTGCGGCAATCAAAGCCTCCGGTTTCCACATCCACCACCACGGGCAAAAAGCCCCGGAAGCGTCCGGCGATAGGGGTTATTTCTATATCATCAGTCATGGCGAGAGAGCTTAGCGGAACTGGCAGCAAATAGACAGAAAACTTTTATCAAAACATTTTAATCAAATAAGTATTTGATATTTAAGTTTTAAATTTATAGTTCATTTTATTTTTGAATATAGTGCCTCGATATGCTACAGTCAGGCGGTCTCGCTCGGGAGGAACGCTGCGGGATACCACGGTTAAAGAGCAGGAAAATAGCGGAGGAGAAATGAATAACAAGCCACAAGATATTGATTATCAAGAAACAAAAGAATGGATGGAGTCGCTTGAGGCAGTCATCGAGCAAGAAGGTGTGGAACGCGCCCACTTCCTGCTGGAAGAGCTGATTGCCACTTCCCGGCAAAGCGGAGCTAATCTGCCGTTTTCTGCCAATACTGCGTATATCAATACGATTCCGCCACATAAAGAAAGTTATACTCCCGGCAATCCTGCAATTGAAGCCCGTTTGCGCTCTTACATCCGCTGGAATGCGGCGGCGATGGTGGTACGTGCCAACCGCGAAAGCCCGGAATTAGGCGGACACATTGCCACTTTCGCCTCGGCTGCTACTCTGTATGACGTGGGCATGAACCATTTCTGGCACGCACCTTCCCCACAGCATGGTGGCGACTTGCTGTACATACAAGGCCACGCCGCACCGGGCATGTATGCACGTTCCTTCCTCGAAGGCCGCTTTACCGAAGCTGACCTGGACAATTTTCGTCAGGAAGCTGATGGCGGTGGCTTGTCATCCTACCCGCATCCGTGGTTGATGCCGGATTACTGGCAGTTTCCTACCGTGTCGATGGGTTTGGGACCAATCAAGTCGATCTACCAAGCCCGTTTCATGAAATACCTCCAGGATCGCAAGCTGGCGGATACCGCCAACCGCAAGGTGTGGGCGTTTGTGGGGGACGGTGAAACCGACGAACCGGAAACCCTTGGGGCGATTTCCCTCGGCGGGCGTGAAAAGCTCGACAATCTCGTGTGGGTAGTCAACTGCAACCTGCAACGGCTGGATGGCCCAGTACGTGGCAATGGTAAGATCGTGCAGGAACTAGAGGCGGTATTCCGGGGTGCTGGCTGGAATGTTATCAAGGTGCTGTGGGGTTCATACTGGGATCCACTGCTGGCGATGGACAAGGACGGCTTGCTCAAGCAACGCATGATGGAAGCGGTCGATGGCGAGTACCAGAACTACAAATCCAAAGACGGCAAGTTTGTCCGTGAACATTTCTTCGGTAAATACCCCGAACTGAAGGAAATGGTTGCCAAAATGAGTGATGCCGACATCTGGCGTCTGAACCGTGGTGGTCATGACCCGCACAAGGTTTACGCGGCTTACCACGCTGCCGTGAACCACACTGGGCAGCCGACCGTTATCCTTGCCCACACCGTGAAGGGCTACGGCATGGGTTCAGCGGGAGAAGGGCAAAACCGTACCCACTCACAGAAAAAACTCTCCGGCGAGGAAATGATCGCCTACAAAAACCGTTTCAATATCCCGCTCAACGATGAAGATGCTGCCGCTGCCAAATACTACCGCCCCGACCCGAATGGCGAAGAAATGCAATATTTGCTGGAACGCCGTAAAGCCTTGGGTGGTTTCCTGCCACAGCGCCAAACCCACGCTACCCCGCTGAAAGTGCCGGATTTGTCAATTTTCCAAAGCCTGCTGGAAAGTACGGGCGACCGTGAAATGTCGACCACGATGGTATTCGTGCGTCTGCTGACCCTGTTGGCTCGTGACAAAAACATGGGGCGCAATGTTGTCCCCATCGTGCCGGATGAAGCACGCACGTTCGGCATGGAAGGTATGTTCCGCCAAATGGGTATTTACTCCTCGGTCGGGCAGTTGTACGAGCCGCAGGATAAGGATCAGGTCATGTTCTACAAGGAGGACAAGTCCGGCCAGATTCTGGAAGAGGGTATCAACGAGGCGGGCGCATTTTCCTCGTGGATCGCGGCAGCAACCGCCTACAGCACCCACGGCGTTAACATGGTGCCGTTCTACATCTACTACTCGATGTTCGGTTTCCAGCGTATTGGCGACTTAGCATGGGCGGCGGGCGATTGCCGGGCGCGTGGATTCCTGATTGGTGGCACGGCAGGGCGTACCACGTTGGCGGGCGAAGGCTTGCAGCATCAGGATGGTCACGGCTTGATTCAGGCAGGCTTGATTCCCAACTGTATTTCCTATGACCCGACCTTTTCTTATGAAATGGCGGTCATCATCCAGAATGGCCTGAAACGGATGTATCAGGATCAGGAGGATGTGTACTACTACATCACCGCGATGAACGAAAATTATACCCACCCGGCAATGCCCGCAGGCTGCGAAGACGGCATTGTGAAGGGGATGTACCTGTTCAGCGGTGGCGGCAAAAAGCGCAAGAAAGTGCAGTTGCTCGGTTCTGGCACTATCCTGCGCGAAGTCATCGCCGCAGCGGAAATGCTCGACAAGGAATGGGGCGTGGATGCGAACGTGTGGAGCGTGACCAGCTTCAACGAAGTCGCCCGCGAAGCCCGCGACATCGACCGATGGAATATGTTACACCCGCTGGAAGACGCCAAAGTGCCTTACGTCACCCAAGTGATGAAAGGGCAACGCGGGCCTGCGATTGCTGCCACCGACTACATCCGCCAATACGCCGACCAAATCCGTGCGTGGCTGCCAATGCCTTACACCGTGCTGGGAACAGATGGTTTCGGGCGTAGCGATACCCGTGCCCAGTTGCGTAAACATTTCGAGGTCAACCGTCACTACATCGTGATTGCCGCACTGAAAGCACTGGTGGATGAGAAATCCCTGCCAGCAGCCGATCTGGTGAAAGCGATGGAAAAATACGGCATCAACCCCGAAAAACCCAACCCACGTCTGGCATAAGGAGGGCACGTTATGGCAATCCAGGAAATTTTTGTGCCAGACATTGGCAGCTTCAAAGATGTCGAAGTCATTGAAGTGTTGGTAAGCGTCGGCGACACCATTGCGGTGGAAGACTCGCTGATGACGATTGAATCCGACAAGGCATCGATGGAAATCCCGTCGTCTGCGGCGGGTGTGGTCAAAGAATTGAAGGTCAAGGTCGGGGATCGGGTGTCGGAAGGGAGTTTGATGTTGGTGTTGGATGTGACGGACACTTCGACTACGCTCAGTGACCGTAGCGCAGTTCCGCCCTCGAACCCTGCGCCTGCCCGTTCCCTGAGCGAAGCCGAAGGGAACACACAGCCTGCACCCAAACCTGAATCTCGCCCGCAACCCGCACAATCGCCCACAGCGGCGGTACAAGCCGACCTGAAAAATGTCGATTTCAGCAAAGCCTACGCCACCCCGTCAGTACGCAAGTTCGCCCGCGAACTCGGCGTAGACCTCAACAAGGTGACAGGTTCAGGGCGCAAGAAACGCATTACCCAAGAAGACGTGAAAGGCTACGTCAAAGACGTGATGAGCCTTGGCGGTGTGCCGGGTAAGGCGGCTTCCGGCGGCAATACGCTGGGTGTAGCACCGATGCCGGACATCGACTTCAGCCAATGGGGTGAAATCGAAACCGTTGTACTGTCACGCATCAACAAGCTGACGGGGGAATTCCTGCACCGTAACTGGGTACACATTCCACACGTGACCCAATTCGACCAAGCCGACATCACCGATCTGGAAGCCTTCCGCAAGCAGTTGAACGAGGAAAACGCCAAGTCCGGGATGAAGATCACCCCGCTGGTATTCATTATGAAAGCCGTGGTGGCTGGCTTGAAGGCTTACCCACGCTTCAATGCCTCGCTGGATGCCAAGGGGGAAAACCTGATCCGTAAACACTACTACCACATCGGGGTGGCGGTGGATACGCCGGATGGCTTGGTGGTTCCCGTTATTCGTGACGTGGACAAAAAATCCATCATGCAGCTTTCCGAAGAGCTGAAAGAAGTCTCTGCCAAAGCACGTGACAAAAAGCTGAAACCTGCCGATATGCAGGGCGGTTGCTTCTCGATTTCCAGCCTCGGCGGGATTGGCGGCACGAAATTCACCCCGATTGTGAACGCGCCGGAAGTGGCGATTTTGGGTGTGTCCAAATCCGAGATGCAGCCCGTCTGGAATGGCAAGGAATTCGCGCCGCGCCTGATGTTGCCGCTGTCACTGTCCTACGATCATCGCGTGATCGACGGGGCGGATGGCGCACGTTTCACCACTTACCTCGCCAAAATGCTGGGTGACATTCGGAGGCTGCTGGTATGAGCCAATTAATCGAAGTCAAAGTCCCTGACATTGGCAGCTTCAAGGATGTGGAAGTCATCGAAGTGCTGGTGGACGTGGGTTTCCAGATTGAAGTCGAAGAGTCGCTGATTACGATTGAATCGGACAAGGCGTCGATGGAAATCCCCAGTTCGCTGGCTGGTACGGTCAAGCAGATGCTGGTGAAGAAAGGGGATCGGGTGTCGGAAGGGACGCCGTTGCTGGTGTTGGAAGTGGGGGAAGCACAAGACTCCCCCCCATCCCAGCCTTCCCCCGCAAGGGGGGAAGGAGCAGGAGACACTTCGCCCAATTCTTCCGTCTTGTCCCCTTCCCCCCTTGCGGGGGAAGGGTTAGGGATGGGGGGAATTGAAACCGAAGTCGTCGTCTTAGGCTCTGGCCCTGGCGGCTACACCGCCGCCTTCCGCGCCGCTGACCTTGGCAAGAAAGTGGTGCTGATTGAGCGTTACGCCAATATCGGTGGGGTGTGCCTGAATGTCGGCTGCATTCCGTCGAAAGCCTTGTTGCACACGGCAGAAGTGATTGAAGAAGCCAAAGCTTTCGCCAAACACGGCGTAAAATTCGGTGAGCCAGACATCGACATCGACGCAGTACGCGCCCACAAAGATGGTGTAGTCAGCAAACTGACGGGCGGGTTGAAGGCACTGGCAAAGCAACGCAAAGTGACGGTTGTGCAAGGTTACGGGCGTTTCACTTCTGCCAACACCATTGAAGTGGAAGCAAACGATGGCAGCAAGCAAACCGTGAAATTTGCCAATTGCATTATCGCGGCGGGTTCGCGTGTCACCAAATTGCCCTTCATCCCTTGGGCTGACCCGCGTGTGATGGATTCCACCGACGCACTGGCGTTGCAGGAAATTCCGAAGCGGATGCTAGTGGTCGGCGGTGGCATTATCGGGCTGGAAATGGCAACGGTTTACCACGCTTTGGGTAGCAAAATCACGGTGGTGGAACTTTCCCCCGGACTGATGCCCGGTGCTGACCGCGATATTGTGAAGCCGCTCCACAACCAGATTAAAGGGCAATACGAAGCCATTTACCTCAACACCAAAGTCACGGCGATTGAGCCGACGGCGGCTGGCTTGGTGTGTACGTTTGAAGGCAAGGGTGCGCCGGAAAAGGACACCTTTGACCGTGTGCTGGTCGCGATTGGGCGCAGCCCCAACGGTGGTTTGATTGATGCTGGCAAGGCAGGTGTATTCGTTGATGCTCGAGGCTTCATTCCGGTCGACAAGCAAATGCGTACCAATGTACCGCACATTTTCGCCATCGGTGACATCGTGGGGCAGCCGATGCTGGCACACAAAGCCACCCACGAAGGCAAAGTGGCAGCGGAAGTGATTGCCGGGCATAAGGCATTTTTCGACGCAAAAACCATCCCGTCGGTCGCCTACACCAGCCCGGAAGTGGCATGGATGGGCAAGACCGAAGAGCAGTGCAAAGCCGAAGGTATTGCTTATGAAAAAGGCAGTTTCCCTTGGGCAGCCAGCGGACGCGCCCTGTCGATGGATGCCAGCAACGGTGTGACCAAGGTACTGTTTGACAAGGAAAGCGGGCAACTGATTGGTGCAGGCATCGCAGGCAAGAATGCCGGGGAACTGATTGCCGAAGCCGTGCTGGCACTGGAAATGGGCGCGGATGCGCATGACATCGGCTTGACTATCCACCCGCACCCGACGCTTTCCGAAACGCTGAACTTTGCGGCGGAAGTGGCAGAAGGGACGTGTACGGATATTTACGCGCCGAAGAAGTAGGATTTCATGTTTGACTCCTCACGAAAGTGAGAAACCGGTTGGCGACCCGCCTGAACAACGGGTCGCTTTTTTTTGCTACCATAGCGCGTATGGAAAAACCGACTCTCCCCCTGATTGACTGCCGTCCTGTTGCTGCGTACTGCCTTGGTCATATTGCAGATGCCAGTTCCATCCCCGCTGATGAAATGGCGCAACGTATGCACGAACTGCCCAAAACCACCCAGCCTATTGCCTTGTGCGGCGATGCTACCAGCCTGTGTGTAGCCAGTGAGTTTCTCACCCGCAAAGGCTATCAGGTAGTAGCGCAAACCGAATGGACACCACGATTGATGGAGGCTTTACAGACGCAAGGCAGGTTGGCAATGGGGATGAATTCCCCCAGTTTGTGGCAACCTGCGCCGCTGCTGGAGCGTTTCGTCACCGAAATTGTTCCTGCCCATGCCATTATTCCCGGCAAGGGGCTGGACATCGGCTGTGGTTCGGGGCGAGACATGGTGTACCTTGCTATCCACGGTTGGGAAATGACCGGCATCGACTACCTCGAGGGCGCATTGCAACGTGCTGAGGCGTTGGCTTCTCGTCAGCAGGTCAGTATCCGTACCGAATGCCGCGATCTGGAAACCGGTGATGACCCTTTTGCCGACCATGCTGATGCCAGTATTGACCTGATTTGTGTTGCCCGCTACCTGCATCGCCCACTGTTTGCTTGGATGAAACGTCTTCTCAAACCCGGTGGCATCGTTATCTACCAGACGTTTATGCAGGGTTGTGAGCAAACTGCTATTGGTCGTCCGCGAAAACCTGCTTTCTTGCTCAGGCCGGGCGAACTGGCACAACAATTTGCCGGGGCGGAGATTCTGCTGGATGCGGTGGAAATGCTGGATGATGGGCGTCCGGTTTCTGCCTTCGTTTGCCGTTGGTATGGGTCATAGGAAAATTTTCGGGTTAACCCCGTGAATCTTGTTGCATTTTCCTAATTTTTAAAACCCCATAAGCCTTTGATTAAACTAAACTCCAAGGTGCTGTTTTGATAAACCATCAAGGGGTTGTTCTATGGATAATAATCGCTCATGTTGCTGTGGCGCATTGCCACCTGTTTGGTGGTGGCTGCTAACCTTGCTGGGTTTGCCACTGTTGTATTTCATGATGATCAATGCCCGACAGGGCGACATTGAAACCGATCTTGCTGCTCGTAGCGCTGCCGGGTTGAAAGTCGCAGGCATGAATTGGGCTAAAGTGAGTCTGACTGGACGCGGACGTGATGTGCTATTGGAAGGGGTAGCAGCTTCTGAAGCTGAACGTGACAAGGCCATCAAGCTCGCGCAGGGGATTTATGGTGTACGTGACGTGCAAAGCCTGATCAATGTTTCTGCTAGGTCTGCTACGCCTGCTGTGCCAGTTCCTGCGACTGCCTCTGTACAGGCAAACGCTCCTGCCGCCCCAGTGATGCCAGTGGCTCCTGCTGCACCAGTTGCGTCGACATCTCCTGTTGCTCCTGTCACACCGGTTGCACCAGCAACCCCGCCCGTAGTGGCTGTCAATAAATCTGAACCTGTGCCAGCGCAAGTACCACCGGTGGCTACTACCAAACCAGTGCCTTCTGCTGAGGAAAAGGCTGTGCAGAATTGCCAACAGCAATTGAACGATGCCATGAAAGGTAAAACCATTTTGTTTGAAACCAATAAGGCTGTGATTCGGCAAGACAGTGTAGCGTTACTGGATTCTCTGGTTGGTATTGTTTCCACCTGCAAAAGTGTCATTGCTGGTCGAGGTATCCAGATCAGTGGGCATACCGATAATGTGGGTAATGATGCTTACAACCAGAAACTGAGCGAACAGCGTGCTGGTGCGGTCAAGAATTACTTTGTGCAGAAGGGGATGGATACAGCACTAGTTAACAGTGTGGGTTATGGTGAAAGCCGACCAGTTGCATCCAATGACAACGAAGCGGGGCGATCGCAGAATCGTAGAATCACCTTTGATATTAACCCGGAATAAGGAGAACCTTATGTGGTACTTGTTTTCAGAATTGTTCATGTGGCTCCTGTTGGTGTTCATTTTTGGTCTGGTGATGGGCTGGTTTGCAAATTCAGGGAAAGAGGGTTAAATCATGACGATGTTTTTGATTCAGGCTTTGTTGTGGCTATTGGTTGCCTTCCTGTTGGGATATGGGATTGGCCGTTTTCTGAAAGGGCTGTTTTGCCAGCAGCGGCAGGATCACGAACGTGATGTGAGTGTGCCTGCCTCACTGAAACCTGCCCAGACAGTTGCAGTGGCAAGCGGGACGGCGGCAGCCGTTGCAACCCTTGCCCAAGTACGTGAAAAACTGAATGCCAATGCTGATTTGCCGGATGTATCTGTCCAGGCTCCAAGGGTTGATTTGCCTGAGGTGGCGGTGGCTGCTCCTGAAGTTGCACTGTCTGTGCCTGAAGTCACAGGACAGGCCGTGCCTGACATCAATGTGCAATTGCCTGACGTGGAAGGTATTGATGTGCCAGAAGTCGACCTGCCTGACATGATGTTACAGGCTCCGGCGCTGGATGTTGATTTGCCTGTCGTTGATGTGGATGTTCCAACGGTTGAGGTTGGGTTGCCAGAGGTCGATGTCACGCTTCCTGCTGTTGAGGTCAGTTTGCCTGATGTTCCTGTCGATTTGCCGGAAGCCAGCGTGGTTGATACAGGGCTGGATTGGTTGGATGCTGCCAAGGCTGCGGTTATTGCAGGTGGTGCGGGGTTGGTTGCCAAGGCTGGCTCGATGCTGGACTTCGACAGTATTGACCCGCACAAGCCGATTGGTATTGAC
>DILV01000007.1:182030-182456 GCA_002425225.1 Thiothrix sp. UBA5583
GATCCACCAGATCTGGATGTCAGCTTGCCTGAGGTCGCACTGTCTGTGCCTGAAGTCGCAAGACAGGCCGTGCCTGACATCAATGTGCAATTGCCTGACGTGGAAGGTCTTGATGTGCCAGAAGTCGACCTGCCTGACATGACGTTACAGGCTCCGGCGCTGGATGTTGATTTGCCTGTCGTTGATGTGGATGTTCCAACGGTTGAGGTTGGGTTGCCAGAGGTCGATGTCGCGCTTCCTGCTGTTGAGGTCAGTTTGCCTGATATTCCTGTCGATTTGCCGGAAGCCAGCGTGGTTGATACAGGGCTGGATTGGTTGGATGCTGCCAAGGCTGCGGTTATTGCAGGTGGTGCGGGGTTGGTTGCCAAGGCTGGCTCGATGCTGGACTTCGACAGTATTGATCCGCACAAGCCGATTGGTATTGAC
>DILV01000007.1:182705-201607 GCA_002425225.1 Thiothrix sp. UBA5583
GATCCACCAGATCTGGATGTCAGCCTGCCTGAAGTCGCACTGTCTGTGCCTGAGGTGGCGGTGGCTGCTCCTGAAGTTGCACTGTCTGTGCCTGAGGTGGCGGTGGCTGCTCCTGAAGTTGCACTGTCTGTGCCTGAAGTCGCAGGACAGGCCGTGCCTGACATCAATGTGCAATTGCCTGACGTGGAAGGCATTGATGTGCCAGAAGTCGACCTGCCTGACATGACGTTACAGGCTCCGGCGCTGGATGTTGATTTGCCTGTCGTTAATGTGGGTGTTCCAACGGTTGAGGTTGGGTTGCCAGAGGTCGATGTCACGCTTCCTGCTGTTGAGGTCAGTTTGCCTGATGTTCCTGTCGATTTGCCGGAAGCCAGCGTGGTTGATACGGGGCTGGATTGGTTGGATGCTGCCAAGGCTGCGGTTATTGCAGGTGGTGCGGGGTTGGTTGCAAAAGCAGCCGCTGCGGGTGATGCTATTCAGGATGTGTTGGTAGGGGAGGCTGGTGATGATGGGGAAGATGAATCCGACTGGTTGCTGTTGCTGGTACAACAAGCTAAAGCTGCTTATCAAGGGAAAAACCTGCACGCAGTCAGTGAATTGTGGCACAGCGGCAGTGGGTATGACTGTTCAGCCCTCGACCGCTACGAAACACTGGCTTTGCTACCGTCGCAGTATGACAAACTGGGTTCCAGCCACTGCGGTGTACCCAAGGCAGGATTCGTGGCTGTAGGTGGTGATGTCAGTGATATTGAGCAGGGCATGGCTGTCTTGTTCCATTACCCCAACATCGTGGTTTGCCGCGATGTGGATGATAACCACCATTTCATTCGTGTAATGGCTTGATGAGAACTGGATTGCCTTCCCCCAATGGAGGGAAGGCAATTTTTATCGGCAAAGCAATTACGGTAGGTAGGTCTTGCCCATCAAAAAGCGGTCGCACTCCCGTGCTGCTTCCCGACCTTCGTTAATTGCCCACACTATCAGACTCTGCCCACGGCGCATATCACCCGCCGCAAATACGCCCGGCAAGTTGGTTGTATACTTGCCATAATCCGCTTTCACGTTGCCACGCGGGTCAGTATCCAGTCGTAACGCATCAATCAGGGTTTTTTCAGGGCCGGTAAAGCCCATGGCCAGCAATACAAGTTGCGCAGGCAGCACATCTGCTGTGCCAGCCACCTCCACCAGATTCATGCGCCCGGTAGAACTTCGCTCCCAACGTACCCCGACAGTATGAATTTCTTGCACATTGCCGCTGTCATCGCCAACCAGTTTTTTGGTGGAAATGAGGTAATCACGCGGGTCAGCGCCAAACAGTGCTGCTGCTTCTTCCTGACCGTAGTCAACCTTGTGGACACGAGGCCACTCCGGCCAAGGATTATCAGGAGCGCGACTATCTGGTGCTCGCGGCATGATTTCCAGTTGGGTAACGGATTTGCAGCCATGACGCACGGAGGTTGCTACGCAGTCAGTGCCAGTATCACCACCACCGATAACTACCACATCCAGCCCTTTGGCTGAAATGTAGTTACCATTTTCCAGATTGGAATCCAGCAAACTTTTGGTATTGGCGGTGAGGAAATCCATCGCGAAATGCACGCCTTTAAGGTCGCGCCCTTCCACTGACAAATCACGCGGCTGGGTTGCCCCGGCACACAGCACCACGGCATCAAACTCGCTGCGCAAGGTTTCGGCGGAAACATCCTTACCCACTTCCACACCCGTGACGAACTTCACACCTTCGGCTGCCATCAGGTCTACCCGGCGTTGCACCACTTCCTGCTTGTCCAGCTTCATGTTGGGGATGCCGTACATCAGCAAGCCGCCGATGCGGTCAGCGCGTTCGTAAACGGTTACATCGTGACCAGCAGTATTCAACTGGTCAGCACATGCCAGACCCGCAGGCCCCGAGCCTACCACAGCGACTTTTTTGCCGGTACGTTGCATCGGGATTTGCGGTGTAACCCAGCCTTCTGCAAATGCCTTGTCGATAATCGACACTTCATTGAGCTTGATGGTGACAGGAGGTTCACTGATGCCAAGGGTGCAAGAGCCTTCGCACGGCGCAGGGCACACACGTCCGGTGAATTCCGGGAAATTGTTGGTCATGCGCAGGCGTTCATATGCTTCCTTCCACAAACCACGATAAATCATGTCGTTCCATTCAGGAATCAGGTTGTGGATAGGGCAGCCACTCGCACCAGTAGGCAGCATTTTGCCTGTTTGGCAGAAGGGGATACCGCATTCCATGCAGCGCCCGGCTTGCTTGCGGTTGCCATCTTCACGCTTGAAATGCAGGTGAAATTCACGCCAGTCCTTGATCCGTTCCAACGGTGCGCGGTCGGCTGGCAATTCGCGCTGGTATTCAACGAAACCAGTAGGTTTACCCATGATATTGACCCTTATTCCTTAGTTGCCACCGACACGCGAGGCGTCGCTATTGTTTGCGGTGAAAGCAGCCATCAGGGCTTCTTCGCCGGAAAGCCCTTGCTCTTCAAATGACTTGATCGCTTCCAACATGCGTTGATAGTCATTCGGCATGACGCGCACGAAATCAGCGGAATGCTTGTCCCAGTCGCCCAGAATCATGCTGCCACGGGTACTGCCTGTGTGCAAAACGTGTTTTTCAATCATCGCTTTCACTTCGGCTTTTTCGTCTGCATCAGATAGCGGGTTGTATGCCACCATTTCGGTGTTACCGCTGACAGCCAAGATGCCAGTAGGGTCGTAAACGTAAGCCACACCGCCGGACATCCCAGCGCCGAAGTTTCGCCCGACCTTGCCTAATACGACAACGCGCCCGCCGGTCATGTATTCACAACCGTGGTCGCCTGTACCTTCGACAACAACGCGCACGCCGGAGTTACGTACACAGAAACGTTCACCGGCAACACCGCGTACATAGGCTTCGCCGTCGCTCGCGCCGAAGAATGCTACGTTGCCGATCAGAATGTTTTCTTCTGCGGCGAACTGCGCATCCTTGCGCGGGTAGACGATGATCTTGCCACCAGACAAGCCTTTGCCGATGTAGTCGTTGGAATCGCCTTCCAATTCCAATGTCATGCCTTTAGGCACGAATGCGCCGAAACTTTGCCCGGCAGAACCGTTGAACTTCAGGCGGATAGTGTCTTCCGGCAAGCCGTTTGCGCCGTATTTGCGGGTCAGTTCCGAGCCGGTGATTGTGCCCACTACCCGGTCAATGTTCCTGATGCCAAACTCGGCAGTGACAGGTGTACCGTTGTCAAGGGCAGGCTGACAGGCTCTGAGTATTTTCTGCTCATCCAGTGAGTGAGCAATACCGTGATCCTGTTCGCGCAGGCAACGGATACCATCACATTCATCCACCTCGGGCTGGTGCAGCAGTTTGCTGAGATCAACCGTTTGGGCTTTCCAATGACCGCTAGCGTCACCCTGACGCAGTTTGTCCACACGCCCGACCATTTCATCAATGGTGCGGAAACCGAGTTTTGCCATGTATTCGCGCAATTCCTCGGCGATGAACATCAGCAGGTTAACCACGTATTGTGGGTCGCCAGCGTATTTCTTGCGCAGCTCAGGATTTTGGGTAGCAATACCAACTGGGCATGTGTCCTGATGGCACACCCGCATCATTACGCAACCCAGCGCTACCAGTGGCAGGGTGGCAAAGCCGTATTCTTCCGCTCCCAGCAACGCAGCAACGGCTACGTCACGGCCTGTCATCAACTTGCCGTCTGTTTCCAGACGTACCCGGCTACGCAGATTGTTGAGCAGCAAGGTTTGGTGGGTTTCTGCCAGACCCAGCTCCCACGGCAAACCGGCGTGCTGGACGCTGGTTTTCGGGGAAGCACCTGTACCGCCGTCGTAACCGGAAATCAGGATAACGTCAGCTTTACCCTTGGCAACCCCGGCAGCAATCGTGCCGACGCCAACTTCAGATACCAGCTTGACGTTGATCCGTGCCCGTTTGTTGGCGTTTTTCAGATCATGGATAAGCTGTGACAAGTCTTCAATCGAGTAAATGTCGTGATGTGGTGGTGGGGAAATCAGGCCCACGCCCGGTGTCGTGCCGCGCACTTTCGCTACCCATGGGTAGACTTTTTTGCCCGGTAATTGACCGCCTTCACCCGGTTTTGCGCCTTGTGCCAGCTTGATCTGGATTTCCTGCGCATTGTTCAGGTAATGGCTGGTGACACCGAAGCGGCCTGAAGCGACCTGCTTGATGGCACTGTTACGCGAATCGCCATTGATATCCGGGGTGAAACGTGCCGGGTCTTCGCCGCCTTCACCAGAGTTGGAGCGCCCGCCAATGCGGTTCATGGCAATCGCCAACGCTTCATGTGCTTCCTTGCTGATGGAGCCAAATGACATCGCACCGGATTTGAAACGTTTCACAATGTTCTGTGCGGATTCGACTTCACTTAGTGGCAATGGCTGTTCGGCATAGTTAAAGTCGAGCAGGTTACGCAGGTTAAATTTGACTTCTGCATCTTCGTGCATCAAACGGCTGTATTGTTTGTACAGTTTGTAATCACCCAGTTTTACGGCTTTTTGCAAAGCGTAAATGGTGGCTGGGTTGTATTGATGCTCTTCTTCCTCATTACGCCACTGGAACACGTTACCGGCTTTCAGTGAGCGATGCTCGGCATCATGGTGCTCAAACGCGGTTTGATGACGGATGAGGGTTTCCTTGGCAATGGTTGGCAAACCAATACCACCGATCCGTGAAGCGGTTGCGGTGAAATACTTGTCGACCACTGGCTGGCTGATGCCCAGAGCTTCAAAGATTTGTGCCCCACGGTAGGACTGGATGGTGGAAATGCCAATTTTCGACATGACCTTGATCACGCCTTTGGTGACTGCCTTAATGTACTTTTGTACTGCATATTCATGCTTGAGGTTGGGCAGCAAACCTTCACGGATCAGGTCATTGAGGGATTCAAACGCCAGATAAGGGTTGATAGCTTGCGCACCGTATCCCAGCAAAGTACAGAAATGATGCACTTCACGTGGCTCTCCAGATTCCAGAATCAGGCTCACGCGGGTGCGGCAACTGTTACGAATCAGATGATGGTGCAAACCGGAAACAGCCAACAGCGATGGAATTGGCGCATTATCAGCATCAGCCAAACGATCAGACAACACGATCAGGTTTGCACCGTCGGCAATGGCTTTGTCTGCCATGGCAAACAGGTGCTCCATTGCCGCTTCCAATGCTGCTTCACCATCCGCCGCGCGGAACATGATTGGCAGAGTGACACACTTGAAACCTTCGCGGTTAATGTGGGTTAGTTTCGCCAGTTCGGCATTCCCCAGAATCGGTGACTTTAGCAGGATTTGCTGGCAACTGGCTGCAGTTGGTGCAGTAATGTCACCTTCCGAACCGAGTGTGGTGTACGCCGAGGTGACGATTTCTTCACGGATCGAGTCAATCGGTGGGTTGGTAACTTGTGCGAACAACTGTTTGAAATAGTTGAACAACGGTTGTGCCTGGTTAGACAGCACTGCTAGCGGCGAGTCGATACCCATTGCACCCAACGGGTCGATGCCGGTCAATGCCATCGGTACGAGCACCTTGCGCACATCTTCGTAGGTATAGCCGAACATTTTTTGGCGTTGTACCAGTGTTTCATGTTCCGGCAAGGTGATATGCGGCGCATCCGGTAGGTCGCTCAGTTCCACCAGATTGTTTGCCAGCCAATCTTGGTAAGGCTTGGCGGTTGCCATTTGCTGCTTGATTTCCTCATCAGCAATGATGCGCCCTTGTGCGGTATCCACCAGCAACATGCGTCCCGGTTGCAGACGCTGCTTAGAGACGATGGTACTTTGGTCAAGGTCATCCAGTACGCCCACTTCGGACGCAAGGATGATCATGTCATCATTCGTGACATAGTAGCGTGATGGACGCAAACCATTACGGTCGAGGGTTGCGCCTACCAGCGTGCCGTCGGTGAAACCCATAGCCGCAGGGCCATCCCATGGCTCCATCAGGCAGCTATGGTATTCGTAGAAGGCTTTCTTTTCCGCACTCATGCTTTCGTGGTTTGTCCATGGTTCGGGAACCATCATCATCATCGCATGGGGCAGGGAATAGCCGGACAGGTACATAAACTCCAGCGTGTTGTCGAACATCGCCGAGTCACTGCCGTTCGGGTTAACGATGGGGAACAGCTTTTTTACATCGGTCTTGAATACGTCGGTTTTGATCACACCCTGACGCGCATTCATCCAGTTGACATTGCCACGCATGGTGTTGATTTCACCGTTATGGATCAGGTAACGGTTAGGGTGCGCGCGCTCCCAGCTTGGGAATGTGTTGGTGGAAAACCGCGAGTGGATCATCGCAATCGCCGTTTTCATGTGCGGGTTGCTCAAATCCTTGTAAAACTGCCCAACCTGTTCGGTGGTCAGCATCCCTTTATAAACAAGCGTGCGTGAAGACAGACTGGGGAAATAAATGTGTCCGGCTGCTTCTGTTGCATTTACCGCAGTTTCGGTGCGTTTGCGGATAACGTACAGCTTGCGCTCAAACGCAATCCCTGCGGGTACATCGGCTGATTTTGCCACGAAAGCCATGCGGATGAATGGCATCGCCTTCAATGCTGTATTGCCAATCGGGGTAGGGTTAACTGGCACATCACGCCAGCCAAGCAGGGTTTGACCTTCTTCTTCCACCATACTGGCAAACACTGAGGCAACTTCAGCGCGGGCGTCGGCATCCTGTGGCAGGAAAACCATGCCTACGGCATACTCGCCAAGTGCGGGAAGCTTGATATTCAGCGACTTGCACTCAGCTACTAGGAATTCGTGCGGCAACTGAAGCAGAATGCCCGCGCCATCACCGGTGTTTTCTTCGCAGCCACATGCGCCACGGTGTTCCATGTGGGTAAGGACATTCAATGCCTGTTGGACAATCCGGTGTGACTTGACACCTTTCAGGTGCGCCACAAAACCCATGCCGCAAGCATCGTGTTCAAAGCCAGGGTCATAAAGCCCTTGTGCTGGGGGGAGTTCGCTGTATCTCATCGGAATCTCAGGCAATAAAGGGGTAGCTATTATGGACTAAAATACAATTTCAGGGCTAGCACCTTAGCGCGTTTTCACCGCGATGAAAAGAGATGCGTCCACAGCAAATAGAATATACTAAGCCGTAAATGTAACCCGGAACCCGCACACCATCCATGAACACAGCAGGCCGTATCCCGAAGGAATTCATCGACCAGCTTCTTAATCGTGTCGACATTGTTGATGTGGTTGGCTCACGTGTGCCGCTGAAAAAAGCAGGGCGCGAGTACATGGCCTGCTGCCCGTTTCATAACGAAAAAACGCCATCTTTCACCGTTAGCCCGACTAAACAGTTTTACCATTGTTTTGGTTGCGGGGTACATGGCTCTGCCATTTCTTTCCTGATGGAATACGAACATCTGGAATACGTAGAGGCAATTGAAGCACTTGCTCGCACTGTTGGTGTGCAAGTGCCCCGTGAAGGTGCAGATGATGCACCAAAGCGCAAGCGCAGCGACGGCAGTTTGTATCATTTGCTGGAAGATGCGGCTGTCTGGTTCCAAGGGCAGTTGAAGCAAACCTCTACCGCTCTTGAGTATTTGCAGCAGCGTGGCTTGTCAGCAGACATTATCACCCGTTTTGGTCTGGGGTATGCTCCCGCCGCCATCAGCCTTGGTCGGCAACTGGCTCATTATGGCGAAGAAAAACTAATCGCCAGTGGCATGTCGATCCGCAATGATGCAGGCAGAGTCTATGACCGTTTCCGTGAGCGGGTTATGTTTCCCATCCGTGACCGGCGCGGGCGGGTCATCGGTTTTGGCGGACGCATTATGGGTGAAGGTTCCCCCAAATACCTGAATTCGCCAGAAACTGAGGTCTTCCACAAGGGTGCTGAGCTATACGGTTTGTTTGAAGCTCGCCAGCATACCCGCAAACTGGAACGTTTACTGGTAGTAGAAGGTTACATGGATGTCATCGCCCTGGCACAGTATGGCGTTACTTACGCTGTAGCAACCTTAGGCACGGCGACAACACCCGAACATATCAAGCAGTTGCTGCGTCTGGTTCCTGAAGTGGTTTTCTGCTTTGATGGTGACAGGGCAGGGCGTGAAGCCGCCTGGCGTGCTCTGGAAAACGCCTTGCCGGAATTGAGGGATGACAAGGAGATCCGCTTCCTGTTCTTGCCGCAGGGGGAAGATCCTGATACCCAGATTCGTCAGGTTGGTCAGGAAGCCTTTGAAGCGAGTTTTGCAAGCGCCCTGACACTCAGTGCTTATCTGTCAAGCGTTTTGCAGGAGCGCTACAATATCAGCACTCGTGAAGGGAAGTCCCACTTGCTGAGTGAAGGGCTAAAACTGTTGGCAACCATGCCAGTTATCCTGTTGCGGGAACAATTGCTTGGGGAATTGTCTACACTTACAAATACTCCACTGGAGGTAGCTCGGCGTCATTTAAGGGGAAATGCTCCCGTTTCAGCAGAAGTGACCTATAATCGGTCGCGGTTGGGTGATCAGGATGTCAGGCGTACACCTGCAAGACATGCCATTGCACTGTTGTTACATTACCCGGTGCTGGTGGAGTTGGCTGGTAGTGCCGAACAAATTTTGGAATACGATTTGCCTGGCATGAATCTATTGGCGGCAGTTGTTGAAAACATCGATGAGCACCCCCATATACACACGGCAGGGTTGCTTGAACGTTTCCGTCAGACCGAACATGAGCAAGTATTGATGCGTTTGAGTAGCTGGCGACCGGAAACCGATGATGAAGCCGTTATTCGGCGCGAATTTTCCGATTGTCTGCAACAAATACGCCGACAAGCAAACCAGCAGCGGCTTGAAGCCTTGTTACACCGTGAACGTACTGAAGGTTTAAGCGTACAAGAGCGCCATGACCTGTTGTGTTTGCTGTCTGAATTACACAATCTGGGCGTATAACTACACTGTCAGATACTGGTATTTCAGAAAATTGTGATATAATTACCGACCTTTTTTCCAGAGAGTTTTAGGGCATGAGTCAAGAAGAGCAGCAACAGTCCAGCTTGAAAGAACTGATTGCCAGAGGTAAGGAACAGGGCTACCTCACCTATGCCGAGGTGAATGACCACCTTCCTGATACCATTGTTGACCCTGAGCAGATTGAAGATATCGTTGCCATGATCAACGATATGGGTATTACTGTCTACGAACATGCCCCTGATGCTGATTCCCTGTTGCTGAATGATGAAGCCGTACAGGCCGATGATGAAGCAGCGGAAGAAGCAGCGGCAGCACTTGCCAGTGTTGACAGTGACTTTGGACGCACCACCGACCCGGTACGCATGTACATGCGTGAAATGGGTATGGTTGAGCTGCTAACCCGCGAAGGCGAAATCCAGATTGCAATCCGCATCGAAGAAGGTCTGAACGAAATCCTGCGGGCACTGGCACAGTATCCGGCATCGACAGAAGTATTGCTCGCCAAGGCAGACCTGATTGATTCCGAAGAAGTCCGCCTGACCGACATCATCAATGGTTTCGCCAATCCGAATGAGGATTTGAGCGCATTCCAAATGACGACCGAAGATCCTTATGCCCCTGATGCTGCCAAATCTGATTCTGAAGAAGATGCTGTAGTTGCAGTGGATGAAGATGAAGAGGAAGTGCCGACTGATCCGGTTGACACGGGGCCTGATCCTGAAGAAGCCCGCCTCAAGTTTGCCGAATTGCGTGAATTGTATGAAGTTGCCAAAGCCGCCTGCTCTCGCAATGATCAAGGCGCTTATACAGTGGCGCGTGATGCAGTTGCGCTCAAATTCATGGAATTCCGTTTGGCACAGCCCATTATTGACCAGTTGACCGTCCAGTTGAACGAAATTGTGGATCGTATACGTCATAGTGAACGCCACATCATGAAACTGTGTGTCCAAAAGGGCAATATGTCTCGTCAGGACTTCATTGACAGTTTTCCGCAAAATGAAACTAATCTAGGCTGGCTGGATCTTTACTGCACCGACAAGCGGGGTGATCACAGCAAATTGCGTGCTACCTTACCCAAAGTGCATGAAGCGCAGCAGCAACTGCTGGAAATTGAGCGTGAATGTAACCTGAGCATTTCGCAGATCAAGGAAATCAACCGCAGCATGTCGGTGGGTGAAGCCAAAGCACGTCGTGCCAAAAAAGAAATGGTAGAAGCCAACCTGCGCCTAGTCATTTCTATTGCGAAGAAGTACACCAACCGGGGCTTGCAATTCCTTGATCTGATCCAGGAAGGCAATATTGGTCTGATGAAAGCGGTTGACAAATTTGAATACCGTCGTGGCTACAAATTCTCAACCTATGCTACTTGGTGGATTCGTCAAGCCATTACCCGCTCGATTGCGGATCAGGCACGGACCATCCGTATCCCGGTACACATGATCGAAACTATCAACAAGCTCAACCGTATTTCCCGCAAGCTGTTGCAGGAAAAAGGTCGTGAAGCGACCCCGGAAGAGCTTGCTGAAGCGATGGACATGCCGGAAGACAAAATCCGCAAGGTGCTGAAAATTGCCAAGGAACCCATTTCGATGGAAACGCCGATCGGGGATGACGAAGATTCGCATCTGGGTGATTTCATTGAAGATGGCAATATCTTGTCACCGATTGAAGCTGCAACGACTTCTAGTCTGTCTGAAGTAACCCGAGAAGTGCTGTCAAGCCTGACTTCCCGCGAAGCCAAGGTATTGCGGATGCGTTTCGGCATTGACATGAATACAGACCATACCTTGGAAGAAGTTGGCAAACAGTTTGACGTAACTCGCGAACGTATCCGGCAGATTGAAGCAAAAGCCTTACGGAAGTTGCGTCATCCTAGCCGTTCAGATATGCTGCGCAGCTTCTTGGAATACGACCCTGGCGTACTGCCTACTAATTAAAAGGTTTCAGGGCCTATAGCTCAGTCGGTTAGAGCAGGGGACTCATAATCCCTTGGTCCTAGGTTCGAGTCCTAGTGGGCCCACCAACTATCTCAAGCAAAGGTTAGGTTTTATGCCTAACCTTTCTTTTGTCTAGCCTCCACCAAAATCAGGTATGCACGTTCTATGCATACTACCCATGTGCTGTTTTTCTATACTCATTCTTTTTGTCAGAAAAAACTGGCAACAATTTATTTTTTAAAATACGTAATTAAGTACTTAAAAGTAAAATGCTGTTTTACAATATTTTTATATTAGTTTAGTATTTATAAAAATATACGTATTTAACGTAAAGGAATAGGTAATGAGCAATGTTATCAAGCTACACGACAGCAGTACCTACAACACGATTGCTATTGAAGAAGCGCCAGCAGAATTCCCGATCCCACATGAAGGCTGCTATTACGGTGTAGCGGGACAGTTTGCCCGTGCTGCCTGTCTAAAATCCGAAGCTGACCCGATTGGTGTGCTGGTTCACTTGCTGACATGGACTGGTGCTTATTTCGGAAACAAGGCAGTTGTCCGCCTCGGGGATGTGGAAGCACCACCGCGCCTGTTCTGCGTGACAGCCAGTTCCGCTGGTGGCGGGAAGGGAACTGCTGCCGCACCGGTCAGGCGATTGATGCACGATTATGTCAATGTGCAATTGCGCAAGCTGGGTTTGCCGCTGGCACAATACCGCGACGGCCCGATGTCGAGCGGGGAAGGTCTAGCATGGGCCGTTCGTGACCCGGCAGATACCGAAGACGAAGATGGTAATCCCACTGACAAGGGCATTACCGATAAGCGCCTGATGATTGTGGAAGAGGAATTTGCCGCCGTATTGCAGGCCGCACGACGTGAAGGCAACACCGTGTCAGCCGCTATCCGCCGCTTCTGGGATTCCGGCAACTTTTCCCCGTTGACCAAAAACAACCGGGTAACAGTAACGGATGCCCACGTCTGTTTCGTCGCCCACATCACTTACGAAGAACTGGTGAAACGGTTGGAGCAAAGCGAGTACGTCAGCGCCCTTGCCAGCCGTATCCTGTGGATTTGTGTGCGCCGCCCCAAGATCGTCGCCATCCCGGAAAGTATCCCCGTGCCACAGATGCTGCATTACGCTGATGCCATCGCCAAAGCCATCCAGTTTGCCAGTGACTTGCCAGAACTCAGCTTGTCACCCGCAGCCCTGCAAGTGTGGGGGGATATGGCGATTTCGCTGGCACGGGTAACTGCACCGATGGCGGAACGGGCACGGGTGCAGGTGTTGCGCATTGCTTGCATTTTTGCCTTGCTGGATTGCTCGGAACAGGTGCTGCCACAGCATTTGCAGGCGGCGGCTCATATCTGGGATTACTGCCTGGGCAGCGTGGCCTACATCTTCGAGGGCGACCAGAACGAGGATGCTGCCAAGATTCTGGCAGCCTTGCGCAAACATGGCGGGCTGACCACTACGCAAATCCGGGTGAACGTGTTCCAGCAGAACATCAAGTCCGCCGTCATGAACACCTTGCTCAAGTCACTGGAAACCCAGGGCAGGATCAGGCGTAAGGTACGCCAGCGCACAGATGGTCGCAGTGGCAAGCCCGCCACGGTGTTTGAACTGGTGAATAGCTAAGTATGTTAATTATTTCTAATAGAAATAAAACTTTTCTGAAATTGTTACTTTATTTTCAATGACTAACTAAAAAATACGTAAGTAAGTTTAAAAAAACTAAAACTGAATAGTGTGAAGCATCCCAAAAACATAAGGGCAGACACAATGGTCTGCCCCTACGTAGAACTTGGTGAGAACCACCTTATTTTTGGGGTAGCTGAACCCGTATATTCAGTTCACGTAATTGCTTCATTCCAACTTCTGCCGGTGCGTCTGTCAGTGGACAGGCGGCTGTCTGGGTTTTCGGGAAAGCCATAACATCGCGGATGGACTGGCTGCCGGTCATCAGCATGATCAGACGATCCAGACCAAAAGCCAAACCACCGTGTGGAGGGCAACCGTATTTCAATGCGTTCAGCAGGAATCCAAACTTTTCTTGGGCTTCTTCATCGGAGATGCCCAGCAGTTTGAAGACGGATTTTTGCATTTCCATGTTGTGGATACGCACGGAACCACCACCGACCTCAGTACCATTCAGCACCATGTCATAGGCAATGGAAAGGGCTTCACCCGGATTGGACAGCAACTCTTCCGGTGAACCTTTGGGGGAAGTGAACGGGTGGTGGAGGGCAACCCAACGGTTTTCCTTTTCGTCCCATTCAAACATCGGGAAATCGACGACCCACAGTGCAGCCCATTCGCCTTGAATCAGGCTGCGATCCTGCCCCAGTTTGACCCGCAACGCACCCAAGGCATCGTTGACGATGCGAGATTTATCCGCACCGAAGAAGATCAGGTCGCCGGTCTGTGCTCCTGTGCGTTGCATAATCCCTGTTACGGTTTCATCCGGCAGGAATTTCAGGATGGGGGATTGTAGCCCTTCACGACCCGCAGCAGCGTCGTTGACCTTGATGTAGGCCAGACCTTTCGCGCCATAACGACCTACAAACGTGGTGTAATCATCGATTTCCTTGCGGGACAGTTCACCACCATTGGGCAAGCGCATGGCAACGACACGGCCTTGCGGGTCTTTGGCGGGGCCGGAGAACACCTTGAATTCGACTTCCTGCATCAGGTCGGATACTTCCACAAATTCCAGTGGAATGCGCATGTCTGGTTTGTCGGAACCAAAGCGGTGCATGGCTTCGGAGTAGGGCATACGCGGGAACGGGTTGGGCAGTTCCACACCCAGCGTTTCCTTGAAAGTTGCCCGCATCATCTCTTCCATCAGACTCATGATGGCATTGTCATCCATGAAGGATGTTTCAATGTCGAGTTGAGTAAATTCAGGCTGACGGTCGGCACGCAGATCTTCATCACGGAAGCAACGTGCAAACTGGTAGTAGCGATCCATACCGGACATCATCAGCAATTGCTTGAACAACTGCGGTGATTGGGGCAGGGCGAAGAAGGAACCCGGATGGGTACGGCTAGGTACGAGGTAATCGCGGGCGCCTTCCGGGGTGGCTTTGGTCAGCATCGGTGTTTCAATGTCGAGGAAGCCGTGGTCTTCGAGGAAACGGCGCAGGAAACCGGTCACTTTCGCACGGGTCTGCATCCGCTTTTGCATTTCAGGGCGGCGCAAATCAATGTAGCGATAGGTCAGACGGGTTTCTTCGTTGACGTTTTCCTCATCCAACTGGAAGGGTGGGGTAGCCGCTTCGTTCAGGACATTCAGCTCCAGACCCAGCAGTTCAACCTGACCACTGCGCAGGTTAGGGTTTTCAGTCCCCGCAGGACGTCGGCGAACTTTGGCAACGACTTGCAGTACGTACTCATTGCGTACACGTTCGGCAGTTTTGAAGGTTTCAGCACGGTCTGGGTCAAATACCACCTGTACCAAGCCTTCACGGTCACGCAAATCAATGAAAATGACCCCACCGTGGTCACGGCGGCGGTTTACCCATCCACACAGGGTTACTTGCTGGTCGAGCAGCGCTTCATCTACCTGCCCGCAATAATGGCTACGCATTGATAATTCCTGAAAATCCGAAGTGATTTATGATTATAAAGGCGGGAATGTTAAGCCTTGGCAGGCTTCTGCGCAAGCCGGATTCAGTAAGGAAAGTACAAGCAATGCGGCGGAAATGTCCCGCCGCAAATATGTATTGATTTAGAGAGATGAAAAGGTTGCACCGATGGAGTACATATTGGCTTTCAGGTCGCCGCCTACGTGTTCGTATTCACCTCGGATACCCCAGTTGTTGTCTAACTTGTAAGCTGCGCCCACCCCTAGTAACAGGTCGGTTCCATCTTCTTTCTGGGTGGGGAAACCTGTCACTTTGCCTTCAGCTTCCCACATCATGATGCCGCCTTTGGCAAACATATCCACCTCGTCAGCAACCGGATAGGATGCAACACCAGTCATGCCCACCCCAGAAGCGGAAACTTCTGCGGTTGTACCAGGCAGGACTTCTTCTTTGGTTGTTCCCAAAGAGTAATAGCCGCCTTCTACCGCAAGATTGGGGGAAAGCTTGTAGCCGCCAAACAGCTTCCAGCCAGTGCTTTTGCAGTCAATGGAAGTGTCACTGCACTCGGCATCTGCTTTACCGGCACTCGCTCCGCCGTAAATGGTTCCAGACTCTTTTCCGCTGGTGTTAAACAAGCCCTCCGCGCATACAGTGGAAGAGGAAATAGCTGCAACTAGCACTATTAAGATTTGTTTTTTCATTTATTTTTGCCCCATTTTTATTATCAAGCCTCACAAGGAGGAAAATACTGCACCAAGCGAATACATATTGGCATCCAGATCACCACCAATATGTTCGTATTCGCCACGGACACCCCAGTTTTCATTTAATTTATAAGTTGAACCTGCCCCATAGATAAAGTCGGTATTGGATGCTTCAGCACCACTATCGTATAGGGGACTAACGCGCCAGGCCATCATGCCTGCCTTGCCGAATACATCCAGTTTGTCACTGACTGGAACCTTGTAGAGGCCAGACAAACTCATGCCCACAGCTTCTACCTCTTTTGTATTGAGGATGTGCTGGTAAGCGGCTTCTGCTGCAATGGAGGGTGTGATTTCGTAACCGCCGAAGAGTTTCCAGTTATGGTTATCACACTCATCAAAATCACAACCCGCAGCAGTTTTACCAGCACTAACGCCAACATAAACTGCACCACTGTCTTCTTCAACAGCAAAAGCAACAGATACGGAAATTGACAGAACAATGCCTAGCAAAAGTTTTTTCATGGCTTGGTATCCTTATTTATTTTGTTACATTAAGCCAGTGGGTTTATTTTGTTTATTCTATTATTTCATGTAATCGTCTGCTGAAAATTCCAGATAAATGGCAATGCCCGATTAAAAACCGGGCAAGCATCAGGCGAAGGGGCAGGGAAGCTACTGGCAGGCAGGGCAAGCACCAGTGCCACAAGCAGGGGAGGGAGGCGCTTCGTTGGTAGCCACATTCTTCTTGCTGCCACTTTTAAAATCGGTTTCATACCAGCCACCACCGCTTAAACGAAAAGCTGCGGCAGTCACTTTCTTTGTCAGACTGGCTTCATCACAGGCAGGGCAATCTGTCAATGGCGCATCCGAGATTTTTTGCAGGGCTTCCAGTTCGTGACCGCAAGCAGTGCATTGATAAGCATAAATTGGCATGGCAAGTTTCCCACATTTCAGAATATTAGAGGGTAATAATAAGGATGTGATTGCCTGAATTCAATGAATCGCGTTACATTCAGCCCTCACGAGGTACGACGGAAACAACAAGCGATGCGCAATGTATTGATCACAGGCTGTTCGAGCGGGATTGGCTATTGTGTGGCGAAAGGGCTGAAAGAGCGGGGTGGCTATCAGGTGTTCGCCTCTGCCCGCAAGGCAGAAGATGTGGAACGGCTGGAAAGGGAAGGCTTCAAAACCCTGCAACTGGATTTGGCTAATCCTGAGAGTGTGCAGGATGCTGTGTACGAGCTGATGTTGCGCACCAATAGTGAATTGTATGCGGTATTCCATAATGGCGCATACGGGCAGGCAGGTGCATTGGAAGACTTGTCTCGCGAAGCACTGGAGAAGCAGTTTGCCACCAACGTATTTGGCTGGCATCAACTGACAACCATGCTGATGCCCATCCTGCGCCAACGCAATGAAGGCAGGATTATCTACAACAGTTCCTTGCTGGGATACGTCGCATTGCCATTCCGGGGCGCTTACAACGCCAGCAAATACGCGATTGAAGGCATGGCGGATACCTTGCGCCTGGAGTTGGCTGATACAGACATCAAGGTTTGCCTGATTGAACCCGGCCCGATTGAAAGCCGTTTTCGTGCGAATGCATTGCAGGCATTGAAAGAACAGGTAAAGATCGACCAAAGTGTGTATCGCTTCAAATATCAGGGTGCAATACGCCGTCTGGAGAAGGAAGGCCCTGCTGCACCTTTTACCTTGCCTGCGGAGGCGGTACTGGCAAAGGTCATTCACGCACTGGAAAGCCCCCGTCCCAAAGCGCGTTATCCCGTAACAGTTCCAGCACACTTGTTCTGGATGCTGCGGAGGATTCTGCCTACCAGGCTGCTGGATAAAGTACTTCTAAAAATATCAACCAAAGAAAATCAATAGGTTGCAAACCATTATGAACGAAATGCTGGAATATCTGTTTTTCACCTCACGTATTGCTGATAAATTCATTCAAGCATTACAGGAGCGTCAACTTGCCTATGTTCAGGAAATCGAGTCAGTGCATGGGGGAATTGTTCTGAAAATTGCGGAAGGTGTGGATGACGATCTGTGGGATGAACTGGATGATTTGTATGACGAATTAAGTTCGGAAGACCAAGCCTTGCTGGAAGAAGGCATGGAAGATGTTCACGCCAAAAGCACTGCTGGCATTTATCTGCAACTGCTTGGTGGCAAACAGACCATCGCACAGGTCGACCCCGATGTGATGAACCGTATGTTGAGTGTCATTAGCATGGATGAATTCAATGCTTTTGTTGAAACCATCGTCCGTAGCGTAGAAACGCCGGACGATTCACCCATTTGTAAACACTGATTGTTCAACGCCAGAACTGTGTTTTGCACTGACGGCAAAGATACAGTTTTTTCTGGGTAAACAGTTTGATAATACGTGGACGGCGAGTGCGGACAATCGCTGCCTTGCTGGCACAAACAGGGCAGCACATGATGTCGATTCCAGAAGAGGAACCCCGTTCTTGTTGGTGAGTAGTACTATCGTGAAACGTCACGAAATAACCTGCTGACTCCATAGCTGCTTGCCTCCATCCATTGAATGACATCTGTTCCCTGCTTTAGTGAGTATAGATCATGTTGTAGAAAATATACTCACAATATTTCTTCATTTCACTTATATTATGTCAATTTGACATAATATGTATTATGCGAAGTAACGGGCAAAGAAACAGATGTCTCAACACCACGCCAACGGATCACAATTTCAGGAACTTCAGACAAAGAACGTAAATTCTCTACCCGCCTGCGAAGTTCATTACGCAAGCTAAGCACCTGCAAAGGACTACCCGTCAATTCATGCGCTAACTCAAAAGCCCATAAAGAAGTCTGCACCATTTCAGGTGAATAGCGATTCCCTGCCGGATCTTGAAGATAGCAATCATACTAGGACCAGCCACGCCAAGGTGTCTCCAAACGCCTTGTATCCCTTTTGGTATCCATTACATCGTCGCTACCCATAAATGAACTATGATTCTCTGAATCAAGCGATTCAGGTACAATCCGTAACTGCATATTATCGACTCCTAAATAGTCGTTGATGTGAAGTTCTGCCCCGGTGCTGGTAACACCGAGGCAGAGCGCCTAAAACCCAAAGATCAAAGAGGAAAATCAATACCCTTTTTCTTGAAATCAGCTTTAAAATCTCCAGTTGTCTCCCCGGCCTGCGTCAGAAAAACACCCCTGACAGACCGCAAATCCTCCAGGCGCTGAAGAACGCTAGAAGGACAATCTTCCCTTTCTGCCTGGGGCTCCAAGGAGTCAATCAATGTATCAACCAAACGAAGCCCTGTACTACGTGCTGTCTTACCGTAGTTCATAAAAATTTGTGGCATAGCTACCGCACGATCCAGCAAGACCAAAGCCAAGTAAGGCGAATAAGGTTCACCAAAACCTCGTTTAATCTTAAGTAATTCCTGAAACAAAGGCTCCAAAGATTCAGGCATTCTTACCTGCTTGGTTTTCTCACACACTGGCCTTCCTGCGCCTTCCCTACTACCACCACGTGACATAAAACCCCTAATAATTGATTAATGGTGCAATAATCAAAATATACACCAAATTTCATGGAAAGAAAAGAAAAAAATAATTTAGTAAACAATGAGCTAGTAAAAGAGTCCCATCCATGAGACTAAGTGCCCGTGTTACAAGGTACGGGCACTTTTCCGCGCCGCCCCTCCTTCCCCCCCTCCCCCCCGCCACCCCCCCCC